>NWBO01000101.1:131760-147062 GCA_002633275.1 Bacteroidales bacterium Phil12
AGAAATTCAAATGGTTTTACATCCCCGCAAGACGTGGGGCGGTATTATCGATAGATCTACATGAGTAGAAATTCAAATGGTTTTACATCATGAAAACACTAAATCACACGACGTATGTTGATCTACATGAGTAGAAATTCAAATGGTTTTACATCAAAGGTAGGATCTATAGCTTCAACCGCAATGATCTACATGAGTAGAAATTCAAATGGTTTTACATCCTTGAAATTTTTTTAAGTCTTCAAGCGTTGATCTACATGAGTAGAAATTCAAATGGTTTTACATCACAATAATGATAAGTCTTAATAAATAAATGAGTTATGTCTTTTTTGTGCTATAAAAATATTACCATTTCTTGTCAAAGAACTATCTCGAAACTCATTTTTACGCTCCTATATCTTATTGTTATATTGTAAAAGCCGTTGCAAAGTTAGTCATTTTTCTTATAGTATCGTAACAATTTTCGGGAAATTTTTATGAATTTTAATATTTAAATTGTTTTTTTGTTGTAAATTATGTTTTTGTGTATAATTATTCATAACTTTGCATTCAATTTTGTAGTTGAATATGAACTTGAACTGAGCGATTGAGATTTCGCATAAATGTACGTAAAAAATGAAAATTAATAATAATTAAAATCAAATAAACTAATGAAAACTATAAGAAATAATAGATTTATCAGATTTAAATTGCAATCTGATAGAACGAATACTTTAATTGAAGAAAAGATTGCTTCATTGAACAATTCAAATGGCAAGGAGTTCGATTTGGTGAATTTTGCCAGCAACTTAGGTAATTATTTATCCGATTTTTCTGACTATATTTTTTACGAAAAAAATAAAGAAACAAGAGTCAAAGGTTATATGTCGGTTAAAAATGATTGGATAAAAAGTTACGCAAGGCAGTCGTATGCAGATTTTGTTGAATCGGAAAAAATAAAAAACAAGGAAACGAAAAAACAAAGGATACAACATACATTGAAAGATTTCGAGAAATGCGGTTTATCGGACAGTATTATAAATGCGTATAATGATGTTTTTGATGTATGGGAAAAGTTAGAAGATGTGGCATCAAGAGATAAATACGAAAGAGTGGATAGAGCTCAAACGGCTTTATTGCTCGGACGTCTGAAAATCAAAGGTGCGTTGCCTCTAATTGTGTCATTGGTTGATAGTGTAACAGACAAAAAAGAACAAGATGATTTGGGGTTAAGATTGAGACAGCAAGGAAAAGAATTACTTGATCAATTGGAATTGGGCATATTAAGTTTTCTTCCAGAACAATCGAAAGGTTATCCGATAGCAAAAGCAAGTTTTAATTTTTATACAATTAATAAAAAGCCCATAGACTATAGCGAAAAGATTGAAACAATAAATAAAAATTTGAAAGTCAATTTTAGCGAGTCAAAAGGATTGAAATGGAACGGCTCAAATGAATTATGGGATAAGATGACGAGAGATATAGAGCAAAGGTCGGAAGGTAAAGAACTATTGCTTGGCGAAATGCCAATGAGAGATTGTTCGGAATATGCGAACTTGAGACAGATGCTCAAAAATATATTGTCAAAACAAAAGGCGGAGTTTAGCGAGTTAATGCAAAAAGAAGATAGTTGTTATAGTGATTTGAAGGAAAGTGGATTGTATCTTTTTGACAATATCAGTGAAGATGAGTTTGATGAATATTTTGACCTTACCCAACAAATTGAAAGTACTGCAACTAAAAGAAATCAAACAAATGACACGACTAAACAGAAAAGATTGCTAACAGAATTAAATACGTTGAAAAAGGAAAGAGGAAACCTTATCAATGCGGCATGTAAGAATACAACAAATAAGTTTACAGCGTACAAGAAAGTTGCGGAATTTTATCGAAAGGTGGCTCAAAAACACGGTAGGTTCTATGCTCAACTTAAAGCGATGGAAAAAGAGAAAAACGAAAGCCAAATGATAAACTATTGGGCGTTGATATTGCAACACGAGAACAAACATAAACTTGTTCTTATACCACGTGAGCAATCAAGTGATTTCAAGATACGTTTGACAGAATCGGAAGACAAGACAAGTAAAATCAAACTTTTTTGGTTTGAAAGTTTTTCGTTCAGAAGTTTACAAAAATTGTGTTTCAGTAATATTGAGAGCGGAGCCAACAAGTTTTATTCGGATTTGGAAAAAGAGTCTGAATTGAAGAAAAAGTATTCTTTTGACGGAAGATTTATTACCGGTGAATTTCAGTTGCAAGGAGACGAACAAAGGAAAATAGAGTTTTATAAAGATATCCTAAGATCGAGAGTTGCAAGCAAGATGTTGAGTATATCACGAGAAGAACTTAAAGATGAAGTATTGGATGTTGATTTTGACAGTTTGGATGATTTCAAGGTAGCACTTGAAAGAGTTAGTTATAAGCGTATGTTTATGACCAAGCCTTGGATTTTAGAAGATTTGGCAAGCGACAAATTCAATGCACAAGTATTTGATATAACTTCTATTGATTTGAGACACGATGAGAGTTGCTGCGGCAAGGAAAAATTGTATGATTATACCGATAAGTTACATACTCAGATATGGAAAGAGTTTTGGA
This sequence comes from Bacteroidales bacterium Phil12, assembly GCA_002633275.1. GTDB lineage: Bacteria > Bacteroidota > Bacteroidia > Bacteroidales > P3 > Scybalousia_A. Next base: position 134,338 of record NWBO01000101.1, read on the forward strand.
GCGAAGATAACGAGAATAATAATTTTGACATTAGACTCTGTCCGGAAATAACCTTAATGTATCGCAAACCGAAGCCAAGCAGAATTGAAAAATATGGCGAAGATAGTTCTCAAAGAAATCGTTATCTGCACGAGCAACTAACTTTGGTCGCTCGATTTACAGAAAGAAGCAATTCTTCGGGACGCGAACTTGCTTTCTTAGCAAAAGAGGAAGAGACAAAAATTGTGGAAGAGTTCAATAAAGAGGTTCTTAAAGAGAATATGCATTTTGCACTTGGTATTGACAACGGGGAGGTTGAGTTATCTACTTTGGGAGTATATATTCCTGAATTTGGACTGGGTACCAATGAACAAAAATTGGATATGTTGAGGAATGTCAAAAAGTATGGTTTTCCAACTCTTACGATAAAAGACTTGAAATACAAGGAAACGGATATTAAAGGGATAGACAGATATGTTGTTAAAAATCCGTCATACTTTATCAAAGAGGACTTGTATTGCCGTACATTTAATAAAACTCATGAGGATTATGAAAAAATGTTTGCCGAACTTTTCAAAAGCGAATATCTTTTGTCATTGGATTTGAGTACAGCAAAGATGATAAACGGTCATATAGTTACAAATGGTGATGTGGTATCGTTGTTCAATCTTTGGAAGCGTCATGCTCAAAGAAACATTTATTCTATGAATGAACATCAAAAGGAGAAAGGTGATAAAGAGGTAAAACTTAAACGAAGCAATGAATTGTCAGTTGTTGAACGTAGATGGTTTATCGATAATCTGAATACAGGAAACAATAAGTATGAGAAACTTACTGAAAAACAGAAATCTGAATATGTGGATTGGATTTATGCTTATTGGAATGGAAACGAAGTAAAAAACGATGTTTTTGAAGACGCTTATAAGAAATGCGAAAGGAAAGGAAATTTTGCCGACATTGTCCTTTATGCGGTTTGTTCTAATAGTAAAGAAGTGGAAAAAGTTGTCGATGTTTTTGATATAAGAAACATATTTAAGTTTAGAAAAGATTTTGATTGCTTGATGAACGAGGGTGAAATCAAAGCCGAATTGGAGCAATATAACGTACGTTCTATATCAGACGAGGAATTGGATTTGAATTTGAAACAAACAAAATCCTCGTTGGTTGCCAATGTGATTGGTGTGATTGATTTTCTTTACAATGATTATAAGGAGAGATTTGGCGGAGAGGGAATCATTGCCAGCGAGGGTTTTGGTATAACTAAGGTTGAAAGTGATTTGGAAAAGTTCTCAGGTAATATTTACAGAATGTTGGAAAGAAGATTGTATCAAAAATTCCAAAGTAGGGGTCTTGTACCACCAATAAAGAATATTCTGCTGTTTAGAGAAAGTGATAATAACAATGGTAAGAAAAATATTCCTTTCTTGCAAATCGGTAATATTTGCTTTGTTGATCCGAGTGGTACGAGTCAGAAATGTCCTATTTGTGAAGAAGGTAAGTTGGGACACACAGAAATTTGTTCCAAGAACTGCGGTTTCGAGAGTAAGGGTATCATGCACTCAAATGATGGTATTGCCGGGTATAATATCGCTAAAAAAGGATACATTGAGTTTGAAAAAGCAAAAAAACAAAAATAATTATGGCAAAGTATATATTGGCAATAGATGAAACCGGAACATTTGCGATAAACAGTAAAGAGTACTCGTTTGTCTGTGGAGTTGTTGTACAAGAAAGAGAGGAAGTAATGAGGAAGGCATACCAAAAACTATATAAAGAATTTGGTTTTCCGGAACCTGTTCCAAATAGCACCGATGAATTATTACAAAACAAAGAAAACATAGAAGATAAAGCCCGTTTTCATTTTTGTAAATTGAGCGAAGAGCAGGTGAATATATACAAGGACAATCTTTTGCCTTTTGTTAAGAAGGTTTATATTTCAAAAGATAGACCTACCATGTTTGCCAACAATCAGAATTGGTGGCAGATTGCAGTGACGGTCGTTATAGAGACGTTTTTGAAAGATTATCATTTTGAGAAAGATGCTGAGGTCGAAATCTGGATTGACAACAGAAGTGATAAAGTATGGGGAATAATAGATGAGACTGTTGATTTTTATCGATATCACGATATATTGAAGCAACAGATTAAACAAAAAGTTCAAAATCGTGCCAAGTATAGGGGAATAAAAACATTGGAGATTAAGTTTAAGTCGGACACTTCTTCCTTTTATATCAATCTTGCGGATTTTGTATGCGGATTTGTCAGGAAGCATAAAGATGTTATAGACAGAGATAAGATTATGGAAACATCTTGCAGAACTTTTACTGACAATGTCGATGTGAATACGATGGCAAAGCAATATCCATTATCGGCATTAAATTGTATTTTTCAAGAGGTATTGAATAACAATTGCGAAAATGTAAGTTGGGTAGGAAGATTAATCAAACAATTACGGAAAGACAAGGAAGAGTATGTGTTGGCTTGGGATTCATTTAATGAATTTCTTAAACTTAAAATTGAAAGCCGAGACACATTAGCAGCTCTTGTGAAAGCGAAACAATTGATTGACGTTTTTTTAGAAGAGTTTAGAAATACGAATCCTATACAACGCCTCAGGGTAGAACAATGCTTGGAACTTGCGACTCGCTTTGTTGAATATTACTCTCATATAGGAGAATTGTCAATGCCTATTGATGAGAAAATGTTTGACAGTCTGCTTAAAACTGTTGATATAAATTCGGAAACGCGACTTTTGAGACGTTGGGAGAAAAAAGTCAGTTTCGTTTTGAGACAATCACAGATTTATTTCAATGGTTACGATTTTGAAAAATTCAGACCTTATATTGAGGAGTGTTACAATCAGCATGACAAAATTATCAAGGCAATAGAGTTATTTAATGATGGGCGAGCCAATGTTAAGGATGAACCCACAGCGGCTTTACTGGGTACTCTTGCTCAAACGTATGCCTATATTGGTGAAATAAACACAGCTGAGGAATATTTCAATCTTTCTAAAGATTATGCTATTAAGTCAAATTCAAGAACAGATTCGTATCTTTTCTGTCTTCATCATATTATGGGCGATGTAGAAAGTTGTAGAAAAGACTTTGAGTCTGTAAGTGGAAAAACTGCACAAAACTATGCCGATAGTAAGGATTACTCCAACTTGTGGATTTTGCTTATATATTGTAAATTGAGAGCATTGGAATTGCATAAGAACGGTGAAACAAGACTGCCTCATATTGATTTACAGTCTTTGCAATCTTACAATTCTGAATATCCTTTCCCTTTGATAATGAAATGGGAAGCTATTGCCTTATGGATAGAACATCGAATTGAAAACAAGGCGATTGTCGAAAGATATTTTTCAGATTCTATAAAAAACTTGCTATCCGAAGAAAATGGTTTTGCGATTAAAACACTTTCCCTGCCAATTATTCAGTGTTATGGCATTGTAAATAACGCAAATGAATTTCATGCAAAATATAATACTTTGTGTGAAGAATTGACAAAAGTTACCGAGTGTTTCAAAAAATATGTCGATAAATCCGAAGTACTTGGAAGTATTAAAAATAATTGTGATATTTGGCAACGTGCATTGTCTTTGCCGTTTATCTATTCGTAGAAATGCTTATTATGAGAATGAACTTGCACGTTCTGTAAAAGACGCCTTTTGCAGAACGTGTATTTTTTGAGTTGTAAAGTTCGTAAGAGTTTTTAGAGAATTGTATTATTAAGTGTTTTCAACATTTATCCATTTTAGTGCGGCTATTACGGAGATTTAACGTAATTTTGCAAACATAATTAACGAATTTTAATACTTAATGCTATGAAAAAGAATTTAAGAAAAATCATTTTGTCGCTTTGTGCCATAAGCGTGGTTTTATGTTTGGGTGCTTGCAGTGAAGATGAGGACTGCGGAGATTGTTCAACGGAAGCGATAACACAAGAAATAAGTATTGACAATGCTGTTTTGAAACTATACGAAGGCAGACCTATCATCTACACTCAAATGGATTTTGCAGACTATTCGGAAACTATGTATTGTTTTATTTGCAACGAAGGTATGGCAAAAGACTTGATAAAAAAAGTTCAAGACGGCGGATATATAAGAGTTAATGTCAGGGGTATTTTTAGAGAATTGCGTGAAGGCGAACCCGATTTGTCGGGATTTGACTCTGCTACCAATACAAGAACAAGTTCATGCGATATTCAAATCAAGAAAATCAAAAAAGCATAAACTGAAAAACAAAAAGCGTTTTATATAAAAAAGGTTGCAATCAAAAGAAATTGCAACCTTTTATCATTTACCTCAACAATGTTTGCTTATGCTTTGTTAGCGGAACCCAAAACATCTTGGCATTTGTGAATATACAAGTTTTTCAATCTATCTCTTGCAGGTCCCAAATATTTACGCGGGTCAAATTCTGCCGGTTTCGCTTGTAAAACTTCTCTTACTGCGGCAGTCATTGCCAAACGGCCGTCAGAATCTATATTTATCTTGCAAACGGCACTCTTAGATGCTTCTCTTAATTGGTCTTCCGGAATACCTATTGCATCTTTCAACGCTCCGCCATGTTCATTAATGCTTTTAACCAAGTCTTGTGGAATAGAAGATGAGCCATGCAAAACTATAGGGAACCCGGGAATACGTTTTTCTATTTCTTTCAAAATATCGAAACGTAATGGTGGCGGAACCAATATACCGTCTGCGTTACGGGTGCATTGCTCCGGTTTGAACTTGTTTGCTCCGTGAGAAGTACCTATGGATATTGCCAAAGAATCAACACCTGTCTTTTTAACAAAGTCCTCTACGTCCTCAGGGCGTGTATAAACGTGTGAAGCGGCTACCACATCGTCTTCGATGCCTGCCAAAACGCCTAACTCACCCTCTACGGTTACATCGTACTGATGTGCATAATCGACAACTTTCTTTGTCAAAGCCACATTGTCTTCATAAGAATGAGCGCTGCCGTCAATCATAACCGAAGAAAATCCGTATTCTATACAAGACTTACATAACTCGAAAGAATCGCCGTGGTCTAAATGCAAAACGATAGGTATTGCGCAGCCCAATTCCTTTGCATACTCGACAGCACCTTGTGCCATGTAACGCAAAAGTGTTTGATTGGCATATTTTCTTGCACCTGCCGAAACCTGTAATATAACAGGACTTTTTGCCTCTACACAAGCCTGAATGATAGCTTGCATTTGTTCCATATTGTTGAAATTAAAAGCCGGAATAGCATAGCCTCCGCTAACGGCTTTCTTAAACATCTCTCTTGTATTAACAAGACCCAAATCTTTATAATTAACCATAATTTTAATTGTTTTTATTGTTATACATTTTATCTCTCACATTAAAAAATTAATCACTCACATTAGAAAATTAATCATTAACATTAGAAAATTAATCTCTCATATTAATTTTCTTATTAGTGATAATAAATTTGTCGTGCTTTACTTTATTTCTTTGATTATTGTTTGCAATCTGCCATAAAGTGTTTTGGACACTTTGGCAAGCGGCAAACGAACATTGTTTTGTACTATGCCCAAAATTTCCAATGCTGCCTTTATTCCGCAAGGATTACCTTCTTCAAAGATTGCATTTGTGAATGGCAGGATTTGATTATGCACCGCCGTGGCTTTTCTGCAAGAATCTTTCAAAGCAAGATTGACCATCGTGCTTACTTGTTTTGGAAAAGCGTTTGCCGTAACGGATATAACGCCTTTGGCTCCAATAGACATCAATGGCAAAGTCAAAGCATCTTCTCCACTAAGCAATTCAAAGTTTTTAGGTTTGCAACGAAGAATTTCCATACACTGAGTCATATTGCCCGAAGCCTCTTTTATGGCTATTATATTGTCGCACTCTTCTGCAAGTTTAAGGGTTGTCTCTGCACTTATGTTAGAGCCGGTTCTACCCGGAACGTTATAGATTATGACAGGCAACGGAGAAGAATTGGCAACACGTCGAAAATGTTCCAATAAACCTTTTTGCGATGGCTTATTGTAATAAGGAGATACCGACAATATTGCCGAAAAACCATTGAAATCGTCCTTTGTTACATGATTGACTACCTCACGAGTATCATTACCGCCAACGCCTATAACTATCGGCACTCTATTATCCACCGTTTCTATCGTGAAATCCCTTATTGCCATCATTTCTCGTTCCGTCAAAGTAGGATATTCACTTGTCGTTCCCAAGCAAACCAAATAATCGACACCGCCTTCTATTATATGATTGATAAGTTTTGAAAAACTGCTAAAATCTACATTACCCTGTTTATCGAAAGGGGTAATCATCGCAACCCCTGTACCTTTTGCATTAAATTCTTTCATTGTTACACGACTTAATAATGAGGTTGCGAAATTACAATAAAAAAACAAACTGACAAAATTTATTCCTTCGTTTTTTGTCTTCTATACTAAATTAATCCGTACCTTTGCACACGTAAAAAATACAAAGATGAAAAAAGCGTTTATAAATACTCCTCGCTACATTTGGCCGATACTTATAGTCTGCATAGTCTTCGCCTTTTGTATGTTTATCCCTATGAACACCATCATAAACAAACTACGAAACGATGAACAAAAGAAATTCGAGTTGTGGGCAAAAGCCATAAGCAGCAAGAACGAATTAGTAGAGCATACTCAGGATTTTTATCAGAAAATGGAGGAAAACGAAAAAACTAAAATAAAGCAATTCATCGAAGCCTACAAAATAATAATGACACAAAGCGAAAATACCGATTTAACTTCTCCCAAACTCAATTTCTATACAAAAATAATTATGGATAATAAATATATCCCAGTGATTATTACCGACGAATTTAACAATATTACTCTTTCTCAAAACATAGATATACCCAAAGGGCAGACTGTACTTGCGGGTGATTTGTATAAACGATTTTCCAAAATTCCACCATTTGAATACGAAGTCTATGGTATGAAATTCAAGTTGTATTACACAGAAAGCGAATCTTTTTCAAATATCCGCCGAGTGTTCGATGATTTGGAAAACTCTTTGTTGAACGAAATAACGCAAAACTCTATTCTAAGTCCGGTAATCATATTGGATTCTTCTCACACATTTATCTACGCAACGGGCAATGTACCGCTTAACAAATTATGCAAAGACAATATTGATTGCACTATTAAAGAGATGACACAAGGCAATACTCCTATCGTTATCAATATAGACAAAAACACCAAAGGTTATGTATATTACAAGCCGAGTACAGCGATAACATTTTTAGGGTATTATCCTTTGATGTATGCTTTTGTATTGCTTTTGTCTGTTGTTATATTGTTTATAGGTTTTCGTGCTACGAGGCTTTCGCAACAGAATTTCGTTTGGGTGGGTATGAGTAAGGAAACGGCACATCAATTAGGTACGCCGATATCTTCACTTATGGCTTGGAACGAACTGCTGAAAATGAATCCCGAAAATGAATCCACGTGCAGGGAAATAGACAAAGATATTCAGAGATTGAATTTGGTTGCTCAAAGGTTCTCTCAGATTGGCTCAGATCCCGAATTGAAGACGCAAGATGTGGTGAAAATTATAAACAACATTGTTGATTATATGCAGTTGCGAGTTCCTAAAAAAGTATATTTCAAAGTTGATATTCTAACATCTCAAATCTTGGAAATACCATTAAACAGACCGCTTTTTGAGTGGATGATTGAAAACTTGATAAAGAATGCTGTCGATGCAATGGAAGGTAAAGGTACTATAACCATAACGCTCAAAGATACCGAGAAGTTTATAAAAATCGACATCGCCGACACCGGCAAAGGTTTGTTGAAAAGTCAGATAAAGAAAATCTTTCAACCGGGTTTTACCACCAAGAAACGTGGTTGGGGTATGGGACTTTCTTTTGTCAAACGTATTGTTGAGACCTATCATAAAGGCAGAATATATGTCAAAAACTCAACTCCAAACATCGGCACTACTTTCAGGATAGAATTGCCTAAATAATATTTTGCTTTCTATGGCTTCGCTATACATTCATATACCATTCTGCCACCACAAATGTATTTACTGCGGCTTTTATTCTCTTGCCACTCAAAAAGACAAAGACTTGTATGTGGATTGTCTTGTAAAGGAATTGTCGCATAAACATAATTTCATTGAGAACGTAAAAACCATTTATTTCGGAGGTGGCACGCCCTCGGTTTTGACACTCGACCAAGTGGCAAAGATAATGAACGCCATTGCTATGTATTATGATATTAGTAACACAGAAGAAATAACTTTTGAACTTAATAGCGAAAACGCCACAAAACAATACCTTGTCGGCTTGAAATCATTAGGCATAAATCGTTTAAGTATCGGCGTTCAGAGTTTTGATGATACGGATTTACGTTTATTAAATCGCAGCCACACCTCTATTCAATCCAAACAAGCGATAAGCAATGCCCTTGATGTAGGTTTTGAGAATATTTCCATAGATTTGATTAGCAATCTGCCGTTTTCTTCTTTTGATATTTGGAAAACCAATTTGAAAACTGCCGTATCATTCGATATTAAACATATATCTTGTTACACCCTTATGATTGATGAGGACACAATGCTTGAACGTATGATAAAAAACGGCAAATACGTTCCAGTCTCCGAGCAAAGGGCTTTGGAAGAATTTGATTACACTATGTCGTTTTTGGAAGACAATGGTTTTATTCATTACGAGACGTCTTCCTATTCAAAGCCTTGTTATCAATCCAAACATAACACTGCCTATTGGACTTTTGAGCCTTATCTTGGCATAGGTACGTCTGCTCATTCTTTCAAAAAGTCTATAAGATGTTGGAATGAGAGCAACCTCGAAAAATATATCGCCTGCATAAACAACAACGACTTTAATTCTTTTTGTCAAAGCGAAAAACTATCCCTGCAAGAGCGTTACGAAGAATATATAATGCTCTCCGCTCGTATGCAAAAAGGGTTAAATGCGGATTATGTGCAAAAAACATTTTCTGCTTTTTACGATAAATTTCAGCGGCAAGTAAAACGAGCAATCGACAACGGCTATCTGAATAATAATTTGTCCTTGACAAAAAAAGGGTGGCACTTGCAAGACACCCTTATATTGGAATTAATCTAATCAATGGTATTTTCGCAGTATTAAAACATTTTGAAAATGTTTTGATTGCTTAAAATATTTGCCCTATACATCACGCCACAAAAATAATATGTGTTTTCTCTTCACTAATGTTTAACACTAATTAATTTTTATTAAACATTAGTAAATTTTTATTTAATAAAAAGTTGGTAGTATCAAATATTAGTTCTATCTTTGCCGACAGAATTGAACTAAATTCATTTTTAATGAGAAATTTATACACAATAAACGATTTACACTTATGTAATAATGTTGTTTCAAGTAACGCAAGCGTGTTGCAGAATGTTTATTGTGTCAATTCTTCTAACCTTATGATGTATAATTCTGATTACATCATTTTCATAGGGCAAAATAAATTCGTTCTCATATAGGGGCATATTTCCTTAGTGTTAAGTACTCTTGCAAATATGTCCGACAATAAATTCTTTTGTAGAATTTGTTTGTGTTTCTTATACGATGAATTTATTAAGAGTACATTTATAATATAGAAATCAAACCGATACTTATAACAATCGCAATTGGTTATAAGATTATCGTAATAAAATTGCATTTTTTTAGAAATGATTTTAACAAAAAATATAATTAAGGGAATGGCATTAGTTGCCATTATGGGAATTTCTTCAATAGCAATTATTTCTTGCAATGATGAAGATGAGTCAAGAATGGATAAACAAACAACCGCTGGCGTTCAGAAAGCGGCTCTTCCTCCAACATATCAACTTGGTTTATTCATTAATGATGACGACACGATGTATTGCAATTATAAGAAGCCTGGAAATTGTCTTCCGGAAGTAGTTATCGTAGGCACAAGACTTAGTTCCGTTATCACTGATTTTTGCAGAAGTATTGACAGAAATACTCAATTAATTTACATTGAAAGAAACAGACCTATGCTGGAAGAATGTTTCGTGTCTGAGGATTTGGATGCCGTAATTAATGGAACCTTAGAGCTTTCGTACAAAACTAATGACAAAACATTTATTATGTTCAAAAACATAAGGACAAGCGATATTGTTAGGGTCTATCCATTTGTTTTATAAATGATAACTTTGATAAAGTCATTGTGCCCTAATGATAAGGCACAATGACTTTATATTAAAAATTATTTAAATATGAAAAAAGTTATTTCAATCATAATATTATTCGCACTTATTTTTTATTCTTGCAAAAGTCAAAATAACAATATTGTTGAATATAAAGAAAATATTTCATTTCCGACAGGATTTCAATCTCATGGAAGTTTTTCGGGTATGTTCTATCAAGACAACGAACCATATTTTTACTTCGGAGAACTGATAAGTAGAAAAATTATAAAAGTCTTTAACAAAGATGCCAATTTAGTTAAAGAAATATCGTTAAAAAATCAAGAGTATTTAAATTTAGCTGCCAATATGTATATGCCGTCAATGGATTCCGTTATTGTTACATTTGGACATCCTGTACAGAAAGTATTAGTTACCAATTCAAAAGGTGAGACTATTTTTGAAAAATATTTTAAACAATTTATCAGAACAGATTCCATTGATTACGCTTTGGATTCTCCATTTGCTCTTAACACTGCTTTCTATCATAATAGCGTATATCTATTCAACAACGGTTTCAAACAACTCTCTTATGATATGACACAAGAGCAATATGTCGCAATACAAAGACTTGCCAATAAAACTCCTATGATATGTCAAATAGAACTTGATAATCAAGACAAAGAGCCAATCTATTTTGGAGACAATTTTGCAAAAAGAATATATGATAATGATTCTATTGCAACTTTCCACTTTCCAAAATTCAAAGTAGAAAATAATTATTTATTCTATGTTATAAAAGGTTATGGTAAAATACTTGTCGTTAATTTGAATAACAATGAGATATTCAAGATATTGGATATTAAACATAAAAACAAACGTTTGGGCATAGAACAACGAAAATTCAAAAACTATGAATCATATTCAAAAGATGAGGAAGATTCAGAAAAAAATGGAAGTATTTTCAATGTTGTTTGGGACAAATTTAGAGAAGTTTATTATATTCTTATTTGTGAGGGAGAACGAGAAAAATACAAAAGAAAATGCTTTATACAAATTTTTGATAAGGAGTTTAAATTTCGAAAAGAAATAGAAATAGGCGATAAAAACGATGCTTATTTATTTGACTGTAAAAATGTAATTGTCTTAGATAAGGGATTGTTAATAAAATACAATACCTCTGATAGTAAAAGTATGGTTTATAGATTATATAACATTAATTTGTAAAGATATGAAAAAAAAGATTTATATAATAGTATTGTTACTTGCCTTTCTACAATCTTCATGTAAAAACAAAGATACTTATACAAACTATACTTTACAATATCAAAAAGATATTTCCTTTCCTGTAAATTTCCCGGCAGGACATAGTTTTTCAGGTATATTTTACGAAAACGATGAACCATATTATTACTTCGGCGAATTGGTAAGTAGAAAGATTATAACGGTGTTTGATAAAAACTCTAATTTGGTCAAAGAAATATCCTTAAAACAACAAGAATATCTTAGTTACGCTCAACATGCTTATATGCCCTCAATGGATTCCGTCATTGTTACAATAAGTCGTCCTCTGCAAAAACTATTGGTTACAAATTCCAATGGCGAAACAATATTTGAAAAATATTTCCAACAATTTGTACGTACCGATAGTATTGACCATGCATTAAACGCACCTATGTGGTTACCCTTAACTTATTATAACAACAGTGTATATTTGCTTTATGATGCATTCAAAAAATTACAATATACCACTACACCCGAAGAATATGCTTCAATAAGAAATATTGCAAACAGGCAGCCACGTATTTGTAAAGTAGATTTGAGTAATCCGGATGCGGAACCTATTTGTTTCGGCAAAAATACACTAAGTAAAATGTATGACAACGATACAATAGATGAAATAACAAATCCTCCTTTCTTCTCTATTGGAAATCATTACTTATTTGATATAAAATCTCACTGTGGTAAAATAGCCGTATTTGACTTAAATACAAATAAATTATTCAAAATATTAGAAATAAAACATAATAATAAAGTTATAGGTATCAAACAATACAAATTCAAGAGCCTTGAAGAGTCTAATCGTATATATGAGCAAAATTATCATAAATGGGCTCTTGACAATGTTATTTGGGATAAATACAGAGAATTATACTATGTATTTTTCCGCGGAGGGGTAAAGCAAAATTATAGAGTTATGATGCAAATATTTGATAAAAACTTAGATTTCAAACAAGAAATTGAAATCAAAGACAGAGTATCGACTCTAAGTATGTACGCAGTCAAAGAAGGCTTATTACTAAGAGACGACGCCGACAAAAAAAATGTTACTTATAAACTTTACTCAATAAAAGAAAATAAAAAATGAGAACGAGAATTATAAAAGCGTTGCTTTTGTTATGTGCATTGTCAAGCAGTATTATGTTTGTTAGTTGTGCAAGCAAAAACAAAGAACTTAACAGCGTATTAAAATACGCCAAAAAGAATTTCACAAATATCGATTTAAGTCAAGAGAATTGTATCTTTATTATCGGTGAAAAAGGTTGTATCGGTTGCAATCAGAGAATATCGCTATTGGCAAGCCAATATTTGAATA
>NWBO01000102.1 GCA_002633275.1 Bacteroidales bacterium Phil12
CAGCATGATCTACATAGACAACTTTACGGAATGCGTAAGGCTGGTAATAAATAATGCATCAGGAGGAATATTCTTCCCGCAAAACGAAGAATACGTTGCGACAAAAGACGTCATTGCAGATTACAGAAAAATTATGGGTAAAGTAATCTTTATGATATCAGTCCCTACTTTCGTTTACAACGTAATTTCAGATAACAAGCTATTCAACAAGGTGTTTGGAACAAAGGTTTATGATATATGCCTTTCTTCTTGTGAAAACTACAACATCGTTGATTTTCAAGCTGGACTTAAAAAGATTATAAGCCACAACAGCAGCAACTACATATGGAGCAAACCATGAAGATATTAATCTTAGCAAACCATGCGTATGTCGTATATAAATTTAGGAAAGAATTACTCATCAACCTTTTAGAAGATGGGCACAAGGTCTTTATTTCATGCCCATACGATAATATACTAGATAACCTCTTAGCTAGAGGAATAACTTTATTACCTTTAAATTTTGACAGACATAGTTTGAACCCTCTTGGCGAACTAAAAATTGTGCTCCATTATTACAAAATTATACGTCATATTAACCCTGATATTGTATTAACATATACAATAAAACCAAATATATATGGCAGTATTATTTCTTCGGTTTTAAAAAAATCATATATCTGCACAATTACTGGCCTTGGAACCGTGTTCGATCAATGTTTTTTCATAACATTTATCGTTCAGGTTATGTATAAAATCGCATTAAAACACGCTAAAAAAGTGTGTTTTCAAAACAAAGATAATTTAAACTTTATGTTAAGAAAAGGAATAATAAAAGATAACTATGTACTGGTAAATGGTTCCGGTGTAAATCTTAAGCAATTTTCATATATTCCTTATCCATCAGAAAAAAAAGAAATTACTTTTCTTTTTGTTGGACGCCTAATGAAAGAAAAAGGAATCATCGAATTTTGCGAAGCTGCTAAAGTTTTACTTCAGTATGGATATTTTAATACGAAGTTCCAAGTAATTGGTTTTTGCGAGGATATTTTTAAAAAAAAGCTCGAATCACTGGAGCTATCTCAAAATATTAGTTTTCTTGGAGTCCAAAGCAATGTTCGTAATCATATAGCATTAGCTCATGCAGTTGTATTACCTTCATATCAGGAAGGTATGTCTAACGCATTACTGGAAGCGGCTGCCTGCGGTCGTCCCTTAATCGCAAGTGACATTCCTGGGTGTAGGGAAATTATAGATAACAACGATACAGGATTTTTGATAAAACCTAGAAACGTAGACTCTCTCGTGGAAGCGTTAATCGTTTTTATGAAACTTTCGCATGAAAAGAAAAGGCTAATGGGCTTGAAAGGTAGAAAAAAGGTCGAAGAAACATTCAATAGAGATATTGTCGTAAATAAATATAAAGAAATCATATATAAAGAGATGGTGTAGCGCATAATGTTATATGATGATCTCGTTGTCAGAAAAACAAAACTGTCTTTAATTGGTTTGGGATATGTGGGGATGCCAATTGCTATCTCATTTGCCAAGAAAATTGACGTTATTGGTTTCGATTTGAATCCAGTGAAAATAGCATTATATAAATCTGGCATTGATCCAACTAAAGAAGTTGGCGATGACGTAATAAAGGCTACCACAGTAGAGTTTACTAGTGATGAAACAAAATTGCGCTTGGCAAAATTTCACATTATCGCAGTGCCAACACCTGTCCACGACGATCATACCCCTAATCTTTCTCCTATTGAACACGCGAGCCAAATCCTAGGACGCAATTTAACCAAAGGATCTGTTGTAGTGCTTGAATCCACCGTATATCCTGGCGTTACAGAGGATATTTGCGCTCCTATTCTGGAGAAGGAATCTGGGTTAAAATGCGGTGTTGACTTTAAAATAGGCTATTCTCCAGAAAGAATTAACCCTGGTGATAAAGAACATCGACTTGATACTATCACAAAGATAGTCTCAGGTATGGACGAAAAAACGCTGGATATTATCGCAAGAATCTACGAATTGGTTGTCGATGCTGGCGTGCATAAAGCTGATTCCATTAAAGTTGCTGAGGCAGCAAAAGTAATTGAAAACAGTCAACGAGATATAAACATAGCGTTCATGAATGAACTTTCCATTATTTTTAACAAAATGGGAATCGATACGCAGTCTGTTCTGAGAGCTGCAGGTACAAAATGGAACTTCCTTAATTTCTATCCTGGCCTTGTGGGTGGTCACTGTATAGGCGTAGATCCTTATTACCTTACTTATAAAGCAGAAAAATTAGGATATCATAGTCAAATCATTCTTTCTGGCCGTCGTGTCAATGACGACATGGGGAAATATGTTACCGAAAACCTTGTTAAAAGCCTAATAGCGGCGGATAAAACCATAAAGGGTGCAAAAGTAGCGATTATTGGATTCGCATTTAAAGAAAACTGTCCCGACACAAGAAACACTAAAATCATTGATATTGTCAAAGAGCTTCGTGAGTATGGAATTGAGTCACTGATTGCGGACCCTGTCGCAGACGCAGATGAGGCTAAAAAACTCTATGGCGTCGAATTTTCTGAAATAGATACCATCAAAAATATGGATGCCGTTGTACTGGCGGTTGCCCATACGGACTTTATGAGTTTCACAAAAGAAAAAATCGACAATTTTTTTGGATGTGAAAAAAGAGTTTTGCTTGACCTAAAGGGACTCTTAAATCGAAAAGAATATGAAAATGCCGGTTATATCTATTGGAGGCTATAAGCATGGGTTACGCTAATTTAAAATTTCCTGAAGACTCACTATTTCTTGTCACGGGAGGAGCTGGCTTTATTGGTTCAAACTTATGTGAAGCCATCCTAAGAATGGGCTATCGGGTGAGGTGTCTGGATAACTTGTCTACGGGCAAACAGGAAAACATCAATCTATTCAAGTCTGCTCCTAGTTACCATTTCATCAAAGGAAATATAAAAGATATAGACACATGCATGAATGCTTGCGAAGGGGTTAGCTATGTACTTCATCAGGCTGCATGGGGTAGCGTGCCACGCTCAATTGATATGCCATTGTTTTATTGCGCCAACAATATTACTGGAACATTGAATATGCTTGAGGCTGCGAGACAGAATAAAGTAAAAAAGTTCGTTTATGCCTCTAGCTCATCCGTTTATGGAGATGAACCCAATCTTCCCAAAACAGAAGGCGTTGAAGGTAACCTGCTCTCTCCATATGCGGCAACTAAACGTTGTAATGAGGAATGGGCAAAGCAATATACGAAGCATTATGGTCTTGATACCTATGGACTCCGATACTTTAATGTATTCGGTCGCAGGCAAGATCCTAACGGAGCTTACGCAGCCGTTATTCCAAAGTTTATTAAGATACTAATGCGAGGAGAACGCCCAATCATCAACGGTGATGGGAAACAGTCTCGGGACTTTACATATATTGAAAATGTAATAGAAGCCAACTTAAAAGCATGTCAAGCCCATCACGAAGTAGCAGGGGAAGTCTTCAATATTGCCTACGGTAGACGTGAATATTTAATTGATATCTATCATGCCCTTAATAAAGCACTTGGTAAAAATATTAAACCGATTTTCGGCCCTGAACGCAAGGGAGATATAAGGCATAGTCATGCAGATATTTCTAAAGCTATTAAGTTTTTAGGATACAAGCCAGAATATAGTTTTAGAAGAGGTATAAGAGAAGCAATCATATGGTACAAGAATAATTTGTAGTAGAAATCATTAATAAAGAGAGATGAGGTATATGGGAGAAAAAAATATTTTATATATTGGAGGTTTTGAACTTCCAGATAAAAACGCTGCTGCCCATAGGGTTGTTTCCATTGCAAGAATGCTGAGAGAATTAGGATTTTATGTTGTTTTTCTTAATAGAACTACAGATAACACTTTTAATGGAGAACAGAAAAACTACTATGGGTTTAAGTGCATCGAAATAAAAAAACACCTTAACAAAATTTCTCGATTAAAAGAGCTGTTTGACATTAGTTATGTGGTTCATTGGCTAAATACAAATGAAGACATTTGGGCCATTATTGCTTATAACTATCCGGCCATTGCACTGAATAGACTTAGAGGGATTTGTAAGAAAAGAGGGATTTTATGTATTGCTGACGTAACAGAATGGTATGGGGTTATGGACCGTTCACTTGTATATAAATTCACGAAAAGCCTAGATATAGCTTTTAGAATGAAGTATGTTCATAAAAAAATCGATGGTGTTATTGTAATTAGTAGTTATCTTGAAGAATATTATAAGTCGTTTTTACCTGTTGTTAAGATACCTCCTTTGGTGGATACAAACGATCTAAAGTGGACTTTTAAAGATATTAAAAAACATAAGGGAATTCGGTTTGTATATGCGGGCACACCTAGTCGTGAAAAAGAAAAATTGGATTCAATGATTAAATCAATAGAATACCTTAGTAGAAAATATGATGTGTATTTAGACATTGTTGGAATATCTAAAGAACAATTTATAAACATTTACAATTACAATAGGCCAATCAAAAATGTTAGTTTTCATGGAAGGCTCTCGCATGTAGATACTCTTAAGCTTGTAGCAAAAGATGACTACAGCATTATTATACGAGACGAAAATCGAGTAACCATAGCTGGTTTTCCAACAAAATTTGTGGAATCTATTACTTGTGGCACAAAAGTCGTCGCTAATTCTGTGGGCGATTTAACTGATTATTTAAAAACTGGTGATTTGGGGTTTTTAGTTCACTCAACAAATATAAAAGATATAACTTCAATTTTAGAGATTGCCATACGTAATAAAGGCAAAAAGATTGTAAATAAAAAAATATTTGATTATCGTTGCTACATAAATATCTTTGCTTGTTTTGTTGAAACTATGAGCCAGAAAAGAAGGGGCATAAAGTGATATTCCAAGCTAATATCTTACTCATCACAGGCGGCACCGGTTCCTTCGGTCACGCTGTACTGGATCGTTTCCTCAACACG
>NWBO01000103.1 GCA_002633275.1 Bacteroidales bacterium Phil12
GAAATCGGGTGCAAATTACAAAAAAAATGCGAACCACAAGCGTTTTCAGCTACAAATGTATTCTTTTTTTTCTTTTCAAGAAGCATTCTCCCCCTTTTATCTTGAATAAATACTGCAAATTAATATAATTTAAAACCTTTCGAACCTTATTTGCGGATTCCGAACACTTTTAACGCATTCACAGAAGTGACCTGTGCCACATACTCCGGATCCATCTGATAAATATCCGCCACCTTCATGAGTGTGTCTCTCACATTGGCACTTTCATTCCTTTTTCCCCGGTTCGGCACAGGAGCCAAATAGGGAGAATCGGTTTCAAGCACAATGCGCTCTAAAGGAACAGTCGTCAATGCCTCCGGCAAAGTCGATTTCTTGAAAGTTACAACTCCATTGATACCTAACATAAATCCTTCAAATTCCAACAATTTCGCCGCTTCTTCCGATGTCCCGGTAAAACTATGAAAAATGCCGGTTAATGGGGTATTTTTATAGGGTTCCATTACCTTATATATATATTCAAACGCTTCTCTTGAATGGATTACAATGGGAAGACCATATTCCAGCGCCCATTCTATTTGCTTTTCAAAAACCAAGATTTGCTCTTTCAGAAAAGTCTTGTCCCAATAAAGATCAAGACCTATTTCTCCGATAGCCACAAACTCACGGGAAGTCGACAAGTATTTGTGAACAATCGCTAATTCCTGTTCATACGATTCATTGACAGAAGTAGGGTGCAGTCCGATCATCGGATAGCAAAATCCCGGATAATCCCTACAAACCGACAACATAGCATCAATGGTCGTACTGTCTATATTGGGCATAAAAATATAGGAAACTCCCGCTTTCTGCGCACGTTCCATCACCAATGGCAGGTCTTCGGTAAATTCTTCAACAAAAAGATGAGAATGAGTATCGATCAACATGATATTTCTTTTTCTTCTTTTATTTTTTCGCTGGAGCGATAATAATATATCAGTCCGTAGTCGCGACATTTTTCCAATCTGGTATCATTGGGAGTGACATCCTGATATTTAGCTTCTACCTGGTTCCAGATATCCAGAATCAATTCATCTGCACGCCCACGCATGGATGCCAGTTCATCAAGACTGCGGTTGGTTAATGCCTGATAGTTTTTCTGTCGTTCGTAGCTTTCCAGAAAAATATCATAATGCACTTTTACACGTGCAATAGTCGGATTATAAATAGGTATGCCGCCTTGAGTCGTTCTTTGTTGTTCGCCTTCAATTATTTTCTTCCCCCACTCTACCAGAGAGGCTTCACTCAACAGGTCCGGTACGGTATTGGAAGCAGGCAAGCCATATAACTCTTTATGTGCCACCTTGATTTCATCACGAAGCACTGCCAAATTGAGCACCTGAATAAAATGAGAGATATACAGCCGGGCAGTCTTCACATTCATCTGGTGTTTACGGCTGGCACGCGACTGATTATCGTAGCACTGGGTATAATAAATTTGCGCTGCCTCAAACCGATGCAAAAAGTTACGCGCTTCAAATAATGTCTTCAATGTAATAGCCAAGTCACGCACATTATACATCTCTCCCTTTTCGACAGCCGCTTTCAGCGCCCGAACTCTTGCTTGATCAGTATTTGGTAGTCGTCTATAAGGCATATCTCCGATACTTAACTACATTTCACGATACATTAATAGTTTCACCAGATTCTTCAGTTCTTTTTTTCTGTCTTCCGCAACAGCTACCGCCGCCAGACTTTCCATAGCGAACGTATAATATTCACGCATTTTGCTTTCACAAATATTGCGGATATTCAACTGATTATAGATTTCAGTTACCGCTTCGATTTTTTCAGAAGGTTGAAAAGCCTCCGCATTCAACCAACGATTCAATTCAGCATGCTGCTTTTCATCCGCACGGTTCAGTGCTTTGATAAGCATATATGTTTTTTTATTGCAGAGGATGTCTCCACCTATCTTCTTCCCGAACACTTCCGGATCACCATATACATCCAACAAATCATCCTGTAACTGGAATGCTACTCCAATATGCATTCCAAAATTATATAGATTTTCTGCATCTTCAGCAGTCGCTCCTGCCAGAATTGCACCTATTTTAAGACTACCCGCAAGCAACACGGCTGTTTTCAAACGAATCATTTCAATGTATTCGTCTTCTGTAACGTCACAGCGAGATTCAAATTCCATATCCAGTTGCTGTCCTTCACAGATTTCGAGTGTAGTCAAACTGAATAAATCCATCACTTCTTTCAGGTGTTCCGGTGGACAACCCGTCATATACCGAAATGCCAGAATCAACATAGCATCTCCCGAAAGTACAGCAGTATTATCATTCCAGACCTTGTGCACGGTAGGTTTCCCTCTGCGCACATCCGAACGATCCATCAAATCATCATGCAACAAGGTGTGATTGTGGTAAACTTCAATCGCAGTGGCAGGATCGTATATAGACGCAACATCCTCCCGATACAAGTTATATCCCATCAACATTAATACAGGACGTATCCGCTTCCCACCCAGAGAAAGGATATATTCAATCGGTTCATAAAGTCCTTTCGGCGTCCGGGTAAACTGGATTTCAGAAATATGATTATTTATCTTATCGAGTAATTGAGAAGCTGTAAACATGATGAATAAAAAAATTAATGAATAAAAAGAGGCTGCCGAAAGCAGCCTCTCCATTTATAGTGTTACAAATTACTGCAATCTAAACATCACAGGAACTGTAAATTTAACACGTACCGGTTTTCCGCGCTGCATACCTGGTTTCCACTTCGGCATGGTATTAATCACACGGAGGGCTTCTTTATCCAGATACGGGTCGACGCTACGTACAACCTTCGCATCTACGATACTACCGTCTCTGTTAACAACGAACTGTACGATAACACGTCCTTGAGTTCCGTTTTCCTGTGCGATAGTCGGATATTTAATATTTTTTGCCAGATACTGCATCAAAGCTGCTTGTCCGCCCGGGAAGTCCGGCATATTTTCTACAACCTCGAAAATAGTCTGTTCTTCCGGTTCTTCTTCAACAACTTGTACAGGCACATATTTTACTTCTACACGAGCTTGGTTATCTTCATTGATAATAGTTGTTGTTTCCTCAATATCAGCTTTATCATCCACAATCTCCAGCAATTCTGCTACCTTTGGAGCTTCAGGTGGTGGTGGAGCTGCTTGTTCAGGGGTTTCGGTAATAGGAATAATTTCCTCTTCAAACACGACATCAGCTACTGCCTGGCTTGTATCA
>NWBO01000104.1 GCA_002633275.1 Bacteroidales bacterium Phil12
GTCAGCAGGGGTACCCAAAGACGGTCTAAAGAGAACAGGGCTCCGAGTTCAACGGCGGTTGTGTCTTCTATAAAGTCGCGGAAGTTCAGTAAGATTAATCCCATCAATAGCAAGGCGAAGAGAATAATGATAGCTGTTTCCAATAGGAACATTCCCAGGATTTTGCCGCTGCCTGCACCGCTACACTTATGTACGCCGATGGCTTTGGCACGGTATGAGAGTGAAGAGATGGAGATCAGTACGTAGTTCAAGGTAGCGATAAAAAGGATGATTATTCCCAAGATAGACATGATGTTCCGCATCCGCTTCACGTCCGGTTCTTCCCTGTATACATCACGGATCGGCTTTACAAAAGCGGTATAACCTACCACTTTCTGGTCTTCCGCAGGACGATATTTCTTTATCAGGTCATTCAACCGTGCATTCACCACGGATTTGTCTGCTCCGGGACGAAAACGGATAAATGCGATCCAGCTATCGCCTCCTCTCCAGGAGTAGTTTCCCCATCCACGGCTCCATACGGTAGGCAGAGAAATCACTGCATCCGGTCTGACGGTAGCATTTTCAGGTATGTCGGCGTACGTGCCTTTCACTGTCAGTTCTATTTCTTTATTATAGGAGATTACTTTGCCTATCGGGTTTTCTTGGTCGAACATCTTACGCGCCAACCGGTCACTAAGAAAGACAACATCTTTCTGCATCAGTTCTTTTTCCGGAACACCGCTCAAAACATCGATACCCATAGTTTGAAAGAATAGTGAATCGGCTGTCACTTTGTTAGCTTCAAAACGGACACTTCCATAATAAAGAGGGGCACTCATCCAGACACAATAGCTGGTGGCTGCTTCCACTTCTTTAGGAAAGTTCTCCTGTATGGCACCCGCCACCGGTCCGCAGTTCATTTCCTGCGGCTCAAAGGTTTGGCCATTGGCGGAAAAGACGGAGAAGATCTGATACAGGTTATCATAATCTTTGAAGCATTTGTCAAAGCTCTGTTCGAAAGCCACGCGGGCAAACAACAGGATGCTCATCGTCAGCCCCAACGCCAAAGAGAGGATTTTGATAACGTTGGAACCATGCCCCCGCAATAAAGTACGGATCACATAATAGATTTGTTTCATATTATATTTTATTTCTGTTTTTTCTATTTTCAAGAATGCAGAAAGCATGCCAAAAAAGAATAACAATTCATTATCAAGTGTTTATCATTTCAACCTTTCTGAATATTGTCTAAAAATTAGACAGTACCGTCTAATTTTTAGACAACCGGGAGACTATTCCATTTCTCCTTTAAATTGTTCCAACAGTCTCTATTATCCATGGGGAGATTGTCCATCCCGATAGAAAACTTTATCTTTGCATCTAGTTTTCTAAACTATTAAAGTAATGATGAAGAGGAAGAATTTATATGCACTGTTTTCGTGCCTGTTCCTTTCGGGATGCGGTATGATAGACTATCATCCGTATGACGTCCGCATCAGCGGAGAAACAGAGGTCAACGCCCACAA
>NWBO01000105.1 GCA_002633275.1 Bacteroidales bacterium Phil12
AATAGCGTAAGCTTCTCTCCCTCTGTCAAGCAGAAGAATCTGATGGGCATCAACGGTGGTGTGACAGCCCGATACATTTCCGAGAAATATTTCAGTATGATTTGCGGTGCACAAATCGAGCTGAACTTCTCACAGCACGGTTGGGACGAGTATTACGAGGACTATCCCACACTGAGCTACACCCGCACCATGAACTATGTGGAAATACCGTTCCTGGCACATCTGGCATTCGGCAAGGACCGCGGTCTGCAATTCTTCATCCATGCCGGTCCGCAGATAGGTTTCCTGCTTGGCGACAGCGAAAAGATAGACGGCGACTGGGACGGCACTGTAGCAGAATCCTACACCAACATCACCGTGGAACAGCACGGCAAGGCCATAGACAACAAATTCGACTACGGCATTGCAGGCGGAGCAGGCATAGAGCTGCGCACCAAGGCAGGCAATTTCATCGTAGAAGGAAGATACTACTATGCTTTGTCCGATTTCTATGGCAGCACCAAGAAGGACTTTTTCTCACGCTCCGCACACGGAGTCATTACGGCCAAGATAACTTATCTCTTCGACTTGAAGAAGTAATGCTTATAGGAAACACCCGTTTCCACACGTAGGGACGACAATTTCCTCTAATGGGAACAGTATAATGGAACGACTGTAACCTCAAGCGGAAACGATAAAAAAGCAGACCACGTATTCCGAATGAAATACGTGGTCTGCTTTTTGTTATTATCAAGTAGATAAACCTTCTTATCTTCTTAAACGGTCTGCCGCCTTCACCATCACCTCATCTTTGTAGATGGCACGGAAGGCCAGATAGTTGAGGATGATGGCTACCACCGGAAGGCAAAGCGCCCATCCCAACTGGAAAGTCATTGCATCCAAATCACCCTTCAAAATAAACATAAATACACAGAAGGCTATGTAGTAGCCTATCAGCAGAATGCTGCTGAAAATCGTCATGCGTATTTGCAACATACGGTTACGGAAAAGGAATATCGTACAGAAGGCAACAAGTGCACTGAGCAACAATATCCCGAACAAGCCCCAAGTAGACTGAAATCCTCCGTCGGCCAAAGCCACTCCCAGAGGTTTGAAAACATGCGCTGTCACTCCGTCCGCTCCGATGAACTGTCCTACAGGCATGCAAATTGCCACAACCAACAGGATAGTTACCAACAACAAATAAACAGATTGAATACGTTGTATCATTACTGTAATTTTTCTTTTTCCTTAGCCGGGTTACGATAGTAAATCTTACCCTCCACATATTCTTGCGTTGCAATCAATGTCGGCTTCGGCAGTTTTTCGTAATAGCGGGAAATCTCAATCTGTTCCCGGTTTTCGAACACTTCTTCCAAATTATCATTGTAAGAGGCAAACTCAGCAAGCTTTTTGGAAAGGTCATTCTTGATTTCCACACTAATCTGGTTGGCACGCTTTCCGATAATCGCTACGCTTTCGTATACATTACCAGTATCCTCACACAACTCCATCATATCACGGGTCACCGTAGTTGTAGGAGCATTTGTCTTTCTGTAATCCATAAATTTATCTATAGTATTAATTACAAATTATTAATTACTCTTGTTCTTCACCTCCCTCGCCCAGCATTTTCTGTGACTCCTTGAAGATTCGGTCGGCTTCCTTCGTATACTTGCTTTCAGGGAATTCGTTTTTAAAGGCATAACATTCATCCACCGCTTCACGGTAACGTTCGGCTCTTCTATCTTCCACACTATACACTGCCAATTCATACTTGGCACGCAAGATAAGAATGGACAAGTCTTCACGCAGGTTGGTATAAGGATAATCCTTCAAGGCATTCTGGGCGGTGATGACGCAAGCCTGATAGTT
This sequence comes from Bacteroidales bacterium Phil12, assembly GCA_002633275.1. Taxonomy (GTDB): domain Bacteria; phylum Bacteroidota; class Bacteroidia; order Bacteroidales; family P3; genus Scybalousia_A. The sequence goes on from NWBO01000105.1 coordinate 1,855, forward strand.
GTTGCCCAGATAATTACCCATGTTATAGTAAAGCTTTGCAGACAGATACTCTTTCATTACCAGCTTGTCCTGCAAGGCAAATATCATGTTCTGCGCTTCTTCTTTCTTGGAACTTTGCGGGAAGTATTCCATAAACATCTGCAACTGCTGGATGGCGCTATACGTACCGGATTGGTCCAAACGCGGCTCCGGAGTATCCAGATACAAGGCTTTACCGGCATGGAAACGTGCCAGTTCGGTGAATGTGCCGCGGGGATAAACGTTGTAGTATTGAATGAAAGTCTGCGCAGCAGTCTGATAATCCTTCTGGTTATAGTAACTCATGCCCAACATATAGAGGGATTCCTCTGCCTTATCAGTACCTTTGAGAATGGCAATCAATTCGTTGAGCAAAGTGGCAGCACGGTTGTACTGGCCTTTT
>NWBO01000106.1:0-1256 GCA_002633275.1 Bacteroidales bacterium Phil12
ACCTTTAGTTGAAAGTCGGTACCTTTCAGATGCAATTTTATTTCTTTGAGTTTACTCCAGTCCTGCGTGAAGATGAATAAAGCATTTTGCTGCACTTCATCCACAATCGAGATAAACTTTGCATTAGGAAACTTCTTCCGTAAAGAGTTAAAAGCCGCGTCATGATCGTCTGCAAACTCCATACAACAAATACCTTTATCGGTAGACGCAATGAAGATTTCACCGAAAGGACTTTTGGCAAAACTATAATTGATAGAAAGACTTTCACCTCCGTTTTTATATTCGCCCGGCGTCATCCCTTCTATATTTACAAACAAGTCATGCAATCTGCCCGTACCGGAAAGCCCTGTTTCCTGCGCCGCATCGAATAAAGACGCATGAGTTTCATTCAAGATTCTCTTGGCATATTCAATACTAGTATATTGCAAGAACTTCTTAGGGCTAACTCCCGCCCACTCCGTAAACATACGTTGGAAATGCGCCGTACTCAACGCCACCTCCCCGGCAATCTCATCCAATCCCGGTTGCCTTTTGAAATTCTCCCTTATATACCCGATTGCCTGTGCAATACGTGCATAATCAAGCGTTTCTTGCTCATTCATAACAGAGGTTTGCCGTTTATTTCCAAATCCAGTAACCGTTTTTTAGCAGGAAGACCACCGCCATACCCCACAAGCGTGTGGTTACTGCCGATAACACGATGACACGGAGCAAAAATAGAAATAGCGTTCGCGCCGTTAGCAGCGGCAACCGCACGGACAGCCTTCGGCATATCCAGCTGTTTTGCCAATTCTCCATACGATACAGTCGAGCCGTACGGAATATCCAGCAACTTATACCATACACTTTTCTGGAAATCCGTACCTACAAAAAGCAAAGGCACTTCAAACCCAGTCCGTTCACCATTGAAATATTCGTCCAACTGCTTAATCGCTTCCTGTATAACCTCGGATGTACTTTCTTCATAACAGGCTTTCAGCACTTTCCGTAACCTCCTGTCTACAATATCCCTATGACTTTCAACTGCCCAGTCACAAAGACAAAGCCGATCCTCAAACGAGCCAAGCATCAAATCGCCACAAGGAGAATGATAACGCTGTATCCGAATGACATTGCCAACTATTTCTTTCCTTTTATCTTCCATCTTAACTTATTTTCGGGGATTGATAGCACTGCTTTTGTTTTCCACACCTGCAAAAATACATTTATTGTACTTACAACTGAAAAAGCAATCAATAATATTTTGACTTTCAAAT
>NWBO01000106.1:1279-1899 GCA_002633275.1 Bacteroidales bacterium Phil12
ACCCGAAAATTGCGATTCTTATAAAATCCTTTATTCATCGGAGTTACAAGTGTGAGGGTAAACTACTCCACCTTTACCAAATGATAAAGCGTCCCCTTACGAGATTTACGACAAGGAATATTCAGTTTCTGAAGTGCGCGTCCAAACTGTCCCACCTTACTAATAGCCAACTTATCCCGTGTTTTCGTCTGTAAATAGCTCAAAATCTGCATAGCAGTCAGCCATTCGCCTTCCATTTCCTCCTCTACCGGATTAAGATAACAATGAAACAACTGTTCCAACGGACTAGCCTGTTCGAACTCACGGTTGGTCTGTTTCAATATATTTTCATCTTCATCATTCAGCCAATAACGTTCCCCTTTATAAATCGCCTCCATTGCTTGAGCATACAGCTGTTTGTAATTGATGGTAACGTTCGTTTGAATAGGAGCCGTCACCTCGATACAAATGAAACGGCGGCTACCACTGGGATCGGTAAGCAAATCTTTCTGATTGCTGGTTCCGATAAAAGAAGCATAACGCCTCATTTCCCGAATCGTATTACCGTAAGGCTTACGCAAATTCGCAACAGGCTTCTGCAACAAATGCTTCAGGAATCCCTGCTGACTGACATTAATCTG
>NWBO01000107.1 GCA_002633275.1 Bacteroidales bacterium Phil12
TTTAATGGACGTATATATTAGTACGTGGATAAAGTAAAGTTGGTAAGCGAATAATTTAGTTTTGTTCCATTATAAACGGAATAAATGTAGTTATTTTACAAAAACTGGCGGTATAATATTGTGTTTTCTTGTTTTATTTGGTATTTTTGCAATCAAAGAAGAAATAGATTGATTATGATAGCAGAATTCACAGTAGAAAACTTCTACTCAATAAGGTCGACTCAAAAAATAAGCTTTGAACCTTCATCAGACAGTTTCATGTCGGATGAATATACTTATGAAGTTAAGGATGGTGTAAGATTACTTAAAGTAGGAATAATATATGGGGCAAATGCATCTGGTAAAAGCAATGTGCTGGGAGCTATAGAATTTTTCAAGATGCTGGTGTTAAGGGTGCCGAAAGGTCGTAATGATACAACTAGAGCTGTTCCTTTTTTATTAGATGAAACTTCAAAGACTAAGACGACAAAGATGTCTATGTCTTTTTATGTGAATCAATTGAAGTATATTCTTAGCTTTGAACTTGATAAAAAGCGTATATATTCCGAAACATTAACTGTATATGAATCCATACGTCCTACAAAACTATATAGCCGTAGCTATGATCCTGATACAGATTCTTCAGTTATAGAATTTGGAACAAACCTGAAAATGGCAAAGAAAAATCAGGATGCCATAGCAGGAAACACCATAAACAATTGCAGTGTGCTTGCTGCTTTTGGAAACAGTAATGTAGAGAAGACTAAGCTAAATGATGTCTATGACTATTTTGCAAAGCAGGTAAAAGATGTTCTTGCTCCTGGAATGCTTTTGTCGGGATATGTCAAACGTCATTTGGATAAAGACAAGGATGGAAATTTGAAAAAATTTATATTGAACTTTTTAAAAGCTTCGGATTTTAATATTGAAGATGTTACTCTGCATGAAGAAGAGGAACTTATCACGCCTGAACTGGAACAACTAATTCAGAAAGCTCCTATTGATGATGATGCAAAATCAGAAATGTTGAAAAAAGGTAAAATCACAAATACAGAATTGACATTTACTCATAAGGCCGGGAATGGTTTGTATGAATTATCTGAAGAGTATGAATCAAACGGTACTATGAGATTTTTAGGAATGGCTGTAATACTGAATTTCCTTCTGAAAAAGAACCAGTTTGTACCCATAGATGAGGTTGAAACAAGTATTCATTATGAATTGCTATCTTATTTCATAAAAGTATTTTTGGCTAATAGCAATCAGACTTCACAAATGCTATTGACAACTCACGACATTAACCTATTAAACGAGGAGTTTATACGCCGTGATACAATATGGTTTACGGATAAAGATGAACAGGGACAAACAAATGTTGTTCGTCTTTCAACTTTAGGGCTGCATAAGAATCTTTCGCCTTATAATGCATATAAACAAGGTAAATTAGTGAAACTTCCATTCCTGGGTAGCCAGTATTTTGATTTAAATGATTGATGCAATGGGACGAACGGTAACAAAAAGTATTGCCATTATAGGAGAAGGAGAAACTGAATGGTTCTATTTTGATTCTTTGAGAATAGCTTGTCGCTATCCATTTAAAGTAGCTCCTGATTTTCCGCAGCATAGTGATATACGCCATATATTGAAATTGATTGAATCCTATTTGAATAAGCAATATGATTATATAGTATGTTTATTCGATATGGATAGACTATTACAATTCCCTTCTGAAATGCAGCTTTATCAAAATGCTAAAAAGAAGTATTCTGCTAAAAAGTATGGAGGTAAAATAAGATTCATAGAGACTAATCCTTGTACAGAGTTTTGGTTTTTGCTGCATTTTTTACCTAATGTAGTTTGCCGTAAGTATGAAAGTTACGAGCAACTACTTCCCGAATTGCAGAAGTATATGCCCGGATATGAAAAAACAAAACGCTATTTCATTAAGACAAATCTTTATAAGTACTTGATAGAGAATGGTGACTTGGAAAAAGCAATGAATAATTCAGAAAAGCTGTGTCTCTTGTGTCAAGAAACTCCGGAAGATTTAAAAGCTTATTCAGAGATACATGAAGTAATAAAATTGCTTAATAATATTGAGTTATAGATTTAGAGAATACAAAAGTAGAATCATGAAAATACAATCAGTTCATATAAGAAATTATAGAAAATTAAAGAATTGCCACATAGATTTGGGTGATCAAGAAACGATTTTAGTTGGGGCAAACAATAGTGGTAAGACTTCAGCAATTAGTGCTATTGTTTGGTTTCTAAGAAACACAGAAAAATTTACTTTAAAAGAGTTTACCGCAACTAATTGGGTACTAATCAATAAAATTGGTGAAAAATGGTTGGAAAATGATCCTGTAGATGAGGCATTACTGAGTCCCCACAAATGGGAAGATATTGTGCCATCAATGGATATTTGGATAAATGTGGAAGATGGCGAGCAGTATCGAGTAAATCATTTGATACCATCAATCAGTACTTGGGATGGTAAAAGAGTGGGAGTCCGTGGACAATATGTTCCTAAAGATGTAAAAAAACTTTATACTGATTACAAAGAAGCCAAAACAAAGGCAAAAGCTTTAGAGAGTACTGAGGAATGGAAGGAAGCTGACTTTCCGGAACTATATCCTAGAAACTTATGTGATTTTTTGGGTAAAGGCTCAAATCTACGAGAGTATTTCAGTGTTAAGTATTACATTATAGACCCAAAACTTGATCCTGATGACGAAGATAAAGTGCAAAAGACTCCTGACAATGAACTTGATAACAATCCACTAGAAGGGTTGATCAGAGTAGACACGATCCTGGCGTCTAGAGAATTTTCTGATCCTGAAGGACAGGCTGATAATGATATAGATACGTTGTCAAAACAGTTCCAGCAATATTATAAGAGCAGTATTGACGAAGATGATGAGCTAACTTCAGGGGGATTAAAACTACTTGGAGGTATTGCAACAGCAAATAAAACTTACGATGAAAAATTAAGAAAGACTCTTGAAGTTCCTGTTGGTGAGTTGAAAAATATTAATTATCCTGGATTCCAAAATCCTGAGATAAAAATACAAAGTAAGATTCAAATTGAGGAAGCCATAAAACATGATTCAGCTGTCCAATTTGTTATAAAAGGTATGGAGGATTTGGTACTTCCAGAAAAGTACAATGGCCTTGGATATAGAAATCTTATTTCTATTTATTTGAAACTGATAGACTTTAGAGAAAAATGGTTGAAAACATTAAGAGATGGGAAAAATATTGAGCCTATCCATATTGTATTTGTTGAAGAACCGGAAGCACATCTACATGCCCAAGCTCAGCAGGTATTCGTAAAGAAAGCTTTTGAAGCTTTATGTAATAACAAACTAATAAAAGAGACTCCTTGGCTAAGTACGCAACTTGGGCTAAGTACTCATTCAAATCATATTGTTAATGAACTTGATTTGAATTGCATGCGCTATTTCAAAAGAGTAATAGATGCAGGTGATAAAATACCTATCTCAAAAGTTGTGAACTTATCTAATACATTTGGGATAGACGATGAAACAAAAAAATTTGTAACGAGGTATATTCGTTTAACTCACTGTGATATATTTTTTGCAGATGCTGTTATCTTTGTTGAAGGTCCAGCAGAAAAAATTCTTGTTCCCAGTTTTATTAATAAAGCTGGGTTAGATTCTTACTATATTTCTATTATAGAGGTGAATGGAAGACATGCGCATAGTTTCCGTCAACTTATTGAAAAGATTGGAATAGCGACGTTAATAGTAACAGATATAGATGCTACTGAAACAAAAATAGGCGAAGATGGAAAAGAAAGACATCCATCTGTGATTACAGCAAAGGAAAAAGGTTATAAAACAGGTAATCCTACCGTTAAAAGTTGGTTCCCTGAAAAAGAACAAATAGACGACTTGCTAGCACTGGAAGAAAAAGAAAAGATTGTAGATAATGTAAGAATTGCATTTCAAACTCCTGTTAATGTTAAATGGGATAAAAATAAAAATGATTTTACAGAAATATGTCCTTATACTTTTGAGGATGCACTGATATTTACTAATCTTGAATTATTTCGACAGGAAGGGCTCCGGAAAATGGGAGCCATTACAACAATAGCGAATTTGTTAAAGAAATGTGGATCAGCCAATGAATTACAACAAAAGATATTTGATAAATTAGAAGATAAAAATGGCTTCAAAAAAGCTGATTTTGCAATTTCACTGCTTTATGAAGACTATTTTGTTGATTTAGTAGCCCCTGTATATATTCAAGAAGGGCTTAATTGGATGAAATTATATTTGGACTCTAATGGAAATGACAATGGAAAATAATAAAGATGCTCAAGTTGACGAAATGCTAGAAAAATGTATTTTTTCAAAGCCGCGTAAGAGTTTTTTTCTTTTTGCCGGAGCTGGCTCTGGAAAGACACATTCATTAGTTCTTCTTTTAAAAAAAATACGTGATAGGATTGGAAAAGACCTATTAATGCAGGGAAAGAATGTAGCTGTTATTACTTTTACGAATGCAGCAACAGATGAAATTTTTAATCGTTTGGATTATACTTCTGTTTTTCATATATCAACCATTCATAGTTTTGTATGGGATATTATAAGGCATCATCAGGCAGATATTAAGAAATTATATTGTTTTTATATCGAAGAAGACATAAAAGTATTAGAAAAGAAATTAGATGAAACAAAAAACAAAACTACGAAAACATATTTTGCAAACGTAGAAAAACTAAAATATCAAAAAGAGCGATTAACAAAAGCACAAACAATAGAGAAGTTTGTGTATAATCCCAATGGTAGCAATCCAGAGTATAATGCGTTGAAACATGCTGAGGTGATTAAAATTTCAGCCCAAATGATTAATGAAAGCGATATGCTGCAACGTATCATAGCACAACGATATCCGATACTTTTGATTGATGAGAGCCAAGATACAAAAAAAGAATTGGTTGATGCCTTTTTTGAAATTCAAAAAAATTATGCAGATATTTTTACTTTAGGGTTGCTTGGTGATCAAAAGCAACGAATTTATACTGACGGAAAAGAGAATATAGGAAGTATTATCCCTAACAAATGGGAGAAACCAAGAAAAAAGATGAACTATCGTTGCGCTAAACGAATAGTTAAATTAGCTAATGCGATTGGTAAGGATATTGAGCTTCATGCAGAACAAGATCCACGTGAAGATGCTAATGAAGGTACTGTTAGGCTTTTTGTAATTCAGCAATATGATGGTATAAACAAAGATGAAATAGAACAAACCGTGATGGAAATGATGAGTGAGTATACTCATGATAAAAAATGGAGTAGTATTGATGCAGACATAAAAATTCTGACATTGGAACACATGATGGCTGCGCGTAGGCTGGGATTTGATAGTTTTTATGCCTCACTTAGTAGGGTTTCAAAATATCAGATGACTTTTCTTCAGGGTTCTGTATCGGAAATAGAATTTTTCACTAAGGAATTATTACCCATTGCAGAATCTATGGAAGGAGATGGACGAGGTGCATTAGAAATTTTGAAAAAATACTCACCTTTATTAAGCAGACAAAATACAGAGAAACCATATGAGTCTTATTTAAAATGCAGGGAAGAAGCAAGAAATACTGCAACGCTGATTGCAGAAAATAAAACCATACGTGAAATAGTAAGAGCTGTATCAAATTCTCAATTATTGAGTATTCCAAATGTTATAGATAGAGCTAGTAATTTAGTTTATAATGATGTAAAAGAATCAGACGATGAAGAGTTGGTTGCATGGGTCAATGTAATGGACTTGCCTATCGAAATGGTGAAAATTTATAATAATTACGTAAATCAAAATACTAGATTTGATACTCATCAAGGGGTTAAAGGATTAGAATTTGATAGAGTTATGGTAATTATAGATGATTCTGAATCTAAAGGTAATATGTTCAGCTATGACAAATTGTTTGGTATAAAAGATTTATCAGATATAGATAAGAAGAATATTAGTGATGGTAAAGAAACTTCTGTTGAACGTACTCAGAGATTATTTTATGTTACTTGTACTAGAGCAAAAGATTCACTTGCAATTGTGATGTATACAAATAATCCTGAAGGGGTGAAGACTGATGCGATCAGAAAAGAGTGGTTTACAGAAGAGGAAATCGTTGTGATGTAATATACGGAATTTGTAACGCTGAATGAAGGAACTTCAAGGTTTCATCAAAAAGCTTAAAGATATTATACGTTGCCAGTATAATGGCTTACATATTACAGCATTTACGTCATTAAACAATTTACTTGGAATAGATGAAGAGAATAATATTGTTTCACGTTTAATTACTAAGAAACAGTAAGTTATTTTATAGAATGCGTAGTTATTGCCATTTCATTTTAAAGATTCAAATTTATATATTGGTGACTAGAAATACAACAGATAAAAATGAGTGTTATTATAATTCCACCTTATGGTCTGATTGAAGAGAGTTAAAAGATATAGATTTTTCCCTTTAAAAACTATAAAAAATAGCTAGAGTAAGTCTATGGATTTTAGTCATATAAAGCATTTAGTTAGATGTAAAACGCAATGAATTGAGCGTTATTCAGAGATTTCTTTCTGTTATATTGGGAAAAAATATACTTTTGTAATTGGTTTAAATATTCTGACGATGGCAAACAAAGATATTAATAGAATTAAGGTCGTACTAGTCGAACAGAAAAAAACAGCCAAATGGTTGGCTGAGGAACTCGGTAAGGATCCCGCTACAGTAAGTAAATGGTGTACAAATCTATCGCAGCCGAGTTTGGAGACTCTTGTTGAAGCATCAAAAGTTTTGGGTGTAGATGTGAGAGACTTACTTATTTCAACAAAAGATGAACCCCGTTATATCAGAATTGATTAAGACAAACTGATAATTAGTAGACAATTACTGTTTGGGGGTGTTAATAAAAACTTGATGTTTAGAAATTATGGATATTAGAGAATTTGCTCAAGAATTTCAAGAAAATATTAAGATGGCTATAGAAATGGGTAAAACAGACCCGGACCTGGAACTAGCCAGTGCTATCTTGGAATATATAGAAGATAATGGAGAAGTCAATGCTCCAGAGTTATGTGCATTTCAAAAGACACGTACGCGTATTACTGCGTATGACTATAACGATGAAGCTGAATCTCTCGACTTATTTTACTTAATTAAAGCTGATACATTGCTGGGTAAGATTAACAAAAGTAAGATTGAACAGGGATTTAATTATCTTATGTCATTCTATCGTGAATCAATGAATAATACACTGCTGAAGTCTATAGATGTTAGCAGCAATGATGAGATTGTAGAAGTTGCAAAACTGGTACAGAGTACAAAAGGGCAGATTAACCAATTGCGTTTATATGTCATTACTGACGGACTAACAGAATCGGATGCTGCTGGTGCTGCTGTTGAATCCGATGATGGAGAATATATTATCGAATTTAATGTTTGGGATATGCAGCGTGTGTATCAGCAACATAATATAAGAGCCGGCAAAGAAAAAGTAGAAATAGATTTTCCTACAGAATATAACACGGAGCTCCAATGTCTCAAGATGAGCGAAGAAAATCCTTTTGTTGATGCTTATATGGCGATTATTCCTGGTGGTACCCTTGCAAAAATATATAAAAAATATCAACAGGTTTTGTTGGAAAAAAATGTACGTACATTCCTGCAGTTTAAAGGTAAAGTAAATAAAGGCATCAGAAAAACTTTACGTGAAGAGCCGGATATGTTCTTCTCATATAATAATGGTATATCTACAACAGCCAGTGAAATTGAAGTTAAAGACGTAGATGGTACATTATATATCACCCGTTTGTATGACTGGCAGATAGTTAATGGAGGTCAGACAACAGCCTCAATTGCTGCATGTTTACATGACAAAGAGGTAGAATTGAGTAAAGTATTTGTACCTATGAAAGTCAGTGTAATTCGTGACGTTGAGAATAGCGATGAAATAGTGAAAGCCATTTCTACATCTGCCAACAGTCAGACTGCAATCAAAAATTCTGATTTTTCCGCAAATGAACCTTATCTGATTGATTTGGAGAAATACAGCCGCACAGAATGGGTACCTAATGGAAATTCGAAGCCAGTATGCAAATGGTATTTTGAACGTACACGTGGACAATATATTGATCAGTTGGCTCAACTCAGTGGTTTCAACGAAAAGTCTTTTAAACGGGAATATCCTAAAAATCAAAAGATTACTAAGACGGATATAGCAAAATATGAGGCTTCATGGAATATGCAACCTTATAATGTATGTCGTGGTGCGGAGAAAAATTATACTACGTTTGTGACTGATATAAAGAGAGATAAGCCATTGGTGACCAGTACTTATTTCAAACATATTGTTGCCAAATGTATTCTGTTCAATACGATTGATTCCATTGTTAAATCTAAGAAACTAGGTGGCTATAAAGCAAATATGAATACTTACCTGATGGCTGCAATTTCTTTTCTGTCGGATAAGAAACTTAATTTGGATTACATTTGGGAAAACCAAATGATTCAGCAAGAGGTGATCGATCGCATCGAAGAATTAATACCTTTAGTATGGATGCATCTTACTGGTAGTACAAGTGGAGGTAATCAATCATCCAATGTTGGTGAATGGAGTAAAAAAACTGAATGCTGGAACAGGCTTAAATTAAAATTAGGAGATTTTGAGAAGTTTGGTCAGGATTTAATGCAGAAAGAGACAAACGAAGACGGCTCATGCTTAAATGAAGCTCAACGGAGTCGAATTAAAGAAGCAGAGGCTATAGAAGCAAATTATTGGTTCGCATTAGCAAATTGGGCAAAAACACGAGACTTACTTACTCCATTAGACAGGAAGGCTGCATTCAATTTTGGGACAATGCGTTCACGTAACCGTGCATTCAATTCATTGAAACAGGCTCAGTATGCCTTAAAGATAGTTGAAAAAGCTATAGAGCTTGGCTTTAAAGGATAAGGGAGTTTATATGGCAACAACAATATATACATATCTACATAACGACGATCTCAATGGTTCTAGAATAGTGAGCATGGATGATTGTATGTGTAAATTGTACAACATCAAGCGCGAAGACAATAATTTTCTGAAAGATTTCAATGATGATTTGCAGAATCCGGCCCTCTATATTTTGGTAAATAAGGATAAGAGGAAAGCTTATATTGGAGAAACTGACGACTTTACCAAAAGAATTGTGCAGCATCTTTCTAAGAAAGATTTTTGGGATGAAGTAATGGTGTTCTTGGCTAGCGATGGTGCAACATTAAGTAAGACGGAAGTTCAATATCTTGAATTTCTTGCATACAACAAAGCATCAGAGATGAAGTCATACGACCTGTCAGAGAATACGCAAACGCCAAAGAATCCTCATATGAGTGTAATACAAAAGGCAAAAACGGATAAGTTTTTTAATTATGTTCAGTTTTTGGCTAAATTTGTAGGTAGCGATATTTTTGAAAAGCGTCCGAATGTAATTCTCAGAACAACACTTGAAGCTGTCCAACCTAAAGTTACTCCTGTGGATATTGATTACACGAACGAGGATTTAAAGGGACGTATATATCTTTCCTTGAATGGAGAAGGTAAATATACAAAGCGCGAAATAGTTCTTGCCATTGTGAAACAGTTCTTGAAGTTATCTCCTGAAACGACGCTAAGTGAATTAAAAGCCACTTTTCGGCGGGATTATTTAGGAAGATTTGCACAATATGAGTTTATTCAGGAAGATATTGAAAGTGCAAAGAATTGGAGGGAGCTAGGTGAAGATCATAATCACTACTTTATAAATGATATACTTACAAGTGGTGACGGTGTGAATTTTGTGATTTGTGTAGAATGGGACAGAACAAATATTATCAAAGTTCTTGGAATAGCTAAGGCTTTGGGATGGACATTTGAAATAATAAAGGAATAGTATATAATGATTGACAATACTGATATTCAAAATACACCTGATAATATTGATACTAAAGGGAAATTGTGGATTGAAAGGGAGTTCTCACATCCAGAACGAACCATACGGCTTGCAACTTCGTTTAGTGGTATTGGTGCAATAGAATATGCAATACGAAGATTAGGATTAAAATCAAAAATTGTATTTGCTGGAGATATTGATGCAAATTGCAAGAAATCATATTTTGCCAATTACGATATTAAAGAGGAACAATGGCATACTGATATACACGAGTTTGATGCTACACCTTATAAGGGTAAAGTTGACTTATTTGTAGGAGGCGCTCCTTGTCAGGCATTTTCAATAGTTGGAGAACAACTTGGCTTTGAAGATACTCGTGGAACGTTGTTTCGGGAATTTGCTCGTGTCGTGAAAGAGTGTCAACCTAAAGTATTTATCTTTGAGAATGTACAAGGACTCTTCAAACACGATAAGGGACGAACATGGGGAGTCATATATAATACTTTCCGTGATTATTGTGGGTATGATGTCCATTATCAACTCTTAAATGCAAGAGATTATGGTATTCCTCAAACTAGAGAACGGTTGTTTTGTATAGGTTTTAAGAAACCTACAAAGTTTAAATATCCGGCACCAATACCTCTTAAATATAAAATGTATGACTTCTTGGAAGATTATGTTGGGAGTGAGTATTATGATGCAAAATCGAGGTTGAAAGTCCTTTCTCAAGAAAAAAAACATCGTGATGGTCTTATTAATGGTACTTCAGAGGAACAATTCAATGATTTCATATTTCAAATAAATGAGGTGGATGACAAATATTATTTATCTGAGAAGGTAGCAAAATATGTTCTATGTACAGGAACAAAGAACTTCAAAACACCTGTAAAAACAGACCTGGACATAGCCCGTCCGCTCCTTCATTCTATGCATAAAATGCATAGGGCAGGTGTTGATAACTATGTTACATATAATAAAGCAAAAGGTATTGACGGATTGCGTAAACTTACTCCTAGGGAGTGTTTGCGTCTTATGGGTTTTAAAGATGATTTTAAGTTGGTTGTCAGTAACACATCTGCATATATGGAAGCAGGTAACAGTATTGTAGTAGATGTACTCATTGCTTTGCTCAAGCAGATGGATATTACAAAATATGGTAGAGATAATGAAGAATAGATTTGATGACATACAAAATACGAAAAGTAATCTTGATGTAGAAAGAGACTGGAGGCAAATGGAATTTTCCTATCCCGAACGGACGGTTCGACTTGCAACTTCTTTCAGTGGCATTGGTGCCATTGAACATTCTTTTCATAGATTGGGATTAAAATGTCAGATTCAGTTCGCTGGAGATATTGATGCAAACTGTAAAAAAGCATATTTTGCAAACTATCCTATAACAGAACAACAATGGCACACTGACGTTCATGACTTTGATGCAAAACCTTATAAAGGTAAAGTAGATTTATTTGTAGGTGGAGCTCCTTGTCAGGCGTTCTCTTTGAGAGGAAAGCATGGAGGTTTTGAAGATACTCGTGGAACTCTGTTCAGAGAATTTGCACGTATTGTAATAGAATGTCAGCCAAAAGTATTTATTTTTGAAAATGTTAAAGGAATGCTGAGCCATGATAAAGGCAAAACCTGGAATGTGATTAAAGAAACATTTGAAAACGATTGTGGCTATCAGGTGTATTTCCAGGTTCTCAATGCAAAGGATTATGGTATTCCCCAAAGTCGAGACAGAATATATTGTATAGGTTTTAAACAAGAAACGGAGTTTAAATACCCAGCTCCTATTGCATTGGAAAAAAGTATGTACGATTTTTTGGATGTAGAATTCGATAAGAAGTATCTTTTGAAGAGTAAAGGGGCACAATTTGTGACAAGAAGTATTAATTATCAGAAAAGTTATACCCAGGTAAATGGAGATGTGGCTCTTTGTCAGAAAAGGAATCAGCAATTTAATTGGCATGGGGATTTTGTTTTTCACCCAAAATTAAACGAAGATAAAGAAACTCCTGAAACAGACGAATGCCTGTTTTGTGTCTCTGATTACGAGGAAGATTATTATTCTATCAATCAACCAGAAAAGTATGCTCTTGATTGTTCAGACACTAATATTGCTCGTATGATGAAAGCCTCGTCAGATGAAATAGATTCAAGTATGGGACGTTTCAGAAAACTGACTCCGAGAGAATGTTTACGCTTGATGGGATTTGACAATTCGTTCAAGATTGTAGTTTCAGACACAGAAACATATAAACAATCGGGTAATAGCATAGTTGTAGACGTATTAATGGCATTATTAAAACAAATAGACATTACAAAGTATGGAACAGAAATATAATGATAAAATGGAATCTGTTGGTTTTAACCAGCTTGTCTGTGACATCTTTTTAAACTGGGAAGATGTCAAGGATGAAATTTTATTACCTGATCGTAAAATTGGATCCGGTAATGGAACTGTACATGTCTTTTTAGGAGCAGCAGATGCAGATCTTCACAAAGAATTTGCATACTATTACAATGCTGTTGAACACGGTGAAGATACTGCTAAACAGGCTGTCAAAGTAAAACATTATTTTCTTAAGAGTAATGTTCTCAGTATGTTAGGATATGTATGCCAATATTATAAAAGCAAAGGAAAAGATTATAACGGAACTGGGCACTATAAAATATTTTGTG
>NWBO01000108.1 GCA_002633275.1 Bacteroidales bacterium Phil12
TCATAGACATCTTCTATACTATTGATATTTTCTGTGACGAATTTTTTAACTATCAGATGCTCTGTACTGGTATCTAGTTTAAAATAATCAAAAGCTGATTCAAAGTGGAATTTGAATAATTCTCGTTCCTTAATAGGAATTTTTAATGCTCTACATATTTGAGATTTTTGCTCCCTCCAGTATTTAAAGCACTTACTCTTGGTAGTTATAATTTTGAAAGCGTTATTTATTTCAACAGAAGATACCCTTTTACTTTCATCTAGCAATGATGCTACATTACCATTGTTATACGTACTTTCGATTTTCTGAAATAATTCCAATATCAGATTTAAAGCTGCTCTAGCAGATTCTATCTTATTCCCAAAAATTCGTTCAATCTTTCCAACTAATTGATCTTCTTGATTAATAGCAGTTCTACTTAAGTCAATCCCAAGGACATTCAATTGTTCCAAGTGATTGTGAAGATCACTATCTGTTATACTTTTTTTTATATAATCCTTAATAGTGTTTGGTAAATCATTATAATTAACACAAGTATTATCTTCTTTTACAATAACACTATCAGATGATTTTTTTAACTCAATTGTTTGGTTAGTTACAAAAAACAAAGAGTGCGAATAATCTTTTGACTTTTGGTAAGAAATATCATCTACTAATGCTTTTCCTGTACAAAGAATTTTTTCAAGGATTTCTAAAAGCTCATCGTTTAAAATCCATTTATTAGGAGATTTCTTCTTGGATTGATAGGCATTAATAGTTTCAATATGATTGTTATTATCAAGAAAACATATAAGGCAATCATCATGATGCTCTAGACATACAAAATAGTTAGCATCTTTGTACTTTGATTCATAGTCGTTAAGAATTAAATACAAAGCAGTATTCCTTTGTAATGCAAAGCCTGTAATTGCATTTACACCTGCATTTGTAGCCCTATTCATTTTCTTTGCCATAGATACTTATAATGTGATTTTCTACAATTACTTTGTTACAAGATTATACAATGTCTGATAGTCTTTAGCTACTCCATATTGAATTTTACAATCACTGATAGCTGCAAAGTGGCGACGTGCACACTCTATTTTAGCCTCTTCCGAACCTCTCAGCTGAGACTCTTGCCAATCATTACCTTTAGTTTCTGCAATGAAATAGATATGCTTCACACTGCCTTCTTTGAATGCTACTGCCCAATCTGGATTGTAATGACCCATAGGAGTGTTAATATAGAATCCACGAGGTAGTTTTGTATAAACTTCTACATCATCCTGACTTTCCAATGCTTCTGCAAAATTCTTTTCAACCCCTTGACTATCTACTACGACAATATCATACAAAGATTTTGCACTCTCAATTGCATTTACGCCTAACTTACCACGAATGGTGCTTTCTGTAAAGATTTCCATATCATAGGTATTCGTTGTTTTTTCGTATGCAATCTTTTGAATGACTGCAATAGCTTTAGCATCATTGATAATGTTACTTGTTTTAATGATGAACTCTTCAGGATTCATCTTAAATTGATAGAAAGTTGTCGGCTTAATACCTTTTAATATTTCCACAATGGTCTTACGGGTCAGACCTGTTGATTCAACCAGTTTGCCTATTAAGTCGTATCGCACAGAATTACCAATTGCTTCACTCACACGGATAGTGCGAGACTTACCTGCTGTCATGGCTACGCCAGCCTCCAGCGACTCTCTATCACGTATATTTTCCAATGAACCACCTTCTACTACAATACGGATTTCTGTAACGATAAGGTGCTTATCAATTGCATCAATCGCTTTCTTTATTAGCTCGTCTGTACTGAAATCAACCTTGTAATAAGTCTTTACATTAATGCGTTTCCACAC
>NWBO01000109.1 GCA_002633275.1 Bacteroidales bacterium Phil12
CTTTCCGTCGCCACAGATACTACGAACTTTAACTATGTAAGTTGTATTTGCCGTTAAGCCTGAACAAGCATAGGATTTAGCAGATACATTTACAGGGGCTTTATCGCCAACAGTTACTTCGTAAGTCTCTGCCGTGCCTTCCCAACTGATAACTGCTGTTGTTTGTGTTATCTCATTTGTAGTTACATTCGTAGGTGCATCGCAGTCCTCGGACGGTTCTGCATCGGTTGTGAAGTTAATGCTTTCCCACTCACTCGTTAGACCATTACCACAGTTTGCACGTACTTTCGCTGTGTAGGTCGTACTTGCTGTCAAGTTATTGAATGTATGAGAAGTTGTCGTTACATTTACAGAAGCGTTGTTGCCTAACTGAACATCGTATGATGCAGCATCACCATTCCAAGTCAAGATAACTGAATTGTAAGTTGTTGTTGCGACTAAGTTCGTTACTTTTTCGCATGTAGGCTGTTCTTCTTCCTCTGTTGTGAATGTTACTGTTACCCAATCGGAAGTTGTTTCGCCACAATTTGCACGTACCTTTGCAGTGTAAGATGTTCCTGGTGTTAGATTATCAAACGTATAAGTTGTTGCAGTTACATTTACAGAAGCGTTGTTACCCAATTGAACATCGTATGATGTTGCACTACCTGCCCAAGTAATGGTTGCCGATGTTTGCGTCTTAGATGTTACTGCCAATGAAGTAGGTGCATCGCAAGGCTGTGGTGTTTCGCCATCTACCTTGTTGAAGATAACAAGATCATCAACATAAACACCGTCAGCATCGTTACTTCCTAAATAGAAACTAATCTGATATGTAGCACTCTTGTCCGGCAATGCCAATGTATCATATTGATAAGTATCGGACTCGTTATATAATGTTGTAAGTACTGTCCAATCATCTGTTTGAGAAGTACGATAGAATACTTTTAACGTATCATAATACGACGAATAGTATTCGGAATACTCAATTAATCTGTACTTGAACGAAACATAAGGATTGGTTACACCTGACAAATCAAACACAGGAAAATAGATATAGTCAGAAGATCCTGACGTATATCCATGATGTAATGCATTTTCAGCATCTGAAACTGACCATTTACCAGAAGTGTATGTCCAGCAATCTAAAGCATCAGAAGTAGAGAAATCTTCTGTCCATGAATTATCATCGGTTACTGTTATTACATCACATGCAGTCTTGAATGAAACAACAGAAGATTCTATATTTTCTTCGCCACAGATAGAAGATACTTTTACTTGGTATGAAGTAGCAGCATCTAAATTCGTCAAAGTTACAGACGTTGTACTTGCAGATTCTTCCTGCCAATCTGTATCAGAAGTTTTCTTGTATTTAACAACCCAAGAAGAAACCGTTGCAGGTGAAGTCCAAGAAACCGTTGCAGCCGTTGTAGTTATTTCCGAAACAGTAACATCTTTTGGCAAACCACAATCTGTTCCTATAATAGAAATATTGTCTATTGCAGCAGGAGATTGCTCGCCATTACTAATGTCATTTCTCCAAAGGAATATAAGTTTTCGTGAAGTTCCTTCTTCAATACCCTCTAACTTAACATTTACATTAGTCCAATCGGATACAGATAATGTTGTTTTAGGCAATATAGTTGTAAATGTACTTGGTATTATAGGAGCAGATGACTCAGTAGGCATTTCCTCTGTTGCAGGGGCAATATACACAGATAAGTAATCATAAATAGTACTATTGGAATATGACATCTCTCCGCCCGGAACCTTATAATCAAATGATAGGTAGTACTCCGCTTTATTATCATTGAAATTAACAGTAATAACTGCCCAAGAGTTAGTAGACTTATCTACATCGTAGGAATTTGTTGCTCCATTGTCCTTTGATACATATAAGGATTTGCCACCTTCTCCATTAGCCGTAGCATCTCCAACTACCCAAGCATTATTGCCACCATAAGTCAAAACTAATATTTCATCAATAGGTTCTTCAGTATCAAATGTTTGTGTGTATGGAACGTCAATAGGGACAGCATTTGTTGTAAATATAGTTTGAATTTCTTCTGTATTCGTTTCGCCACAAACACTAAGAACTTTTACAGTATATGCAGTTGCAGGATTTAATGTTAATAATGTATATGTAGGTTCTCCCGATACATCTACTTCTGTCCATTCTTCCTCATTATTCGCCTTGTAAGAAAGTTTCCAGTCAGAAGAAATTCCTGTGGAAGTCCAAGATACTGTTGCAGAATTATCAGTTATATCTGAAACAATAAGATCACTTGGCGCAACACAATCCGAACCCACAATAGAAATATTATCTATTGCAGCAGGTTGTTGAGTACCCTGACTACCATCATTTCTCCAATGGAAGATAATGTTCTGTGTAGTTCCTGCTACTCCGTTTAAAACAGTATTTACATGAGTCCAATCAGATATGAAATTCTTTTTCTCCAATATCTTAGTAAATGTACTCGGTATTGTAGGCGCAGATGATGTAGTTGGTATATCTTCAGTTGCAGGAGCAACATATACTGATAAGTGGTCATAAGAACTTTCTCCCCCTGGAACTTTGTAATCAAATGATAAGCGATATTCAGCCAAATCTCCGAAATTAACAGTAATAACAGCCCAAGAGTTAGTAGCACCATCTAAATCATAGGAATTTGTTGTACCATTATCTTGCGATATATACATAGATTTACCACCTTCAACACCTTCTTCTGTCTTAGCAGTAGCCTCTCCAATTGACCAAGCATTATTTCCACCATAAGTCAATCTTTGTATGTCGTTCAAAGGCTCTTCGCCCTCAAAATCTTGCGTGTATGGAATTTCAACAGGAATAGCTGTCGTTACAAATGTTAATGATGTTTCGTTTGAAGTGGTTTCATCACAAACAGCAGAAACTTTTACATTGTAAGTTGTTGAGGCATCTAATTCTGTCAATGTATATGGCGGTTCATCTGATACTTCGACTACTGTCCATTCTTCATCGGTAGCCTTTTTGTAAGAAACATTCCAAGAATTAGCCTCTACGGTTGTACCCCAAGTTACAGTTGCTTCATTTGCTGACTTATTCACCAAAGTGAAGTTTGTAGGTGTAGGACAAGCAACAGTTGTAGTGAATGATACCAAAGTAGATTTATCCTGAGATTCAGTTCCACCACAATCAGCTACTACATAAACCTGATAAGTTGTAGTAGGAGTAAGTCCTGTGATTACTGATTCTTGTGGATTATCTACACTTTGAGACTCATATTCTGTTTCATCAGATGTTTTGTAATAAACATTCCAAGAACTATGGTCTTCATTAGGATCTGTGAAAGATATGGTTGCCGTAGTAGATGTTACATTTGAAACTGCAACACTATTAATGTCTATACTTGAACAATCCGAAGCATATCCGACTTCCATATCATCAAAATACCAAGAAGTAGAAGAATATGTAGAAGTATATTTGAATGCAATATAGTACTCACTACCCGATAAATCTGTGATACTGAAATCAACAACATCAAGATAATAATTATAAGATGATGTAAGTTTAGGTGTAAGAGTTTTAACAGATACAAATGTAGAAATATCTTCAAGGTCTGTCATAACACCTATTTCCATTTTTCCTGTATTCGATGCATAAGTAGAATTTTGACGATACCAAAATTTCAAACGCAATTGCTCTATATCATCGGCAAATTTAGGAAGAACAAATAAATTGTTACCACCTTTGCATTCCAAAGCATATCCTGCACCGTATGATCCATCAACATCTCCTCCAACGTGAGCAGAGCCTTGAGAGATAAGATTTGTTACAGTAGGAAATTGAACACTATAAGAAGTCGCACTTTCCAGTGCATTGAAACATACATCGTTCAAAGATGAAATACCTTCAAAGGTTTCTTTCCAAGTATTATCGTCCAATTCACTTAAGCTTATATCACTACAAACAGTAAAGAATGTTGCAATCTGAGAACTATTAACAGATTCATCAGAACAAAGACCTTCTACTTTAACAGTATATTTCGTTCCTGCAACAAGATCTGTAAGCGTAGCATTAGTTTGAGAAGCATCTACTGTTTGCCATTCTGTTTCACCCACTGCCTTATATTGAACACTCCAAGAATTTATATCGCCGTCCTGAGACCAAGATACCTCAGCAGTTGTTTCGGTTATTTCTTCAACCACTAAATCATAAGGAGCAGAACAATCCGAACCAACAATAGAAATATTATCTATTGCAGCAGGAGGTTGAGTCCCCACACTATAATCATTTCTCCAATGGAAAATAATCTTTCGAGAAGAACCTTCTTCTATATCTTCTAATGGAACATTCACATGTGTCCAATCCGACACGAAATTCTTTTTCTCAAATATCTTAGCAAATGTACTTGGAAATGTAGGAGCACTTGTTTTTGTAGGTATGTCCGCTGTTTCAGGAGCAACATATACCGATAAATAATCCACGGCACCTTCTCCTCCTGGGACTTTATAATCAAATGATAGATTATAATTCAACTTATTATCATTGAAATTAACAGTTATGACAGCATAAGAGTTGGTTGTAGCATCAATATTATAGGAGTTAGTTGCACCATTATCTTGCGATATATACATAGATTTACCATCTTCGGTTGTAGCTGTAGCTGTTCCAATAGACCAAACATTTTTATACACAGAAGTAGATGAAGTATAACTGAAAAAGTCAAATTCACTAACAATACCTTCAAAATCTTGGGTATATGGACTTTCAGCAGTAGCAACTAATGTTGTAAATGTTGTTTGAGCTGCTGCTGTATTTGTTGAACCACAAACAGCAGCAATTTTTACTGTATATTGTTGTTTTGGAGTTAATTCTGTTAATTCATAAGTTGGTTCTCCCGATACTTCTACTTCTGTCCAATCTTCATCAAAAGGCATTTTATAAGAAATTACCCAATCGGTAATATTTTCGGCAGAAGTCCAAGATACCGTTGCTGAATTACTCGTTATATCTGAAACAACTGGATTAAGCGGCATTGTACAATCCGAACCCATAATGGAAATATTGTCTATTGCCGCAGGGGGTTGTGTTCCCGAACTACCATCATTTCTCCAATGGAATATAATGTTTTGTGTCGTTCCTGTTGCTCCGACTAAAACACCCTCAAAATGTTCCCAGTCATTAGAGAGTTTACATTTTTTCTCCAATATCGTAATAAATGTACTTGGAATTGTAGGACTGGAGGTCGTTGTAGGTATATTTTCTGTCGTAGGAGCCATATACACAGATAAGTAATCGTAAATAGAACTACTAGATGTCGACTCTCCTCCCGGAACCTTATAATCAAATGACAAAGTATATTCAGCCAAATCTCCAAAATTGACAGTCAAAACTGCATAGGAATTTGTGCCAGCGGTTATATCATAAGTGTTGTTTTCGCCATTATCTTGCGATATATACATAGATTTACCACCTTCAACACCTTCTTCTGTATTGGCAGTAGCTTCGCCTATAACCCAAGCATTATTACCTCCATAAGTCAAAATTTGAAAGTCATTAATATCAGAACTTTCAAAATCTTGTGTATATGGAACATCAACAGGAATTGCCTTTGTTACAACTGTTATTGTTGTAGCTTGCGAAAGACCTTCATCCCCACAATCGGCAACAATTTTAACAATATATGCCGTCGCAGGATCTAATCCTGTCATATTATAGGTTGTATCATCACTTATAGATATTTCTGTCCAGTCTGCATCTTCTATATTCTCTTTGTAAGAAAGATTATAAGAAGATGTATTTTCGGAAGCCGTCCAAGAAATAACCGCACTATTGTCCGTAAGATCACTGTATGTAAGACCTGTAACCTTAGGACAAGCAATGCCGGTTGTAAAATTAATCGTACTATAATCAGAAATTTTTTCCCCCCCCCCACTTTCACAATCAGTAGCAACTCTGACCATATAGTCCGTTTCAGAAGTTAAATCTGTTAAATCATAACTTGCTTCTGTCAAAGAAATATCATCAGACCATTCCTCATCATCAGCAGTTTTGTAAGAAAGTTTCCATGTATCATTTTCAGTACCCGTCCATGAAACTGTTGCAGTATGAGGCGTCACTTCGCTTACTGCAAGACCAGTAGGAGAAAAACAATCGCCTATCTCGACATCATCTACGTAAATATAACATCCACTTGCGTTTTGCACATAAAAGGCAATAAACACATCTTGATCTGCATACTCTGACAAATCTACGGATTTTGCAACATACACATAATTCGTATGCGATGAAAGATTATCAATCGGAAGTAAAGTTTCCCAAGTGCCTTCGGAAGATGTATCCGTTGTTATCTCTACTCTAAATGTTGTGTTATTTCCATAATAAGCATCGGCTACCGCATAATAAAATCTAAAAGCAGTACTTGCAGATACAGAAATCTTCGGTGTAATCAATCGAGAGACATAGGTACCATTGTAATTTATACGAGCATGTGCTGAACCCGTATGTGGTTCGTTCGTACTACGAAACCATTGATTAACACCCGAATCATTTTTCACAGTCCAGCCATTAGGAGGGAATGTGATTTGTTCAAACCCTTCACTCAAATTAGAAACCTGAGCGAAGCCGCTTAGGGCTAAAAATACCGCCACTAATACGGTAAGAAATTTTTTTTTCATTTTAATAAAAGTATTAATTTAACAATAAGTTATTTTATTTTTAAGATTAGTCAATTTAAGTTTACGCGTCTTGCTAAGATTTTATTGCCGCAAAGATACAACTATTTCTCAAAGTAACCAAATAAATTTCTCAAAAATATCACATAGAAAATTAATATCACTTATTGATTTTGCAGTATTAAACTAAACATTAGCGAATTAGTGTGAGTAATTATTTTGCTAATGTCTAATACTAATTTGGTGATAAGTGCTAAAATTTTTGTAACAAAAAAGGTGGAGTTATTAAAACTCCACCTTTGAAAATTGAAAACTCCGTTTGATTATTTTTTAATCAATGTAGTTGTTTTGTTGATACCTTCGCCCATTACTCTTACGTAATATACGCCGCTTGCGTATCTTTCACTATTGATAATTATTGTCTCAACACCGTCAGATACATTTACATCGTCAATTACTCGACCATTAACATCAGTTACAATTAATTTTGCACTTCCGTTAATGCCCTTAATCTCCAATGTTGCATTGTCTGTTGTTGGGTTAGGATGTACTTTAACACTCAATCCGTTCTCTACATCTGTCAAACCACTTTCGTCTTCCAATGTCTTAAACGTTGTTGTTACAAATTCAGAGAAATTATCTTCGCCACATATACTACGAACTTTGACAGTGTAAGTGGTATTAGCCGTTAAGCCTGAACAAGTGTAAGAGTTAGTTTGTACATTTACAGGTGCTTTATCACCAACAGTTACTTCATAAGTCTCTGCCGTGCCTTCCCAAGAAATAACTGCCGTTGTCGGTATAAGCTCGGATACGGTTACGTTCGTAGGTGCATCGCATGGCTCTGGTGTTTCTTCCTCTTCTGTTGTAAAGGTGATTGTTGCCCAGTCGGAAGTAGTCTCTTCACTACAAACAGCACGAACTTTTACTGTGTAGGTCGTTCCTGCTGCTAGGTCGTTAAATATATAAGTCGTTGCTGTTACATCTTGTGAAGCATTACCATCCAATTGCAACTCATATGAAGCAGCACTGCCTTCCCAGGTTATAGTTGCTGTTGTCTGTGTCTTAGTCGTTACCGTCAAATTCGTAGGAACGTCGCATGGCTGTGGTTGCTCACCGTTTTCGTTATTGAATATCTCAACATCATCTATGACAACGCCATTAGCATCATTTGATATGTGAGAGAAACATATCTGATATGTTGCACTTTTGTTCGGCAATGCCAATGTAACAGTTTGCAATGCTCCTTCATTTTCACTAGCGTATGAAGCAAGTTCAACCCATTCATCTCCCACCGAAACACGATACAATACTTTCAGTGTATCATATAGCGTTGTTCCCTGCCAACTGCTATAACTACCGTATTCATTATGTTTGAATGTGATATAAGGTGTTGTTACTTCGGTCAAATCAAACACAGGTGAAATAAGTTCGTCTCCACCATAATATAAACATTTCATACCACCATTGTAAACATACCAACTCTTGTATTCCCAGCAGTAAAGATTATCTTCGTCAGCAAAGGTTTCTTGCCAAGATATATCATCCGTTACCTTCGTTACCGAACATTCGGTAGTAAATTTAATGGCTTCGGATGCTTTGGTTTCATCACCACATAATGCTTCAACTTTTACACTATATTGTGTTGCAGATTCCAACTCTGTTAATTCAACGGAAGTTGTATTTGCAGATTTTTCAGACCATTCCGTTTCATTATCTGTTTTGTATTTAACATTCCAAGCTGTTGCACTACCAGTATTCTCCCAAGTAACTTGTGCAGTCGTCGAAGTTATTTCGGAAACACTAACATTTGATGGAGTTGCACAAGCAGAACCGGTAATAGAAATATTATCTATTGCGGCAGGTATTTGATTTCCGCCACTGTAATCATTTCTCCATTGGAAGATAATGTTTTTGATAGCACCGGATACTCCGTTTAGAATAATATCTTCGTGAGTCCAATCGGCAACTTCACATTTCTTGTCCAAAACTTTTGTCCAAGAAGCAGGAATATAAACACTCTGATAATCATCAGGTATACTTTCTGTTGTCGGCACAACGAATACTGATAGGTAATCATAAGCATAATTACCACTAACATCACCACCAGGGACTTTGTAATCAAATGACAGATGATATTCCGATTCTTCTCCAAAATTAACAGTCAAAACCGCCCAAGCATTAGTTTCATTACCATTATCGTAACTATGTGTTGCTCCATCATCTTTTGACACATACATAGATTTGTCGCCTCCTTCCGTAGTCGTTGCAGAACCAACAACCCAGGCATTTACTCCGTCAGTCTTATCGCTATAAGTTAAAATTTGGAAATCATTAAAAGCATTGTCGTTTTCAAAATCTTGATAGTACGGAGTTTCGACAGGTATTGCTGTAGTAACAAATTTTGCTTTAACTTCCTTGGAAATACCGTCCTCATCTCCACAATCGGTAACAACCTTTACATCGTATGCCGTTGCAGCATCCAATTGTGTAAATTCATAAGTGGCATCCGTTACATCAACATATTCTAACCATTCTTCATCGGCGGAGGCTTTGTAAGAAACTTTCCAAAAAGAAGTACCCTCTGCTGCTGTCCAAGAAACTTTTGCAGAGTTATCTGTTACATCTGATACAACAAGGTTCTTAGGTTCAAGACAGGCAATAAGAGTTTTGAATGATACAGGTATGGATTTGTCTTCCGATTCTACTCCTCCGCAATCAGTTACAACATAAACCTGATATGTTGTTTCAGGAGTAAGTTCCGTAATTAATGCAGATGAAGGTGTTGTTGTCTGTACAGAAGAATATTCCTGTGCTTCTTCCGCTTTATAATAAATCGTCCAAGCATTGTGAGAGGTATTGGCATCGGTAAAAGAAATCGTCGCACTCTTGGCTGCAACATTTTCTACTTCTACACTACTCATATCTATACCTGAACAATCAGGAACATAACCAACTTCCAAATCATCAAAATACCAATAAGTATAAGAATTTGCAGAAGTATATTTTATTGCAATATAATAGTCGCTACCCGTCAATGCAGTTGCACTGAAATCGACCACTTCAGGGTAATAAGTGGAAACACCCCACTCTGCTACACCGGGTGTAAGAGTTTTGACGGGGAGGAATGTATTGGCATCATTAATATCTGTAACAACACCTATTTGCACTGTACCAATATTTGCTTGCTGACCGGCATCATGGCGGTACCAGAATTTCAAACGCAGGTCTTCTATGTTACCGGTAAATTTAGGAAGAGCAAGCATATTATCCTTATTAAATTTCACAAAATGTCCAGAACCTGATGTTCCATCAAGGATGCCTGTATGCGCATCATCTCCTTCAAAAATTCTCGGGTATTTCTGACCATACTCCTCTGCATATTCTACAAAAGTGAAGCACATATCCGTCAATTGTAAATCCGAAGACTCTTCAAAAGATTGTTTCCAAGTGTTTGTTTCCAAAGTCGATAAATCTATACTTGAACAAACTGTTACAAATGTTATAGAAGCAGAAGTTAAAACAGTTCCGTCAAAGCAAAGTCCTTCAACCTTCACCGTATAAACCGTACCTGCGATAAGATCATTAAGTACTACAGAAGTCTCATTTGCAGATGCTGACTGCCACTCAATTGCTCCCATCATTCGATATTTAACATTCCAAGAAGACATTTCGCCTGTCTGTTGCCAAGAAATTTTTGCAGTCGTTTCGGTTATTTCACTGACCGAAACGTTTGTAGGAGTTACACAGTCCGAACCATATACACGAATATTGTCTATCGCTGCAGGATTTGTACCCACTTGTTCGGTAACATCATTATGCCATAAAAAAATAATATTTTGAGTGGTATTTTTTACATCACCATCCAAAATAAAATCAATATTTGTCCATTCCGATACATTAACCTCTTTATACAACAAAGGCTTGAATGTTGATGGCATTTGCGTATATGCCCATGTAGGAATAGGTTCTGTTACAGGTGCTATATATACAGATAAGTAATCGTCTATACCACCCCAATAATCAATATCTCCTTTGACTTTATAATCAAATGACAAATGATATTCTTCTTGATTTTCAAAATTAACAGTAAGAACTGCAAAAGAATTTACGGTAGTATTGCTATAACTATTTGTAACACCGTTATCTTTTGATATATACATAGATTTGCCTTCAACTTCTGTTGCCGTTGCAGAACCTATTGACCAAATATCGGTTCCTTCATCATTCAAAACCATAAAATCATCAAGATCTTCACCATTATCAAATGTTTGATTATATGGAAGAGCAATAGGAACTGCCGTAGTACGAAATTCCACAATTTCTTCAACGGAAAGACCCTCTGTGCCGCAATTGGAAATTACTCTTGCTGTATAAGATGTTTTAGGGTCTAAGTTTTCAAATGTATATGTGGTATCAAACACAACAACATCTTCTGACCATTCTGCATTTTTACTATTTTCTTTATAAGAAACTTTCCAAGAAGATGCCTCTGTGGAGGAGTTCCAAACAAGAGTCATGGAATTGTCATTCAAAGCAGAAACTTTTACGTCTGCAGGCTTATGACAAGCAATGTCGGTATCAAAGAACGATTCGGTAGCAGAAGAAAATCCCTCTTCTCCACAATCGGATACGACCTTGACACTATACCTTGTTCCGGATGTCAATCCCGTCAAAGTACATGTAGTTCCGGTAACGAGTTCTTCCATCCATGGTCCTTCTTCATCTCCATAAACATAAATCTTGTAATACAATTTGTACGAAGTTGCATCATTGGAGGCCTCCCAAGATATGGTTGCCGTATGTGCAGTAATATTTGTTTCAGTAATATTTGTAGGTGCATGACAAGCAATTTCGGTGGTAAATGATGTATTTGCAAAAGCGGAAACGTCTCCTTCGGAACATTTAGCAGAAATTCTTACATCATATTGAGTTGCAGCATCCAAATATGGAAAAGTATAGTTTGCTGTTGTCAAAGTAATTTCATTAGACCAATCCGATTCATTGATTTTCTTGTAAGAAAGATAGTATTCGGTCACTCCTGTTGATTCATTCCACGAAATGGAAGCACCGTGAGCAGTAACATCGGTAACAGCAACACCTTTCGGAGCCAAACAAGAACCTATCTCTATATCATCAAGAAGTACTCCCGCTCCGAAATAACCATTATTTACTCGGAAAACGATATAAACATTTTGATTGGCGTAGGCTGACAAATCAATGGTCTTTTCATACCATTGTTGTGCGGTACAAGAACCAAGATTTATTGTCTCCAACACAGTACAATTCTGAACATCTGCATCGGTAGCAACCTCAACTGTAAATACAGTTTGATCAGCATAATAAGGCATCTCTGTTGCAAAGTAGAACGCAAATGTGGTATTACTTTCAACTGCCACATACGGAGAAATAAGACAAGTTTGATACCCACCATCATAATCAACATACGTAGTTTTCGCACAGGAAGAACCAGTATGACCGCTATTTGCATATTTGTCCCAATTCTTTGAACCTGTGATTTGTTTAACACTCCACCCCTGAGGAGGGAACTCTGCCCCTCAAAGCCTTCCGCTATGGTGGAGACTTGACAAAATCCGCTCAGCGACAAAAAGACGGCCACTAAAACGGAAAACACAAATTTTTTCATTTCTTTTTTAAATACATTTAGTTTTATAATAATATTATTTGCTGTAATCCAGTACAATAAGTCCCATAAGCTATGTATTTCCATAAGTAATTTGATTTTGCAAAGTTACACCCTTTATTTATGTTGGCAAAATTTATACATATATATTGAACGAAAACAACTCATATATCACCTATATTTTTCCCCCCCCCCCATCCCCAAAAAACGGTCATTACATACAGATGATATTTTTGCCAGATTTGGGTTAAAATTAATATTTAATGTAATTTTATTAATGTTTAATACTATTTGACTAATATTTAATACTAATTTTGCTATAAGTGGCAAACTTTTTACTCTTACATTTTTGAATTATTTTTCATCAATTCTTCTCCGAAATTAAAACAAAAAGGTGGAGTGTAAAACTCCACCTTTGAGAATTAAAAACTCAGTTTGATTACTTCTTAATCAAGGTTTGAGTTTTATTGATTTGGTCATTTATTAATTTGACATAATAAACTCCCGAAGGAAGATTTGCGGCATCGATTGTAATAGTTGTCTCTCCCTGTGGTAATACATCATTAATCAATATTCTGCCCTGAATATCCGTTACAACAACTTTCGCCTCACTTGTCAAACCTTTTATCTCTAATGTTGTATTGTCTGTCGTTGGGTTAGGATATACTTTAACACTCAATCCGTTCTCAACATCTGTCAAACCACTTTCGTCTTTCAATGTCTTAAACGTCGTTGTTGCAAATTCAGAGAAATTATCTTCACCACATATACTACGAACCTTGACAGTGTAAGTCGTGTTTGCTGTTAAACCTGAACAAGTGTAAGAGTTAGTTTGTACATTTACAGGTGCTTTATCGCCAACAGTTACTTCATAAGTCTCTGCCGTACCTTCCCATGTTATAGTTGCAGTTATCTGTGTCGTACCGGATACTGCAAGATTTGTTGGTGCATCGCATGGCTCTGGTATTTCGTCCTCTTCTGTTGTAAAGGTAATTGTTACCCAGTCGGAAGTAGTCTCTTCGCTACAAACGGCACGAACTTTTAATGTATAAGTCGTTCCTGCTGTCAGGTCGTTAAATGTATAAGTCGTTGCTGTTACATCTTGTGGAGCATTACCATCCAATTGCAACTCATATGAAGCAGCACTGCCTTCCCAGGTTATAGTTGCTGTTGTCTGTGTCTTAGTCGTTACCGTCAAATTAGTAGGAACGTCACATGGCTCCGGTTGCTCACCATCCATCTTGCTGAAGATAACAAGGTCATCAATTTTTACTCCTCCACCGTCAGTTTTTACTAAATAAAAACTAATTTGATATGTTGCACTCTTATTCGGCAATGCTAATGTGTCAAACTGATAACTATCGGATTCGTCATATAATGTTGCAAGTTCAGTCCAATCATCTGTCAGATTAGCACGATAAAAGACTTTTAACGTATCATAGTACAATTCATACAACCCATCAAGAATCAACATGTACTTGAAAGCGACATGAGGATTTGTTACTCCTGTCAAGTCAAATACAGGAGAATATATATAATCTGATGTTTCGGTATATCCATCGTGGTATAGGACTTGTGACGCATATCCATACGACCATGTATAAGGTTCATACGTCCAACAATCCAAAGCAGCCTCAGTTGAAAAATCTTCATTCCAAGGAGTTGCATCGGTTACTGTTATTGTTTCACACAAAGTTTTGAAAGTAATGACATCGGATTCTGCATTGTCTTCGCCACATATTGAAGATACCGTTACTTGATACGTAGTGGCAAGATCCAAATTTGTCAATGAATAAGAAGTTTCAGTTACTATTTCTTGTTGCCATTCCGTATCAGTTTCTTTCTTGTATTTAACAATCCAAGATGTAACATTATCTCCGGATGACCAAGAAATAGTTGCAGTTGTAGATGTTATACCCGATACTTCCACATCGGTAGGTGTAACACAGTCGGCAGCAACAATAGAAATGTTATCTATTGCGGCAGGTGATTGAACACCAGTACTAGCATCATTTCTCCAATGGAAAATAATGTTTCGATATGTATTGGCAACTCCTGCCAGACTAACTTCAAAATGAGTCCAATCGGATACTAAATTTACTTTTTCCAATAATGTAGTAAACGTACTTGGGATAACGGGCGAACTTGTTGTTGTCGATATTATCTCCGTCGTAGGAGCCATATATACCGACAAGTAATCATAATTAGCTTCCCCTCCTGAAACTCTATAATCAAATGATAATTTATATTCGGTTTTATCTCCGAAATTAACGGTAAGAATTGCATACGAATTAGTTGAAGTACTTTCATTATACGAATTGGTAGCACCGTTATCATTTGATATATACATAGACTGTCCGCTGTACTCACCTTCTTCAAGTTTTGCTGTTGCAGAGCCTATTACCCAAGCATTTGAACCTCCATAAGTCTGAATTTGGAAGTCCGTACTTGCTGCTCCATTTTCAAAATCTTGCGTATATGGAATATTAAAAGGTACATCTGTGGTATAGAATGATACTTGTGTCGGCTTTGAAGAATATTGGTTACAATCTGCCATTATCTTTACAAGGTAATTTGTTGCAGGTTCCAATCCAATCAAATCATAAGTCGTTTCTGTTATAGAATATTCCGCAGACCATTCTTCATCGGATGCAGCCTTGTAAGAAACCTTCCAAGAAACAGCATTTTCTGTTGAAGACCATGTTATTATTGCCTCATTTTCAGTTATCTTAGTAAATGTTACATCAGTAGGTGCAGGACAAGCAATATCGGTTGTAAATGTTTTAGGAGCGGATTTCAATTCGGATTCTACCTCACCGCAATCGGTTACCACATAAACCGTATATTCTGTCTCAGGTAAAAGTTCGGATAATGTTGCTGTTTGATTCTCAACATTCTCTACAAAATATTCTTCTGCTGTTACCGGTTTATAATAAACTTTCCATGCAGTATGACTCACATCAGGATCTGTGAAATCAACTGTTGCGCCAAACGCCGTAACATTACTTATTGCAACACTATTGACATCTATACCTGAACAAGAAGGAACATAACCAACTTCTATATCATCAATGTACCAGGAAATATAGTTATTTGTGTTGTTATATTTTAAAGCAATATAATAATCATTACCCGTTAATTCCGTCAAACCGAAATTAATATTTGCAAGATAATAAATATCGTCATACTCATCAACCAACGACGCATCAAGAGTTGTAACGGTTGTAAATGTGGAAAGATCGGTAGGGTCTGTCATAACGCCGACTTCCATTGTACCTGTTAAACCTTCATAACCATTGTGTCTATACCATAATTTCAAATTCAATTGAGATATTTCATCGGTAAACTTCGGAAGTGCAAGGACTCCTTTACCTGCACTAAACTCCAAAACAGAACCTGCACCATAAGAACCATCGTCAATTCCCGTATGAGCATAATTGCCATTAGTTATCATTGGATATTCTTTACTGTAATAAGAACCTGTCTGTGCAATATTAAAACACATCTCAGATAAAGACAACGGCGCTTCAAAATCATTCTTCCAAATATTTTCCTCCAAAATACTTAAATCCACATCTACACAGGAAGTTGAAAATGCAGAGGCAGAAGTAGTTGGATAAGAGCCGTCCCAACAAATGCCTTCAACATATACATTATACGATGTTCCTGCGTCAAGACCTGTGAGAGTGTAAGAAGTTTCAGACACCTCAACACTCTGCCATTCGCTTGATGTAGTAGGCTTATACTTGACATTCCAAGATGAAATTTCTCCTTCCTGAGACCACGAAATATTTGCTGTTGTTTCCGTTACTTCTCCAACGACCAAATTACTTGGACTCACACAATCCGAACCACTAATGTAAATATTGTCGATTGCAGCAGCAGGTTGATTGTCATCCCAGTCATCATTATCATTCTTCCAATGGAAAATAATATTCTTTGTAGAATTTTGCACACCAGTCAAAACAATATCAAAATTTGTCCATTTTTCTACAAGATTTTGTTCCTCCAACAAAGGTACAAATGTATTCGGAAATGTTGGAGTATATATTCCAGTAGGTATTTCCTCTGTTACAGGAGCGATATATACAGATAAATAATCATAATATCCATCTCCCATAACTTTATAGTCAAAGGACAAATGATATTCTGCCTTATCTTCAAAATTGACAGTAAGAACCGCATACGAATTTGTAGGATTGTAATCGTATTCGTTTGTCAAACCGTTGTCATTTGAAATATACATAGATTTACCATCTTCTGTCGTAGATGCCGCAGAACCGATTACCCAAGCATTATTACCGCCGTAAGTGATAATGTCAAAATCCAAAACATCTTCCTCGCCATCAAATGTCTGCTCGTATGGAACAGAAAACGTCGTATTCAATGTCTTGAAAGTAACGGTATCTGAAACAGGATATAATCCCTCTTCTCCACAAATACTTTCTACAAAAAATTGATATTGTGTATTAATCGCCAAATCAGTCAAAGTTATAGTAGATTCGGAAACAGTCTCTTCCGTCCATACTTCATCACTCGCTTTCTTATATCTGACATTCCAAGATGATATATTTCCACCTTGCGACCAATTTATGGTTGCTCCGCTTGTACTTAGCTCCGAAACAGTCAAATCATATGCACCGGCACAAGACATACTTTCAATATTGATATTGTCTATCGCAACAGCAGGATCCGATCCACCACTTCCGTCATTGCTCCAATGGAAAATAATGTTGTAGTTTTCATTGGATAATCCGTTCAAAATAGTCTCCTCATGTGTCCATGACAATGTTTTAGCCTTCTTCTCAATAATTTTTGCAAATGAATCTGGAAGTGATGGCGATGCTGTTGTAGTCGGCATTTGAACCGAACTTGGTGCCACATATACAGATAAATAATCACAATTAACTTCCCCATTAACTTTGTAATCAAATGATAGTTTATATGCCGCCGCATCCCCGAAATTAACCGTAAGTATTGCCCACGAATTAACACTATAATCTTTCGTATAATTGTTGGTCGCTCCATTATCGTTAGACACATACATAGAATGTCCGTTTTCCTCTCCCTCTTCAAGTTTTGCAGTCGCAGATCCGACTACCCATGTATTGTTTTCTCCATAGGTCTGTATCAAAAAACCGTTGGGGAACCCTTCACCTTCAAAGCTCTGATTATATGGAACATCGACAGGTATTGACGTCGTCGTAATTGTCAATTCCGTCGCAACAGAAATTCCTTCCTCTCCACAATTCGAAGAAACCTTGACAACGTAACTCGTTGCAGGACTTAACTCTGATAACAAATATTTAGTATTCGTCAATAATATACCGTCCGACCACTCCGCATCCTCAGTATTCTCTTTATATGAAAATATATATGATATTGCATCTTCCTCCAAAGGACTACTCCATGCAATGTTAGCCGAATTATCCGTCAAGGCGGTACAATGTAAATTTGTAGGTTTGTTACATGCAACAGCAGTCGTAAAATATGTGTTGGACGTTACGGAAACACCTTCCGCCCCACAATCGGAAGAAACTTTAACGTCATATCCTGTCTCGGCAGACAAATTCGTTAAAGCAAATGTTGTTTCCGTTAAATTTTCTTCAATCCATTCTTCATCAGAAGAAAGTTTGTAAGAAAGTTTGTAAGATGCTGCCCCATTCACCGCATTCCATGAAACTATCGCCGTATGTGCCGTAACATTACTTACAGTAAGTCCGTCTGGTTTATTACAAGCAACATCTGTCGTGAAAGAAGTCTCTCCGTAAGAAGATGTTTCATCACCATCACACAAGGACGAAACTCTAACCTTATATTCCGTCTCGGCAAGCAAGTCTGTCAAAGCAAACGTTGATTCCGTTAATGATATATCTTCCGACCAATCGCTCTGATTGACCGACTTATATGAAAATTTATAAGAACCGCCCGAAGACCCCGACCAGGATACATTAGCTGTGTGCGCCGTAATATCACTTACGACAAAACCTTTTGGAGATGGACATGTGGCTATTTCAATGTCGTCAATATAAATGGAAGTTCCTTCGTTATTAACATCATGGAAAACAATAAACACATTTTGACCTACATAATCCGACAAATCCACAACTTTCTCGTACCAACTTTTTTTATCGCAAGCACTAAGATTTATTGTTTCCAATACAGTGTAAGTTGATGCTGTCGTATCCGTCGTTATTTCAACTGTAAAAGTCGTGAGATCTGCATAACTCGGAAAGTCCGTCGCATAATAAAACGAAAACACTGTGTTTTCCGATACTGAAACTTGTGGGGAAATCAAATAAGAATTAAAATTACCCCCATCAGTGATAAAAACACTGGATGCTCCGGAATGGCCAAAATCATCAACTCCCATCCACTGTTGAATACCCGAAACATTTTTGACCTTCCATCCGTCAGGTGGCCAACCATCCTCAAAACCTTCGCTCAAATTAGGTATCTGAGCGAATCCGCTTAGGGCTAAAAACACTGCCACTAATGCGATCCAAAATTTTTTTTTCATTTCAATTGTTTTGTTTAATTTGATAAGTTTATTTTGCTTCTTTACTTGTTGTATTTATACAAATTTTATTTTGCAAAGATATAATATTTGTTCGAATTGATACAAACAGTAAATCAAAATAGAAACATAATATAATATACACTCCCAGCAAAAACATAGTTACCATACAAATCAAATTATAGTTTCATTATCCATTAAAATAATATCATTAACCATCACAACAATTTTACCGATTTCACCTTCCGTTTAAGCCGTAAATTTAATATACTATCCGCTTATACATTAAAAACTATTTCCGTTTTTTGCGTCGGTGGGAACAATGGGGTTCTATTTGAGAGCATCACTTTTGATTGAAACACAATCTTATCCAAGTTGTCGCAACCCCAAAAAGCACGTTTACCAATAGTCTGCAACGACTTCGGAAGAGTTATGTCCTTTAATTTCAAACAATCCTCAAAAGCGTAACTGTCTATATGCGTTATGCCTTCCGGCAAAAAAATTTGTTCAATATCGCTGCAAGACGAAAATGCAAAGGGAGAAATATGTTGCAAAGTATTCGGAATACTGAAACAAGACAAATGCTCACAAAACTGAAAGGCGTGATTCGATATTTCCCTCAAACGATTAGGCAGATGTATGGTTTTAAGTGATTGACAACACGCAAAAGTATATTCTTTTATCTCTTCTATTTCATCGTTCAACTCAATATTTTCCAAATTTCTGCAACCGCAAAACGCACCAGTCTCTATGTTTTTCACATTCTCTATACCATAAACTTTTTTCAAGTTATGACAACCATAAAACGCCCCTTGCTTAATGGTTCTAAGGCTTTGAGGTAAATAAATCTCCGTTAAATTTCTGCAATTCTCAAAGGCATATTCCTCTATCGTTTCAACGCTTTCGGGAAATTTGACAATATCCAAACAAGTAGAGCGAAAACAATAAGCAGATATATAAGTAACTTTTTCGCTTATCACAATACATCGCAAATGCCTGCAATCTTTGAAACAAGAAGCAGGCATATTTTCGTCAATCGTTATATGAGTTATCTGTTGATTGTTTTCGTATGATTGCATCGTCTATTTCTTTACGGGAGGATAGTCGGTGGTGTAATGAAGACCTATACTCTCCTTGCGTTTCATCGCCATAGTTATGATAAGATAAGCATTGGCAACCATATTTCTCAATTCGCAAAGTTGAGGAGTAAGTACGCTACGATTATACAACTCTTCGGTTTCGTCATAAATGAGTTTGGTTCTCACAAAGGCTTTCTTCAAACGAATATTGCTACGTACTATACCCACGTAATTACTCATTATTTGTTGCAACTCCCTTTGCGTTTGAGTTATAAGGCTCATCTCTTCGTTCAATACCATACCCTCTGCATTCCAATCAGGCACTTGGTCGCAGAAATCTATATGTTTTATTTCGTCTTTGGCTTCCATTGCCGCACGGTGTGCATATACTGCCGCTTCAAGCAATGAATTTGACGCCAAACGATTTGCCCCATGCAATCCTGTACATGAACATTCGCCGGTTGCATAAAGGTGTTTAATGGTTGTACGTGCATAGTTATCCACCACAATACCGCCGCAACCGTAATGAACACAAGGAACAACAGGTATCATATCGCCACGAGTTATGTTTAATCCCAATTCCAAACATTTGGCATATATATGTGGGAAATGGTGCATAATCTCCTCTTTACTTATTGCCGAACAATCCAAAAATACATGGTCGTCTCCCGATTTAGTCATCTCGGAATTGATTGCACGTGCCACTATATCTCTTGGAGCAAGCGAACCTCTTTTGTCGTATTTCTCCATAAAGGCTTCGCCTTTCAAATTCTTCAACACCCCGCCTGCTCCTCTCATTGCTTCGGTGATAAGAAAAGACGGCTTTTCCATTGGATTGTATAATGATGTCGGGTGAAACTGTACGAACTCCATATCCTTTAACCAACCTTTTGCTCTATGAACCATAGCCTGCCCGTCGCCGGTGGATACAACCGGTGCCGTCGTTGCGGCATACACCTGACCGAATGAACCTGTGGCAAGCATAGTTATCTTAGCCAAATAAGTGTCGATAGAACCTGTGTTTTTGTCCATAACATACGCTCCGAAACACTCTACATTGTCCATGTGGCGATTTACTTCCTGTCCCAAATGGTGTTGAGTTATAAGGTCGATTGTAAATTGGTTTTCTTTTAATTCAATATTGGGATTATGTTTGACTGCTTCGTAAAGGGCGCGTTCTATCTCTGCTCCCGTGTTGTCTTGATGATGAAAGATACGATGTTCGCTGTGTCCTCCCTCACGTGCAAGGTCGTAAGTGCCTCTATTGTTCTTATCGAAACTTGCACCCCAATTGATAAGTTCTTTTATTCTGTCTGTCGATTCGGTGATAGTTATGCGGACGGCTTCTTCATTGCAAATACCCGCACCTGCTATCAATGTGTCTTGGATATGTTTTTCGTATGTGTCGGGTGCATACATAACGGCGGCTATACCACCTTGTGCATACTTGGTCGAACCTTCCTGTGCTTCACCTTTGGTGATAACACACACTTTGCCGTAATTTGCGGCTTTCAATGCAAAAGAAAGTCCCGCAATTCCCGAACCCAAAACCAAATAATCAATCCTATATCTCATTTCTTGTTATGATTATTCAATATCTCTAATCGCTCAAATAGTTATAATATTCGTTGCGATGATTATTAACATTATTTTTCTGATGTGTGAAGATATTTTCTTCATCGTATGATTATCGTTTGACGCTTCTACAAAACATAAAACACTAAACCGCATTTGCACCATTGGATACCTCTATGATTTGGTTGGTAATATCCGTCTGACGCTGCTTGTTATACGTCAAAGTCAAGTCTTTCAACAACGCTTGTGCGTTATCCGTAGCCTTGTTCATGGACGACATTCTCGCTCCGTGTTCGGAAGTAAAAGAATCGAGGAAACATTTATACAACTGAGTTTTCAAACTCTGCGGAATAACGGAATTGATAATCTCCTGCTTTGACGGAGAAAAAATATAATCGTTGTTATGTGCCTGTGTTTGCTCTTCCGTGTTGATTTGACTGCTTACCGGCAAAAATTGTTCTACTTGTGGAATTTGTGTTGCAGCATTCTTGAATTGATTATAGATAACCAACACCCTATCATAGCGTTTATGCAAAAAATCATTCATATAATTCTCTGCAATCTTGCTTACCTTATCAAAGGTCAGATTATCCCAAACATCATCGTCAGTTCCAAGATAATCGATATTTTCAAGTTTCTTAAAGGCTGTATCTCCTTTTTTGCCAAACGAAAAAAGGCTTACCTTATCATTCATCGCAAGAAACTTGTCGATTTGACTTATCGTAAGTTTTATTATCGATGAATTGAATGTCGAGCAAAGACCTTTGTTGGAAGTCAAAGCAATGATAAGGATATGTTCTTGTTTATTGGCGGATTGTCGTGCAAGAGCAATATCCTCGCCCATACTGTCGCCCAACTTCGCCATTATCTCTGACATTTTCCTTGAATAAGGACGAAGTTGAGTTATTGCAGTCTGTGATTTACGTAGTTTAGCCGCTGACACCATTTT
Organism: Bacteroidales bacterium Phil12; assembly: GCA_002633275.1. Lineage (GTDB taxonomy): Bacteria > Bacteroidota > Bacteroidia > Bacteroidales > P3 > Scybalousia_A. The sequence goes on from NWBO01000109.1 coordinate 22,398, forward strand.
CATAGCGGAGGTTATCTGCTGTGTGGATTTAACAGAGGCTATCCTTAAACGTATTTCTTTTAGGTTTGCCATAAACTATTCGGTTATATATTTATGAGCCGCTTCTTGTTGCACTTTATGAAGCGTTTCCAATATTTCATCGTCAATCTTACCTTGTTTGATAGAATCCAATGTGGATTGATATTTTGCACTCAAAAGCGTCAGATAATCTTTCTCGAAATCCAAGACTTTATCTGTCGGTATATCGCTTAGCCAACCCTTAGTTCCGCAAGCAATGATTGCCACTTGCTGTTCAACTTTCATCGGAGTGTATTGATTTTGTTTCAAAATCTCAACATTACGCTTTCCTTTCTCCAATACCATCTTGGTTGCAGCGTCCAAATCCGAGCCGAATTTTGAGAATGCCTCCAACTCTCTGTATTGTGCCTGATCCATTTTCAGAGTTCCCGAAATCTTTTTCATCGATTTGATTTGAGCCTTACCTCCAACACGAGAAACCGATATACCTACATTGATTGCAGGACGAACACCCGCATTGAAAAGATTGGACTCCAAGAAAATCTGTCCGTCTGTAATGGATATGACATTGGTCGGGATATATGCGCTGACATCTCCTGCTTGCGTTTCAATAATAGGCAACGCCGTCAATGAACCTCCGCCTTTGACCTTGTCTTTAAGTACCATTGGTAAGTCGTTCATCTGTTTTGCCACCTCATCATTGTTGATAACCTTACAAGCGCGCTCCAAAAGTCTTGAATGCAAATAAAAGACATCTCCCGGATAGGCTTCACGTCCGGGTGGTCTGCGAAGGAGCAATGACACTTCACGATACGCAACGGCTTGCTTGGACAAATCGTCATAAACAACCAAAGCATGTCTTCCCGTGTCTCGGAAATATTCTCCTATCGCCGCTCCTGCAAATGGTGCATAGAACTGCATTGCAGCAGGATCCGAAGCCGTAGCAGCCAACACAACGGTATATTCCATTGCACCGTGTTCTTGCAATGTTTTGACAAGATTGGCTACCGTTGAACCTTTTTGACCGCAAGCCACATATATACAATACACAGGATTACCTGCATCATAAAATTCTTTTTGGTTGATAATGGTATCTATCGCTATGGCTGTCTTTCCTGTTTGACGGTCGCCGATAATTAACTCACGTTGTCCCCTACCGATAGGTATCATTGAATCAACGGCTTTCAATCCGGTTTGTAACGGTTCTTCAACAGGCTGACGATAGATAACGCCAGGGGCTTTACGTTCGATTGGCATATCAAAAGTTTCGCCTTGAATAGCACCTTTACCGTCTATCGGCTGCCCGATAGTGTTGATAACTCTACCTATCAAACCTTCTCCAACCGGTAATGATGCAATCTTACCGGTACGTTTAACCGTATCGCCTTCATTAATATCTCCTGCATCACCCAATAATACTATTCCGACATTGTCTTCTTCCAAGTTCTGAACCACACCTTCAACACCATTGTGAAATTCCACCAATTCCCCTGCTTGTGCGCTGAACAGTCCATATACCCTTGCAATGCCGTCTCCTATTGAAAGTACCGTTCCGACTTCTTCCAATTGAGTTTCTATATCTGCATTGGTCAGTTGTTGGCGTAATATCGCCGTAACTTCCGATGGTTTTAACCCTGCCATAATTTTATTTTGTTATTTCTCTTTTCAAATCATTCAACTTTCTGACAAAAGAAGCATCGTATTGTTTATCGTCAAACTCTATGATAAAGCCACCGATTAAACTTCTGTCTTCGTATTCCTCTATTTGCACTTTACAAGAAAAATATGCTTCAAGTCTTTGCTTTATTGCTTGTTTAATTTCTTCACTCGTCTTTTGGGCAACAAACAATTTAGCAATTTTTATTCCGTTGTGTTTGTTGTATATCTCAACAAAAGAGGAACAAATACCTTGAAGATAAATTTCTCTGTGTTTTGAAGCAATAAGCGAAAGAAACTTCATAGTCAGAGCGTTGCACTTATCGTTAAACAAAGCAAAAAGGATTTCTCTTTTTTTCAATGGCTTGATTGTAGGATTTTTCAGTATGACGCAAAACTCTCTGTTATGTTTGCATACGTCATATATTAATTCCACATCGGAAAATATCTCTTCAATGATATTCTCTTGCTTTGCCAAATCAAAAAGACTTTGAGCGTATCTTTTTTGCAGTTTCAATTCGTCCATATTATTTGAAACTTAATTTCTCCATTTGCTTTTTTATCAACTCTTCGCTCCTTTGAGGATTTTCTACCTCTTGTTCCAAGACTTTTTGTGCAATATCCAAAGAAAGTTGTGCCATTTGCGACTGTACTTCCTTGATAGCCTTTTCTTTTTCAGAGATTATATCTTGTTTGGCTTGCAGGATAATATTCTCTGCCTCTTGTTTGGCAGACTGTCTTGCTTGTTCAATCATCTGATTGCTTGTCTGCTTGGCTTCTTTAAGGATATTATCTCTTTCTTGTCTTGCTTGATTCAAAAGTTCTTCGTTACCTGCTTTGAGTTTCTCCATTTCCTTTTTGGCATCTTCTGCGGCAAGCAACGAGTTTTTTATATCTTGTTCTCTTTTTCTAAGACCTTTGGTTATGACTGGCCACCCCCATTTGCCCAATATAAACAAGACAATGAGGAATATAATCGTATTCCAAAATATAAGTCCTATTGCGGGTGTCAATAACTCCATAATTCCTGCATTAAACAGAATCTATCGGGCTTTCGGCTAATGAAAATTTTCGTTATTCTTTTCAAAATAGACCAACGTCCATACTAAAAACCGAAAACCCAATAAACCCCAATTATTCTATTTAAGAATGATAAGTAAGCATGCAACAACGGCGAACAAAGACACAGCCTCTATCAACGCTGCTGCAATAATCATACTGCTACGTATATCATTGGTTGCTTCCGGCTGACGTGCAATAGCTTCCATTGCATTTTTACCAATGTTTCCGATACCAAGACCTGCACCTATCGCAACAAGTCCGGCACCTATACCTGCCAAACCGTAACCTATTGGCAAATAATCCACAACTGCTTGTAATAAAACAATTAATGTTGTCATAGCGTTAAATTTTTTTGTTATTTATTAAACTCTTTCCCAAATGCTTCGACAATCTCAAAACGTTTGGGTTGTCAAAATTATAAAAATTTTTATTTATATAAACGATAATAATTATTTTTTCGTATAAAATTTTTTCAATTTAGTAATGACAAACAAGGAATAATTTACTATAAAAATCTTTGATATTGTTATCTTTGTATGGGTTACACTTGCTAAACTTTTCGCTCTTAACCCAAAACATCAATCCGTTTTAGTAAAGTTTTTGCGACAAATCGGCTATTTTAATTAATTCATCACAAAAACAATTTTGCAACTTGGAAAAATCGTCTCAATAATCAAGAAATTAATCTCAGTAATCAGCAAAATAATCACTCTGATTAAATAATTAATCTCAATAATTCGAAAATCATATTTGCAATTATTTTTTCGATTTCACTTGCCGATTTCAAGTTTTAACATATCAGAGTTTACATACACACTATTACTTAAAGTAATAGTGTGTATGTAAAACCCCTGTTTTATGTTACTTTTTTAGAATTATCAAAAACAGAGAATTTATTTTGATTTTACAGTCATATTTTCAAAAATTTCAAAAATTATTAATTTTATTTTGTCAGTCAAAAAAAATATTGTAATTTTGCAATCTCAAATAGGAAAAATGTTGTCTTTGTAGCTCAGTTGGTAGAGCAATTGACTCTTAATCAATGGGTCCAGGGTTCGAGTCCCTGCAAGGACACTTTTTTTTTGCCACTTTAGCTCAGTTGGTAGAGCAACGCATTCGTAATGCGTAGGTCAACAGTTCAAGTCTGTTAAGTGGCTCAACAATGCAGGGGTGAATAAAAAAGGCTGAGGGACAACGTAAGGCCGCCTTGTGCATTCGTTTAACAATCCAAAAGTCAATATTCGCTCTATGATTGACACAAATCAGATAGAACATTTAGTTAATGAAATCTTTGATAAGGTAGTAGGTTTTCGCAGACACTTTCACGCTAATCCCGAACTATCCAAACACGAACAACAAACCTCACAATTCATCTGCCAACAGTTGGACAAAATCGGCGTTAAGTACAACAACAATATTTACGGCTATGGCATCTACGGATTTATCAGCGGCAAAAATCCCGACAGTCGTTGTGTGGCTTTGCGTGCCGATATGGATGCTTTGCCAATAGAGGAAGAAACGTCTTTGGAGTGCAAGAGTTTGAATCACGGGGTTATGCATGCATGCGGACACGATTTGCACATGGCTTCCTTGCTTGGAGCAATAGAAATTCTCAACAAGATGAAAGATAAATTCAAAGGAAGAATTATGTTTATCTTTCAACCGTCGGAAGAAGAATATCCGGGAGGAGCAATATCGATGATAAAAAACGGAATATTCAACGACATAAAACCCGATGCGATATTGGCTTTTCATTGTACGCCCGAACTTGAATGCGGACACGTAGCCATAAGAGAAGGTAAGATGATGGCTTCCACCGATGAGATATATATAACCGTCAAAGGTAAGGGCGGACACGGAGCAACGCCACATTTGGATATAGATCCGATTGTTGCGGCATGCAATGTGGTTACTGCTTTGCAGACTATTGTATCGCGTAACGCCAATCCTACAATGCCTACAACGTTTTCTGTCGGCAGATTTATCGCAGAAGGCAGAACCAACATCATTCCCGATGAAGTGAAAATGGATTGTATAATCCGAACTTTCAATGAAGATTGGAGAAAACAATGCCACACTCTTATCAAACGCATATCCGAAAACACAGCAAAGGCTTTCGGCTGCGATGCCGATGTGTTCGTTGATTCGGGCTATCCTTTCGTATATAACAACCCCGAATTGACAAGAAAAGTTACTCAAAACCTTAAAGAGTTTTTGGGCGAAGATATGGTGCAAAATGCCGATATGAGAATGACTGCCGAAGACTTTGCATATTTCGGTCAGATTATTCCGGCTTGTTATTTTCGCTTGGGAACGCATATAGAAAACAATCCTGTGTATAATCTTCACTCTTCAAAATTCAATGCCAACGAACAAGCGTTAAAATATTCCATAGGTTGCGAAGTCTTTTTGACTCTTAAATATTTGGAACAATAATTCAATATCTTACAAAACACGGATAGAAAAATATTTTCGATACACAATGTTGAACAAAATATTTGGCATATCTTTGCAACATAAAACGAGAGAGTAAATGAAAGAGATAAAAATGGTAGATCTGCAAACGCAGTATCTGAATATAAAGAATGATATTGACAATGCTATCAAGTCAGTTTTGGATTCATCTGCTTTTATCAACGGTAAGCATGTTCAGGAATTTGCGTCCCACTTGGGAGAATACTTGGGAGTACAACACGTCATACCTTGTGCAAATGGTACGGACGCTTTGCAAATCGCTCTTATGGCGTTGGACTTAAAACCGTCAGATGAAATCATTTGTCCCGATTTTACTTTCATCTCTTCGGCAGAAGTTATAGGTCTTTTACGCTTGCACCCGGTCTTGGTTGATGTCGATTACAACAGTTTCACCTCAACATTAAAAAATATCGAATCTGCAATAACGGTCAAAACCAAAGCCATAATCCCTGTTCATTTGTTCGGTCAGGCTGCCGAAATGGAAGCCATAATGGATTTGGCAAATAAATATAATCTTTACGTTATTGAAGACACTGCACAAGCGTTGGGTTCGGATTATATATTCTCCGATGGCACGAAAAAGAAACTTGGAACTATCGGCACAATAGGTTGCACATCGTTTTTCCCGAGTAAAAATCTCGGTTGCTATGGCGACGGCGGTGCAGTCTTTACCAATAACGATGACTTGTATGAGAGAATGAAAATGATTGCCAACCACGGTTGCAAAAAGAAATACTATCACGAAATCATCGGTATGAATTCTCGTTTGGATACATTGCAAGCAGCCATTTTGGACGTTAAACTTAAACATTTGGACGAGTATATCGAAAGCCGTAGAAAGGCTGCCCATTATTATACCGACAATCTTCAAGGCATCGAAGACATCATCACTCCTTGCGAAAACGCTTATTCATACCACACTTACCACCAATACACTCTTAAAGTATTGAACGAGAAACGCTCGGAATTGAAAGAATTTTTGAATAGCAAGAACATACCTGCCATGATTTACTATCCCGTTCCTTTGCATAAGCAGGAAGCATTCAGAACCATTGCAAGAACACATTCTTCATTGGAAATATCCGAACAGTTATCGCAAGAAGTTTTGTCGTTGCCGATGCACACGGAATTGGATAAGGAGCAACAAGATTATATCATTTGTTCAATAAAAGAGTTTTTCAACAAATAATATCAAAGCACCCTAAACTCAAAATGACGGATAACGCAAGCGAAATAGTTATAAAAGACAAGACTTTCAAGAAATATATCAGCAAAGAGGAGTTGCAAGGCATCATCTCCAATCTTGCCGAAAGAATAAACAAAGATAACGAAAACAAAGAGGAAATACTGTTTATCGTTGTTTTGAATGGTGCTTTTATGTTCGCTGCGGATTTGTTCAAACGCATCAAAGGGTTGCACAAGATTACTTTCGTTAAATTCTCTTCGTACGACAGTGTATATTCCACAGGCAAGGTTAAAAGCCTTATCGGTTTGAATGAAAACATTGCCAATAAACATATAATCATCGTGGAGGACATCATTGATAGTGGCAAAACTATGCAAGACCTACTTAATCAACTCAAAAGTATGAACCCTGCAAGCGTTGATATTTGCACTTTGATGTTTAAGCCAAACAATTTCAAAGGAGATTACAACATAAAATACATCGGCAAAAGCATCAGCAACGAATTTATCATCGGTTACGGCTTTGACCTTGACGGCATAGGCAGAAATCTTCCCGACATATATCAACTAAGCAATTAAGAGGGAAATCACAAAATCAGTGTTAAACACTAATTTTTTATTATTAAACATCCGTCAAACGATGTTTAACATTATTTTTTATATACAACTATCGTAGTTTTGCTAATTATTGCTAAGGTTTTCAGTATAACTATTACACCTTTTCTAATATATACGCCTAACGATATAAGGTCCTAAAATCGTAGTCAAACCATATGGCACAAGTTTCCATAGTTTATACAAAAACTTGTTATCACGAAGATTTTTTCGCTTCCGACTATACGACCAATACAAAGCAATCTCTTCGCCATCGAATTGTCTTTTATAATCATGTACAGACGAATTGCGGGTACTCCTGCCAAAAGAATAATACACGGCGTTACTTTTCTTTGCAAAAGCAATCATAGAATTGTGCAAAGCGTATGATACGTAATATTTGTTGTAATCTTTCAGAGTTGCAAACAGTTCATTGGCAAAAATATCATCGGTTATTTGATTAAGCGTTGCACCACCTACAATTTTGCCGTCCCTATACGCCACAAAGACTGTCGTTTTGTTTGTCTTCACTTGACGTTTGACGATATTTTTGCTTGTCGGGGCTATGGCAATTTCATTCATTCTTCGCACATAAGCATGGTAGAAATCGTTTATAAGACGCTTGGTTGTTCCGCTTTTTACAATCACTCCTTCTTTTTCGGCTTTGTTTATCTTTCTATTTACATTGGAAGAAAACAATTCGGATATATCTGTTGTTGCAGATATATCTTTCCAAATAAATAATTTATCGGAATAAATGAATGGGGAATGTGCTGCCGTGTCGCGTATTTCCCATGGTTTTTTGCTTGTGGAAATTATGTTTCCCTCTTCCGTTTCAAAAAGCATAAAAGGAGCGTTTTTTCTGTCTGTTGGTTTGCTTTCCAAGATACCCAACGACATATAAGGCATAGATACATAGAATTTGCCGCATTTACACATCAAAATAGTCTTACGCAGACCGTCTTTTGTGGTGTAAGGTATGCGTAAGACTTTCTTTGAATGTACTTGTTCAAAATCTTTTATAAACTCGCTTGCGTCTGCAAATTCTATCATAGTTTTACATATTGAACGGATGAGGTACGCACTCCAATCGGGCAAGTGGGTGATAATCGCCTTTAAGTCCGATAGGTGTCGTATTTCTTATTGCGGAAACTATTTCTATGCACGAACGAGCATCTTCCAAACCGAAGCCGTTACCTGCAAGAATATGTTTGTAACTTTCAGTGTGCAGTTCGGTGAATCCTCCCGAGAACTCTATTTCTTCGTTACCACAAGTAATTTTTCTAAAAGTTCTTTTGCCTGCCTGTACTGCCTCTTGTGGCAAAGTATCTGCGTTTATGGAAAGGAAATATCTTACTCTTGCACGTTCAAATCCCAAGAAACCTGCCACTCTATCGTGTGTAGCAACATGGACAATGTTTTGCTGACATTTACCAAAGATAAAGCCAAGCATATCATAGAAATGAACACCGATATTGGTTGCAACGCCACCCGATTTGCTTACATCGCCTTTCCAAGAAGTGTAATACCAAAGACCACGTGAGGTTATATAAGTCAAATCAACGTCAAAAATTTTGTCTTTCGGGGCAGCATCGATTTTTTTCTTCCATTCGATTATTGCAGGGTGCAGACGAAGTTGCAAGATATTATTGACTTTGTGTCCCGTTTCTTTTTCCAATTGTTCCAAAGCGTCGATATTCCAAGGATTCAATACTATTGGTTTTTCGCAAATGACATCGCAATCATTTTTCAAGCCAAAACGTATATGAGAATCGTGCAGATAATTAGGAGTGCAGACCGTAACGTAATCCAAACGCTTGTCGGTACGTTTTATCTTATCAACAAAACGGTCGAAACGCTCATACTCGGTATAAAATGAGCAATCAGGAAAATAACTATCCATAATACCTACGCTGTCGGACTTATCCAAAGCGACAACCAAGTTATTATCGGTTTCTTTTATGGCTTTAAGATGACGTGGGGCAATGTAGCCGCCTACACCTATGATTGCAAAATTTTTCTTTTTCATAGTTTTTTGTATTTTACAACAGTGCTTTTTTGTTATTAAGACAAACGCTGCACCTTTTAGGCTGCAAAGTTACAATTTTTGATTAATATTGCAATATAAACACGAATTAAATTAAGTTTTAGAGCAATAAATTTTACGTTTTTAGTAATCGAAACTTTTATTTGTGAGTTGAAAATAATGATGACACTAACAAAATTACTTAGTATGTGAATTGTCAGAAGCAATGTATCAAATAAGAAAACAAAGATGTAAAATAAACACAATAATTCGTCAAATAAGAAAACCGAGACATAAAAAAACAAAATAAAAAGGCGTCATAACACTGCTATGACACCTTTTGTTTCGTGATCTAAGAAGGATTCGAACCTTCGACCTACTGCTTAGAAGGCAGTNNGTTGCTCTATCCAGCTGAGCTATTAGACCATTCCTTCTTTTCTTTAACTTAGAAAGTTCGTTTTCTTAGTTTTCAGTCTGAGTCGGGGTAGTAAGATTCGAACTTACGACCTCCACATCCCAAATGTGGCGCGATAACCGGACTACGCTATACCCCGAATATATTTCCAAGACCTTTTCTTCTGGCGGAGAATGGGGGATTCGAACCCCCGGTACCCTTCACGGATACGACAGTTTAGCAAACTGTTGGTTTCAGCCACTCACCCAACTCTCCGTATGGCTGATTTGAGATTGCAAAATTACAACCTTTTTGATTATGCACCAACTTTTTTTGGATATTTTTTAGTTTTATTTTCTGTCAGTTAGAGAATATATCCTGATTATTAGTAAATTAATTATGCCATAATTAAATAATTTTTTTTGAAATATTACAAAATTTTTCGTATTCTCTCATCACAAAAGTGAATTTAAGCGAAAATAATTCGCTTTTTATTAATTTTTACGCTATATAAGTTTCATTAATTTTTTCAAACAAATACACTCTTTCGATAGTAAAACTGTCTTTCAGCGTAATGATTTGAGTAAATCAATATTTAACATCCATAAAATAATGTGAGTGATTAATAAATTAGTGTTAAACATCAGTAAAATAATTTGGGACACTAATTTGCTAATATCACTGATTATTTTTCTGGTTTGAAATAAATACTTTTTACAGAGTATTACAGATTGTTTATCTGCTTAAAAATCTCCCATAAAGTTATGCCACAAGAAACGCTTACGTTAAACGAATGTTTTGTTCCTATCTGTGGGATTTCTATCACGTTGTCGCTTAAATCTATCGCCTCTTGATTGACTCCCTCAACCTCATTGCCGAGAATTAAGGCGATAGGTGTTTGTTCAACTTTGAAGTCTTGCAACATTATGGAGTTTTGCGTTTGTTCCAATGCTATTATTTGATAACCTTTTGACTTCAAATCCTTAACGCAATCTATGGTTGAGGTGCAGTATTGCCAACTTACGCTCTCCGTTGCCCCAAGTGCCGTTTTGTTTATCTCTCTATGCGGTGGTGTTGCCGTAATTCCGCAAAGGTACAAGCCCTCCAAACGAAACGCATCGGCTGTACGAAACATCGAACCGATATTCGACATACTGCGAATGTTATCCAAAATCAATACGATAGGAGTTTTTTCCGAGGATTTGTATTGTTCAACCGATATTCGGTTCAACTGCTCCATTGACAACTTCTTTCTTTCCATACTTAATAGGTTAAAGTTTATTATTTCGTGAAATCCTTACGCCAAGTTGAGAAAATATTTTTTCGTCATAAGGATATAACGGTAAAAAATACTGAACTTTCTTTAATATTTCGAGATTGTATGGTTTTATCGACCAATTCTCCGCAATCCTTACCGCTGTCAAATCTTCTGGTGTCAAATCAGTGTAAGTGTTTATGAGTTTTTCATTTCCCGTTTGCTCATCTTCAACCATTGCAGTGCCTTTCAAGACAAACAAATCGTCTATCTCTTTTGGCGAAGAGAACTCCGTTCCGTCTGAATGCAATACACGGATTTTTTTATTCTGAACATTGTCAAAAATACTTGCAGTAAATGGCATCTTTACGGGATATTTCAGTTCCAAAACACTCAAAACCGTATCAGGAATGTCTATCGCAGTTTTGTCTATCGGTTTTTTAGGATTGTCTTTCAAGGTGTCCTTTGGAAAAATCCAAAAAAGCGGCATCTGAACGGTATCCTTACCTTCTTCGCTAAACGATTTATAATGGACAATATAAGGTTGATAGGCTATTACTTGCTTATCAATAGTCAAATTCTTGTAGTTGTATGTTACTGCTTCCTCAAAATCGTATGCAGATATGTAAGGAACGATGAAATCCAACACATTTTTTTTATCAACAATGTTACCGCACTTTTTTTCAAAGGCTATGATTTGATTTATAATAGTGTCCAAATTCAATTCACGCTTTCTGTTGTCGTAAATCTTGACACGCTTTTCCTTTACTCCCTGCAAAATTATTTTTGCCAACTCCTCACGAAAATATCCGGTCAAATGCTCATATTTATTAGGGTTTAACAAATGAGATATTTCCCATTCGGGATTGAAAACACCTACTTTGTGAGTTTCGTATTCAATACTGTAATCGGCTTTTTGTGCATTCAAAGAAATTATTGCCGACAGGAGTAATATAATCAAAGATAACTTTTTCATCGCTTATTGTTTCCTTATGTAATACAATGGATAAAAACCTATAAACTGCCCATCGGAAGAAAAGATACGAATAACGGGAGCATAGTAATTAACATTCTTTATAAAGGCGTGGCTTTTCTTGTCGTAGAGTACTTCTTCGCCAAAACGCAATAGTTCTACTTCGTCGCTGTTATATGTAAGGGTTATCACAGTGTCTTTTTCTGTCTCAATACCATCTTTATCCACATAAAAGACAGATGTTGTGGTGGAATGTTTCTTACGTTTTTCCAAATCGGATAATGAAAACGGCTCAACGGCATCGGGTGTTTCGTAACTTAACACGGCTCTTAAATCGGTTTTAGCAAACAAAGTTTCAAAGAAAGGTATAGAAAATTCCGCTTCAAGATTATTGTCCCACCAATGGTATGGTTTCGGGTTGTAGATATGCATCGTGTATTGAATATTTCGTGAAATCTGCAACACATCATCACTTGGAGTGTTGTCAGTTTGTCTTATCCAACCCAATTCAAATGAAAAGAAATTCTTAGTTTGCAAATCTTCTTCGCCCAAAGTTACAGAATCGCGTTGTATCATCGGTTGGTAAGCAATTATCTTCTTATCGATAAGCATCGTTTGTGGATTATATGTCCATTCTTCCATAAATTTAACGGCTCTTATCTCGTTTTCCAAAACCTTGTCAATGTCTTTTTTGGAGTATTTTCTCATATCAAGATTGTTCAACGCCTTTGTAAGGTTGCCAATCATTGTATCCCAAACAATAGTATCGCCTGAAAATGTTGAAAGATAAAGTTTCTTGTTCTTGATACTTGCCAACACATCGTCCATAGCCTCCCAAAAAAATCGCTTATTAACAATGTAATTATACGATACTGAATCCTTTTCTTGCGATGAATGTATCTTGTTTTCAGTCATATTCACCGTATAAACTATCTTCTTTGTCAGCAATTTTTGTTGTGCAAAACAATTTGCTCCGACCAATAACAAAAGTATCAAGATTGTTTTTTTCATATACATATCTCTAAAATGATTGGCAAAAATAATACATTAATTGAAATTGTAAGAGTTGCAACTATATATTTGTAACAAAATTTGCATACAATCAGTAGAACAAAAACACTTTACTGAAAAGAAATTTTTTTCTCCTAAACCTCTGCAAACAAGAAGAAAACCGCTTATTTAATCCCCTCAAAAAGCATTTTGGTTTATTGCAGTCATTTCGACGGAGAGTAATTTAGAAATTTGCTGCCAAAAATTCGGAAAAGACTTTGCAACACAAGAGGGATTTTTTATTTCTACTCCTCTGCAAACAAGAGCAATAGCACTCAACGACATTGCTATACGGTGGTCGTTGTATGTTTCAAAAACAAAAGTTTTGGTTTTCAATTGCTCCATATCAAAATCCCTGCTTTGAGGTTTAATAATCAAATCATCACCGTCTTGATAGCAACGATTATCTATTTTATTGAGTTCCGTTATCATATTATTTAATCTATCGGACTCTTTAACCCTCAGACTTGCAAGACTTTTCAACCTCGCAGACTTACCTGACAAAAAACAAGCAACAGCCAACGGGCAGAACAAATCAGGTGTTGCTATCAAATCAAATGAATACACTGTTTTAGTGTTAAACACCGTTTCATTAATGTTAAACATTGCTCCATTAGTGTTAAACACCGTTTCAACACCTAATTGCCGAAACATCTCCACACAAACAAAATCACCTTGCAAAACACTTGTTTGCAATCTGTTAATAAAAATATTTTTTAATTTTCCTACAAAAACATAAAGGTAAATAAATGCTGCGGAAGAATAATCTTGTTCCACATTGGCGGCATTAAATTTATATTGCGACTTACTGCAAATTAGACTTTTAGTATCTTTTTTAATATTTCCGCCGAAACTATTTACCAAATTAATTGTCATATCGATATACGGCATTGAACTCTGTCCGTTCGGCAATACCAATGTCAATTCCCCCTTGATACGAGGCGATATTAAAAGCAACGCACTGACGATTTGGCTTGTTAAGTTTTCATTAATATAAATAGGTGTCTTTCTCGCCGATAACTCTTTGCCTACAATGGTTATAGGAAAAATATTTTTCTTGTCCGACACTTGAATATCCGCTCCCAACTGTTGCAAAATTTCCATGAGTGGTCTCAATGGTCTATCCAACATACGCCTATCTGCATCTATTATCCACTGCCCTTTTTTCAAAGACAAAAACGCTAAAAGAAAGCGTAATGTTGTCCCTGCATTACGACAATTAAATAAGTTATTTGTTTTGTTTGCAGATGCTTGCAAAAAATCTTGCAGCATCACTGTATCTTCCGATGTAGAGAGATTTTCGATTTTCAAATCGCTATTAGACAAATATTTTATGATAAGTAAGCGGTTGCTTATGCTTTTTGACGAAGGTATTTCGATTATAATATTCCCTGATATATTCTCTTTTCTTTTCAAAAGAATACTTCCGTAATACATTAGTCTGCAATATTATAATCGTTAATTTTTCTGTAAAGCGTACGTTCGGATATGCCGAGTTCCTTTGCTGCCGAAGCGCGGTGACCGTTATTCCTCTTCAAGGCTTCTCTTATCATCTTCACTTCCATTTGCTCCAAAGTCATTATAGGCAGTTTATCCTCCACAGCGAAAACTTGTTCAGTTTCCTGCGGAGCAAAAGTTGGTGTAGCAGAGTGTTCAATTGTTGGCTCAACTTCCTGCAAATTAGAATTTTGATATGTATTAGGTGCATCCAATAAGAATGGTTGAGAAGGGTTTATACGATTTATCAAAGTGGCGACAACATTTTTCAATTGTTCTACATCTGAACGAAGAGTGGAAATCTCTCTTTTGTTTTGCAATATCATATTCAAAGCCTCATCTTGATTGATATTGTCATTGCCATTATCCACAACAGCTGGCAAAGAACTCATCGGCGGAATATATTCTTTCAATATATCGACGCCTATCTCCCTGTCTTTTTCTATAATAGATATTTGCTCGGCGATATTTTTCAATTGACGAACATTACCCTGCCAAGGATAATTTTTCAAATACTCTCTCGCATCCGCCGTTAAAGAAATATGAGGCATATTGTATTTTTCCGCCTGATCAACCGCAAATCGCTTAAACAACATATAAATATCGTCTTTTCGTTTGCGCAAAGGCGGAATGGTTATCGAGATTTGATTCAATCGATAATACAAATCCTCACGAAAAGTGCCTTTTTCAATCGCAGCAACAAGATTAACATTGGTCGCGGCAACCACCCTGACATCGCAGTGCATGGTTTTGCTGCTACCAACAGGCAAATACTCCCCACTTTCCAAAACTCTAAGAAGTTTAACCTGCATATTCATCGGCAATTCTCCCACCTCATCTAAAAAGATAGTACCTTTGTCGGCTTCTGCAAAGTATCCCTTACGGTCTCTGTCCGCATTGGTAAAAGCACCCTTGATATGCCCGAACAACTCACTCTCAATCGTCCCTTCCGGTATGGCTCCGCAATTCACGGCAATGTATTTGCCATGTTTTCGTGGGGAATTGGTATGTATAATCTTGGAAAACGCTTCCTTACCAACACCACTCTCCCCCATTACAAGCACACTCATATCCGTAACCGCCACTTCGACAGCCACGCTTATAGCACGCATCAACTGAGGGTCATTACCTATTATTCCAAATCTTTGTTTTATCGACTGAATATCTGCCATTGTCGTTATTATTCTACATTAAATACCTGAAAGGCAACAAAATAATTTCTAAAATCTTCTCAATATTTGGACGTTGTTTCCATTGCTCGTAATCAAAATCCTTACTATATTTCTCCGTGTAGGAATAATGCTCTTGAAGTTGGGACAAAATAGATTTTTCCTTGCCAACCAAAGCCAATTCATATTGATAACGAAAACTTCTATAATCAAAATTTGCGGAAGATATAGAAAAAATCTCATCATCAACCATAAGACTTTTAGCATGCAAGTTTGCAGGCACATAGAACTTGAATTTAACTCCCGCCTTATACAAAATACCACTGTAATGCCTACGAATAATATCCACAACTCTCACATCGGAATGATAAGGTACGTGTATCGTTACATCAACACCCCTTTGGGCAGCGTCCATCAACTCTTTTCTCAAACCATGACCGGGAAGAAAATACGGAGTCTCCACAATAACTTTCTTTTTGGCCTCACGAATAAGTTTTTCGTATTTGGTTTTTATTCTTTGTCGCACGCTATCAGGGTATTCTTGGATAAAAATCCAATCTCCCACGTGATAACTTTTGTTACTTGCCACCATAGGTATATCGTACTTGTTATACGTGCGAAAAGAATCCCTAAAACTTCTACGAAATACGGTTAAAAGTTTCAAATCCGTTGTTCTAAGATTCAATTCTCTCCAAGAAACGCAGTAAGCAGTGATGTTAGAAGAACCAATATACGCAATCTCCGAATCTATGATAAGCAATTTTCTATGATTTCTACAATGATTTTTTGCCAATAATCCCTTCGTCAAACGCACCTTTCGATACAATCTTATCTCAACACCTGCGTCTATTAACGGTTGGAAATAAGTTAAATCGCTTTTAGTTCCCCACGCATCGAGAAGCAATTTAATCAAAACACCTTCTTTTGCTTTTTTGTACAATGCCAAAAGAAATTTGTCGCCCATTGCTCCCCTGCCGAAACGAAATGTTTCCAAAAATATAACACGCTTTGCTCTGCCGATGTCGTCAAGCATCGCGTCATAAAGTTTTAGATTGTCGTCAAAGAGGATATATTTTTCGTTCTTATTTTCCAACATCTTTATCAAATATATAATATACTCTGCAAAGGTAAAACGATTTTTTCAAACAACCAAATTTATCATTAGTTTTTTAGTATTAGTTAATTTTGTACAATTATTTCAGAAAGTCTTTTCACAACTAAAATTTTCTAAAAATATAACTCTCGAAAAACAAGTTATAAATAAGGCAAAATTTTTATGTATTATCCGTAAAATAATGTCTCACACTATTTCATTAATGTGAGACATTATTTTATTAGTGTTTAACACTAATTTTATCTTTTTGCGTTCTTTGATATTCCGTGCATTACAAAGGCAATTTTTCAGCCTTTTCTTTGTGTTTTTTGCACTCGAAATTCAAAATACTACATAAAAACTTTCAATAATTGATATTACAACATTACTTTAAGGCATCGTAAAGAATTTCTATCGGGTGCAGAGGTTTTTTTTCCGTGAAATGCGATATTTGTTCCCTGCAAGAAGTTCCCGAAGCACAGACAATGGTTGTCAAAGAAGCCTTAGCGATATGTTTTGCAATAACATCATGAACGATTTTTTCGCTTGTAGCGTAATGTTTCTTCTCATAACCGAAACTTCCTGCCATACCGCAACATCCCGAATGGATTGCCGTTGCCTTGTAATTGGTCGGCAAAGACAGTATCGCCTGCATATATTTTTCCCCGATGATTGCCTTTTGCTGACAATGGGTGTGATAAATAATTTCTTGCTCTTTATCCGTAAATTGTTCTTGACGGATATTACCTTTTTGCATTTCACAATAAATAAATTCGTCAAAACAAAGACAATTCCTTGTTATATGAGAAATATCGCCCTCAATCAACAACGGATATTCGTCCCTAAACGACAGAATGGCGGACGGCTCTATTCCAATCAAGGGATGATTGTCGCAAATCAAATCCTTTATGTTCTCAATATTCTTTTTTGCCAAACGTTTCGCACGCTTGATTAAGCCTTTTGAGAACAAAATTCTGCCACAATTGGAAACAGGTGCCAATCTGACCTCATAACCCAAGCGAGAAAGCAATAACAAGAATTTCTCCGCTATATGAGAATCTTGGAAATTAGAAAACTCATCGGCAAGTAAATAAACGTAATTGTCTTGTCTTACATCGTTATCGTTACGCCACTTATTATATTTTTGATTAAATGTTTTAGATTGCAGAGTAGGTAAAGAGCGTTGAGGAGCAAAGTGCATAATGTTTTTGATTATGGAAGAAGAAAATTTATTAGATATAAAGAAATTGTAAATAGACGGAAATACACTGCCCATACGCTCAAACATAGGCAGATAACTCATAAGCAAAACATTTAACGGCGTGCCTTTTTTATCATAATAATGTTGCAAAAACTCGCTTTTAAGTTTGGTCATATC
Organism: Bacteroidales bacterium Phil12; assembly: GCA_002633275.1. Taxonomy (GTDB): domain Bacteria; phylum Bacteroidota; class Bacteroidia; order Bacteroidales; family P3; genus Scybalousia_A. The sequence goes on from NWBO01000109.1 coordinate 40,223, forward strand.
AACATTGGACGGACATTCCCTTTTACAACCTTTGCACATAAGACATTCATCTAACAATTGCTTGATTTCTTTTGACGCAAAAGCATCGTCAGGAGATGTTGTAGCGAATATTTCACGCAAAATATTGGCTCTTGCTCTTGTTGAAAATTTCTCATCATTGTCGTTTGCATGAAAGGACGGACACATCGTACCTCCAAAAACAGAGTCTTTCCTGCATACTCCCGCTCCATTGCATTGTTCTATCGCTTGAAGAAATGAATATTCTTTGTCAAAGTTGTAATACGTCTTTATCTTGTATGGATTATTCTTTTCATCGGTATTTGTTTTCAGAGCCGCATCATATCGCAAATCTATATCCATTGGCGGAGTGTCTATAATCTTACCTCTATTGAAAATATTGTCTTTATCAAAAGTGTATTTGACTTCTTTCATCAGTTGATAGACCTCCTCTCCGTACATAAAAGGTATAAACTCCCCTCTAAGCCTGCCATCTCCGTGTTCGCCGGATAAAGACCCATGATATTTCTTTACCAACGTTGCAACGTCCGTAGCCACCTTGCGAAACAAGGCAATATCTTTCTTAGTTTTTAAGTTTAATACTGGACGCAAATGCAGTTCTCCGCTTGCGATATGTGCATGATACACGCATTTCAAATCATATCTATCCAAAATTTCGCCAAACTCCGCCATATATTTCGGCAAATCCTGTGCTGCCACTGCCGTATCTTCTATAACGCTTACAGGTTTGTTGTCTCCCGGAACATTGGTCAAAAGCCCCAACCCTGCTTTACGCAACTCCCATACACGTTTGATATCATTACCTCGTACAACCACATATTCATATCCCAAATTGCTTGTTTTCAATGATGCAATGGTGTTATTTATCGCTTCTTCCAATTCTGCGGCAGTTGGTTTGCATAGTTCATCGACAAGTATTGCCTTAGGGTCGCCTTTAACAAAGAACAAGTTTTCGCTTTGCTCTGCATTTCTCTTTGCTGCGGCTATAATATTGTCGTCCATAAGTTCAACGGCAATAGGTAAAAATTTCAGACAATGCAAATTGGCAACAAAACTCTCTTGTAAGGAATTAAAATGAATACATATCGCCGCACGATTATCGGACGGCAAATCCATTATTTTAAGTTTTATCTTAGTGATATAACAAAGTGTTCCCTCGCTACCTGCAATCAATTTGCAGACATCTATAAAATTTTCATCAAGAAGTTCGTCCAAAGCATAACCGTTATTTCTTCTTATAACGGTTTGTGAAGGGAAATTTTTCTTTATTAATGTTGATAAATTTTTATCACTAACTATTTTGTCGATTAGCCTATATATTTCCCCTTCCAAATCATTTTGTTTTGTTTTGTCGATAAATTCTTGTTTGGATAACCTATGGAAATTCACGACAGAGCCGTCCGCCAATATACATTCCAACGATATTATATTGTCTCGCGTAGTCCCCCAAGCCACAGAATGTAAGCCGCAAGAATTATTACCGACCATACCTCCGATTGTACAGCGATTGGAAGTAGATGTTTCAGGAGCAAAAAATTTGTTATATTTTTTTAATTCGGTATTTAATACGTCTCTTACAACACCTGGTTCGACGATAGCGTAATTATCTTTTGCATTTATTTCTATAATATTATTGAAATTCTTGCTTATATCCATAACGATGCCCTCGCCAACAACCTGACCAGCAAGTGATGTCCCTGCCCCTCTGACAATAAGATTTATTTTTTTTGAAGCACAAAAACCTATGATTTGCTTAATGTCTTCCAAATTATCAGGCAAGACAACAGCCAAAGGTCTTTCGCGATACGCCGAAGCATCTGTCGAATAAAGGATAAGAGTTGTGTTGTCTGTATATATAGGGCAAGAAATCTTGTCTTGTAATAACGATAAATTTATTTGATTCATCACAATTATTTTTCAGCAAATTTACAACTTTTTAACTATTTACGCCTCGCCAAACTCACAAAGCAAAGAAATATGAACGCTTTTCTATTGATTTGTTGTAATTTTGCACCGATTGAAAAATAATAAAAAACATCGGTTAAATAGATACGAAAAAATAATATGACAACAGCAGAACAGAAAACAAGCAATTATTTCGCTCATCAGACTTCTATCGTTGATGATGGGTGTGTTATAGGACAGGGTACTAAGATTTGGCATTTTTCTCACATTATGCAAGGTTGCAAAATCGGTAAATCGTGTAATATCGGGCAGAATGTAGTAATTTCTCCCGATGTTGTATTGGGGGATAACTGCAAAGTGCAAAACAATGTGAGTGTTTATACCGGTGTTAAGTGCGAAAACGATGTTTTTTTGGGTCCTTCGTGTGTTTTTACCAATGTTATAAACCCTCGAAGTGCGATTTCACGAAAAGATGAATACAAGCCGACAATATTAAAGCATGGTTGCTCAATCGGAGCAAATGCAACAATAGTCTGCGGCCATACTTTGGGTAAATATTGTCTAATCGGAGCAGGTGCTGTTATACGACAAGATATTGGAGACTACGAATGCTGGATAGGAAACCCTGCAACGCGATTGGGATGGGTTGGAGAATACGGGCACAGACTTATATTCGATAAAGACAATATTGCAATAGAAAAAGAAAGCAATTTTGTTTATAAACTAAGTAACGACAAAGTAGAAAGAATCAAATAAACTATTTTATTAATTGCTCTATTCATTTTACTAATCACTCTATTGAGTAAATTAATTTCACTGATTATTTTATTAGTGTTTAACATTATTTTAGTAATGTTAAACACTATTTTGGTTATTTCAGCAATAAAAAACTGCAAACGTAATCTGCCGGTAATATCATGTGTTATTGGCTTTGTTTTTTGACAAAATCAATATTGGAAAGTAGTTTTGAGTATTTTATTCTGTCCATCGGAGAGAGTTTTCGTAAGTGTTGAAATTCCGTTTTGAAATCTTCGTTATTTTCTATCTTATCTAATATCCTGCAAACAAGATTTTTAACATCTAAGTCTTGGACGTCGATTTTTTTTGCTTTATTATTCCAAATGCAGGCATTAAGACAAATATCGCAACCATAGATATAGTTTTTCAAATCTATGTCGGAAGATATATTTTCTTTGTTTTCAATAGTTTGATAAGAAATACAACGATTTGCGTCAATAGTTCCGTCCTCCAAAATAGCATTATTCGGACAAGAGGAGAAGCATTTGTTACAATTACCGCAATGATTGGGAATTTCTCGCGTATAATCCGAAGTGCAGTTAGCCAAGATTTCGCCGATAAATATCTTGTTACCAAATTGTTTTGTAACCAAAAGAGAATTTTTGCCCTTCCAACCGAGCCCACATCTCACAGCCCATTCTCGTTCCATCACAGGGGCAGAATCAACAAAGGCTTTCGCCTGCAAATTAGGATATTGCGATTGCAGTTGAGTAATAATAGAATTAAGTTTTTGCTTTATGATATGGTGATAATCCCTTCTCTGAGTATATGATGCTATCTTGAATTGCTTGTTTTCAGTTACGTTCTCATCGTTATAAGACATTAGAAAACAGAATACTGTCCTTGTATTTTCAAATAATAGAGTCGGGTCTTCTCTTTTATCAAAATAATTTGCAAGATAATTCATAGAAGCATTGTAACCATTTGCAAGCCAATCTTTCAGATAAGTTAAATCAAGTTTTTCACACCTTGCTGCCCCACAATCACACAAGCCCTCTTTCAAAGCCAAAACTTTGACAATATTTAATGGTATGTAATCCGCCATATCACACACTACGAGTTTGGATAGTGTAATCATAAATATCACCACTCTTAACCAAAGGTTTTATTTCTTTGATAAAAGAAGAGGTATCTACCTTATGTTTCTTACTCTCTAACGTTACTCTCACATCACTATTTGAATCAAATACCAAAAAGGTAATATCTTGCGTACCTTTATTATTCTTCGCCGCCGATGTTATCGCTTTAACCAAATCTTCCGTCATCTTGCTATTATCAATAGTCAATTTAACTCCCGTTGCATAAGTCTCAAACATATTTTCCAACAACTCCATTTTTTCTATACGAAACGTTATTTCGGGTGGATTTCTATGCTCCTGCATTGCTACTTTCCCCTTTACATATACATAAAGATTTTCTTTCAAGAAGTTAGAAAAAGTTATATAGTCCTTACTAAACAACGCAAATTCATGTGAGCCTTGCTTATCTTCCAACGTGAATTTGCCGTATTGCGTATTATTTCTAGTCATTCCGGTGCCTGCTCTTGTGATTATACCTGCAAAAGATAGCGATGTCTTACCATTGTTGTATAACATTTGTAAATCTTCCAATTCCGTTACATAACTATTTGCGAAAGCCTTTATTTCGTCCGAGTAATTGTCTAACGGATGCCCCGAAACATAGAATCCTATCATATCTCTCTCATGTTTCAATTTTTCCAACAGACTCATAGGCTCGCATTGTGGAACAAGTACAGATGCTTCCTCCACTATTTCTTCTGTTCCGAATAAACTGACTTGTGAAGAACTCTCTCGCTCTTTTTTCTTTATACAATATTTTAATAACTTATCAAGATAGGTCATATTTGACTTATCATCAACTTGGGCTAAGTATTGAGCCCTATCTATATCACCAAAACAATCAAATGCACCGCTTAAAACCAATGACTCCGTCGCTTTTCTATTTACCGTTCCGAGATTTCTGGTTATAAAATCCTCAACAGACAAATAGTCTCCATTGTCTGTCCTTTCCTTGATTATGGCTTGCGAAACTTGTTCTCCCAAACTCTTTATGGCATTTAACCCGAACAAAATCTGTCCTTTCTTATTAACCATAAAATTGACGTCCGACTCATTGATATTAGGCCCTAAAACATCTATATTATGTCTTAAACAATCGTCTATATACTTGGTAATATTTTTTATATCCTTAGAATTATGAGTAAGTACGGCGGACATATACTCGGCAGGGTAATGGGCTTTTAAGTAACCAGTTTGAAAAGCAACATAAGCATAGCAAGTGGCATGAGATTTATTAAACGCATATTTTGCAAACTCAACCCAATCGTTCCAAATCTTTTCGGTTTTGGCAGCATCAAGTTTATTTTCTGCACAACCCTTATCGAATTTGGCTTTCATCTTCGCCATAACGTCCATTTTCTTTTTACCCATTGCCTTACGCAATGTATCGGCTTCGCCGGGTGTGAAATTTGCCAAAACTCTCGAAAGCTGCATCACTTGTTCCTGATAAACAGTAATACCATACGTATCTTTCAAATATTGCTCCATTTGAGGAAACTCGTACTCTATCTTGGCGTCGCCGTGCTTACGTTTGATAAAATCAGGTATATATGCCATAGGCCCCGGCCTGTAAAGAGCATTCATCGCAATCAAATCCTCAAACTTATCGGGCTTCAAATTCTGCAAATGATTCTTCATACCCTCACTTTCAAACTGAAACGTAGCACTTGTATTACCTTCGGCAAAAAGTTTCAACGTCTCTTCATCTTCAAGTGAAATATTATCAATATCAACCTTAATACCTCTTGATTTATAAACATTCTCGCAAGCATCTTTAATGATTGAAAGGTTGCTTAGTCCCAAAAAGTCCATTTTAATCATACCGACACTTTCAATCAACTTCCCCTCAAACTGCACAGCCATCATATTACTATCCTTAGGCTTGGCAACAGGAACGTAATTACTGATGTCGTCAGGACCGATTATGACACCGCAAGCATGAACACCCGTACTACGAATCGAACCTTCCAAATCCTTTGCATATTTCAACACCTTTTTCTCCAATTCAGTGCCTTTCTCCATTACTTCTTGCAATTCGGAAGATTCTTTAAAGGCTTGCTCCAAAGTTATACCGGGTTTGGTAGGGACATAACTCGCAAGACGATTGGCAGTAGGCAAATCCAATTCCAAAACACGGGCAACGTCTTTGATACTCATCTTGGCAGCCATTGTGCCAAACGTAGTAATCTGTGCAACGTGGGAAGCACCATATTTGTCTTGAACATAACGTAATGTTCTCTCCCTACCCTCATCATCGAAATCCACATCAATATCGGGCAATGAGATACGGTCAGGATTCAAAAACCTCTCAAACAGCAAATCATACTTCATCGGTTCTATCTGAGTAATACCCAAACAATAAGCCACCACGCTACCTGCCGCCGAACCACGACCCGGACCTATAACAACGCCCAAACTATCCCTGCTATAATTGATAAAGTCCTGCACAATAAGAAAATATCCCGGAAATCCCATCCACTCTATGGTATCCAACTCCATATCTATTCGCTGTTTGACCTTATCGTCAAAATTCTCCCCATAACGCTTCTTAGCACCCTCATAAGTAAGATGTTTTAAGTACGCAAAATCAAATTTGGTTCTTACAAGTTTATCATATCCACCTTTATCGCTTAAAGACTTACTCACAACTTGTTGTTTCTCTTCTTCACTTGCCGTTTCAGAGATTTTATCACGCTTAATCAAACTCTGCAAAATATCTTCTTCAAGAACTTTTTGAGGGAATTTCTCATAATAATCCTCTATCTTGCCAAACGATTGCGGAATATCGAAAACAGGAAGTATAGGACCACGTTCCAATTCATAAACCTCAACCTTATCGGCTATTTCTTGCGTATTTGTTATGGCATCGGGGATTTCCTTGAACAATTCCGCCATTTCATCGGGAGTTTTCAAGTATTCCTCACCCGAATACATCAATTTGGTAGTATCATTGATTTTATTACCGGTCGATAAACAAATAAGAATACGATGAGCATAAAAATCATCTTTATTGATGAAATGAACGTCATTTGTGGCAATCAATTTAATATCAAGTTTCCTCGCCAACGCAGTCAGTTTGGGATTGACATCGTTTTGCATTTCGTTTTTGCCGCAAAAGTCTTGCAATTCGATATAATAATCGTCCTTAAAAACTTCTTTATACTCCATTGCAACTCTTTCGGCTTCCTCGATTTTACCCTCGTACAACAAACGGGGAATAATTCCTGCCACACAAGCGGACGAACATATCAATCCTTCGCTATGTTCAAACAAAAGATTTTTATCAATACGGGAATTATAATAAAATGCATTAGGGTCAAAGCCCAAAGAATCCAATTTGATAAGATTTTGATAACCCGTAATGTTTTTTGCCAACAATATAAGGTGGTTTCCCCTACCCTCTTTCTTATCAAATCTGTCGTTGGGAACGACATACATTTCACAGCCGAGAATTGGTTTAATTCCCTCTTTTACGCATGTATTTCTGAAATCCAAAACCCCATACATCGCTCCATGGTCGGTTATCGCCAAGGAATTCATACCTAATTCCTTCGTTTTCTTAACTAATTTCTTGATACCGCATGCCCCGTCCAATATGGAGTATTGCGTATGTACGTGTAAATGTGTGAAATCTGTCATAATTATTCCCGTTATTTTATTCTGCAAATATACAAAAATTACTTTTACTTACCCTCTAACGATATAGAAGATTGCAAAGACAAAATTCAAACTACGGATACGAAAAATAATCACTCATATAAGTAAATTAGTGTTAAACACTAATAAATTAATCTCAATAACTAATTTACTAATGTCCCTAACTAATTTCGCTACTTATGATAATTAATTTTACATAGGTATATACACAAAAACCGAATTGCCTTACAGATGATTATTCAACTATCAATTTATTATTTTCAACATTTGAACCGTCTTGGATTTGTAAAACATAAATACCTTTTGGTAATGCACTCAAATAGATTGATATTTTAGACTCGTTTGCAGGTATTTGCAGCGTTTTAACAACTATCCCCAAGTTATTGATAATATTTATAACTCTCTTGTTTGCAATAGTCTGTAAATTTACAACAATAGTGTTGTTAGCAGGATTAGGAAAAATTTCCGTTTTACGTATATTTGATACTTCGTCAATACTTGAACTTACTGTAATTTTAGTTGTTACGATGCTGTCGCAACCGTTTATACTTTGAAGAGTATCAATGTATGTTCCTTTCTTGGTATATGTGTTGTTCCCAACAGTATAAGACTCTCCCTTTATGATAGTTACCGCTGTATCTACCTTATATACAGGATTTACAATAAGATTTAATGCAATAATACTATCGCAGCCATAATAATTTTGCAGGGTGTCAAAATATTCTCCCGACAACAAAAGTTCATTATCTGCAAACAAATATGTTTCACCTTCACAAATTTCAGCGATAATCGGCTCAATTGATTGGTTTGCAGGAGATATTGTAAGAGTGTATGACACTATGCTATCGCAACCGGTTATTGCAAAAAGAGTGTCATTTATCGATAAAGTGGTAACTGTATCTACATTTTTCTTTCCATAATTCGTTCCGTCAGATAATACAAAATCTTGATTGGAACATATAGAAGTATCTTTGGCTGTATAAATTATGGGATTGACTGCCAAGTGCAGATAAACGACACTATCGCAATTGTTTCCGGTTTGTAACGTATCGCAATACAAACCTGCCGATATTATTTGCTTTTCATTAAAAGTATATGTATTACCCTCGCAAATAGTATCTTTCAAAAGAGTTGGAACACCTTTCAAAACTATGTTATCCACAATAGCACCCGGCATAGTACCACTTGTATTGTCGTTACGCCAAACAAAGACAAGATAAGCCTGAGAACACGAAAAAGTATTTTTTATTTTAGATACAATATGTTTTTGACCGTTAGTAATTGAAAGATAGACATTACCGTCATCAAAAACAAAGGCGCTGTCTTTGTAGTATGGTGCTGTAAAACCAGTGTATGAGGTCAAAGAATTAGGAAAAGACATATTGAAATTTTTTGGCAATACCATAACTTTCAAATAATCCTTAGTACCTTCTCCACCAATATTAACATCAAATTCTATTTGCAGAGTATCACTTGCAATCAACTCTATTTCTCTGTATGCTAAGGATATAGATGAAGAAGTTTTACTATAAGAAGTATCACTGCCGTTGTTTGAAACAAATAAACGATAATTATCATTGTCATTTGTGTTTATCGTCCATTTATTCTTGCCCGAAGAATGTTTGAATTGCCAAAGATTGTTTTCATTTGTATCTTGGAAATCGCAAGAATATATTTCTATTAAATTTATTGTGTCATTATCTGCAAACAAAGTAGTTACACTTGCAAATAACAACACAATAAAAAAGTTTTTCAATAAAGTTTTCACCTTTTTAAGCCTAAGAAGGCATTATTAGAAGTTAATAATATAATCCATTCTCATCTGTACTCCCTGCATTTGGGCTATATCACGCAGTTGTAAGAAGAAAGTATAAGGTTTACCCAATTCCTTTGTCAATGACTTCATCTTGACTTCGTTGGATTGAGTATCTATAAATTGAGCAAATATACCTTGTGTTTTAGGATATGTAATAATTCCGTAAGATTTAAGATTTACTTTGGCAGCAGCCACTTGTATCGCTTTTTTCAATCCACCGAACTCATCTATAAGTCCCAAAGGTTTAGCATCTACCCCACTCCACACTCTGCCTTTGGCAATGGTGTTGATGTATTGAGGAGTTTTTCCTCTGCCTTGTGCGACCTTTGTAATGAAATTATTATAGAAATTCTCAACATTTCGCTGCATCATCATCTTTGCATCGGCTGTCATAGGCGTTGTAACACTTATCGGATTACTATTACGATGAGTTTTTACGGTGTCAAACGTTATACCTATTTTGTTCTTCAACGCTCTATTGAAATTAGGTAACACGCCGAAAACTCCAATAGACCCAGTCAGAGTTGTTGGATTTGCAACGATATAAGAAGCATTTGACGACATCTCATAACCTGCCGAAGCAGCCATATCCCCCATTGAAACGATGACAGGTTTCTTTCTTTTGGCTTTAATAACTTCGTTTGTTATAAGTTCGGACGCTATCGCATCGCCACCGGGAGAATTTACCCTTAATACTATGGCTTTAACTTTGTCATTATTTGCTGCTTTTTCAATAGCCTTACAAACCGTTTCGCTACCTATACTCAAATCACTTCCTTTGCCTTGATTAACATCGCCATAAGCATACACGATAGCAATATTATCCGTTTGTACCTTGTTAATATCGGCTATTGTTTTCCTATATGCACCGTATGAGATATAATTAATCTTTGAATTTTTTGAAAGTTTATTTTGAGCAATAACATATTTATTTATAGTATCCTTATAATCGGATTTGAAACCAAGATAATCAACCAATTTGTTCTTATAAGCATCTTGCGGAAGAAATCCTTGCAAGGACGCAACCAAATCATTGAATTTTGTTTCGTTTATATTTCTTGACGCAGCAATTTGTGAAGACAATACACTCCAAATAGAAGTAAGATATTGGCGTGTTTGCACCCTATTGGAGTCTGACATATGGTTCATAATATATGTTTCACCTGCGGATTTGTAAGCATTATTCGTTGGACGTATCAAATCGACGTCAATATCCAATTTATTAATCAAATCCTTATAATACATAACCTCACCGCCCATACCTGACAAGGTAAGCATACCGGCAGGATTTAGCATAATCTTATCAGCAACGGTTGCAACATAATAAGATTTTTGGTCAATCATATCTCCATACGCATAAATCTTTTTACCGGAAGTTTTGAAATCTTGTAATACCTCCCTTATTTCTTGTGCAGTCGCCATACCGTTTGCTTGGAACACCGAAAGATTAAGCATTATGGCTTTAATATTTTTATCATTCTTTGCTTTGTCTATAACTTGGATAAACTCAGTAAGACCTATTACCTTATTGTTTATTCCGTCTGCCGAAAACATAGATGAAATATCTTCAACCTCTCTATCATATATCGGATTGGATAAATCAACAACCAAAACAGAATTGCTTTTTACCGAAATATCATCGGAACTTTTACCAATAGAGGCTATTATTGAGGAGATAATTCCAAGAATTAGGAAAAAAGAAATTATCATCGCCAAACCGCTTCCTAAACACGAAGCAAAAAGGAACTTGAAAAACTGTTTCATAATATTTATCAATTATAAAATCAAAATGGCAAAAAGCAGTAATCAAGAAATCAAAACACTACTCTTTGCCATAAACATTATCTTTTATATTAGTTTCACGTGAATTTGACTAAAAAAGAGAATCAATAAACTTCTCGTCAGTCAAATTAGGCAATGTAACAGTAAGGTTAGGATTCAAATCCATTGCACGTTTGATTGCAAACATTGCACCTTCGTTTCTTGCCCAAGAACGACGTGAAATACCATTATTAACATCCCAATAAAGCATATTGGTAATTCTACGGTCTGATTCAGGAGTACCGTCGATAGCCATACCAAAGCCACCGTTGATTACTTCTCCCCAACCAACGCCACCACCATTGTGGATACTTACCCAAGTAGCGCCACGGAAAGAATCTCCAATAACATTCTGAACTGCCATATCGGCACAGAATTGCGAACCATCGTAGATATTTGAAGTTTCTCTGAAAGGAGAATCCGTACCGGATACATCGTGGTGGTCTCTACCCAATACTATCGGAGCAGATATTTTACCCTCACGTATTGCTTTATTAAAGGCTAATGCAATCTTTGTTCTACCTTCACAATCTGCATAAAGAATTCTTGCCTGAGAGCCTACGACCAAATGATTTTCCTTAGCACCTTTAATCCATTGGATATTATCTCTCATTTGTTGCTGTATCTCTTTTGGAGAGTTCTTAGCGATTTCTTCCAATACCTCCATTGCGATATGGTCTGAGGCATCCAAATCTTCCGGTTTGCCACTTGTACAAACCCAACGGAATGGACCAAAACCATAATCGAAACACATAGGTCCCATTATATCCTGAACATACGAAGGATACTTAAACGTTCCGTCTTCTTTCATAATATCGGCACCTGCACGGCTTGATTCCAATAGGAATGCGTTACCGTAATCAAAGAAATACATACCGTTTGCAGCCAATTTATTGATAGCAGCAACATGACGACGCAAAGTTTTTTCTACTTCTTTTTTGAATTGCTCAGGATTGTCAGCCATCATTTTCTGACTTTCTTCCAAAGTCAAACCAACAGGATAATAACCGCCGGCAAACGGATTATGCAACGAAGTTTGGTCGCTACCCAAATCAACTTTAATGTTCTTTTCAGCCAAATACTCCCACAAATCAACAACATTGCCGTCGTATGCAAACGATACAACTTCCTTGTTTTCCTGTGCTTTCTTAACTCTTGCCATCAATTCGTCAAGATTGGAATAAACCTCATCAACCCAACCTTGTTCTTTTCTCTTATATGTTGCCTTAGGATTGATTTCTGCTGTAATGGAAACAACTCCTGCAATGTTACCAGCCTTTGGTTGAGCACCCGACATACCGCCCAAACCTGCGGTAACAAACAATTTACCTGCCAATCCTTCACCGTGTTTGGATACTTTTCTTCCTGCATTCAAGACAGTTATAGTTGTTCCATGAACGATACCCTGAGGACCTATATACATATAAGAGCCGGCAGTCATCTGACCATATTGGGAAACCCCCAAAGCATTGTAACGTTCGTAATCGTCTTGTTTTGAATAGTTAGGAATAACCATACCATTGGTAACAACAACTCTCGGAGCCTCTTTATGAGAAGGATATAATCCCATAGGATGACCGGAATACATAACCAAAGTTTGCTCATCAGTCATAGTTGCTAAATACTTCATAGCCAAACGATATTGAGCCCAGTTCATAAAAGCGGCACCATTTCCGCCATAAACAATCAATTCATGCGGATGCTGTGCAACAGCAGGGTTCAAATTGTTCTGTATCATAAGCATTATTGCAGCAGCCTGACGAGATTTTGCAGGGTATTCATCGATACTACGTGCGTACATATCATAATCAGGACGATAACGATACATATAAATTCTACCGTAAGTATCCAATTCTTCTAAAAACTCAGGAGCAAGTTCTGCATGGAATTTTTGAGGGAAATATCTCAAAGCATTCTTCAAAGCAAGTTTTTTTTGTTCCTTAGTAAGTATATCCTTACGTTTAGGAGCATGATTAATAGTCGTATCATAAGGTTTTTTAGCCGGCAAATAATCCGGAATACCTTCCAAAATTGCTTGTTTAAAATCCATTTTCTATTATTTTTTAATTATTCTTATTCTTTCAAGTCTATGATTTCAACCTGCAAAATTAAGCAATTTTTACTATTTTCTGAAATTATATAAAATAATTTTGTCAAATATATAAAACAATGAAATCGAAGTCACGATTAATTAATAATTAATTCGATTATTAATCCAATCTATGACACCGATTTCACACAAAATAAAATTTATTCTACTACTTTACCTTTTATTTTAAGTATTAATTTGTTATCATTTATAGAATTGTTTCTAACAAGTATAGTCTTCTTGAAATCCCCGACTTGCTCTGTATTATACGTAACAGTCAAAGCAGTGGTATCATCGGCAGCAATCTCTTTTCTATTTATTGCCACAACGGTACAACCGCAAGAAGTTACAACTTCGCCAATATGCAATGGTTTTTTACCAACATTGTAAATAACAAAAGTACATTTGGCTTCGCTGTTTTGTTTAATTGTATTAAAATCATATTCCAATGTACTTACACCTATTCTTGGCGGTACTTTCTTCTTATATATTGAAAATCCAAGTTGCATACCAAATATAACTATTATACCAATAAGGCATATAATTGTTATCTTCTTTTTAGTTTTCTCTTTCATAATTTATCCCTCATATAATGACAATTATTTATTACTAACTTTTGAAACTATCGATATAAACTTTATTCAAATTACACGTGAAACCATAAAATTAGTGTTAATGATTATTTTACTGATGTGAGTAATTATTTTACTGATGTCTCTAACTAATTTCGCAAATGTAATATCTTGCAAACAAATAACTTTAATTAATTATTATTAACGTCTATTGCTTATAATTTTTGATGATTTCAAATATTTCCGAATACTGTTCTTCATGTAAACTTCCGTTATGAAAATATAAAACTTTCTTATCAGGAGACAAAAGATACTCGGTCGGCATACGTCCAATATCCATTATTTTACTCAAACCGACAGCAGAATAAGAAAAACCATCTATCCCATATTTTAACGACTCTTGTTTTAATCTATTTATATCAGAAGCAAAAGAATTTATACAAATAACTCTTATTCCGTTTTGTTCAAAAATAGTTTTACCGTAATCTTGTTTTTCTTTTTTAACCACTTCAAACCATAACTTACAACTCGTACAACTATAAAACCAAAAATATAATAAAGTAAAACCATCGTAACTTCCAATCGTCGTAGTATCATTATCAATGCTTATCAGAGGATAATTTAATACCTCGTCAGTCATTGTTTGATTGCTTGATAATTTGAAACTTAACGAATGATTCTCATCATCACAACGATTGTAAGTAGCATATTTCTTATTGCTAAAATCAAAAACAGAATCTATCTCGGCTTGTTTATTTTCAGTTGAAAAGTTTGAAAACTCATATACGATTTTTTTACTATTATGACTATAAATATTAGGATCTATACCTTTATTAACAGTATCAATAAAATTCATTTCCATTTTGTCAATAAATTTTGTTGCTTTATTGTAAAAATAACAAAAAACATATTGTTCAAAATACTTTTCACCTGTTGCAATAATAGTCATTTCTTTAAGTTGTGATTTACCTTTATACAAGGTATAATCAATACCATTAATTGTCGTATCTATACTTTTTGCAACAAAACCAAACGGATTTTTTTGCCAATAAGGAGAATAAATATTAATATTATTATCACGCAATACAGATGCATCAAGATATAGATCATAAGATCTTTTATCTGAAAAACTTTTTTTCACAGGATAATTTTTTTTGTAAAAAGCAATTTCTTCAAAATTATTATCAATCATTGTAAGATCTTTATTATTAACTTTTATGATTTGGGAATTTGTATCAATAAATACAAATTCCGAATCTTTATTATTAACAATACATCTTTCAGTATACCACAAATCGCCATCAGTTATTTTTGTAAAATCATAAGAAAACCAATCATTTTTCTGAAATTCCTTATTTATCTTTTGTAATTTAGCAGAAGATATAATATTTATCTGACAATGTAACAAAGAAATAAATACGATTTGAGTAAATAACAGACAAATTATTTTTTTCATAAATATTATTTCAATTCTTATCACTTTATTTGAATTGCAAGTATACAACTTTATTTGAAAACTACAAAATTATTCAATACTTTATTCAAATTACACGTGAAACCATAAAATTAGTGTTAATGATTATTTTACTGATGTGAGTAATTATTTTACTGATGTCTCTAACTAATTTCACAAATGTAATATCTTGCAAACAAATAACTTTAATTAATTATTATTAACGACTATTGCTTATAATTTTTGATGATTTCAAATATTTTATCATAATCTTTATTATCCAAAAGTCCGGCATGTTTATAAACTATTTGCTTATCCGGTGAAACCAAAAAGCCTAATGGATAAACATTCAACTTTATCTGTTTTTCTATATCGAGAGCAGAATAAAAATAATCATCCATACCACACTCTGTCGCATTGTTCTTTAACTTTGAAATATCTCTTGCATAAGGATTGATACACAAAATCTTTATTCCATTCTTTTCTAAAATTGTCTGACCATAATCTTGTTTTTCCTTTACAAGATTTTCAAAATTTTCATAACAAACACTGCAACCATAAAACCAAAAATCCAAAAATATCCAACCATTTATATTTTCAATATTCGTGGTATCGCCATAGATATTTACCAACGGGTAAGTAAGAAGTTCGTCTGTAATGGATGTATCATTTTTAGAAATTGAATTTAATGAAGTTTCGTCATTAGATATCTTATATGCCAAGTATTCCTTTCTCTTAAAATTAAATACAGAATCCAACACGTATTGTTTATCTTCCTTTGAAATATTTGAATACTTGTAAATTACTTTCTCATTGGTAGTATACGATTTTCCACCTTTCAAATCAATAGTATTCTGTTCTATTCTATCTATATACTTACTTCTTTTATTATAGAAATAGGAAATATCATACATATACTGAGAAATTTTATTATTTTTTTCAGCCTCTTCCATTGTATATCCATAATCCCAAAAATAGTATATAGCCGATTTATACTTAAATATGGTATAATTCACTCCATCTATTATAGTATCATTTTTGCCATAAACATAATTTTTTTCATCGAAACGCCAATAAGGAGAATATATATTTTCATGATTTTCAAAAACTAAATATGAATTCTTTAAATTAGAATACATGTTTGCATTGGTATCTCCATGATATTTACTATAACAAGCAATTTCGTCCTTATTTCTATTAATAATTTTAATATTTTCATCATCCACAATTACATCTTTATTGTGTAGTCCTATTTGTGCATATAGATGATTTTTATTATTATTTATGACACTGTAATTATAGATATAAATCGAATCATTACGAGTATATATTGCCTTTTCAACATCGTAAGAAAACCAAGTACTTTTTTGAAAGTCTTTATGTATTTTATATATTTTATAACTACCGCTAATATTTGGCTTTTGTGCAAATAATAAAATCGATGATGAAAAATATATAAAAAATAAGCATATAAACACGTAACCTTTCTTCATTTTTGTTAAATTTTAACTGTACTGTTTTTAATTTACAATTTGCCAAAATTGGCGTTAAATTCTAAAAATTTCAAATAATAATCGTTCAATAATAATTACATATCTATATCATATCAAAATCAACCTCCTTTCTTATTATTTTTTTGAACTGCAAATATATAACTTTAATCTGAAAATTAGGAAATTATTACAACAAAAGTTAAAAATATTATTCATCGGAATTAACAAGCACACGACGATTTACCCATGAGAATTTCCATTCTTCTTTTGGAATTATATCACCGTTAATATCCAAACTTTCAGAGTTTTTATTCTTTTTTATAACTTTTGCTTTACCTTGAATAATTATATTTTCTATTTCTTTGAAAACAAGTGATTTATCTTCAATAGTTTTACTAAGACTAATTCCTAAATCATTGTTAAATAAATCCATAGCCATTCCAACACTGTCATACCCGCTCAAAGGCTTTTGAGTGAAAACGTAGTAATTGTAATTTTCATAAATCTCTCCTATTCTTCTTGCGTTCTTCTCCCCTATTTCATTTGAAAGACTATACATCCAATATATATGACGAAAAGCATCAAACTTTCCGCCCTCCGAGTTACCACCAAACAATTTCTCATTATCCAAACTATCCATAGTTTTCATAACATCCTTTGAAATATTAATGGCAGTCATAACGGAATTGTAATGTCTTACTGCCCAAAACTTATCTTTTGAACTCATACTCTCATAAATTACCTTAAAATTTTGAGCAGACAAAAAAATTGAAGAAAACAATAAAATTATAAATAGTAAATTCCTTTTCATTATTCAATAAATAAAATTTTTCAAAGCATAAAAAAACAAAACAAAAAATAAACTCTGAGAAAAGAATAATCAAGGTAGTTGATAATACACTAAAAAATATTCAATTCTCAGAGGTTTTAATTAATTAAATTTATTAATTATAACAATTATTAATCAATAAATTATAAATTAATAATAAAACACTACTTTATTTGATAATTCCAAGTTTTTTACTTATTTCAAGCATTTTTTCTATCGGCTTTCTTGCATCTGCAATAGTTTGTTCATCTAAATTGATTTCGTACTTTTCTTCTTCCAATGAAGCAAGAACTTTTTCCATAGTGTTCAACTTCATATGACGACAATCGTTGCAAGCACAACTTGGATTTTGAGTAACGACAACAAAGTTTTTATCCGGATTATCATTTTGTAATTTATGCAAAATTCCATTCTCCGTCGCCACAAGGAAATTTTTCTCTTTACTTTCTTTTACAAATTTTATCATTCCTTGCGTAGAACCTACATAATCTGCCAACTGCAAAACAGCATCATTACATTCCGGATGAGCAATCATTACATAATTCGGATACTGCTCTTTCATTTTCAAAGTATATTCGGCAGTAAGCAAATTATGAACTTCACAACTTCCGTGATACAGTACCATATTTCTTCCGGTCATACGGTTGATGTATCCTCCAAGATTTTTGTCGGGAGCAAATATAATCTTCTGATTCTTCGGTAAGGAATTTACAATTTGCAAAGCATTGCCCGAAGTACAGATTATATCACTCAAAGTCTTTATCTTCGCACTGCAATTTACGTATGATATAACAATATGGTCGGGATATTGAGCCTTGAATTGCTTAAACTCTTCGTATTGACAACTGTCTGCAAGAGAACAACCTGCATTCAAATCAGGAATTATTACTTTCTTTGTCGGGTTAAGAATTTTTGCTGTTTCGCCCATAAAATGAACTCCACAAAACAATATTATGCTTTTATCGGTTTCAACTGCCTTTTGTGCCAACGCCAATGAGTCTCCAACGTAGTCGGATATATCTTGAATTTCAGGTATTTGATAATAATGTCCAAGTATTACGACTTCCTTTTGTTTTTTCAGTTGAAGAATTTTTTCTTTAATATCCGCAGCCATTTTTAACATTTGATTTTTTATTATTTTTTCTTTTTATATAAAATAATAATATTTAATATATTTGTTAATTATGTTGATAAAATTTTCTATCAACATTCGATGTGCAAAATTAATATATTTATAAACAATTTTAATATAAAACGATAATTTTTCAAATTATTTATTATTAAAAGATTAAACAAATAACGTTTATTTTATCAACACAATTAACACTATTGTTTATAATTTTATTAACAATGTTAGAAATGTTGATAATAAGTGTTAAAACTGTTGATTTTTTGTATACTTTTTAACAATATTGAGTGAGTGATATTTTTGAAAACATTAAAATAACATAGTTATTAACAATTTTTTGTGTATTTCTGTTATTGTCATTAAAATAATATTTAATTTCGTTTTTCTGATTATTGAGATTTGTAAATTAATCATTGATATTAACAAAATAGTGTTAAACATTATTTTACTAATCATTGAGATTATTTTGCTAATGTTTAACACTAATTTTTTAATTAACGAAAAATGTTTTTTTCTATTGTTTTGTATTATATCATAAATATAATACAAAACATTTTTCTCTTTTATTTAGAAAAACATAAGTGTTAAAACAAGTGCTATATGTAAAATTTATTCACTATAAGGCACAATAATAATTTTTTTTGTTTTACCTTTGCAAAGCTAATTTATAAAAAATTAAGAGAAATGTCAAGAATTATACCTATGGCATCGGATCATGCCGGTTTTGAATTGAAAAAACATCTTAAAAAATACCTTGAAAACAAAGGTTTTACAATAGAAGATTTTGGATGTAATTCTCCCGACAGCGTTGATTATCCGGATATGATTCACCCGATAGCAAAGAAAATAGATGCAGGTGAATATGAGTTTGGATTCATAATGTGTGGAAGTGGCAATGGTGTCAGTATGGTTGCCAATAAGTATCAGAATGTTCGTTGCGCCCTTTGTTGGAATGAGGAGATTGCTTGTCTTGCAAAACAACATAATAATGCAAATATAGTGGCTCTTCCTGCAAGATTTATTTCGCAACAAGAAGCCGAAAACATAGTTGATGCATACTTAAATGCAAGTTTTGAAGGCGGAAGACACCAAAGAAGAGTAGAGAAGATACCTGCTGTAAAATAAATAGCGTAAATTAATGAACAATAGCGATTACAGAGATTTTTTAGATGCTTGTAAAACTGCAATAAGTCAAAGAAAAGACGAGGTTATGACGCCTCATAATTTTGAACTTATTGCAAGTGGTGTGTTCCGCAATAAGGAATACGTCAAACAAGTGGCTTCAAATATCCGTAATAAGTTCATTAATGGTATTGTTGATAATTTGGTAAGTTTCAACAAAAACTTTTCTGCCAATGGGGGAGAGGTGTTTTGGTGTGTGGATTACAATGATTTTCTTTTGAAGTTGGATAAAATTCTTCAAAAGGATAAAGTTAAGAAAGTCAATATTTTTTCTTCTTATTTCACTAAGGAATTAGGTATAAATAAGTTCTTTGAGAACGATGATTATACGGTAGATAGTCAAACGGATGATTGCGTTATTTTTCACCCGAAATTCGGTATTGTTTCCACCGGTAGTTTGATTCTTAACTTCAATTCCGCTTATGATATGGAGTTGGTTTTGAACAGTAAGACAAAGATTTTTGTTTTACCGATAACCGATTTTCTTTTCAAGGCAGAGGAATCCGAGATATTCTCACATTTGGATAGTATATACCGTTCGGAAGTTGATTTTCCTTATCTTACCTCTATTTACACGCCTTCGCCGGTTGATAGCAGCGAGAAAACTTATTTGTTTTTGGTTGATAATGGTAGGAGTGATGTGTTGGAGAATAAGGATATAAGGCAGGCATTGACTTGTATCAATTGCGGGGCTTGTAAAAAGGTTTGTCCTGTTTATAATATAATAGGAGATGAGCCTTACAACAATGTCTTTACCGGTCCTATCGCCAATGTTATTTTACCTTTCATTGAAAATACAGAGTCTTATAAACATCTTTGTTTTTCGTGTGTATCTTGTGGTAATTGTTCGGCTGTTTGTCCGATGAAAATCCCTGTTGCAGAGTCTATTGTATTGAATAAAAAATATTTCTTCGACAACAAATTGATGGATATGAAAGACGAGAGAATTGCAAAGTCTCTTAGCAAATATCTTTTGTCAAGAAAGAAGATGAACGGCAAACAATGGATGAAAAACATAAGGGTTAAAACTATTATAAACTCAAAGATAATTGACGGTTATAAATTTGCAAAATCTACCTTTAATTTACAATATACTGATAATAATGATGGAAAATAATATTTGTGATAACTTGTTGGAATTAGCATTTTCTGAGCCGAAGAAGTTTAACGAAAGGGTGGATAAAATA
This sequence comes from Bacteroidales bacterium Phil12, assembly GCA_002633275.1. Taxonomy (GTDB): domain Bacteria; phylum Bacteroidota; class Bacteroidia; order Bacteroidales; family P3; genus Scybalousia_A. The sequence continues at coordinate 61,251 of NWBO01000109.1, forward strand.
GTAAGTACTACGCTTGAAAGTTTGGATAAAGACTTTGTACTTAGAAAATTATTATCTTTATTAGACATTACTACGTTGCATGATGACGACTATAAACAGGCGATAGAAGATATTGCTTTGCAATCCACATTTGAGATTGAGGGTAATAGTGGAGTTGTTGCAGGTATTTGCGTCTATTCAAATTTATTACCATTACTAAACGCAGCAAATATAGATAAGCGCATTTCAAAGGTTGTTGTTTCGGGGGGATTTCCTACTGGACAAATGTCTTTGGAGGGTAAATTACACGATATTGGGTTTGCTATTGAGAATAAAGCCGATGAAATTGATGTACCAATAAACAGAGGATTGTTTTTTGAGAATGTCGAAGAATTGTGTATAGAGTTAAATGCAATGAATAGCATTGTTAAACAAAATCCAAAGTCCAAACTAAAAGTAATAATAGAAGCGGGAGAATTGAAAGATTTCAAAAATGTTTATACGGCTTCTAAACTTGCAATGACTTGTGGTGCAGACTTTATCAAAACTTCGACAGGTAAAGTTTCACGTGGTGCCGATATTTATTCTTCTGCTGTTATGATGCTTGCCATTAAAGAATTTATGGATAGTAATCTGAATCGAACCATTGGATTTAAGGCAGCAGGAGGGATAAGAACCTCTGTTCAGGCTATGCAGTATTATGCGTTGATGACTTACTTTTTTGGAGAAGAATATATAACGAAAGATACTTTTCGTATAGGGTGTAGTAACTTAAAACAAGAAATAATTAATAATATATAATAGGAAATAATTTTAGGATGAAACAACTAACTTATAAATTGGGGAAAGCTCCTCTTTTGGAGGAAGAGCGTCAGACAAAGGCATTGGGTATTTATCCGTATTTTCGTCCTATCTCCTCAGATCAAGATGCTGAGGTGGAAATAAACGGTAAAAAGGTTTTGATGTTTGGTTCCAATTCTTATTTGGGACTTACAAATCACATCAAAGTCAAGCAAGCTGGTATTGAAGCCATAAAAAAATACGGTACAGGTTGTGCAGGAAGTCCTTTTTTGAACGGATATATGGATATTCACGTTGAGTTGGAGGATAAGTTAGCTAAATTTGTAGGTAAAGATAAAGCGATAGTTTATTCTACGGGATTTCAATCAAATTTGGGGGCTTTATCTTGCGTTGTTGGAAGAGGCGATTATATTATATGTGATGAAAGAGATCACGCATCTATTGTAGATGGCAGAAGATTATCTTTTGCAGCTCAGTTGAAGTTTAAGCATAATGATATGGACTCTTTGGAAGAAATATTAAAGAAACTTCCACCAGATGCCATTAAAATGATTGTTGTTGATGGAGTGTTTTCAATGGAAGGGGACATTGCTCCATTGCCGCAGATAGTTGAATTGGCAGAAAAATATAATGGCAGTATATATGTCGATGAAGCACATTCTTTGGGTGTTTTAGGTGAGCAGGGTAGAGGTGTTTGTAATTATTTTGGAGTAACGGATAAAGTGGATATAATAATAGGAACTTTCTCTAAATCGCTTGCAACTATCGGTGGTTTTGTTGCTGCGAATGATACGGTTATCGACTTTTTGCGTCATCATTCACGTCCTTATATATTCTCTGCAAGTATTTCACCTGCTGCAACGGCAAGTGTTCTCAAAGCATTGGATATTATCCAGGAAGAGCCGGAAAGACTTAAAAATCTTTGGGAGATGACACATTACTCTTTGAATTTATTTAGAAGTTACGGCTTTGAAATAGGTCCGACGCAGACACCTATAATTCCGTTGTATATTCACGATGTGAGAAAGACTTTTGCAGTTACAAGAGATTTGTTGAACGAAGGTATCTTTGTTTCTCCCGTTATGCCGCCTGCATGCGCTCCGGAAGATACTTTGATACGTTTTGCGTTGATGGCAACACATACCAAATCTCAGATTGATCGTGCTATTGATACAATAGTTAAAATTTTTAGAGAATATCAAATTATCAAATAAAATTATTTGAAGTGCCTTGTCGAATACCGATGAGGCACTTATTATAGTCAAAATATCAATTTATGTCCATAATTACCATAAAAGAAGTACCATATAATAAAGGTAAGTATCGTATAACCTCTTCCAAGTTGTTTAACGATTTCTTGGATTTTCCTTTTAAACTGTTCAAAAACGATAAAATGTTTGTTCCATCTTTGTATATGGATGAGAGGAATACATTCAACAAAAAAATAAATCCTGCCCTTGCATGGTGCGAGTATAAGATATTTTTGGCATACAAAGATGATGAACTTTGCGGAAGAATAGTTGGTATTATCAATAATAAGGCAAATGAAATATGGAAGCGTAAATACATACGTTTTGGTTGGTTTGATACAATCGATGATGCCGATGTTGCGCAGGCATTATTTAATGCTGTTATTGATTGGGGAAAGAGTAGGGGACTTGATAAAATTGTAGGTCCTATGGGCTTTACGGATATGGATAAAGAAGGTATGATTGTAGAGGGTTTTGATACTCTTTGCTCTATGGCTTCGCTGTATAATCCTACGTATTATCCTAATATAATGGATAGATTGGGTTTTCAAAAAGAAGTGGATTGGGTTCAATATGAAATATCTGCCAATCAACCTGTGCCTGAGAAGGTAAGCCGTATCAATGATTTGATAAAAGAAAAATATAATCTTCATATTGTTGAGGGGCTTTCCAAAAAAGAAGTTGCAAAACGTTATGGCAGGAAAATTTTTATTACTTTGAACAAGGCTTTTCAAGGTCTTTACGGGTATGTTCCTTTGACTAACGAGATGATAGATTTTTATATCAAACAATATCTGACTTTCGTGGATTTGAATTTGATGTGTTTGGTTGTCGATGACAAAGACGATGTTGTGGCTTTTGGTATTTCAATGCCGACTCTTTCCAAAGCGTTCCAAAAGACCAAAGGTAAGTTGTTCCCATTCGGGTGGTATCATATTCTGAAAGCGATGAAGAATTACGAATATATAGATTTGTATCTTAACGGCGTTGATCCTCAGTGGCAGAACAAAGGAATTCATTCCATATATTATGCACAGATGAATAAAAACTATATTCGTCTTGGTTCAAAAATGGCTCTTGCAAATCCTCAATTGGAATACAATCAAGCAGCACATATTTGGACAAAATATGACAGCAAAATAGCAATAAGAAGACGTGCTTATATAAAAGATATATAATAGCAGATAGTGTGGGAGAGATTATCAAACAATGATGAAAAAGCGATGAAAAAGGTATTGGTTACAGGAGCAAGTGGTTTCATAGGTTCAACTCTTGTGGATTTGTTGTTGGAAAAAGGCGATTACGAGGTATATGCAGGTATAAGAAAGACTTCTTCAAAAAAATATCTGACAGATAGCCGCATACATTTCATTGATTTGAAATACACCGACACTGCCACGTTGAGAAATCAATTGCAAACAGAGAATTTTTCAACGATATTTCATTTAGCTGGATTGACCAAAGCAAAGAAAACGGAAGACTTCTTTACGGTTAATTTCTTTTATACCAAAAACCTCGTAGATGCAATAAAGGATTTGCCGACTAAACTTATATACGTTTCTTCTTTTGCTGCTCACGGACCCGCACCAGATAATCCTTTTGCTCCTGCTAAAACTACGGATAAGAATAAACCGAACACTTTTTACGGCAAATCTAAACTTAAAGGCGAAGAATATATAAACGAAAATTGCACTAATCCGTATATAATTTTACGTCCTACCGGAGTTTATGGCCCACGTGAAACAGATTATTTTATATATTTCAAAACTATTAAAAATCATATAGATGCAACGCTTGGCAAACCTGCTCAACGTTTGACATTTATCTATGGTGAGGATTTGTGTGAGGCTTGTATTTTGGCAGCAAATAGTGATATATCGGGCAAAACCTATTTTGTATCGGATAGTAATGTTTATTTGGATACTGAATTTGCACGTATTACCAAAGAAATATTTGCCACATGGGTTCTTAGCATTCGTTTTCCGTTGTGGATAGTTAGGTTTATATCTACCTTTTTGGATGTTTTTGGCAGTATTATACACAAGCAATTCACGTTAAACAAAGATAAATACAATATTCTTGCTGCCCGCAATTGGGATTGCGACACGTCGGACATTGAGCGTGATTTGAATTTCCATCCAAAATACGATTTACGCACTGGTTGTGAGCGTACCATAGCATGGTACAAAGAAAACAAGTGGTTATAATTTGTTAAAGATAGTTGTGAGTTATGTGAAAATCCGTAACTTGGCACTTGCAAAAACAACCTACGTTGAGCAATGAGGACCAGTCAGGCGTTGTGATTTGCTCTAAAATCC
>NWBO01000110.1 GCA_002633275.1 Bacteroidales bacterium Phil12
TATATCATAAGAGGCCATGCAAGTGCCGCGTCCCAAACCCCAGCCAAGAATCTTCTCCGGATGGGCGGGAGCTTCCAGACGCAGACTGTGCTTGCCGGACTTGCTCCGTTCGTCAGTCAAACCAATCTTACCGATGCCCTTATGCGACCATTTGGAGAAATCCTCCATATCACACAGCATCACGGTTTCCAACACTTTCTTTTTCAAGCCGAATGTTTCGAAAGCCTTTGTCTCGTCGAGCGGTAACGGACTGTGCACGTAGCCCGTGCTGACGATGTCGGCTTTCAACTTTTCATCTACCTGGGCATGAAGCAAAACGCAGCAACCGATAACTAAATCAAAAAGCAAAAAGATAAGTTTTATTACATTCTTCATCATATTATAATTATTAAGTTATAAGGTGATTAAAGCATAAAGGAGAAGAAAATTAGTACAAATATATGAGGAACTATGCCTAATCTCAATTTTCAACAAGTCTTTGAATAGTTGTTTGAGTGGCATACTCTCTACTAATACAATAAGTTTCTCCATATACAGTAGTAACATATGCCCTAAGTTCAGAAGTTACAGGACTACCAAAAATAACTTTAGCAGCATCTCCTTCGGAAGCAAGCAAAAACATGCCTGTAGTCCCCCATTCATATTTCAGAATAGGGTGATTGCCGACAACACGTACCATATACACGTCAACTCCAAAGCGCTTTACCTCTGTTGGGTAATTAACAAAATCTCCTTCAAAAAATCGAGGATACAAATAACTTATCGCTGATTTATCTCCCTCACTAAACCCAGACCATTGATATTCGGCAGTTCCTCCATTCATCACAGAATAGGGATCTGAATCAAAAGTTCCAGTAATACCATTGGCCACAGATTCACCCAATGATTTCCAATTTGTATGCCTTAGTCCGAAGCAATGTCCCAACTCATGTACCATATTATATATCTTCTGAAGTCTTGGAATGGTTTTGTTATAATCATAATCCAAATTTATCCAAATAGAGGAACCTGGTTTTCCATTCATAGGCCAAGAGCCTGCCGCAATAGTATTGTTCGGTAAAGGAGCGCTAGCATCACTACGGATGAGTATATCCGGATTGGCAGCTGTAGTATAAGTCATTTTAAGGTTACTAAGAGGATTCCACAGATTGATGGCTTCCTGTATTTCATCTCGCCAATCATCCACACCTGATGCAGGTATCGAGCTATCAACACCAACGGTAATTGCTCTTTGTTTGGGGTGACCAATTAAACCGGTAGTATGATAAGCCTGCCTTGTTTGTGGTTGACTATAAGTGACAAGTTTACTTTTTTCAAGGTATATATCACCTTGAATAAGATAACCTGACTTCAACTCTACCACATCTAAAGTATCGAATCCAAGTGATTGGATTATACACATACCATCTTCTATTGAAACGCTTTGCTGTTCTTCTTGTTCTTCAAAGTCAACAGTTTCCAACTCATTATAACAAGCGCTCATAAACATTAAAAACATAGAATAGCATAATATAAACAAGCCATTCACGAGATATTTTGAATTCATAATAATCAATTATTATATTAAACAAAAAATACATAAAGGGAAATATGAAATATGTTTTTCATACTTCCCCTTAAAAAAAC
>NWBO01000111.1 GCA_002633275.1 Bacteroidales bacterium Phil12
GGGGCTGTCGCACTAAGTAATTAGTGCGCAGCTCCTTTTCTGTGCAAAAAAATAACTGCCAAACCTCGAAAGAATTCGGCAGTTGGTGTAAAATATAAGTATGCTACTACCTATTAAATTACAAAAAGATTATACCCAAAATGCAGAAGGATATCAATTAAAACTTCCGCTAAATATTGAAACAATTATTCCTGAAGACGATTCTGTGCGTTTACTAAGTCAGTTTGTGGAGGCTATGGATTTGACTGACCTGTATTCTACTTATGAAAGAATAAATTCAGTATCGCCAAGAACTCTTCTTAAAATTGTTCTCTATTCTTACATGAATGGAGATTATTCATCTCGTTCCATGGAGTTAAACTGCAAAAGGGACATCAATTTCATGTTTCTTCTGGAAGGTGCACCTGCTCCGGATCATGCAACATTTGCACGGTTTAGAAGTATTCATTTTGCTCCCTGCTCTAAGCGGATTCTTGCAGAAATGTCCAATACACTTTTTGACCTTGGTGAAATTTCAGGCGAAACCATTTTTATTGACGGTACAAAAATTGAAGCCAGTGCAAACAAATATACTTTTGTCTGGAAGAAAGCAGTAACGAAGAACCAGGAAAAAATCCTCATAAAACTTGCTGATTTTGTCGCTGAGTGTGAACAGCTTTATGACATAAAGATTGTTTATGGCAGTACTATAAAAATGAAGCACGTAAAGAAGCTTCGTAAAAAACTTTACACTCTGAAAGAAAGCGAAAATGTGGTTTTTGTCCATGGTATAGGCAAAAGAAAAACGCCGCTGCAAAAGAGCATTGAAACCCTTGAGGGATATTTGTCCAGACTCAAAGAATACAATCAGAAAATACATATCTGTGGAGAACGGAACAGCTATTCCAAAACTGACCATGATGCCACGTTTATGAGAATGAAAGAAGATGCCATGGGAAATGGACAGTTAAAACCGGCGTACAATCTCCAGCATGGTGTGGATTCTGAATATATCACATGGCTTACCATCGGACCGCAGCCCACTGATACAACAACCCTGATACCATTTTTAAAAGATGCAGAAAATCATCTTAAATTCAAATACAAAAATATAACTGCGGATGCAGGGTATGAAAGTGAGGAAAACTATCAGTTTCTTGAAAGTAATGGACAGATTTCTTATATAAAACCGGCCAACTATGAAATTTCAAAAACACGTAAATACAGGAATGACATAGGAAAGATTGAAAACATGGAGTATGATGAAGAAGCGGATGTTTACACCTGCAGAAATGATAAAAAGCTGACAGTTGATCACATCAGGCACTCCATAAGCAAAACCGGTTACGTGAGTGAAAAGACGATTTATAAATGTGAGAACTGCGGTGCGTGTCCCTACAAAAAGGAATGTATCAAAGGCAATCACTGTAAAACACCTTTGGATGAAAGAACAAAAACGCTTCAGGTTTCCAAAACATTTTTGAAATACAGACAGGAAGATTTGGAAAGGATTCTATCAGAAGAAGGAATTCTTTTTCGAACAAACCGCAGCATTCAGGCAGAAGGTTCCTTTGGGGATTTGAAACAGGACATGCAGTTTAGAAGATACTTAAGCAAAGGGACAGCAAATGTTCTTGCAGAAAGTACATTACTGGCAATGGCAAGGAATATAAATAAACTACATAACAAGATTCAAAAAGGTAAGACGGGAACACATTTATTTCCACTGAAATGTGCTTAATTTTTAACTTTTAAAATAGATTTTCAGAGCCAATGAAAATGGCTTGTTGAAGTGCGCCATTTTTAGAAAACAACTGAAAGAATTGAAATATTAACATAGAAATAATCATTAAAACCACGTAAAGGAAGCTGCCGCTTCACGAATTTTCATTCGTTAAAGCGACAGCCTCA
>NWBO01000112.1 GCA_002633275.1 Bacteroidales bacterium Phil12
AAATCCAGTGGTATCGATCTTTCTTTAAATGGTGATGTGGTACGTATGAAAGAATTTACCTGGACACTCGGAACTAATTTCAGTATGTATAAGAATGAAATTGTCCGTATTGACGATACGCTCGATGAAAATGGTAAACCCGCCAGTCAGGTAGCACAGGGATGGATTATCGGAGAACCGATCAATGTATATTATGATTATCTGGTAGACGGAATTTTTCAGTATGATGATTTTGATATTACTCGTGATGGTACAGGTAATCTGGTATATACGCTGAAAAACACCTATGACAGTAACAATGACGGTATAGCCGACAGCCCGATTGATTACGGCGGCGCTATTGAACCGGGTATGGTTAAGGTACGTGATAACAATGGAGACGGAAAGATCACGGCAGATGACAGAGTGCCTATCCGGAAAGATCCGAAATTTACCGTCTCTCTTTCTTCCACATGGAACTGGAAAGGATTTGACTTGTTCATGGATTGGTATGGAGTTTCCGGCAGAAAGATAAAGAATAGTTATTTGTATGACTATAATTCCGGAGGTTCTTTGCGTGGAAAACTGAATGGAGTGAAGGTGGATTATTGGACTCCGTTCAATCCTTCGAACAAATTCCCACGTCCTTCTTATAGTGCGGACCCTGCATATTTGAGTGCCATTGCCATTCAGGATGCTTCTTATATCCGTTTACGCACCTTACAACTTGGATATACTTTCCCCACCCGACTATTGAAGAATACTCCGATTCATAAATTACGATTGTATGCAACTGCTACTAACTTGCTGACATTTACGGAGTTTAAATCTTATAGTCCCGAACTGACTCCAGGGTCTTATCCGGAGTCCAGACAATATGTGTTTGGTGTCAATGTTTCATTCTAAAATAAAGAATCCTTATGAAAAAGTTAATATATACAGCCTTTGTCATCTGCGGAATGTTGACCGCTTCCTGCTCGGATTTATTAAATCTGGAATCAAAGACAGACGTGACGAACAATTATCTGTTCACTACTCCCGAAGGGTTGAATACTGCCGTTACAGGATTGTATTCCCTGGCACGTGAATTGCCGGGTGGAGCGGATAATAACGAATCTAATCTGTACATCGTTACCATGTGTGACTTTAATACGGATATTGCCATACTTAGAGCAGGTGTTTCTACCTCAATCGGACGTTTGAATACAAGTTTTACTCCAAGTACTGGAGATGTCAATAAGTTCTGGAAACATCACTATGGGATTATCGGAAAAGCAAATGAAATTATTGTAGCGGCAGAAGCCTTGGGACTGGATGACAGCGATGTATTGCACGCATGGAGTGAAGCGAAATTCTTCAGAGGACGGAGCTATTTTGAACTTTGGAAACGCTTTGACCGCCTTTATCTGAACGTCACTCCAACCACTGTCGATAATCTGAAACGGGAGTATAAACCGGCTTCTCATGAAGAACTGATGACACTGATGACGACTGATTTGGACGATGCAATGAAAGGTCTGGACTGGTCGCTTCCTCAAAATAATGGAAATGTATTGTATGGACGGGTAACAAAAGCTACTGCCAAGCATGTTCGTGCACAGGTTGCCATGTGGGAGTCAGATTGGGATACAGCCATTGAGGAATGTGAGGATATCTTTAAGCAGGAAGGCAT
>NWBO01000113.1 GCA_002633275.1 Bacteroidales bacterium Phil12
TTTAAAGTTTTCAATTATGAACAAAAAGTTTCTAAGTGTGACCCTGTTCAGTGCCTTGATGATAGGTGCGACAGGAACGTTCACGTCTTGTAAGGACTATGATGACGACATCAAGAACTTGCAGGAACAACTGGACAAGAAAGCTTCACTTGAAGAGCTGGCTGCAAAAGTTTCGACTTTGGAGACAGCTGTCAACGATGCTAAAACAGCTGCCAACGAAGCTAAGGACAAGGCTCAGGAAGCTTTGGACAAGGCCGGTTCGGCAGAAGGTGGTGTTTCTGATGACGACTTGAAAGCTCTGAAGAAAGAACTGCAAGACCAAATCGACAAGTTGGCTTCTTTGGACATCGTAAACCAAAAGATTGCGGCTCTGAAAGAAGAATTGAAAGGCGACTTCGTTACAGACGAGAAGCTGAAGGACTTGGCTGCTGAAATTGACAAGGTAAGTGCTGAGGTGATGTCCCTGATTGGTCATCGTCTGACCAGCCTGGCCGTAATCCCTACCAGCCACATCAACGGTATTGCCGCCATCACGCTGACTACCCTGCAATATACCCCGCAGAAGTATCAGGCTATGGCTAAGCATACAACTCAAGACCACACTACGACTCCGGTTTTGGACCACGTAAATGCTGCTGCTACAGCTAACTCCATTTCTACAGATTACAACGAGGCTTATTTCCATGTAAGCCCCAGCGTAGGTGTCCGTACTTCAGATATTGAATTGCCCTCATTTGATTGCATCACATCTGAAAATATTATGACCAAGGCTACCGGTGCTGATATTAAGACTAACAGCCCGATTCAACCGGTTAAGTACGACATCAATAAGGACGTGCTGACAGTAAAATTCAAAAAGACAGTCAAGGGTTCTATCGCTGCAACGACTGCCGGCGACAAGGAAAAGTTCTACATGGCATCTTTGAAAGCTCCTATCGCTGCTGAAAACTATACAGCTGCTGAAAAGAAAGCTTTTGACGAACAAGGTACTAAGGTGTATGTGAACTCTGAATATGTACGTCTGCACGAAGAGGTTAAGGTTCCGTATCTGGTTAATAGCAAAACTGACTTTAGCAAAACTATGACCGGTAAGTTTGCCGATGAAATCCAGAACGACGGCAAAGAAGACTTCTATGTACACTATCATGACTCTGTATGCGTATACGAATCTAAAGCCAACGAATATGTAGACTTTAAGCAACCTTATAACGAGCCGCTTGATTTGAAGAAATTGGTGAAGGTTTGTGTTACAGACGCTAAAGATGCTAAAACTAACCACGCTAACCATGCAAATCTGGCAAACTACAAGGATTATGGTCTGACATTCCGTTTCTACATCCCTACTGCTCCTTATAACACATTGGGTGGCGTAGATGGTAACACCAACAAGACAGACCAGCAGAAATTTGCCAAGCTAGATTCTCACGAAAACGGTATCATGTCTTCCAAGGTTTACACTGTCGAAGGTACTTCTGCAACAGCTGTAGGTCGTGAGCCTATCGTTCGCGTGGAACTGGTGGATACAGTAAACAATGCTTTGGTTGCCATGCGTTACCTGAAAGTGAAATGGGTGAAAGAAGCTGGCGAGAGAGAGTTGTCTCATGCTTTTGCTGATTCTATCTATTACTGCAGCAACTACACCGGTCGCATCGGTACTCAGGAAATGAATGAGGACATCTACGACAAGGCTAAAGAAGGTGGTATGACCAAACAGGAATTCCACGCCGTTTATACTCAATTTGATGGTACAAAGGGTGCCGGCGAAGGTACGGCTTCTGTGATTGCCAACTCTGAAGCTGGTGTAGAATCTTACAACATCATCTGGACACTGACTCATGCAGACATCGTTAAGAAGTATCCGAACTGGAACAACCAGGAAAAGATGAGCTTCAGCAAGGTTTGCTACTACTCCGATCCTACAGGTGCATATCCTACATTGAAGATTACTTTGACACGTACTATCTACAAGCCGGTATTCAACCTCTGGGGTTACGATGGTCGCTACTGGAAGAACGACAATGAATGGTCCACATTCAATGTAAACCCGATTGTTTACAATACCGAGGAATCCAACCCGGCATGGTCTAACAATACAGAGAATAACCCGACATGTAACATCTACACAGACTTGCTGAACGGTTTCCTGAACGACCTCGGAGTTAAACCGACAACCGGTTTGGGCGGCGCAATCTGGTATGCCGATGCACTGCGTGCCGGTAAGAAGTTCTTCTATTCCGGACTGTATCCTTATGCTGCCAGCGGCCACCAGGGTGTGAAAGGTGGTGCTTATTCAGAGGAAGGTGCCCGCTTCGTGTTCGACAAAGAAAAACTGGAAGCTGCCAATTCTGCTTACAAGTACGAATATTTCAACGGTACAAGCGTTGTTGAAAAGACTGCGACTGTAAGTCCTGACGGAACAATCCTGTACATCGACGGCAAGAAAGCTGCTGAGATTGTGAACTACGCTCCCAACAAGCTGGATGCCAATGAAATCACTTACAACATCAAGTTGGAAGAAGTAAACCCGACTCACGCACCGCGTAGCGGCGACGCTCCGACAGAAGCTGCCAAGGCTCTCGTAGGCAAGTATGTCCCCATCAAGTTGGTTGCCGACGTATGCTACAAAGATGCTTGTGCTGCTGGTTCTCTGCTGGCTGCTGCCCACACTGCAACTATCAAGGAATATGATGCATTTATCATCGAACCGTTGACAGTAACTACAGGTGAAACTGAGAACTTTACTGATGCAACTGTAGGTGGTAGTACAATTGACGTTAAGGGTGCTTTCACTTATGTTTCTTGGAATGCTGACGAATCAGGCAAGAAGTATATTGTAGCCAATACTACTGGCTTGCAGAAAGCTTTGTGGGAATTCTACGAAGTAGTTCCGGGCGAATGGATGACAGACCAAATCAAGTCTAACTTGAAACTGGTTAACGGTAACTTGGTTCCGACTGATGGTGTAACAAACGGTCCTCTGCCTTCTAATACCAAGGTTGTTTACAACCAGGCAGATGAAACTCTGACTTACAACAACTACAGCGGTACTCCGGTTAACTGGGATTACAAATTGTTCATCCCTGTGAAGTTCGGTTACAAGTGGAAGACATTCACTTTGACATTCGAAGTTGATGTTAAGAAGAACTCTGGTACTCCTGCTCAAAGATAATCATCACTGCAGATAACTAATAAAAGAGAGTGTTTCCGGAAAAGAAGCACTCTCTTTTCTATAAAAACAAAAGAACAATGAGACGAACGATTTTGGCTATGTTGACAATAGCTTTCGGTTTTTTATATTCTTGTACCAATACTAACAGTACAGAGTCTACTCATTCTTTCGCCGGTACATTCATAACGGAAAATGGCGTGAGGTTTGAACTCCGTGCAGACTCAACCACCCTCATCACTTTCTCTGATTCAGTGAAGTATGAAGGTACATGGAAGTCTTGCAAGGCCGAAGACCACTTAGAGTATGCCAATATCGAATTTGGAGGTTATCAGGAATACTATTATTTAAAAGATGAAAAGCTTTACCGAAGTGAGCGCGAAATGCGCCACGATGCTTTGGGAACAAAAGTGAAATATCAGGAATAAACTGAAGAGTAAAACATTTGCATAGAAGAGGCTATCTCAAGTGCATTTTGAGACAGCCTCTTGCTTTTTTCAGCAATTCACCATTTAGACAGTTGTACGCAGCAAAAGTGACAAGAATTTATAAGAGTTTGAACAATATAACAAGCTATCTTCTTATGTACTCAGCAGAATCAAGCAAAGCCGGCCTAGAAATATAGTGTGATTCTCATAAGAGATTATATGCTTAGCCCAAAAGCCACTGAAAGAATTATCACAGAGGCCGTTGAAGCAGTGAAGGACTGGCAGGCTTTAAGAGTAAAGCCAGAAATAGGTAGACAGGAAATGGATAGATTCATAAACTTATTCTAGCTAATTTATACCCGAAAAGATATAA
>NWBO01000114.1 GCA_002633275.1 Bacteroidales bacterium Phil12
GACTTGTAGAACCTGCTACAGTTCCCTCCGTATTATCCCAAATCTTAAAGGTGAACTTCTGCTTTTTACCGTCTTCAATTGACTTACTGCCAGAAACTGTCAAAAGTTTTTTTACTGTCAAGTCGATTGCAATTCCGTCACGCACAGCATTTGTCGAAGAATCTTCATCAGTCAGAACTTCTTTTTGAGAACTGTAATAAGCACTGTCTTCGTCATATTTTGTAACTTCGTAAGTATACTGCAATCCGTTATTTCCGCCGACGATTTCGGGCTTGATTACTGTTCGTCCTTTTATTGCAAGAACGGAATCTGACAAACCTTCTGGAATGTTAAATTCCGTGATGTAATCGCCATTTGCTTTTTGACCGTTTACTTTAACACCGTCAATAAGGTTATTATATGGATTGGAAGTATTATACCAGCCGCCGTATGTCTTGATAATTTCTTTGTCTCCCACGTTGCCGTCGCCGTTGTCGTCTGTTCCAAAAATAACTCCGGCAATGCGCGGCTGATTATTGCTTACAAACGCAGGATTTAAAGAATTGTAATCGTAAACAGAAACTGCGTTCTTTGTGTCGTCTGTTCCGTAAGAGTCATAAGTCGTTTTATCTGTGCAGCCCATTACACCAATGCTGTAATTTCCTGCTTTGTCAAATGCAACATAGTGAAGTTCGATTGCGCCGTCAGGAATATTCTTTGAACAAATGTCAGCTTCCCAACTCCATGTCGTTCCAGACTTTGTAACGCTTTCTATCATTCTGTCGCCGTCATCGTTTGCAGGCTTTAAATAATATCCGTCGCTCTGCAATGCACCGAACTCTGTTTCAGTTACAGTGTTGTTTACAACAAGAGAACATGCAAAAAGCGCTTCTGTATATTCAACAGGAACTTCTTCGCTGATATTGACATCAGTTCCAGAAACAGACTGAATCATATAATTCGTTCCGCCGATTTTTACGAGTCCGCCTGCATGAATGTTTGAATCAGGTTCATCGAGTTTTAAAAGTCCCGGTGTGCTTTCATCGCGTATTACGTTTTTTTGTTTCCAATAAAGGCCTTCCTGATATATCAGTGAAGAAAGTTCAATTTTATTTCCGACATCTGTACGCGGGAGCATTATGTCGTAGAGAATATTTTTACCGTCTGTCGTCCTGTCACTGCGCCGCACAAAATAAAATGAAACGTAATCAAAGCCCGACTGGTTCACACCGCTTACTGCATCTTCTTTTACTCTTGAACCGAACGTATAAAAATTGTTTGTCTGTTTTACGCTCGGACTTATATTGTAACCGGAGTCAGAAACAGACACTAAAACAGGAGCAGTGTTGTCAAAATTGATTTTTACGTTTTTCTCCTGAGTATGAGTAGTTCCCTGTGCAATGTCTTCGGCAGTAAAAGTTAAGTCAAGATTACCTACGCCACTTTCTGTTTTGAGTTTGTACTTAAAGTAGATAACTTTTTTATTGTCGTCTTTTCTATAAACATCAAAATCAGTTCCGCTTTGCAAGCTTTCATCTTTTACAAAGTCTAGGTTTTCTGATGTCAGATTGTTTTTAACTTTTAAATTCTTTATGCCTACATCGTCTTCAACACTTCCGATTAAATACCACTCACCTTTGACAAACATATCTTCTGTGTATATGCGCGAAGCCGTTGACGATGCCGTATAATCTTTGCTGTCAGACTGAACAAGATAGAACTGTTGCGACGAACCGAACACAGGCTTGTCACTGTCAATCGTAAATATTCTATCAAAAGGAATGCTTTCTTTATTATCGCCATCCTTTGCAATAGCACGGATTGCAATTACATTTGAATTTTCTGTAACAGGATTAAGTTCGTCATATACGTTTATTTTAAGGTTCCAGGTATTTCCGCTTGAGTTTGCAAGAATCGCATAATCAGAATAGTTTTCACCTGCGGCAAGGGTTTTGCCCGGTGTCCAAACAGTCTGCGTACCATCCTGCTTGTAAGTTTTATAATTGAAAACTTTGTAGCCTTTTTCTGCAAGTAAATCAAGGTCAGATTTTGCAACTTCAAATTTCTTTATTGTATATGGAG
>NWBO01000115.1 GCA_002633275.1 Bacteroidales bacterium Phil12
GAACCTGATGCCGTTGAAGATTACAACGGAAACAGACTTGGTGCGCTTACTTTCGAATACACCTCTTCAGGTGGAGATTTCGTTTATGAAGATCAAGAGTCACACGTCGAAGAATACGCCGATAGAACACATGAAAACGTTCTATACGGATTTCGATCAGATGCGTCATGAGAAGTATGATGGTATGATTATCACCGGAGCTCCTGTAGAACAGATGGACTTCGAAGAAGTGACCTATTGGGATGAGATTACGGAAATCTTTGATTGGGCACGTACGCATGTCACTTCTACCTTATATATATGTTGGGCAGCGCAGGCCGGGTTATATCATCATTATGGAATTCCTAAATATCCGTTGGAAGAGAAAATGTTCGGCATCTTTGAGCATCGTGTACTGGAACCTTTCCATTCCATCTTCCGTGGTTTTGACGATTGTTTCTATGTGCCGCATAGCCGTCATACGGAAGTGCGCAGGGAAGATATTTTGAAAGTTCCGGAACTGACGTTGCTTTCCGAATCGAAAGAGGCCGGTGTCTATATGGCAATGGCACGGGGCGGACGTGAGTTCTTTGTCACGGGGCACTCTGAATATTCTCCGCTGACACTGGATACGGAATACCGCCGTGACTTGGATAAAGGCCTGCCAATAGAGATTCCCCGCAATTATTATATAGACGATGATCCTGAAAAAGGCCCATTGGTACGTTGGCGTGCTCATGCCAATTTGTTGTTCTCCAACTGGTTGAACTACTTTGTTTATCAGGAAACACCTTACAACATCAATGATATTAAATGATAAAGCAGCGTAAAATAGAACTTCTCGCTCCGGCGAAAAACCTGGAATGTGGTATTGAAGCTATCAACCATGGTGCAGATGCTGTATATATCGGTGCTCCGAAATTCGGTGCCCGTGCGGCAGCTGTGAACTCATTGGAAGATATTGAAGCATTGGTGCAGCATGCTCATTTGTATAATGCACGTATTTATGTCACGGTCAATACGATTCTGAAAGAAGAAGAGTTGAAAGAGACGGAGGAGATGATTCATGCACTTTATCGGATTGGTGTCGATGCACTGATTGTACAGGATATGGGAATCACGAAACTGAATCTTCCTCCGATACCACTTCATGCCAGTACGCAGATGGACAATCGTACGCCGGAAAAAGTGAAGTTCCTTTGGGAAGCAGGTTTCCGTCAAGTGGTGTTGGCGCGGGAGTTATCGTTGCGTGAAATAAAGAAGATTTATGAAAGCTGTCCGGAAGTACCTTTGGAAGTATTTGTACATGGTGCTCTTTGTGTCAGTTATAGCGGGCAATGCTATGTTAGTCAAGCCTGTTTCGGTCGTAGTGCCAATCGTGGAGAGTGTGCACAATTCTGCCGTCTGCCTTTTAGTCTGGTAGATGCGGACGGGAAAGTGATTGTCAAAGACAAACATCTGCTTTCCCTGAAAGATATGAATCAAAACGACGAATTGGAGCAACTACTGGATGCCGGAGCTTCTTCATTTAAAATAGAGGGACGACTGAAAGACGTATCTTATGTGAAGAATGTGACGGCTGCTTATCGCCAGAAACTGGATGCGATCTTTGCCCGTCGTCCGGAATATGTACGTGCTTCTTCGGGTACGTGTAGTTTCGAATTTAAACCACAACTCGATAAGAGTTTCAGTCGTGGATTCACGCATTATTTCCTGAATGGACGTGATAAAGAGATTTTCTCTTTCGACACTCCTAAGTCGCTGGGTGAAGAGATGGGAACCATGAAAGAGGTCCGGGGCAACTATCTGACAGTTGCCGGACTTAAATCCTTTAACAATGGAGACGGTGTTTGCTATATCGACGAACAGGGACGTTTGCAGGGTTTCCGTATCAACCGGGTGGACAGTAACAAACTCTATCCGCAGGAAATGCCCCGTATTAAGCCGCGTACTACACTGTATCGTAATTTCGACCAGGAATTTGAACGAATCCTTTCCCGCAAATCTGCCGAAAGGAAAATCGCAGTGAAAATCTTGCTTGCCGACAATAATTTTGGTTTCTCCCTGACATTGACTGATGAAGATGATAATAGCGTCACAATCACCCTCCCTCGTGAGAAAGAACTTGCCCGCACTCCACAGACGGACAATCTGAAAACGCAACTGTCCAAACTGGGGAATACACCTTTTGAAGCAAAAGAAATAGAAATATCCTTTACCGGAAATTGGTTTTTGCCGGCTTCAGTGTTAGCCGATTTCCGCAGACAGGCAATCGACCAATTGATAACTGCCCGTCGAATCAATTATCGTCAGGAATTGGCAGTATGGAAGCCAACGAGTCATGCTTTCCCGCAAACTACATTAACCTATCTGGGGAATGTAATGAACACCCGTGCAGCTTCTTTCTATCAGGAGCATGGGGTACAACAGGTAGCGGCAGCATACGAAAAAGAAGCAGTGGAAGATGCGGTACTGATGTTCTGCAAACATTGTTTGCGCTACAGTATGGGCTGGTGTCCTATCCATCAACGGGTCCGTTCGCCTTATAAAGAACCCTATTATTTGGTGTCGAATGACGGCAAACGTTTTCGTCTGGAATTTGATTGTAAGAATTGTCAAATGAAAGTAAAGGCGGCACAATGAGGGTAATTAATCACGGAATCATTCGTCACAGAGGACGTAGAGGAGACAATGTTTCAACTCATCCTTCCGGAACCGCTCGTTTGAACGGTTTGTGGAAGAGAGATGGAAAATTCTTCTTCATGTTCTCTGTGTCTTCTATGTCGTCCGTGTCTTATAGTAACTTTGTGTTCTCTGCATTCTCTATGGTGAAGTCTGTCATGGGCTTGCTATTGTGTCTGTTTTGGCTTTCGTCTTGTTATTATAAAACGCCTGCTTTGGATTCGGAGGAGCTGTCGAAGAAAACAAAAGATTCGCTGACTTACCTGTATGAACGCCATTATACATGGAATACAAACTTGGAAGTAGTCGATGATTCCATCTCTTTGGAGTGTCTTCCGATAAAAGATACTTTTATTCAGTTGAATAGGGGGGATAGGGTAGTGGTTGCAGAGTTTGCGGTTCATCCTGCCGATAGTGTAGACAGCATTTGGGTGAAACTGGCACATACACAAGATGAACAGGGTTGGATACGTGAGAAAGAACTCAAGAAGTCATTTGCACCGACTGATAGTATTTCGCAGGCTATTCATCTTTTCAGCGATACACATGCCTCTTATTTTGTGGTTATTTTTGCTTTATTTGTTGGAGCTTATTTGTTTCGCGCTTTCCGTCGGAAGCAGTTGCAGATGGTTTATTTTAATGATATTGACAGTGTTTATCC
>NWBO01000116.1 GCA_002633275.1 Bacteroidales bacterium Phil12
ATAGGAGGATAGACCAATGGGCTACTATAAGTTATTATGGCAGTGTGTTAGAAAAGAAAATGTTTTATCTGGAAGGAAGGTGAAGAAGTGAAAATAAAATTTATTAAAGTGGTAAGCTCTATTTTGTCCTTGATTTTTGTTGGAACACTGCTTTCTTCTTGCGACACAAAAATTTGGAAACAATTCGAGGACTGGATTAAAACCACAGATGACGGTTTTATCTACTATTACAACGATGGTAGTAAGAAGGGCGTATATATTCTCGATATCCCCGATGTTGAAGAATTGACTATCCCTGAATACATTGACGGAAAAAGAGTTGTTGAATTAGGTCATCTGCGAATGGAAACGGGATATTTAAAGAATTACTTTGTTGTCGGTACAAATACAAAAAAACTAACAATTCAGCATCAATTTTATATTCGTTATGATCAAACCATAAATTATGTCGATTTCCCCAATTTGACAAATCTAACTTTCATAGATTTCTTATACTGTAATCAATCATATTCAGGAAATGACTTGCTTGTTCCTCATTATATAGGCAAAAGAAACTCAAATGTTCCAACTGTTGAATTGAGAAAATCCGACCGCGAGTATTCGTTGGAGAATTTCAAGGCAAAGGTTATCATCATTCCAGACTATGTTGAAACTATTGAAGCAGGTGTGTTTGACGGTTTAACCGATGTCACAATAAAAACCTCATACGAAACCAAGCCCGAAGGGTGGGCAGATGGTTGGAATGGTAATTGCGAAGTTGTGTGGGGCGAAGAAATCACATATCTGTATTACTATGATTGGATAAAAACGACAGAGGATGGTTTTACCTATTATTACAACGATAGAACAAGTGAGGGTGTCTATCTTTTAGGTGTTCCTGAATCCGAAGAAGTTACTATTCCCGAATACATAAACGGTGAAAAGGTAATAAAGCTTGCTCATCGTTTCGAAAATAACGAGTATGGAGTATATGGTAGAGGAATCGAAAAATTAATTATTCAACATCAGTTTGATATTTTGGAAGATATAGTTTGCTTCCGCTATTTGACAAATTTGATATATGTTGATTTTTTGTATTGCAATTTATCAACAGAGCAAAATGAGTTAGTTGTTCCGTATTACATAGGAACAGAAGATTATTACCAATCAAAAATTCCAACTGTTGAATTGAGAAAATCCGACCGCGAGTATTCATTGGAGAATTTCAAGCCAACAGTCATTATCATTCCCGAATATGTGAAAGTGATAGAAAAGGGTGTGTTTGACGGATTAACAAATGTTACCATAAAAACCTCATACGAAAGTCAACCCGAAGGATGGGAAGATGGTTGGAACGGTAGTTGTGACGTTGTGTGGGGCGCAAACTAAATTGAAAAAAAGGAGATTATGATGACTACAACAAAACATAGAATTAGTTCAAAGATATTTGTTGCTTCTATCGTAGCGGTGATAATTCTTTCGTTGTTAATATCACCGATTATGGCTATTACTGTTACTGCGGCAACATCGTCAGATGCATCATACTCTGACGAATTTAAAGGATACGGGGAAGAAAAAACAAATGAAGAAATCCATTTATTGACACGATTAACATCGCCCAGTGAAGATGCTCCTTCAATGACGGTGTTAGTACACGGACAAGGTGGAAACGCTTCTCATTGGTCAAATGATGATCCTTGGTCAAATGATCCTAATTGGTCAAAGGAAAAAGGGGTGGAATTTGAGTACGACTCTACATCATTGATAGAATCGTTGCGAACTCTTTACCCCAATTCTGATGTGTTTTTAGCTGATATGATAACATCAACAAAATTTAATTTGATGAAGCTCAATCGAGGTGATTACGATGAGACAAAGCGCGAAAATATTAAACAACTAAACGACGTGTCAAAACATATTATAGTTGTTTTTGAATCATTATATTCCAGTGCCAGTTCTTATCATCGAACCATTTATGAAGAATTGCATACTGTTATTGATAGAATTTCTTATGATATATTATATTTAACGGGAAAGATTCCAACTATAAATCTTATATCGCATTCTCGTGGCGGTCTAATCTCAATGATGTATGCGACTGGGTACAGAGAAGATGGTAAATTAGCTCACGTGCAGTATCAATATTCACAGACCCCTATTGACGGATATATTGATATTGGTGATTATTATTATGAAATACCTGCTGAATACAACCAAAATAGCAACATAATAAATGATCACCCCTATAACGTAGCAGAACTTTATTCTATGGGAACGCCATATCATGGTACGGATTGGGATGAAGAAATTTTATTTGGAGTTTCTCATAGCATTTTAGGTGGAGCTTTTTCAAATGAAAGCGCCAAAAACATTTTGGATGAAACAATACAAGCAGAAATACACAGTTGTTGGGAAGAAGCCGTAAAAAAGAATCCAAACTTAAATCTTAATGCAATCGGCGGAACATTCAATCTGTCGTTTGTATTAGGATTGTTGTCAGAAGATTACGATTCATTAA
Organism: Bacteroidales bacterium Phil12; assembly: GCA_002633275.1. Taxonomy (GTDB): domain Bacteria; phylum Bacteroidota; class Bacteroidia; order Bacteroidales; family P3; genus Scybalousia_A. The sequence continues at coordinate 2,498 of NWBO01000116.1, forward strand.
GTGGTTATTTATCTGCCAACGACTTAAAAGCATATTTAGATATATTAGACGAATGGGGAGAATTGGCAGCATTAACGCTAACAACCATAGACGCAGGGTTAGCGTATGGCACAGGAAAGTTGATTACTATTCCATATGTGGGTTGGGTTCTCGCAGTTCCCGCAGGAGCTTTAACAATTACGGTGGGAGTGGCTGATGCCGTTGTAATAACTGCCGTAAGCAGGTTGAATGAATTTGAGGCTAAATATGGCGAACAATTACAAAGCGGAACAAATATAGATCAGACTATTTATACAGAACTATCTTATGTGCTAAAGGATTTTGTTGATGCATTTAGAACATTCGGACTCTTTATCGGACAATTTACTGGAGAAACAAACCTTGTTCACGAATGGGGAGATTTGTTCATTGACACAAAATCACAATTTGCAGATGGTTTTTCTAATGTGGAAACTTATGAAAAATTGTTTGCTTACTCTGACATAGACTATGCAGTTGAGGGTGATGATGTTGTTGTTACATATGCCTTTAGAACATTTAATTATAAAAAGACCACAGGCGATCCAGCCATTCCACATAATCTTGAGGCAAGAGATTCAACGATAATTCATTATATTTGTGAAAATATAGAGTTGGGTGTTCCCTCTACGATTTATGATTATGAAGTTTTATCAGATAATACTGTTAAAATAACCGATGTGAGATTGCCTGACTATTATTTTGACAGTGATGGGAAGGTGATTGACAAGTTTAAGGAACTAAAACTTAGCTTGATGGCGGGTGTTGCAGGCAAACAAGTTTCATACATAGAGGACTATGCTTTTGCAGATTTCTCCAATCTTGCAGAGATAACTTTGCCTGATTCGATTGAAACGATTGGAGATCAAGCTTTTAGCAACTGCGTTGGATTAACAGGCACGTTCACTTTACCGAATGACTTGGAAACTTTAGGAGAGGCAGTTTTCTATAATTGTCCTAACATTTCTGCATTTTCTATTGTTGAAAACGATAATTTCTATGTAGAAAAAGATGCTTTATATTCTAAGAATACGTATTGTACAAATGACGGATTGGTTTATAGCATCATTACAGAAACTTGTGGTAATACATTAGTTGCGTATCCGGGTGCAAAAACAGAAACATCATTCTCCGTTGACGATGATGTGGTTAATATTGCTAATTACGCAATAAGTGGAAACCAACATATTGTATCTGTGGCTCTTAATAATGTAAAAAATATTGGTAAGGGGGCGTTTGAAGGTGCATCAAAATTAGAAACGATCACCGGTGTAAATGTTAGATACGTTGGCGAGAGTGCTTTTGAGGGGACTGCTTGGTTTAACAAAACGAATGATTCCGGAAACAAAATTATCGGAAAAGTGTTGTTAAAATACACCGATAGCGGCGTGAACTTCGATACAACCGGTTATATTTCAATTTCCGCGAATGCGTTTAATGGTAGAGATATTGAAAATGTTATTGTTGGACGCGATACAAGATATATTGGAGCAAATGCGTTTGCCAACTGTAATGAGCTTGCAACGATAACGTTCCTGTCATTGTCAGAGATTACTCAGACCGATGTAGATGTTTTTGAGAATTGTTCCGAGGAACTTGTAATCTACGTTCCAAATTCCAAGACGACTCAATACAAAGGTTATATCAATTTAAGTGACTATGCTGCAAATATACAGCCTATTGTTATCAATGTGAATTTCGACACTCAAGGTGGCTCGGCAGTATCTCCTATAAGTGTATATTATGGTGATATTGTTACACTTCCGTCTGCTCAAAAAGCAGGATATGATTTTGGCGGATGGAAAACAAACAATTCTCTTGTAGCAACGGGAGATGCGTGGGAAATATACGATTCCTCGGTTACTTTATCTGCACAATGGAATCCTGCCTCATATGTCATTACTTTTAATAAGCAAAGCGGAACGGGTGGTACTTCAACTACTGTTGTCAATTACAAACAACCTATGCCGGCGGGACTAACTGCTCCTACGCGCGCAGGCTATACTTTTGGCGGATATTATTCAAATACAAACGGTACTGGAACACAGTATTATAATGCGTCAATGGTTAGTGTTGTTTCTTTTTACGAATTAACAACTGCTACAACTTTGTATGCTTACTGGATTCCTAATGAATATGAAATAGTTTTCGATAATCAAGGTGGAACGGGTGGTACTGTTTCAACTGTAGCTACCTATGGAACATCTATGCCACAAGCCGTAGCACCGCAAAAGAGTGGTTACACATTTGCGGGATATTTTACTGGTAAAAATGGAACAGGTACACAGTATTATTCCAATACAATGAATAGTTCCAGAAATTATAATGTTACTGGTGCAACCACATTGTATGCTTACTGGATTATCGAAGAATTTGAGGTTGTCATTAGCGCGCAAGAGCAATGGGTTGAAATCAGTTCTAATCAGCTTGAGCTGACGAATACACAAGTAACGATTCCTTATGGCGCAACAGCTAATCAAACTATAAACGTAGCCCTTATTGAAGCATATCTATCATATAATGGCTCACGGGCAGGATATGAATTGGTGGGCTTTTATAGAAGCGGAGATAGTTCTCAGGCTTTGATAAATTGGGGTAATTCGATCCCCGATTTGGGAGAAGATGGTGATAAGATTACATTAGAGCCGAAATGGGAAGCTAAAGAATATACCATTACGTTAAATAATCAAAGCGGTAAAATTGGTTCTTTCGGACAAAGCACTTCCGTTTCTGTTTCTTCGTACAAATCAACTGATTATGCGTACATCTATTTTGTTCCAAGTTCTTCTGGAACGATAACATTGTGGACTTCGCACACAAGTGGAGATCCGTATTTGTGCCTGTATAATGCAAACAAATCCTTATTGGCATCAAATGATGATGGATATGGCAATCTGGATTCTAAAATAACTTATAGCGTTGTAAGTGGACAAAGTTATTATATAGGTTTTAGAACGTTTGCTTCGACTCCTTGTAATGGCTATGTATATTATTCAGGTGTTACATTGAGTTCAAATGTTGCTCCTACTTCCTATACTGTTGAGTTTGACAGTAGTATGCCAACATTGATTAAGCCTTATAGAAATGGTTATACATTTGGTGGCTACTATACGCAACCTAACGGTGCTGGAGAACAAATATACCCTGCAAGCGGAAGTACACAAAATACGTGGGGCATAGCACAAAACACCACTTTGTATGCTTATTGGATGCCGAACTCTTATACTGTAACACTTAACAAACAGAGTGGAACCGGTGGAGATGCAAGTGTATCTACTGTTTTTGGCAGTTCAATGACTTCTGCTACTAAACCGACAAGAACGGGATATACTTTTGAGGGTTATTATACGTCACCTAATGGTGCAGGCACAAAATACTACAATTCTTCTATGGGAAGTGTAAGAGCGTATAATATAGCATCGAATGTTACTCTTTATGCAAACTGGACGCCTGTAACATATACGGTAACTCTGAACAAAAATGGTGGATCATCAAGACAGTTCGCTTTTTCCTCGACTATAACTTCGTACAATAAAGAAGACATAGGCTATGTGTACTTCGTGCCGAGCGCAAGTGGAACTATCACGTTGTGGACTACGCACACAGAAGGCGATCCTTATTTACTTTTGTTTGATAAAAACTTTGTTCAGTTGACTTCAAACGATGACGGTTATGGTAATTTAGATTCAAAAATTACATATACGGTAACAAAGGGACAATCGTATTATGTCGGTTTCAGAGCTTACTCTGGCAACAAAACAACTGGTACGGTTAATTATTCGGGTGTTTCTGTGTCATCTTCTTCAACATATGTAAAGATAACTTACGATGATGCTCCCCCTTCAGTTCTTGTTCCAACAAAAGCGGGTTATTCGTTTGATGGTTATTATACAAGTACCAACGGACAAGGAACAAAAATTTATGATAAGACTGGTACAAAAGTAACTAATTGGAATACTACAAATACAACGTTGTATGCAAATTGGTTGGCAACATCGTATTCTTATACTGGCAGTACAACAACCACAATTAGCGCAGATACATCAATTATTGATTTATCTTCGGCAACGCAGAGCGGAACATATGTATTTACAATAGCAACTTCCGTAAATGAGATTACGTTCAAATCAAGCTCAAGTCGTACATTTACAAACTTTAGGGTTATAATTAGTAACCGTACAACTCCTTTGGTATTGCGCTTTGAGAAAGTGTCAATAAAAGCTCCGGCGGGTTATAACGCAATAACTGCATCTGGAAACTTTAGGCTGACACTTGCTTATAGCGGAACGGTTAGTATAACCGGAGGAAAAAATGCAACTGTTGGAACGGGGCAAGGATATGCTGCTATTTATAATGCTACATCTGGAGCTACTATTGCATTGAATGGCACTGGTACATTAAAACTTACCGGCGGTGTTGGCTCTATTGGAACGGTTGGTGCAACTGGAAGTAAAGGTGCAGACGGCAAAGATGCTGATGGAATTTTCCTTGAAAACGGAACAGATGGTCAAAATGGTGGCACTGGAGGAAAAGGTGGTACTGGAGGAACTGGTGGTTATGCTATATATGTTACAAACATAATCGTTGAATCCACTTCTGGAACTATCACTATTACTGGCGGCGAAGGTGGTACTGGCGGAAAAGGCGGTACTGGCGGCGAAGGTGGTCGAGGTGGACACGCCGCAGGCTCGTTAGTTATTTGCAGACACGGTGGCGATGGCGGAGATGGCGGCGCAGGCGGTACTGGTGGTACTGGTGGTGCAGGCGGTGTTGCTTACAATGGTACGCTCAGCAAGGAATATTCTTCTTGCATAACTGCAACTGCTACCAAGGGCGATCAAGGCACTGGAGGAACTGGTGGTCGAGGCGGAGACGGTGGAGACGGCGGTGCTAACGGTCCGAGCGCATTTGCAGACGGAGATCACGGTGTCGGTGGCTCTGGCGGTGCAGGTGGTGCAGGCGGTACTGGCTCACCTAATGGCTTTGCGGGTTCGTCTGGTAGTTCTGGTGGTTATTGGTATGCAACATTGTAAAAATCAGAAAAGTAATTGGTGTGCATTGTGATAAAACTTGAAAATATTCAAAAGACTTATTGTTCTAAGCATAATAGCTCGGTAGCGTTAAATAATTTAAGTTTAACGCTACCGAACAAGGGGCTAATCTTTATCGTTGGCAAATCAGGATGTGGAAAAACCACTTTATTGAATATATTAGGTGGGCTTGACAAATTTGACTCAGGCAAAATGATTTGTGAAGGAATGGACACATCGAAATTCTCAAGTATAGATTGGGATAAGTACAGAAACGCATATGTTGGTTTTGTGTTTCAAGAAAACAATTTACTTGAAGAATACAATGTGTATGATAATATACGCCTTGCTACCGATTTGCAAAATATTAAAAACTCACAAGAACAAATATATTCAGCATTAAGATTTGTTGGTTTAGACGGCTACGCTCATCGAAAAATCGGAGAACTAAGCGGCGGTCAAAAACAAAGGGTCGCAATTGCTCGTGCGCTTGCGAAAGAATCAAAATTACTACTTGCTGATGAGCCAACTGGGAGTCTTGATACAGAAACTGGACGCGATATATTTGCTTTATTAAAAGAAATGTCCCAAAATCAATTGGTGGTAGTTGTAACACACGATTTATCATCTGCTAAAGAGTTCGGTGATCAAGTTATCGAAATGCAAGACGGTCAAATTGTTAACAACACAAACGAAAAAAACACCATAGATTGCGATGATGAAAAGCTTTTTAGAGCAAAAAAAAGCGTATTAAATCCCCAATTATGTATTAAACTATCGACAAATGCGTTCAAAAAAACACCGATCCGTCTGATAGTATTGATAATATTGAGTATGTTTGGTTTCTCTTTAATGGTAGGAGCGTTAAAGTTTTCTACTTGGACACCATATGACCTACAGCAGAAAGTGTTAGAACGAGAGAAGGTAGCAATATTATCATTGACTCCAGAAACGATTGATTTAGGTGGGGGATACGCACGTGAAGAAAAGCGATATTTTGAAACCTCAAAATTCAAAGAATTTGTTGATAATTATAAAACTATGAATATAATTGGTGTTGCCGATTATTTTGAGGAATATAATAATCAAGGATTCTTCAGGCAGTTAACAGACAGAGAGCAAGTATATTTTAATGAGCATTTTAGTGGTGTGGCTGCTATGAATGAAAACGATTTTAACGCTTATGGCTTTGAGCTGCTTGCCGGAAGTTTTCCTGATGATACTTGGAGCGAATATGATATTGCAATATCCAAGAGTATGTATGAAGTTTATACTTTGACTGGATTTACAAACAATGGACTTGAAAACATTAGTATAACAACCTATGACGATTTACTTGGACGACAATTCGGTGGTGTGTACGGAGATAAATACACAATACGCGGAATTGTTGACACAAAGTTCGATAGAGATGAATATAAAAACATAAAAACGTATGCTTTGGGTTATAGTGATGTTTTTTCTGTAGAGTGGATGAGAGAATTTAACGTATATAATCAAAGAGGCTTCCACAATTTAATGTTTGTAAGCCCAAACTACAAAAATTCTTTCGAGAAATATTCCTACATCATAATTAACTACGATGAAGAAGATTTTAATAATTCCGACTTGATAAATGTTGTGTTGGATGGGGAGGAATATGTTTTTTGCGACTATTATTCCCAAATACTTAAATATCAATCAACTCAAACGCAGAAATTCGGTGGAATTATGCTTGCTATTTCTCTTGTAGCTATTTTGTTTGCCGTAATTTTGTTTGCTAACTTTATTAGTGTATCTATTCAAGACAAAATGAGGCAAATTGGAATATTAAGAGCGATTGGAGCATCTAAATGCCATATTTCAATTATTTTTATAATACAGAACGCCCTAATAGCCTTAATTGTCTTTGCCTGCTCTTGCATTATGATTAAATATGCTATAATGCCGACTTTGTTGGTTTTAAGTGCAGTGCAAGAATTTCCATTCCCGTGGTATGAATTGACTGGATTAGATTATTTGATTTTATTTGGAATTGTTGTGCTTACATCCATTATATCAAGCGTATTGCCACTGATAAAACTATCCAAAAAAACGCCGAGGGAATTGATGGTGAAGTAAAATTGATGGTGAAGTAAAATAATTATAGCCGGTGTGCCTTTCGACACATCGGCTATTTTTGTAAATCTCTATTATATTTTTCACCCCGATTATGAGGTTTTGTTTACGCTCACACTCAACCTACCGGTTGTTGATGTTATATTATATGTTGACACAACCATAAAATAAGTTCTACCCGCAACCAAATCCATCGTAATCAAGGCTTGTAAATCGCCCGCGCCATCATCATTATAAAGACACGAATTTGTTGTATATGGATCTACAACGTATAAGTATGTATCTACGCGTGTTTCATCTTCATAACCGGTCTTAAATGTATAAGTGCCACTCTCCGTTGGTGTAAATGTTATTACGCGTGTGGTGTTCAAAGATGATGAGAAAATAAAAGTCACGCCCCCTGCTGATTCGTGAGTCCATATATCCTCAAAAGTCGAATACTCAACTGAAGCCGGTGTAATACCTACTTTCACATCACCCGTCGTTGAATCAGAATAAAACTTAACTCTTAATATATATGGTTTATTCGCTTCAACAGTGTAATAAAACATAGAATTAAACCCATATCCAGCATCATCATTGTACGCCAATTGGTTATTTTTGGTATCAAATAGATAAAGTTTAGCATCTTTTGATCCGAAAGTTTGGAACATTTTTTTGCCTGCGGTAGCGAATTTTACATAATAGTCCTTATAAACATATCCGTTTTGAGGAATTGTAGCAACTCGCTCTACATAACGATCCATTGCCGTCATATTGATAGCTGCATCTGTTCTGTGTCCACACGTGCTACATTTATATTCAGTTCTACTTGTTCCTGAAATTGTGCCTACAGTGTAATAACTATGTTCGTGATTCATTTCTAATGATATATAGCCTTTACACCAAGAAGAATTCACCCATACACACGTTTCTCCTTGCCATCCAAAATGCACTATATATCCTTCATAAGTACCACTTCCATCAGGATATGTATAATTTTGATAACCGTAGCCAACAACTTGATGGTTTGTAGCTCCCAAATTCGAACTCAAACTGATAATTAAAGGTCGTCCCGCATCTATTTCAGCCTTTATTGGAGTAGAACTAACAGGAGAATAACCGAAAAACCATCCTTTCAACTCGTAATCAATAGAATAATCACTCGAAGAAAGATTTTCGTTTAAAATTGATTTAATACCATTATATACTTCCTTAACAGATGCCCCACTTGTGTTCGGTTTCATTATTGTTGTTACTACTTTTGAATAAAAACTATTTGTGCCTGTATCTTCGCTTCTTGTACCAGTTGTCCAACTTGTCATAGACATCGGGTCAGTGCAATGATTAGGATTTCTTTCAGGAATGCTAACAGTATTCGATGAGTCGTTATAACCATTAAGAAATCTATCTTCTATTATTCTTCTATCATTGTAGTAATTGTTATAGCCCAATAAAATTTGAGCCGCAACAGAGCCACAAGTTCCCGAGTTTCCATTTCCATAAGTTTCACCCGTATAGTTATCGCCGTGAGTAGGTTCTACAATAAAATAACGATAATTCGGAATCAGAGTCCCCGTTCCTACGGTTGGATATATCAAAGAGTCTGTATCAATCTTTGGCTTACTATCTTCATCATTAACAGTATTTATATTTGAATTCAAGAAACTTTTTACTTCGTCAACAATATTGTTATTTTCAATCTTTACATTTGACTTATATGAGCTTTGACTCTTTATAGATGTCCTTACTTGTTGAGCAAATTTCAGCGCTTCATCAGCAGTTATATCAAGTTGTTCATTGGTTAACGCATTGATAAATTTAGAATCAATTTTTTGTAAATAATTCGATGGACCTGCATAGTAGTCTTTAGTTGAAGAATTTGAATATGGTAATGTACCTTGCAAAGAATACTCCATCATTTCCATTGTTTCTCTTGAAAAAAGAGCATATCCCCCATTCTCAAATTCAACATAAATGTAATCCGCTGAATCATCTAAATTATAAACATATTCACATTCACGAACTGTTTTATTGGAAAAAGCGGATTGTAATGTTTCTCCATTAGCAGCATTCGAAAATTCTTTACTTTCTACAAACTCCTCACCCGAATAAGAGGTACTATCTTCAGCAGCAAAAGCTACCGTTGAACCAAAAACACTTAATGAGGAAAAAATTATTGCTAAAGCAATTATAAAGCCGATCAATCTAAAACTTTTGATTTTTCTCATATTTTACCTCCATCATTATTCAAATTTTACTTCATTTATTTCTACCTTGTTCATTTTTATCACAATGCACCTTTGATATGGCATAGTTGTATCGTCAACATCTTTGCGTTCCAACTCCGTTTTCACGGTTAAAATTTCATCATTAACCTCTATTTTTTTCAATTTATAATCTCGTGTTGGATTAACATCAGAAAAAATATATAATATTACTATTTCCTGTTCAAAATCAATATCCAACGGAGAATTAGAAAAAACCCTATTATATTCATCTTCATCGGTTACAATGAATACCCTTGACGATGGCGATGTGGTATCATAAATATACTTATCACTCGGATCGCTTTCGCCGTATATATAATTTTCGTTGAGATAATATGCTTTAACTCTATTATCTTTTAAGAATGTTTCATCTATCCATTCGTTCGCATTGCTATATAAAACGGCATTATATTTGTTAGTCGAACAACCCGTCAATAAACTAAAAATCATTATTAACACCAACCCTAATGATATAAATTTCGATTTTGCCATATATGACCTCCTTAAATGCTTTGAATTACAAATAATAAAATAGCCCATTGGTCTATCCTCCTAT
>NWBO01000117.1 GCA_002633275.1 Bacteroidales bacterium Phil12
AAAGTATATCCTAACCCAACGACAAACAACGCGACATTGGAGATTAAGGGCATTAACGGAAGAGCAAGATTAATTGTAACTGATGTTAATGGTCGAGTAATTGACGATGTAAATGTATCTGACGGTGTTGAGACAATAACAATCAATAGCGAAAGATACGCAAGCGGTGTATATTACGTAAGAGTAATGGGCGAGGGTATCAACAAAACAACTACATTGATTAAGAAATAATCAAACGAAGTTTTCAATTTTCAAAGGTGGAGTTTTATAACTCCACCTTTTTTGTTACAAAAATTTTATCACTTATCACCAAATTAGTGTTAAACAAGAAAAATTTTTCTTTTAACACCATTTTCTTAATCATTAACACCATTTAATGGATTTGATGTAATTTTGCAATAGATAATAAAACAAATAAAAATATTATGAATAGTGTCTTTATAGTATTACCAATCCTTACCCTTTTGATGTTTCAATTGGGATTAACTCTTAAACTCAATGATTTCAAACTAATATTCCAAAAGCCAAAACCTGTTATCGTTGCTTTGTTCGGGCAGATTGTTTTGTTGCCTGCACTTGCTTTTTGGCTGGCAAGGGCATTTGATTTGTCGCCATTGCTGTTTATCGGCATAATGCTTATTGCTTGCTGTCCGGGAGGTTCATCAAGTAATGCGTTCTCATATTTGGCAAAAGGCGATGTAGCTTTGAGTGTTTCGCTGACAGCTCTTAGTAGCGTGATAACTCTTTTCTCTTTACCATTTATTATGAATTTTACTGTCAATTGGCTCGGAGGTGTTTCCAATGCGTTCGGCGAAGAATTTGTTGTACGATTGCCAATAAAAAATCTTCTTATCCAAAACTTATTATTAGTATTTCTACCCATCGTTGCAGGTATGATTTTGAAAAGCGCAAAAGAGAGTATTGCAACAAAAGTTGAAAAAATCCTTTCAAAGGCTGCTTTTCCATTGTTGATGTTGCTTGCTGGCATATTCTTTATTCAAAATTATTCGGTGATAGTCGATAATTTCTTAAAACTTGGTTCGGTGGTTACTTTGCTATTGATTTTGTGTGTGGCGTGTGCTTTCGCTTTGTCGAAACTATTCCACCTGACAACGCAGCAAGGTCGCACGATAATTATAGAAGTCGGTATGCAAAACGCAGCACAAGCCATTGCGGTGGCATCATCGCCCTTTATCTTCAACAATGGTGCTATTGCCGTACCTGCAATAGTTTATGCACTTATGATGAATGTTGTGTTGTTGATTTATGTTGGCGTGATTAAAAAACGTAATGCTTAAACAAGCTATATACAAGAAAATTTCTCCATTTATCAAGAGCGAAAAATAATAAGTGATATTACAAAATTAGTGTTAAACATTAGCGAAATAGTGTTTAACACTAATTTGCTAATCATTAACACTGATTTTGCGGCAATATTATAGGCGGTTTTCGTTTATTGTTAAGGTGAAATCTATCGTGCATATAAATATTTTATATATCTTTGCAAACCAAACGAAAGACATTTGATGAACCAGAAAACATATACGGTAAAAGAAAAACAACAAAGGCTGCTTGTGATATTCAAGTTCCTTGTTTCGTTTCTTGAAAAGCATAATTTGAAATATGTATCTTGCGGAGGGACAATACTTGGAGCGGTTCGCCATAAAGGTTTTATTCCTTGGGACGATGATATAGATATTTATATGCCGCGAAAAGATTACGACAAACTCCTATCCCTGAAAAGCGAACTCATTAAAGAGGGTTATGATGTAACGAGTATCAACGATGAGGGCTATTATCTGCCTTTTGCTAAGATTATCGATAAAAATACTACTATATGGGAAAAGAAGTGTTACCCGTATGTATTAGGACTTTTCATTGATGTTTTTCCTGTTGATTATTTCGATTTGGACGATGAGGCTATAAAGAAAATTCAAATCAAGAGCCGAAGACTTTTCAGAAGGTATCAAATGACGTTACGCCCATTTGATTTCGTGGAAGATATGACTCATTTCAATCCTTTGAGATTGAAATTTGTTTTGCAGAGATGTCTATGCAAGAATACTCAACAAAAGTATTTGGACAAGTACAAAAAATTTGAGAAATCATATACCTGTTACAACGGGGATAAGTGTATGAGTATGTCAATCTCCAAAGGCAAGATTTTGAAGAGAGAATGGTTTGATGATACCATAAACTACGCTTTTGAGGACACTACAATAAAAATTCCAAAAGACTATGACGGTTATCTTTCATTGATTTACGGGAACTATATGCAATTGCCGCCACTTGAAAAGAGAAACTCGGGACACGAAACGTTTTATATAGATTTGGAAAAGGGCAAATCGCTTAGCGAAGTGAGAAAAGAGATGAATTTGAAGTAATACGAACAAAAGCAAAACACACTTAGAAAAAATAACAATAATTGCGACTATGAGTGAAGTACGTGCTAAGAAATTTTTGGGACAACATTTTTTGACGGATGAAAATATCGCTAAAACGATTGTTGATAGTTTGGAAATCAAAAGTAATGTGTTGGAGATAGGTGCAGGTATGGGTGTTTTGACAAAGTATTTGATACCGACGACAAGTAATTTCAAGATTGTGGAAATAGACTCCGAAAGTGTGGAATATCTTTACGCAAATTTTCCACAACTTAAAGGCAAGGTAATTGAAGGAGATTTTTTGAAGACATCACTGACGGAGATTTTCAATAATGAACATTTTGCTTTGATTGGTAATTTCCCTTACAACATTTCCAATTTAATTCTTTTCAAAGTATTTGAGAACAAAAATTTGATTGACCAAGTTGTGGGAATGTTTCAAAAGGAAGTCGCCGATAGAGTTGTCGCAAAATCTGGCAGTAAAACCTACGGAATTTTGTCGGTATTGCTTTCGGCTTTTTATGATATGGAATATCTTATCACTGTTCCCAATACGGTTTTTAACCCAATGCCAAAAGTACAAAGTGCGGTTATCAGATTGAAACGTAATAACGTAAAGGATTTAGGTATTAAGGAAGAAGATTTTGTAAGGGTTGTCAAAACGGCGTTTAATCAACGGCGAAAGATGTTACGCCAGAGTTTGAAACCATTACAAATGAATTTGGATAATATAGATGAAAAATTCAAGACCCTGCGTCCCGAACAATTATCCAAAGACGATTTTATCTTGCTTACACAACAGATTTACAATTAGACACACAACATAACAACAAATAAATACAACACAATTATGACAATAGGGTTTTTCTTGGAGGCGTTACTTATCGGTTTGGCATTGGCCATGGATTGTTTTACGGTTGGTATAACCTGCGGATTGCAGCGTACAATCAAATTGCCGAGGGCATTGCTTATGGCACTTTGTTTTGGTGTCTTTCAAGGGGGTATGCCATTAATCGGCAGTTTGATAGGATATGTTTTCAAAGGTAGTGTTATTTCTTTTGCACATTGGATAGCCTTTACGCTGTTGTTTATAATAGGCTTGAAGATGTTTATGGAGGGAAGAAGTTATTCACTCAAAAATCATACGTTTGATGTAAGCAGTTTTAAGGTTATATTACTTTTGAGTTTGGCAACAAGTATCGATGCTTTTGTTACAGGTATCGGTTTTGGAATGCAATATAACGATATTCAGGTGGCTGTTCTTACATTTGTTATCATTGCAGTAACTTTTATTATGACACTTATCGGTTGGAAGAGCGGTGAAAAACTAAAATTTGTAAAACCTCCTTTTGCATTGATTATAGGCGGTTTGATTTTGATAGGTATAGGCGTTAAAAATCTGTTGGCTTATTATCTGTCGTAACTAATAAAGAAATAATTTTTTACACTTATCGTAAAAATAATATTTAACACTATTGAATTAGCATTAAACATTATTTTATTAGTGTTAAACATCAGTAAAACGCTATCTTTTAATTGTGTGCCTGTCTTTTTGATTACTTTCGTTTGGTGCTATTTTGTAGATGTTATTCGATAGATGAATACTCTGTTTTGTGAATTTTTTTATAAAAGTTTTGGTCAATTTTGTGAAAATGTATATTTTTGCGCCCCGAAAAGATAATAAAAACTAAATAATAAATGAAAAGAATATTGTTATTTGTGTCGGCTGTTATGCTGGTAGTGGCAAATTCGTTTGCACAAGTTACCACGTCTTCCGTTTCTAACAAAACGGTTCAGCAGATAGTTCAGCAGTATTTGATAGGTCCTAATATCACTTTGGCAACAGACGCTGCTCACCCGTCTTTATTTCAAGGGCAATCAACAATTAGTAGCAATCAAATTGGAGCATTTAAGAACAACATAACTAATCTTTGCGATATGCCAATGGATAGTGGTTTAGTTATGGCCACTTGTTCATACACTGTCGGACAGAAAGGTGGCAGTGAAGCGTCTGCTTCTCCCGATTTGTCGGGTCAAACTATGTCGGATAGCGCATTCTATTGGACATATACCAAGTATTGTATAGAAGAAAATAAATCTATTAGTAATTTTAACACTCCCGCAATACTTACGTTTTGGATTAAACCAAATATTGATAATTTCCAATTCTCGTATTGTTTTGGTTCCAATGAGTATCCAACGTACGTAAATAGTACATATAATGACTTCTTTGGATTTTATTTCTCAGGTCCATATGATTCTCTTGGTAATATTGTTCCGGGGTCTACTGCGTATGAGATGCAGAACTTGGCTCTTGTACCCGGCACATCAACTGCTGTGATGATTAACACCGTCAATCACGGTAGTGGTTATAGCCATTCTCAACCTCATAGCAACCCCGAGTATCATATAGTGCCTACTGGGTCTTGTACATCGTCTTGCGGTCTTAATGAATACACTACAAAACTTCCTACGGCAAGTACATTTGTCGTTGCAGATGCTTATTACAAAATTACTATCGGTATCTGTAATATTGGTGATAAAAGTCTGCAATCTGCATTGTTTCTTGCGAAAGATATGCGTAGGTTTGACACCATTAACATTGATACAACGATATGCGAGAACCAAGAATATTATATGGAGATAGCCGACGAATATCTTACACAAACGGGAAAATACAGTTACACATACACTAATCTTACCGGTGGCGACTCTTTGATAAATATTGACTTGAAAGTAAATCCTGTTGCAATGGATAACTATTGTTGGACGTTGAAAGCAGATGATAGTTTCGAGGTTGATGACAAGATTATCAACGCTCCGGGAACGTATATATTCAAGTACCAAACTTGGTTGGGTTGCGATTCGACTGTTGTGTATAATGTAGAATGGGGAGAAGAGACAATGGAAACCGATTGTGTGAGCGGAATAGACAAAGTTAATTTGAACGACAAAGTAAAAGTATATCCAAATCCTGCAAAAGATATTCTATACATTCAAGGTGTGGAACACGATGCTTTGATAACGATATTAGATGTCAGCGGTAAGCAATTGAAACAAATAAAAGCGTCAAACGAAAACACATCAATAGATATATCCGATTTGCAAGACGGAATATATTTGGTAAATGTAATAATGGGCGACAACAATATTACAAGAAAAATTTCTAAACAGTAAGCATAAAATTAATGTTTAACATTAACAAATTAATGTGAGTGATTAATAAATTAGTGTTAAACACCGGTAAAATAATTAGGGAAACTAATTTGATAGTTTCCCTAATTATTTTACTGTAATCATTATTGAGTTTAACAACAAAGCCTTTAACTTAAATTTCTGTACAAGTAGATAAGATTTTTCTTTTCGTTGTCCCAATTATATAATGTGCAGGCGGCATTTTTACCGTCATCGCCCATTTGTTTTGCCTTGTCGGGATTTTGTTTTAAGTAAATAAGAGCCTTGACGCACTCATCGATATTTTCGGGAGTAACCAACACTCCGCAGTGGCATACACTATCCACTTGTTTGCAGAAATTGATGTGCTTGGTCATTATTACCGGCAAACCGACAGACATATATTCCAATTGCTTGATAGGTATCGAATCGGTATGGTTAGGTGCCGATAAAAGCATATTCAATCCTACCGAACTGCGATTATATACTTTTGCATTCAACTCTTTATGCGGAACAAAACCAAGATACTCCACGTTTTTCCAACCACTCAAAGACTTCATTTTTTCAAAGAAAACCTCATCGTCAAAACTACCTGCCAAAATCAATCGAAATCCCGCTTTTTCGCAAACACGTATCATTTGCTCCACGCCACGAATTTGCGTCAAACCTCCCACATAGCAAGCCGTATTTAATTTATAACGATTGACAGTATTGCTATTGTAGAAATTTTCGTTTGTATTGCTTTCGATAATTGGGAAATTTCTAACTGTTACAATAGGCTTGGGGCAAGTGTTTTGACTATTTGTTTTCTTTGCATCATATTCGCAAAATTTTTTGTTAATATTGTCGGTTGCGGTAACAATGGCCGATAGTTTTTTGAATGTTTTCTTTTCGATATTTTTGGCAGCGAAATAAAAACTTTTACGCAAAATTTTCGGGATATATGGCCTCTGCAACATTAAAAGTGGAAAATCTTCGTGGGAATCAAATATGACTTTGCCGTATTTACTCAACTTTCTGCAAGCAATAAGCAAGTCGGCATCGTGAAAATGATACACATCGGCATTTAGTTCCATTGCTTTTTTGATTGCTTTATCCGATGAAAAAAGTATGCGTTTCAATCTATTGGATTCAATACCTATATCAATGATTTTAACACCGCCTACAATTTCATCACCTTTGCCGTCGGCAACAATAAGACTTACATCGCCAAATTCCTTTTGCAGCGAACAACATTCCTTATAAAAAATTCTGGAATCAAATCTTTGATGAACCGTTGTTATATGTACTATTTTCATTTCACAAATTCTTTATCGAATATTGAATAAAAACGTTTGCGATTAGTGTCTTTGTCTGCAAATTGTCTTGCTTGTTTGCGATTATTGGTTATCAAATCATCGTTTAATAAACTCAAAGCACGCTCAAAGAAGTTTTCGTCAAAATCTTTAACGATAACCGCATTTTTATTATCGACAAGAAAACCATTTAAGGCTTCAACATCATAGCAAACAGGCAGACAGCCGGCGGACATAGCCTCCAAAAGAGAAATACTTATGGAATCGCTGCTTGGCAATGACACCCAAATTTTGGCAATAGAGTAATAATAGGCATTTTTCGACTCATCAAGCCAGCCGACAAACTCTATGTTTTTTTCTATTCCCAAACTTTTGGCAAGAGAAGAGTATTCATTTTCTTCGCCGCTTGCGGCGATAATGAGTTTATACGTTTGATTTTTCTCGTTTTGCAAAAACTTATGAAAAGCAATGATAATCTTATCTATATTATACAATTCCTTATGCAGACGATTAGAAAAAATTATGTTTTCTTTCTTTTTTGGCAAAATATCATTGCAACCCAAATTGGCAAGAGTAATATCTATCGGTTTTTTGCTCAATTGCAACATTTTTTGCTCAATTGCAGGACTTCCGGCATTGAAATATTTTCCTTTGTTAATAACAAAACTTGCAAGAAAACGGTTTAGTTTGCTCTTGTTTGCCACAATCAAAACATCGCTACCGATACCCACAACAAGAGTAGGGATTTTCTTATTCAAAATACTCAAACAAAAAGCCGCAACATCTATTTGGTATAAAATAATAAAGTCAGGGCGAAAAGTTTTCAGTAATTTTTTGGCGTGGAATATGGATTTTAGAAGTTTGGTCGGACTATGCAACGAAAATGTTTTATTATCCAATATCTTGGTCTCTGAGAAATAACCCTCAACAAGTGATTTCAAATTGTTGGTATGAATGGAAGAAGAATTTCCAACTATAAGCAGTTTTTTGTTGTCGGTGGTTTGCATAATTTTTAGGTTTTTGAGTGATAAGTTATTGGTTCATATCATCGGCATTTAGCAATTTGATGTAGTTGTTGTAGCGTTCAGGGGATATTTCTTGCGATTCAACAGCCTCTTTAATGGCACAATGCGGCTCGTGTGTATGAGTACAGTTGTAGTATTTGCAATCGTGCAACCGCTCTTTCATTTCAGGAAAATAAAGAGCCAATTCCTCTTTTTTGAAATCCACGATACCAAAAGATTTAACGCCGGGAGTATCTATTATATTGATATCCTCATACTGAATCATAGAAGCGAATGTCGTAGTATGCTTGCCGCTATGATGAGAAGAGGATATTTCGGCTGTTTTTTGGTTGGCATTAGGACAAAGTAAGTTAATCAAAGTGCTTTTACCCACGCCGCTGTTACCACTAAACAAAGTAATCTTGCCATTTAATTCCTTTTTAAGATTATCAATACCCGCACCCGTTACGCAACTTGTGTAAAGAACTTTATATCCTATGTTTTCGTAAATATCGGTTAAATAGGCTGCATACAATTGTGCTGGCTCGTCATAGGAATCTATTTTGTTTATAACGATTGTACAAGGTACATTGTAGGCGTTGGCTGTTACCAAAAACCTATCGATAAACATCGTATCGGTTTGAGGGTTCTTGCAACTGATTATTAAAAACGCCATATCAATGTTGGACGCTACGATGCTGTATAGTTTAGAAAGATTGACGGATTTACGAATGATATAGTTTTTGCGAGGGAGGATTTTATCTATCTGCGCAAACTCGCTATTGGGAGTAAAAACAAAATGCACCATATCTCCAACGGCAATAGGATTTGTGGTCTTTATGCCTGCTATACGAAACTTACCTTTGACAACGCAATTAATTGTTTGATTGTTTTGTGTTTTGACAACATAGAATGCTCCTGTTGAGCATACGACTAAACCGATATTTTCGGCCAATTGTGTATTTGAGTTGTTAGAACTTTTACTTGGAGTGTTTTTTGGAGTAATATTTTTATCAGGATTATTGACGTGCATCGGGGATTTACTTGCAAGTGATTACCAAAGGGACATATATGTTTTCTTGTTACACATTTGCTTAGCCCTATAAAAAAAGAAAGTAGCGGGGGAAGGACTCGAACCTACGACCTTCGGGTTATGAGCCCGATGAGCTACCACTGCTCTACCCCGCATCCTATTTTCAGTTTGCAAAATTACAGCGAAAAGTTTAATTGACAAAATATTTTTTCAAAAAAATATATTTTACGCCTTATTTTTATTCTCCGCAATCATCTTAACTCCCCATAAATAAACCTTATCGATAGTCGGAACAGGTATATCATATTTGTGCGCAAGATTGTAAATATATTTTAACCCGAATGAGAAATCCTCCGTAAAATATCTACTATTCCAATCTATTTTATATTTACCTTGCGTTTCAATCATAGGCGAAAGAATACTCTTGAAAGCCTTTATCGAACGCAGTTTATTTGTCAAAGAATGCTCATCATAACTTTCGTAATATTCTAATATCGGCATGATGCCCTGCTTTACATTGCATTTGTCCAATATTAAGAAAAACTCCTTATCCATTTGTATCAATACTTTGGAGGCTTCATCCGTCCAATCGGCATAAAACAATGGATTTTTATCGTAAAGAACTTTTCCGTTATTGAACATTGTGTATAAACGGGAAGTATGTAGCAATGGATTGCTGTTTGATAAACTTACGGCGAAATGATTTTCCAGTAAAATCGTAGGCTTTTCAAATAAATATTCTATCGTTGAGCGTAACTCCTCCTTATTATTGTCTCTTTCGTTTGCAATTTTCAGTTCCTTTTTGTCGCCTAAAATTTGGGCACTTTTGCCATATTCTATTGTCCTTGCAATAAACGGCACTCTTTGAAATCCGAAAAGTGAAATATCTTTTGGTAAAATATCCAAAGCCTCAAAGAAAAATCCCGTACTTGACACAACCGAGCCGACCTTTGTGCTACTGCCGATAAAAGGTTTTATTTTCTCTAACGTCTCTTTTATTGCAAATCCCGGAAGACATAACAACACAATATCAGTGTCAGTAACTGCTTGATTAGTGTCATTAGTTATTAAATTAATGTGAGACACTAATTTTGTAGAATCACTTGTTACCAAAATCTCCTTTGACCACAATTCCGGTTTTCGTGTCAAGATATTTATTTTAACATTATCCTTTGCTCCGAGAAAGCCTGCTATGGCATGCGTTAGATTACCTCCGCCGACCAAACAAATATTTATGTTCATCTTTTTAGAGTTTTTTCAAAATATCAATCAACTTTGCGTTGTCTTTTCGGCCTCTGACAGCCAAACGTATTAGATTTTTGCCCTCCATATTGTGTTTCAAACCGCAGTTTGATATGATAACGTCGTTTTCAATCAATTTCTGCGTCAATTCAGTGGAAGTATATTTTTTTGTTACCTCACAAAGAAAGTAATTGGCATCGGACGGCATCACGTGTAAGTAATCTATGCTTTGCAATTCGTTGAAAAATATTTCTCGTTCCTCAATAAATTTCTTGCAAGCCTTATCGTAATCCCCTTCGTACTTACCGAATATCTGCATATAGTATTCCGCAAACGAATTAATGTTCCAAATCGAAACTTCTTTCTTCAATTTTTTAATAATATTGGTATTTCCCGAAGCAAGAACACCCAATCTTAATCCCGGAACACCATAGGATTTGCTGATACTTTTCATTACCATAAGCATTGGATATTTAGTCAAAATATCGTTATCAAGTATGGAATTGTCTTTACCTTGCAAAGTGAAATCCACAAAACTTTCATCAACCAAGATACTGATTCCTTTCTTGCTGCACCAATCCACCAGTTTTAATAAATCATCTTTCTTTATGTAATTACCTGACGGATTATCGGGATTTATCAACAAAAGCATTGATATAGGATTAAGAGAAAAGAAATCAATCAAATCTTGGGCAGAATATCTAAAATCTTTTTTGTTTGAAACAAAGGCAACGATTTGGTTTGATTTTAATCTATTGGGATATTCATCGAATGTAGGATATATAACTCCGACTTTTTCAGATGTATGTTCTTCCATTACGATTTTAATCAATTCGGCAGCACCGTTACCAACCACAATATAATCTTGATTAACTCCGAAATATTTTCCTGCAAGCAGCGAATTAACGTACATTCCCGACGGATATTGAGTAAGCAAGGTGTCGAAATTATATCGCAATTCGTCTTTCATTCGTTTAGTCGGGAAAAAAGGATTTACCAAGTAACAATAGTCCATAAGTTTCGGAAATCTCCAAAAGCCTCCGTATCTTTTGTGGTATTCATAGTATTTAGTGGTTTGGTCGGAAAACAATGTCGATGCTATATCCAAATCCTGCACATCATCAATCTCATACCAATGTCTATCTCCTATCGGAAGGGCTTTAAGTGTGGAATTATCCAAACTTACCAACACTTTTAGCACTTGTTCATAGTATTCATTGTTACCCATCATCTTGCTGTATGCTTCCAAAAACGGCACATACTCATTACAAGAAAATTCTTTACTAAACTTATATGCGTTAAGCGTCTTATAATAAAAATCAATATCTTCGTACAAAAAGGCTTTCTTTGGTACAATGCTTATTATGTTGTCATCATCGTCTATTCTGACCATAGTTCCGTCCATCCAATTCTCATATTTGGCAACCAAAGCAAGATTAGGATAAGAATTGTTTGCAAGAAGCGGCAAAATGCCATCATCAAAAATCAAATCGGATTCCAATAACAATGTATCGTCTGCTTGCAAAATGTCTTTGGCTAAGGTCAAGGAATAAATGTTGTTGGTAGTACTGTAAATAGGGTTCTCAATGTACTCTATTTTCATACCTCTGTTTTCTTTGCCGACATATTCTCGGAGTTTCTGACCTTGATAACCGATAACGATTGCTACTCTTTTCAAATTGAGTTTGGATAATTGTTCCAACAATCTGTCGATAAGCATAACGCCATTGACTTTTACCATACATTTGGTGTTGTTTCTGGTAAATTCTCCAAGTCGTTTGCCCATTCCTGCCGCCAAAATTATTGCCTGCATATTATTTGTGTTGATTGATGTTATTGTTTAGAATTTGCAATATAGATATTAAAATACTTTTTCTTTAAGCGATTTCTTCCTTATCACTTTTCGGCGGAATAATCACTGACATCAGTATGCTAATCATTAATATCGCTACAATGATTATTAAAGACAATGAAATAGGAATATCTATATCTATCGGCTTGCATTCCAAAATCATTTTGATACCTATAAAGAGCAATAAAACACTTAAACCGATTTTCAAAAATCTAAACATTCGGATTATACTGCTTATCAAGAAAAATAGGCTTCGTAGTCCCAAAATGGCGAATATATTGGAGAAGAAAACTATGTATGGGTCTTTTGTTACCGAAAATATGGCAGGAATACTATCCACGGCAAACAAAACATCACTAAATTCTATTACAACCAAACAAAGTAACAACGGAGTTATAACTCTTCGTCCGTTAATCTTGCGGACAAAACTGTGGTCTGTGATTTCATTGGTTACCGGGAAGAATTTAGAAAACAATTTCACTATTGGGTTATTTTCGGGATGGACTTCTTCTTTCTTGTTTCGCTCTATAAACATTTTTATTGCGGAATACAGCAAGAACACGCCGAACACCATTAACACCCATTCATATTTGGCAACCAACGCCCCGGCAGCAAATATGAATATAAATCTCATTGCCATTGCTCCCAAGATACCCCACATCAAAACTCGTTTGTAGTATTGTGGCGGAACGGCAAATGACGAGAATATAAGAATCATAACAAAGATGTTATCGATACTTAAAGAGTATTCAATCAAATAACCTGTGAAATATTCCAAAGTACTTTGCTTTCTGTAAGCATTTAACCCTTCGGCAAAATCCATTGCTTCCACTTTGTGGGCCAATGTATAGCCGTGGTATTTATTAACAATTTCAACCAAGGCTTCTTTATCTTCGATGCCGTGCATTTGTTCCCCCGTAAAACGAAGAAACAAACCGTATGCGCAAGCCAACAATATCCAAATGAATGTTGTACATAAAGCCCTTTTGAATGAAACAATTTTGTCTTTTTTCTCAAAGACGCCCAAGTCCATTATCAAAAGGAACAAGATGACGATAATAAAACCGCCGAGAAATAGTGCTTGAATGATAGGTGAATTATGCATAATTTGTTGTTTTAGGATGCAAAATTACATAAATAATTAAAATTTATACTAACTTTGCGAAACTTTATTGGAAATAATATAATCCGAAAGATTAAAATGAAAAAAGAAGTCGATATATTTATTCCTTGCAGTGTTGATCAGTTTTGTCCTAATGTTGGCAGAGATTTGATTGATTTGGTTAAGATTTTAGGCTTCGAGGTCAATTACAACGAAAATCAAACTTGTTGCGGACGCACTTTGTATGACAATGGCAATTGGGATATGGCAAAAGAAGTCGGAGAGAAGTTTATTGACGATTTCAAGGGGACTAATCTCATTGTCGGTTGTTCGACTTCTTGTATCGGATACATAAAGACAAAGTTTGCAAATCTGTTTCACAATACCTCAAATCACAATTCCCAAAAATCTTTGGCTCAAAGAATAATGGACATTACGGAGTTTATTCATTCCATTCGTCCTGACTGTGATTTGGGTGCAGAATTTCCTTTTAAGGTTTATCTACATAATAATTGCCATGCTGCGAACGAATACAATTTAACCGAAGAGACACAATTGATTTTATCAAAGGTTAAAGGCTTGACATTGGTCAATAAAGACGATTTTAATTCGAGTTGTTGCTGTGGTTGGGCGTCTGGATTGGAGATATACAATAAACCGCTTAGTGATGAATTGTCAAGACGCAAGGTAGAATCCGCTATATCTATGGGAGCAGAGTATATAACTTCGACAGATGCGGCGTGTTTGTTGAAAATACAGAATTATATAGATAAACACTCCATTGATTTGAAAACCATTCATATTGTTTCGCTTTTACGTTATAGCGCAGTAAATCATAATGAGTAATTATTCTTGGCAGACGGAGCGACCTTTTAACGCATATTCAAATTATATGCGTAAGAAGTTTTCATCTCGTGTGCAGAAACTTTCAATAGATGCCGGCTTTTCGTGTCCCAACAGGGACGGAAAACTTTCGACAGGTGGGTGTAGTTTTTGTTCCAATGAGGCTTTCAATCCTTCGTATTGCAGAAAATTCGACAGCATAACAACACAAATCGACGAAGGTATCAAGTTCCATTCTTGGCGATACAAAAAAGCAGGTAAATACTTGGCATACTTTCAACCTTATTCTAATACATACGCACCATTAGACGTTTTGAAAGAGCGATACGGCGAAGCCCTTTCCCACCCCGAGATAATAGGCTTGGTAATAGGCACACGCCCCGATTGTGTGGATAACGAAAAATTGGATTATCTGCAAGAACTAAATCAACATCACCATATAGTAATAGAATACGGCATCGAATCTTGTTACGATAAGACGTTGCAAGCCGTTAATCGCGGACACGATTTTGCTTGTACGATAAACGCAATACAACAAGCCCATAAAAGAGGCTTGGAAGTGGGCGGGCATCTTATTTTCGGCTTTCCGACAGAGACAAGAGAGCAAATGCTTAAAGAAGCAGAGATTTTATCGTCTTTACCAATAGACAACCTAAAATTTCATCAACTGCAAATCCTTTCCAATACCGCAATGCAAAAAGATTATCAATCAAATCCCGACAAGTATCATTTCTTCGAGTTCGAGCAATACACCGACTTTATCATAGAGTTCTTGGAGCGATTAAATCCTCACATAATAATAGAACGATTTGCGAGCGAAGTGCCGCCACGATACAATGTAGGAAAGAGTTGGAATACTTTGCAAGGCGATACACTCAAACCCATACGCAACGAACAGATAGTACAAACCATAGAAAACAAAATGATTGCCTTGAATACGTATCAAGGACGATTGTTTAACAAATCTTGATTATGGAGGCTTTAATCGGAAAAACATTCAGTGAAATCACAAAAATAATACAAGATATCGCTGCACCGAAATTTGTATCTAAACAACTCTGCGATTGGATTTACAAAAAAAGAGTTACAGATATAAACTCTATGACTAATATTTCTTTGAAAGTACGGGAAATCCTTTCGCAACAATACACTATCGGACACATTCCTCACACCAAAGAAGTTATTTCCAAGGACGGAACGCGAAAGTATCTCTTTGAATATTTCGGCGGAGTGTTGGTTGAAGCCGTGCTTATCTTTGATAACGACCGTACAACCTTATGTATTTCCACGCAAGCGGGCTGTAAAATGAATTGTGCCTTTTGTGCAACGGGTAAAATGGGATTTGTCCGTAACCTTACCTCACACGAAATTATCAATATCTATTCGGATTTGGACGCTCACATTAATAGCATTGATAACAGGCTTTCCATAAACAATATTGTCTTTATGGGTATGGGCGAGCCGTTGGATAATTTTGATGAAGTAAGAAATGTTCTTGATATTCTTACTTCGGATTGGGGTTACGCCTTATCCCCTCGCAGGATTACCGTTTCAACGTGCGGCTTTATGCCTAACTTAAAAGAGTTTTTGGATAAAACGAACACCGATGTGGCAATATCGCTTCATAACGCCATAAAAGAAGAGCGAAAAACCATTATGCCCGTCGATAAAGCCTATCCGATAGAAGACGTCGTCAGACTTCTGCGTTCGTATGATTGGACAAAACAGCGGCATTTGACTTTTGAATATATTGTTTTCAAAGATTTGAATACTTCGGCTGCACATATCAACGCTCTTGCCAAACTCTTGAACGGTCTTTCGTGCAGAATAAATCTTATAGGTTTTAATACCGTCCCTGATACCCCTTTTGTGGGAGCGGATAAGAACGAAATGCAAGCCTTTGCCACCAAATTGAAAAACAAAGGCTTTAATGTAACGATACGCAAGAGCAAAGGCTCAGATATTTCCGCCGCTTGCGGGCTGCTTTCCACCAAAGAAAGTCATAATAAATAACGCTGATACACAGTCGTCTCAAACGTATCAAATTAGTGTTAAACATTATTCGATTAGTGTTAAACATCAGTGAAATAGTGTTAAATACTAATTTCGTGGCTTCGCACCAAAATTTTGCCGTACAAGAAAAGCAAATCAACTTTGTTGAAAGTATGGAAAAAAATCGTAAATTTGCAACACTTTTCTACGAGGAATGTTTCTAAAAAAACTATTCTTTGTGTGAAAGTAACATAAACGAAAAATAAAATGAAAGAATTTGGTTTGATATTGGTTATTACCATTGTTATCGTTGCTATTTGCGGAATTTTGTTGGGCGTAAAAGTATTCTTCAAAAAGAACGGCAAATTTTCGCATACCTGTGCCTTTGATTGGGATAAAGAGAAATGCAAGGATTGTAAAGGTAATTGCAAAGATTGTACGGTCAATATAGGAAAAATCAGCGTTGATTAGTACGATAAATTCCATAAAGAAAAAAGTTTTTCGAGTATGATAAGCAGGGAGGACATAGAAAAAATCATTGATGCGGCGAAAATCGAAGAAGTCGTCGGAGACTTCTTGGAATTAAAAAGACGCGGCGTGAATTATATCGCATGTTGTCCTTTCCATAACGAGAAAACACCTTCTTTTGTCGTCAATCCATCGCGTGGTATCTTCAAATGTTTCGGTTGCGGGGAGGGTGGCGACAGTGTCGCCTTTGTGATGAAGTACCAACACTACACCTATCCTGAGGCGTTGAGGTACTTGGCAAAGAAATACGGAATAGAAATCAAGGAAAAGGAACTCTCGCAAGAGGAATTGCAAGCAAGAGACGAAAAAGACGTGATGTATCACATCAATGAGTTGGCTTGCAAATATTATTACGACAACCTTTTGAATAGCGACGAGGGGAAAGAGATTGGTTTGACATACTTTCAGGAAAGACAGATATCCCGACAAACCATAGACACATGGCAGTTGGGTTACAGCAAGCAAAAGGGTAATGACTTTACGCAATACGCTTTGCAATCGGGATACAAGGAAGAGGATTTGATAAAAAGCGGCCTTGTTCTCAAAAGCGAAAAAGACGGTTCGCTATATGACAGATTTCGTGGCAGAGTTACGTTTCCCGTCTATAATGTCGGAGGCAGGGTGTTGGGATTTTCCGCTCGTATTTTGAGTAGCGACAAAACCAAAGCCAAGTACGTAAACAGTCCCGAGAGTCCCATATATATTAAAGGCAAGACCTTGTTCGGCCTTAACTTCGCACGAACCGAGATAGCCAAACAAGACCTTTGTTATTTGGTTGAAGGCAATGTTGATGCCATAATGATGAGCCAAAATGAGGTCAAAAACGTTGTCGCTTCCTCCGGTACGGCTCTGACGAGTGACCAAATCCTAATGATAAAGCGTTATACGAACAACGTTGCCGTACTTTATGACGGCGATGCGGCAGGTATTC
The DNA here is from genome assembly GCA_002633275.1 of Bacteroidales bacterium Phil12. Taxonomy (GTDB): domain Bacteria; phylum Bacteroidota; class Bacteroidia; order Bacteroidales; family P3; genus Scybalousia_A. The sequence goes on from NWBO01000117.1 coordinate 17,381, forward strand.
ACGCTGCAATCCGTGCAACGGATATGTTTCTCAAAGAAGGAATGCACATATCCATCGTATTGTTTCCCGACGGAGACGACCCCGACAGTTTTGCACGCAAACACACGCAGGACGAGTTCCAACGGTTTTTGAAAGACAACGCTCAAAATTTCATTATTTACCGAACCAATCTTGCATTGCAACAGGCACAAGGCGACCCGATAAAGAAAGCCGAACTCGTCAAAGACATAATCCATTCCATTTCTTTAATACCCGATTTGATAGAGAGAACAACATACATAGAGCAGTGTTCCTCTATTTTGAAGATACGCGAAACCGTTCTGACCGACCAACTCAATAAAGAGATAATTCACAACGCTTATCTGAAAACCAAAGAAGACAAACGCACCAAACAACAAACCGAAAACTCTCAACCCCCTACCGAAACTCCCGATTCTCAAACAATGGAAGACCGGCCGATAGAAACTTTGGAAGAACAACAAAAACGTACCGCAATAGAGCGTAAGACCGAAGTGGTTGAGCGTAACCTTTTACGAATATTGTTGTTGTATTCCGAGAATATAACGAACCAGCCGTCGGTTGTCGAGGGCAAAGTTGTAAATCAAACGGTCAATGCAGGTGAATTTATCTTGAACGAGATAGTTTCAATGAACATCACCTTTATTCACCCGTTGTACAAAAAGATTATCGACCAATATATCGTTGAATTTAGGGAAAATCAAAGGGTGCTTTCCTACAAAACGATTTTGTCGCAAGGCGATTATGAGGTGAATAATTTGATAACAACGTTGTTAATGGACTTGGATTCTAAGAGTATTTCCGACAAATGGGTTGAAAGGTACGAGGCTTATATTCCGTCAATTCATTCTCAACAGATAATGGACAGGGATATTCAATACACGACATTGACCGCCCGTTTGTATCAACTCTCGCTTATGCAGGACGCTTTGAAACAAAATATGCTTCAAGCCCCGGACAACACGGAATATATAGAGCAATACGCCACACTGAACCGAATACGCAACGCCATTGCAAAAGAACTGTCCCATACAACGCTATAATAAA
>NWBO01000118.1 GCA_002633275.1 Bacteroidales bacterium Phil12
GTAGAATATGATACTACCAGCAAGAAACTAACCATTATATATGGTAGCGATAAGACCATTGAACTTCAAGTGATCGATACATTCTATCTAAAGATAAAAGGTATGGAAAACACTCCTATTTTCCCGTTAAACGAAACACGCCTTTATGAAGTGGAACAACAAGATGTTACAGGAGCGGTGATTAAAGCTCCACAAGGATGGAATGTCGTTTTAAAAGATAATGAACTTTCCATTACTTCACCGAAAGCAAATGATATAGAGAATAAAGAAGAAACAATCAATATTATTATTACTTCTTCTAAAAACTATATCCGCATAATATCTTTCAAAGTACGACTACTGACAACAGGCTACGATGCCAACACATGTGATGTATGGAACAAATTTAACTTAGGACAAGCAGATAATGTACTGCTAGATTTCTCTTATGCTGGTTATAAACATGGTGAAGTCGCACCTCCCGATGTATGGTCTTTAGGTTACACTGTATATAATGTAAAAGATTACGGTGCTATTCCCAATGACGGCAAGTCCGACCGGGAAGCCTTAACCAAAATATTAGCCAAAATAGGCTCAAAAGTGGACAATGCCAAGGCGATAATCTATTTTCCTAAAGGAGAATACATTCTGCATACGGCAGCCGATGATGTAGATGGAAAATCACAAACAATTCAGTTATTAATGGGAGGAGTAATCCTGAAAGGTGACGGACGCGACCAAACTGTCATAAAAATGGATGCCCCTAACCAACCGACCAATCCAAGTGTCATGTATTCCTCACCTGTCATGCTGGAAATCAAGCATAATAGTGGATTATCCCCTATTACCGAGGTTACGGGAAACGCCGAAAAGGGGACTTTCTCAGTAGAAGTGGCCTCCACCACAGGTATTAAAGTCGGAGATTGGGTATGTTTACAACTGGCTGATAATAGTCCGGAACTTATCAAAGCAGAATTAGCACCTTACCAACCCACTTCAAACATGACTAATCTACATGAAGATGGCGTACAGGTCTTCGATTATCATTTAGTAGCAGCCATCGACGGGCAAACTGTTACTTTCAAAGAGCCAATCATGCATGCTGTAGATCCACAATGGAAATGGACTATCCAAAAATATCCCCACTATGAGAATGTAGGTGTGGAAGATATGACCTTTGAAGGAAAAGCTAAAGTTGACTTTACTCATCACGGTTCATGGGAGGACGATGGAGCCTACAAGCCTATCAATCTTATTCGCCTGACAAATTCATGGATGCGCCGCGTGGGCTTTCGTAGCGTCAGCGAAGCAAGTTCGATCGTCAACAGTTCCAATGTATCCGTATACGATGTGGTCATTGACGGAAACCGTGGTCACGCAGCTATCCGTTCGCAAGCCTCGTCACGCGTATTTATAGGCAAAGTGACGGACAAATCAAACGGATTCCTTATAGATAACAAAAATGTATACGAACAAGGAGCAGGCCAATACCACGCATGTGGTGTATCCAAGCAAAGTATAGGTGCTGTCATTTGGAATGTAGACTGGGGAACTGACGGTTGCTTTGAGTCTCATGCCACACAACCTCGTGCAACGCTGATTGACCGTTGTACAGGTGGTTTTATGAGATTCCGCCAGGGAGGTGATTACAACCAAATGCCTAATCACTTAGCCGATTTGACTTTGTGGAACTTTAATGCCAAGAACA
>NWBO01000119.1:0-1462 GCA_002633275.1 Bacteroidales bacterium Phil12
AACAATTCTACGGATTACCTCCTCGGGTAGGTTTTCATCCTTACAACGATTACCTGCCTCCATGTGGAAAATGGGAATTTTAAGACGCTTTGCAGCAATAATGCTCAAACAACTGTTGGTATCGCCAAGTACGATAACGGCATCAGGCTTTATCTCAACCATAAGGTCGTATGCCTTTGAAATGACATTACCCATCGTTTCACCAATATTCTTACCAACTACACCTAAGTAGTAATCAGGTTCGCGAAGACCTAAATCTTTAAAGAACACTTCATTGAGGTTGTAATCGTAGTTTTGACCAGTGTGAACAAGCACATGATCTAAATATTTATCTGCTTTCTTGATGATAGCACTCATCTTGATAATCTCAGGACGAGTACCAACAATGGTCATCAACTTTAATTTCTTCATATCTATAATTATTTATTGAAATAATGAGGATAGAAATCTTTGTGACTGTTTACCCAGTCTGCCATTTCCTTTACCTGCTGCTCATAACTTGGCACTTGGAAAGAAAAATCAGTACGTTTGTGCCGAAGGCTCTTGTCCTGTTTTAATTTATCATTAGAATTAATAATGATTTTGCCATTACGGAAATACTTGTTGAACAAACCAAGAAGGTCAAACTTATTGATACTTTCGTTGTTCACCAAATTATAAAGTCCTGTCAGATTCTCCTTAATGGCAGACTCCATTGCCCTGGCAAGTGTCAATGTGGTAACACCTGTCCAAATGGCATCTGTGTAACCTTCGATAGAACCGTCCTGCTTCATAAACCAATTGAAAAGGCCAATACCCTTTTCATTAGGATCCGGTCCTACAATTGAATTACGGAAAGTAAGATTCTTCTCGTCATTGATTTCACCAATAGCTTTACTTCTGTCATAGAAACTCTTGCCATCAGGGAAATTATCCTCATAATAAGGACCAGTATTACCTGCGAAAACGCAATCGGTACTCATGTGGATGAGACGAGTCTTCTTGTCTTTCAAACAGTCAGCAATAAAGTGAGGTAAATAACCATTAAGCATCACAGCCATTGATTTATTTTCCTCTGCAAACAGATTGAGGATACCGATGGCATTAATTACAATATCAAAGTCATCCTTCTCAAGAGCTTCCTTTACATCTGTAGGATTTGTAGCATCACCAAGAATGTTCTTGCAATACGTTATAGGTCTACGGCTAAAACCAGTCACATCATATCCCTGCTCCCTGAAATAAAGTGTAATGATGTGACCAGCCATACCGCTAGCACCAAAGACTAGTATCTTCATATATGTTATTATTGAACGAAATTCCCTTCTCCATTCAACTCTTTCTGAATGTACTCAAGAGAAGCAATCTTTGCTTTAGTTTCTTCCAATGTTAGTCGCCTAGTATTGTCAGAATTAAACTCACTCAAAAGATTTCTCTCGGTTTCACCTTTTATGAAATATTTATCATAGTTCAAACCACGATT
>NWBO01000119.1:1495-2602 GCA_002633275.1 Bacteroidales bacterium Phil12
AGCAATGTTTCATAGATTTTCTCACCATGACGTATACCAATAACTTTGATTTCTTCTTTTTTGCCTCCGAAGAGCTCGCAAACAGCCTCTGCCTGTGTTTGAATAGTACAAGCAGGTGCTTTCTGAACAAGGATATCACCATTCTGCCCATTTTCAAATGCAAAGAGTACCAAATCAACAGCCTCTTCAAGACTCATGATAAAACGAGTCATCTTAGGTTCGGTCAATGTGATAGGATTGCCATTGCGAATCTGATCTATCCACAAAGGAATAACAGAACCACGAGAACACATTACGTTACCATAACGTGTGCAGCAAATCTTGGTATCGCCAGAATAACGAGACTTTGCCACCGCAATCTTCTCCTCAATGGCCTTGGTGATACCCATTGCATTAATTGGATAAGCTGCTTTATCTGTTGACAAACAAATCACCGCACCAACCTTAAACTCAATAGCAGCTGTGAGAACGTTATCAGTACCAATAACATTAGTCTTAACAGCTTCCATAGGGAAGAATTCACAAGAAGGAACCTGCTTCAATGCTGCTGCATGGAAGATGTAGTCAACTCCTGGCATGGCATTGCGACAAGACTGAAGGTCACGGACGTCGCCAATAAAGAACTTAATCTTATTTGCTACATCTGGATAATTAGCTTGATACTCATGACGCATGTCATCTTGCTTCTTCTCATCGCGTGAGAAAATGCGGATTTCACCAATATCAGTACGAAGGAAACGATTCAAGACTGCATTACCAAAACTACCGGTACCACCAGTAATCATCAAGGTTTTGTCTTTGAAAATTGACATATTACTTTTTAATTTAATTACTAATCAATTTTTTATTTACTCATAGAGGTTTATTTACCCTTACATCATTTTGATATAAAATATAAGCAGGATTTCCTACAACAACGCAATTATCAGGTATGTCTTTCATTACAATTGTCCCCCCCCCTACAACTACATTATTGCCAATATTTACTTTGCCTGCAATAAGAGAATTTGCATTTACAATAACATTATTTCCAATTGTTGGACGTCCGGTTTTGCTTGCACCGATTGTTACATTGTTTCTTACAGTGAAATTTTCACCAACCTTATC
>NWBO01000120.1 GCA_002633275.1 Bacteroidales bacterium Phil12
AAGCCTTTCCTTATGCCTGTAGAGGACGTATTCACCATTACCGGTCGTGGTACTGTTGCTACCGGTAGAGTAGAGCGTGGTGTTCTTCACTTGAACGATGAAGTTGAAATCGTTGGTATTAAGGAAGATACCAAGAAGACCGTTGTTACCGGTATCGAGATGTTCCGTAAGATGCTTGACGAGGCTCAGGCTGGTGATAACATCGGTGCACTTCTCCGTGGTGTTCAGAGAACTGAAATCGAAAGAGGACAGGTTCTTGCTAAGCCCGGTTCTGTTACCTGCCACAAGAAGTTTACCGCTCAGGTTTACGTTTTGACCAAGGACGAGGGTGGTCGTCATACACCTTTCTTCAACAACTATCGTCCTCAGTTCTACTTCAGAACAACTGACGTTACCGGTGTTTGCGAGCTTCCTGCTGGTACCGAGATGTGCATGCCTGGTGATAATGTAGAGATGACCATCGAGTTGATTCATCCTATCGCTATGGAGCAGGGTCTTACCTTCGCTATCCGTGAAGGTGGTAGAACAGTAGGTTCTGGTAGAGTTGCTACTATCATTGAGTAATCAATTGAATTACAGTAAATTCAAGGGTTTCGGAGATTTCTCCGGAACCCTTTTTACTTGCAGAAATAATGAAAATGAGTGTAAACGGTGCCAAAACGGTGCCGAACATAATAATTGTTATAATGTTAAATGTAAAATATAAAGTAAAATAGTTTGACATTTACAAAACAGTGTGGTAATATATGGATACAAGAAAAAGTGTAACATCTAAATTTTGGTGTTGAAATAAAATAGTACAAGGAGACAAGCATCTGTTATTTGATGTTTGGATTGGTTTAATGAATAATATAAAAGAGTACCTTAAAACAATGGGTATATCAAAACAAGAATTTGCAAATGAGATAAAACTTTCAAGACCAACACTAGATGCGTATATTGCAGCATACGAAAATGGAGAAACAATTCCAAGAGAACGATATCAGATAATTTTTGATGATTTATTTGGTGAGGAATTGGAATTGGAAGCATTCCAAGAAACACTAAAGCGGTTAAAGAATCTCCTGGACAGAGATGAGAGATTAGGGACGGATAAATTGGATGCCAGAGCAGCAGATATGGTATCAAGATTAAAGGAAAGAATGCTCCAAGATATGGCCAAAGGAGATTGGAATCAATCTGTGTACGCATTTATTGATATGCTTATAGCCAGTTATAGACAAAACGTTATTTTTGAAAAGCTAGCAGAGTATTTTACATATCTTAACAGAAGTGAATTGGATGATATTGCCAGTGATGACCAAATTCCATATTTTGCTCAATTCTACAGAGTGTTTGATACATTACTCAAGAATCCTTCATCATATGAAAAGACGGATTATGAAACGTTTATGAGAAGGCGGAAACAGTTAATTGAAGGCAGAAAAAAAGAGCAGGAACAGAAAGAGGAGAAAATTAAGAAATTAATTTTTGATACAGCCAAAGAACTGGAAGAAACAGGGCTTGTTGCAACAGATGCCGAAATATTAAAGGCAGTACTTGAGAAGTTACAGAAATAAAAAAGAAAACCGATCAAAACTATACATTTCGAACGGTTCTCTATGTGTTATAAACACTATTCGCACAGTTATTATAACCCAATAGAGATAATTTGACAATCGGAACGTATGTGCGGAAATCGGCTTTCTTTAAGTTATAAAAATTAATTTAAGGAGGCTTTTTATATGAAATTAAAAGCATTAAGCCATTATAATGGCGACACGGATACTCGCTTCGGGGATTGTATCATGATAAGCAATTCTACACAGTTAATTGTGTATGACTGTGGTCATGAAAAACATGCAGAAGCAGTAGGAGATTTTTTGAGAAATAATACTTCAGTTAAAGAAGTTCATATTGTTGTTTCTCACAATGATTCAGATCACACAGATGGAATTATTCCGCTGATGGATTATCTCGCGAGTGAAGGGTATGAAACGACAGTTTATACCTCTTTATACTTGAAACATGCATCCAAAGTAGAAAAGTTACTGGACGACGGTCGTAGAAACAAAAAATCTATATGTGATCATATTTTAGAAATATTTAGTAATGTTGCAGAGATTGTAGAAAAGGCACAAGAATATGGCTTTTCTGTTAAAGATGCAAACAAAGGAGTTACTTTGGCAACAGCAGAAATTGTTGGACCGTTAGAAGACGAATTTGTTGAAGTTGTTGCGAAGGCAATTGAAGAGGATGGAACCGGTACAATAAATGGCGAAACCGTAATGAATGCGGCAAGTGTACAATTGAAATTTACTTTAGATAACCAAGATAAGGTTTTGCTTTGTGGAGATGCAGCACCTCAGTATTTGAAAAATTTGAATTCCTATGATGTAATACAATTTCCCCATCATGGTCAGTATAAGGATGGGGTTGAAATCCTTGATTGTTTAGGAGATGAATCTTATAGCAAGGAATATTTGATATCGGATAATACTGGAAGTGGAAAAACTAGTGGTGGTTCAGGTGAATTAGTAGATTACATGAAAGAAGAAAACTATAAAACTGCTTATAATACGTTGAATGGCGTAGTTTCGTTACCTATACAATCAACGGCTTCTTCAACAACTACAAAAGGAGTGCGTTTAGGTGTATTTTTTACTTAGTACAAATCCTGATATTATCGGAACCAGAGAAAATAGGATGGCACGACTCAAGTTTATTAATGATATAACAGGGGTGGTGCCTACTCCTTGGAAATGTGTAAAGTTTCATGATGGCAGAACGCCGTTTTTGTTATGTAATACGGTTGACAACATAAATGGAATATATATTACCGCACATAATTATGAAGTTGTAGAAATATGCAGAACAGGAATGGTTTCTGAGGTGGATTTTTTAGCCGCTAATACATGTGTATATACAGAAAATCTTGATACAGACATATTATGGTTCTTGAGGGAGAAAAACAAGAATATAAGGCTATGGTACGCAAAGCAAGAAATTGAATTAACGAGTGACCATGTTTTTCGAAATACAAACACTTTAAGAGATGTTGGAACTTTTGGATTTATGACTTCTAAATCAGATAGATTGATGTATAAAAATCGTAAGAAAGGATTTGAAATAGCATTACAATTATCTTTTGATAAGGTGTCTGAATTATATGGAGTTTGATGTAATGGAAAGGATATAAGCTATGGAGGAAATAGGAAAAAGCATGTTAGAAAAGATTTCGTCATATAATATTTTTAATAATTTTTTCCCGGGAATTGCTTTTTGCTATATGGTAAAAATTTTTACAGATTATAAATTGGATATAGGCAACCTATGGGAAAATATATTTATATATTATTTCTGGGGGCTGATCATCGGCCGCATTGGTTCTTTAGTGATTGAAAATTTATTGTTGAAAGTTAGAATTAAGAACAAAAAGAGTAAGTTAAAGGAAAATTACATAGAGCGTGCACCGTATAAAGAATATATTAAAGCCTCGGAAAAAAATTCTTTTATTAAAATCCTGAATGAGACTAATAATATGTATCGTGCAATGATTAGTGTTTTTGCTTCTGTTTTAATAATAAAGCTATATGAGATTTTATCAATACATTTTATTAATTTGTTTGGACAAATGGAAATGCCATTGGAAATATTATTATTAATTACAGGGATGATTTTATTTATAGTGAGCTATAAAAAGCAAACAGATTATATAAGAAAAAGAGTTCAAGATTATATAATGGATGAAACTAAAGAATAATTGAAGTTTTCTGACAAAGAAAAATGGGAAAAACTACTCCTGTGATTTTTTCACTGGAGTAGTTTTTTTCTCATATGCTTTAAATAATTTTTCTTAAAATCTCTGATATTATCAAAGAATTCCATCTCAGAACGGGTAAATAAATTAGTCTCAGCCTTCTCGGAAAGAAGCTCCATAGTACAAATAAGGTCTGCAATTTGGAACAACTTATAATCTACGGGTTTCACTTTGCGGAATTCAACATGAGCATATAATGTACTGAATACCGATATGAGAATTTTGGTGAGTTCGATTTGTCCGTTGTCATAGTAGATAATAACTTTGTCAAAGCTATTCCAAAAGCCTTCATTGCTTCGCAGTACGTCAGCCAGAGCTTTTGATACTTTTGAAGTCATTGTTATGACATCCGGGCATTCGCTTTTCTTTACCTTAATGCAGGAATACTGAAAATCAAGTCTACGCGCAAAGTTGAACAAGGCATTGAACAGGCGTTTTCTTTCCTCTACTAAATCATTAGAATACACGGATTCACGTCTTATCAGTGGACCTGTATGGATAGCGTGATGCTGGTATCCTAGATTGGATAAATGAGAATCGAAGACCTTTATATTTTCTGAGATATCAATATTCTGATTATGTAATATCATAGAAACCAAGTAGTAGGGAGCGTGGATTTCGTAAGGACCAAAGTCTCCGGACTCGTCTATGAAAACGCTAAGTATCTTTTCTGACATACAATCATCCTTTGATAGTAAATTTGAAAATGAAAATGGCGGGGAAATTCCCC
>NWBO01000121.1 GCA_002633275.1 Bacteroidales bacterium Phil12
CAATTATGTGACGGGATGTTTTTTTATTGCTATCTTCATGCTTGATATTAGTGTTGTTGAGTGTTCGTCATTATAGATGAGGATTTTTATATCATGTAATTTGTTTCTGTCTTTATGAATAAAGAATTGAAAATCAGTGATAAATCACCTTTTGAGAAAATAAGGAAGTTTGATGGGCAAGGACGGTCATACTGGACTTCGAGGGAATTGTGCGCTGCTTTGGGGTATAGTACGTACCAGAAATTTTCCGTTCCATTGGCAAAAGCCATGAGCTCTGCCGAAGCGGATGGTATAAATGTGGATGAGCATTTTAACCTGATGGTTGAAATGGTTGGGGTAGGCTCTGGTGCGCGTAGGAGCGTGGAAAACTATCACCTTACGCGGGAGGCTTGCATCTTTATAGCGAGGCAGGTCTATGCTAAAAAGAAAGAAGTGCAGGCAGCCCTTGAATATTTTTCCAGTGTTAGCATTGATTTTGATGGGGCCGAATGTGATGTGAACTGTCAGGAGGCTGTCTCTGAGATGGAGAAAGATAAAATCAGAGAGAGGAACCGGAAGCATTGGGAAGAACTAAATGGCATAGCTTCAGAGTTTTATAAAAAGAAGATGAGGTTGTTGGATGAAGTGGAGGATTTTAAAGCGGATGCTTCTTTTCATGGAAACAAGGTTCCGCATCACATGATGTATAAGCTGGAGACATTGTATAGTAAGGATGGATGCAGAGGGTATGAATTTCTGATAGAATATGATGTGTATGAACCGGTTGTCGGTATTTATTATGGGTGTAAGGGACTGATTCTTGATGAGAATGATAAAGATGGGATGGCCATGTTCAATGAAGAATGGGAAGATATTCGTTATTATGTTACTGCTGTTCTTGAAAATACATTTCCGGGGAAATTTTTCACTCACCGCTTTAAGCCTACAAATAATGCGAACAACCATACTTATTGGCCCTTTTGGATTACTCTTCATGAAGATGAGGATATTGTGGAGGTGGGTGCAAGGGCGGTTCGTCTTATAAGAAGTGTATATGAGGGGTATCTTGAAAATGAAGATGTTGAGGCTCTGAGAAAACTTTCTGACTCCCGGAAAGAGTCTCAAAAAGAGGATAAGATACGTTTCTCTGCTGATGTTAACTTTACAAAAGAGGCATATCAGGAACTGCTTGAAAAGATAGGCCGAATGTCGAAAAAGGGAAAGGGGAAGACAAATAAAAAATTGTTTGAGAAGCTGCTGGAAAAGGCCACTGAAAGTGGATACTTAACAAAAGAAAAACACTATGAGGCAGCGTGGCGGATAGTAGGAAACGGAGATGTGAAAGAGCGAGATTTCCAGAAGAAAACTAATAAACAATTTGTCTATGTGATTATACTTCTTCTGGGGTATATGCAATTTTATTTGAAAACATTAGATACTTCTAAGTGTGGTAAAGAAAATAATAGAATAGTGGCTGTTTCACCTCCTTACACGCATATCAACAAGATTCTGATGACAATGAACGGCAGATCTTTCGGGGCAACACTAAGAAAGGTGTGTACAAAGGGCGATGCTACATCTATAATAATAAATGCATGGAAAATATTGCAAACTCTATTAGACCAGCCAAAGGACGCGTGGAGAATCGTAAATGATACATTGAACTTTCCTGATTGGCAATGGGAAGAATTTAAAAAGAACATGAGGAATGGATAAAGAGGTTGATTGCCTTTTTCGTAGACGTCTATTTCGTGCTTGATTCTTCCCCCATATTTTTGCAATCGTTAATGCTAACGGTTGCTTTTTGTTTTTATAGGCAGAGGGCGCCATAATATAAACTTTAAAAAAAAAGATTATGGAAAATCAAGAATTTCCAAAAGGAGTCGGTTTCGCTCCGTTTTTGCGTTCATTCATGAGTAATTCTTCTATTTCTATTGATGAACTTGCAGTGGCTATGACAATGTCGAAGTACGCAATTACACGTTTGGCCGAGGGCAAGAGCTATCCTACTGACGTGTGCTATGCAGAATTCTGTATCATGTTCACCGTTGTATTAGGCAAAGATTTTGATGCTTACAAAAAGATGACTAGAAAAGACAAAGATGATTTGGTTGCCAAAATAATGGCAAGTGGAGGATCTGCTTGTACGGTGGCAGGAATGATAAGCTTGATTTCGGCTTCAGGTGTTGTTGCTGGGTTGTCGGCAGCAGGAATAACCTCCGGATTGGCTGCAATTGGCGGTATAATAGGAGGTGGTATGCTGGCAGGGATTGCAGTTGTTGCGGCTGCCCCATTGGTAGTAGGGGCCATATTGTATTCTCTTTGTAAACCCAAAGATAAAAAGGCCGATTTTTTGCTTGCGTACAGATATGATTTAGACCCCAAATATGAAATAAATCCTCAAGACAATGAAGATGAAGATATGGATTGAAGAAGCAATGAAGGAAATGGTAGAAGAGGTAGAAAAAAATGAACCGATGCCAAAACATTGGAAACGCAATGTGCTGCTGTTCTGCTTGTTGTCGGCCGTTTGTTTTCAGACGGGACTTTGGGTGTTGGCAAAAAACGGCATTGCTTCCGCTGATAGAAGTCCTCTTTTCATTGCAATTGGCATTGTCTGTTCTATGCTGGTGGGAGTTGTGCTGATTAAATGCTGCTTATATGCAAAAAGAATAATGAATAAAAGTAATAATTAAAAATAAGATAGTTATGGAATGTATTTTTTGTTTGAATGAGAATGCCTATTTCGATGGCGTGAATTATGTTTGTCCGGATTGTGGAAGAGAATGGCCATGTGATGAAATTGCGGATGACGATGATGATAACAATAAGTTGCGTTGCCTTGAATGTGGCTCGCATTTGGTCTATCCTGATTCAAGCGGTATTAATGATTATGCTTGTGATGCTTGTGGGTGTAGATGGGATGGTGACGATGATGATGACTACGATGAAGATTATGACGATGATGAAGAAGAAGATTAATTATTGCAATTATGGAGCTGGGCAAATAGCGCTATTATTACCGCATTATTACATGCTTCAATCTGAAAAAGATTAGCATTCCTTTGCCAAGCCCCCTGCTTTTCACTATCTTTGCCTCTGTAGTTTGTAGTTGCGCACAGCAGTGGAATGTCTTTCTCATAGTTGTGAAGAAGGTGTGTCACAAATATGAAGAAGATGAACCACAGTTGTGCGCATCTTTTTTTGATAAGCTTTCAGCAGAAGGAAGAACGCTTCTTTGCGTAAGGAAGACCCATGCTCTGCCTAATGAAAGCCGGTACTTTGCATGAGCGAAACCTGCAGACAGCAACAGAAATGAATCTAAAAAAGGAGGAAAGAATATGGCAATTTTATTTGATTGGTACGAAAACCCGAAAACGAAGGATAAACAAGGGGAAGAGCTGACCCTGCACCCCCGGATTAAACTGAACGGCTCCACAACGACCGATGAACTGCGCAGGCATATACAAGAATAC
>NWBO01000122.1 GCA_002633275.1 Bacteroidales bacterium Phil12
ATCTTAGATTCATTCAGTTTTTATAATTTTAGCAGGATCAATATGCGCAATCTTGTTTATTTGCCAGAATAGAGTCCCTAAAGAAATACCACCAACCAATAACAAAGCTATCAAAAAGATTCCTATACCTATAGGAGCTTTCACTACAAAATCCTTTGTGTATTCATATATCAGATACCAGGATAATGGAAGAGCTACTGCAAAAGCCCCACCTAATATGACAAGATACTTGCGTCCTAGTAAAAGATATAAATCTTTCAGTGATGCTCCATTCACTTTGCGAATTGCAAACTCATGGGAACGCTGCCTAATGTCAAATAATGAAATACCAAACAAGCCAAGACAAACTATTACAATAGCTATACAAGCGAAAAGAGCATAAACAGAAGCTATCTGGCGATCATTTTTATAAAGTTCAGCCACATCGTCCTTCAACAAAGAATATTTAAAATCCTCTGTACCATACACTTTCTTTTGAATACTTTTCAAATAGTCAATAACTGCCTGTTCTTTGCCGGAGTGGCAATATATCTGATATAAATCACCGTCTAATTGACTACCAACCATAAAGACCATCGGATGGACACCTGTACTAATATGTCCGTCATAATAATCGTCTATTACAGCAACAATAGGTTGAGCCGGAAAATCCGGGACGTTTCTTTTCATCATTTCATCAACCAGCATAGCTCCCTCACATTGCGTATATCCTAAGGCTTTCAATGCCGCACGATTTACAACGGCCACTCTATTTCTTGAGTCTTCATCCATTTCCGGCAGACTTCCATCCACAAACGCAAGATTGAAAACTTTAAAGAAATCAGGAGTAACATAAGATTGCAACAACGCAACTGTTTCTCCTTTTACACTTTGAAAGTTTGTAGAATAATAGTCTCCCAAAATAGATGAATGTCCCGTCGTCCAATACTGAATATCCGGACAACTCTTCATGAGTTGGTCTATTTCAGTAATCCTCTCTTGCCGTTGTTTGATAGTCTCCATAGTGTAAACTGCGAAATCTCGTGATTCATATATCAAGTTTGCTTGAATTACAGACTCTACACGAAAACCAGGATCGGTATGTAACATAAAATTCAGTTGCTTGCTGAAATAGATTGATAATACCACTAACAGGAAAGTAATCATATATTGCAGAAAAAGAAAGATCATACGTAAACGAACCGAATGGTTATCTGTACCTACCTTCCGGATTGAAACAGCCAACAAAGAACGTTGGCACTGCACAAACGCATAAATAGATACTAACAGAGGCAAAAACAACAAAATAGAGAATGATAATATCCCATCAAATGCAGTATACATCAGCTGACTGCCAAACATGGATGATACAGGAATATTTGTCACCTCTACAATGAGCCAGGCTACTATCATGGAAGCAGCGATCAATAAAAAGTTTTCTATGAATATTTGCTTAAACAACGCTTTTCTATCAGCTCCAAAAACTTTCCGCAAGCTATACACCTTACCTCGTTTCACCATCAATACCAGATAAAGATTGATGAAATTCATCACACCTGCAAGTAATATCAACAGGCAAATTCCTCCTAAAATAAATAGTTGGGAACGGTTTCCGCTAACTAGCATATCTGGTCCGGATCGACCAATTAAAGCCCGATCCCAATACATATCACTTATAGGAACTAGAGAGAAAGTGTATTTCCGACTATCCCCGCTACGAGCATCCTGATTGATAAACCGGGGATAACTCCCGGCCTTATTGGCTTTCATTACTTCCGTTTCTGAAGTGAAACGGATAAAATCCAAAGGCATACGC
>NWBO01000123.1 GCA_002633275.1 Bacteroidales bacterium Phil12
TATCCTAAATTGATATTGGATGCATTGGCAACGGTGCGTTATCCCGGTACGGGAAAGAATTTGGTGGAAGCGGAGATGGTTGCCGATAATCTCCGTATTGATGGTATGACTGTCAGCTTTTCATTGATCTTTGAGAAACCGACTGATCCGTTTATGAAATCAATGTTGAAAGCTGCGGAAACAGCTATTCATACGTATGTCTCTCCTGATGTGCAGGTAACAATCACAGCAGAGAGTAAGCAAGCCGCTCGTCCGGAAGTTGGCAAGCTCCTTCCACAAGTGAAGAATATAGTCGGTATATCTTCCGGTAAAGGTGGAGTAGGTAAGTCTACGGTGTCTGCGAACTTGGCAGTTGCTTTGGCTAAATTAGGCTATAAGGTTGGCTTGCTCGATGCTGATATTTTCGGTCCTTCCATGCCTAAGATGTTTCAGGTGGAGGATGCACGCCCCTATGCTGAACGTATAGATGGTCGTGACATGATTATTCCGGTAGAGAAGTATGGCGTGAAATTATTGTCTATCGGTTTCTTTGTCGATCCGGATCAGGCAACTTTGTGGCGTGGCGGAATGGCAAGTAATGCGTTGAAACAGTTGATAGCTGATGCAGCCTGGGGAGATTTGGATTATTTCCTGATAGACCTTCCTCCCGGAACCAGTGACATTCATTTGACGGTTGTTCAAACATTAGCCATGACAGGAGCGATTGTTGTCAGCACTCCGCAAGCGGTTGCTTTGGCAGATGCCCGTAAGGGAATCAATATGTTCACCAACGATAAGGTAAATGTACCTATTCTCGGTTTGGTTGAGAATATGGCTTGGTTTACTCCCGCTGAACTACCCGAGAATAAATACTATATCTTTGGTAAAGAAGGTGCCAAGAAACTGGCTGAAGAAATGAATGTTCCTTTGTTGGGGCAGATTCCTATCGTGCAAAGCATCTGTGAAGGAGGAGATAATGGTACTCCCGTTGCGTTGGATGAAGACTCCGTGACCGGACGCGCTTTCTTATCCCTGGCTGCCAGTGTTGTTCGTCAGGTAGATCGCCGGAATGTAGAGATGGCTCCGACTCAAATCGTGGAAATGCATAAATAAATGGAATCTGGAGTTGGATAGCTTTGCAGTAAGTTATCCATAGGATATAGAGCGAGCCTCTGTAGTCTTTTCAAAGACTATGGAGGCTCGTTTATTTATTAGGATCATATAGAATCCGTTGTTGGCGGATTCTCTTCTACAAAATAGTGACGCTATCCAATATAAATAGTGACGGTATATGACAACGATACCGTCACTATCCTAAGCATATACCGTCACTATTTTTTCTATATCAATCAGGAGTCTTGCATTTATTTATGGCGTATATCAACAACGATTTCTGCTTGATCTATTTTTTACGTTTGAATTATTTATTCAAAGCTTTCATGAGTTCTTTTTTCATGGTGTCTACTCCGGGAAATCCAGTTTGTTTGAAGGTGATATTACCCTCCGGATCAACAACAAAATAAGTGGGAACTCCTCGGATATTGAAGTTGGACATTAGAAAGCTCCATTGCTCATTTGTCACACGGAAATGCTCACCATGAATATCGGTAATCATGTTTTCCCAGGTACCTTTGGGGGAAGTTTCGCCTGTGATGTAGAGGTAGATAATATCCTTGTCTTTTAATTCCTCTTTCATTGGAGTGATGGCTTTATTAGCTGTGCGACAAGGGCCACACCATGTTGCCCAAAAATCAACTAACAGTGTGTGTCCCCGGAATTTAGAGATAATGGATGGGAATAAATCTTCATTGGAGACTTGTCCAGTCTCGTTAACAGTGAAGCCTGTCTTTCTTTTGTTTAATTCTATCTTTTTTATTATCTCTTTGTTAACTTGAGTAAGCATCTCTGCATATACCGGGGAAGAAAAAGTCTTTAATTCAACATTCTGTTCTGCTGTTAACGGGGTAAAATCCTTAATGGATTGATATAGCTTATTAAATTTAATGTTATCGAATAGAGGTCCCTGTCCCGTTCTTAGTGTCTCTTTAAGTACATCTAAAGAATTCGGCAGAAAGTTTATTAAATATATCGTTGACGCGTAATATTTGCCGTATAAAGCTTTAAGAGTGTTGATAGAACTGAATTCCTTCAGTATGTCATAGTAGCCTTTAGGAGTATCGATGCGGGTATTATAAAAATAATCATCAGCCTGCTCTCTATTCAGTTTGTTAACAGCAATATGTGCTGATTTTAGTTCTCTCTCCGTCATGGCGATTTTGCCGGTCGCATCCAGGTCTACCAGGATATTTAATAGCTCTTTGCACGCATTGCTGTATGGGGATTGCGCAATTTCTTTTCGAACGGATGGAAGGCGCTCAAGTACATAAGCTTTATATTCATCTGCACTTTTCCCGACAATGTCATTGTACATATCCATGTAATAAACGCTTTTTAATACAATATCTATATCTACTGAAGCTAATTCTTGTTGTAGGCTAGCCAGATAACCATTGAAGTATACAGGCTCTCCATACGTTTTATCTTTTCTTTGTAGATGTGCTTGTCTGCGGCAAAGTTCCTTTGTATTTATAATGAGTGATGTCTCTTCATTGGGAGCTATCAGACATTCAATCCAACCAAAAGGAAATTCCAATGCTACGCTTGTGACAGATGCAACCTTTACTTCCGCCAGGAAAGTGCCGTCCTCCTTGATTTTTATGATATTCTGTTCGTTGTGGATATTCAGTGCAGGACTTTCTATGTGCATCTTCACTTGCTTTATCATCTCTTTTTGATAGTCCAGTATTTTTCCTTTAAGGGTGGCAGTTCCATAGACTAACTTAGGAGTCGGCAATATCGCTTTCTTATTTATTTTGTGCACGACTGCTTCTTTGGGAAGTTTCTGTTTATAAAATGCGTCCTTATCCAGTTGTATGCCCCATATCTTATATGCTCCGTCAAAATCTCCTTCCGAGAAGTCCAGACTGGTTACATTTTCGGGTATGGGAGGAAATTGTAATTGGAATTCCGCTTCTCCTGATTCCGGCATCCAGAACTCTTTATCTAATGTGATTCCAACTCCTCTTCGAATGGGATAAAGCATTCCATTGTTGTCTTTCAGGAAACTGCCCGTAGCTATTTTTATCCAATATTTAGGATGATAGAAAGCCTTTATATACACTGTTGTCACTATATCACTCATGACAATTTTATCGACCTCAATACTATTGGAACTCCATGCAAGAAAAGGAGGACGCTCGATCACTCTGTCTTTGGCTTGTATGGTGCAGGTTATGCAGAATATCAAACCGATAATCCATACGAATCTTTTCATGTGAATAATGTTTTATTACACGAACAAATATAAGGATCTTTTTATAACTATCCTTGTAAAAAACTAAAAAAGAAATGATTTTTTTGTACTGGAGAAGGATATATCCGGCTCCGGGGAGAAAGGTGTTTCCCACCGATGAACGCCCCGTTCCTCACCGATGAGGAAAGGGAGCGGCACCGGAGAGAGAAATTACTGTAACCTGAATACGATAGGAATGGTATACTTGACAGAAACAGGTTGTCCTTTTTGCATTCCTGGTTCCCATTTAGGCATATTACCCACTACGCGTACGGCTTCTGCATCCAGTGACGGAGATACACTGCGTAAGACTTTGATATTCGACAAACTTCCGTCTTTACTAATAACCATCTGTATGATGACTCTGCCTTGCTCCTTACTTTTTTGAGCGATGACGGGATATTTGATACTTCTAGCCAGATATTGGAACAGACCGGCTTGTCCTCCCGGAAATTTAGGCATTACTTCTACCATGGTGAATACTTCGTCTTCATTTTCTCCTTTTACACTGCCTCCCTCTGGAGTTGGATCATCTTTTGCAGCATAGCCCACCACCACTACTTCATCCATGTCGGACTGCTTTACTTCTTCTGCTTTGGGAAGTTCAGGACCGGATAGCCGGAAAGCAACAGGAACTGTAAATTTCACGTTCACTGCTTCCCCCCTTTGTTTGCCGGGTTTCCATTTGGGCATGGCGGCAATTACACGCATGGCTTCCTTGTCGAGATACGGATTGACACTTCGCTCCACTTTCGTATCGGCTATGCTTCCGTCCTTTTTGACAGTAAAGCTTACAATCACACGTCCTTGTGCACCGATTGCATGTGCTTCAGCCGGATATCTGACGTTCTTCGATAAGTAGTCCATCAGTGCCTGTACTCCTCCCGGAAAATCCGGCATTTCTTCTACAACCTGGAAGACAACGGAATCTGGTACACTTTTGATTTGAGTTTCCGCCATTTCTTTTTCTTGCTTATCCCGTGGAAGTGTAGTTCCTTGAATATCTTCTGTAGGAAGTTCCGGAATATCCGTAGTTTCAGCTTGCATGGCAACTTCTTTTGTTGCTTGTCCCATCATTTCTTTGGCAAATTTTTCAGTGGTACGTGCTACCATTTCGATGTTACTGACAATCATTAAGATAGCAGCCAAGGGAAGAAACATCAGATATTTTGTCCTTCCTATTTCTTTCGTTCTTCGTTTATTCATCATTTTAATACGATTTTTGAGTGGTAAAACATTGAAACTATTTGATAAATTTGCTGCAGCCTTGTGATGTGCCAGTCCCAA
>NWBO01000124.1 GCA_002633275.1 Bacteroidales bacterium Phil12
GTTTGTCTGGATTGAGGGCACGACTGTCTGTTCGCTGACTACTACATGTGATGCAAAAGAGATTGAAGTAGTTGTCTCTTCATTCTGGAAACAATAAGATATTGTGAATCTTAAACATTCTCTTTCGATGAGTGAAATGAGTTGTCTGTAAAGCAAAAATCATAGGTTCTTCGTTGCCACCATTGACGCTTACATGTTCACCATCAGAGCCCATGCTTTTCAGCTAAAGAGGTAACCGCTCAATAATCCCGTATCCTGACAACTGCCTCTAAACATGCGATACTTATCCATAGTACTTGAAAAACTGGAATCCGGAAAACAAGTAGACTTGAAAAACTATTGTCTCATACCGCCGGGCTCGCTGCAAGTCGACGTCAGTTTTGACGCTTACGAAGTACGAATGTACTCTCGGCTAGAAAAATGCTAAGGGACTGCCTCTTGTGACCTTGTTTGGTCATTTTGAGACAGCCCCCTCTTTGCTTCTCCATCCTGTTTTTTCTCTATTTTCGACAGGATAGGATGTTCAGTTTGGTGAATCACGGTTACTGCATATTATGCACGAATTAGCCATTTCCTCCGGGCATAAAGTCATCTGTGATAGGATCTCCTGGCACTCCAAACCATGAGCCTTCAAGTTCATCGCCAGTGGGGGCAGAAACTCTGTTATACTCAAGGAGTGGCGATAAGTTCTCTCGCAGCATAAATCCAACATTTCCATCCTCTGTCCTTACATGACACCATGTTTGGCTCACTCCAAATACACAAACTACTGATCCATTCTTATATAGACCAAGAGAGGGAGAATTTGTTGATTGATCTTGGCGTAAATTCAACCCCACACCTTTCGTATTGTTGATTTTTACAGAAGGCATAGCATAACCGACCTTAAATTGTTCTTGACCAAATACTAAATATTTGGTCATCATATAACCTTCTAACGTATGGAGTCGAACCTTTGTCCAGCCGTTTTCATCGCCACTTAAAACTTCAACGGAAGTACCGCTATAGTATTTACCAAGCGATGGAGCTTCTTGACTCGGCTTTGTCCTAAGGTTGAGGCGATCGATAGAATTGGGATTGTTTACGACGGCGCTATTGCTGCTTTTTTGATACTCAAGAACAGGTGAGAGCTGTTCTCTTAGCATAAAGCCAACGTTGCCATCTTCGGTTTGCACATGACACCAAGTCTCGCTTACGCCAAATACCCGAACCGTCGATTCATTCGAGTATAGGCCAAGAGAAGATGAATCTGTCGATTGTGCTTTGCGTAAGTTCAGGCCAGTTCCCCCTATGTTGTTAATTTTTACAGATGGGACTGTCGAAGATCCAACTTCAAGCTGCTCTGGATACACTAGGAATTTCGCCATCATGTATCCCTCAAGATCAAAAATACTAACTTTCACCCAGCCGTTCTTCTCATTGCTTAACACCTCAAGATAGGTGCCGTTATAGTATTTCCCAAGCGTCGGAGCATCTGGGCTTGGATTTGTTCTAAGGTTAAGCCGATCACTAGGATCTGGATTGTTTACTACGGCGATTGTTCCATGTGTCATCTTAGAATTTTCGTTAGCCGCTGCATTTGATGCAAGCGACAGCGCAAACAGCATAGTTATCAAGAGTGGTAGAATACGAGTTCTCATCATTAACTCCTCCTTCTAATTTGTTAGTCTAAACTGCCTATCCCTTTTTTCTATAATAATGCAGGAAGCTCCTGCTATTAATTCAACGATTGATACTTCATTTTTATTGCAAAAAATAAAAATTTTAGATGGGGTGCCAAGGAAAAGTGAGTTAACTGCCGACGATTCATCACGATGGATATTGATGCCCACGAAAACAGTCATTTGAGAGCCATGATCTCCGCAAATCGTTCCCGAAAAGCACAAATGGGCATAATATCTGCTCTTACCAAGCTACAAAACGCTTATGCTTCATCATCTACAAATGATGCAGGATATACTATTAAGTACCTTTCTCACCAATTTCCTTTTATTATCACTTTTTCTACACCAACTCTTCACTCCCTTCCATGGCTGATTTGAGCTATGATTTGAGTGCAAGGAAGAGCTGGCCAGCAAACCTTAGCTGAAAAATAAGGAGAATAAAGAAATGGCAAATTATACTGTCAACGCTTACAACAATGGTGGAACTGGTGGGTCTGTCAATATGCGCTCTGGTCCCAGTACAAATGATGGAATCGTCATTCGAGTTCCACACGGTGCGACTGTAACGGGTACTAAGTCTGGTACTTGGTCGTACATGACCTATAACACATACACTGGATACATGATGTCCGTTTATCTGGATGAGCAGAGTGGCGGTTCTACTGGTGGCGGGGCCTATCTTGGAACTGGTACGGTCATTGGTGGCGGTCCGCTGTATTGCCGAAAGCAGCCTATCGCAGGCTATGAAGCTTGGGGTCAGTTCCAGGAGGGCACCACTATCCAGATCTACAGTTGCTCCACTTCCGGGTGGTATGAAACCCGCTGGAACGGCAACAATGTTGGCTATGTGATGTCAGCTTACGTTGATATGAATAGTGGCGGTACTGGTGGCGGTACCTATATTGGAACTGGCACGGTCATTGGCGGTGGCCCGCTGTTTTGCAGGAAACAGCCTATTGCGGGTTATGAAGCTTGGGGCCAGTTTCAGGAAGATACCACTATCCAGATCTACAGTTGCTCCACTCCCGGGTGGTATGAAACCCGTTGGAACGGTAACAACATCGGCTATGTGATGTCCAACTACATTAAGGTGGATGGTAGCGGCACTATCGGCGGTGCCTATCTTGGAAACGGCACGGTCATTGGCGGCGGTCCGCTGTATTGCCGAAAGCAGCCTATCGCGGGTTATGAATCCTGGGGTCAATTCCAGGAGGGTGCTACTATCCAGATTTA
>NWBO01000125.1 GCA_002633275.1 Bacteroidales bacterium Phil12
TATGGAGTTTATGCAAATCAGAAATCTGAAGTATTATCTGATTTGACATTGGCTAATGTGGAAGCATTGGCAGGTAGTGGTGAAACAACTATAGAATGTTGTTTGGCACTTTGGGGCACTTGTAAGGGGGATATTAAAGCCCCATATGTGTGTGCTTCAAGATGATTTGAGGTATGATGAATTAGTGTTATCTAATTTGTATTGTTGATTTTCGTTGTAGTCATCTATGACATTCTTGAATATAGATTAGATATACTTATGAGATAGGTAAGGAATCATTGTCATGTAATTAGGACGTACTTAATAAATGCTTTGATTCCTTATTTTAAAAATCATTGCAGATGTATTTAATGCTTTGAATGCAGCGTTTTTATTAGTGATTATTTTGATGTTGATTGTTTTACGTTAAGTGAAAATATTATGAAAATAAAATTTCTTTTATTATTGATTGTAATGTGCTCTTGTGAAAATAAGCCTCAAACATTCTTGGACTTGTTTTCAAATAGCATAAGTAAAGAAATGGTGGTTCAAGACTACGTTCCAACTGATTCATTAAGCATGCCAGAAGCTATATTGTCGGATGGTGATTATCTTGTGTTTTTAGAACCGGCGTTACCTCAACTGCTGACTTTTTATGATTGCGAAAAGAAAATATTTTCTCATGGATTGAATAAAGGGCAGGGACGAGATGAAGCCATAAGTGTTCAGACTATAGGTGTTGGCAAGAGTGCAGGAGAAGTGTATGCTTCGGATTTAGCAACTCAGTCTGTTTTTCTATTATCGTTTAATAATAAAATAAAGAAAGTAAGGAAAGATTCTATCAGTATCGATACTCGATTCTGTGAAGTTGCCTATGATAATGAATTGGCTTTCTTCTTATTGGTGGGCGATGAAAAACGTTTTCTGATGAAAGCAAACGGACAATATAGAAAAATTGGTGAAAACATCGTGATTCCTAATATCTCTCCGGAGATTGTTTCCCAAACATTGCAGGGCCCTTGTACTATTTCGAGTGAGAAAAAACGGATTGCTTGGTTTTCCGTCTACGGTGATGTTATGGAGATATATGATTACAGCGACTTAAACAATGTTGCTCTTGTAAAATCACATATTTGCACTCTTCCTGTGTTTAATAGTAGCGATGGATCATTGGGCTTTCAGACAAAGCTGAGTGTCTCATCGGTTACCTCGGACGATAATTATATATATGCTCTTTATAATGAGAGAAATTTGGAACAAGCCGCACAAAATAGAGCACAGGTTTTCTTCTCAAAGAAAGTTCTGTTATTTGATTGGAATGGTACTCCCCGTTTTATTGTTGAGCTGGATAGGCCGATAAAAAGTATAACGTATGATAAAAAGAGAAACATGGTATTGTGTTTAGGATTAAATAATGATTTGGAATATGCCGTTTTCGGCTTTTCTGTAGATGTGTAATTTTGCTCTTTTTGAAGTGATAGAATATGAATTTGAGAAAATGTGGTTAATGAAATAATTTGGTGATGAAGGATGGGTATTTATTTATAATATTGTCGATTATTGTATTGTTCTTTTTTGCTTGTACGAGAAGAAAAAATGATGATATGACACATTTAGTAAAAGAGTGGGAAAAAAAAGAAATTATTTTCCCAAATAATCTATATTTTACATTATATGGAAAGGATACTGTTCAATATCCGGCTCATTTGCAATATACAATTCTTAGCTATGTGGATTCGGCTGGATGTTTCAGTTGTAAATTGCAACTGCCTATGTGGAGGGAGTTTATACATCGGTTGGATTCAACTTATCCAGGAAAGGTTTCTGTATTACTGTTTTTACATTCAAAAAGTGAAATAGAATTATTGTATGCTTTAAAAAAGAATGGCTTTGACTATCCAGTTTGTATAGATGAAAATGATAAACTTAATCGCTTAAATCATTTTCCATCTGATATGGCTTTCCAAACTTTTTTGCTGGATAAGGATAATAAAGTGTTAGCGATGGGGAATCCAATTCTTAATCCTAAAATAAAAGAATTGTATCTGAAAATTATTCGTGGGAATGATATTGTATCAACTGCTGGAAAAGGCATTACCCAGACTAAAGTCCATATAGATGTCTCATTTTTGCGTTTAGGTAACTTTGATTGGCAGGAGGAACAAAAAGCAACTTTTATATTGAAGAATATCGGAGATAACCCATTGGTTATACAAGATGTTGCTACTTCTTGTGGTTGTACTACCGTAGCTTATTCAAAGGAACCGGCATTACCGGGTAAGGAAATAGATTTGGAAGTGGTTTATAAAGCTGAACATCCGGAGCACTTTGACAAGACGATAACGGTATATTGCAATGCAGAAACTTCTCCGTTGGTATTGAAGATTAGCGGGGATGCAAAATAACTGATTGATGGGATGAAGGAGCGGCTGCAATTGAAAAAATGGTTGAATGGAATAACGAATGTATTATTCTGTCTGTGCCTGCTTGTTGTGATACTGATAGTATTGCAGGTGTTTGTGGTGACCTCCTTCAAGATACCGTCGGACTCGATGGAACC
>NWBO01000126.1 GCA_002633275.1 Bacteroidales bacterium Phil12
TCCATCCGTATGTGGGCGAGTTTCGTTATCTTTGCACCAATTCCAATGAACTAATGAGATAGGGAGTTGGAAGGACATATTTAACGAAAGGTGTTATTGAAATTATCTTCTACATTCAAACTTCGCAACTTTGATATTGGCACGAAGATGATAGCAATAGCACCCACACATTTGATATATATTCATCGCTTAGGTGAACTATATACCCTTTGGTGTGGGGCTATTGTTTTATCCGTGCCAAAGGTAATGCGAAGACCTGAATGTAGGATAGAACAAATATAGCTTCCACACCTTTTTTATTTATAATTCATCGTAGGAAGCAGATGAGCATAACATTTTAATTATGAAGCACAGATTATTACTGTTCTTATCAATGCTGTTTATAACCACTTATATCAATGCTCAAAATGAAATTACAGGCTTCTTAGGAATTAAATTGGAAGACAAGCCTTATGTAGCCATAGATAAGTTAAAAAAAAGATACTCTAATGTAGAATGGAAATTTCCTTGCATTCATTTGGATAATGTCACATTTATTGATACAAGATTTGACAATTTGACTATAACCTTTAAAAATGAAAAGCTTGTGGAAGCAAAATTTACACTCTCTGATTTTGTATCTGTAGCTGACAACCCTTTTAAGGATAGAGCAACTTTACTTAACGAAGCCAAATCAAAGCAGAATCAGATTGCAAATAGGTTCACACAAACATTTAATAGTTTGGGTAATGCATTTTGTTCTAAATATGGTAATCCAGCAGTTTCTTCTGAAGGTAATGCAATATGGAGAGATACAAATTCTAATTCTATAACTCTAAATGTCACCCTTAATAATTCACAAGATGAACTGGGAGTACATTTTGACGGTATATTGACAGTTACATATAGAACTGCAACCACAAACAATGATGAATTTTAAAAACTTAAACATACAGAATAATGAAAACATTTAGATTATTAGCGACCTCATTATTGGTTGCATTAGGCATGGGAATTAGCTCTTGTGGGGATGATGAATTAGAGGTAAGTCCACCTTTAAACAATGTAGAACAAATGTGCTTGGAATATGGAATTGCAGACTATCAGAATATTGAATTACTAAGTCTGTTTAAGCATGGAGATAACACTGCTATAAATATAGGACAAGCTAATTTCTCTGGATTAAGGGATAATAAGCTATGGCTTGCATCATTCAATATAGAGGATAAATCTCCGATTATAAATTGGACTGACGAGTCACCATTTAATAGAAATCGTAGAATTTACAAAGGCTATGGAGAATATGAAGATGTTACAATTCAACAGATAACTCTATTGCAAGCAATGCCATTCAATCAAGATTTTGTAGCATCATTAAGTTACAGCTTTGGGAAAGATTATAGCTACCACGCCTTACTGTTTAAGCAAAGTTCGCAAACAAAAGAAGTGCAACTCAAAGATAGTGGATTTGGCATAGGTGCATGGTACGAAAACTCTATCATAAATGGTAAATGCTGTTATTCGTTGTCTGGAGATACTATCTATATAGCAGAGAAAGGTTTTGGATATTCCAATGTAGGAGTTCTCTATACTTCTGAACTTTTATCTTATGAAGAAGCAATCTATAGTCATAGAGATAATAAAGGCTTCTTCGTGGGTAAAAGAAGTTTTAAATTGGGAGAGGATTTATGGCATATCCAAGTACCACAGCTTAACGATGAACCTGCTGATGCCAAGATTGAAGTCAGTGTAGAAGATAAATCTACGCCAGTTTGGAAGTTTAATGTCAATATTATACATTATGATGGAACTAAGAAGAATGTAACATTTGAAGTAGATACTGATAATGGTACAATCAAAGGACAGGATGATTATGCTTCTCTCATTATAGGCAAATGGAAGATGACAAGTGGTAATGCTGTTGCTACCCATGTTACTTATAAGAATGATGGCACATTTGAATATACAAGTACCGAGAATCCTTTATATAATGAAGTGGGCAAGTACAAGATAGACGGTAACAAACTCTATGAAATGTTTAGTGATGAAGATGAATGGATTATCAGTGATATTCTGTTACTTAATTCAATGACCTTATCAGTGCAGGAATTGGAAGCAGACGGAGTTACACCCACAGGTCAGAAGTACTCTTATCAGAGAGTGGAATAAAGAACTTATTCATACTAAAAGTAGGCAGCATTTGAGGAAACTCTTATGCTGTTTTCTTTTTTATATAAGCACTACGAATGTTACATACTAACAACCCAATTCTTTGGAATATAGGAAACTAATATTTAACTTTGTACCGTAGGTTTAGCTGTTGACTAATTGTTGACTGATAAACTTCCAATGAGATTATTAATACGTTGACATATTGCAATTTAATAGGATGAAATTTAGAGCCTCATAATCTGGAGGTCCCTGGTT
>NWBO01000127.1 GCA_002633275.1 Bacteroidales bacterium Phil12
GGCTGTGTAGAGATACTTTATACTGACGGAAATATGCTTTTTATTGACTGTGAGAAAGTTGAAGATGCATTTAATGCTAATATGTATCAACGATCAGAATTAGATTGGCTAATTTATAACAAGCCATTTGAATATGTAGAGTTAGTTCTTAGTGGTGAAATGGTGAAATACATTTCTGGTACACCAGAACATAGATTAGAAGATTAAATAGTTTTCGTAAAGGATGTGAAAAGCCTTAAAATCATAGATTAAAAGATTAGGAAAATCTTAATAATTTCTCATGGAAACTTTTGAGAATTATAATGGCTTATTTGTTATGATAACAATATAAATGAACAAAGGAGTTGATAAAATGTCTGAAAAGATATTGGTTATAGACGATGAAAAGGATATAGCGGACTTGTTAGAGGTCTATTTGAAAAGTGAAAACTATACCGTTTATAAATATTATTGTGCAAAAGATGCCATGAAGTGTATTGAGGATAGGAATATTGACCTTGCGATTCTGGATGTAATGCTCCCAGATATTAACGGCTTTTCACTTTGTCAGTTGATTCGACAAAAGCATACTTATCCAATCATTATGCTTACAGCCAAAATTGAAGAGACAGACAAAATCACAGGGCTAACATTAGGAGCAGACGATTATGTAACAAAACCTTTTCGTCCGCTTGAAGTGATTGCCAGAGTGAAAGCACAGTTACGGCGTTATAAAAAGTACACCCCTACTTCTATTACCGAAAAAACTAAAACAGAGCTTTCATTCAATAAGTTGAGATTGAATGTACAAACCCATGAGTGCATTCTGGATGACAAAATAATCTCATTGACACCAACAGAGTTTTCGATACTTTATGTTCTATTAGCAAGTGAAGGAAATGTTGTAAGCATCGAGGATTTGTTTCGTTCCGTCTGGAAGGATGAATATTACTCTAAGAACAGTAGCACGATTACTGTACATATCCGGCATTTGCGTGAAAAGTTAAAGGATACCTCCGATACGCCGCAATATATTAAAACAATCTGGGGTGTAGGGTACAAGATTTAAGCAAAAGGAGAAAATGATGAAAAGAAAAGCAAATTCGTTAATGACTATACTTTTTTTAGTGTATCTGGCACTTTTGGTTTGGATTATATTGCTGAAATTGCAATTTTCAATTAGTGATTTAGATACTGTAAGAAGTGTGAATTTCATACCATTTCATTATGATAGAGAAATCGGGGCACCATTTCATATAAGAGAGGTATTGGAAAATATTTTAGTTTTTATTCCTATGGGAATATATATTCAGATGCTTTGTCCAAAGCTAAATTTCCTCACAAAACTGATGACAGTTATGGGAACAAGTTTACTGTTAGAAACAGCTCAATATGTTTTGGCAATTGGCCGAACTGATATTACCGATCTACTTACCAATACAGTAGGCGGTCTTTTGGGAATCATTATATACGCCATGGTGGCTTATTTACTTGGAAACAAAATCAGGGCAAATAAACTGTTTACTGTGATAGCAACTATTGTAAGTATCATTGTCGTTGGATTTCTGACGTTCATCTTATTCGCAAACTGGTAGGAGGTACAGAGGTTGAACAAAGAAAAATCAATAGAAAAGCGTCTTAGGGGGCGTCTATATCTGGTACTGTTTATCTATGCTGCTATTGGATATGGATTATCCATTTTGATGGATTATGTTTCTTCACACTTTGAAACTGGCATTTTGGCTTGGATACATTGGCGGATTGATGCGATTTTTATTTTTTATTTGATAATAGGTTTTGTGTTTATATTCAAATATTACTGGGAAAAGCCGTGGGGTTATTTGGATGAAGTGATTGCTGCAACAAAAACAGTTTATGAACAGAATGACCAGACGATAAGCTTATCAGACCCACTCAAAGAATTGGAGGGTCAATTAAATCAAATCAAAATGTCTATTCTTCTGAGTGAACAGGCTGCAAAGCAGGCTGAAAACAAGAAGAATGATATTATTATGTACTTAGCCCACGACATACGCACCCCACTGACTACGGTGATAGGCTATTTGAGTTTGCTTCACGAAGCTCCTGATATGCCAGAAACTCAAAAAGAAAAGTATGTTAAGGTGGCACTTGATAAAGCGGATCGTCTTGAAAAGCTTCTCAATGAACTTTTTGATATTACAAAATATAATGCGCATACGGTTGTACTAAAAAAAGAAAAGGTGGACTTGCACTGTCTGATTGCACAAGTTATAGATGAAATATATCCAACCTTGTCAGCTAATGGCAACACGGCTATTTTTACAGCAGACGAAAATATGTCCATAGAAGCCGATCCAGAAAAAATGGCGAGAGTATTTAGTAATTTGCTAAGAAATGCAGCAGCATATAGTTATCCACAAACAGAAATCAGCATTTCTGCAAAACGATCTGTTGGTGATATTCAAATTGTTTTTGAAAATCATGGGAAAACAATCCCATCTGAGCAACTAGGTGTCATTTTTGAAAAATTCAATCGTTTAGATGAAGCCAGGCTTTCTTATACAGGAGGTGCAGGTCTTGGACTTCCTATTGCTGAGAAAATTATTCATTTACATGGTGGAACGATTACCGCAACAAGTAAAAATGAAATCATAGATTTTATAATTACACTACCTATTTCTTCTTAGGAAAATAAATGCGTAATCTTAGGATTTGCTTAGGAATTTAAGTGCATAAATTTTGAGATTAGGAAGCTCTTGTTCGATACAATAGTAGTCGAATAAGGGCTTTTTACTTAGCCTAAGAAAGGAGCACAAACATGGAACTGAAAATTGAACATTTAAGTAAACAGTTCAAAGACAAAAAGGCAGTTAATGATGTCAGTTTGACTTTGACGCCAGGCGTTTGGGGACTTTTGGGTGCTAATGGTGCAGGAAAAACAACGCTTATGCGAATGATTGCCGATATTATGACACCAACCAGCGGAAAGGTTTATTATGACGGAATAGATATTCGTGAATTAGGGGAAGAATATCGAAGCATATTTGGCTTTTTGCCCCAAGACTTTGGGTATCATCGTGATTTTACAGTAAAAGATTATTTGGAGTATATGGCAGCCCTAAAGGATATTTCGCCGAGAGTTACGACACAAAAGATCAATTACTTGTTGGATATTCTTTCACTCTCCGATGTAAAAAGAAAGAAAATTTCTAATCTATCAGGTGGTATGAAGCGGCGTGTTGGAATTGCCCAAGCTATGTTAAACGATCCGAAGATTCTCGTTATGGACGAGCCAACAGCAGGTCTTGATCCCGGAGAGAGAGTTCGTCTGCGAAACTTTATTTCCGAGTTTTCTCATGATCGAATCGTGCTGATTTCCACCCATATTGTTTCTGACATTGAGTATATCGCAACACGCAACGCAATTATGAAAGCGGGAGAAATTATTGATGTAGGGACGACAGCTGAACTTGTTAAGCAAATTAAAGGAAAAGTTTGGAACTGTACTATTCCATCCTCAAAATTACCAGAATGTGAAATGCGTTTACGCATCATCAACCAGCGTGGCGAGGAACATAATCAAGTATCTATCCGTTATCTGTCCGAACATTCGCAAATCGAAGGCTCTGTCGAGGCGGAGCCACGCTTGGAAGATTTGTATCTATGGCTGTTTCCACAGTCAGATTTAGAAAAGGGGGACAGATAGTATGCGACTTTTTAGACTTGAATTAAAACGCATTTTAAAATCACGGCGTACTCAGATTTTACTTGTGATTGCGTTGCTGCTTTCCGCAGCTATGGCATATTTGCCTATTTCTTTTGAGGGAATTAACCGTCCAAACGAGAATGGTACGATTACGGAATTGGATGGTTTGGCTGCAATTGAATACAAAAGGGATTTATACGAAAGTGTTAGTGGTGAGGTTACACCAGATAGACTAAAGACAGCCTTGGAAACTTATCAGGCTTGTGTTTTGGAATACGGCCCCATTGAGGAAGAAAATTTCCCCCTGACGGTCAACATTGAAAAAATTGTTCCGATTCGTCCTTTGTTAAAAATTCTGACGGAAGTGTTTGCTGATCCTTCGACTGGTATTGGAGCCAATTTAATGGATATTGATCCAAATAACATCGACCAGACATTCTATGAAAAAGCAGCAAAACATTTGCAGGATGTTATGTGGAATGAGCAGAGACAATATGAAACAGCGAGGCAAAATGCACTCGAAAGGTACAAAAATCTTGATACCCCATTTTATCTGCATTCTGGTATATCTAAAGACGCATTTGACTATATTGAGTTTTTTATTTTGTTTCTTGCTATTCTGTGCGTTGCAATTGCAGCACCTACTTTTGCTGGAGAGTATCAAACGGGCGGCGATAGTATCCTGAGAACTACGAAAAAAGGCCGTGTACGATTGGCAGTTACCAAGATTTTAGCAACATACACTTTGTTTATTGTAACTTTCCTTGTTTGTATTACAGTGCATCTGCTGATTCTGAATCGAGCGTTTGGAACAGACTGCTTAAAGACCTCATTCCAGATGTTGTACTCTATCATTAGTTTGCCTAACATAAACTTGGGACAATTGCAGATTATTCTTGCCCTATCAGGTTTGCTGTCAATATTGTCAAGTGTTAGTTGTACGCTGTTCTTATCCGCAAGGTTTAAGGATACATTGACCGTTTTGTTAATCTCTATTGTGGTACTCCTCGTACCGCTGTTCACTTATGCGGCAATGGGTGGCGCAACATGGTTTTCCACCATACTGCCGTCTGCTGGCATTGGCATGCAAAACAACTTCCTTTATCAGCTTGCGAATTTTAACTATTTGCATATCGGCGGAATGAGCTTTTGGACACCATATATTATTTTAATATCGGCAGGTATTGAAGCTTTCGTATTTTTGTTTTTAGCCCTTCATTCTTACTGTAAACATCAAGTAGCATAGACGCAATTCGGTTAGAAATGGTAATCAACAATAAATGAATTGTAATATAATCTTAATAATAAACTCTGGGTTCCAATAGGGGCGAGAAGCATCC
>NWBO01000128.1:0-486 GCA_002633275.1 Bacteroidales bacterium Phil12
GATGTTGATACCCGCATCCACGAATGCCCGGTAACAGAACCAATAAACGTGGATGACGACAAACACGATGGATATGGCACGCATGAACTCCATGACCTTTGCCAATCCTCTCAAATCATCTTCTTGTTGCATATTGAATAATTTTAATGGTGAATGAATACTGTTTTCAGGAGATACCCCGTGAGCGGCGTTTCTTTTTCTTCTTGCGTTGCAGCCTGCGTGCGAGAGCCTCTTCCTGCGGGTCGGGACCATTGGCTTCAAAATCGAAGATTCCGAAAGCCTGCCCGATGGCGTTTTCCATGTCGGCAGAGAAACTGCTTTGCCTGCTGATTTCCGGTGTGGGAGCATCCAAGTCAGGAATATTGTTCGGCCCATTGAACAATCGTTCAAAGGCATTTGCCGAGAACTCCTTTCCGAGCCGCGAGCCGTTATACACCTCCCTGTTCTTGTGGTCGATGAAAGTAGCACCGTAAATGCGGCCTTCAT
>NWBO01000128.1:651-5138 GCA_002633275.1 Bacteroidales bacterium Phil12
AAGCGTTTTCCGATAAGGGAGGACTTGATGGGCGTACATACCGGCTTGCCTGTATCGTCTGTCATGGTATAGACAATGCCGTTGTAAGGCGTCCCTTCAAATTCGCCCCTGACCTGCTTCGCCTCGATGTTGAAGCAGGACAGCAACGCGCTGTACTCCCCGAATGACTGAAAGCGGTAAGTGGAGAACACGCTCTTGAGGATGTTGGAAACTTGTTGCTTTACATCGCCATTCTGATAGTCTGCTTTTTTCAGATATGGTTCCAACATTTCCCTGCGTTTGTCCTCCACCTGCTTCAGTCCGAACTTGCGTTCCAGTTCCCGGCAGGCTTTCATCGAGCGATTCCACTCGTAGGCGTCATCTATCTTTTCCCCTTTCTCGTTCACGCAGGTGGAAACGATATGGATATGCCTGCGGTCTATGTCCTCGTGGATATACACGATGTAAGGCTGGTCGCCGTAGCCCATGCGTTGCATATACTCCCTTGCCAAATCCGCAAACTGGCTATCGGTCAGTTTGTCGTCCACAGAAGGATTAAGGGATATATGCAGTATGGGCTTTTCCGTATTCTTGTTGGCGAGCAGGTAGTTCTCGAATGCCCAAAGCGTGTTCCTCATGACCTGCTCCGGATTACCCGTGACATCGGCAATCATGCGGTTGCCCGAAATGATGCGTGCCGTGGAGTCGTCCACTTTCTGCTGGTTGTAGATGACAGCCCCATAGAGCGAGGCGCCCCTGTTGATTTTCGCCACCATGTCATTCCTCCTCCCTCTGCTTTTTGATAAGGTAGGTTTCCTCAAACTCATGGGTCAGCATGATGATCCGCTTGCTCAGCACCACCAGATCTATGGTCGTCTTTTCCAGATTGCGGAGCAGGGCGTATGCACGTTTCTCCCCGAAATTGTTCTTGATTGCCTTGACCGTCTGGTTGTAGTTGTTGCCGATGGCCTGGAACTGGTGGTAGAAATTGGTAAGGCGGACATAGTAGTCCATCGTCGCCTTGTCGATTCTGACCACCTTGATTTCCTTTCCGAAAATCATTGCCTTGATGAATTTGGAGCGTTCCCTCAGTCCCGATTTTTGAAACTGGATATCGAACTTTACGTTCTCTTCCGAGTTTAGCCGCACCACATAACGGTACACGGCAGGGTCGGTTTTCGGTTTCCGCCCTACACCTTTTCTTGTTTTTCTGTTCTTGTTTTCTTCCATACGCATTGATGTTTTTTGTTTCTGATCTTCCGTCATGGATTCACGACTTTGGAGTGAATCCCACCCCGAGCCGGCAGGCGAGCGGCAAGTTGTTTTGAGTGCCCGAATTCATTTCGGGTGCCTCAAAACACAACTTGCTATGTTCACTTGAACATGAATTTTCCTTCGTCAAATTGTGTTTTGACCTTCAGCCTCATTCTTCGGCTTCGGGATTACCCCTCCGCGACATCCATTTCGTTCTCGACAGCAAAGTTATGGCGGTATATATTACTGTGAAATAGCAAGTTATATGTAACGTGATGACAAATGGTGACACAGGTCGTCACCTCCCTTGAAACATGGTGACGGTATGAAAAAATACCTTTTTATTTGCAGCGTGAACGGATGGAACCGGGCTTCCGATAATGGAATAATGGTCATATTGTCGGATGCTTCCGTTAGCGGTCGGAATAGTGGAAACAATGTCGGATATGACGGTTATCGGAATGTCATGACCAACAGACCGGCCATTGACGGAAAGTCGGATACGATAACGGATACACTATCGGTTGGAATGATGGATAAATCCGATAACGGATGCAGTG
Source organism: Bacteroidales bacterium Phil12 (assembly GCA_002633275.1). Taxonomy (GTDB): domain Bacteria; phylum Bacteroidota; class Bacteroidia; order Bacteroidales; family P3; genus Scybalousia_A. The sequence continues at coordinate 2,445 of NWBO01000128.1, forward strand.
TCCGGCAGTCGGTTGGAAAGAAGCGTTCACGGATTGACGGATGGATAAGACAGACATTTATTCAATAACAAACTAAAAAGTTAAGATTATGAGCAAAGAACCTTTATTCGTTGCTGTCAGCAACCAAAAGGGAGGGGTCGGAAAATCAGCCTTGACAGTGGTGCTTTCCAGCTACCTCCATTTCGAGAAAAACCTGAACGTGGCAATCATTGATTGTGACTCTCCCCAGCACAGCCTTGTGCGCATGAGGGAACGGGACAAAAAAGCCGCCGCCAACAATGCCTATTACCAGCAGCTGTTGAACCAGCAATGGGAGCGTGTAAAGAAGAAAGCCTATCCTATTGTAGGAGCCACTGCGGAAAAAGCGAGAGAGGCGGCGGACGAGCTTGCCGCAAACGGAGATTATGACCTGATTTTTGTGGACTTGCCCGGTACGGTGGAATCCACAGGGGTATTCCGCACTATCGTCAACATGGATTATGTCCTGACACCTACCACGCCGGATCTTATCATCATGCAGAGTACGCTTGCTTTTTCCACTACGGTACTCGATTATGTCAGAAACACGAAGGATGTGCCGCTCAAGGATATCATCTTCTTTTGGAACAGGCTGAAAAAGCGTACTAACGTGGAAGTCTTCAAATCATACTCGGAAGTCATGCGGGAACTGCACCTGACCGTTCTTGACAGTACGCTTCCCGACTTGTGCCGCTACGAGAAAGAAATCACCCATTGCAAACGCGCCTTTTTCCGCTGTACCATGCTGCCGCCTCCTGCCAGGCAGCTGGAAGGAAGCGGTATTGCGGAATTGGCGGAAGAACTTATCGTCAAACTTAAACTGGTACAGTCATGACAAAGAAAAAAGTTGAAGTGAATGAGGATGTCCTCAAGAATATCATTGTCGGGGACATACCCATCTTCGGCAGAGAGAAGCCCAAAGAAGAAAGTACGGAACAGCCGGAAACGGAAGTGCCTCCCATTACAGAACCTGCCGAAGCCCCTTCAGAGAAAACGGTTGCTGCAAAGCCCCGGAAAAAGAAAGAGGAAACGGGTAGCTATAGGGAAAGGTATCTGGTCAATATTCCGGCATCCAACCGTTCCCATGTCTATATAAATCGTGAGGTAGCCGAATGTATCAAGCGTTTCCTTCCGGTCATTGCCCCGAATATGAGCATATCCGGGTATATAAGCAATATCCTCGTGGAGCATATCCAACAGCATTGGGAGGAGATCAATGAATTGTACAACAAAGAATATTATAAACCATTAAAACCGTTTTAGTCATGACACAGATTATTTTTCAAGTCGCAGCCATAGGCTGCTGCATTTACACAGCCTACAGATTGGGATTGTTCATTTACAAGAAACTGCGTAAGAACAACAAGACAGCGAAAGCCGTCCAGGTCACCTCGTATGAAACTTCAGACCGGATAAACCCTGCAATAGAGCCGGCACGAAGTTTTTCATCCGTCATTGAAGAGTATGCCGATAGTCTTCCAAAAGAAAATTCAGAAAAGGTATCGTATCAGATTGCATATCTGATAACTTATCCGCTCGGTAATCGAATACAGGTATATATAAACAGGGACAGTTATACCTATATCAAACGGTTTTTGTCTGTTGTTTCTCCGGATACATCCATGTCAGGTTTTATAAGCAGGATTATAGATGAGCATCTGAAAAAACACGAGAAAGAGATGTCGGCATTATACACGGAATGTATCAATAAACCTTTGTAATTATGGAAGCAGCACTCTATTTTCTAATAAAGATTGCCTGTGCGATTTTTATATTGTGGCATTTGTGGTCATTCATTTTCGGTCAGAAAATGTACGAGGTATGGGACAGGCTTTATCATCGGATGCGTATTGTCCGTATCTGGTTATGGAAATATCGTAAAAAGCGTATGGCCGAAAAAGCACGGAATGCCGGCCGTAAGACGAGGCACAGCAAAAAACAGTTCCGGGAACCGCTGCCGGATACAGTTGGGCAAGGAACTGAAATGGAGGCATCTTCTCCTGCCAATGGCGATGATGTAATAGGCAAAACAAAGATTGTCTATCTGGAAGATCCGGAAGTGGCAAGGAAAACCCCTACACGCTCAGAACCTTTGAAAAAAGAACCCATAGAGGAAGATGAGGAAATACGCACGGATGATGTGGAGGATAATTTTCGGCAAGATGATAAAAGACTGACCGATGAGGATAAGCGTGAACTGATGGCTCCCGTGGACTCCGAACCGGATCCGGAATTTGTCACGGCCATGACATTCGAGGATATAAGCAATGTGGCGGAGGTGCTGATGTCAGAAAATCCTGATGAACAGAAAGCCATCCGTGCAGCTTCGACCATACACCATAAGATGCAGGAGACGGTTATACTCTCTTTTCTTACAGACAAATTGAGCAATCAGGAAAAAGTAAATCAATTGCTCAGTGAATGTCTGGATGATACGGGCAGACCGTTGGCAAGACGAAAGTCCACATCCAAGAAAAAGGAGGCTTTCGATATAGGCAAATTCGTTTGATTGTTTCTTTTTGTAGTCATAGTTTTTGGAGGCATGCCGATGTGATATCGGTGTGCCTTTTTCACTTTCAGAAGATTCCACCGGAAAATTTCAGGTATCCATACCTTTATTATATGGCAGGCTTCCTATCTTTGCAAAAAAATGAACGATGTAGTATGGCAGTGACA
>NWBO01000128.1:5207-10329 GCA_002633275.1 Bacteroidales bacterium Phil12
GGGACTGAATCCCGACAAGCTCGGCAAGATAGACAACCACAGACATTATCGCAACTTTATTATTATCCCAACATATTAAACAAACAACTTACTGTCAGCCTTGTATGTTTAAAACATTGGGATAATTTCTGTGGAATTGGCTATTCTTTCAAGAAACTTAGCATTACCGAAAGTTCTTGGCTCGACTTTGCTTCATATTTCTTGGGTGTATAAAAGGAGGTCTCGCCTTGGAGTTTTTCCATCGCTTCTCGTTGTTGTTCGATTGTTATACTTTGATATATCATTGTCGTTTGAATGTTCTCGTGACCGAGCAGTCTGCTAATTTCCGCAATGTTTAGCCCTTCATCAAGCCAATGCGATGCTCGGGCGTGACGCCATTGATGTGCATGGAATGTTAACGGCACATCCTCATTCACTTTGTGTGCAATTTCGATGTGTTTTCGTAACCGTTTTCTCATGGCTTCTTGAGAGAGTTTGGTCTTTTGTCCGTGCCACGTGGAATAGAAAAGATAATCTTCGGGATTGAAGTTCTCTCCATGAAATAACTTTATATAGGTTCTAAGATATTCTGTTATTTTTCCTACTAACGGAACGGATCTTATCTTTCGCCCTTTCCCCAAGATGATGACTTGTGGTTTTTCTCCCCTGATTTGTATGTGTTTAACTTTTAAAGAGAGTATTTCGTCAATACGCATGGCTGTTCCATATTGTAAAACCATAAATACCATATCTCTAAAACCTGTTTTATTGGATGTGTCTACCGTAGCGAATACACATTTCACCGCATCTTTGGTTATGACATCAACTTTTTTCTTAGGCTCTCGTAAATATGAGACGTTGTTACTTGATTCTGCATGTAAAGTGCGATATTCCACGTTTCTGATACCAAGATATTTTAAGAGGTTGTTCAATGCGGCAAGGCGGTTATTACATGTACGATTGACACAGTTTTTATTTGTTTTCATCCATTGAAGCCATTTCGTTATATTGTCGGCTGAAAAGCAATGGGCGTTGAAATTACTACTATCAATATCTATACTTTCCAAAAATTCCACAAAGAGATTAATTGCTGTTCGATAGTTTCTGATGGTATGTGCACTGTTTGCCTTTAATGTCGGAAGGTATTCGTTGAGCCAATCGTATATATATCTGGCAAGCTCATGCGTTTTCTTTTTTTCATTTTTATATTTCATCGTAATTGATTTTAGGAAGTAGATTATTAAATGATTTTTCGGACAAATCCTTGAGTTTATCCGCGAGAATAGGAGAAATTGTAAAGTAACTGTATGTCTGATTGAGGTTACAGTGTCCCATTGACCGACTTAGGTGAATAAGTTTTTCTCCTATGGTAAAACCAAGGTGTTTCCATTTTGAAATGTTGGTTACGGCATAGTTGCTGCGCAGATCATAAAGGCGAACCCCTGTGATATTGACAGCATCCCATATCTTGCGGAAATGATAATCATGCCAACGTGGAGGACGAGATTGATCTTTCGTATTTGGAAAGAAAATAGTTCTGGATGGCATTATTGAATCCATCTTGATATCATACAGCTTCAGTAATTTCCATGTTGTATGATGTAATGCCACGCGATGCTGACCATACCCCTTAGACTTATTGATGTTGATGATGCCGTGTTCAAAATCCACATCAGCACGCCGCAATTCCCTAAGTTCTACAGTCCGCATTCCCGTACTGAACATTAAGCGGAAAAATACGGGCAGTTCCATTCTGTTAAGGCGATTAGTTCGGAAGTTTGGACCTTTATGTATGTCAAAACTTAAAGAATATCTGTCACATTCGGCAAAGAAGCGAGTCAGTTCCTCTTCTTCAAAAGCATGTGGTATATAGGTGGATCTTTTTTGGCTCGGTAAGTTAGGTGGCTCGACTTGGGTATGCCCGTTGGCATTAGTATATTCGATGAATTTAGTGACAACCAATATTCTTCTATAACAACTGTTGCCATGCTCTACTGGACGTTCTTTACACCATTTTAGCATGTCTTCGCAGATAGACTTATGATTCGGGAAATTGATTGCACAATGCTTATCAAAAGCTCGAAGCGTAATTTCATCTGTTTGGTTCCACCTTTTGGAAGCTTTCCTAAACCGGACAAACTCATCAAATAGTGGAGATAGAGGCGAAATGAACAATTTTTTTGGCTTCTTCATTCTAACACTCCTTTCGCTACTATATATTTGTCAATGCTAAGTCCACATTCGCGCAAGTGTTCCACATCCTCGTCGATATATGTATTTAACGACTCTGCACGCACATGTCCCAGTAATGAAGATATCACTGGTGCGGAAACGTCATGCATCAGCATTGTCGTAGCAAAGTTGTGACGAAGGAGTCTGACTCCCTTTGTTTCATTCCCTATCCGAACTCCTATCTCCTTGAATACATTTTTCATAGACTCGTAGGTCGCACTCAATGTCATATATGGTTTACGGCTATTGATGAATATTCTTTTTTCAGAAGATTTAGGACGTTCATACACTAAATACTCCCATAGAACATTACCAACTATGGCATTAAATGGAATCGTATGAGGAACTCCAGTTTTTGAAATGACAAAATTGAATTCCTCCTTCTCCCAATTGACATTGTCAATTGAAAGGTTCAATATATCAGTGCCACGCATCCCTGTGTAATATGCAATCGTGGCAATAGCTTTATCTCTGAGAGAAATTTGTAAATTTTCATCCTGAAGGCCATTTCGAAACTTTACAGCCTCATCTGTCTTCATAAAATCATAGTTTCTTGAATACGGGCGGATTGCTGGAAGGTAGGATATGACACGCCGAACTGATGCACCAATAGTTGGTTCTGCCGATTTTAATACTGTCATTAATTTGGCTTTGTAGGCCAGACCTCGAATTTGTTTTTCTTCCGTAAAGAAAAAACTCAAGACATGCTCTTGTTTAACATGTTCGAAATCAGGAACTCCCTGTTCTTGCAGATGTTGGAAGAATTTTTCTGTAGCATTAAGCTGTTTTTTTATTGTAACATCCGATTTTTGTCCATTTGCATTGGACGTCAAGTAGTTATTCAAAACCCATAGGTATTGTTTGGGAAGAGAAAGGACCTTTTCATAATTGTATTTTAGCACTAAATATGGTTTTACGTAATAACCATACTCATCAAAATGGCGAATATTATTAAAAGCCATTCTGAAAGACCGAACATGATACCGACTCTTTCCTTTATAATACTTGTCGTTCAAATGATGATAAAGTTCTTCATAAGAACGAATCTTGGCAGATTCCCCATGCTGGAGTATTTGCCGTAGAACCCTTTTTAAATGCTTGCGGTAGTCTCGGCTGTATCCTTGATTTTCAAGAAACGAAATAAGCTCTGAACTACGATCTTTTAACTTGCTGATGTTCATAATATAATTTTAATGATTTACCTCAGCAATATAAAATATTATCGCAACTTTTTAAAAACAATCATTTGTCTTTTATGTATTCGACTGATAAAGTTTTAATAATAATAAAGTTGCGATAATGTCTGTTATCACAATATTGCGATAATAAGCAGGAGTCCTGGAAAGCTCCGCTTCCGCAGTTTATCGAAAGCATCTATTTCAAGCGGTTCAAGCGTGAGGAACCGGAAACGGTCAAGCCTCTGAAACAGATTATGGCGGAAATGGAAGCCAAGAAAAAGCTGCAAAAAGAGAAAAAGGAGGAACGGAGAAAACAGCGTGCGCTCTCTTCCGATTCTGCGGAATAGGCATCGCGCATGGAATGAGGCGCAGTCTGAAAGCCGCCGGCTTTCAGACTGCGCTTTTCCGTTCTATACAGACAGACCGATTTCCGCTATTTCATCCTTTCATAAAGATTGATGACCGGTTTTCCGCTTTCCAGTGCCTTGTTCATCGTGTAGAAAGTGCCTCCATCCGGAACATGATCCCAGTACGCTATAATCATATCAGCCTTGCGTACCATGTATTCGTCCCTGCGAAGGTAGCAGCCTTTATGGTAGTTCTCGGAAACCATCACCACCCGGTTCGTCCTTTCCAGCAGACGGGCATACAGCAGCTGGTCTTCCGCATCGAACCACAAGGGCTGTTTCCTGAAGGGTACTGCCGCTATTAGCACGATATCCCCGTATTCTTCCCGGACCTGCAAGACCGCTTCCGCAGCTATCATGTCAAAGCCATTGGCCATTCCGGTATAATATGCCTTATATCCTTTACCATACAATTCCGTTACCATTTCCACCACTGCATCCTTGATTTGTGCAAGTGTCAAGAGATTGTTCCCGTTTCCTTGCAGGATACGTTCCTTGCGGTGTCCCGTGAATGCCACTGCCAGATTGTTTTTTGCTTCCATACCATTGAAAATTTAATGTTTGACCTGTACCGTCAATCCGAACGGTATTTTATTTCATGCAGGCCTTACCGTCCCGGTCCGGGATTGCGCAAGGCTTGCCGTGAAAAAATACCGCAAGCGAAGCGAGGATGATTATTTCACGGCAACCAGCCCGCAGGGCCGCCTTGCCCGATCCGTCAGGACACGGGACGACCTTTGCCGGAAGAAATGAAATGCCGGCTTTTCCCCTTATCCTCGTTTTCTTGTCCCCGTTGCTGGAAAAAGCCTTTTTTGATTGGCTCAAAATCCTCTCCCGATGTAACGTGATGACATACGGTGTCATAGGTCGTAAGGTTTGTAAATCAATAAATTAAACGCTATATATTCGCTGTCGAAATGATTTTTTGTCTCACTAATTAAATGTTTCGACACATGAAAAAAAGATTCTTTTCGGCAGTCATGACGCTGCTGGTTTCAGTGGGGGCTTTCGCCCAGGGTAACGGTATCGGCGGTATCACCGAAGCGACCAATATGGTCACAAGCTATTTTGACCCCGGCACCAAGTTGATTTACGCTATCGGTGCCGTAGTCGGCCTTATCGGTGGCGTGAAGGTATATTCCAAGTTCTCGTCCGGCGACCCGGACACCTCGAAGACCGCCGCCAGCTGGTTCGGGGCGTGTATTTTCCTGATTGTCGCGGCCACCATCTTACGCTCATTCTTCCTGTAGTATGGCGGAATATCCTGTTAACAAGGGGATCGGTCGCAGCCCGGAGTTCAAGGGACTCAAGAGCCAGTACCTGTTC
>NWBO01000129.1 GCA_002633275.1 Bacteroidales bacterium Phil12
GGAAGCAGGAAGTCACCTGATCGAGTTCAGCCGCGAATTGTGGATGGAGCGCGAAGACTTCATGGAATACGCTCCCAAGAAATATTTCCGCATGACACCGGGACAAGAAGTACGTCTCAAAAATGCTTATATCGTGAAATGTACCGGTTGCAAGAAAGACGAAAACGGTGTAATCACAGAAGTATATTGCGAATATGACGCAAATACCCGCAGCGGCATGCCGGATGCGAACCGCAAGGTGAAAGGTACGCTCCATTGGGTAAGCTGCAACCACTGCCTGCAAGCAGAAGTACGTTTGTACGACCGTTTGTGGAAAGTGGAAAATCCACGTGACGAACTGGCTGCCATCCGCGAAGCAAAAAAATGCGAAGCACTGGAAGCCATGAAAGAAATCATTAATCCGGATTCATTGAAAGTTCTGCCCAACTGCTACATAGAGAAATTCGCAGCTACCCTGCCTCCACTCTCCTATCTGCAGTTCCAACGGATCGGTTACTTTAATATCGACAAAGAATCAACCCCGGATAAACTAATCTTCAACCGTACAGTAGGGTTGAAAGACACATGGGGTAAGATTAATAAATAACTAAGCTTTCAAGCTTAACTTTACAATGGGGCTGTGTCAAAAGGATCATCATCTGAACTTTTGCAACAGCCCCATCTTAGCAATTAAAAATCTAAAAGTAAAATGGGTAGAAAAAATTCGCCATCATCAAAAAAGGAACTAGTCACACTAATCACAAACTACGAAGAAGCAAAAGCAGAAAACCGACAACTTTATCTGGATGCTGACCAATTGGCCGACATCGCCGACTGGTATGCCTCCGAGCGAAAATTTGAAGAAGCACAAGAAGTAATCACTTATGGACTTAAAATACATCCGGGAAACACAGATTTGCTTATAGAACAAGCATATCTTTACCTGGATACCCAAAAGCTGCAAAAAGCAAAAAAAGTAGCGGATTCGATTACCGAAGAATTTGATTCCGAAGTGAAACTGCTGAAAGCCGAACTATTGCTGAATGGAGGAAAACTGGAGGAAGCTCAATGGCTGTTAAGCACATTAGCGGATGCCGACGAGCTGGAAACAATCATTGATGTTGTATTTCTCTATCTGGACATGGGATACCCGGACGCAGCCAAAGAATGGCTCGACAGAGGTAAATCCCGTTATACCGAAGATGAAGAATACATGGCTCTCACAGCCGATTATCTGGCATCGACCCATCAGGTAGAATCGGCCATCATCTATTACAATAAACTCATTGACAAATCTCCATTCAACCCTTCCTACTGGATGGGACTGGTGAAATGTTACTTTGTCCAGGAACAAATAGACAAAGCCATCGAAGCCTGTGATTTTGCGTTGGCAGCCGACGATCAGTGTGGAGAAGCCTACGCTTATAAGGCACATTGTTTCTTCTATCTGAACAATTCGGATGATGCCATCGAGAATTACCAAAAGGCGATTGAGCTCAAAGCCATTCCCCCCGAACTGGGTTACATGTTTATGGGAATATCCTACGGTAATAAAGAAGAATGGCAAAAAGCCGATGACTATTACGACAAAGTGATCGAACGTTTTGAAGAAGACGGAGACAAGCAGTCTATTTTATTGATAGACACCTATACCAGCAAAGCATTCGCCCTCTCTCACCTGGAAAGGTATAAAGAGGCGCATGAGTTATGCGAGAAAGCCAAAGAGATAAACCCGAACGAGGGATTGATTTATCTGACAGAAGGAAAACTATACCTGGCAGAGGAACTGGAAGACGAAGCTGCCATCTCTTTCGAAAAAGCGATAGAGATCAACCCGAACATAGAAATGTGGTATATGATTGCCTCTGCTTATTCGGAAAGTGACTATCTGATCGAAGCGAAAGAATACTTTGAAAAAGTGTACCAGATAAATCCGAAATACGAAGATGTGACGGAGAAATTGAGTGTTCTTTGCCTCATGCACGGTGAAATCGACAACTTCTTTAAATATAACAAGGAATGTGAACATCCACTGGAAGAAGACATGATCCTGGATCTGTTGAACAGTCCCGAACACAGAGAAGAAGACGAAAGAACTCTCAAAGAAGTGTGGGAACGCATGAAAAAAGAGAATAAGAAAAAAACAAAAGGAAAAAAATAAATCAATTTATAAATTCTATCCTCAAAAAACATGGAATCAGTAGCAGAACTTCTTAAATGGGTATTAGAAAACTTGAACTATTGGGTAGTCAC
>NWBO01000130.1 GCA_002633275.1 Bacteroidales bacterium Phil12
TTTCCACACGCAGTAACAAGATGTATCCTTTTCAAAGGAACAACCAAAGTATATATCATTGATGATAAAACCTTTGGCGGTCCACTATACCAACAATATTTGCAGGCTATGGCATGGCTGGAAAGTAAACTGCAAGTAGCTTATAAAATTGAGGGAGCAGGACCAAGAGAAGAAATTTGGGAAATTCCTCTTACTGTGTTTAAAGAAGCCATTATTAACGCTCTCTCACATCGTGATTATTACGAACAGGGAGCAACCATTACAATAGAAATGTTTGATGACCGGGTAGAGGTTTCTAATCCCGGAGGGCTTTTGCCTATCGTAGCTAAAGATTTCGGGCACAAGAGTATGACACGTAACCCCTTAATCTTTGGATTATTTACCCGCATGCATTTGGTGGAAAGGGTTGCATCCGGTATTCCCCGTATGCAGGAAGCCATGAAAGAAGCTAATCTTCCTGAACCTGAATTTCATACGGACGGGATGTTTACGGTTGTATTCAAACGTCAGGTAAAGAACTATGTCACCAATGGCATAGTAAATGGCATAGTAAATGGCATAGTAAATGAGAATGAGCAAATGATAATAGATTTACTTAAAACGAAACCGGGATTAAATGCTTCGGAAATAGCTGAAAGTATTTCTAAAAGTTGGAGAACAACCATGCGCTATTTAAAGTCATTGAATGAAAAAGAACTGATAGAATTTAGGGGAGCACCTAAAACTGGAGGATATTTTCTAATGAAAAATTAAATTTAAAAATAAAAAGTAATATATTAGTAATGTATAATTAAATATGAGCAATATGAGCAATTTTGATGATGAAGATTTGGAGATTGAAGCTATAGCAAAATGTGCTAAAGCTTTATCAAGATTAGACAATGAAAGTAAAACAAGAGTTATTCGTTATTTACTAGACAAATATGGTTTTATTGATCAATCATATAAGCCTACTGTCCCTACAAATCAGTTTATAGGGGCAGAAAAGCAATTACCCCCTACAAATAAAGAGACAAAAGTTGAAACGATTAATGCTGAACCTGCTTCTATTACAAAAGATAATATTCCGTCATTGTATGAACTGATGACCAAACAATATACAAAAAATGAAACGGAAATCTTATTGATGATATTATATTATAAATCTAATAATGGGACAATTCCAATAGAACGTTCTTCTATAATGGACGCATACAGAGAGGAAAGTATATATACAGAAGGGAGAAATAAGAATCTTTCAAAAAATATCGATAATCTCATACAGCAATCTTATATTTCTGCTATAACTAAAACCAAGTTTATCATAACAAGTGCAGGAATTGAACAAATACAACTGATTGCTACTGGGAAGTCAGAGGCTAAGCTAAGGAAACCTCGTAATACAAAACGTAAATCACCTAATAATGATAAATAATTCCTCAACATTAATTCATTGTATTTGCGAAAGGTTTTCTGCAAAAAAAGATGTTGCAGCAGCTTTTGTTTGGTTGCATTATAGATTAGAAGAGGGACAAGAATGTAGTACTCAAAAAATAAATTCTTATTTTGAGCAAGCTAATCTCCCTAAATATAATGTAACTTATTTAAAAGAAGACTTAAGAAAACATCGAAATATCTTATCTATTAAGGGAGGAGGATATAAACCAACAAGAACTTTACTATTAGAGCTTGATGCAGAATTTAATCAATTTCTCCTTAAAACAGAAGAAGTTGTATGTGAAGGATTAATTCTCCCTACTTCTCTATATGAAAACACTCGTGGATATATTGAAACATTAGGGAAACAAATTAATGCTTCATATGAACATAATATATATGACGGTTGCTCTGTACTAATGAGACGATTGTTAGAAATATTATTAATTCACTCTTATGAAGCAACTGGAAATATCACAGTAATACAAGATGGAGATGGATATAAGAATCTCAGCGTAATAATCAATGATATTATACAACATAAACGTTTTTCTCTTTCCAAAGAGGTATTATCTGTACTTGACAGATTTAGAATGTTAGGAAACTTATCGGCTCATAAAATTCAATATAATGCAAAAAAGGCGTACATAGACGAAGTAATAACATTATACAGAGTTGCTATTGAAGAATTATTATATATATCTAAGATAAAGGCTTAAAATAAATCCCTATCTTTGCATTCAGAAATCGTACCCAAGATACAAACTTGTGTTGAACGGTGCAAAGCTGTGAAGACCTTATTCAAGGGACTTACATCGTAATAAAAATATAACTTACTGAAAGATAGTGCCATATCAACCCACTTTCGGTTGCTGGTGGCACCACTCAAATAAATA
>NWBO01000131.1 GCA_002633275.1 Bacteroidales bacterium Phil12
ATTAATCTCATCATGTCAAAGAACCCGTTTTTCCCCGGTTGCTGGAAGGTCCGGGAACAAACCTTATATATTCTCTACCTTCTAACAAGAAGGAGAATATCACAATCCTGCACAAAGTTTTTATTCTTGGATACAACGAACAGGCCATCCTAATCCTACACTATAGCCATACATCTCAAAGTCATAATTGCGATAACCGACAAACATGCCTTTCTTGTTGTGGACATCCGCCCCCCAAAAATGACCATATTGGCCACCAAATGCCAATTTTCCCCCATTCCGTTCCGATGTAGCAGGTATCCAAACCGTATTATCAATCGTTTTCCCTGCTAGATCCGTACTTGAACCCTGTCCGATAAAGAAGACACGTCCAAAGCGAGAATCGCTAAGACCACGTGCGTTTCGCAACATTTTACCGTCATAGAAATAGAGAAATCTCGTATAATTATAGTTCGCATTATCACTTTGGTTATTCAAACCTTTTCCTATATTTCCGTCGGTCAACGCAAAATTCGTAAACATAGAATGATCTTGCACGTCATTCCAAGTAACACTAGAACCTGGTGCCTGGTCGAACATCATCGGCATTTTCCAGCCTACCGGACAAGGATCATAGATCGTTTTAACCCCGGGAGCCTTATTTTCGGTGGATTTGTTCCATGGATTATTGCTTACAGATAACTCAGACCAATAAGTAGCCCATGCCGTCATGAAGAATAATGGCTTTTTTATACTTTCTTGCTCAGCGTTGGCACTTGATTTTTCAATAGATACACCTTTCGGTATCCCATATCCATCGTATATGATATCTTTCTCCGAATCCGTACCATCCATAGAGGTGAAGAAAGGATCTTTACGTCCCCATTGATAAAGCAAGCCATATGTCTTTACCGCATCTTGTGTCGTAAAATCATTGCCTTTTTCGGTCGCTATATAAGGAAAGCCACCCGCCCTAGCTCCTAAGTCACGATCCATCATCACTTTTTTCTCGTATACACCCCCATGGCTAAACATTGGGGAATCATACTGATGTACGCTACCGGGCCTTGAGGCTAATTGGGCCGCTTGATAACCCATAGTGGAACTGATACCGACAGGGACATAATTTGTAACCCAGATATGCCAACTCCATAAGATCGTATTTCCGCTCTCATCGTAGGCGGCGATCAAGGCGTTGCCTCCCTCAGTAATGGGTACTTTCACGTTTACACGGGTACCATCAAGCCCTTCGCCAGTTAAATTTACTAGATTCTTATGGTTCGAATCCTCTATTACATAACCTAAGACCAAATCTCCTGTCGTACCGTTATCTTTTGTCTGCCAAAGTACCTTAACGCTACCTATCTTAGATTTTATCATTGGAGTACCGGAAGGATTACTGACCAATTGTTCATTCCATCCATTTGTGCCCGCCGTATGTTTATATGGATTAAAACAGATATTCGTTCCGGGACACATCATAAAGCAATTCGCCGTCGTCACAAGATTCGAGCTTAACACCGGAGTTTGATCTAAAAGACGGATACGAGGATCAGATATGTAATCTGTTTTATTGATATTTACGATCCAGTTGTAGTTCGTATTCTCAAGCAAGTTAAAATCGTTTACTTCATTACCTCCAAGATATACACGATAATACAATCGTTCTTCCTTTTTTGAATTATCTACGACAAATTCCACATAAGTAGCGGCAGAATGAGCGTATTCTTTTGTCCGGTAATAGACCGAAGTTACGGAAGAAGAACGTCCTTTAGCGTTAGCCGGAATCCAGATCGTCTTATTCTGAATAGGGGTACCATCCGGATTTTTAAGATCATCCTCAATCAGACGGTAATAATCAATGAACTCCAAAACGGATGCGGGGAATACTCTACCCCATTTATCCGTATTTTCATCCAGCGGAAATAACTGATAAAAAGCCGGAAGCTGACAAAGCCTTATTTCCCTTAAAACATAGTCTTGTTTCCTAAGGTCCTCGGAAAACGTCCAGTTGATAGAAAGACGAGCAGCCAGTCTTTTGAGCAATAAACGGACATCCTCTCCATCCGGACTTTGCAGTTTACCATCTTTAATCTTTACATGAGGTAGATGAAGGATGTAAGGCATAGCATTGATATTTTTCAGATTATTCATCACAGAAGTATCAGCGGTAATCTTTTGAAGATTACTCCATGTGGGAGTACCGGAAAAAGGGGGAACCGTATTCCCGGAACCACGGGCTACGATTACGAGTTGGCAATTATCGCTTGCTGTTAAGCCTATATTTAACGTAGAGCCTATCGATACGTCTCCTACCGTAACCAATTTCATAAAGTCACTCCCGGAATCACTCGATTGATATTGCAGGATTTGCAAACCGTATAGTTTATCTGGCTTGGCTGTAGCCAATGGATCATCCGTAGTCATTAAAGCTTTCGTATCCGTTGCGGAAACCAGACGCACGTCGAAACCTGAGTTTCCCATAGCCTTGGTATTGGCTTGACTATCACCGGGCACAGCTCTATCCTCCTCATCTGCGATTCCCACACAAAGAGAGACCTCTACCCGCTCACCCCTTTCGACTGAAGGCCGAGGTGTATCGAAGCGATCCTCGCAACCAGACATTCCTACTATAAATCCGACCATCGACATCATGATCAATCTTGCTTTTTGTAATTTTATCCCTAAGGTCTTCATACTTACACGTACTTTTTCACTACTACATTTCACATTTTTTTGCTTCAAACACGCTGTCTCTTTCTTACGCAGAAAGAGACAATAAAGAGAAATCGCCCTTTATCCGCTGTTTTTCAATCCCTTGGAAATGTTAATAGGACAAGGCACGTCACGCTTGACGGCTCGCTATTGTTTATCTTTTTTAATTTTGACAAAAGATTTAAGCACTCTCCTTGCCTTTATCGGCAATTTGAGCTACTTTTACACCCGAAAACGGATATTTATCCGTCATTCTGAAAGTTGTCTCTTTCTGCGTAAGAAAG
>NWBO01000132.1 GCA_002633275.1 Bacteroidales bacterium Phil12
CTCTCATACCCATTAATACAGCTTTGGAAGGTACTCCGTTTTCTTTTGAATTGGAAGGAGAATTTTCTAATGGAGAGAAAACATTCAGCTTTGTTTACGGCTATTCTTTTGAGTGGTGGAAGACCTCAAAAGATGATGGCGCCAGAATTATAGGTGAATACTTAAGAATGAAATCAGATGATGACTTGAAGTTCAGAAGTTATATCAATCGTGAAGATACGAATGTTGCTTATTATTTGGCTTCACCAACTGGCCGTTGTTCCAAACAACTTCTTGTCGATAACAATATATTGGCATTAAATAAATTGGCTAATTTTGATGACCTTTTCTATATTGACTCTATTCGTCAATTGAACAGATTGGATGTTCGGGAAATAGGCACTTTGCAACATCCGGATAGCTTGTTTAACATGATAGCACCGGACGATGATGTGAATGAGTTAAGTTTGGATTATCCTCGTGAGTCCAAAGTTGGCTATTATCTAAATAGTTTGAAAAAACTTGCTCCCAATAAATACGAATTACTGAAAGATGTAGTAACGGGACTATTGGTAACAATTGAGGATTTTGAACCTGTACAAATAGATTTACGTAAAGATGTAGAAGAGGAGGAAACGAAAGATTTGCCTTTCCGTTTACCGGAAACCTTTTACGATGTTCGTGTAAAGGAAAGATACAATAACCAATATACTTCCATCAGTCGCATTTCTTCAGGGTCAAAGAAAATATTCTTTATCCTAACTTTGGTGATAGCTGCGGAAATAAATAAGATTCCATTGCTTTTGTTGGAAGAGTTGGAGAATTCCGTACATCCAAGACTATTGCAGAACCTGTTAACGGCAATTGTGCAATTAGCGGGCGATACCAAAGTGCTGATTACAAGCCATTCACCTTATTTGATTAAGTATTTGGAGCCGACTAAGATGAAATTTGGTATTCCTACCGAATTGGGGGTTGCCGATTTTCGAAGCCTCAAACCCAATAAGGTAGCCAAGGTATTGAAGAATGCATCAGCGGAAGAAGTCTCTGTGGGTGAATATATGTTTGAGATGTTACTTGACATGGATTGTAACGATGAGTTGATTAACGAATATTTCAAGTAATGGGAAAAGGACAATCAAAATCACATATAGTTATATTCGTCGAAGGAGACACGGACCAGATATTCTTCGAAGGCCTGTTGGAATACTATCGGAATCATTCTTCTACTCCCGTTCATTCATGTGAAGTGAAGAATTTAAAAGGTGTGTCCCGATATACAAGCAAGGTTATAGGCAAGCTTAAAAATGAGATTTGTCCTAAGGCTCGCAAGAAAGGTATGGAAGTGAAAGCAGTTTGTTGCAGCTACGACACCGATGTCTTTGAATTTGCAGAACGCCCCATCGTTGATTGGAAGAAGGTGGAACGTGAAGTAAAAGCATTGAAGATACAGAACTTCTGCCAGATTAAAGTGGAACGTATGATAGAGGACTGGATTTTGGATGACATAGCAGGACTTTCCAGATATTTGAAACTGAATGAAGTTCCAAAGTTATCAGGTGATAATGCCTTTAACAAA
>NWBO01000133.1 GCA_002633275.1 Bacteroidales bacterium Phil12
ATGATCAATCATTTGCTAATAATATTCTGATGCAAATGAAACATGTAAATAACTAAAAGAATTTCTGATGACAAAAATATTAATTACAGGAGGTAGTGGGTTTATTGGCACTAATCTTATTGAACATTTCCTTTTAAATCAGAACATTGAACTTCTTAGTATTGATATTGAAAAGCCCAAAATCAGTGCACATAATCGCATTTGGAAACAAATAAATATATGTGATAAGGAGAGTGTCGTATCTATATTTAGAGCATTTCAGCCTGAAATTGTGATACATCTGGCTGCCCGTACAGATTTGAGAGGTGCTACGCTTCAAGATTACGATGCAAACATGAGTGGAGTGAGCAATGTATTAGCGGCTATAAATGGAGCCGGAAGTGTACAGCGTGCAGTTTTTGCATCTTCTATGTATGTTTGCGAACCGGGGTATATGCCAAAAGACTTTGAAGATTATGCACCTCATACTCTTTATGGAGAAAGTAAAGTGGAAACTGAAAAAAGAATTAGAAAGGCCAATCCTACAACTTACACCTGGAGTATCATTCGGCCTACAAGCATTTGGGGACCTTGGTTTGGCGAGCCTTATGATAAATTCTTTCATATTGTTCTAAAGCATATGTATTTCCATATGGGTGAAAAGGCTTGCAAAAAAACTTATGGTTATATTGATAATGCAATATATCAAATAGAATCAATTCTCCGGGCTTCTCCGGAAAAAGTCAATCGGAATATTTATTACTTAGGTGATTATGAGGCCTATTCGATCACAGATTGGGCTAATGAAATAGCAAATATCGAAGGTATTAAAATTCCTCATGTCCCTTATTTTTGCTTCCGATGGATGGGATATGTGGGGGATTGTTTAAAAAAAATAGGGATCGCTTTCCCTATGACTAGCTTCCGACTGCATAATATGACAACGGACAATGTTCATAATTTGGAGCCTATAAAATCAATAGCGCCTCATTTGCCAGTATCGAGGGTAGAGGGCACTAAGGTTACTTTGGATTGGATTCATAAATATGAGTAAAAGAGATAGTATATGTTTTATTAATGGATAAAGCTGGTTTTATGAAAGTTTCAATTATAACTTCGTGCTTTAATCGTGCGACGACGATTCGTGGTGCCATTGAGAGTGTCTTAGCACAGGATTATAATGACATAGAATTTATTGTGGTGGACGGATCTAGTACGGATGGTTCGTTGGATATTATCCGAGAATATGCGGATCGTATCTCGATCATTATATCGGAACCTGACCATGGTATGTATGAGGCTATCAATAAGGGTATTCGTGTGGCTACGGGAGAGATAATCGGATTGCTGCATTCGGATGATTTCCTGTATGCCACGGATACAATTAGCCATATTGCACAAGCATTGGAAAATTCCCAAGCGGATTTCATATATGGAGACGGGCTTTTTGTAGAGTCAGACCATACGGATAAGGTGGTGCGTAACTGGATAAGCGGACATTACACGAAACGGAAAGTCCGCTGTGGCTGGTTACCCTTGCATCCTACTTGCTATATTCGCAAGGACGTTATGGAGAAATGGGGATTGTATGATGAGAGTTTCCGTATCGCTGCAGACAGTGAGTTTTTGGTTCGTTACCTTTATGAAGCGGATTTGAAAGTGTGTTACCTACCTAAGTATATTGTCCGTATGCGGATGGGTGGATTGTCTACCGACCCACAGAAGATGAAGTTGAAATGGGCAGAGGATTTACGATTATATCGTCAGCATGGATTCCATGCTTATTGGGCTTTGGGGTGTAAGA
>NWBO01000134.1 GCA_002633275.1 Bacteroidales bacterium Phil12
CACGGCATCCTGCGGCTCAATGTAGTCCGTATTGCTACGGGTTTTCACTTCCACAATAATCAGTTCCTTATCTTTGTCGGCTACAATATCCAGCTCAAGGTGATTCTTTCGCCAGTTACGGTCACGTATGGTGTAACCGTTCTGTTCCAAGTATTTGGCAGCGGCGTCTTCACCGGCTTTTCCAAGAATATTGTGTGCACTCATTATTCTGCGTGTCTGGCAGGCATCAGCATGCCGTCGTGTCCAGGACGGAAGATAGCGGGCAACTTATAAGTTTTACCATCCAATGTATTGACCACTGCACTGCGCGTTTGGGGGGCTGGATTTGTACCGGTAATCAGTTCAATGGCCTTGGCATACAGAGGTTCTTCATTGTTTCCATAATCTTTATGAATATAGAATACACCTTGTTCGTTATAAGGATTGGTTTCGTCCATCAATATATCGGGTTCAAATCCTTTTTCATACTCCCCGAATCCTTTGGCGTTATAGCTTTGGAAGGCGATAGGAACAACACGATATGTGTTATTTCGGACAGTGTACTCCTCATATTCCATACCTACGTTCTTACCAGTGGTCTTTTCACCTATAAGTATTACGTCCAAATCTATTCCTTCTAAGGAATTAATGACGAGTTCACTGGCAGAGGCCGTTCCATTTCCGACAAGGCAGTAGACGCGGGGAAGATTGAGGCTTCCGGCTGATAAGGAAGTACCCAAGTTGGGGTAACTGGAGTATGCAAATAATTCATCTTCCCGTTTGTTATTGAGTTTTGCCATTCTTTCATCATTGTATCGTAAACTGCTGAATACTTTACCTTGAGAAGCAGTACCGGCAATACAAGTCGCTATCAGATTAGCTGACATGGTATGCCCACCACCATTGTACCGCAAGTCCAGAATCAAATCTGTGACGTTCTTGTTCTTAAAATCTTTGAAAACATTGAATAATTCTTGGTCAAAGCTTGCCTCGAACCCAGAATAAACGAGGTAACCGATTCTATGTCCTTCTATGTCTTCCTTGACATTACTGAAGATGACGGGGTTGTTGTATGTGGCTTTGGAAGTTATGGTGTATTCCTTTTGCCCGGTAATGGTGCCTCCTTCTACGACATCTTCTGTCAAAGTATAGTTGATAGTTGCATCTGGTGACAATATGTCGTAATAGAAGTTATTAATATTGTTATTATTTATCTTCTTTCCATTTATCAGGCTTATCATTGCTCCTCGTTTGAGTCCAGCTTCGGAGGCCGGTGAATCGGGATATACACCTTGGAGGCAGAAATAAATGGTATTTTCTGCTTGTGTGCCAATACTTATGGGGGTTATACCGGTGATACCGAAACTATATGCCAGTTCCTTGTTTACAATTTTGGTGGTACGGGTTGAACTAATATTGGGCAATAGCTGGATATAAGAGAAAAGATTATAATATGTCTTGCCGTCGCTACCGACATATGTTTTCTTATCCAATGTATTTGTAGTCAGACTACCCAAGGCGTCATAAAAGAAAGCTTCATAATTTTTTGTGAAGTCAGGTTTTAATGTCTTGTATTCATCGTTCCAGAGATAC
>NWBO01000135.1 GCA_002633275.1 Bacteroidales bacterium Phil12
GTACTTTTCCGTAGCGGAGATAATTATAAAGCAATAGGATTTTATATGCCTCACGAAAATCTTAAAGATGATCCTGACAAAAAAGACCCAAAGAAATATCTCATGTCGATTGATGCTTTGGAACAAGAAACTGGCATAGATTTCTTCCATAATCTACCCGACAATATCGAAAATACAGTAGAAGCAACTTATAATGTAAATGATTGGCAGTGGTAAAAAACAAGACACGTTACTAGCAATCATTAGATAAAAGATTTCATGTGATTTTTAAATATAATAAAAAAGAGGGGTGCATATTAATCTGGCATACCCTCTTTTAATATTTAGTCCTGAATTTTTATTATCCAGGCATCTTTACAAATCAGGAATAGCTTATTCATTCTTCATCATCCAACAACCACCTCCATACCGGCACAACCCGAATCGTCTTCTCTCCTTCTACGATCATTTCCTCTTCGTCTCTGGTAATAATACACAGATCATCCACTGCCACATTTTCTGCAAGTTTCAGTAAGGCATTCACTTCTCGTTTTCGAGTCTCCGGATCTTTTAAACTATATGATACTTGTATGGCCTTATGCCCTTCATCCAGATAAAAGTCTACTTCTATATTCCGATGATAGAAATATAAATCATCACCATACCGTTTCTTTAATGTAACTGCCACGAGATTTTCCAATAAAGAAGTTTCCGGATCCATTAAAAACAGACTAAGTATTCCATTATCCATAAAATAATATTTTTTATTGGACACTTTATCGGCTAACTTACTAGCGTAGTTTTCTAAAGAAAACATGATCCAGGTATCTTCCAGATAATTCAAATAGTCTATAATAGTATCAGTGGTAATCTTCTTGCCTGTGGAAGATACTAAATTAGCCAGACGAGTGAAAGAAGAAGGCTGCTTCACGCTTTCAGCCAGTTTTCGAATGAGTACCTTTAACGCCATATCATTTCGAATAGAATAACGAGCCACTAAATCACCGAAGAATATCTTATTAAAAAGACTACTCAGCCATTGTCGTTTCTCTTGTCCCTCGGCCACTAACAGTTCGGGTAAACCACCAAAACGAAAGTAAGTATCGAAATGTCGGACTACCTCCGAACGGTTCTTATAAATCCAAAGCTTATCTAATTGAACACCGTTAGATGACAAATACTCACGAAACGAGAAAGGATAGACGTATTGAATCATAAAACGTCCCCCTAAAGTAGTAGCTATATCCTTACTCAACATCTTAGCATTGCTCCCTGTTACATAAACCCTGTACTTCTGATCGGCAAGCCGTCGGACAAATTGTTCCCAATGCGGTACAATCTGTATTTCATCTAAAAAAAATATAGGACGATGAGAATACATCTCTTCATAACATCTCTTTATCATATCAAGATGTTCTGTATCCATACCAGCTATTCGCTCATCCTCAAAATTAAAGAAAAGAATCTCTTCCGGTGAAATACCTGTCTCTATTAAATGATGTATCTGCTGATACATCAAATAAGACTTCCCAACCCGACGTAAACCTACAAAGACATAATTGAAGTTATCAGATAGAGTCACCGCACGTTTCACGAATGACACGCTCTTTACAAACTGCTGATATTCAGCTATCAATCCTTTTATCAGTTCCTTATCCATTTTACATTATCGATTATATTCGACAAATATAGACTATTTTTATCGAATATAATCGATAAAAACACCTCTATTTTATCGATTATATTCGACAAAACAATAAATTACTAGAATTTGAGCCTATGAAAAAGAACCTATTACTCTATTTTTTAAATATAAAAGAACAGTAACAAAACGAGATTACAAACAATTACCACAC
>NWBO01000136.1 GCA_002633275.1 Bacteroidales bacterium Phil12
AAACAAAATCGGTAAATTGCGGAACTCTTTTTCACATTCTTTATTTAAAGGATTATGATAATAATCGTATGCCTCTTTTACACAATCTTTCATAATAATTGTCCTTTCTAAATAAATATACTAATAATATATATCAAAAACAGATTAATAATATTTAGTTGTTAATCTTCATATGGGGTGCTTTCCATACCATTTTTTTGTAATTTTGAAACTAATCTATCAAGTGACTTTTTCCACATTTTATGGAACCATCCGTATTCACCAAACATTTTAACAATTTTAGGACTAACTGCATAATATACTCTAATAAACATTCTACCATATATATTCTGTGAAAGTTTATTATCTCTAAATCGTCTCAATGTCCAAACAGGAGGGCAATCATAGGAACCATAAACACAAGTAGCAACATAACAACCGCCTGACTTATCATTACTTTTTTGTACAGGGGATGTTGAATCAATAATATGATCTGTCATATTTCGGATTTCTTCGCCAGTTATTGAGTATCCCAATTTTTTCGCATTTGTAAGATATGTTATAGCTTTTTCTTTATTCTTATAGCCGTTTTCTGTGGCATAAATTAATCCGAGATAATAATTTGAAGAAATTATCATATTAACTTCTTCTTCAACATAACTATCACTATTAACATCTAATTCGCATAAATTGCTAAAACAATTAATAGCTAAAGATATTTCTTTGAGATTTGCATTAATATCACCCTTTGATATTATTCCCATATAATAATAGGAACCCAAAGTCTTAGTATCTTCAAAAATCGGGTCATTTACAAGATAATCTAATGCCGCAGAAGCATCGTTTTGAAGAATTGCTATTTGTGCATATTTCGTAATGACAAGAGCATACCAATATTTGCTTTCTGCAGTAAAGGCATCATCTGGATGCATTCTCAGCATTTCAGCCCTATTCATTTTCAATGCATTTAAATAAACTTTGGCTTGAGAATAATCTTCGAGTGCAATGCAGGCATTTATCACATAAAATGCATAAAACGGACACATACCTGCAACAAACATCCACCAATCACCTTTAAGGTGCGACTTAAATTCAATATTTATGAAGTCTATTACATCCTGATAACGTCCTGCTTTAAAATACATTTCAGCGAGTTCACTGGCAAAAGCAATATTTCCGCTACCCTTAACATAATCAGAATATGCAAATTCTTCACACAATCTGATTTTTTCTTCAAGTGGAATTGATTGGTCATCATAAACAGATTTGAAGTTTTCAACCTTTTCATCATATTTTTCTTTCGTTGTGATTTGTTCCATAATTTTCTCTTTTCTAATATTTAATTATTGATATTTGAACTTTTGCGTCTTGACCTCCGATTCCAAGGAAACCTTTCTTCGGCATTTCTAAAATTTTGACATCAACCTTTTCATCTTGACCAATATTTAAAAGTCGTCTGCCATTTTCTATAGCTTCATCGATAGTTTTGCCAGTTGCAATTACTTCATTTTGACCATAATTCGAATTAGCTTGAGTTACTTT
>NWBO01000137.1:0-1213 GCA_002633275.1 Bacteroidales bacterium Phil12
AATTTCAGTAATACATAATTGGGAGCTGCCGGGCCTTTATCTCCACCTTACCGGTGAGCACTACGCTGTTTCCTTCTTCCTGAAAGCACAAACCTGCTTTCGGATTGGCTGCACCTTTGTTTTAAGACTGTCTTTGCCGGTTGCCAACCATACGGTGGTGGCCCCTTCCGACTTGATATTGCTCATTGGAACGGGGCTGGGATGATATTCTTTATAGGTTGTAAAGATACAGATAAACTGATAGGGAAATCCCTATGTATAAATAGAGAGAATCACGGAAAAGGAGGTTTTTATCATACTACATTTGCTGTATGGATAAATACTAAAACTTTCTATTATGAAAAAGATGTCAGTTGTTTTAGGCTTGTTACTCGCTGTCTTGGTGATGGGCTGTGGCATTTATGAAAGCTACGGGTTTGATTATAAGCAGTTGAGCAGCATTGAACGTGGTATGAGCTTTAAAGAGGTGTGTACCATTTTAGGAGAGCCTGCATTTAGAGATTTGAATAAGGAGGGAGAGGCTTGGACATTCCGCGCTTATACTCCTGCGGGGTGGTCGGCTGTCAAGGTGTGGTTCAAAGACGGAAAAGTGGACGAAATGAAGAGCTATCTGGAGGATACTTATCCGGTTACCACTTCGCGGGACAAGAGTTTCATGAATGAGAAAAAAGAATCTTCCGACAAGAGTAGCGAAACAAAGGTAATAGTTTCGCCGGAAGGGAAACATTACATCAAAATGGGCTCGGTAGTAGTCACTCCCGAAGGCAAGCATATAATAGTACCTTGATTATACCAACATAATCGTTTCCGGATATAGTATAATGTGAATATACCTTTCTATAAAGTGTTGATATTTATAAAGTTCTATATTTTTTGCAGATTTTAGGTATATGTAGTTCAAAGAATGTTATCTGAAATGAAAAGAATGGGCAATGTTTGTCATTGCTCTGTCTTTATCTTATATTTGAGTAGATAATATAGGATATCATTTTAAGACTAATAATAAGATAATAATATGAAGAGTATTGAGAAGGCGACCAATAATATGAAAATGGTATATTCCATTTTGTGCAATCTTAAGAAGTGTACAATCTTTGAATTGCAGAAACTGACGAAGTTCAGGGATGTGGATTTGTGTTTGGCCTTGGGGTATCTGCTGCAGAATAACCAGATTTATCAGAAGCGTATTGATAACATGGTTTACTATGGAGTC
>NWBO01000137.1:1274-1549 GCA_002633275.1 Bacteroidales bacterium Phil12
TATGTAAGCAGATGCCATGCAAGTATGTAGGCAAACTTTGCTTGCATGCTGTTTTTTCTTGTGCAAATGGCTGGTCTTCTTTCCGCAAAGAACAGCTCTTTCTCCTACTAAAAGCTTATTAATGACTATTGTGCACGGTTGTGATGCAGTTTCTTCACTATTGTGGTACGGCTTCTTCATGCTTGTGGAGAAGTCGTACCACAATAGTGCGCATGCCTAACTATCATTTATTCAGTGTATTGACAGCCTATGTTAGAGCAATGAAAGACTGATAG
>NWBO01000137.1:1661-11483 GCA_002633275.1 Bacteroidales bacterium Phil12
AAGTCCCACCTTTGCACGCGAATTAGAAAACCAAAAGAGTTTTGTAATCCTCATCGGAGGGCTGTAAAAATGCCGGATAAGATGACTGGGTAAAACCAATCATTTTATCCGGCATTTTTTTGCTTTTGGGCAAGACAATAACCTATAAATATAGTTGAACATGAAAAGAGATGCAATTGATTTGAGTACACTGAATGTGTTTACATTGTTTCGGAAATATTTTGTTCCTACGTTGCTGGGTATGCTCAGTATGTCGGCCGTAACAGCGATTGACGGGATATTTGTCGGGCATGGAGTAGGTAGCGACGGGATTGCGGCCGTAAATATCTGTGTCCCTTTACTGATGCTTCTTACGGGAATCGGGCTTATGGTTGGTGCCGGGTGTTCTGTGGTCGCTTCTATCCAATTGTCGAGAGGCAAAAGCAAGTCTGCTCGGTTGAATGTGACACAAGCATTACTGTTTGTAACGATTGTTGCTTTGATACCCTCTGCTTTGATGATGGCTTTTCCGGCAGAAACAGCCCGGATGCTCGGCTCTTCCGAACATCTGTTGCCTATGGTGACGGATTATCTGCTGTGGTTTGTTCCGTCATGGGTCTTTCAGATATGGATAACGGTGCCGCTGTTCGTCATTCGTCTGGACGGTGCTCCAAAGCTGGCTATGTTGTGCAGCCTGATTACGGCTGTAATCAATGTGGTGCTCGACTGGCTGTTTATCTTTCCTTTTGGCTGGGGAGTCATGGGAGCAGCATTTGCCACTTCCATCAGCATCATGGCCGGCGGACTGGTGGCGATGGTCTATCTACTGTTTTATGCTCGGCATTTGCGTTTACAACCACTCAAATGGAGTGTCAAGAGCCTGCGGCTTTCCGTGCGGAATATTGGTTACCAGTGCCGTATCGGTCCTTCTGCCTTATTGGGAGAGGCAACGCTTGCTGTTCTTATGTTCGTCGGGAACCAGGTATTTATGTCCTATCTGGGGGACGATGGCGTAGGGGCATTCGGTATAGCGTGCTATTATATTCCTTTTGTTTTCATGGTAGGTAATGCTATTGCACAATCTGCCCAGCCTATTATCAGCTATAATTTCGGACTGGGCTACAAGGAAAGAGTGATGACGGCGGAACGTATTGCGTTGCTGACGGCTGTGGTCTGCGGTGTGGTTGCAACGGTGGCATTCACTGTTTATCCTTATCTGCTGGTTGGCCTTTTCATCAGTCTTGACAGTGAAGCGGCGAAGATAGCGATACACGGTTTCCCCTATTTTGCAAGCGGCTTTGTCTTTTTCATTGTGAATATTGCTGTGGTAGGTTATTTTCAGAGTGTTGAAAGAATAAAGCCAGCTACGATTTTTGCTTTGTTGCGTGGCTTTGTTTTCCTTATTCCGAGTTTTATTTTGTTGCCGAAGTTCTTGGGTGTGTCGGGAATCTGGTTGGCAATGCCACTCTCGGAGGCTTTGACAATCATTGTGATTCTGCTTTTTGTTCTGAAGCATCGGTATGCTTATAAAGTTTCCAGCCAACTCATTACGTCGTAGATGCCTTTAAAAAAACGAGGTTGTGCCAACGTTTTGACATAACCTCCTAAAACCGTAACCTAAGATTTCTAAAATTGGCGAGATTGGACAATCATACATTTGTATGAACTCTATATATTTGCAAATTATATCGTTATAGATGAAAAGTAGCACTGAAAATATATACAAACAGAAAGTCAATCAAGTAATTGATTACATAAATTTTAATCTGCATCAGCCATTGCAATTGAATGTAATAGCCGACATAGTAAATATGTCTCAACGGCAATTGCTCCGTATGATGAGTTCTGCTTTGGATGAACCATTATACTCTTATGTGGCGAGGCAACGAGTAGAACGAGCTGTACTATATATGCAAACTGAAGACATGAGTTTACAGAATTTGGCTGGGTTAGTCGGCTACGATAATCCGCAATCGTTCTCCAAAGCATTTAAGAAACAATTTGGTATCTCTCCCAAAACATATATCAGCAGATTAAGGATGCGATTAAAAGAGTGCGAACATGATGGAAAGGAGTGCGAATTGCATTCTGAAGTCTACAATTTCGAGGGATTAAATTTAGTATATATCCGTATATGGGGTAAGTACGGAGAGGAAGAACCTTATGAAACAGTATGGAGTAAATTGATACATTTCTTAAAGAGCAATGACTTACTTCTGCCCGATACACGTTTTATTGGGTTAAGTTTTGACGACCCTAATGTGACAAACCCTAATCAATGTCGTTTCTATGCTTGTGCATCGGTACAAAAGGAAATTATGCCTACTTGTGAATTTGGTACAATCCGGCTACCACAAGGTAAATATGCGGTCTATACGTTGCAGGGGTATTATACAGATTTGCAGGACTGGTATAACATCATTAACGTAAGCCAAGAATATTCACTTCGTCATGGGATGTCTTTTGAGGAGTATATCAATTATTCAAAAGAAAATAAAAAAGAGAGTATCACAAAAATCTACATACCGATAAAATAAATAAAAGCATGGAAAATAGTTTACCTAAATATATAACTCTAACAGAGGATAATATAGATAAAGAACATATCTGCTGCGCATTCTCTGACAAAAAATGCTTGGAAGGATATGAGTCCAAAAAGGAATGGCTAAAAAAGGAATTTGCTAATGGCTATGTTTTTAGGCGGCTTGATGCACGAGCCAAAGTTTTTATAGAATATGTTCCTGCTGAATATGCGTGGCTTCCGGTTACTGCCCCTAATTATTTAATGATTAATTGTTTTTGGGTTTCAGGGCAGTATAAAGGTCAAGGGCATGGATATAATTTGCTCCAATTTGTGATTGAAGATGCAAAAAAGCAACAAAAAAATGGATTGGTTACTGTTGTAGGTACAAAAAAGAACCATTTTATGAGTGATACGAAATGGTTGCTGCAACATGGCTTTAAGGAAATAGAAAAACTTCCAAATGGATTTTCATTGTTGGTAATGAGTTTTCATGAGAATAGTGCAGTTCCATATTTTAATGATTGCGTCAAAAGTGGAGAATGCCCCGACAAACTGGGAATAGTGGCTTATTATTCTAATCGTTGCCCATATACGGATTATTATGTAAATGGAGTGTTGCGTGTTCTTGCGCAAGAAATAAATATTCCTTTGAAAGTAATTAAATTGGAAACGAGAGAGCAAGCACAAAACTCTCCTACACCAGCTACTATATTTTCTCTTTTTTACAATGGGAAGTTTGTAACTACGGATTTAAGTATTTGTACTGAGTCTAAATTTACAAAACTATTAAAGTAGTAAAATGAAAGAACTGGTTAATAACATGTTAGCTGAAATAGAGGTCAATATATCTGAAATCGACCTCTACGGTTATGATATTGTTGAAACTTTTCTTTCAATAGTGCGTCGTTTGCAAGCGGTTCTCAATGATTTAAAAACAAAACTGCAAATTCATTCCTTCTATAAGATTTATCGGATAGAAACACAATGCCCCGATGGTAGTAATGATGTAATCAGAAACTATATTAAGTAAAGAACTGGATAACCTGACCTGCTTCTTTAACCGTAATCTGGACTTTTACCAATATTATCGTTTTCATTCGACCTTGTATGATGAATATTATGTTGT
Organism: Bacteroidales bacterium Phil12; assembly: GCA_002633275.1. Classification (GTDB taxonomy): domain Bacteria; phylum Bacteroidota; class Bacteroidia; order Bacteroidales; family P3; genus Scybalousia_A. The sequence continues at coordinate 5,291 of NWBO01000137.1, forward strand.
TCGTGGAAAGTTTGATTTACGCCTATGTACCGATAGCGCACAATTCGATAAAGACCTGAATTTCTCAACCTTGTTTCTTCGGGTGGCATTAACAATGGCAACGTGGGAATAAAAGAAATGATGAATTTTCTCAGTACGGTGCTCTAAATGGAGTTAGGCGATTATTATGCCGCTTATATTGCCATGAAAGAACGGAAGAAGGATTGGACGGCATATCTTAGCCGTTTGCAAGACAGCTTAGTCAAACGAATGGACGAAGGATAGTAAATGACAAACTTCTGTTTTTCTTTTCGCTAGTATTATATTGCTTCAATATTATAAATCAACCATTTAGTCTTGTTGGGGTACCGTGCTGTGGATGCTTTCCAGCATAGAATTGATATGTACGGCTTCTGCGGTTCTGCCGGAAGCCTTGCCTAACTTCACGCTCCAGTGAGCCGGATTTATTTCCAGTTTGGTGTTGAACTGGGCTACAACTTGGTCGATAGTGATACGTGCGATAATCGGTGCGTTGCCGTTCTTCTTTACTGCATTTCGTTTGACGAAATAGAGTAGCTTGAAAGTACTTCTCATAATCTCTTTTTTAGTTACAAAATTAAATTGATGAACTGAAAATGAGATATTTGCAGTACGGACAAATCAAGACAACAAACCGACAATTTCAGACATTCCGTGACCTAAAATCCGAAAGGTCGGACAGGTCACGAATTGGTCACGAAAGTATGTCTTTTTGTGACCATTTCGTGTCTTAGGTCACGGACTTTATACAAAGAAAAAACTCCTGCAATACCTTGATATTGTAGGAGTTGTCTTTTCTTTGTCTGGTTTTGTCCAGCTTCTTGGTGATCCGCCTGGGGCTCACCAATATCTTATAAATCTCTGATACTCAATCGTGGTTTTCAATCATTCAAATCATCTCCACCGATTTCGCAGCGTGATACTTTCCGCGTTTTGCGCACCACTCTTTGGCTTCTGGTTGGTGCAAAGGTAATACTATTTTTTGAGAATTATATACCATGTTGCTTTAAAAATATGAGGTCTGAATCTGTTTTTCAAAATTCTCAATACGTTTTCTTTTATAAAATAACCTAAAGTTGGCACAGTTTTCAGTTGTTTATTTTTAACTTTGCATTGATAGTTTATCGCAAGCAAATATTAGATGGAAATAAAACGCTTATGGCAAAAGGTATTATTGGTGGAATGACTGATTACAGCCATCAGTCTTTCGATGATATATTGACGGATTTAAATGAGGAAAGAAAAAGGACGTCTTCATTTAGAGGTGAAATTGTTAAGAATGTTAATATTTTAAAAGCAAATTCATATTGGGAGAGTTATGTTCCATTCAATTTTAAATGTCAGGTTGAATATGCGATTAAACATTATGATACAGTTATAGTTGAACTTAAAGATATTCATAAAGATATAAATAATGAGGTAAAAGAACATCATGTTAAACGGTTGCAAAAAATAAGCACTACAGCACAAGAAATAAATATGAGTATCGGAAAAATCTGGCATCAAGAATATGATAATAAAGATTATGACAATCCTAATTTTAGAATTGTTGAACGAATTTATTGCGATACTAGAGATATGGCTGTGAACCTTCTTGACATATCCAATATTGCAGAAAGATTAAAAGACTATATAGGAAAAACGAGGTTTAGTATGAAGAAAAATAATCCCTGGATATCAGGGTCTTTTTATTTGTTTTTAGCAGTAATAATTATAGTTGCACTTGCAGTCTTATCCCAATCCGTTCATTGGATGTTATTCCCCATAATAATAATTGGTGGTGTCTTACTTATCGGATTAATAGGCATTCTTCAGTTAAAAAACGATGATAAAATAACGGATAAATCTTTTGTTTCGTTAATAAAAGAAACATATAAGAGATTGCCATTGATAGGTGATAACAAGAGGAAATAATATTGAGGGTAGGAATAGTTAATACTTTGCAAATCAATCTGGTCTCTTTTTATGATATTGATTCAGATTGGAATTGAGGTTGACAAGAATGCTATAATAGAATATTTAAACCGTAAACGAGCGAAGTTCTGTATTTTACCTCGTCTTACATTAAGTCAAAAGAACGCTTTATCCTTCACAAAAGTACAAAATAAATTCGATATTCATATACGCATACCAGCAATAAACGCAAAGCATACAGTTTTTTCATATCTATAATATTCTGCTTTTTACATAATTTTAAAAAGGAAGATCGTAATCATTCACTATAATAGGAGGTTCTTGTCGATTATGCACCGCCTTCATAAGACGAGAAATAAGAGGAACCTGATCTTTTCCGTGGTATTTGTGCATATATTCGTCAATCATAACTTTTTGCGCCCCAGAAGAAAAATTACGGCGGTGGGTATCATCCACTTCGGAGTGACATTTTATGCACAGACATTCAAGGTTACCCTCTCGATTGTCGGTCTTTACTCCGTTTTTGTGGTGTGTGTGCATATAGTAATGGTCGAAGCCATTCTCTACATGTATGCCACATCGTTCGCAAGTAAATAGTTTCTTTGTGCGGTAAGCAAGTGAAATTTCCTCCCAATTTTTGACATAACCGAAAATATCCACATCATACTCCGTGGGTTCTTCCACATCACCTGCTTCTTTCAGGATTTCCACAAAGTCGGTTGAATCGTTCACCCGTTCCGCTTCTTCATCCATCAGCATACGTTTGCAATAACCACATAGCTCCATACCCTCAACTTCCACTTCTTTGTGAGCATTACGCGAATAAACTTTAATAGGCTCTGCATTGGCAAAACGATAGGCATCACGACCGAAATTTTCAATGGCGGTGCATTTGCAGACGTGAAACTTGGGTTGATTTATGCGTCCTTGCCACTCGAAATAGAAAGCAGCTTTATACATAAAGCCACGGCGTTTCACCCCCTCGTCATCAATATAGAAGATGCCGCCGTCTTCAAAGAGAATACGTTCACCAATGTCTTCGGGCAGCACATCGACCGTTCCGACAGAACGCCATGCACCCGCTTGCCCAATCTGTATGCCCATATCGGTCAGGCGTTTCTTTAGATTTGGAAAATCACAAATGGGGTCGGAGTCATCGAACCATTCTTCTTCAGCATCTATGTCAAAATCGAAACTCATTTGGTGTTCTCCTTTACAAAATTTTCAAGTATCTCATCGCCGGAAGTGACTATTCGAAACTCCACACGGCGTGAATAAGCACGGTCAATCGGTTTTCCGGATCGAATGATAAAATCTCCTTCTGAATCAAGTGCCTTTCCGTAAGAAAGTCCATTAGCTGTAAACCAATATTCAAGTAATTGCTTTTGTTTTTCTGAATATATTTTAAATTGCGGTATTGTGCGGAAATATTTAACTACAGCTAATGCTCTCTCTTGGGACAGCATAGCATTGGCAATATAAGGGTCCGGGTGTTTGCTTGGCATCGGAACATCATCGGTATGTCCCTCAATACGGATTTCTTGAATATTAGAACGTAAACTATCATTTAATAGAATATTAAAATAGCGAGGTAGAAACTCATCAAGAATTTCTTTGAAACGTGGCGTTAATTCTGACGAACCTGTGGAAAAAAGGACTGTTGGTTCTTTAAATTTCATAGAGAGGTCTTTACCGATAGCCATTTGCCATTTGAGCGTATCGCCCGCAAATTCTTTCACAAGTTTATTGTGAAGTTCGTTCTTGGTTTCCACATAGTCTGTAAGCACAGACTGATTTTTCTGCACACGACTAATATAGGCAATAGCGACAAAAAGGAATATCACCATTAACCCCGTCATCAGGTCGGAAACAGAAAGCCATACATTAGGTTTTGCCATAATTATCTACGTTTACCGACTTGTTCTACCATCTTAGTAATACAGTTGTCAAGTTCAGCAAGGGTTGCGCTCAAGCGACCATAGAACTGACGGTCAAGAGAAGTGAGCTGCGAATTGAGCGTCTGCGACCCACGTGTAAGGATTCCGACACCCTCCTCCATTTTATCTTTCGTACCTTTCCAGAACTGTTCACCGTAATCACGGATTTTGTTAAGTTCCTCCAACTTGGCGATAAGGAGTTGCACACCGTCAACAAAGTTGCGCTGTTTGCGTACCCACTCATTGAGAGCCTTGGTGGATTCATTGAACGATTCCATATTGGATTTGGAGAGGTTGGCAGTTTCATGGAGTTCCTTGGTCACTTCAATGAAATGTTCGTCCTCGATGATGACTTGATTAAGCGCATCAACAAGCTGACGAAGCTTGCCACCCTCGCTGACAAGCGAAGTCGTGTCGTCCTTGACACGAGTAAGCGAAGTAGAGGTCGCCTCGAAATTGTCGGACATTTCCTTGTATTGAAGAGTGAGTGAAGCAATTATCTCCTTGTTCTCCTGCTGCCATTGATTGAGCTTTTCCACCGACTTGTTGAGTTGGTCGAAATTTTCTTGAATGAGCTTGTTTATAAGCGAGTTCATTTGCTTTTGGAACTCCTCGGTGACTTTCTTCATCACTTCCACAAGGGCTTCCGTATTACTCTTTTTGAGCAGCTCGGTAAATTCATCGAATTTGCTTTCCAAAAGCTTATTGGTCTTCGCCATATTATCCTCAATCTCGATAACCTCTCCGTGAATAATCTCTTCAAGTTTGCCAACCTTTTCATTGATTTCGTCTTCCGTTCCGCTCATGCCAGAAATAACATCAAGGATTTCTCCGAGATGATGCGTGTATTCGCTAACTTCTTGCGAATACTTAGCCACGGAATTGATTGACGCAGATTGTTGCGCAGTAGCTTCTTCAAGATTGCTGAAAGAAGTGAGTATCGAGATGTTCGCTTCTTTAATGTCAGCAAGGGAATTTTCTTGGCTGCGTTGTAACACCACCAACGAATCAATGGCGGAAGTAATGGACTTTTGCGTATCGGACATCTTAGACATCACTTCTCCCACAGTGCGGTAAAACGCCTTGCGGTCCGCTTCCTGTTCAGTGAGTTGTTGCTGAATTGAACGTATAGTTTCGGTATTAGCATCGCTCATTGCCTTTACAGACTTAGTAATTTCCCCTGCTGCTTGATTAATGTCGGAAATGCCTCCATCTCTTTCATCCTGTTTCTTGCTGATAAAAGCAGAGAGGAACATAGAACCAATCATACCTGCCAACGAAGTAAAAAAAGCCGTTTTCAAACCATCAAGCAAGCCAGGAATGGATTGGTCAAGATCGGATGTATCGAAAGCCATCAAACCTTTTGTGATACCCCAAAAAGTACCCAACACCCCGAGGGTGGAAACCAATGTGGGAAAGTATTCTATTATTCGGCGGTTAGCCTCCAATTTTTCGCTATTCTTGAATTTGAGTACAAGGATAAGACAAACGATAAAGGCAACGACAATAATACTCAAGCAAACCCAAGTATCTGTTGAAATATACAAGTTCATGGTGTTGAATTATTTATGGTGGAAATTCAAAGTGTCAAGATTACAAACATAAGTAATACCTTGGTTAGCCACATCGTGAATATCTGTAGGCTCAAAGCAGGTTGCTTGTAAAATCTTTTGTGAAACAGTATTTATCTTATCGGCAGTAGCGTAAACTTGAGATACACCAAGTTTTGTCTTCAGCAAATACAATATTCTGCCGAGCGATGCCGTCATTAGTCCTTTACCCCTCATTGGAGAAAGCATAAAGAATGTTAGTGTCCATTTATTTAGTCCGATGCTTTCGTTAACAGTCGGAGTATCTATAAAAATGAATCCCATCGGCATGTTATCAGCGGTGATGACATATGCAATGGAAAGTCCTTTTTCTGTAAGAATGGGTAGGTTAGAAAGAAACTTAAGAGCAGAATCCTTGGTGGAAAAATCCATATTCGGCAGATAACGTTTAATGGCATCATCTGACAGGATGGAGAGAAGCTGTGCATCGTTTTCTCCTAATTCAAAATAGCGTTGTGCATCATATGGGGCTAACATTAAACCTTGCCCCAATTGCATTGCTATTAAATCTTCAAGTCTGTAAATAGACAAGTTATGAGTTTGAGCAGATTTGATACTCTGTTTTTCACCTTGTGAATTTATAGAATCCGTAAGGTGAGTAACATGAGACGATTGTGCCATGTTGTTATTTTTCTTTTTCATAAATAAATCAAAGAATCCCATGACTATATATTTGATATAATTGCTATCTTCCTCTCTTGACAAGAGACGGAT
>NWBO01000137.1:11619-18135 GCA_002633275.1 Bacteroidales bacterium Phil12
ATCCGTCTCTTGTCAAGCGTTGGACAGATTTGCTAAACATCTACCGCTTCACAGCAAATCCAGTATCTTCTTATTGACTTTATCCACCACAGAGGTATCGAGTGATGCAAGATAAATCTGCGTAGTATTCTCAGAATCATGCCCCATACCTTCGCTGATGACAGAAATGGGCACATTGCGGCTCCTGGCAATACTTGCCCACGAGTGCCGACCGACATACATCGTCAAGGGTATTGGCAAATCCAACTGCTTTCCGATTTTCTTCAATAGATGGTTCACTCGGTGAAGTTCGTTGGCGTATTGCTTCCGATAATCTTCGTCCTGTTTTATAATGATAGGCAAGAGGTATTCCGTTTCGTTTATCGGGTATTTATCAACAATCTCCTGCATACACTTTTCCCATTTAATGAACAGTTGTTGCCCCGTTTTACGTCTGCGATAGGAAAGGGTGCCATTCTGTAAGTCTTTCTTTCTCAGATAAGCCATGTCAATGAATGACATTCCCCTTGTATAGAAACAGAATAGGAACATATCACGGGCATAGTCAAGATTGGACTTCAATGACAAGTCAAGCCCTTTGATACGCCTGATGTCATTGAGTGACAAGGCTCGTTTCATGGTTTTCTCCACTCCGGTATAGACAGACTTGAACGGATGTCGTTGCTCCGTCAATCCATCCTCCACCGCACGGTTATAGACAGCTTTCAGAATACGCATATAGAACGATATGGTGTTAGGCGCATTTCCCCTGCCTTTCAAATAAGCCTCGTACTCTGCCAGTAAATCCGCATTAAGTCGATATAACAAGACCTCCGTGTCATTCATAAAACCGCTGAAACTTCTGAGGGCGGCTGTGTAAGTTTCTGAGGTGCGTATCTTCCCCAAACATTTCAGTCTTGCTATCTGCCGGCTGATGTAAGCGTTGAACGATAGTTCTTGCCTGTTTTCATGAAAGCGCATGACTACATCATCCGTTACAAATGTGCCGGATTGGGATAACGTGTGTATGACTTTGTTCAAACTCTCTTTGTCCCACTTGATACGCGAACCAATTGAAAGCAGATAGTTGTTCCGCTCTTGTTCTGTCGATAGATGATGCAAGATAACCGTTTCGGAATGACAGTCCCATTCCGAAACGAAAAGTTTATACTCAGTGTTTATCTGTCTGACCACACGGTTGTGGATAACCTGATAGTAGAGTGTGCCCTCCCTGCCGTTCACGGTGGATGGGCGGAACTTGACCTTTACCGATGCCATATCAGTCGGATTTTGATTGTTCCCACTTAGTGTACATCTCCCTTGAAAGCTCCACAATCTCCCGACTCAACTTCACAAGGTCAATGGTACAACTCTCCAACTTGTAAAGTAGAGCCATTGCCTTCTTCTCCGAAAAGTGGATGCGCAACTCTTTAACGACCTGATTGTAGTTCGTACCGATGGCACGGAACTGGGCGTGGAAATCCGACAGTTTGGTGTAGTAGTCCACCAGCGTCTTGTCCACCTTCAACACCTTGAACTTCTGCCCGAAGAAGTGCGCCTTGAGAAAAACGGCTTTCGCATACACCTCTGATTCCTCGTACATCGTGAGGAACCTGTTCCATTCCTCATCATCGAAACGCACCATCACGCAGTGCGTCTTCGGATCCAGCTTGGGATTCCTCCCGTACTTGCTCTGCTTTTTCATTCTGCTTATTGTTTCAATTTTATGGTTCATCCATTGCCTAATTTTTGATTAAGGAACCCCAAAATTATCCGACTGTGGAGGATAATTCCGCCTACGGCGGTGCAAGGGTTTTCAGTTACTTCGGGATATCCGAGTAACTGAAAATATACCTTGCTGTGTCTTTGAGGACACAAAAATCCTCCGCCTGTTGGATTGATTTCCGAGTGTAATAACTCACCTTGTGTATCGGTCGAACCAATGAAGTGCATCCAGCGGCTCAACCGGTTCCACCGTAATCCCGTCAGAGTTTGCGCCACTGTTCGATATCCTCACGATAGGTTTCAAGGTGCTGGCGGACGAGATTCTCGACCATCCCCGATGCGCTCATGCCCCTGCCGCCGAAGTAGCGGACAACCCTGTCCAGTTCGTCACGCACCGTCTCACTGACGAACACGGGCTTGCGGTTGATAATCTTGGGGACTTGGAGATAGGCGGTGCGGTACTCCTCCAAAGACAGCCTGCGTTGCTTGCTACTGACGCGCTTTTGCGGCATTGCTGCTTCTCCGGTCGTCACACCTGACGGTTCATCCGTCATAGCGGTCTCCGCTTCTTCCGTGACGGTCTTGTCGGGCTGTTCCAGCTCCTCTGGCTCCAGACCGATGCTCCTGTAGAAGTCATCCACAGACTTGGGAGTGTAGGATTCCCTGCGTCCCATTTTTTCCACGATTTCACGAGCCTGCTGCTCTGTAATGTTTGGTTCTCTTTTCATTGTATAAAACAAATTGATTAAGTTATTGAATGTGGTCTTGGTCAGCACCTCGACCGATTATCGGGAGCAAAGTAAGGTGCTTTAGTGCAGTCATTCAAGCGTTTGGATTCTCTTAGACAATTTTGTGCGGTTCTGCAATATGGTGATGGGAACAGCGGTGCGGATTTTACCGATTTGCCGGATGTGAATAGCGGAACGGATAAAGATAAGATAGAGGGCAGGTTTGAATTAAGCCCTTATTTTCACTCTTGCCGCATTCCTAATTTTCGGAAACAAGGGGATTAGCACACTTACAACGTGTGCCAACCTCTACTATCCTGTGTCACATGCTACCAGTAATGGTAATATCCATTGTCAGGTCTCGGATTCTGTCTTTCTTTGTGGTAAAAGGAATAACAGCAGTCCTAAAAGGTGGAGCGGAAATCATGGGACATAGGCTTGCTCACGGGGAATCGACAGGCTGTAACCCGGATAAACGCTACCATATCGGCGCAACACGCTGCCACTTTTGGAAAAGTCATTGCCGGACAGTAGATTCTATATTCCTTTGCAGCAAAAGAAACAATAACAACAAAAAGAAAGACAATATGGAAATCGTATCAATCGAAAGAAAGACCTTTGAAGCGATGGTCGCCAAGTTTGACCGCTTCATCTGCCGAATGGATGCCATCTGCCATCGGCACGGGGAAAAGACAATGAGCGAGTGGATGGACAATCAGGACGTGTGCCGGATGCTCAACATCAGCCCACGCACATTGCAGACGCTTCGGGATAATGGCACATTGGCATACAGCCAAATCAATCACAAGACCTACTACCGTCCCGAAGATGTGAAACGTATCGTCTCCATCGTGGAGGACAGGAGAAAAGAAGCGAGGTTCAAAGGCAGGACAATCTGATAACCGAATAGAGTAATAACAATAATCCCACTAAATCCAAAGTAGTATGAATGAACTGATTAACAAGGACAACGAGTGGATAATCCACTCCATGGGCAGTCTTGACCGTTTGCTGGACAGCTTTGAGCACCTGACCGCCAATTACCGCCCGACATTGGGCGGCGAACGTTTCTTCACCGACAAGGAGGTGTCGGCACGGCTGAAGGTGAGCCGCCGGACACTTCAGGACTACCGAAACGAAGGGCGTATCGCCTATATCCAGTTGGGCGGCAAAATCCTCTACCGTGAATCCGACATCGAAAGGATGCTTGCTGACGGCTACCGCTCTGCCTATCGGCTGACAAGTACATGATTTTCTTGAAGGAGCACAGTTTACCGTCTGCCCTATGGTTGCGGAGCAATGGGATTCCGACAAAAAGAAAAAGGAACGGCTTACGGATGAAGCACCAATATCCTGCTTCGTCTGTAAGCCGTTCCTCTATATCTTCTGATTTTCCGTCAGTCGCTTGTTTCCGTTGCCGGATGCCTTTCAAGCGTATGGCAGGCAGTGGCAAGGTTTTCGGGCTGAATACGCTCAAACTTGTTTGAGGAAGATTCTGCCCGAAACGGCACCGCCGCCAGACCTTACCTCTGCCGTCAAATCCATACGCTACTTTTGCATCCGACATCGGTAACGAGCGGCTGGCGGAATGGACTTCAACTATACCATAGGTTGTTACCTCTGCCACAGGAAACGAACAGCGTAATCGATGTTTCTTTTGTGGCGGTACTAATTTTACTGATTATAAACTGTCTAAGCAGAACACTTTCTCTACTGCATACTCTGAATGCAATGGCTATAATCATTTCAATGTTATAAACATCATAACTGATGCTGTCCGGTTGTTTGATATACTTCCTCGTTTCAACTTCGTCCAGTTCCTTATTCTTGTAGATGGAATGAATCGCCTTGCGAATATCGCATGAGAAAACACCGAACAAATCCGCAATCTCAAACTTGGTCATCCATACAGGTGCAGTTGGTATAATGACTGTACCTGATTCACTGATTGTTATTGTTCCCCTGTTCATAATGCGCTAAATTTTCGTTTCAAGATATTCATTTCTTCGGAAACCGTCTTATCCATCAGCTTTGCATAGATTTTAGTCGTTCTTAGGTCGGAGTGCCCCAACATCTTTGCGATAGATTCCATAGACACCTTGTTGGCTATGGCAATGCAGGCAAAAGTATGGCGCGCGATATGTGTGCTCAAGGTCTTCTTAATGCCACATACATCCGCTATCTCTTTGAGGTAGCTGTTCATCCGCTGATTGGACGGAACAGGCAATGCCACACCTCTTTTGATGCACTCGGGATGGTTCTTGTATTTTTCCGCAATCATCCGTGGTATATTCAGCAGGGGGATGTTGCATATATTGTTTGTCTTTTCGCGCGGCTTCCTTATCCAATAGTCCCCGTTGTTGTCTTGTGTGATATGCTCCGGTGTCAGATGCTGCGCGTCCGTGAACGCCAAGCCACTCAGCGCACAAAAGACAAAAATATCACGGACGGTTTCAAGGCGTTGTATATCAAACTTCTTATTGATGATGGCATTGAGTTCCTCTTCCGTCAAGAAGTCACGGTTGCTCTGTGTCTGGTGAAAGCGGATTTCGGAAAACGGGTCATCGGCAATCCATTTGTTGACCAAAGCAAGCCGGGTGATTTTCTTCAAGTTTTTCAGGTACTTGACCGCTGCATTTTGAGCACAATTCTTCCGCACCTTTACAAAGTGTTCAAAGTTCTGGACGAATTCATGGTTCAGCTCCTTCAACGGAATATCTTTCAGATTGTATTGGCTTTGAAGCATTTCTTCCAAATAGCGGACAGTCCTTTCATACCTCAAAACCGTGCCTTTCACATAATCACGGTCTATAAGTTCCCTATACTTCCTGTTATGTTCACGGAATACCTCTAAGAGCATCTTAGGAGATTCGCCCTCACCATTGAACTTTTGTATAATGGTGAAGGCCGTGATAGGTTTGCCGTCTTGCAGCAGTTCACGATGTATCTGATAAATCTTTGTCCTGACAGATTCCAGATACTGGTTCAGTTCCAAGGCTTTCCGGTCTTTTCCTGTCACACAGCCTTTGGATGCGTTCCAACGCTCCTCGGCAACGCTGCGCTTGATTTGCATTTCGGCACGTTGTCCGTTTACGGTGATTCGCAGTCCGATAGGTGCTTCACCGTTCTTCAACAGTCTTGTTCTTCTGATAAAGAAGAGAATCGAAAAATAGTTTCTTTGCATGGCTTGATACTTTTTGTTTGTAAAATTAAGTTTCAAAGCCAGAAGTACGACTACGCAAAATAGTGTGTATCAACGCAAAGCAATCTTATTCGGTGGACTTTTTCGGTCGGAATCTTACTCCACCGAATTGGCCTGTGAAAGTTGCTGTATTCTGCGTAAAAAGGGGGAGGTGGGTAGAAACTAAAAATCCCCGATAACTATTGGTTATCAGGGATTTTCTTCGATTTTCATCTTTGATTGGTGATCCGCCTGGGGCTCGAACCCAGGACCCCAACATTAAAAGTGTTGTGCTCTACCTGCTGAGCTAGCGAATCAGACCTTATTGCTGTTAAGCGGGTGCAAAGATAGGCACTTTTGTTTAAAAAACAAATGGATTAAGGGAAAAAGTTTTGAGAACGACTTCTGCTTTTACTCTTCTTGTTGATTATCAGTCTGTTCAAACTTGTGAATTTTTTCTCTGTTTATGATGAAACGTTGATAGTAGGAGAGCATAAGGGTGGTAAGCGGAAGTGCTATAATCATACCCAGCATCCCCATCAATGACCCCCAAATCGATAAAGACAGTAAGATGATGGCAGGATTCAGGCCCGTAATCTTCCCCATGACACGCGGTACGATGAATCCGTCTTGAATGGCTTGTACTATGATGAATACCGCAAGGGCCGATGCAATGATAATCCAGAAGTTTCCTCCCGTATCCGCTGCTTTCAGTATGGCCAGCACGATGGTAGGTATAAAGCCGATAATCTGCAAATAAGGTACTAGGTTTAAAGCGCCGATGAACAAGCCGAGTCCAATGGCCAGTGGGAAATCAATAATCAGAAAGCCTATACTGAACAGAATACCGACACACAATGCCACGAATGCTTGTCCGCGGAAGTATCTGTTCATGCCGTCTTT
>NWBO01000137.1:18180-18755 GCA_002633275.1 Bacteroidales bacterium Phil12
AATGCTTTCGTAATCCAGCAATATGAAAACTATATAGAGAAGAATGAGGAAGAAAGTGAAGAAACTGAACAGCAGATTGACGGATTCTGACAACAAGGACCAGAGCCGGGGAACGGTTTCCTTGATGGCGTTCAGCATATTCTCTTCCTTGAACAATTGGGTGACAAACTGGGTGTCTATGTTCTCACGAAGGAATTCAGAGAGTGTTTTGGGCACATTGCCGTCGTGGGTTCCGTTGGAAAAGTAGTCTATTACCAAATCTTTTACCCTGACGAATTCGTCCATCATGGGAGGCACAAGCAGATAGAAGGCGGTTCCTCCTACAATCAGAATACTGAATAAGGCGCAGAAGATGGATATGACCCGGTTCTTGAGCCTTAATCTGTACTGGAAGAAGGTGACCAGGGGGTATATCAGATAGGCAATGAGCCATGCGATGAAGAATGGCAGCAATACGCCGCTTAGACGCTTGAAGAGCATAAGGATGCCGATAATAATGACACCGAGTATGACACCGCGGATAAAACTGTCGAATGTAATCTTTTTGCGTTCCATAATGCTCTGTTTTTTGTATT
>NWBO01000137.1:18845-19375 GCA_002633275.1 Bacteroidales bacterium Phil12
CCCAGCAGTACTTGTTTGTCGTTCTTGACGGTACGGTGGGAGAACGAGGCAAGTTGACCACATTTCACACAGATGGCATGTACTTTGGAAACTTCGTCTGCAATGGCACACAGTCCCGGCATAGGGCCGAATGGAATACCGCGGAAGTCCATATCCAGTCCGGCTACAATGACGCGTATACCATTGTTGGCAAGCTGGTTGCATACATCAATCAGGCCGCTGTCAAAGAACTGGGCTTCGTCAATGCCCACTACATCTATCTCTGAAGTGAAGAGCAGAATGCTGGCAGACGAGTCGATGGGAGTGGAGGCTATGGAATGACTGTCATGCGATACGACATCGGCTTCGGAATAACGGGTGTCTATGGCAGGCTTGAATATCTCTACGCGTTGTTTGGCAAATTTTGCCCGTTTCAGTCTCCTTATCAGCTCTTCGGTTTTGCCGGAGAACATGGAACCGCAAATGACCTCAATTCTTCCCCTGCGTTTGGTTTCCTGTATATGATCTTCTGAAAATAATACCATGTTTTC
>NWBO01000138.1:0-13114 GCA_002633275.1 Bacteroidales bacterium Phil12
TACTTTATAATCTGCATTGACAGTACCGGTAATGCGGTCAAAAACATCCTTATTGCCAACAATGGGACCATTATTACTTAAATAAGAGAGTGAGGCGAATAATGAGCCATTATCATTGGCACCTTGGAAATTGACATTGTGACGCTGCATCATGGATGATTCAAATGTCTCTTCTATCCAATCGGTATTTGTCTTTCCATCCCAATACCTATCTATTGTTTCTCTGGGAATAAGATTACCTTCAGTCATATAATTGACATATTCCTGAGCATTCAGAATATCAGGAGTACGACCTAAAGACTGGGAGGACAACTGGAAATCATAAGAAATACGACGAACTCCTTTTTTTGCCTTCCGGGTGGTAATCAAGACAACACCATTACCGGCCTGGGCACCATAGATAGCAGCAGAAGCAGCATCCTTCAACACCTCCATACTCTCAATATCATTCGGATCGAGGTTACTGATGTCTTTCGTACGCAAACCATCGACCACATACAAAGGATCTGAACTGGCATTACTGCTATATCCACGGATACGAATGGCGGGATTCGAACCAGGAGCCGCAGATGCAGAAATAATTTGCACACCGGCTGTTTTACCCTGCAGGGCCTGCTCAGCATTGGTTATGGTACGATTCTCAAAATCTTCTGCTTTTACGGAAGAAATTGCCCCCGTTACAGAACTTTTCTTCTGTACACCATATCCTACAACAACCACTTCATCCAAAGTCTTGCTATCTTCCTTCAGTATAATATTCATAGTACCTGCAACGGCTTTCTTTTCCTGAGTCACATACCCGATATACGAAAAGACAATAGTGGAACCCTCATTCACTGACAAAGTATAATTGCCATCCAAATCAGTTATAACACCATTTGTCGTTCCTTTTTCCAATACACTTACACCAATCATCGGTTCATTAAGCTCATCAGTAATTCTGCCAGATACATTTACTTGTTTCTGTGCAAAAACAGATGTCATACCTACCAAAAGGAACAGCACTAAGGCCATTAACCTTTTCTGTCGAATTTGTGTTACAATCGTTTTCATTTAATATTATTTTGGGTTAACAATGAATTTAAAATATCAGTTTGAAAGAGTAATCAGTACCAGCCCCACAACAAAGAGCACAAACATGGTTGCAATCATAGGTACAGTCCCCTTTGGAGCGCCTTTGAACTCCTTCCATACAAAGAATCCCCAAATCATGGCTACCACCGGTGCGGCATTACTCAATGCATAGGCTATAGCCGGATTGGCAGAACCAGCTCCCATAAAGCTGACTACCATACCACTCATCCAAATAAAACCTCCCAACATACCAATCAGATGTGTACGGGTGTCACCTTTCAGATAATCCTTCATTGTCACCTTGTTTCCCTGAGCCGGATGACTCATAGCAAACGTATTAAAGACAGGAGTCGTGATAAGGACACCGGCAGCAAAACAAAATACACCGGTATAGGGAGTCAGTGTTCCCGTACCACCCGTTACATACTGAGGATCTAGTGATTTTACAACCAAGCCATAGAAGAACATAATGGCCAACCCCGCTACAATAGCCAATAAGATACCTTTTTTAGGAGTAGACGCCTGACTTGCCGACATTTTTCCATAAGCCTTGCCACAAATGCAGATGGCTATCACAATAACAGCTACTCCTATCCAAAGCAATGTCTGGTTTCCAGGGTATACTTCGCCGGCCAAAGATATCAGTAGATAATTAAAAATTATACCGCCTATCCAAGCTAAGCCTCCACCAATGGGAAAACCTATCGACATCCCGGCTACAGCAATGGCTGCTGTCAGAAAGATATTACCGAAATTCCATACAATACCGCCTAGGAGCGCATACTTCATACTATTCCAGTCCATTACTGCCAAATCCCCAAAGAAAGTACGGCCTTCACCTCCCAAGCTACCCAATGTCAGGGCACCTAACAGAGCTGTGAAAAATAAACCGAAAGTCAAATCCCAATAGAAAAGCTCAAAACTCCAGCTTTTCGATGTCACCATCTTCTGCGTATTCGCCCAAGAACCCCAACAGAGGCAACAATAGACACAACACAGAATGGCTCCAATATAGTTGTCAACAAGTATCATAATTTATTTTCTGTTGTTTACCGTGTGTTTACCTATTTATTCATGCACATATAGATTCCACCCCAAATAACCCTCGATGGCCTCATTCAGAATATCCTTTACATCATTACGAACCATAGCCACATGATGTTCAAAACCATTCCTGCAAATATGTTTCATCAAAATCTGTAAGTTATCCACTTTGGTAACAGCTATACATCCATCCATTCCGTACGGATCATCCGTGATTTCACCAGTACCCAAATAAGCCTTGATAGTACCTTTAGTATCATCAGTGGAAATACGGAAGAATGTGAAATCACCTTTAGTCACTTTGCCATATACAGCACCGAATGTATTGACCTTACCTAGCGTACGTCCCAGAACGCCAAGTGTACCAAGCTTTAAGTCATTTCTGACAAACGATTTCGGGAAATTACCGCAATGAGTACACACACATTTATTCCGGTCTTCCGCAAAATTATTGTTCCAGTCAAGTAATGCCGATTGACCTTGCGCTGCCAATGTCAAAGCATACATGGATACAGCACCGGCAATATCAACCTCACAAGCGGCAGGTAGTAGTTTTTCACCCAGCATACTCATTGTCACACAAGCTGCACAACCATAGTTCTGTTCCAAAGAGTCCCAACACTGAACAGCCACAGCATCAATCTGATTGGCTTCAATCCACCGTTCCACAGCCACGCCAAACTTTGCCTGAAGCACCAGCTTGTCACTGTATTCTTTAGGAACTACTGCATAACACTTAATCTCTTCAAGTTTCTTCAGCAGTTCCACATCTGTATCCTCAATCTTACGGGCAGCACCGAGTATTTCAGAAAGATCGACTGGAACGACTGTAATACCACTCTTCTGCAACAGTTTTTCACTGGCACGTACCGTCTGAAAACCGGCTGGTCGGGCACCGATAGCCCCGATACGTGCATGGCGCAAACCATTGACCACACGACAGATACCGGCGAACTTATTAATATCCTTAGCCAATAGTTCAGAGTATATAGAATAGGTATGCAGCGTAGTATCTGTAAAAGGAATACCATATTGATACAAATTATTGCAAACAGAAATTTTACCACAGAAAGCATCACGGCGGCTGTCCAAGTCCACCTTGTCATTCTCGTCGTCACAAGCTTGTACCAAAATGGGAACATTCAAATCAGCCACACTGATAGCATTGATTATTCCAATCTCAAAGCCAAAGTTGGGTAAAGAGACTATAATGCCGTCAATACGGTCACGATTTTGACGGAACAGTTCGGCACACTTCAATCCGTCTTCACGGGTTTCAATACTGCTACTGCCAGTAGGAGTAGCATCTTCAGGTAAAATTACATAGTCATAGCCTTCGTCTGCAAGTGTTCTCAACAGCTGTTTGCGAACATCTTTGGCCAATTCTGAATTAAAATAAGCACGGGTGCCGATAATTATACCGAAGCACATTCTTTCCTTGTTTTTCATCGTAAATAGTTGGTGTTAAAATTATACTTAGAAGATATTTATCCGATTAATTGATTTACTGCTTTCAGCCAGCCTTCACACCATTTCTCCATCAGTGGTAAGTTGCCCTGCGGTTCTATTCGGTAGCGGCTCCGGCGTAATACGGCCACTTGTTCAAAGCTCGTCCATATCTTGCGGGCCATTCCATTCATCACAACAGCTCCCAAAGCCGAGGCCTCCTCAACATCCGAACAATTGATCGGTACACGTAAACAGTCAGCCTGGAACTGCATTAAAAATTTATTTTTTGTAGGTCCTCCGTCAACCCTGATTTCTTTCAGTTTTATACCTGCCTGAGTGGTCATCGCTTTGACTAAATCATTGACTTGATAAGCTATGGATTCAAGCGCCGCCCTAAGAACATGTGGCTTCCCGGTACCTAAAGTCATCCCTAAAATGGCCGCCTTTATATCCCCTTGCCACCAAGGAGCACCCAGTCCGGCAAAAGCCGGTACAACATATACACCTCCATTGTCTTCCACAGTAACGGCCAGTTCTTCTGCTTCATCGGGCGAACCGATCATCTGCAATCTCTGTTCCAACCACTTGATAGTACCGCCAGTACAATGGATATTCCCCTCAAAAGCATAGAACACTTTCCCAAGTGCGGCAAAACCTATGGAAGTGACCAATCCCCGAGGAGCTGTAGCAACCTTTTCGCCAATATTCACCATTACTGAGGAGCCGGTACCATAAGTGACCTTACCTAATCCCTCTTCAAAACACATCTGCCCAGTCAGTGCCCCATGCGAATCGCCCAATACACCGGCAATGACAATAGGGTTCTTGAACAGTCCACCCACCGTAGTCTTTCCAAAAACAGCATCACAAGGCAACAACTCGGGCATCATGGTTTTGGGTATGGTGAACAATTCCAGCAAGTCATTATCCCATAGCATCGTATGAATATTCAATAAAAGGGTTCTGGAAGCATTCGTATAATCCGTCACATGGCGTTTACCATCAGTCAACTTCCAAATCAGCCACGTATCAATAGTCCCCATCAATAAGTCTCCATTATCAGCAGCCCGACGGGCTCCCTCCACATTGTCAAGTATCCACTTCACACCGCTCGCCGAGAAATAGGGGTCTAACAACAAGCCACTTCTTACCTGTACAAACTCACTGTATCCTCTATTTTTCAAGTCATTACAGATATCAGCACCACGCATACATTGCCATACCACAGCATTGTATACCGGTTTACCCGTATGTTTATTCCATACAACCACCGTCTCGCGTTGATTAGTGATAGCCAACGAATACATATTGTCTGCCGTTTCCTCTTCAATCAACTCAGCAATGCTTTTCAGCACATTCCGATAAATTTCTTCAACATCATGCTCCACCCATCCAGTTCGGGGATAATATTGCTCGTGAGTGACATTGACACGCTTCAGCATTTCACACCTCTCATTGAACAGCATAGCCTTGGTGGCCGAGGTGCTTTGGTCTATTGCAATTATCAAGTTTTTCATTTTAGGTATTATTAAAGGCTGATTATTTCTTACTTAAGGAAGTCAAGGGTAGTTTTCACGATACCAGGTGCATCCAACCCATAATGGGCAAAAATTTCGGAAGAACTCCCATGCACCACATTCTCGTCAGGAATCCCCAAAATTTTCACGGGTACGGGATTTTCGGAAATGATTTCAGTCACCATCGCTCCAAGGCCTCCATACTGACTATGCTCCTCAACCGTGATAATACGACCGGTTTCAGAAGCAGCTTTCAAAACAGCCTCCTCATCACAAGGTTTAATAAAGGACATATCCAGTACCCGGACTGAAATACCATATTTACGCAACTCCAAAGCCGCTTGATGTGCATGGTATACGGTTTCACCGGTTCCAATGATTGTCAAGTCGGTCCCGTCCAATAACCTATTTGCCTTACCTATGGCAAAATCAAAATCATCGTTCTCATAGACATCAGGAACTGCTGCACGTCCTACACGAACATAAACCGGTTCAGGATAGTCAATCAAAAACTCAACCAGTTTTTTTGTCTGTCGGGCATCACAAGGCAACACAATATTCATACCGGGGAAAGTACGTAACACGGCAATATCATGCAAGCTATGATGGGTAGCCCCCAAAGCTCCGTAAGCTACTCCTCCACTTACTCCCAATATCTTTACGTTGTTCTGACTATAAGCCAAGTCAACCTTTACCTGTTCCAGACTGCGAGCCACATAAAAACATGCCGGGCCACACACAAACACTTTCTTTCCGCTATGAGCCAACCCGGCTGAAATACCCACAGCATCCTGCTCCGCAATACCACACTCCACGAATTGCTGTGGCAATTCTTTGGCAAAATCATTTAACGTCACCGAACCACGTGCATCCGTTGTCACAGCAATGATATCTTTGTCCATCCGGGCCAATGACAACAAAGTGTCGGTGAAACTTTTTCTGCAAGCTATCATATCAATTATATTCTAAATTTTTTATCCTTTCTGAAATTTCCCGAATAGCCAGTTCATACTGCTCGTTGTTCGGAACCCCATGATGCCATTTGGCCACTCCCTCCATAAAAGACACTCCCTTGCCTTTTGTTGTATGAGCCACCAGCAAATGAGGATGGTGATTTGCATAATCAATGGAACGGAAAGTCCGGATAATGTCTTCCATATCGTCACCATTCATATCCTTTACCTCCCAACCAAATGCCGTCCAACGGTCACGGATGTCATCAATCCCCATCACATCTTCCGTATCTCCACTAATCTGCAAATGATTACGATCTATTACAGCTACCAGATTATCCAGCTTGTACTGCCGGGCAGCCATTGCAGCCTCGTATATGGAACCTTCACCCTGCTCACCGTCTCCCATCAGCACATAGGTTTTATAATTCCTCTTATCCATTTTAGCAGCCATGGCTATACCCACCCCGACAGACAAGCCATGCCCCAAGGCTCCAGTATTCACTTCAATACCCGGAACTCCGATAGTGGGGTGCCCCGAAAGAATGGAACCATATTGCCCCAATGTGTCCAAAATGCCTTTAGCCATGAACCCTCTGGATTCCAGCGTCACATACAAAGCCTCCACACAATGTCCCTTACTCAAAATGAAACGATCCCGCAAATTATCCTTAGGGTTACCTGCATCTACATTCATCACATCAAAGTAAAGAGCAGTAAGAACATTGAGGCAAGACAAGTCTCCACCGATATGTCCGGCTTTTGCTTTATAGATAATTTCAATTAATCTTTTTCGATTTCTTTCTGATTGAAGAATTAATTCTTTTGTTTTCATAGCTTATACACTTTCGTTTCCTTTGCAAATAAAACAAAAGAAAAGTATAAATCGAAAGAAAACGAAAGATTTTCACCTTATATTAACATATTTTACGATTAACAAGAAGGAAAAAGCAAATAAATAAAATATAAAACAAAAGCAATCGATAAAATAAAAGATAATTATTAGAATAAAAAAGAAGAAAAACAGTAAAAACGAACTTTCATTTGACTTTTTTTGACTACCTTTGCGAAAAAATTAAATGATTACACAATGCTCAATACTATAGACGAAGGAATCAAAGCGGTTCGGCAAGGAAAAATAGTGATAGTTGTCGATGATGAAAATAGAGAAAATGAAGGTGATTTTATCGTATCTGGTGAAAAAATCACCCCTGATATTGTCAATTTCATGATTACACATGGAAAAGGGCTTCTTTGTGTACCATTACCTCGTTCGCGTTGTGAAGAGCTTCAACTATACCCGATGTCGGAAGACAACACTTCTCTTTTAGGCACTCCGTTCACCATGTCTGTCGACCTGAAGGGCTACGGTTGTACAACGGGGGTTTCCGCCTATGACCGTTCTGCTACCATACGCGCTTTGGTTACTGGCAATATAAAACCGTCGGAATTGGCACGTCCCGGGCATATTTTTCCTCTCTACGGACATGAGAATGGAGTATTAGGACGCGACGGACATACGGAAGCCTTGCTAGACCTGACAAGAATGGCAGGATTGACACCCGGTGGCGCCCTCATTGAGATACTGAACCAGGATGGAACAATGGCCCGTTTGCCTCAATTACTAGAAATAGCAGAAAAGTTCCAGCTGAAAATTATAGCTATCAAAGATATCCAAGAGTATCGCAGGAACAACAAGATATAACAATATATAAAGTAGATATGGCACTAAACCAAAGAAGAGTCAAGATTTTGGACCTAATCCGCGAAGACGGACATGCAAAAGTTCAAGAATTAAGCAGGATTTTCAATGTTACGGATGTTACAATCAGACAAGACTTGGAAGCCCTTGAAAAATTAGGGTATATCCAAAGAGAACATGGTGGAGCTTTCCTAAAAGACGTAGGCTCATTTGCAAAGACCGGAAAGGTCTTCAACCAAAACCATATTGAAGAAAAAAGAGAAATAGCCCGAAAAGCGGTATCGTTTATCCGCGAAGGCGAATGCATCATTCTCGATTCAGGTTCCACCACTACAGAAATAGCCAAACTACTTACGCAATACAAAGAGCTCACTGTCATCACCAATGCACTGAACATAGCGTTGATATTGGGCGAGAATCCCGGTATCACCCTCATCGTGACGGGAGGAGAGTTCAAAGCGCCTACCCTTTCACTGACCGGAAAGATGGCAGCCGACTCACTCAAAGGTTTCCATGCCAACAAATTATTCCTCGCCACAGCAGGAATATCTCCGGACATGAGCCTGACTTATCCAAGCCTCAGCGACCTGATGGTAAAATCGGCCATGATAAAGGCTGCCGAAGAAGTCATCCTGGTAGCCGATTCTTCCAAAATCGGGATAAGCGCATTCGCAAGTTTAGGGTCGATAACTATGGTGAACTCCTTCATCACAGACAATCATATCTCGAAAGAGAATATTGAGAAAATGAAGGGGAAAAACATAAATCTCCTGATTGGATAATTGAAAGGGAAAAAGAGACCCGGCCCTCGTACCCATTTATATTATATTACAAATATAAGTACAATCTGCCTGCATTCCCATGCCTTTTCATCTCACTCACTGAACGAACCGGATTCAGTCAGGGACTGAAAGCCTTTCACTCAGGGACTGAATGCCATTCAGTCCTTGAGTCATTGCACCCCCTCTCAGAAGGTATCAGGAAGGAGGTATAGCAAACCACCCACCCCGTAAAAACAAGCAATAAAATTATAGGACATCCTCCTCTGAAAGCCGATATGCTTCCCTGACCACTTCCTGCGGATAGCCGCACATCTCGATAATCCGGATGGCATTACGTTCCGTCACCGGTCCCGGCTTCAACTTATAATCAAAAGACAATGTATTGTCGGCAACACACTCACAAAAATGAAACAATTCATATTCGTCCTCAAGTAAGGAAGCCAGTTCGACATCGTGAGTGGAAGCAAACACAATACTGTTCTTGTGCGCCAAAGCAGACAGCACAGCTTTGGCTATAGCTATCCGTTCCACCGTATTCGTCCCCTTGAACAACTCGTCCAGCAGGAAAAACCGCCAACACTCCTTTCCGGCTTCCAGCATCTCTCGAACAATTTGCACCTCCTGCAGAAAGAAACTTTTTCCCTCCATCAGACTATCCTCCAGATGGATAGCAGAATATAACGCAGTATCCATAGGAAAACGGAAACTGCGAGCAAAACAAGTATGGAGCACTTGTGCGGAAAGCAGGTTAAGTCCGATGGCACGGATAAAAGTTGTCTTACCGGACATATTGGAGCCGGTAACAAGGACAGATTTGCCACAGAGTGTAATGTCATTAGGGATACAACGTTCTATAAGCGGATGATAAAGCCCTTCTGCATGAAACGTTTCACCCTCGCTGCAAGCTTCCGGTAAAACATAATAAGGCAGCCCATTCCGGAGTTCGGAAACAGAGCAAAGCACATCCACCAATCCGAAATAGCGGAAAACCTCTTCAATCTGTTCCTGTCTACCCTGCAATAGAAAGAAAGCCTTGGAAACCGGAATAACTTCCCGCAGAAAAAACACATTCACTATCTCGGTGAAGAAATAAGCGAAAATGGCGATGTCGCTCTCCAGTCTGATACTGAAACGGAAAGTGGAAAGTTTCTTTCGCAACGGATGCAATGCCTGCAAAGTCTTTTGGATATCCCGATGCACGGATGCACACAACGGAATCTGTGCCAACTTCTCCGCTTGCCTGAGCAACTGCCATAACTGAGGAATGGAAAAGAAATAGCCCTGAATCCGCGCCTTGCTGCGATAGTGCAGTACCATGTTCACCAATACCGATGTGCACAAAATCCCCAAAACATAAAGCGAAGACGTAATGTAAACTATTCCCAACAAAACAAAAGGCGCGAATTGCAAGATAGTCAGCAAACGGTAAAAGCGGCGGGAATACACGGGATGGGAAATGGAGAATAGCGATGCAATGGTATAAGCATCCGGCGTATCCAGTTTCCGCAACTCCGACCGGATTTCTGCACGCAACTCCTTGTCAGCAGAAAGCTTACGAATCACTTCCTCTTGTTCCGAAATCTCCGAAAGACGGTTGTAATGCAACACGTCGTAGAGGTACTGTCGGCCCACACAAGAAGAGGTACGGTCAGCCCATTCGAAAAAATCATCCAGATTGAGGTCATCCCAGGTTTTCTGCGACACCAAATGTTCTGTCTCCCTCGCCGACCGGTACTCGTGGTATAGCGATATATCCGAAAATGACTGTTCCATCAAAGAATTATTTGGAATGATGCACAAAAATAATGAAAAGATTGCATTCTATCTAATTTCCTTGCTGCTTTCCCTATATTATGTTTACTTTGCGGATACAAACACTTTTCATTACTTCACCATTAAAATTATAACAAGATGAAACACACTTTTTTCACATTGACACTGTTTTTACTGGCCTTACTGTCAACATCATGCGGAAACAAGAAAGTAGCATATCAGAATCCCCTGCCCATGGCCTTCGGAGACCCGTTCCTACTGAAAGCTTCCGACGGCAAATACTATATGTACGGAACGGGCGGAGTATCGAACGGTTTTAAAGTATACTCCTCCGATGACCTGGTGACATGGACAGACGAGGGTCCCATCTATCAAGGCGGCACCTCCGACTCATGGGCCACCGACTGTTTCTGGGCACCCGAAGTGTATGAACGGGACGGCAAATACTACCTATGGTTCAGCGCCAACTGGAAGGAAAATCCCACTAAGGAGCAAGAGAACTTCCGTATCGGTGTAGCCGTAGCCGATAAGCCTACCGGCCCTTTCAAAGAGCTGTTCAACCAACCGGTATTCGACCCCGGCTATCCTATCATCGACGCAAACATACTCTTTGACGATGCTTCCGGAAAGACCTACCTCTACTACTCCCGCTGCTGCTACAAACATGCCGTTGAAAGCGAAGTTTCAGCATGGGCCAAAGAAAAGGGCTGGTTTGACGAGATTGAGGAAAGTTGGATTTACGGCGTGGAACTGAAACCAGATTTCTCCGGTATCATCGGAGAACCGGTAGCACTGCTTTGCCCGCCCCAGACAATGGACGACCCTCAAGCGGAATGGGAGAACCGCTCGGTGACTTCACATGAAGTCAACAGACGCTGGACAGAAGGTTCGTATATCGTGAAGCACAAAAATCTTTACTATATGCTGTACTCTGCAAACTTTTTCGGAGGGAAAAATTATGCGGTGGGTTATGCTACCTCCCAGAACCCCTTAGGACCATTCACAAAAGCTGCCAACAATCCGGTGCTGCAAAAGGATACAGAGCAAGGCGGCATCGTGACCGGAACCGGGCATTGTATGCTCATCGATATTCACAACCGCCTCTACTGTGTCTATCATGGACGCACCGAAACCACTGGTGACGAACGAATGGTATTCATCGACCCCATAGACATCCAACCGGACGGGAAACTGGTAGTCCACGGACCGAATACGGATTTACAGAAAATCACATATTAAAGCCATCAGGCGCAGACTGCACAGCATGTCACGGTTCATTATTCTCCGTGGTTCTCCTATACATTCCGCGCCTGATGAAAATTAAAAAGGACATATCCATACACAACAATCCGCTCCATATTTGTTCCTGACTTCAATTCTATTTTCACCGGTATCCAATACAATGCCTTTCCATTCCAGTACATTTACGGAATCAGGTTTTGCAGTCCCATATGCTTTGCCATTGATATACAATTTGGCAGCTCCGCTATTGCTGAATACTTGCACATCAACAGTTTTGCGGGTTCTGTTTACCAATCGTTTTCCTGCGATATATACAAACTTATCTTCTTGATTCCAGTTTGCCTTATAAAAGTAAAAGGCATCTTTCTTTATTTTCCGGTCGTAAGTCACCAGCCCCTTATCGTTGCGTCCCATAATGGATCCCTCCCTACGGCCTGCCGCCGAAAAGTCGAACATGCACCAGATGAAGTTACACCACAAGAATTCACGTTCCTGAAGCTGTTTCCAATTCTCCACATGATAATAAGTCTGCCAGTTTTCGGGATGCCATTGCCCCCACGGTTCCGGATGCCTCAGCGAGTCTGCCTGCTGGAATACGCATGCCCCGGCACCATACTCGCTGATGCCCATCTTCCGCTCCGGATGTGCTGCATG
Source organism: Bacteroidales bacterium Phil12 (assembly GCA_002633275.1). GTDB lineage: Bacteria > Bacteroidota > Bacteroidia > Bacteroidales > P3 > Scybalousia_A. The sequence continues at coordinate 12,191 of NWBO01000138.1, forward strand.
CTCGCGGTCTATCCAGCGCCCCATGTCATCCATGTTGTCGCCATACCAGCCGAAATACTTGTTGAAAGCAATCAGGTCGGTGAATCCGTTGAAGTCGTCATCCTGATTACTGGCTCCCATAGTGGGACGGCTCGAGTCCAACTGACGGGCCAAAGCATGAAGCTCTGCCGCCATACGCGAAGGACGGTCCAGCCAACCGGAATTTATCTCATTGAACAGCCCCCAGAACAAAATGCAGGGGTGATTGTAGTTCTGTAAAATCAGTTCCTTCAATTGCAGGCGCAAGTTTTCATCATAAGCAGGATTATTCACATAAACATTGACAAAAGGAATCTCAACCCATGCCACCAGTCCCCGCTTGTCCATCTGTTGATGCATGTATTTGGCTTGCGGATAGTGGCAAAGACGCACGGCATTGCATCCCATTTCCTGCATCAAGTCCAAATCTTCGTCATGGTCTTGCGGATAAAATGCCGAAGCGCGTTCCGCCCTGTCCTGATGCCGGTTCACGCCATTCAAACGATAAGGCTTTCCATTCAGAAAGAAACCTTTCTCCGCATCGGCATGAAAGTAGCGGAAACCTATCTCTTCTTCGCGGCGGTCTATCTCTTTCCCATCCTTACGCAATATCACCACTCCTTTATATAAATAGGGGTCCTTCACTCCATCCCACAAATGAGGCCTTTCAAGCACCATGTCCATCACCACCTTTTTATCCTCACCCACCTCTGCACTGGCAACACGGCAAAGCAACTTTTCCTTGTCATATAGTTGAAACTCCACCTCGCAACCGGTCACAGTAGTTTCCCTTGCCGAAAGCAGTGCTTCAATTTTCAAATGGGCCTTTTTCTCCGATACATCGGACTGAGTGAAGAATACACCTGAAGAGGCATAATAAGCAGGTTCTATGCAGACATCCTCCGT
>NWBO01000138.1:13169-17876 GCA_002633275.1 Bacteroidales bacterium Phil12
ATCCATAGTCTGAGCATTGCTGACACGAATTTCCAATACACTTTCTGTTCCCGGGACCAGGAAATCAGTCAATTCTGCCACAAATGCCGTATAACCACCCTTATGTTGCATCACAAAATGATGGTCGATAAAAATGTCGGCAACCGTCTGTGCAGCCATCACTTTCAAGAAAAAACGTTTGCCCCGATAATGGGCAGGAACAGACAACTTACGACTGTAATTGCATAATCCCCTATAATAATCGGCATTGCCAAACATGCCATCGCCCGCATTCCAAGTGTGAGGCAAAGTAACCTTCACTATTTCCGAAGCAGGTGCCTGAAAACCCCGGTGGAAATTCCATCCTTCATTCAGTGGAATCACCTCTACGGCAAATACACATGTTGACAATATTCCCAAAGAGAATAAAAATAAAATGATGAATCTGTTCATTTTCGATAAAGTATTAGAAGGTTAATCATATTGGCAGGAACCAGTCCTTCCCTGCAAAGGTATGAAATAAATGTTGAATAATAAATGAGAAAAACACTTCAAGACACGCAAGACAACAAACGGATGACATGTTTAAGACTTATACGACCGCGATGCAACATTACAGACCTATTAATGCAACATATTTACGTTTATTTAAATAAGATATTGCTATCTTTGAGAATTCAATTTCAGATTATATAGTATGTCTTTTACAAACTATTTACACAAATTAGTGTTCCCCCTCATTATTCTGTTACTGGCTTATCTGCCGTTAGCAGGACAAACTCCGTATGTATTTCGCCATCTGAAAGTAGAAAACGGGCTTTCAAACAATAACGTAAAAACCATATTGAAAGACTGTGAAGGCTTTTTATGGATAGGGACCGCCAATGGATTGAACCGATACGACGGATATAGCTTTAAAGTGTATCAACCCAAAGAAAAAGACATCCATTCTTTATTGTCTAACGACATCTGGAACTTACAGGAAGACGGTTTGGGCAATTTGTGGATTGGAAGCGAGGCAAGATATTGTATATACGACCGAGACAAAGACAACTTCATTACCGATATTCCCTCATACCTCCTTAAAATAGGCATCCAGATAAATGGTACCTACAAAGTACATGTTGACAAAAGACACAATTTATGGGTACTGCAAGGCCAAAATGCTTTTTACTTCAATTTTTCTCATAAAACCCTTAAAACATTCAAAATAGAAAACTTTCCAGAAGAAACTCCGGAACTGAGTATCAGCGATGATGGTGAAAACCTATATCTTCTTTGGAATTCGACCTTATTGAAACTAGAGAACAACGCAAAGAAATGTAAACGGGTAGATAACATCAGCTTACCCTCCAACTCTATTATCGAAAAGCACATATACATTGATTATCATGGAGGCATCTGGCTATATTCATATACCGATGAACAAATATTCTATAAGAAAAACATAAAATCGGAATGGAACCAAATCAATCTCCATTCCAAAATAGAGACAAAAAGTAATGCGGTAAGGAGCATACTGGATGACTCGAACGGACATGTCTGGATAGGAACGGACCATAAAGGAGTATTCATTTATGACTACGTAAATGATAACCTTGTCAACCTCCTGAATACCCCTATGTCTTCCACATCCCTTGCTTCCAACAGAATAAATACAATCTACCGTGATGATTCAGGCGTCATTTGGTTAGGAAATTTCAAAAAAGGAGTTTCTTATTATCACGAAAGCTTCCATGAATTTATTGATACCCAGCATAAAGAATGCGGTGATATAGCCTCCATTTTAGAGGATAAGGCCGGAAACATTTGGCTGGGAACAGATGGGAACGGACTTTATGTAAAAGAAAAGCAAAAAGGATTTGCCATTCGCAAACTATCCATCCCCGACATAGCCATCATCAGTCTTCTCGAAGACCATAAAGGACGGATTTGGGCAGGAAGTTATCAAGACGGATTGTTCTGCTATGAGAACAACAGTATTCGCCATTTTACTCCAGAGAACAGCCAACTGCCATACAGTGGCGTATGGAGTATGAAGGAAGACCGATATGGAAACTTATGGATAGGTTATGTACTGGAAACTTTGGTTTGTTTTAATCCGGACGCAAATACTGCGACAAGTTATCTACTACCTGATGGGAATAATATCAATGTACTCAATATCTGTTATGACTATGGAGACAAAATGTATATCGGGACTACATACGGACTCTGTGTAATGGACATCGTGACGAGAAAACCCGAAATGATTTATGCCAATCGAAAAGAGACACAGCCATTCAAGCAGCTCTTCATTTCCACTGTATTCAAGGACGACAGAGATATATTGTGGTTAGCCCATAAACAAGGATTGACTGCCTGGGACTTAAAAAATGATTCACTACACTGGTTCGACGTAAACAACGGATTGTGTGACAATCTCATTAACAGTATAACCCAAGACAATCATGGTAACATGTGGCTTGCAACAAGTAACGGATTGTCTATATTGGAAGTAACCCCAGACACCCAGGAAGGAGTAGACTTTTCTTTCAAGAATCTTTCTACCAGAGACGGATTGCCAGAAAATCATTTCAACTCCCATTCCGCTTGTAAATTGTCCAGCGGAGATTTACTGCTGGGAGGCACCAGTGGCTATACATCTATAAATCCGAACAAGCTGACCGAAAAGAGCCGACCGCTGGCAAAGGTGTATTTTACAAATCTGACCATTGGCAATCAACATATAGAAGTAGACTCAATATATGAAGGGCGTAAACTATTAACAACTGTACTTGGCAGAACCCCATCATTGTCTGTCAGATATGACGATTATTTAATCTCCATCGAATTTGCCGCAGGCGATTTGCTGAATGCTGATAAAATAAGATATGCCTATAAACTGGAAGGATTAAATACCCAATGGTACTATACAAACGAGAACAAAGTAGCTTTCACCACCCTTCCTCCTGGCAATTACAAACTATTGATTAAAGCTTGTAACAGTGACGGTATATGGAATGACGAAGCTAGTGAGTTGAATATAACCGTTTCATCTCCAATATATTTATGTAATGTTGCTATCATCTTATACATATTGTTTGCCATTGGTATAATATCCTATGTAATATACCGATTCAAAAAGCATCACAACATAAGACTGGAGCAACAACGAGCAAAACTGGAGCAAGAACAAAAGTTGCTCCTGAATGAGATGAAGCTAAAGTTCTTTACAAATATAAGCCATGATTTACGTACACCACTGACGCTTATCATTAGCCCGTTACAAATGTTATTGTCAGAAACCCTGGATGACGGAATACGCAAAAAACTAAATACAATCAATAAAAATGCACAACAATTACTTACATCGATAAACTCTCTGCTTGATTTCCGGAAACTGGATGTAGGAGCCGAGACAGCTCATTACAAATCGGGAGATATTGTCAACTTTATCCGCGAGATTTGCAGTACTTTTCAAGAGTATGCTCTTGACCATACCATCAGCTTCTGTTTCATGTGCGAAGTAGAAAACCTGAACATGTCCTTCGATCCGGTTAAAATAAAAAAAGTAATGAACAACTTGTTGTCCAATGCCTTCAAATACACTCCTGATAAAGGAGAAATCAATGTACATCTTTATCGCGAAGATGACAATGTATGCATCTGTGTGGCAGACAACGGACAAGGTATCATAGACAAAGACAAGAAACATATCTTCGAACGTTTTTATCAGGTGCAACAAACTTCGGAAAAAACCGGCAGTGGAATCGGCCTGCATATTGCAAACGAATATGTACATCTACACAAAGGAACAATCTCCGTTACAGACAATTTTCCTAAAGGTTCCGTATTTACCGTTAAATTGCCTATCGTCACATATGCCAGTGAAAAGGAGGAATTACTTCCGGAACTGCTAAACAATGACAAAGCTCCGAATGAACTTCCCGTTCCAAATGCGGAAGAATTGCGGTATACCATCTTGTTGGTGGACGACAACAAGGATTTCTGTAGTTTCATGTCTGAATACCTGTCCGATGAATACGCCATACAGGTTGCCTACAATGGAGCAGAGGCATTGAAGATATTAGAAAAAAACAGTGTCAATATTGTAATAAGCGACATCATGATGCCAGTGATGAATGGAACAGAGCTATGTCGGCAAATCAAAACAAACATGCAATGGTCCCACATTCCCGTTATATTGCTTACAGCCCGTATGGCAGAAGAATACAAAAGTGAAGGATTTGAGCAAGGAGCCGATGACTATATCGTAAAGCCTTTTGACTTCAAATTACTAAAGCTGCGCATCAGGAAATTTATTGAATGGACAGAAAAAAGCCATCGTAAATTCAGTCAGAAAATAGAAGTGACACCTAATGAAATAACAATCACTCCACTAGACGAACAATTTATTGAAAAAGCTATCAAAATAGTAGAAGAGCGCATGAGTGATTCCGACTTCTCTGTGGAAATGTTAGGAGCAGAATTGGGGTTGAGTCGTAGCCATCTCTACAAAAAGCTGATGTGTATCACCGGTAAAGGTCCGGCAGAATTCATCCGGATTATCCGTTTGAAGCGCAGTAAGCAACTTCTAAAGGAAAGCCAGAAACAAATTGCAGAAATTGCCTATGAGGTGGGATTCAGTTCTCCAAAAAGGTTCACTGTAAACTTCAAGAATGAATTTGGAATATCACCATCTGATTACATCCGCAGTCTAAAATGATAACTTGAAACATAAAGGTA
>NWBO01000139.1 GCA_002633275.1 Bacteroidales bacterium Phil12
TCTCCACGGCAGATTGCCGAAGTTAGCCGTATCCGAAACCAGTGTATCATTATCCGCTACCGGATCGCGATACAGGCCGGAAGTAGTGATATCTTCGGGTCTGTCATACGACTTATAGATGTGGCAGCTGCTCAAGAGAGCAGTTGCGCACAACATATATAGAATCTGTTTCTTCATATCGAATTTCATTATTTAGCGTATTGTTCAATCTCTGTTACGGCATCTGCATTGTCAATATCTTCCCATTCCATCGGTTTAACTTTCTCTTGCAGATACTGGAAGATAACAAACAAGGCAGGAACGATGAAAATTTGGCAAATCATACCGATTAACATACCACCGATAGAGGCAGTACCTAGTGTACGGTTACCGTGGGCACCTACACCGAAGGCAAACATCAACGGAAGCAAACCGACTACCATCGCCAATGATGTCATCAGAATCGGGCGGAGACGAGCACCGGCACCCAATACAGCTGCCCAAGTGATACTCATACCCATCTTGCGACGATCTAGGGCGAACTCTACGATCAAGATGGCATTCTTCGCCAACAGACCCATCAACATGATTAACGCGATCTGCATATAGATATTGTTTGACATCGTACCCAGAATCATCTTCAATGCCGAAATATTACCGATAGCACTTACACCATTCACAAACAGGAAACTGCCTAATAGACCGAACGGAATGGATAATAATACGGCCAATGGAAGAATGTAACTTTCGTACTGTGCACTCAACAATAAGTAAACGAATACAAAACAGAGTACAAAAATCAGTCCGGTAGCACTTCCGCTACTTTGAGCCTCTTCACGCGCCATACCTCCTAGTTCATACGTATAACCGGTAGGCAGGTTTTCTTGAGCAACTTCGGCAAGAGCCGTCAATGCCTGACCGGATGTATAACCACTTGCCGGAGCTACCATTACTTTCATAGAGGTATAAAGGTTGAAACGACTAATAATATCCGGACCATATACTTTCTCCACAGAAATGAACTGGGCAATCGGGGCCATCTCGCCTGCACTATTACGCACCTTGATATTTTTTAAAGATTCCAGGTTTTTGCGTGATAACGGATCTGACTGAATCATAACACGATACATCTTACCGAAACGATTGAAGTTGGATGCGTACAAACCTCCGTAATATCCTTGCATAGTAGTGAGGATATCGCTCGGGCTGATGCCAGCTTTTTTACAAGCTGCCGCATCAATGTCAATCATGTATTGCGGGAAATTCGGGTTGAAGGAAGTCTTTGCTGAATTAATTTCCGGACGTGCTTCCAATGCTGCCGTATAATCATTAACCACATCGAAGAATTTGTTCAGATCACCACCGGTCTTATCTTGCATATTGACCTCAATATCCGTAGATGCCGAGTAACCCGGGATCATAGGAGGAGCGAAGAACAATACCTGTGCTTCTTTGATAATCTTTTGTGCACGCATATATAAGGAACCGACTACAACGTCTGAATTCTGTATCATGGAACGTTCGTCCCAGTCTTTCAGTTTGATGATGAAAGAACCGTATGATGGTCCCTGGCCACCGATAAAGCTGAATCCGGAAATCATGGTACGTGACAATACCGCAGGATCGGAAGCGATCAGACTGTCTACACGTGCCAGGATTTTTTCAGAACGGTCTTGGGAAGTACCCGGAGGTAATGTCACTGCTCCCATCAGCGTTCCGGTATCTTCATTAGGCACCATACCTGTCGGAGTGGTGTTCATGAAGAATACAAGTATCGCAATGGAAGCGACAACTAATCCCATAGACAACCATTTCTTCTGGATAAAGAACAGTACTCGTTTCTTATAACGTTTCAGGATTGATTCGTATGTATCGTTGAATCTGTTTTTAAACTTCTTCGTACTCATTCCGATCAGTGCCAGAATACTAAGCACTACGAAAATTGCAGTGACTATCGGATTGATACTGAACAAACCAAAGATCATGCCGAGAATGGCAATAAGCGTGAAAGTAAGTGTAATTCCCGGATGCAACATCTTTCCGATAGCTTCGGTATATCTGTTGATCATAGTTGTATGGGCTGCCGTATAGGCTACTTTCATACGTTCTTTCAATGTGGAGTCTTCCGTTGTTCCATCTTCTTTTTTGTGAGGTTTCAGAAGAACGGCGCACAAAGCCGGACTCAAAGTCAATGCGTTCAATGCGGACAGACCGATAGCGATAGCCATAGTCATACCGAACTGACGATAGAATGTTCCTGCTGTACCTCCCATGAAACTTACCGGAACGAATACGGCCATCATAACCAGCGTAATAGATACGATAGCACCACCCAATTCATTCATGGCATCGATAGAAGCCAGACGGGCAGATGTATAACCTTGGTCAAGCTTGGCATGCACACCCTCGACGACCACAATCGCATC
>NWBO01000140.1 GCA_002633275.1 Bacteroidales bacterium Phil12
GATGAAGGACGTAATTTGTTGATTACTGAATTTGGAAAAAATTATGGCATTTACTTTTCCATCTTATTAGAAATAGCAAATGGGCATTATACACAAGGGGAAATAGAGTCAGTACTAGGGGGGATATCTATCGGAGGTCATTTAAGTAAATTAGAAAATGTGTATAATTTGATAACTCGCGAACGGCCTATTTTTGCGAAACCAGGTACTAAGAAAAATGTACGATATATTATTGGAGATAATTTTCTAAATTTCTGGTTTAAATACATCGAACGGAATCGTTCATATATTGAACTACAGAATTTTGAAGACCTGCGTCAACTAGCAAAGGCTGATTATCAGACTTATTCAGGCAGAGTGTTAGAAAACTATTTTAAACAGAAATTAGCAGAAGAAGGTGGGTTTAAAGAAATTGGTTCCTGGTGGGAAACTAAAAGTTCTACAAACAAAGAACGATTAAACTCTTATGAAATTGATATTGTAGCTCTTAAATCAAGTGGAAAAAAAGCCCTTATAGCAGAAGTTAAACGGATGCCAGAGAATAATTATGTTCATTCAACGTTCATGGAAAAAGTGGAACATTTAAGGCACAAAGAGATGGCAAAATACGATATTGAAACACGAGTCTTAGGATTAGAAGACATGTAACTTTATGTAAATAAGATGACGCGATTATCCCTAAAAATCCCCAGTTACAGCAATTCAATTAGCTTGGATCCCAATACTCGTTCTATCGTCACTGTTTCTACTTTTTTGTTATTTGTAAATTTAATCTTAAAGAATGAATTAATAAGAGATACTCATTCTTCTTAACTTAAAACCTTTTATTTATATCAAATTCTTTATTATCATATTCGCAGCATACTGTAAGCAATTTAAACAGCCTGTCATTGAACTCGATTTAGACAATGACAGGCTACTTAATTATTTATCTTATATTGAATATTAAATTATTGTCGTGGTTCAATCACGTAAGTCGTTTACTGAATCACGCCTAACTTATTCTCTTATTTTATGGTATTTATCTGCTAATCCATAAAATATAATTAGATCATCAGACTAGTTCTTAATTTTTCATTATTTACCATTCAATCTGCTGATCTTCGTCTGGAATCTGAGTATTGAGATTTCGTTCCAGTAGCATTGTTCCTTTAACTTTATAAAGAACTTCTTGATTTCGAGAAGTTACATCTTTAAAATCATATTCAATAGTAAATGAAACATAGCGATGTTTTAGATAAGGTCGTGTAGCATCCATAGTTTCCGTTACGCTGTAAGCAGGAGTACCGTATAGCTTAAATCCAATCTTTTCTTCGTCATCTGCCCACATACTCAATGATTTGTCTGTATATATATTTTATAAAGTTCCCGTTCATCTCTTGATAAATCTTCGCTCATTAAACCGGCATAAAAGAAAATAGTATTATTATCTACCACATATGCTGTACGATTATTGGTTACCATCGGTTTATTATCAGTACTTCCATTTGCATTTCGAATATACACTTCCATTGTACTTGTACTATATGAACCGGAATAATCGTTAAAAGGAATTACACGCAATAATGCTTTTGCATAGTTTTTACGTGGATGACCTTGATAATTATAAGAAGCATCATCAACGATAGTTAGAGGCAACACCCATTTATCTGTCATATTGATTCCTCTCAAATCAAAATCAATATTTAGTTGTTCCACACATGTTCCTGCAGGAATATGAACTATTTCCGGGAATTCATATTTATCTTCCTCCAATAGCGTATACCATAAATCTGTACGCCCGCTGAAACGTTCTCTATTTAATATTTCCAAGGTATCCTCATATAGTGCTACATGGACATCTATATCTTGTTCGTTCGTAGTTGACCCACTAACTATAACCGGTAACTGATAGCGTACTTTTCCATCAGGGTTGTATCTCACATATATTGGAGTTACCCCATTATCTTTATCTTTTATAGGTGCTTTAAAAGAAATATATTGCCGATACTGCTCATCTTTCCACTCATCATTACAAGAAGTGATCAAGAGCAACATACATAATGCAAACCAACAATTATATATAATTTTCATACTTATATCATTTTAAAATTAATCATTGTATGTCCAACCCGGATTTTGTGTCAACAGCTTATTGCGTTTCAACTCCTCATGACTGATAGGCCAGAAATATAATTTGCGAGAAAAAGCAGTTGGAAGTTCATTGACTACAATTGGTGAATGAAACGCTGCTCTATTTTCTTCAGTCATAAGAGCATCACAACCATATATTTCCATTGACTCTTCAATCGGAGCGTCTTTCCATCTGCGGAGATCAAAATAACGATGTCCTTCTCCCATGAGCTCTATCTGTCGCTCATGCTTCAATTTCTTACGGAATACATTCCGGTCTTGATACTCTGGCAATGTATAATCGGGAACCCCTGCACGGCAACGAACAGGACGAATACCTTTTTTCATTTCATTTATGTCACGTTTGACAGAATAACTGGCAGAGCCATCCCAAGATGGAATGTCGTATGAAGATCCATCTTCCAACTCATTCAAAGCTTCAGCGTAAATCAATAAGATTTCAGCAAAACGAATAGCAGGTTCCGTTTTTAGTTTGACATAGTCCTTATTACCTTTTGCCGCAGAGGTATCGTCCGGATGAACAAATTTC
>NWBO01000141.1 GCA_002633275.1 Bacteroidales bacterium Phil12
AATAAAAACCCGCAAAAATATATTCTTCTTTATTTTTTGCTTTTCGTTTTCCTACCCATATATATCTCACTCAAATTTACTTATTAACATAACGAACAAAATATTCAATGATACCGATAAAATAATCATTAACATTATTTTGACGATGTGAGACACTATTTTTACTTATAGAGACAATAGCGTAAAAACGTGTTGTAGTTTACCTAAATCCGAAACTTTGAATTTGCAAAACAATAATAATGTGATGATGACTTTACTAAAAACATTACAAACAATAAAGATAAATTGGATAGAAGAGAATAACAAATTACCTAATAAAAACAATATTGACTATTCAAAATTTAAGAAATAAAACAATCTTTGATATCTTGCTTGTATAGATAAATAAAAAAGAAAGTATTCCCGAACTTGTAGGAATATGCTTTCAAGAGAAATTATTGTTAATGTAAGCGTATAAATCACTCACCAAATGTATGCAAATATAAAACGTTGAGGTTAGCGTCTAAAACGCTTAACAAAGCGTTCAAAGTTACACGAAATCATAAGTCAAGGTAAAATTAAAGGGGCATAGTACTTATAATATCCAGTTGAAATAATTTTTGAAACAAAAAAGGTGGAGTTATAAAACTCCACCTTTGAAAATTGAAAACTCGTTTGATTATTTCTTAATCAATGTAGTTGTTTTGTTGATACCCTCGCCCATTACTCTTACGTAATATACACCGCTTGCATATCTTTCGCTATTGATTGTTATTGTCTCAACGCCGTCAGATACATTTACATCGTCAATTACTCGACCATTAACATCAGTTACAATTAATCTTGCTCTTCCGTTAATGCCCTTAATCTCCAATGTCGCATTATCTGTCGTTGGGTTAGGATATACTTTAACACTTAATTCGTTCTCAACATCTGTTAAACCACTTTGGTCTTCCAATGTCTTAAATGTTGCTGTTGCAGCCTCTGACATCTTTCCGTCGCCACAGATACTACGTACCTTGACTGTGTAAGTCGTGTTTGCCGTTAAGTCTGAACAAGCATAGGATTTAGCAGATACATTTACAGGGGCTTTATCGCCAACAGTTACTTCGTAAGTCTCTGCCGTGCCCTCCCAACTGATAACTGCTGTTGTTTGTGTTATCTCATTTGTAGTTACATTCGTAGGTGCATCGCAGTCCTCGGACGGTTCTGCATCGGTTGTGAAGTTAATGCTTTCCCACTCACTCGTTAGACCATTACCACAGTTTGCACGTACTTTCGCTGTGTAGGTCGTACTTGCTGTCAAGTTGTTGAATGTATGAGAAGTTGTCGTTACATTTACAGAAGTGTTGTTGCCTAACTGTACATCGTATGATGCAGCATCACCATTCCAAGTCAAGATAACTGAATTGTAAGTTGGTGTTACAGTCAAGTTCGTTACTTTTTCGCATGTAGGCTGTTCTTCTTCCTCTGTTGTGAATGTTACTGTTACCCAATCGGAAGTTGTTTCGCCACAATTTGCACGTACCTTTGCAGTGTAAGATGTTCCTGCCGTTAGATTATCAAACGTATAAGTTGTTGCAGTTACATTTACAGAAGCGTTGTTGCCTAATTGTACATCGTATGATGCAGCACTGCCTGCCCAGGTAATGGTTGCAGATGTTTGCGTCTTAGATGTTACTGTCAATGATGTAGGTACATCGCAAGGCTGTGGTGTTTCGCCATCTACCTTGTTGAAGATAACAAGATCATCAACTTTTACACCCATAGCATCTTTGGCAATCATACGGAAGTTCAATTGATACGTAGCACTCTTGTTAGGTAATGCCAATGTGTCATCAACAAACACAGAAGAAGGTGTAGTGTAGTCAGCCAATATTTTCCAATCATCTGTTTCGGAAGTACGATAGAATACTTTCAATTCTTCCGAATAAATAGTCTCATATGGTTTTTGCATGTGTTTGAACGCCACATAAGGATTTGTTACTCCGGTCAAATCAAATATAGGGGTAATGGCATCACTTGAATCATTGCTGGAATAAAAAGAATGATATAAAGCTCCTTCTGAAATTGACCAAGACTTGTTACCAGTTGAAGACAAAATCCAACAATCAAGGGCATCTGAGGTAGAGAAGTCTTCTAACCAATATGTGGTGTTGGTTACAGTTATAACATCACATGCTGTCTTGAAAGTGTAAGTGTCGGAAATAGTGTTATCTCCTTCGGTACATACACTTTCCACATAATATTCGTATGTAGAAGCAGCTGTAAGATTTGAGATAGATGCGACACCATCAACAGCGACAACCATAGAGTAATCATCGGTAGAACCGCTTAGTCTGTAATATACATTATAATTCAAATCAGGATTTGCATCGTTCAATGTGATTATTACACTTGTTGATGTGCTTGTAAATGAAGTGTTTTTGATTTTAGCACAACTTGGCATCTTCTCCAATGTTAAATTGTCAAGGGCAATGTTAGCAGAGTTATTGGATGTTACACTGAATGCAATATAAGTTCCTGAGCCTTCGTATCCATTTAATGCGATTTCATATTTCGTATAATCACTCGTTAAGTCTATTGTTTCCACCGATGTGAAGGTCGTCTTGTCAGTAGGATCTGTCATAACACCGATATCTAAACTTCCAGTATAGTAAGAATAAGTTTTTTTAGCGTATAATGTTAATTGTAATGAATTAACTGGAAGAGAAGCATCTATTTCTCTCATAGCAACTATACCGTCGTTGCCACCGACGAAGTACAGACAATTCGAGCCTTGATAAGGATAATAATTATAAACATATGGATTATTGTTTGCAGTTATTCTTTGCCAACAACTTGGTAAAAGATATGATGATGAGCCTACTGTGTTATCGGATTCAAAATCCCAAGTCATAGGCAACATATCTTCGGTGATTGCAGTACAAGGCGTACGGAATGTAATACTTGTGGTTTCGTCAGCTTCGGTTTCTATATCTCCGCATATAGATGTAACAGTCGCTGTATAAACGGTATTGCTTTCCAAATCTGATAGGTCATAAGAGTTTGCATTTATACCGTCTTCATTAATAATTACAGTATTCGCAGCGTCTTTGACAACAATACTGAACTCGGAAGCGGAAGATGTCCAACTCAATGTTGCCGAATTTGTTGTTAGATTGTCTATTGTTAAGTCATTAGGTTCTATACAATCAGGAGAAAGTTTAACAACAATGTCATCTATTGTATAATAGTACCAAGAAGTTCCCAGATTAGGATTATTATGACGGAATGCCAATCTTACACCTTCCGTTGTTTGTGGCAATTGGTCGGCATACATACCAAGATCGACTTTGCAAAGAGTCCAAGAAATCATATTCTTTGGCCAAGACTTCAATACAACAAATGTTGAAGAATCCGTTAAATCTGTTAAATAACCGAATTCCAAATCTCCGGATTTTATTGAATTTTCTGCTTTTGCATAGAATTGTACTCTAAGAGTTGATAAATCATTTGTAAATACAGGCATTGCTACCATTGGTTGCTTACATTCTGAGGAAGAAGCTTTCAACGCGAAGGAGTAACTACCAGTCTTACCACCGGAATATGTTGCTGCCTTTGTATTTGTTCCATCAACAACGGTAGTCCAACAATCAGGGAATATATTTGCTGCTCCGTATTCAAAACCTTCCGTGTAAGTGTAATCTTCCGAGATTGTATATGATCCGCAAAGAGTTTTGAATGAATAAGTCGTAGCATCCGTTGTGGAACCGTCATCACAAATGCTGGTTATACTTACGGTATATATAGTATTGCCTGTAAGATTTGTCAAATCATAAGAAGTTTCACTATAATTTTCTTCCGAAGCAATTTCTGTGTCAGCAGCATCTTTTATGACAATGTTGAAAGCAGAAGCATTGGAAGCCCAAGATATTGTAGCGGAAGTTTCGGTTATATCCGTTGCAGTAATTGCACCAGCTTCCGAACAAGCAGGTATCAGACTTACAACCAAACTGTCAATTCCCCAAGACCAATAGGAGGTGCTGGTATAAACTTCTCTTAGAGCCAAAGTAACGCTACCTGCATTTTCCAATTGTTCGGAATAATTGTTCAAATCGGTTTTGCAAAGAGCCCAAGTAGTCTGTGTTTTTGGCCATGAATTCAAAGCAACGAATGATGTAGGATCGTTTAAATCTGTTATGTATCCCAATTCCAAATCACCACCATTGTTACCTTCCGACTTACCATAAAACTGAACTCTAAGGGTTGATAAATCGTTTGTGAATTGCGGCAACGCTACTATTGATTTAGGACTTGCAGTATTAGATGTTATTTTAAGAGCTTTTGTGCCTGAATAAACATAGTTTGATTCATTTGTAACTTTTATCTGATATGCAGTAGCCTCAGTCACAACCTCCCAACACTCTACACGTTCTCCATTATTATACGTTTCAAAATCTTGTACATAGTTATTTTCGTCATCAATTGTGATTGCAGCACAAGGTGTCTTGAATTTGATTGTATCAGAGGTTTTGGTCGTTTCGTCTGCACAAGTATTTTTAACATATACTTCATATTCGGTGATTGCTTCCAAGTCCGTTAAAGAAGCAGTCAGATCATCAACAGTTGCTTCCGACCAATTCATAGAAGATGTTTTCTTGTAATAAACGGTGAAATCCTTTTGCGAACCTACGGCTGTCCAAGAAAGAGTCGCTGACTCTGCTGTAACATTAGTAACATTCAAATTACGCGCTTTGTCGCAATCAGGAATCAAATCAACAGATACGTCATCAATGTACCAACTATAAGAATTAGCGTTGTCATGATTGAATACGATGTATATGTTTTCACCTTCTATTGTAGCTTGATCGAAATCAACAGCCTCTTCAAAATAATTAGCAGACGGATATTGTGTTGCAGATTTTTCCCAAACATAAACTATGTCTGCCGTGTCTGCCATATCCAAAGAATTTGTAAGACCGACTCTCATTCTACCGTAGGAACTTTCGGTACCTGAAGGTTTTGAATGGAAAGTAAGTCTTAGAGTATTAATATCATCTGTAAAGCGAGGAAGGGCGATTATGGTGTTATTACCGGAATAGGTATAGAAATACATGCTTTTTTGCCCTGTATTTCCATTATAAGTACTAATGTTAGGATAAGAAGCATTAGTATTAAGTTTTGTCCAGCAATAGTACAATGAAGTTGCATTCAAATCTTCAAACGAAGTCTCCCAAGGGATAGACATTGCCGAACAATGAGTATGGAATAAAGTACTAACAGGGTCTGTTAAACCTCCGTCTTCGCATACACCTGTAACTGTCGCGATATAAGATGTATTGCTTGTTAAATTTTCAATGGCAATGGTGTTCTCGGAAACATTTGTTTCATTCATAACCACGTCATTTGTGCCTTCAACAACCACTTTAACGTTATATGAAGAAGCATCACCGTTCCAAGTAATGTTTGCGGAAGTCTCTTCAATATCGGAAACGACTAATCCACTCGGATCCGAACAAGACGGGATTAATCCTACGGATAACGAGTCTATATAATAAGAAAGACTCGAATAACCAGTATATCCAGGCTTGTTATGACGAATCGCCAAGTATTTATCAGAACTTTCATCGGCAGAGATGGATTCCGAAAAGTCAGACATATTTATTTTGAGAAGTTTCCAACTACCACCTACTTCCGATGCCGTGTAAGATTTCAATATCACGAACGAAGAAGTATCGTTTAAATCCGTTAGATAACCCAATTGTAAATCCCCACAAGAATAAGTAGAACTTGCTTGCGCATAGAATGATAATCTCAGAGTTTCCAAATCATTGGAGAATTTTGGAAGAGCATACATTGGTTGAGTAGTTCCGTTTGAGCCATAATCTTGGTAAGGAATATATAGATAGAATGACTTATAACCGGATTTAGCATCGGAAGAAACAACACCACTGCTATAATAACTGGAAGAAACAGGTGTCATATTCGTCCAACAATCAGGAGTTGCACCAGTGCTCGTGGCGTAAGTTTCAAAATCTTCAATATATTTGTCGTTATCTGTAATTGTAATTTCATCAGGGCAAGTTGTTTTAAACTTGATTGGATTGCTGGCTATATTTTCAGCACAAACCACTTCTACATATGCATCATACATGGTAACAGGACTCAGATCTGTTAAGGTTGTTGTAGGGGCATTATTTACAATTTGAGTTTGATATTCCGTATCGGTCGTTTTTTTGTAATAAACCACCCAAGAGGTGTTGTTATCGGATTGTTGCCATGTAAGAGTAGCTGTTGTTGTCTCTGGTGTAGCAGCCAATTTTGTTGGTTTTGCACACTCTGGAATAACTTCCAATGTAACGTCATCAATATACCAAGATGAGTAAGTACCACCGCTTATATATTTGATTGCTGGGTAATAAACAGCATCGGCATCAGCAGTAAAATCTTCAAGAGTATTGAAAGGAGTTATCATTTCATCATAAATCGGATCTGACCAATCAGTGGCAGGATACTCTTGGACAACAACAAATGTTGAAGTATCTGTAACATCTGTAACAAAACCAACCTGCAATTTACCATAAGATGCAGTATTATCATAAGGTTTTGCCCAAGCAACAAGTTGCAATTCTGTAATGTCTCCCTGATAACCATTTAAGGTTATCATAAGTGAGCTTGAATTACCGTTTGAAAAATACATATCTTTTGAACCTGTTCTTGCATTAGAGTTATAGACATTCGGATATACAGTAGAACCGGATGTGTTGGCAATAGGAGCAGACCAACAATTAGGCATAAGACCTATTGTTTCATCTTCAAATCCATTGAAGTAAGGAAGATCTTCCATCGTCAAATTTATACAAAGAGTTGTGAAAGGTACTATATCCTTTGACATAAGGACACTTTCATCACATACAGTTGCTACCTTTACTTCATAATTTATTCCGGGATCTAAATTGTTCAATGTATAAGTGGTTGCAGTTGCAGTTTCTTCCGTCCATTCTGTTTCGTTTGTTTTCTTATAATATACCGTCCATTCTGTTGCAACATCTCCATATTGCGACCAAGATACTTCTGCTGAAGTCGTAGTTATTTCATTTACTACGATATTTTCGGGAGCAGGACATTCAGGTATTTTTTGCAAAATTATATCATCAACATACCAAGCATATTGACTACTATTTGAAAGGTATTTAATAGCCGGGTAATATATTACACCGTCTTCAATTTCAAAATCTAAATTGTTGAATTTTACTTCGTATAAGTTATAATTTGAATTTGGTAAATCTTTTGCAGCTATGGTTTGTGCAACGTGGAATGTTGATGTATCATTCAAATCAGTTAAAACACCTATTTGAACTTGTCCGTAGTAATAACTATTACTTCCCGGTTTTATGTATGCAGCCAATTGCAAATCTTTTATATTGCCCTGATAACCATGCAAGGCTACCATATTACCATTGTAATATGAACTATAAAGTCTCATATACTTACTTCCATTGTGTGCAACGGAAGAATTATTGATAATATTAGGATATTCGTATCCATAGTATGTTGCTTTTTCCAAAATCGTCCAACAAGCAATATTCATCAAGTTATAAGAAGAAGCGGTCTCTGCTTCAAAATTCATAACATAAGGCAAAGACTCTTCAACAAGTGCATCGCATGGCGTTTCAAAAGTGATTGTAGCAGTCTCGGTAGCACTACCGTCATCGCAGAAACCTTCGATAGTAACAGTATATGTTGTAGAAGCGTTAAGGCCTGATAAATCATATTCGTTGTTGTCAAAAGTAAGACCTATTTCATTCAAAACTGTTTCTCCTTCCGAATTCTTTACCGTTATGTTGAAAGTGGCAGCAGTAGAAAGCCATTTAAGTTTTGCAGATGTAGAGGTTATGTTGATTGCTGTAAGGTCAGACGGCTCTGTACAAGCAGGCTCTAACATAACAGCTAAACTATCTATTGCCCAATAATAATTAGATGATGTTAGGTTACTATTATGACGGATAGCCAAGTTAGGTACACCTTCTGCACTTTGGAGTTGCTCTGCATAATAAGAAAGATCCACTTTATAGACTTCCCAAGATGTTGTACCAGTTATGCTTTTCAAAGCAACAAAAGAAGAAGCATCTTCTAAGTCGGTTACATAACCTATTTCCAAACTTCCATAATATGTAGCACTCTCTTTTCTTCCGTAGAACTGAATTCTAAGTTCAGACAAATCATTAGTAAATTGTGGTAAGGCAATTGTCGGTTTCTGACATGTAGATGTGGCATATATTATAAATCCATTATTACCTTCTTTTTTTTGAGTATTAGAAACGACAGATGGATACAAAGAAGGTTCTGAAATTACATTCCAGCATAGTGGAACAGTCCCTTTTGTGTAAGCTTCAAAATCTTCTACATAAGTATTATTATCATCAATTGTGTAGAAATCACATGCAGTGGCAAAGGTTCCTTCAACCCAATCACTGACATCGTCAGCACCACAATTGGATCTCAATCTGTATTTATAATTTTTACCGGATTGTAATCCTGAAAGAGAAATAGGTGAAGTTTCAGAAGAAATATTATTTTCATTCCAAGTTTCATCGCTTAAAGCATATTCAAAATCATAATTAGAAGAAGGACCATTGAATGTTATAGTTCCTGTGGTAGTAGTAAAGTTCGTTACGATACTATTAGGAGTAGGACAGGTAACGATATTCAACGATACATCATCAACAAACACATACGCTCCATCGTCATCTGTTAGATGAAAAGCAACATATATGTTTTGACCATCATAAGCAGACAAATCTACTTGGTGTAGTGTGAAAATGTCCGTCAAAGGGATAGTCTGAACTGATGTAAAGTTTGTAGTATCTGTCGTTTGAGTAGAAACTTCGATCGTTAATATACTATTACTTGCAAAATACGCACTTGAAATTTTAGTATAAAAACTTAATACCGTTCCACTTTCGGCAGAAATTTGTGGAGTAATCAAAAAATTACTACACCCATTTGCTGCATAAGAATGTTCAGCAGACTGAGTCCCACTGTTAGTGGAAGTGGTGGATTTTTGCCACTTGGAAGGCAAAGTTCCTTTGACTTCCCAACCATCGGGAGGGAAAGTTGAACCCTCAAATCCCTCAGACAACGAGGTTACTTGCGAGTATCCGCTTAACGACAGCAATATAGTCAAAAGCAGACAAAGAATCTGGAAATTTCCTTTACGCACAGTCCGTACAAGGATTGGATACAATCCACCCCCCCCCCTTGTCGGCTGAATTTCGTTTGGAGATCATGTGTTTTTTCATTTTAATAAATTTTATATTAAACATTAAGTTAGTTTGTCATTATCTGCAAAATGAGGTGCAAATATATAAATATTTTCAATATTAGACAAATGGAAACTTTACTTTTTTATCGTAATTTTTATTAAATATTTGGTAATCACCACCATTATTAGGGTAGTCTTTTTAGTGAAGCATTTGTTTTATCTTGAAATGAATTTTGAGTATAAGCGTGATATTTTTATTGCATATCAAAACAATATAACCATATTTGTTGTCATTTTGCGACTATGTGTTTTCAAAAAATTAATATCACCTATTGATGAATTAGTGTTAAACATTAGCGGATTAGTGTGAGTGATTATTTTGCTAATGTTTAACACTAATTTTTTAATAAATGGAATAAATTTATGCAGTGCTTAAATGAAGACGATAATTGATATAACGGCTGTTTATTGTTGCTTGTCTTTAAGCATGGGGACGAATTTGAAATTGCCGAAAGTTTCTTTTTTTAATTCGGTTTCCGATACTTTGGTGATTTTGAACATAGTTTGACATTCGTCTCCAACAGGTATGACCATAATACCGCCAACCTTTAACTGATTTACCAAATCCTGCGGAATTAATGGCGCTCCGCAAGTAACGATAATCTTATCGAAAGGAGCAAATTGAGGCAAACCTTTGTAGCCATCACCATAAAAACATAATGGGTGTATATTCAATATATCAAAAAGATTTTGGGCAGATGTGTATAAAGGTTTCTGCCTTTCAATTGTATAAACTCTTGACGACAATTTATATAAAACCGCAGTTTGATAACCACTGCCCGTGCCGATTTCAAGGATTTTTTCTCTGTTTTTAATTTCCAATAGTTGAGTTTGAAAAGCGACTGTCGAAGGTTGAGATATGGTTTGGTCGCAAAGTATTCCTATCGCTCTGTCTTCATAAGCGAGCATTTCCAAAGACCTATCCATAAACAAATGTCGTGGTATCTTACCCATAACGTCCAAAACTTTTTGGTCGGTTATGCCTTTTGCTATAAGCGTTTCTACCATTTTTTTTCTCATTCCTTGCATCAAGGTCGTTTCTTGTATCATAGTTTTTTTAGTAGGAATTAAAAATATTGTTTTATTTGTTTGGGCTATTATTTAATTAATAATTGATAATATCAATATTGTTTTCGCCGATAAGACCATATAATTTTTTGCTTTCGCAAATCTTTTCGTTCGCTCTTTCGGGATAAAGAACAATCAGCGGACACTCAAACGAAAGGATTGTACGCTTGCCCGCCTGACAGATTGAGATGTAAGGCAAAATGCTATTGTAGTTCATTCGTCCAGAATTGTCTTTGGTGTATGCGGCAATGGCAAAAAAGTTCATAGGAGTCTTAACGGAATTTTCTACTCTCCAAACCTCGCATCCAAGAGACACATCGCTATGGTTTTCTGCGAAAACGTAAGAAATTGTAGAGGATTTCTTATTTTTTTGCGTTAAAGAAAAAATCTTTATTGCTTGATTGTTATCGCCAATACTGTCTTTGACTTTATACATTTGTGCAGAGCAAATGTCAATGCTTGTAAAGGCAATTAAAAACAAAAAAACTATGTAAATATTAAAGTACTTCGTCATAGTGTTATCGCATATTAATTTTGCAATGTGTGTTTTTACGATATTAGTGTTTAATACTATTTTGCTAATCAAAGAGAAGAAAAAATTAGTATCACTAACTATTTTTTCGTTTTGAAGGAGGGGTGGTGGAATAGGTTAGTCCTTGATTGTCTTGTTTGGATAGTTTTGTGCCGTCAATGTCGTAAATCTCGTAACCCAAAGGTTTGCCTTCGGAAGAGAAGTATTCCCATTTTCCGATTCTGTTGCCTTTGTTGAATTTACCCGAAATAATTTTCTGACCATTCTCGGCATAAACCGTATAAGTGGAATCTTGCATACCATCTATATAATAATGTATGGAATTGATGTTGCCGTTTTCATGCCAAGACATCGCTTCGCCTTGCGGAATGTTGCCTTTAAGATTAACTCTCTCCATAATTTTGAAAGAATTGAAAAAGCGATAAAATACTTCTCTCTTATCATCTTTTTTTATGCGAACGGAAACGGGAGTACCCTCATTTGAAAAAGCAATTGCGATAATTTTATCACTTTTATTGATAAGGACGGAGTCTTTGTCGAAGAGGATTTGCCAATCTTCGCCGTTCTTGTTTTTTGAATAGTCGGCTTGGGCAAACAAAGTGCCGTCTTCAAAATAATATTTCCAAATACCGCTTTTGTTTTTGTTGTCGAATTTTCCTTCCAAGCGTAACTTACCGTTATTATAGAAATGTTCTTCGTATGTTTTGACTTTTTTGCCGTCTTTTGTTTTAAGATATTCGACAATGAACGGTTTGCCGTCTTCGTAAGATGCTACAACTTTTTTTTCTCCCTTTGAGCAAGAAAACATAATCAAAGAGATTAAACATATAAATGCTGTTTGTTTCAAATTAATCATAGTTGAGATGTTTTTTCATACGTTTGAAACGCAAAATTACGAAAACTTTTTCGTCTGAGAGATTAAAGTTTTCTTTTTATTGATTTTGGCGAATTGTTTTGGAAAATGAGCGGATTTTTATTTATGATGAATTTAGGGGATAAATAAGTTTTTTTAATTATTATGATATTGAAAAATAAGATATTAAACAAATGCATTTGAGAAATATTGAAAAATTTTTCAAAATCATTACTTCATATCACAAAAAGTTTATACTTTTGCAAATAGTTATAAACCTTAAAATACTTAAAAGAAATGGCATACAAAATTTCAGACAATTGTGCAGCATGTGGCACTTGCATTGACGAATGTCCAAACGGAGCAATCTCTGAGGGACCAATTTATAAAATAGACCCTGACAAATGTGTTGATTGTGGTACTTGCGCAGACGTTTGTCCTATGGAAGCAATTGCTCCTGAGGATTAAAAAAGTGAGATAAAGATTGTAATAAAGCCCTGCGAGTATATTTTTTGCAGGGCTTTTTTATAAAAATATGGGTTTATAACTTTTGTTGAATTTAATAATTTAGAAAGAAATGACAAACGAAGAATTGGGTAAGCAGATTCATAACAAGACCTTACTTTTGAATGATATTTTGGACAAAACTCGTAAAACTTTTGAACTGATGCGTGTTCAGGCAAGAGAGATAATGGAATATATGTCGAAGGAATATCCGAATGAGTTTGTGTTTGAAGACAAAAACAATAATGAATTTGAGATACGTTTTGGTTCGGATATACTTGTTTTTGTTATGCACACCAATGTTTTTGAGTTTTCACGCAACCATGAAGTTATGCGTTTGCCGTATGTTCAGCAAGATCGCAATCGTTCTTTTTGTGGAATGATAAATATATACAATTTCCTAACGGATTCATTCGATTATAATAGGGATTATGATTTAGGATATTTGATAGGAAGGGTATTTATAAACAAAGACAATCATTATTTCATCGAAGGCAAAAGAGAAGTAGGTTTGTTGTATTCTTCATTCAATACGGCAGTGATTGATGAGCAAAGCGTTTGCGATATTATTCGCTCTTCAATGGAATATGCGAACAATTTTGACCTATTAACACCGCCATTTGATGAGGTAAAAGAGATTTCTGTGGCTGAAATACGCTCTTCTGCGGTGTTGGGAGGCAAGATTACGGCTAAACGATTGGGCTTTGAGTTTCAGCGAGATAAAGAATAGAAATTATTTTTTTTGACAAAAAATTGTGGAAAAGTTTGGTGGGTATGTAGAATTGTTATAATTTTGCAACCTGAAAAACAGACAACGCCCCGTTCGTCTAGTTGGCCTAGGACGCGAGATTTTCATTCTCGAAATCAGGGGTTCAAATCCCCTACGGGGTACAAAGAGAGGCGGAAGAGTTTTTCGCGAAGTGAAGAATAAAGTTTAGGATAAAAGAAAGACTAAAAATAAAATGGCAAATCATAAAAGTGCATTAAAGAGAGTACGTCAGAGCGAAAAGAGAAAATTGTACAATCGTTATTATTCAAAAACGATGAGACATGCTTTGAGAGATTTTAGAGCTATTACAGATAAGAAAGAAGCAGAAGAAAGACTTCCTAAAATGATTTCTGTAATTGACAAGTTGGCACAGCGTTCTATTATTCACAAGAATAAAGCAGCTAACTTGAAATCAAAATGTATGAAGAAAGTAGCGACTTTGTAGTAAGTGATTTAGTCGAGAGAAGAAGATAAACTCCGTCATTTGGTGGCGGAGTATTTTTGTGTGTTAAGGAGTAGAGTGTTTTTTTACTTAATCTAAATGACAAATTCAATAAATAAGATATTATGATATTAACGGATACGCACACGCATATTTATGGCGAAGAATTTTTGGACGATATAGATTCTGTTGTTTTAAGAGCAGAGAAAAATGATGTCAAAAAGATTTTTTTGCCGACAACAGAAGCGGAATCTATCGCTCCTATGCTTGATTTGTACAACACTAATCCGAAAATGTTTTATGCTTTTGTGGGCTTGTATCCCGGTAGTGTGAATAAGGATGTGTCATTACAATTGTCTCAAATCAAACCTTATTTGGACGACAAGCGTATCAGTGGTATCGGTGAGATTGGATTGGATTTTTATTGGGATAGAGATTTTGTTGAAGAACAGATTACAGCATTCAAAACTCAAATGCAGTGGAGCAAACAATACAATGATTTGCCTGTATCTATTCATTGCCGTAAGGCCTTCGAGGAAATATTTTCTTGTTTCAATGATTTGAACTATGCCAAATATAATGGAGTTTTTCATTGTTTTGGCGGCGATATTAATCAAGCCAATAAAGTCATTGAAATGGGCTTTAAGTTAGGCATAGGTGGGGTGGTTACTTTCAAGAATGCTCATTTGGCGGAAATTGTCAGGCGGATAGATTTGCAAAATATAGTATTGGAAACAGATGCTCCATATATCACGCCTGCCCCGTACAGAGGTAAAAGAAACGAACCGATGTATATAAAAATAATTGCTCAGAAGATTGCCGAAATTAAAGAAATCACTCTTGAAGAAGTAGCAGAGGTTACGACAGATACCGCAATGAAATTATTGACAAGACAATAGTTTAATATGGTATATGACAAGACAATCGCATAAATACTTATGCGAACGACATTGTTGGCAAACAATATAAATTTTTCATTATTTATCTTGCGTGTAATTGTTTTTATTGTTGCTATGAATGTTATCAAAAGCATTAGAAGTGCAAATAATATTTTGAAACCTATTTATATATCTAAAAAATTTCGTAATATTGCACGCTGATTTGCAAAGAAAAATATGAAAGCGAAATTACATATATTTTATTTACTGATAATTCTTGCAACGACTGTTTGTTCGCAAGAAAGAAAGGTATATATCAAAGAATTTGAAGAATTTAATCTCGTCCCCATTATTGCGAACAATCAAACATTTTATGCTATTGATTTAGGGAAAGATTTTCGTAATTCAAATTCAGTAGCCCAAGCCCAATTACCATTGGAAAATTCATTGGTTACTTACGAGCTTGACAGCGATATTCAAGTTAATGTTACTGTATTGGAAAAAGATACAATCAAGATAAAAGATGATATATTGATTTATCCTATCCAAAAATCCAAAATAAAAATCGATACAACATACTCCTTTGCCATTGACAAGAAATATTATACTACCGATGCTTTTCAAGGCGAAAATCTCGTCAAAGTTGATAAAATAGGAGTTATGCGTAATAAAAACATTGCGGTAGTATCAATCTCGCCGCTAAGATATAACCCCGTAAAAAATTTGATTGAAAGGGTAAAAAAACTGCAAGTTGAAATCGTTTCTGTGAAAGATACTTCTTTGGCAAAAGCACATAAAAAAAACCTTTCTGCTGCAGTTCCTAAAACAAATGCTAATTCCCCTCTGAAATTTGCTATTGTTACCGATGAAGCGTTTAAGGAAAATTTAACGCCTTTCGTAAAATGGAAAACGATGCAAGGTTTTGAAGTCTTGGAACTATACACCTCTCAAATAGGTAGTGATACGACTCAAATCCGTTCATATCTGAAAAATCTATACACATCATCTACGCCGCTGAACACCCCGATAGATTATCTGTTGATTGTTGGCGACACGAATATTGTACCAACCTTTAAGGGAAAATATAGAATAGAAAATTACCCTGCACATTACACCGATTTATATTATGCAGAATACACAGGAGATATACTTCCCGATGCTTTCTATGGCAGAATCTCTGTCTCGGATACTCAAACGTTGAACGCTGTTATTGATAAGACAATAAAATATGAGCAATATCTTTTGGAAGATACATCATATTTGAATAGTTCGTTATTGGTTGCCGGCAAGGAAGGCTCGGACAATGCTCCGACTATGACAAACGGACAAAACAATTATCTGAAAAATTATTTCCAATCACTAACCGACACCAATATATATTACAATCCTACAAGTGCTGATAATTCCAATAAACCGCTTATATATGAAAATCTTTCTTCTGGTAATTCCTTTGTAAGTTATACGGGGCACGGCAGTTTTATGGGTTGGCAAAATCCGCCATATAGAGTAAAGGACGTCGATACTTTGCTAAACAATGTCGGCAAATATGGAATCTTCATAAACAATTGTTGCCATACGGGGCAGTATGATATGCCTGTTTGTTTTACGGAAAGTCTTTTGCAAGCAAAAGATAAAGGCGGGGTGGCGTGTATAGGTTCTTCGGATTACACTCTATGGGATGAGGATTATTATTGGGCAGTCGGCTACAAGGATATATCATTGAATCCGCAATATGATGCGACCAAATTGGGGATGTATGATAGGTTGTTTCACACCCATAACGAAATATTCTCGCAGCATTATATTACTTCCGCTCAAATGGTTCAGAGCGGCGATTTGGCAGTTACTCAGTCTTTGTCGCCATATTACAAGCATTATTGGGAAATGTATAATTTGCAGGGAGACCCCACTCTTATGCCGTATATAGGAATCCCTAAAACTTTTGAGCGGAATTTTCCCGACACGTTAATTGGCGGCAAAAAAAATTTAAGTTTTACAACTATACCACATACATACGTGGCTTTGAGTGATGATAACGGTTTGATAGCATCTGTTCAAGCCGATTCGCTTGGTAATGTTAATATTGATTTGGCAGATATAACCGAAGCCAAAACGGTAAAAATCGTGCTGACCAATCAATTCTATCGTCCTTTGATTGATTCCATTGTTTTCACGTCCCCGAAAAATGCGTTGGTTGTTTTGAAAAACATAAAAATCAAAGATAAAACGACAAATCAAGAAGTGGAAAACCTTTTGCAAGGCGAGCAATATACAGGGGATATTGATGTTACAAATGTGGGTTTAGCTGATTTGAATGGCGAAAATAATTACATAAAAATAATCACTGATACTGTTTTACTGATGTTAAACACTAATTCATCGGTGTTAAACACTAATTTACCAATTACTCACATTAATTCTTTGGAAACACTTCATTTTTCAGACGCATTTGAATTTACTGTAAAAGGTGGGGTTAAAAACTTTTCGTTGGCAGATATTATTTTTGAAATTCATCAAAATAATGAGAAAACCAATGAGAAGGAAATAATAAAAGAAGTATTCGCACCTCAATTATACATAAACTCCGCTTCTATGAGTAGAAATGGCAGTACCATTTCACTAAAAGTTTTGTTGAAAAACACAGGTAGGCAACAATCTTCGCAAGGCAGCATTGAGATTGGTAATTTGTCAAGCAATATAAGTGTCAATGATTTTATAAATCCAATCAAGACTTTGGGCGTAAATGAAAAAGATACAGCGAATTTTCAAATTATATTAACGGATACCGCTCAAAGCGAAATTTCTTTTGATTTGAATTATACGGCAGGAGATTACAATGCGTACAAATCATTTAATATTGATTTGAAACCAAAGATTGAGAGTTTTGAAAATGGTTTTGCGACATTGGATTGGCAAAATGATGAAACGAATGCGTGGGTTATTGATTCCACAACATCTTTTAGTGGAAAATATAGTGCAAGGAGCAAAGTGAATTTGGCACACAACAAGCGTTCAAGACTTAATTTGAATGTGAATAATGCTGTGTCTTCGACTATTTCATTCTATGCTATGGTGTCAAGTGAAAAGGATTATGACAAATTGGTGGTCTATTTGGACAATGAGCCTATGTTTGATTTGAGTTTCGGGTACAATGATTTGGGACTGCTTGAAGGTTGGAAACAATATAGTTTTCCTATTTCTGACGGCAGCCATACGGTCAGTTTTTCTTATGAAAAAGATCAGTCCAACTCTTATGGCGAGGATTGTGCAAGGATTGATAATGTTGTGTTGAGTGTTTGTTCGGATTCTGTTGTATTTGGTCTTGATGATTTGATGCAAAGCAATATTGCTATGTTCCCAAATCCTGCTGCAAAGACGATAAATTTGAATAATCTGCCACAAAAAAGCACTGTAACCATAATAGACAATAATGCAAGGACGGTTTATTATGATGATAACATAGGAGAGAGCAAGCAAATAGATATTTCGTTTTTGGAAAACGGAGTTTATTATGTTGTAATCACCAATCGAAACATTGTTTTGGATAGACGAAAACTTATTGTTGCAAAATAAATTGATTATGGCTATAAATGATGCTCTACATACTGATTTAACTAATGTGCAACCTGTAAAGGATTCTGTGTTTGTACCTGAGTACGTGCAGAAAAATCCTTTGGAAATGTCGTCAAATAAACAGAATGTGTCTTGCAGGCAATATATTTTCACCTTGATAAAGGATTCTGAACTTAAACAACAAGAGCGACCGACGATGTTTAAGGAAAAAACCTATTGTCCAAAGGATATGAAAATGGAATTAAACACCTATCAATCGCCGTCTAACTGGATATTTGGGATATTTATTTTTATAGTTTTTTCTCTTGTAATGTTTTTGAGGTTTGCAGGAGCGCAGATGTGGAGTTTTCTTGCCGGTTGTTTTTCAAAGAACCAAATTGCGATAACTACAAAGGACGGCACAACGACACATGCACTTGTATTTTTGCCTATTGTATTTATTTTGTTTCCGACTATAACTTTTTTGCTTTTCGGTATCATTGATTATTATGATTTGTGTAAATATGCTTTGGGATACTCAAATGCTTTGGATTTAATCATAAAAACTCCTATTCTTTTGTGGCTTGGAATTTATTTGGGCTTTGCAATAATTTATTTTTTCAAGATATTGCTTATAAAATTCTTCGCATGGGTATTCAAGGAACGCAAAATATCCAATTATTATGTGCAAATCGTGTTAAATTTCGGATTTTTGGCTGGAATTTTACTGATTTTGCCCTCATTTTTTGTGATGTACGGCGATAGATTTTACACAGAAATTTGTTTTTTCGTAATGGGGATACTGCTTGGTTTATTGTTTGTTACACGATTGCTGCGGTGTTTTTTTGTAATTATTGACACTTTTAGATTTTCTCATATCTATCTTTTTTTCTATCTTTGCATTTTGGAATTGCTACCATTGATAGTTGTAGGAAAAATTCTATTTTTTTAAGATAAGATATATACTTTATGGCTAAAAGTGCGAAGAATATACTGATTTCCCAAAACGCTCCGGCGGAAAAGGAGCAATCTCAGTATAAATTATTGGCGGAAAAATACAATCTTAACCTTACATTTAACAAATTCTTTGAAGTTGTAAGAATCAGTAATAAGGAATTTAGGGCACAAAGAATTAATCTTTTGGATTATCCTGCCGTGATAATGACAAGTAAAATGGCTGTGGATAATTACTTTCATTTTGCAGAGCAGATGCGTTTGGTTATTCCCGATGAAATGAAATTCTTTTGCATAACAGACTCCATTGCCAATTATCTACAAAACTATATTCAGTATCGTAAGCGTAAAATATTTTATGGTAAATTGACTTTTGACGAGTTAATACCTGTTATGTTGAAGCATAGAGAGGATAAATATTTATTCCCTTGTGCTGAGGACGCTTCGGCAATTAATTTCAAGAAATTGGAAGCGGCTAATATCAATTATACAAAGATTGTTATGCACCGCTCAGAACCGAAAGATTTGTCAAAGATAGATATTAAGAAATATGATATGGTTGTCGTGTTTTCACCTATCGGAGTAAAATCGTTCGTAACCAATTTCCCAAACACTACTTCCGACGATGTGATGTTTGCAGCCTTTGGCAAGCCTACACAAAAAGCTCTTCAAAAATATAAATTGAAAGTAACCGTTGCGGCACCTACCGTGAAAAGTCCTTCGATGATAATGGCGTTGGATCATTTCTTTGAAGAGACATCACAAGCCAAAACTTCAAAGAAAGCAACGGCAACAAAAGATGATGATACCAAAACAGCAGCATCTGTAAAGAAAACAACCAAAACCACTGCCGCTAAAACAACGACTGCAACTGCTAAAACAACGGTCTCAAAAGCCAAGACGAGTTCAACGACCAAAACTGCGACAACCAAGACAGCGAAAGCAAAGAAAGCAGATCAATAATGTTCGAGTTCGATAAAAAACAGCGATTGTGTTCCAAAAAAAGAATAGAAACTCTTTTCAAACAAGGAAAGAGTTTTTTGGTATATCCTCTTAGCATAAGATATGTTTTGCGAAAGGGGAACGGAGATGTGTCGGTGTTGATAGTTTGCCCTAAGCGGTATCAAAAACATGCAGTTGATAGAAACAGAGTTAAGCGTCTGATAAGAGAAAATTATAGACAGAGTTCTTTGGATTTGAAACGCCTTGCGAAAGAAAACAATGTTGATATGGATTTTTTGATGCTATATGTAAGCAAACATTTAATGAGTTTCGAGGATTTGCATGCAGCAATAAAAGACGTGTTATTACATCTGCAAGAAGAGATAACAAAGAATATATTCGTTGAGTCTGAACAAAAATAATTTCTTTCATACATCAAAGCAATGACAAGGCTGAAAAAAATATTATCCTTTCCATTAAAGATGTTGCAATGGGTTATGATTTTTTTGATAAGGTTTTATCAAGTCGTGATTTCCCCACATACACCTGCGGCATGTAGATTTACCCCAACGTGTTCGCAATACGCCATGGAAGCGATAAAGAAATATGGTCCTTTGAAAGGTTTTTGGTTAGCCTTGAAACGAATCTTGCGTTGCAACCCTTGGGGAGGCAGCGGTTATGACCCTGTTCCGTAATTTTCATTAACATACGACATTTGTTTTGTAAGATATACATTTATTAAATACTAATTTCAAAAGATTATGACAGTCATTCCTCCTGCGTTGCAACAAGGCGATAAAGTAGCGATAATATCCACCGCCCGTAAAATATTTTCCGAAGAAATCGAAAGCACAAAGCAATTACTTACTTCGTGGAATTTGAATGTTGTTATTGGCAAGACCATAAACGCACAATGTAATCAATTTGCAGGTAGTGATGATTTAAGAGCCGAAGACTTTCAAACTATGTTAGACGATAAAGAAATAACAGCGGTGTTTTTTGCTCGTGGCGGCTATGGTAGTGTGAGGATTTTGGATATGGTCAATTGGCAGAGTCTTACACAAAACCCGAAATGGCTTATAGGCTATTCCGATGTTACTGCCGTTTTGATGCACGCTTATTATAATGCGAATATGGCATCTGTTCATGGCATTATGCCGGTCAATATTACGGACACAAAAACCAATGTTGCCGTTTCTTCATTGCGAAATATCTTGTTCGGAGTCGATAATACGATTACGGCAAAGCCACATAAATTAAATAGGTGTGGCGAAGCGAGTGCAGAAGTTATAGGCGGTAATTTGTCGGTGATATATTCGCTTTTGGCAAGCGATAGTTTTCAAAGCACGGATGATAAAATCCTTGTCATAGAGGACTTGGACGAATACCTTTATCATATCGACAGAATGATGCAGGCGCTTAAACGTGCCGGCAAGTTAAAAAACTTAAAAGCATTGATAGTCGGGCAGGTTTCGGATATACACGACAATACCATACCCTTTGGTAAGACGGCTTGCGAGATTATTGCCGAGAGCGTAAAGGACTATGATTTTCCACTGGCGTTTGATTTTCCGATAGGGCATATAGCGACCAATAATCACGCCTTTATTCACGGCAAGACGGCAAGACTCAATGTAACTCCAACCTCAGTAACACTTATTCAATAGTATAAAGAGATTTCATTGATAATTGAAACCACGTTTTTGTTGTGTGGAATTAACAAATTAGTGTGAGTGATTGGCAAATTAATGTGAGTGATTAATAAAATAGTTTTAAACATCAGTTTTGCGATAACTGATAAAAGAAAAATTATTGCTTGCAGTTGATGAACAAATAAACGCCCGCCAAAAAGTTTTTTCGGCGGACGTTTTGTTTTTAGATTATTTGAAAGGATTAAATCTTGTCTTCGATTTGTTTTGTTATTTCATTCAAGCGGTCTTTTGTTGGGACGAATTGTTCATTGATTGTATCGACAGTTTCAATGCAAGACTCGTCAAAAAAGCGTTGCATAAACTTCATACTTAATCCTGCCCAGCCGTAAGAACCAAATAAAAAGCCTTTCTTTCCTTTGACGATAAGTCCTTGCAGATAGGTCATAAAGGAAGCAACGGTAGGGAGCATTCCTTTGTTCAATGTAGGTGAGCCTACGCAGATATATTCAGCGTCCAAACAATCCGCCATAATATCCGAAATGTGGTTGCTTTGCAAACAAAACATCTTGAATTTATAGCCTTTATTCTCGAATGCTTTGGCAACAGCCCTAGCGATTTTTTCTGTTGAGTGCCACATCGAGTCATATACGATAACGGCTTTCTTTTCGGTTTTACCCGTTGCCCAATCGGTGTAAAGAGATAAATATTTATCCAAATCCTTACGGAAGATAAGACCATGAGACGGGCAAATCATATTGATGCTTAACGTACCGACAGTCTTCAAAGCATTGACAACTTGTGGTGAATAAGGCATAACTATATTGGCGTAATAGGTTTTTGCTTGTTGGAAAACGAAATCCAAAGGCAATTCATCGGCGAATATTTCGCTGTGAGCTATATGTTGTCCGAAAGCATCGTTAGAGAATAATATCTTTTCTTCTTCCAAATATGTAACCATATTGTCGGGCCAATGTACCATAGGTGTTGCAACGAAATCAAAGGTACGAGAGCCTACTTTTCTTTGGTCTCCACTTTTGATAATATCCCATTTCCAAGAAGATGTGTCGTAATGCAATTGCAATTCTTGTTGAGCCTTTGCCGTTGTGATTACTGTTGCATTTTTGGCAGCATTCATAACAACGGGCATAGCACCGGAGTGATCCATTTCAACGTGATTACAAATTACGTAGTCTATCTTTGACGGGTCGATGATTTCAGTTATACGTTCTAAAAGTTCCTCACCGAACGGAGCCTTTACGGTATCTATCAATGTGATTTTTTCATCTATAACAAGATAAGCGTTGTATGAAGAACCGTAGTGGGTCAAATATCCATGGAAGTTACGAACGTTCCAATCGCTTGCACCCACCTCAAAAATGTTTTTTGCAATTTCTTTTTTCATATTTTATTGTTTTTTAGTATTTGTACGTTTAATTCAATTGTATTCAGACTTCATGATATTAAAAAGCTCTAAAATTTTATCGGTGTGCAAAGTTACGCAAAATTCTTTATTCGTTGAAAGAGGGGGAATAAAATTTGTTGTGAATTATGTTGTGAGATTCCGATGTTTTTTGGTCAAAAACAGTTGAAATTATTAGAATTGCTGTTTTTTTCCTTACCTTTGCAATATGAAAAAACGAGCGTTGATAAGCGTAAGCAATGATTTATATAACGATAACAGAGTTTTGAAGACTTGCAAAAGCCTTGAAAAATATGGTTTATCAGTTACCGTCGTTTGCAAAAGGGCTGCCAAAGAAAGGAAATCTCAAAACGCTGATTTCTCTTTGAAATATCCGAAATTAAAAACCATTCGTCTTAGGTTTTTGTTTAAGAAGAATGTTTTTTATTATGCTGAATTGAATTTGAGAATATTTTTCGTTTTGTTATTTAAGCGTTTTGATGTTTTGTGGGCGAATGATTTGGACACCTTGCTTGCGAATTATCTTGTAAGTAGGCTGAGGCGAAAACCACTTATATTTGATTCTCACGAGATGTTTTGTTATGTTGCCGAATTGCGTGTAGGCAGTGTTCAGCAACGTGTTTGGCTTGTCTTGGAAAAGTCTATCGTTCCTAATTTGAAGTATATTACAACGGTTTGTGAGCCTATCAAACAATATTTTTTTGACAAATATAAAGTCAATGCCGAAATTGTAAGAAATATTCCGCCATATAGCGAGGACAATCAAAGGAGAAAAATTTATCCATGCAAAGAAAAATATATTATTTGGCAGGGTTCTACAAATATTGACAGAGGTTTGGAGGAGTTGGTGGAATGTATGCAATATGTTGATTGCAAATTGTACATCTGTGGTACAGGAGATATTTTTCAGAACTTAAAAAATCTTATTGAGCGGTATGGGTTGGGAAATAAAGTCTTTTTGCTTGGTAAGTTGCCTTATGAAAAAATGATTGAAAAGACTAAAAACGCCACTTTGGGCATATCGATAGACAAGCCGACTAATAGAAATTATGCTATTTCGTTGCCAAATAAGATTTTTGAGTACATCAATTCCGCTGTGCCTGTTTTGTATTCGCCTCTTAGCGAAATAAAAAATATTGAGGACAAGTTCCGTTGTGGTGTTGAGGTTGTTTCGTATCAGCCGTTGGAGTTGGCGAAGCAAATAAACGAATTGATAAATAATGATGACTTGTTACAGAAATTAAGTGATAACTGTTTGTTTGCACAAAAGCAATTGAATTGGCAGCAAGAAGAAAAGACATTATTTAGTCTTTTGGATAAAATCAAGGCATTGGATTAATCACAAAATTAGTTTCAGTAACTAAAAAATTAGTTTCACTAATCAATTAATTGATATGGCTATTTAATTCTATGATTTGCGACATTATTTTTTCTATTCCTTTGTTTCGCATTTTTTACCTTACCTTATCGTGATTTTCATTTTCCTTTCTTAAATCATCAAGTATTTTGCCCTTATATGAAAAATATTTTGCTCCTTGATAGGCTCCGGATGTATTCTGTACATCTTCTGGCATAAATGTTCCAACGAAAGGCGACAACTTATATATACGTCCTTCATATTCGATGGTATCGTCCGATGCTACTTTTACGATTATACCGGTAGGAATGAAAGTAATGTCTTCTCCGATTTTTATGCCGCACATACTGAATTTGAAGCGAGAACGTTTAACTTCTCGTTTAATGCTGACAGGTTTTGTGTTGTCAATTGGTTTATTCTCATGATATAAAATAACTTCCGCATCATCAACCGTCGTTGCAATATCGCGAAAAATATCAAGAGCCACTTGCGGGGCGACATTAAAAAATTCGCGATTTTGGCGAATACGCAAGTCTGTTAAACGATCTATTGTCTTATGTACTAATTTTTCGACCTCGTTATATTTGCAAGTTTTCATAGTCGCAAATATCTCAAAAGGTAAAGGTACGGCAGTATTGTCAAGTTCCTTTGACCTAATATCTACGGGGCGAGAACTTTTGCCAATCTTTACCCAATCCTCTTTGAAACTGGGATTGGTAAGTATATACACATATCCTTTCTCCACGATTTTTGCTATTGTTTTTGCCAAATTGAAACTACTTTTATTACAATTTAACGATTAACGGCGAGCATCGTCAAATGCTCGCCGTCAATCGTTAAAAGCAATGATTTAGTGTTTAACTATTAATTTTTTTGTTACCAACAAAGGTCTGCCGTCAGCAGTGATAGAGTAGAAATAAACTCCATTAACTAAATCTGAAACGTTTAACGAAACTTTGCTTGCGATACCAACTTTCAAATTAACTTCCTTAACTGTTGAACCCAAAGAGTTTCTTACAACCAATTTTGCATTTCTGAAATTTGCAGGGATTGAATACGCAATATTCGTTGCAGACATTGCAGGGTTAGGCTGTGCATTCAAAGAAAGTTTTACGTTTTTGCTGTTTTGGGAAGCCAATGAACTTTGAACTTGATAAATAACGTTCAATGTTTTGAGTACTTCGTTTGTGTTGTGGTCAATGAATTTCACAACAACTGTCGAAGTTACGCCATTGGCATATAGATATTGTAAATCAAATCCCTCATAAGTTTCCTCCGGATCAATCAATACAGGTGTAGAAACAGTTTCTGTCATACATGTTCCATTAAAACACATCATAACGTCATTACCCTCAGAAACGCCAGACTTATCTATCTCAACGCGGAAATTCAATTCGGTATTGGCTTTATTCTGAATATGAATGTAATCTATTCTCATCGGCTGTTCCATATCCAATGGAATTGCAAGTTCATTACCCTCAATAACTTCGTCGTGATACAATAAATCAATGCTTTGGGCACTTGCCATAAAGATGCCTAACACGGCAACCAAAAACAAATAAATTTTTTTCATTTTAATATCCTTTCCTATTTAATTATGTTTATAACATTCTAATTTTGGGCTGCAAAGATACGACATTTTTATAAAATGACAAATTTATATTCTAAAAATCTTATTCAATATCAATCTCATTTACCTGCAATACTTCACCGTTATCGGCGTTAGTAGCGAATACGACTATCTTGCAGTTGGCTGTATTCCAAGAAGAATTTATATTAATCTCATAGTTTTTGTTGATATTTTGATTTGCGCTTGCGGAAGCGAAAAATGAATAATCAACAAGACCATTGGTTCTTAAAACATGGTTGAATACATAGTCTTTAACCATAGGATTGTTTGCATCGTTGGTCAGTTGAGTACCTATTATACCATCTTCCAAGACCAAAATAGTTATTAACACCGGTTGATTAATGTCTTGTAATATTTCACCATTCACACTGACTAAAAATTTATTATCTCTTTTCGTTGCACCAAGATTAATATTCATTGTGTGCTTTGTTGAAGAAAGTAAAGAAACAATAGTCGAACGCCAATCATCTTTTAGTACTCCTTTTGAGGAACTTGTACTGTTGTTCTTACGATTTATAACGCCGATAGGGTTGCTTGTTATTCCAAAATCGTTATACCATTTCTCGCCGTATTCAGTACGGAAATCCATATTGCCATTGGCTGAACTCGGTCTTGCAAAAGCACCTGCATGAACAGCCATAGCAACCAACTTTTCGCCAAATTCATTCTGTAAATCAGTTACAAGTTCTGCTGCCGCAGGACAATTGACACAACTCCAACCGGTGTAATCCTCTAAAAGTATTGCTTGTTCGTTTTGCTTTTTTGTTATAGGCGTTTGCTCGGAAGTTTCACCTTCGGGATAGATAACATATTCGTTTTCTTCAAAATTATCACAAGCCACAAACATTAACGGCAGCATTGCCAATGTTATATATTTCAAAATTTTCATACCTATTTATATTTTAATGTTCTTTCAAATAAGCCATAAATTTACCCAATCGGATATTTTCCCTAAAAACTTGACGTTATTGTCATAAACATACCGTTGCTTGCAGGCACTTCTCTACAAACTCCGCCTATACACATGATGCCCTGTCGCTGTTTTCCGTAAGAAAGACTAACTCTTGTTGTTCCGAAAGTGCAACCGGCAGAGACGTTATAGTAATGTACTTTGTCGCCTTGTTCTGTTCCGTAGTTCCATTGGTCGGAAGCAGCCAAAAACCAATGACCTGCAAAATTGTATTCCGCACCATATTGAAACCAATTGCCTTTTGCAAATTCGTCATAGTCTTGTTTGGTAAATAACGCTTGAATTTCTCCTTTGATTGACTGATGTGCAGCCAATTTGTATGTTCCGTCAATGACAGCAATGTGTGCATAAATCATAGGATTGCCTGCATGACCGTATGCGATAGGGTTGAACTCTTGGTAAGAATACATAAAGTTCATCTTGAAATTAGAAGAGATTTTTTTGTTTATCTCCAAATTTATTTCAGAGAAGTATTTCTCTTCGCCGATACTGAATAAATCTGTCTCGTATCCGTTAGTACCTGCTTCAAATAAAGCATAGCCGTCAATAGGAGTCATATCCAAAGAATGAATATTGGAATAATTCAATTTAATAGAAGTTCCGTATTTACCACCGAGCAAAGTGCCTTTTGGAATCTTGTACATAATATCGGCACTAAAACCAATCTCGCCGTTGATTTGTGTTGCATAGGAATACATACTCATCAAAGAGTAAGAATGATTACGAGTGATTGACGGCAAATAATTAACGTTTAACATATTTCCTGTTTCGGTACGTTTGGATTTGAAAGACATATTGTCTATACGTTTTCCTTCCAATCGGATTCCTAAACCTTTAATGGAATATTCGGCAGTAAGCAATTGAGCATTACCTTTGCGATAGATGTAGTTATTTACCGCATTTGGGTCTTGACCTTTGAAAGCAAATTCTCCCGACAAAGCGAAAGCGTTATAACCGAAATTGAAACGCACTGCACCTGCACCTATATTTTCGGGAAGATTTAGTTTGTAGTTGTCATTGTTTCTTGTGATGTATTTAGTGCCTGCTTTTTCATAAGTGGAAACAAAACTACCGCCCAAAGATAAACTTACAGGGGAAGAAGCAAGCGAAGGAATCATTTCACTTAATGAAAATTCGCCGTCAATACCACGAACAAGACCATTATCGTTTTGCCAAATATCGTCCCAATAGTATCTTTGTTTTCCAATAATACCTTTAAGGATTATTCCTTTATAAGGTCTTGCTACAACACGAACTCCGTCCATGGCATTATCCAATCCGAGATTTCTTTCTTCGTAAGAACGGAATATTAATCCGTTGCCGAATTGTTCGTAATAATTACCTGCGGTTATTTCCAAAAAATCTTTTTTGTAAGAAACAAAACGGTATGGAACACCGGAACCTTTGTATTGTTTATCAAAGCCCAAAATAGGATTTAGATAAGATTCAAATCTTACACCGGCTGAAAAATCTCCGTTAGTATATAAAATATTCGCAAAAGTATTCGACAATAGTTTTTCATCAACTTTTTGAGCCCCGATGGTTTTGTCTTCTTTGGACATTTGAATATCGGTTTGGAAATTGCCGGTAACTTTGCCTCCAAGTATTCCTTGTGCGTTTGCATGTACGAACACAAAAGAAACAGAGGCCAATAATACAATTATTTTCTTCATTATTTTCGATTATAAATTTGAAAAACTTATAACAACCCTATTTATTAAATTCTTTTTAGGAATGTTATTTGTTTGATAACTCTTTGTATTTTGCTATTGTGTTTTGCTCATCTCCCTCTGCATAGCCTGCGTGTTGCCACAATATCGTGCCGTCAGCACCGACGATAAAAGTATGAGGAGGATTATTTACGCCCATAGCACGTTTGAAATCCGAATTTTCATCAATGACAACTTCATATTCCCATTCGGAACTATTGACAAGTGTCTTGACTTTGCCTTTTGTTCTTGTATCATCGATAGAAACGGCATATACTTTAACTCCCGTTTCTTCCCTCCAATCGGAATACAATTCAGCCATAGCGTTTAGTTCATCTAAACAAGGGTGGCACCATGTTGCCCAAAAACAAACGATATAAGGTTTGCCGTCATTAGAGAAACTACCTGTATTGACTACTTTGCCATTTACGTCTTTTACGTCTATCTTTGCAATCTTAGCATCTTGTGCATTTATACATAAAGCAAACAAAACCATCGTTGCAAGTAAAAATATCTTTTTCATATCGGTTAAGATTTTTTGTGTTGTTATTAATTCTATGTTATTTACTGATTTTGTCTTATTTATTGCGTATTGTCAAATATTGTACCAACGCTCTGAGGTTTATGGAATATTCGTTGAGCGGCATATTATCCACAATCTTTAATGCTTTATCGGAATAATCTTTTTGAACCTTGAAAGTCTTTTGCAAAGCACCACTCTCATTTACCTTTTTAATGAAATCCTCTATTTCTTCCTTAGATTTGTTGTCTTCAAAGAAGAAATCAACAGCCTCATCTTTCTCTTTGTCGCTAATAGTTTCCAAATAATGAATGAAAGGTAAGGTTATTTTCTTTTCCCTAATGTCGTTGCCAAGCCCTTTGCCCATAAGGTTATTTGTATCATAATCCAAAATATCGTCTCTTATCTGAAACGCCATTCCTATATGCTCGCCAAGTTCGGCTATTTCTTTAAGATTTACATTTTTGTTGCCGCAACTTCTTGCACCGCACTCGGTAGCAGCGCATATCAACGATGCGGTTTTGTAGTATATAACTTTGGAATACGATTCGATAGAAGTGTCTTTGCCGTTGGTTATATCCGTTTCTTTAATCTCGCCGGCAGGCAAATTGAGTGCAATGCGGGCAAACACATCCATTAAATTAAAATCTTCTTGTGTTTTTATCGTAGCAAGAGCCTTGCCATAAAGAAAATCGCCTACCAATATCGCGGGGCGATCACCGAATAAGGCATTGACAGTTGTTTTGTTACGGCGTATTTTAGAGGAATCAATGACATCATCGTGCAGAAGAGAAGCAGTATGCAAGAGTTCAATAATAACGGCAGCCCTAAGTGTTTGGGGAGTTATATCGCCAAAAGTTTTTGCAATCAAAAACACAAGCAGAGGTCTTATTCTCTTACCTTTGAGTGAATTTGTATGAGCAAGGATAGTATTCAAAAGAGTGTCATCAGTGTGAAAATTTTTATCAAAAGCCTCCTCAAACTGTTGCATTGGTTGTTGCAAACATTCAATAATATCTTCAAGTCTATTGTCCATCTAAAACAAGTTTATCAAGGTGCAAAGATACACATTTTTTGTAATAAATGTTTTGTTTTGTAAGAAAAACGAATATTTTCAAGTGTTATCGTTTTTTTAGTGTTAAACACTATTTTGATAGATACTCATAATATTTTAGTTGTATGAGAAACGTTTTATTTCTATGCAAATACAGACGTAAATTCAAATGACTTCGCATCAAACAAACCCTTATCGCTGAGTTTTATTTCGGGGATTACCAAAAGAGCCATAAACGCCATAGTCATAAATGGTGCATTCATCTTGCAGCCCAATGATTTGGCAAAATTATTCAGACTTTCGTACTTGCTTGAAACAACATCTATTGTTTCGCCACTCATAAGTCCTGCAATAGGTAGTGGCAGACTTTCTGTTTTTTCTCCATTTGTGATACATATACCACCTTTGTTTGCAACGAGTTGATTGATAACTTTAACAATAAGTTCATCACATGTTCCAACAGCAATTATATTGTGAGAATCGTGTGCTATCGTAGAAGCCATTGCCCCATTCTTTAATCCGAAACCATTAATGAATGCAATGGCAGGCTTTGTATTATTGTACCTGTTACATACCACTAATTTCAAGACATCGTTTTCAGTGTCGGATACCACGAAATTATCTTGGATTTTGGCATTGCAAACAATAGCTTTTGTATATAATTCCTTGTCTTTGGCTTTAATTACTTTGATTGCAGATGTTTGAGCAATTAATTTAATATCTTTTTCAGTGATTTCGCTTCTATTGAAATTGTTAATAATATTCGTATTATCGCTAAGTAAATCGTTGCAAACAAGGTTATTATTTGCTTTATCGAAGACTTGTTCGCCTGAAATGAAAGTGGATTGTATTTCAAAGTCTTTTAGATTATTTACAATGATAAAGTCTGCATAGTCGCCTTTTCTGAGCATTCCGATTGGTAAATTGTAATGAGAGATTGGATTTAACGAACTTGTTTGCAGTATATTGAATAAAGATACTCCTTTTCCGATACTTCTCTTTACGAGTGTGTCAATATAAGAATTTTGAAGTTCGTTCGGGTGAATGTCATCACTGCAAAACATAGTCATTGTAGGGTATTTGTCAATCAGTTGCCATAGATTATCAAAGTTTTTTGCGGCACTGCCTTCACGAATCAAGCACTTTATTCCATATTTTATTTTAGTCTCCGCTTCATCGTATGAAGAACTTTCATGGTCTGTGGAAATGCCTGCAAGCGAGTATGCTAAAATATCTTTGTCGTCTAACATCGGAGCATGGCCGTCAGTAGGTTTTCCGACTTGTTTGGCGTAGTCGATTTTTCTTAGCACTTCCTCGTTTTTGTTCAATACACCTGGGAAATTCATCATCTCTGCAAGAGAATATATTTCCTTTTTCTCTAATAATTGTTTGACATCTTGGCTATTCAATGTGTAGCCCGAAGTCTCGAAACTCGTTGCCGGAACGCAGGAAGGAGCCGTGAAAGCAAAGTGAAAACACGATTGCTTGCTGTTTTCAATCATAAAATTTACACCTTGCTTGCCGCACACGTTTGCTATCTCGTGAGGATCGCACACAGCACCCACGACGCCGTGTCGTACAGCCTCTTTTGCATATTGAGAGGGCAAGAGCATAGAACTTTCAATATGAACATGGGCATCAATCAAACCGGGAAGAATATATGGTGCGTTGTTATCAAGGTCGGGTATTGGAATAATATCCTCAATTTTACCATTCTTAACGTGCAACTCTCCATCTATAACTGTTTTGTCTGCAACGGATAAGATATGTCCTTTTACTACGAAATTATTGTTTAACATTATTAAAATAGTTATGGAGATTAATTTATCAGTGTCCATAACTATTTTACTGATTATGGACACTATTTTATCGGTGAAAGAGACTGTTTATAGGAATACAGCATTCATTCCCGATTTCTTTAACGGCACGCAAATAACAGGTACTTTTGCATAGCGGACAACATCTTGGGCTCTTGGGTCAGCGGCAAAATCCGTAGTA
This sequence comes from Bacteroidales bacterium Phil12, assembly GCA_002633275.1. Lineage (GTDB taxonomy): Bacteria > Bacteroidota > Bacteroidia > Bacteroidales > P3 > Scybalousia_A. Next base: position 32,091 of record NWBO01000141.1, read on the forward strand.
ATATCCCTACCCATAACGATGCACATATCCACACCGTTTGTCTCATTATTCATAAATTTTATTGATTCATCTGCGAAATCCTTACTTTGTGCAAGCATAGGCATTTTCACAACATTGCATTCCACACCTTTTGAAAGTATGAAATTTTCTGCTTTTGAAGCAGTGTATTCCAAATGTAATTTTTGGTCGCTTTCTATTCCGTCCCAAGAGCCTATTAGTATGGTGATTCTCGCTCCATATTCTTTTGCCAATTTTATTGCAGTCGGAACTTTTTGTCTCGAAGAAAGATTTAATTCAAGAGGCAAAAGAATATTTCTTATAGGTTTCGGTTCAATATTGACAGCAACCGTCATCAAAGGTATTTCAGCCGTGCGAATAAGTTTATGCGTGTTTGCTCCAATTGTATTCAAACCGGTATTGGAAGTACCAACGACAAGCAAATCAATCTTATTTTCTCTTATGAAATTGTTAATCTCACCCGTGATACGTCCTCTGCGAATGTAGGCTGTAACATCCAATCCGTACAGAGTTTTGATATTTTTCTGCAATTCGGAGAAATGCAGCCTTTGAACATCTTCCGAAACTTCTTGTTGTCCCAAAAGTTTGCCGAAAAAACCAACCTCTTCACTGACGTGTAACAATGAATAATTGGTATCAGAATCTTTGAATAAGAATTTACAGAATTTCAAACAAGCATTCAAACTTAAATCGTTGAAATCTGTCGTTATCAAAATATTTCTCATTTTATTTTAATTTTTATTATCTTTTGAAATTGTTTGTTCGCAAGAATAAATTACTATCATTAATGTATATGTATAAATTATTATGCAGAACTATTGTTTATTCTGTATTCGAACAGTGTTTATTGTAAAATATCAGAAAATAGATTCTTTTGTTTCAGTCGTTAATAGTTCCAAAAATTTCATACCTACAACCGAATTGCCTTTTTCATTTAAGCGTGGCGAGAATACTGTTACCGCATATCTTTGCGGATATATGGCAGAAATTCCCCCACCTACGCCGCTTTTTCCGGGCAGACCCACCAAATAGGAAAAGTCTCCCGATTCATCGTAAAAACCACATGTAAGCATTATTGCATTTATTCGTTTGACTTGTGAAGCCGTTAAATGAACGTTTGCATAATTAAACTCTTTTTTGTGGTCTGCAAAGCAAATGAATGCCTTTGATAATTCTTTGCAATTCATTTCTATGCTACACATCAATAAATAAAATTGTAATACATGTTCTATATCGTTTTCTATATTGTGATAATATTTCAGCATATTGGTTATTGCCGCATTCAAATAGCCACAACTTCTTTCCGAACGGGCAACAGAAAAATTGTAATTGACCGTTTCGCTTTGCGATATGCAACGTACAAAATCAAGAAAATCACTCTCGGGATTTGGTAAGTGAGAAAGAAGGATGTCTGCCACTACAATCGCTCCTGCATTGATAAACGGATTACGTGGAATGCCATGTTCAAGTTCCAATTGAACCAAAGAATTAAACGCACTGCCCGAAGGCTCTTTTCCCATACGATTCCATAATTTATCTCCCTCCAAAGCAAAAGCCATTGCGAATGAAAAAACTTTTGAAATACTTTGAATGGAAAATCTTGTGTCTGCTTTGCCACATTGATACTGATCTCCATTAAGTGTTTGCAGACAAACGCCTATTTGGTCGGGATTTACCTTTTCCAGCGCAGGTATATAATCTGCTTGCTTGCCAATTTGACTATATTGTTGTACTTTCTCGTAAATGTTTTCTATGATTTGTTGATAGTCCATGTCGTAAAAATATGTTGTTGTAATATTAGAACGGATAACCTATGCCAAATTGTATTGCAATATCAGAAAATTTTGCATTATCCAATACAAAACGTTCAGCCAGGTCTCTACTCGGATCCCAAACTTTTATTGCAAAATCCAATCTGAAAAGAAAGATTCCAAAGTTCAAACGAGCTCCTAAACCGGTTCCACAAGCAATTTCTTTGTAGAAGTCTTTACTGATAGTACCTCCTTCCAAACCTACTTGGTCTGATAATGTCCAAATATTTCCTAAGTCTAAAAACATTGCACCTTCCAAAAAGCCTGCAATAGGGAAACGATATTCAAAATTCGCTCCTATCGCAATATCGCCTGCTCGGTCATATTTTCTATTGCCTGACGGAGTGCTGCTGCCCGGACCTAAACTTCTGAGTTGCCAAGCACGTAAGCCATTGGCTCCACCACCGAAAAAGGCTTTTTCATAAGGCAAGGCTTCCGCATTTGCATAAGGGATACCGATGCCGCCATAAATCTTATAAACGAATGAAGTGTTTTGTGTCAAATAATTATAGTGCGTGAAAGAAAAGTCAGTTCTTACATATTGCGAAAAAGGAATATTAAACAAAGTGTAATGTCCGTCGTCGTCCTTGCTTTGATTAAACGTCATAGAATATAAATCCAAAACATTTCCCGCCGTTTCAATGTTAAAAGAAAAGTAATTGAAATCTTGTTTTTGTGTTGTTTGCTGACCGTTGTAGTTATAAGAAAAACGCATTGCCATAACCAAGTGGTCGGACATCTGATATTGTATTCTTTTGTCCATATTGTTTATGATTTCAGCGTATTGAGGGTCGGTTATCTCCATATTTACGAAATTTACCTCCAATGGTATAATGGCAAAGTATTTCTTTTCGGTTGTATTCCACGAGTAACCGTAATTAAGATTAAATATAGAGCGTTCGTAATAAGAACGTTTCTGAATGTTATATCCTGTTTTGATACTCGTATGAGGATGAAATTTCATGGAATAGAATGATGTTTTGAAAGGGGCTAAGAACCTTGGTATTTCTATACCGAAATCCAATCCCGCTTCAAAAGCATTGAATACGTCCCAACCTGCTTTGGTATTGTTTTTTCTAAAAATGTTGCTGTTGATTTCTGCTGCCAATTTAAGATTTGCAGTGAATATTTCTGCACCATGTAGCAAGTTTTTGTCAGAATAAGACAAATTGCCTGCCATACCAAGATTTGACGACGATGAATTGGTCGCATTATTCATAGGGTCGTTTGTTGCCGAGTAGTTCAACTCAAAAGATGAAGAAAGACTTATCGGTTTGTTTCTTGTAAGGCGGATATAACAAACCAATTCGTTAGTATCTTTATCTTCCTTGGTTATATCTTCGTAGAAAATGTCTATATACTTAAAGTTTCTTAGTTGAAACAACGATGAATAAGTACTTTGACTTGCTTCGGGCGAAAAAAGATTGTTGTTTGTCATTAAAATACTCCTCATAATAGTACGTTCTTTTATCGCAGGCTTTTCCGTGTTGTATATAAAATAAAGCGGAGTTGGTTTATAGCCTTTTTGCTGTTTGTGATAGAAAAGAACGGTGTCTATATCGGGTATATAGTCTGGCGATTGTGGTGAAACGTAGTTCGGATGCAGATATATCTTTGATATTTTGTATGGTTTGTGCCTTGTGATATTAACAGAATCGGAACCACTGCCGATAGGGTTTTTTACAAGCATGATGATACTTGTTTTATCAATGCCGTTAGTTGTGTCGATATTGAAAGTAATATATTTTGGCACGAATGTATAATAACCTTTGGACAACATACCTTGCGAAACATCGTTACGGATTTTTACAAGATGTTCTTCGTTATATATTTCGCCTTTTTGAGGAATGTTTTTAATGAAATTTTTTATTTCTTTTTCGATGTTAGTGTCTTCGACCTGAACGATGAAAGTATCGATAATAGCGCAAGTAGGGGCATTTATATTATAGTTTATCACACGGCGACGTTTGTAATAACTCCAAGGGGCATACCATTTTCTGACAGGCGAAAAAGAAGTAGTAACCACCGCATCAAAACAGCCATGTGTTTTCAAATATTTTTTAATGTTTTGACAAGATACTTCCGTCAAGTCATCGTTTATTTCCACAGGTTTGTCGCCCAATCTACGTAAGACATATTTTTCAAGAAAGTTGCATGTACTGTCGTCTCCCGGGCCGGAAGCGGAATAGATATACATACCGATTTTTGCACCCAATATTTTATGATTAGGGTCTTGCTGGATGTATTTTGTAATATCGCCTTTTGAAATATTTTTGTTGTTAATTTCGATTTTATTCTTGCTTAATAAATAACCGTTCTTGGAAAGATGACGATTTGGAGAGCAAGAGCAAACAACCACCACTATAACAAAAAGCAGAATGATAATATTATATTTTTTCAAACACTTCATACGAACTAAAAAATCTCAGTTAAAATCTTATTTGTCGCTCCTATATTTTCTTTAACATAATCTCCTGCAATATTAGCGGTATTCGTGTAAATAGTTTCATTATTCAGTAAATTAGTTAGCCACACTGATAAATTAGTTTCATTGATTATTTCTTTGGCTCCACCAAGTGCGATAAGGTCTTGTGCTTCTTTGAATTTTTTATTATTAGGACCGAAAGCAACAGGTTTATTGAATACTGCCGCTTCCAATATGTTATGAATGCCTGCTCCAAAACCGCCACCGATATATGCAATGTCGCAAAGAGAATATAAAAACATAAGCATACCTATATTGTCTATGATAAGCACACGATAGTTTTTCGCATTTTCTTCACTTAAAGACGAAAAAGCAATACTATTGTCAAACTGCGAAAGTAGTGTTGATATATGATTTTTATCTATCAAATGAGGGGCTAATATAATCTTCAAATCGTTCAGATTATCCGTTGCCTTTTTGATTATTTTCTCGTCCTCAGGCCACGAACTTCCTGCGATAAAAACTTTCTTGCCGTCTATGAATTTATTTATTATCGGAAAAGTTTTATGCTCCTTGCTCATAGAATAAACTCTGTCAAAACGGGTATCGCCACATATTTTGTTGTTTGTGTAGTTTATCGAATTTAGAAGAGATGCTGTTTTTTCATCTTGGACAAAAAACATATTGAATTTATTCAACTGTTTTCTAAACCAAGATGAATAAGGTTTGAAGATATAATGCTTTTCTCGCAGAATAAGACTTACCGAATACAATGGAGTGTTCTTTAACTCGAAGATATAATTCCACCAAAATTCGTATTTAACGAAAAACACCATATCGGGTTTTGCCAAAGCGACGAAAAGTTTTGCATTTTTTATTGTATCAAAAGGCAGATAAACTACACAATCGGCATAAGCATAGTTTTGTCTTACTTCATAACCGGAAGGAGAGAAAAATGTGAGTAGTATTTGGTATTCGGGCTTAGTTGTTTTGATTTCTTCGATAAGATTTCTTGCTTGTTCGAACTCACCAAGCGATGCACAATGAAACCATGCTGTTTTTTTGTTTTTATCCAATAGCGAGAGTTTTTGCCACGTCTGACTTTGCCCTTTACACATCGTGCGAATTTTTTCGCTGAACAATGCAGCGATATTACACGCCAAAGAAAAGATGATTATACCTAAATTATATATAAGTCTCATCGCAGGAATATATCAATTAAATATTGGTAGGGATAAAGATTAGCGTCAAACAATATTAGTAATAATATATTTTATCGGCCGAACGTCCGAAGAATGGAAACATCCAACCAACTTTTAATGTGAGCATGTGGTCGGTATAACGGGTATCGTCTCCGCCTTGCAAGTCGGCTTGATAATTACGGGTCATTTTAGTCCAAGCAATCTTCCAATCAATACCGACAAACCAGTTGGCGTAAGATTTTTTGCTTATATGACGATAGCCTAAGAACAAACCGGTCATCGGGCCACGCATCTGACGGTCGTAAAGATATTTGTAATCGCCCTCCAATTGATAAACCCTACTTAAAGTTGCCTCATAAATAATTTGGTGTTGCAAGTAACCGCCCCACAGCGTAACTTCCAAACCGCTATTTGGGTTGCTGCCAAAAATTGGAAAGATTTTACCTATACCCAGACACAAAGAAAGATTTCTGTTGTAAGCAACCACTCCTGCATCTGTCCCGTCCGAGCCAACGATTATAGGTTTTTCGCCCGTTGTGTATAATGTTGCCAAATAATCTTTCATATGTTTTATGTTGTCTGAGCCAAACTGAAAACCAAAATCCACATTGATTATCCAGTTGTTTAACGTCTTCCAACCCAAATCGGCATTGACATTGAAAAATGATGAATATCTGTTTCCCATTTCACCAAAAGGCATTGTCCAACCTACCGATGCTGCAAAGAATGGGGTAGATATATTTGTATCTTGCCCAGTTATTTTTGCAGCTTCCTTATCGTTTTGAGCTGATAGCCCGACAGATGATAACACCAATGCCAATATCATTATGGTAAATATTTTTGTCTTTTTCATTTTATTATTGTTTTATGATTTTTCGAGTGATTATTTCTTGTTTGTTATTATACATTTTTATGATATATGAACCCGATTGTAGGTTTTGTATATCTATTGTCGTTAAAGGCGTGTTTATTACACCTTTGTCTGTAATCCGTGCATTGAGGTCAAATATTTCGTATCTCAAATTCTGATTTGACTGAACGTTTATAATGTTTCGTGCAGGCAATGGGTAGATTTGGATTTGTGGAGATAGTGTTTCGGTTAAGGACGTGTTTATCGGCGACAATTCCACGTTGTTTTCAGTTAGGACGTCGCCGATGGAAATTTCCATAGTCTTTGAATGATAACCGTCTTTTGAGAAAGTAACGGAATAAGTGCCGTTCAAAATCGGACGGAAATAGTATCCGTTATCGTTGGTATAAACTTGCGAAGAGTCTTTGTCGTGATTGTCTATGCTTACAATTACATCGTTTATCGGCTGATTGGTTATGCTATCTGTAACAATCCCTTGAAAACCTATGTTGCAGTAATCGAAAAATGTAAATAATGAGTTTTTTAATCTATACCAATAATCGTTTAGCAATGATTCCTTGGGCATATAGTCCATACTTATTTCCAAAGTAATTTCTCTGCAATGAGCGAAATAAGTACTCCAATCTTGTCTTGAACCATAGATAACATACCAATCACCACCATTTACAACGCCGTTGTTATTAACATCGGTAAAATAGTTACTGTAATCATTTTGCAGATGTTTAACAAAATTTTCGCCTAATGAGTCAAACCAAATTTTATCGGCGTGAGTCTTTTGATTTGAGCGATAAGTATCCCAAGGATAATTGAAAACTTCGCTGCCGGTGTGAATGTTGCAAGACATATTAAAGCGTTCCTTGTTTTGATATTCGATAAAGGCAGTGGTTTCTTTTTGTTGCAATTCTCCGTCAGAGTTAGTATTTGAGCGAATATCGGGAAAATTTCTATTCAAATCAACGTAATTGGCGTTATACCTTATGGCATTTTTTACATTGTCGTTACCACCGTGCCAAGTGCCGTCGGGATTTGCAAAAGGACATATATAAATATCGGGCAAATTGGAAGTTATAATCAGTTCGGGGTTGTTTATCAAAGAATCAATCAAACGCAAAAGCATAACAGACCCCGTCAATTCGTTTCCGTGTATGGCAGCGGAATAAAAGAATTTAGGCTTGTTGAGATTACTATTCGGTTCAGAGGAAATCTTCAAACATAAAATCAATCTATTGTTGATGCTTGTGCCGATAGTGTCCAAGCGGCAAATATCACTATGGTCTTTTGCTGTTTGTTGCATATAGGTTACAAAGGTACTGTAAGTAGGGTAGTATTCCCACTTTTCAGCCTTTGCAGATAAGCAATACAAAAATAATAACAACAAAAAAATTCTTTTCATAAAGAAATCCGAATTAGGACGCAAAGGTACAAAAAAAACATATCATAAAAAGCAAACTTATTAAAATATTGTTGTTTTAGGGATATTTGTAAGAATTTTGTGGAGTTAATATTCATTAGACTGATAAATGACAGTGATTGTACGATTTTTGACAACAATTTTTGTTTTCTTACAATAAAGAGGGAGAAAATAGAGTTTATAAATAGTTTATGAGTGGAAAAATTTTCAAGATATTGTGTGTGATAATTGTTGGGGCATTGTGTTTAGTGTATGGTAATGATGCAAAAACGCAAAACGTTCCTCAAAATTCGCCTAAGTATGATACAAAGCCTGTTATCTTTGGTTGGTATGTGGGATTTAATACTATGTATTCAACTCTTTCCGGTAAAAAAAATATTCCTTACAACGATACCATTATGGCATTTCATTCCAATACGAAAGTAGGTGCTCAAATAGGGGTTTTGGCAGATTTGCGTATTTTTTCCTTTCTAAATCTTAGATTTTTGCCCAACATATCTTTCAGTGATAGGAATTTTACCTTTTTGATTAAAGACGGCGATAAATTTCGCGAAGCAAACCAAAATTTTGAGGTTATTTATTTGGATTTACCCATAGAGTTCAAACTTTCAGCTAAACGTTGGAACAATTTTCGCCCTTATGTGCTTGGCGGAATGAAATACGATTACGATATGGGTTCCATAAGAAGAAAAAAAATAGGAGATAACGAGTTTTTATTCAAAATAAACGAAAGCGAATTGTTTTATACATTGGGTGTAGGCTTTGATTTTTATTTTTCTTTCTTCAAAATGACTCTTGAAATCAAGAACTCTTTCGGTTTGACGGACGTTCTTAACAAGGACTACAAGACCGTTTATTCCGATTGTATAGAAAAAATGAAAAGTCAGATGTTTTCCATAAATTTAATATTCCAATAACGATGCGTAAGACCATACAAATTACACTGACTCCCGAAGATTATTACGACAAAAATACTTTTGAAAACATTATTGCAAAAAAGAGCGGAATAAATAGCAAGTACTTGTCTTATATGATTAACAAGGAAAGTTTAGATGCTCGTAAAATGCCGGTGTATCATTTGGAAATTATAACCTCGTCTGATAACGATTTGCCAAATATTAATCCCGAGCCATTTTTGAATGTAAGCAATTCAATGCCTGTTGTTGTGGTGGGAGCAGGTCCTTGTGGGCTTATGGCAGCATTGAAACTTATTCAAAAAGGATTAAAACCTATAATCATAGAACGAGGTTCGGCGGTAGAGAAACGTAAAAAAGATGTTGCTTTGATTGTTAGGAACGAAGCCCTTAATGAAGAAAGCAATTTTTGTTTTGGAGAGGGCGGAGCAGGTACTTTTTCTGACGGCAAGTTATATACACGCAGTAGCAAAAAAGGTAATATCGAAGAAGTTTTGCAACTGTTTGTTTATTTCGGTGCAAACAAACAAATACTCTATCAATCACATCCGCATATAGGTACAGATGTCTTATCCCGAGTTGTTAAAAACATAAGAGAGAAAATACTGCAATGCGGCGGAGAATATAGATTCGATACCAAGGTTGTGGATTTTATTGTAAAAAATGATGAGGTTATCGGAGTAGTTACTGCAAATGGCGAAGAGATTTTAGCAAACAAAGTGATTTTGGCAACAGGGCATTCGGCAAGTGGTATATACCAATTATTCTATGATAGAAATTGGCATATAGAAGCCAAACCTTTTGCAATGGGTGTAAGAGTTGAGCATCCGCAAGAAATGATAAACGCTAACCAATATCATAACAAAAAATATTCAACACTACTTCCTCCTGCCGAATATTCATTGACAACAAACAATGAGGGCAGGGGTGTGTTTTCTTTTTGTATGTGTCCGGGAGGAGTGGTTGTTCCAACACCGGATAAAGAAGGTATAATGGTAGTTAATGGAATGTCTTCTTCCACAAGAGGCGGCAGGTTTGCAAATAGTGCGATAGTGGTTACGGTAAATGAGGAAGACGCACAAGAGTTTAGTGATTTTGGAGCGTTGTCTTTATTGAAATTTCAGCAGCAATGGGAAAAAAATATGTATTTCGACAGAAGAATATGCCCGGCACAAAGGCTAAGCGATTTTGTAAATAACAAAGTTTCTTCGTCTTTATCGGAAAGTTCGTATAGGCCTTCTCTTGTCGCTTGTGATATGAAAGAAAGATTGCCAAAAGTTGTAAGCAAAAATTTGCAGTTAGGTTTTGCTGTTTTTGATAGAAAGATAAAAGGATTTATTACAGACCAAGCCAATATTATAGGATTGGAGAGCAGAACGTCTTCCCCTGTTCGTATTCCAAGAGATAAGGAAACGATGCAGCATACAACTCTAAAAAATCTTTATCCTTGCGGAGAGGGGGCAGGTTATGCGGGAGGAATAACGTCTTCTGCCATAGACGGAATAAATGCAGCGAAAAAGATAGCCGAAGCATTGGCGTAAATAGTATGTGATACTACAAAATTGGTGTTAAACATTATCAAATTAGTGTTAAACATTGGTAAAATAATATTAAACATCAGTAAAACGATTAGTGGTACCGTTATTGTACTATGTTTTAATAATATTTTATATTCTCTTTATTGCTGCTTTTGTAATATATGAGTGGTTATTTAACTTGTGAAAGATATTGCAGAACCATGCTTGTTTTGAATAATTATTTTGTAGAACTCACGTGGTTTGAAAAAAATGTTGTAATTTTGACAACCTTAAATCCCCTCTGAGGTTGGGGTAACAAATAAATCAGACATAAATATGACACTATATAAAAAAATACTGTTGCTGTTGATTGCTGCTATTTCGTTACAGGTGGTTGTGGCTCAAAACGATGATGAAATATATTCCAACTTTGAACGTAACTATAACGAGTTGCTGCAATCATACTATATGAAGACTAATGAGAAGCAGAACAATCAAAATTATTCGGGTACTACGTATGGTCGTAAAAAGGCATCGGAACTGACGGACGATGAAATTAAAAATAGATTGAAAGTTATACCTTCTTGCGTACCTCTTGTATATAATTCTGTCGTAAGAAATCACATTGTATATTATATAGACCGTATTGGGGACAGAGTTGGTGTGATGTTGGGCGTAAGTAAGTATTATTTTCCGATTTTCGAGAATATTTTGGACGCTTACGGTGTGCCGAGTGATTTGAAATACCTTGTTGTAATAGAATCGGCGTTTAATCCTAAGGCGGTATCTCGTGCGGGGGCAACAGGTCTTTGGCAGTTTATGTATGCAACGGGACGTAATTACGATTTAAGGGTTAATAGTATTGTTGATGATAGACGAGACCCGATAAAATCGACTATTGCGGCGGCTCAATATCTTAAAGACTTATATTCTATTTATCATGATTGGTCTTTGGTGTTGGCTGCATATAATTGTGGGCCTGGTAATGTCAATAAGGCTATCAAACGTTCGGGGGAAAATGACTTCTGGCAAATATATTCTTACTTACCAAAAGAGACAAGAAACTATGTACCTGCTTTTATTGCGGCGACGTATGCAATGAATTACGCCGATAAACACGGTATATGTGCAGCCAATTTATCTAAACCTTTGGATTTGATAAACGATACTGTCAATGTTTCAAGAGATATTTATTTTGGTCAAATTGAAAAGGTTTTGGGTATATCCATAGACCAAATAAAAGAGATGAATCCTCAATATAAAATGAACTATATTCCGGGAACAACGGCTAAATACTCATTGCGTCTGCCACTTAAAAACATTGAGAAGTTTATTGAATTGGAAGATTCCATCGCTTCTACCGACACGAATGTGTATAATTTAAGGAATTTGGCTTCCGATGGTACGATTAAAATGAATGTAAATTGTGATTCACAATCGGATGCGGTGTATATCACCAAAACAATTACTCATAAGGTACAATCAAGAGAAAGTTGGTCGTCCATTGCAAGAAGATATGGCGTTAGCGTTAGCGATTTGAGAAAATGGAACAGAAAAGTTAAGACAAACAAATTACGCAAAGGTACATTGCTTTCGGTAAAACAGCGTGTGGCTGTTGAAAAACAGAAATATATTCCACAGAGCGAAAGCGAAAAAGAGAGTATTGTTGAAGAAAGCATAACGGCTGCCGATAACGAGAACAATCAAGTGGAACAAATAACGGCAAACAACACTAACAAGTCTTCTGTTAATAACACTTCGTCTAAAAACAAAACCAATATTAACAGCAAAACAAATAACACTAAGGCGAATACTAATAACAAAAAAGCAACTAATCAGAAAACGTCTAAAACGCATACCGTTAAAAGCGGCGATACTATTACCAAGATTGCCGCAAGGTATAACACAACGGTTGAAAAAATTATGAAGTTAAACAATATGGATAAGAAATCTGCCGACAGACTTCGTTTAGGACAAAAGATAAAAGTAAAGTAATAACAAACAAGTCAGACTTACTAAGATGAAAATCTCTAAACTCATCTTAACTTTTTCCGCAGTTTTATTGTTGTTGGGTGTTATCGTATTGGTATTTCCGAAAGGCGGATTTAAAATCGGGGCGTTGGAATTGAGGTTCCCAACATTTGAGGAGTTGTTTTTAACAGAAAAGGTGCAGTATTCGGATATTGATGCTTTGTTTGATGAAGACACATCAAAACACAATCTTGATAAAGACGACAAACAAGTAAAAATAAAAGAAGATAATCTCGTTAAAATAGAACTTCCACAAGATAATCCCCATTATTTGGATAAACTATTTGCTTCGTTGGATAGCATAAGTATAAATAATGATAAGGTAAGAATTATTCATTACGGCGATTCTCAAATAGAAGGCGACAGAATTACGTCTTACTTACGTTTGCGTCTGCAAAATCAATTCGGCGGCAAGGGACAAGGCGAGATACCTCTGCATTCATTGTCCAATATTAAGAATGTAAGTTTTGAATATTCAGATAACTGGAATTTTTATTCAATTATAGATTTGGAGAAACACGATTTTCATCGCTATGGTCTTATGCAAGCAGCCACTGTTCCCGAAGATGAAAATTCTTTTGTAAAACTAAACTTCGCCAAAGCGATTAGCGGTGATATTACTTTGTATTATGGAAACCACAGCGAGAATGCTCAAATCGTTTTCGTTGCAAATAAAGACACATTGGCTTTGTATTCATTGGATAACGAAGTGTTACTTTCCAAACAAACCTGCCATATAACCAAGCCGACCAAATCACTGACTATTTCTGTCAATGGTCGTCCCGAATTGTATTCTTTGGATTTCAGCAATGGCAGTGGAGTATATTTTGACAATGTGTCATTGAGAGGTTCATCGGGTTATGGCTTTAACAAAAACAATGTGGATTTCCTTTGCCGAATGGGTAATATGCTTAATGTTAGATTGATTATTCTTCAATTTGGTGTTAATGCCGTGCCGCAAGATGAACAGACTATTGTTTCTTCATATCAGTTCTACAAAACCAATCTCAAAAGACAAGTCGATTTCATTAAACGTACCAATCCGCAAGCGGCTATAATTATCGTCGGTATATCCGATAGAAGTCGTAAAAAGGGAGATGGCTATGAAACTAACCCTAATATCCCAAAAATTCTCGCAGTTCAAAAGCAGGTTGCCCAAGAATGCGGCGTTGCTTTTTGGAATTTGTTTGAGGCTATGGGTGGGAATAATTCCATGCCATCATGGGTGTTAAGGGACAAGCCGTTGGCGAATAAGGATTTTACACATTTCAACGATGCCGGAGCTAAATATGTCGGCGAGATGTTTTATAAAGCATTGGAAAACGCTTATAAAGATTACAAAACAAGATAAATAAATACATAAATATATCAACGAGTTATGAAAGATTTTATTAAAAACAATTATCATTATATTTGCATTGCGGTGATAATGATAATTTCGTTTTGCTTCTATTCTTATTTGCGTTACCCTTTGTTAAATTCGGACGATGCATGGTGTGTGCTTATGGCACAAACGTTTCATCTACCTGATGATTTATTTGCTTGGAATCAATCACGTGGAGGCAATATTGTAGCGATGATTGCCCAAATATTTATGTGGTGCGGTTTTAGAACGATAACGGCAGTAAGTATTGCGGAATATCTTTTACTATTAGTCGGAGTACTTTGCTTCGGGACATTATTCAAACATAAAAGCAGCAGGATATTTTTAGCAATAATTTTCTTTCTGCCCTTTCAAAGGTTTATAGATATAACTCGTTTCTTTATAGGTTGGGAATATAGCGTGTTGGCTGTGTCGGTTATGTTTATCAATAAAGTTTGGGATATGGATAAAAACACATTGAAAGCCAAAGTATTTATGTGTCTTGCAATGTTGTTCATGGTTATTGCTATATGGGTTCTTTATAATGCTATATTTAGTATCATTGTTTTGATTGTTGTCCTTTTGTTCTATAATGGCAAAAAATTACCGCATAAGAATGTTTGTTGGTTTTCTATTATTGGTGGTATTGTTTGTATTGCTTTAATTAAATTTATTTATTCTTTCAATGCTGCGGAATGTGCCGAATGCAATAAAATCAGCGGAATAAAAGATATATTGAAAGCACTACTTATTCTGTACTACGATTACAGAGCCATACTTGTTTTCCATACCAAAGAATATATAGTTAGCATTCACACCTATTTATGTATTATCTTTTTAATCACACTGACATATTTCATAATTAAGAAAAAATGGTACAAAGTTCTATTGAAAGACAAATGGATTACTTTTTTCTTCCTTGATTTTTGTGCATTTTATGGCATACACTTACTTTCTTTATGGGTAATGAAGAATGGTATGGGACGTTGGTATTATGTTTCTTGTTACATATCTTTATCTATGTGTGTATTGCTTATATTTGACAGGCTGTATGACGAGAAACTTATGCGTCATCTTAGGAAATTCTTATACGTTGTATTGTTTGTCGGAGCGATAAGCCCTGTATATACTATGTTGGAATCGAAGCCAAAAAACCTTAAACCTATGGAGCGATACGCTAATGAATTGGAGCCTTTGGGTAAGTGCGGAATTATTGGTGATTGGTGGCATTCTTATATTTGTTCCGTGGCACACCCTGACAAAGTGCTTTCCACTCCGCATCAAGACGATTGGGCATACACTCGTAACCCTCAAAGAGCTGAACAAGTCGCTGCAATGGATACTATATACATCGTGAAAGACGGTTGGCTTGATGATTTTCCCGATACAACGCAGCAATTCGGTTACAAATTTAGGCGGCACGGCAACGGCTTTCATCTTGGCAATTGGGATTTGTGTCAATATATCAATGAAGGTAAGGTAGAATAAATCGTATGCACAGAAGCGAAAAATAATGTTTAACACTAAAAAATTAATCTCCCACATTAATAAATTAGTGTTAAACATTAAAAAATTAGTTTCTCATACTGTAAAACCGATTAAATGACTGTGAAAAACCATAAAAGACGCCGAAAAATCATTAAAAGGCAAAAAAATTTCATACCTTTGCACGACAAAATCAAAAGGCTATGAAGTATAAAAGAATATTATTGAAACTTTCCGGCGAGAGTTTAATGGGAAACCAATCCTACGGTATTTCTCCCGAGATGCTGACGATGTATTGCAGCGAAATCAAACAAGCATACGAAAAAGGCGTTGAGGTTGCTGTCGTTATAGGCGGTGGCAATATCTATCGCGGAATGCAAGGCTCGACGAAAGGTATGGACAGAGTGCAAGGCGATTATATGGGAATGATGGCTACGATGATTAATTCTTTGGCTTTGCAAGGCGAATTGGAACGTCAAGGTGTGAAAACGGAATTATTGGGCGGCTTAGCCATAGAACCTATAAGCAAGGCTTTCTCTCGAAGACGTGCAATAGAAGCATTGGAGTCAAAGAAGGTTGTTATCATCGGCGGAGGAACGGGTAATCCTTTCTTTACGACCGATACCGCTTCCACATTGAGAGCCATAGAAATCAAAGCCGATGTTATCTTGAAGGGGACAAGAGTCGATGGCGTCTATACCGCAGACCCCGAGAAGGACAAAAACGCAAAGAAATACGAAACGATTTCATTCGACGAAGCGATGAATAAGAAATTAAAAGTTATGGATTTGACGGCTTTTGCCTTGTGTCAGGAGAACAATCTTCCGATATATGTCTTTGATATGAACAAACAAGGCAACTTGCAAAAGGTTGTGGAGGGCGAAAACATCGGAACATTGGTTTGTCAGAACGTATAAAACGAAAATATAATTTACAATAACAATAATAAGATGAGAAGAAAGAGTATTTTGGCGGGATTATTATTCACCACCGCCTTAGCATTAAGCACGGCAGCCTTTGCTTGCACCAATTTCTTATTCACAAAAGGTGCTACAAAGGACGGCTCAACGATGATTACCTATGCGGCAGATTCTCATACTTTGTATGGAGAACTTTATTACAGACGTGCTGCACAATATCCGGCAGGAACGATGATTCAAATCATTGAATGGGACACCGGCAAACCGCTTATCAAAATTCCACAAGCAGCACAAACCTACACCACCGTTGGAAATATGAACGAATGGGGTTTGGTTATAGGTGAAACGACTTACGGCGGAAGAGAAGAATGTTGGGATCTGGGCAACGGCATTGACTACGGCTCATTGATATACTTAACATTGCAAAGAACCAAGACCGCTCGTGAAGCCATTAAGCAAATAGCGGATTTTATGGCTACATACGGCTACGCTTCGGAGGGAGAAAGTTTTTCCATAGCCGACGGAGAAGAAGTTTGGATAATGGAACTTATCGGCAAGGGTAAAGGTAACAAAGGTGCCGTTTGGGTTGCAAGAATGATACCCGACGGTTATGTTTCGGGACACGCCAACCAAGCACGTATAACCACATTCCCTTTGGAGACAAAGAAGAACACAGCATCTATCTCCTACAAAAATATTAAGAAAATCTTCGATAAAAACATTACAACCGTATATGCTGACGACGTTATCACATTTGCACGTTCCAAGGGTTGGTTCAATGGTAAGGATTCCGACTTTTCTTTTTCCGACACCTACGCTCCATTGACTTTCTCGGGCGTTAGAGGTTGCGAGGCCAGAGTTTATGCAATGTTCAACCGCATCAACTCAACTATGCACAAATATGAAGACTACGCAATGGGAAAAACTTTGGCTTCGGGCAATGTGGAAAGAATGCCTCTTTGGATTAAACCCGACCATAAAGTGAGCGTTAAGGAAGTTATGGACTTGATGCGTGATTATTATCAAGGTACGGCAATGGATATGTCTAAGGATTTGGGAGCAGGTCCTTATGGTTGTCCTTACCGTTGGAGACCTATGACTTGGAGTGTTGATGGTCAAAACTATATCCACGAAAGAGCAACTTCCACCCAGCAGACAGGTTTTTCATTTGTCGGACAAACCAGAAGTTGGATGCCTGCAAAAGCCAAAGGTATCTTATGGTTCGGCGTAGATGACACATATACTACGGTTTATGTGCCTATGTATGGTTCTATCGCCAAAGTTCCTCATTGCTTTGAGGAAGGTAACGGTTCTATGGTCGAATATTCGCCGACTTCCGCTTTCTGGAAATTCAACCAAGTTACGAATTGGGTATATACCCGTTGGAAAGATATGATTGTCGATTTGCAAAAAGTACAAAACGATTTGGAGAACTCATTCATTAAAGAGGTAGAACAAATCGACGCTAAGGTAAAGAATATGGACGACGTTGATGCAATGTGTAATATATTGACAGACTTTTCCGTTGCAAAGGGAGACCAGACTTTCGAGGCTTGGAGCAATCTTTACAATTACTTATTGGTTAAATACATCGACGGTAACATCAAGAAAGAAAAGGACGGCAAATTTGAGGAGACCGGCTACCGCAAGGGCGATTGTGTCTTTCCGCAGCAGCCTGCCTATCCGGAAGAGTGGTATCGTATGATTGTCAAAGACCACGGAGACGTGATAAAGGACTTGACCCCGAAGGAGACCAAATAAACTTTATTTAGTTTTCATTATATTATTTGACGAACCGCCGCTATTATGTGGCGGTTTATTTTATTTATTTGAATTTGTTCCGCTCCGCACTGCCATTAATATATAATGATGTACTGTTAATATATAATGATGTACTGTTCCTCCCATTGTCTTTAATTTTTATTCAAAACACCCCATTTTTTTATCCGCTACACCCCATTTAGAGTTTCAAATACGCAGGTTTGTGTTCCAAACACGGTAGTTTTCGTTCCAAACAGTCTGATACGTGATGTATATAGTACTATATAGCGACTATATATAGTACTATATAGTAACCATATATAGTACTATCTGCGTCACGTATTAGCCTGTTTGGAACGAAAACCTGCGTGTTTGGAACGAGAACTACCGTTTTTGGAATATAAACCTGCGTATTTTTATTAAAAACTGCCGGTTTGAAAAAAAAAAGAATCCGCCGATGGTTCTACCGACGGAATTTCAAAAAATGAAGTTATATTGTTTTCCGTTTATTCATCATATTAAAAAAAACGTATGTGGATTACACTAATTCAAAGAACAAATAAATCGATATATCGTTTTTGAAATTTCGGCAATAACTGTCTCGGCCTCTTCCTGCGTTCCCTTGTAATCTTTTACAAGAATGACAACCGTATATGTTCTGCCATCGGGAAGAGTTATGAATCCACCGTCATTCACAGCGGCAATTTCTCCTTTTTCGTTGGTGTAGCCCGAGCCTGTTCTGTGTGCGAAAGTTATGTTTTTATCTTTGGGAAGACCTGCCGCTATACGGTTCATTCCTGTCTGACATAGTTGCATTGTGTGTTTGATATAGTCTTGACAAGGTTTGCAAGTCAGAGTGTCGGTGAATACTTTATGGACAAGTCTTGCAAAGGACATTGGAGAAGTTACGTTGGAATACGCAAGCGAATGGTCTTTTGACATATCGGCTTCTTTGTATATGAGTTTGAAACTGCGTTCGGGCAATATGGCAGAGGCTATTATGCTGTCGGTGTTTGCAACATTTACAATGCGGTCAAAAAGAATATTGCTTGCGTTGTTGTCGCTATCTACCATAAGATACATAATCAAATCCTTTATGCTTATATCGAAACCTTCGGGGCTGTACTTTTTCAGCATAGGACTCCAAGTGTTGGTATCTATTTCATTGCTGCGAATGGTAAGTACGGAGTCAAGAGAGGAGTCGGTTTTGTTAAGTACATCGCATACGGCAATGGACTGATGAAGTTTGAACATACTCATCAACGGGTAATTTACGGTGTTGTTGAAAGCAAAAGTGCCCTTGTCGTCAATGATTATGGCAACTCCGAATTGTCCTTTTTTGTCTGCAATTATCTTTTGTATATCACTTTCAAGTGTAGTGAAATCCACTGTTTTGTTTGGCGAACACGCCGAAAGCAATTGCATCAAGACAGCAAAAATAACAACTATGTTTGATTTTAATCTAAGTAATCTATACATAGCAAAGAGATTTAGAAGATATATTGTAAGCCGACTTGATAACCTATATATAAAGATTGGGAGTTGTCGTTGTCAATCTTGTTCCAAAGATTGTCGGAAGGAAGAATGTTATCAAAGTCGGTGGAAGAAGAATAGAAGTAGTTAAGGCTTACTCCTGCGAAGATATTGTAATGTTTTGCAATAGTGAATGACGGAGCAAGAAGATAAGAGAAATTTGTTGCTGAGGATTCATCGGAAGTTGTAGTATTTATCGAAGTGGCTTTAATCTCGTTGTCGATTCTGAAATAGTTGGTAATAGGGATATGTACGCCGTAACCACCTTCGGCAACGAAGTTATTGTCTTGGTTTGTCTTGGTGTTAAGACCCAAACCTAAGATACCGTAAGTGTATTTACCGCCCGAACGAAAAGATATAACGGCATTGGACAATAAATCGTAGGATATTGCGATACCTTTTTCACCTTTTTTGATAATGTTGATAAGTCCTATCGGGTATTCGCATTGGTCGGCGATATTGATTAAACCTGCGAACTGTACGCCTTTAACGTCTTTGGCTATGTTGATAAGTCCGGAGAATTGCAGACCATAGACATTGTTTGCCATATTGAAGAGTCCTGATAATTGCAGGCCTTTAACATTTTTGGCTGTATTGACTGCTCCCGATAATTGCAGACCTTTGAAATCTACTTTGACGATATTTGCTAATCCGCCTACTTGTATTCCTTTGTAAGAACCGCCTACCGTATTGACACCTCCTGCGATGGCAATTCCTTTACCGTAGTTTCCGATATGATTGGAGATGCCTGCCAATTGAAATCCTTTTGCGTTTTGAGAAATAACGTTGCTTATGGACGCTATTGTGAAGTTTTCCTCATTTTTTGAAACACCTACCAATAGATTAAGAGAAGCTCCGTTGGTATATTCTTTTGCATTTGCTCCGTTAGTACCCACTGGATATGTGAAAGTAAATTGGAAAGGAGAGAATAATTCTTCTTGTTGTGCGTTTGACGTTATGACGGCGATTAAACATAAAGCCAAGCATACTAAAAGTCTTTTCATAGTTGTTGTTTTTAAGTTTCCTAAGTTCCAAAGGAAAGTTAATAAATTCGTATCAAAAGCGTGGAACTTTGTTGCCGTTGAGGCCTGACGCTTTTGTCAAAAAAACGTAAACAAATCCGAAAACATAATAATGAATATCAAGACTATGTTGTCGAAATATGTGGCGGCTTTATACGATTGCAAAATTACGAACTATTTTTTAGATGACAAAAAACGAGATTTGGCGAATGTGGTGGCAATGATTATTTAGAGGGTTATTTTATAAAGCACGTGCGGATTGAGAATGGAGTCGGCAGCAAGAGTCGGAATGTTAAATTCACATACTTTGGTCATACCGATTTTCTGCATTACCCGTTCGGAGGGTTTATTAATCTTGGCGGTAAAGGAATATAGCTCTTTAATTCCTATTTCCCTTGCCAAAGTGATAACGGCTGTGGCAGCCTCGGGAGCGTATCCGCATTTATGGAATTTGCTTGCAAGCCTCCAACCTATTTCCGTGCCTGAGACAACATCGGATTTGAAACCGATTTGATGTAGTCCGACATAGCCGATAAACTCTTTGGTTGCTTTTAATTCAATTGCATAAAGACCGTAGCCTTTTTGTTGAAATTCCAAAGATATTCTCTCATAAAACGTTTCTGTTTCTGCGTCAGAAAGCAAAGCAGGAAAATATTTCATTACTTCGTTATCCTTATTCATTTGCTTAAATAAAGGAATATCTTCCGCTTTCCATGAACGAATTATAAGTCTTTCGGTTTGTGCGAATATCATAGTGATGCTGCGTTTAAGAGTTAAGGGTATGGCAGAATTAAGAGTCTTTGTTGAGGTTTTTGATTTTGACGTCCTTATAATAAAACTCTATAACCTCCCAATATTCATAACCGCTTTCGCACATATTGACAGCACCCTCTTGGCTCATACCGACACCGTGTCCGTAGCCTCTGCCTTTGAGTTTGATGTTACTGCCCCATACGACAACATCGAAATAAGTGCTTTTTAACTTAAAGTCTTTGCGAATTTGCGTCAAAGGAACGCCTAATATGTCGGTCTTTCTGCCTTGTGATTGAGAGAAAGAAAGCAGTTCGTCCTTGTTTTTCTTTGTGTTGATGCCCTTGCTTTTGAAATAGTTCAGCCATTGCTTTTGCGTCAGTTCCTTTTCCCATTTTGCATTCGGCATATTCAAGGAAAAAGAATCCACGACGCTGCGCAGATACGGAATTTTGTTACTCCATACATCTTCGCTGTTAGATGTCTGTCCGCCACTGTTGGAGTGGAAGAGTGTTTCTATTATCTTATCGTTTTCATCCACTATAATCTCGCCATTTGTACTTGCAGCCCCTTCGATACATTGCGGCTTGTTCGCACGAGAAAGATACACCTGACAATTTACGTCATCGCAAAGATTGTAGCCGTCCTTGGCGTGTTTGTTTATAAATCTATACATATAACTTCTGCAACAAATGGCTTGAACTTTGAAGAACTCCACATTGTCGCTCGCTCCACCGGCTTCGCTTTGCACAACGCCGGCCAAATAATTGTCTTGACTTACATCGTTTATAATTATAAGGTTCTTTTTGGCAGTGTCTAACTTTATTATGATATTGTTGTCATATCGTCTTGGCTTGACGTTATCAGGAGTAATTTGGACAAAACATTTCAAATCCTCACTTGTTATTTTTATGCTGTCGGTCTTTGCAATCGTTTTGTCGTTTAATGAAACTGCAACCTTGCCGTCTTTGACTGATATATTGACTTTATTGCTTTTGTTTAGTTTTATTGAATCGTTCAAAGTGTAAGCACCAAAGGACGGAGTAAGGGTTAATGACGTTATGTTGCAAGTGGAAAAAACTCTTACCCTTACGTTTTGTGCCATTGTCTTGGTGGTGCAGGCTGCAAATAAAGTTATAGTAAGAATATTTATGCTTAATAAATAAAGTATCTTCTTCATTTTCTTTGTTATTCCTTTTGTTGTTGTTTTAATATTGTCGTTTGCGGTTATTGTTTGTTTGGTTATCGTCTGCGTTATATCATTGTTTCTTGCGGAAAAGACAGGCATCGCCGTATGAAAGAAACCTATAATTATTGTCCGTTGCGTGTTGATAAACTTTTTTCCAATCCTCACCAATCATTGCACTGACAAGCAAAAGCAAAGTACTCTTAGGCTGATGAAAATTAGTTACCATACCTTTGACAATCTTGTATTCATATTGCGGTGTTATGATTAACTGCGTTTGACCATACACGCTTTGCATATTATTATCGTTAAGCATATCAAGGATAGCCGAAAGCGATTCTTTTGCAGTGATGTGCTTATGATTTTCGTATGGATACCATTGTTTGATGTCGATTTCGCTATACGTTTTGCCGTTTTCAATCAAATCGACGCCGAACCAATAAAGCGATTCTATCGTACGAACAGACGTTGTACCAACACAGATAATTTCTTTGTCGATATAATTCAAAAGATTTTCGATTACGTGCTTTGCAATAGTGATTTTCTCGGTGTGCATTATATGGTCGCCGATTGTTTCGGTGGTAACGGGTTTGAAAGTTCCCGCACCGACATGAAGAGTAATGAAATCGGTTTTGATGTTCCTTGATTTCAAATCTTCAAAAGTCTTATCCGTGAAGTGTAATCCCGCCGTTGGGGCGGCAACAGAGCCGTTGAAATGTGCATAAACGGTTTGGTAGTCTTGTTTGTCGTGTTCTTCGGATTGTCTGTTAAGATAAGGAGGTAAGGGAATGACACCGAAATGTTGCATAATCTCGGCAAAAGAAAAGTCTTTATCCCAAGAAAATTCAACAGCCCAACTCTCGTTTTCGCTATACAATCTTTTGGCGTTAAGTGTTACAGCCTCCCCGTTGATTGCTTTGGCCTGAGACAATACGCCGTCTTTCCATTTTTTGTTGTTACCAATCAAACATTTCCATGTGGTTGTCCCGGTTTGAGAGAATGCAAGTTGAAAATCGTTAGGTGTTATCGGCTCCAAGCAAAATATTTCTATCGTGCTGCCTGTTGGTTTCTTGAAAAACAAACGTGCATAAACGACTTTCGTATCATTGAAAATCAAAAGTGAGTTGTCATCTAAAATATTTGGCAGTTGTTTGAATATCTTGTCTTCTATTGTCGTTCCGTCGTAGCATAATAACTTTGCCTCATCACGTTTTTGCAAGGCAAATTTTGCAATCTTTTCTTCTTCCAACGGATAATTAAAGTCCTTTATCTGAATATCTTTTACCACTTCTGTACTTTTTGATATTGCAAACCGTATTTTGAGGGTTTGCGTGTGATTATCAAACTGCTTTAATGAATTTTTTGCAAAGGTAACTCATTTTAACAATTTATAAGGTCTGTCAAACTAAAAAATAATATCAATAACCAATAAAATAATCTCAATGATTAGTAAATTAGTTTCACTAATCATTTTACTGATGTTTAAAACTAATTTTGCGATAACAATTATTAATTTTCTGCGAATGTATTAGTGGTTTGTGGCGAGTATCGAGAACTCTGTTTTGCGGTAAAAGAGAGAAAAATAAAATAAAGGCTTTGTCGTTTTGAAAAATAGTTGTAATTTTGAAAATCGTTTCCCAAAAAGGGATAATGATGATAATTCTTGTTTTTAAGGAAAACAAAAAATTGGTACAAGTAAGACAAAGAAGGTAAAAATAAAAAGAATATTATGAAGATATTAGTTTTGAATTGCGGAAGTTCTTCAATCAAGTATCAGTTGATTGATATTATTAACGACAATGAGTCGAAACTTTTGGCAAAGGGTCTTTGCGAAAGAGTGGGTTTGGAAATGGGTGAATTTACACACAAACCACAGGGCAAGGACAAATACTACGAGAAAGTCCCTATTCCAACTCACAAGGACGGTATCAATATGATATTAAAAGCCTTGACAGATGAGAAGATGGGCGTCGTATCATCTCTTAGCGAGATAGAGGCTTGCGGACATAGGGTTGCTCATGGTGGAGAAGTATTCACAAAGAGCGTTCTTGTAGATGAGAAGGTAAAACAACATATAAGGAATTTGATTTCTTTGGCACCTTTACATGCTCCTGCTAATTTGGCGGGTATAGAGGCAATGGAACATTTGCTTCCTAATGCACCTCAGGTTGCAGTGTTTGATACCGCTTTTCACCATACTATGCCTGCTAAGGCGTATTTGTATGGTATTCCTATCAAATATTATGAAAAAGACAGAATACGTCGTTACGGTTTTCACGGAACATCTCACAGATATGTTGCACCTAAGGCTGCGGCAATGGTTGGAATGGATATAAACAATTCTAAAATCATTTCTTGCCACTTAGGTAGCGGTGCTTCGGTAGCAGCCATTGTCAATGGAAAGAGTATAGATACTTCAATGGGATTTACCACGGTTGAAGGATTGATGATGGGTAGTCGTTGCGGAGATATTGATGTCGGAGCTGTTTTGTATATTGGCGAAAAAGAAGGTTGGGGTTATAAGGAATTAAACAAATTCATTACCAAAGACTGCGGCCTTAATGGTTTAACGGAAGGTGTAACCGATATGCGAGATATTATGGCAGGAAAACGAGAAGGTAATCAACGTTTGAGCGATGCTTTTGATGTTTTCGCTTATAGAGTTAAGAAATATATAGGTGCCTATGCGGCTGCAATGGGTGGAGTCGATATTATCCTATTTACGGGAGGTATCGGCGAGAATGCTTGGTGGCAAAGAGAAGCAATATCTACCGGCTTGGAGTTTTTGGGTGCAAAAATTGACAAACAAATCAACGAGCAAACGGCAGGTAAAGACGGTATAATTTCAACACCTGACAGTAAAGTCAAACTATTGTCCGTAACAACGGATGAGGAATATGTGATTGCAAAAGATACATACCTTTTGGCTAAATAATGAAATTGTTAGGTAAAATAATATTGAAACTCGGCGGTTTTCGTCTCCAATCGGATTTTTCACAGGAGATGAAAAACGCCGTTATCATAGAAGCTCCTCATACAAGTATGTGGGATTTTGTGTGGGGGAGAGCAGGATTATGGGCGTTGGGGGTGAAATCTCATTTCCTTATCAAGAAGGAGATGTTCTTCTTTCCTTTGGGAGGAATCCTCAAATGCTTGGGTGCAGTGCCTGTCAATAGAGGGCATGACGGCAAAGGATTTTTCGATGACATTATTCACGAATTGAAAACCAACAAGGATTTTTCGTTGGTACTTACACCCGAAGGCACGCGTAAGAAAACCAACAATTGGAAGAAAGGTTTTTATTATATTGCACAAGCTAGTGAAAAACCAATCTTCTTGGCATGGATTGATTATGAAAAGAAAACTTGCGGAATGGATAAATCAAGCAAAATAATCCCGACCGGTGACTACGCAAAAGATTTCAAACAAATTGAAGAGTTTTATAAAACCGTTAGGGCAAAGTACCCGTTACAATTTAATTTGAGTAAAGAAAATTTATAAATTTTATTAATCTTGTTGTTAGTCTTGCTCAAAATATTATAATTTTGCATTGTCATTTACATATTGTGAATGAGTAATTATCTTTATATATACGAATATGCTTAGAACAAAAACTTGCGGAGAATTAAGAATAGAAGATTGCGGTCAAAAGGTTGTGCTATGTGGTTGGTTGCAAAAATCACGCGATTTGGGAAGTATGACTTTTATTGATTTAAGAGACCGTTACGGAATAACGCAATTGGTTTGCAATATCGATACAAACAAAGAGCTTTACACTCAAACGAAGAGCCTTAACAGAGAATATGTTCTTCAAGTTACAGGCACGGTAAGAGAGAGAAGTAATAAAAACAAAAACATACCTACCGGTGATATTGAGATAGAAGTAGAAAAGATAAACATCTTGAATACCGCCAAATTACCGCCTTTTACGATAGAAGACAATACTGACGGCGGCGATGAATTAAGAATGAAGTATCGTTATTTGGATTTACGTCGTCCTGTTATCAGAAAGAATTTGGAATTAAGACATAGATTGGCACGTTTGATAAGAAATTATCTTTCTGACGAGAGTTTTCTTGAAATAGAGACACCTTTCTTGATTCGTTCCACCCCGGAAGGAGCAAGAGATTTCGTTGTTCCTTCAAGAATGAACCCTAATCAGTTTTATGCTTTGCCACAAAGTCCGCAGCAATATAAACAACTGCTTATGGTTGCAGGCTTTGACAGGTATTTTCAGATAGTTAAATGTTTTAGAGACGAAGATTTGCGTGCCGACCGTCAGCCTGAATTTACACAGATAGACTGTGAGATGTCTTTTGTTGAGCAGGAAGATGTTCTTGTAATGTTTGAAGGTTTGATAAAACATTTGTTTGAACAAGAAAAAGGCTTGAAATTCGACAAATTCCCGAGAATGACTTGGCAAGATGCGATGAAATATTACGGAAGTGATAAACCTGATTTGCGTTTTGATATGAAATTCGTTGAACTTAACGATGTGGCACAAGGCAAAGGTTTTTCGGTTTTCGATGATGCTGAATTGGTTGTAGGTATTTGTGCCAAAGGCTGCGCATCTTACACAAGAAAACAGTTGGACGCTTTGACGGATTTCGTTAAACGTCCGCAAGTCGGTGCAAAAGGTTTGGTTTATATCAAATACAATGAGGACGGAACATTCAAATCATCAATCGATAAGTTCTATTCGCAAGAGGATTTGCAACAATTTGCAACAAAATTCGGTGCAGAAAAAGGCGATTTGATGCTTGTAATGTCAGGTAAAACGATGCAGGTTCGCACTCAACTTTGTGCATTGCGTTTGGAAATGGGTTCTCAACTTAATCTTAGAGACCCATTCAACTACGCTATAACTTGGATAACCGATTTTCCATTGTTGGAATGGAGTGAAGAGGATAAGCGTTTTTATGCTATGCACCACCCATTCACCTCTCCAAACCCGGAGGATTATCCTGAGTTGTTGGATAAAGATCCGGGCAAGGTACGTGCTTGGGCATACGACTTGGTTATCAACGGCATGGAAGTCGGTGGTGGCAGTGTGAGAATACACGACAGAAATATGCAGATGCGTATGTTTGAGGCTTTGGGCTTTACACCTGAATCGGCAATGGCTCAGTTCGGATTCTTTATGAATGCTTTTGAATACGGAGCGCCACCTCACGCAGGTATAGCCTTTGGTTTTGACCGTTTATGTTCTATATTTGCAGGCGTTGAGAGTATTCGAGATTTCATAGCCTTTCCAAAGAACAACAGCGGAAGAGACCTTATGAGTGATTCGCCAAATGTTATCGACCAAAAACAATTGGACGAATTGTACTTATCATTGGTTAAGACAGAATAGTGATTAGTTAAATCACATAATGCTTAATGGGATTGCTGCAAAGTCGCGGCAATCCTATTATTTTAGTGTTCGGTATTTTAATATTTTATGACACTCCACAAAGAAACAATATTTGCGGTATAGTATCTGGGAGTTATATATAAAGATATATTAAATTTTTTTTACCTTATTTCTTTGTCATATTACTAAAAACCTGTACTTTTGCAAGCGATTAAGACAACAAAGACAATGAAGGATTTGAATAAAACACTAATTTTAATAATGCAACAATCTCTGCCACAGCGAGTAGTGGGGGGTAAGATTTGATTTTGAAAACACAACTTCGGTAGTTAAAGAACGCTACTATATAAAATGTATGCAGATGCATTTTTAGAAATTCGTCTGCATATTTTTTTGTTTGTAACTTGGGAAAGGGAAAATAAAAATTGCGTAGCGATAAATAAAAATCTGAATTTGAGAAACGTGTATAACATTAAAATATTAATAATTAAAACAATTATATAACAAAGAAATAGAAGTAGTAATGAAAAATACATTTTTGAATAGTAACGAGTTGGGTTTGATTAATGAAATTCCAAAACTCATAGCCAATCAATTGTTGGGAGAAGACCAATTGGACATTATTCTGGGGCGATACATAATAATGGTGAATAACTATGATTTCTCGTATGAGGAATGGCAGAATCATTTCGGCTCAGGTATGCAACCTTATAATAATGGAGATAGTAATACAACATCTGTTACAATGAAAATAACTCACCCGATATTTAAAGAAGATTTCAAAAATAAGGGGGCAATAGGATTAGACGTGCCGACATGGTTTAATGTTAAAGTATCTCGACCACGCATTATGCTCATCGCCCAAGACCCATTACGGAGTGAAAAATATTATGGCGAGTGTCATGATGCTGTTGTAAGTTCTCCTTTTGGATTGCATGATGCTACCCACAGAGAAAAACCTAACGGCGGAAAAATGGTTTATGAACTTGTAAAACGATTGGTTGATAAAGATTACGGGGTTTATCTAACAGATGCCAACAAATATTATGTTGGTAACCATAAAGAAAGTAATGCATACGCCAAATGTAAAAAGGAAGTCTATGCCGATATACTTAAAAAGGAAATTGAGTTAGTTCAACCAACATTATGTGTATGCTTAGGACGTAAAGCCGAGCAGGCAATTCGTAGATTAGGCATTGAAGATGCCTTGTTTATGCCCCACCTATCCGGTGCGGCGCGAGGTGCAATTGTAAAACGTTATCCCGATTTGAAAACATTGAGAGCAACGGCAGAGAATATTGCGGATAAATATTCCGAAGAAATAATAAATAAAATAAAGGAAATAGCCGAAAATCCTGCAATAGAGTAGGTAAAATTAAAAAATTAGTTTATATCATGGCAAAAGTTTTTGTAGTAAATTAAGAAAACAAAGCAACAATAAAATTGTTTGCGGTTAATCAAGAATATAAAGCAGATTTGCTTTATATGGAAGTTAATCAAGAATACAAAGCCAAAGGTGATTGTTTTTGGTTTTATGTAAATCAAGAATACAAGGCTGATGTTAAAATTTATTGGGTAAATCAAGAACATAAAGCAGATATTAAGGTATGCAAAGTTAGTCAAGAGCATAAAGCAAAATGGCAAAAGCCTAACCAATGGCAAAACAGATTATTCAAATAATCCTTCTTTTGTTATTAATGTTTAATTACAAATGGTAGTCTGATTAGACTACCATTTGGTGTTTAATAATAACACAATATGGTACATCGTTGGAGTAAGCTTAAAAGAGCATTGCAGTTGATAATAGACCCTACTACCGAATTTCAGATTCGTTGCAACGCATACAACATAGGTGAAAGTATACCAATACCTCGGTACTGGATTACTATTGGCAAAACTATCGTATGGGATTTTCCTAAAAATTTTATGGACGATACATCAGGGTGGTATTTTTTCGATGAAGTGCAGAAACTGTCATGTTTGATAAGGGAATATGTTGATTGCCCCAAAGACGAGTTAATGATGCATCATTTTGATGATAGATGGAGAATCATTCCATATATAATGGCATGTGACAGACGCATCGGCAAACGCCGTCTGAGAACTATGCTTGACAATACCAAAAATCAGGACATACGAGAAATTATTCAGAAGCGATTGATATCAAAAGAATGAATCAATTAACATGAGTTTGCCGAACTCACGTTATATTAGGTATAAGGTCAAACTATTTGGTCATCTGCTCAAAAGCTTTTACCACATATTCGGCAATCTCGCAGTCTTGAAATTCCGTACCTCCGCCAACGCCTATTGCCCCGACTATCTCACCATTGACAAACAGAGGGTAACCTCCCGCCACAAGAGTGATACGAGCATCGTTGGTCTGAATACCCATAAGAGGAGCACCTTCGGCAGCAGCAAGAGCAACATCCTTTGTCTTGCATTGTGTTACTGCGCTTGTGTATGCTTTGCCTGGTACAAGAGTTATACTTAATACCAATGCGTCTCCATAGCGACGATATACACGTGGAAGCCCGCTTTTGTCAGCAACGGCAAAACTTATATCAACACCCATTTCTTTGCTTTTTTGGTACGCAGCAGCGCACAGCTTGTCGCATAATTCATCCGACAAGATTTCTTTTTCATTTATCTGTCCCATACATAATGTTGTTGTGAGGATTGCAAACAATCCTAAGATTAATATTTTTTTCATACGTCTTTGTTTTTGTGATTGCAAAATTATATAAATTGTTACAACCCCGCAATATGTGATAAATTTATCATAGTATGAATATTTTCTCACATTAGAGATATTTAGTATTTTTGCAGCCATAAAAAAGAAATTATGTACGAATACAAGATTCCGCCAATAGATTTGGATTGTGGTGTAACAATAACTCAATATGTAATGGGTGCAAAATGGAAACCTTATTTAATAAACTGTATGACAAAAGGCATTCATCGCCCCGTAGATTTTGAGCGCGTAATAAAAGGAGCAACAAGGCGTGTCTTGGTGCAACAACTTGGAGAATTGGAAGCGGTTGGTATGGTAAAAAGGGTAGTTTATGACACAGTACAGATGAAAACAGAGTATTTTTTGACAGAACTCGGACAATCTCTTGTACCTATCATTCGTATGATGGATGCTTGGGGCAATGAACATAAGGATATGTTTGACGAAATAGGGAATATCATAAAAATAAATGATTAACTTATTATATTGCAGACTTATATTAATTTGATATAAAATATATTGCAAGCAAAACAAAACAATTAAAAGCAAAATAATCTTGAAAAATTTGGTCAGTTCAAATAAACATTGTAAATTTGCAAACTGAAAATTTGGGCA
The DNA here is from genome assembly GCA_002633275.1 of Bacteroidales bacterium Phil12. Classification (GTDB taxonomy): domain Bacteria; phylum Bacteroidota; class Bacteroidia; order Bacteroidales; family P3; genus Scybalousia_A. Next base: position 63,013 of record NWBO01000141.1, read on the forward strand.
GCGGTTATTTGACCGTTACCATTATTTTCAGATAAATGGTATCTGTAGTTCAGCGGTTAGAGCACCGGATTGTGGTTCCGGTTGTCGTGAGTTCGAATCTCACCAGGTACCCTTAGCACATGAAATCAGGATTTGTAAATATTATTGGTAATCCCAATGTAGGCAAAAGCACTTTGATGAATGCCTTAGTGGGAGAAAATCTTAGTATCATCACTTATAAAGCCCAGACAACAAGGCACAGAATTATGGGAATCCTTAACGGAGATGATTTTCAAATGATTTTCTCCGACACTCCCGGCATTGTCAATGTGGCTAATAAGTTGCACGAGCAGATGCTTGGTTTTATCAATGGTGCGTTGAAAGACGCCGACGTTTTTCTCTTGGTTACGGAAATAGGCGAGAAACTTAAAAACGAGAAAGTGTTGGAGAAAATCATCAATTCCTCAATTCCCGTTGTTTTGGTGCTAAACAAGATTGATATTTCCTCGCAACAAACGGTTAATCAGATGACGGAGTATTGGCAATCGATAATTCCGCGTGCCGTTATCATACCTGCAAGTGCGAAAGAGAAGTTCAATATCGACAAAATCCGTCAAACGCTTTACGATTTCTTACCCGAAAATCCTCCTTATTTTCCGCAAGATGAATTAACGGACAAGTCTATGCGTTTCTTCGCGAGTGAGATTATAAGAGAGAAAATTCTGCTTAACTATGACAAAGAAATACCTTACAGTGTCGAGGTTGCGATTGACCAATACAAAGAAGAACCTAACATAGACCGTATCAGTGCTATTATTTACGTTGAACGCGAGAGCCAAAAGAATATCATTATCGGCAAAGGCGGACAAATGATTAAAAGAGTAGGTATTCAGGCTCGTAAGGACATAGAAGATTTCAGCGGTAAGCACACATATCTTAGTCTTTTCGTTAAAGTCAAAGACAATTGGCGTAACAGTACCAAGGATTTGAAGTTTTTCGGTTACGATAACAAGTAACTCTTGAAAATACATCAGCATAAATCCAAGACACTTAAATCTCAATCAAAACATTCGAGGACTTTTTATGGCAACAATGCATACAACATTGATTATAGGTGGAGGAGCAAGCGGTCTTATGGCTGCCAACATCCTTAGTAAGGAAGGACAAAAGGTAATCCTCTTGGAAAAGAAACATCAATGCGGATTGAAATTGCGTATAACGGGGAAAGGACGTTGTAATCTTACCAACGCTTGCGATAAAGACGAGTTTTTGAGCCATGTTTCCGATGCCGATTTCTTTGCACCCGCATTTTATTGGTTTGATAACAAAGATTTGATGAGTTTCTTTGAGCAAAAAGATATCGAACTCAAAGTTGAGCGTGGCAATAGGGTATATCCGGCAAGCGGTAAAGCCAACGATATTTTCTTTGCCCTATTGCAAGATATTGAGCACAACGAAAACGTTGAAATAATCAAGAACTGCGATGTTAAACACTTGATAATCGAAGACGGCAGGGCTATCGGTGTTGTTGCCAATAACCAAAGAATACTTGCCGACAACATTATTATATGTACAGGCGGCAGAACTTATCCAACGACCGGGGCAACTGGCGATGGCTACCGAATACTCAAACTGCTTAACCATAAGATAACAAAGCCTTTGCCTGCATTGGTAGGACTTAGAACTCAAAGCGGTTATCCGTCGGAACTTCAAAATCTTGAAATCAAACACTGCAAAGTAACCATAACCGACAAGAACAAAAACATCATAGCCTCACGTTTTGGCGATATGACCTTAGATGAATACGGCGTCAGCGGACCTATAATTCTTTCGCTCTCTCGTGATATAGCCAAAGACTTTGATGCAGGCGAAGAGATGTTTCTTTCCATAGACTTTAAGCCGAAAATCGATAAAGACAAACTCTATCAAGAAATTCTTGCAGCCTTTAAGGAACGCAGAACCGAGAACGCAAGCAGTATTGTTCGCAAGTGGGTGCAAAAGCCATTGGTTAATGAAATCCTTTCAACGTGCAAAATTAATCCTAAGACTATGGGTTACAAACTGACGGAGCGAGATGCCAAAAGCCTTCTTTGGTATTTGAAATTCCGCAGCGAAGAAATCATAGGCGATATGGGTTGGAACGAAGCCATAATAACCAAGGGCGGCGTTGCTCTTAACGAAGTGGATAAACACACACTGCAAAGCAAGAAAATCAAAAACCTTTATATCACCGGCGAACTCTTGGATTTGGATGCCGACACGGGAGGTTACAATCTTCAAATAGCCTTTTCAACGGCGGCATTGGCTTGTAAAGCGATAGCCAACCAATAAATGCGAAAAGATTATTATGTATAACAATAAAACATCTGTACAATATGACAACAGAAGAAACTATCAAAGATTTTGAACTTCGTCTTCAAGATCTATGGAGGTGTCTTTGACATCGCCAATAAACAAAACACGATAAAGGAAAAGCAGACTTTAACCGAAGCCCCCGACTTTTGGAACGACCCGAAGCAAGCCGAAAAACTCCTTAAAGAGATTTCATCGCTTAAAGATGTGGTAAATGAATACGAGAGTGTGCATTCTGCGTTTGAGGATTTGAAAGTCTTGAAAGAGTTCTTTGATATGGGCGAAGCCACGCAAGAAGAATTGGATGCGGATATGGATAAACTTGAAAGGCAAATCGAGAGTTTGGAATTTAAGAAGATGCTTGGAGCGGAGGAGGACACACTTGACGCTATTTTGACCATAAACTCGGGAGCAGGCGGCACAGAGAGTTGCGATTGGGTGGCTATGCTTATGCGTATGTACATTCGTTGGGCGGAGCGTAACGGCTATAAAGTCGAAGAAGTCTCCTCACAAGAAGGCGACGTTGCGGGATATAAAAACGTTACCCTTGAAATCAGCGGCAAATACACTTACGGTTATCTTAAAGGAGAGAACGGTGTGCATCGTTTGGTGAGGTTGTCGCCTTTCGATGCGGCAAACAAACGTCATACGTCCTTTGCATCCGTGTATGCTTACCCGATAGTCGATGAAAATATAGAGATAAACATCAACCCTGCCGACATAGAATGGGAGACATTCCGCTCATCCGGTCCCGGCGGACAGAACGTAAATAAGGTGGAAACGGCAGTTCGTTTGCATTACAAGCCAGAAAACATCATCATCGAGTGCCAACAGACGCGTTCGCAACTGCAAAACCGCGAGAAAGCACTGCAAATGCTGCGCTCCCAACTCTACGAACAGGAACTTAGAAAGAAACAAGAGAAGATTGCAGAGATAGAAGCAGGCAAAAAACGTGTGGAATGGGGCAGCCAAATTCGTTCCTACGTTTTGCACCCTTATCATATGGTTAAGGACTTGCGAACTTCTTATGAGACATCGGACACAAGCGGCGTTTTGGACGGCGATTTGGACGCAATGATTAAGGCATACCTTATGCAATACGGCGGATAAATAATATACGCTGACTATATAATCAGTCTCTTTAACTGTTTTATTGGTTAAAGAGAGTGTTTTATTTGTGTCCCACACTGTTTTAGCGTGAGTTCTACGAAATTAATCAATATATTATCAAAAGATTAAATATTTTTAATACGCATATATGAATGATGTCGATAGCGTTTTATTTGTTGCCGCCCGACTTATATATAATATAGTCCAATTTGTATTTGCCGAAGCCGAGTTTTTGTTTTCTGTTCTCTAATTTTTGTTTGGCGGAGGCGAAAAACGTGTTGAAAGCAGGCTGATTTGTGCGTGATACAGCCGTACTTTTTTCCAAGTCAGCCTGACAAATTTCCAAGTCAGCCTGAAACGTCCATCAAAGTTGCGCAACTTTGATGCACTTGTTGGGCTGACTTGGAAAAGTATAGGGCTGAGTTGAACGAGAGTCGGGCTGTTTTTAATTGAAAACTTCAAACCGCAAAACACAAACTTCAAACGGCAGAATTAAAATTTGAAAGCATAAAATAAAAAATTCAAGGGAATAAATAAGAAATGGGCGTTGTTGAATTAAAAGTTAAGAGCGTAAAGTGAAAAATTCAAACCATTGATTGAAGAACTCAAACCAAAGATTGAAAATTTCAAAGCATAAAATAAAAAATTCAGTATAAAGATTGAGAAATTGAAAATGTTGAATGAAAAAGTAAGATTAAAAATTATGGAGTTAAGGTGTCGAAAAGACGGGCAGCAGATAATAAAAAACTCATCTCGGTGTTGCAAATATCCGTAAGTAAGGGCTGAATCTGCGGTACGGACGAAAAAATCAATAGTGCTATCAATGAAATCAAAATTAATTGCATAAACGGAACAACCATCAAATTGGAAAGTAAAAACATCAGTGGAAATGTGCCGAAATTAATGAGAATTATCGGTAAAGTTAAGACTTGTGCAGATGTTGTGGCGCAGATATTGGACGAAATGCCCTGTGTGAAATAACTTTTTCGCCATATATCAGGGAAAAATCGCTCCATAAGGTAAGGACGTACGACGATAAGACCCAAAACAGCGAGAAACGACAATTGAAATGAAACATTGAACAGCGTAAAAGGATTGAAACAAAGGAAGATAAAGGCTGCGATGTAAAGGATATTGAGGCTGTCTTCCGTGAAAATCAATAGATTTGAAGCGATAAGTAAGCACAGCATAATGGCAACTCTTATCGCCGAGGGCGTAAGTCCGACGATGAAAGCGATTGCCCAACAGATGATGATGCAAAGTGCTTTGCGTATTATGAAAAACGGTTTGGTTCGCGGCAGAAGTGCTTTAATAATGACGTTTATGGCGAGGATTATAAGCATTATATGCAGACCCGACACGCAGAGTATATGGGCAAGACCCGAAGTGTTGAATTGGGAGCGAATGATTGGGTCTAAATCTTTTTTGTTTCCCAAAAGCAAAGCACACGCAAGGTCTTTTTGGTTGTCGCCCATTGCGGTGGATTGAATGGTGGATTGCAAAGTTTGGTTGGTTTGTTGGGCAAGGGCAATAAGTTTATTACCTCGATTGGCAGCGATTATCTGATAAGAGTTAATAAAAGTCTGGTCGTAAATTCTTTTATGCCGCATATATCGAACGTAGTTAAAGCCGCCGTTCGGAAAATTCTTTATGGGAGTAATGTCAGCGGAAGAAACAATAACGTCGCCGTAATTCAACAACTTGTTTTTGGCTCCGTAGGCGTTGTTCTTTGGGATATATATCTTGATTTTGCCGTCGGTGGGAAGCCATCGGGCGGTTGCGGTATCGTAAAAGCCGATGATTTTAGCGAGATATGAGTAGGTTTCAGGGCTTTCTTTTGGAGAGTCGATGATAAGATACTTGAAAATATTGCTTTGGTCAAGGTGTTTGGTGTAATGGTCGCGAAGGATAAGGGTGGGGAAGAGTGCATCGACGAGTAAAGTCAAAAGAATAAGGGCGATTAAGGGAATAACAATTGGGCGTTTAAGCATTTCGGATATGGTTTTGCGGTTATGATTACGATTGTTAAGGCGACGAATATGACAATCAAAGAAAGAAAAGTTAAAGCCGCACGCTGTTAATGATATGTACGGCTTTATGTGTTCGATATATCAAATAAATTACTTTAATCCCGACTGAATAAAGGCTTTTTCTGCCATATAAGAAGAACGAACAAGAGGACCGGACTCCACATTCTTAAAGCCCATCTGCATACCTATCTCACGATATTTGGCAAACTGTTCGGGGGTAACGTACTCCACAACGTCCAAATGTTTCTTTGTCGGCTGCAAATATTGTCCGATTGTGAATAACGAAACGCCTACATTCCTTACGTCTTGCATAAGTTCGATAACTTCGCTCTGTGTCTCGCCCAATCCGACCATAATACCCGTTTTTGTAATAAAGCCTTTGTCGGCAGAATGTTTCAATGTTCGCAAACTTACATCATATTTGGCACGGGAACGTGTGGCATCGCTTAGTCGTTTGACGGTTTCCATATTGTGAGAAAACACATTTGGCTTGGACGACAAAACAATATCAATCAAATCTTCTCTGCCGTCAAAATCAGGGGTAAGAATTTCAATTGTCGTGTTAGGATTTTCCTTTCGTATGGCCTCAACGGTTTGACGCCAGTGTTCGGCTCCCTTATCCTCCAAATCATCTCTATCGACGGAAGTTATAACGCAGTGATTAAGTTTCATCAACTTCACGCTCTGAGCCACTTTCATCGGTTCATTGCTATCCAACGGCAGTGGTTTACCTGTCATTGTCGCACAAAACTTACACGAACGGGTGCATATCTCGCCTCCTATCATAAACGTCGCAGTACCGATGCCCCAGCATTTGGACGCATTGGGGCAGTGTCCGGAAGAACATATAGTATGGAGTTTGTTCATCTCCACAACTTTCTTCACTTCGGTGTATCTCTCGCCGGTTTCCAATGATATTTTTAACCAAGAAGGTTTCCTTTTTGCGTTATCCATCATGTATCGTTTTTTGTTGTTTAATAAAAAATAAATAATGTTAAACGTCCGTCAAATAGTGTGAGACTATATTTTATTGTTTAGCCTTATCGTTATTCGCAAGTTGGGAAGTCTATGTTTATTTGTAGTCATCTACGTTTATAATGTCGCTATCCACCAAACGTTTGAACGTTTTCTCGCTTGCAAGTTGCTCCGCCGCTTTGATGGAATAGGCTACTGCTGTCTCTTGCGGGAAATTGTCGATAAAGATTTGGACTTTGTATTGCTTACGTTTATCTTGTTCGGAAACATTAATTACGGCGTAAGACACTTTATGACGTGTTTTTTGTCCCCAATCGATAATCTTGCTTTTGTAATTCCAATCCTTTGTTTCAACGTCGGAGATGTCAAGATAGGAAGTAAAGATGCGGTTGATTAATACTTTGTATGTGAAATCGTAGCCTTTGTCCAAATATATCGCACCTGTCAAGGCCTCGAAAGCATCGCCACTCATGGAAATAAATCCACCGCCGCGACCATGCGTGTATTCTATCAGTTGAGACAAACCTATCTTCTTGGATAAAGCATTAAGGCTTGCACGACTTACAATCTTGGAGCGCATCTCGGTAAGGAAGCCCTCGCCTTGATGAGGGTACTTTTTGAAAAGATAATCGCCGATAATGGTACTTAAAACCGTGTCGCCCAAATATTCCAAACGTTCGTTATTTATCTTATTGCCCTTTGCGTCTTTGTGAGACTTGGATTTGTGAATAAGAGCGGTTTTATACAAAAGAATATTCTCGGGTTTAAGCCCAAGAATATTCCTAAGAAATTTCAATAATTCTTTATCTTGTTCTGTTTTCGTTTTTCTAAAAAACAAGAACATACTATTCAATCTTTTTAAGTACCAATGATGCGTTATGACCTCCGAAGCCAAAAGTATTGCTTATGGCTGCACGAATATCACGTTTTTGTGCTTTATTGAACGTGTAGTTCAATTCAGGTAATGCGTCATCATCAGTGAAGTGGTTGATTGTAGGAGGAACGATACCATTCTTTATAGCCAAAGCAGTTGCCACAGTTTCTATTGCACCTGCCGCTCCAAGAAGATGTCCCGTCATTGATTTCGTGGAATTGATATTGATGTTCTTTGCATACTCGCCGAACAAACTTGATATGGCGTTAATCTCGGCAATATCTCCCAGCGGTGTTGATGTTCCGTGAGTGTTGATGTGGTCAATATCTTCGAGTTTCAACCCTGCTTCTTCGATTGCCAAAGCCATAGCACGTTTTGCTCCCAATCCCTCAGGGTGCGGTGCTGTCATGTGATGAGCATCTGCGGTCAAACCTGTACCGGCCAATTCAGCATAGATTTTTGCACCTCTTGCCTTAGCGTGTTCGTATTCCTCCAATATCAAAGCGCCTGCACCTTCTCCAAGAACGAAACCATCTCTATCCTTATCAAACGGACGAGAAGCCGTCTTCGGGTCATCGTTTCTTTGGCTTATGGCTTTCATTGAAGAAAATCCACCCAAACCTGCATGAGTGATTGCTGCTTCGCTACCACCTGCAAGCATAACCTTAGCTTTACCCAATTTGATATACATAAAAGACTCCGCCAAAGCATGTGCAGAAGACGCACAAGCACTTACCGTGCAAAAATTAGGACCACGAAAACCATATTTGATAGATATATGACCTGCACAAATATCGGCAATCATCTTTGGAATAAAGAAAGGAGAGAAACGCAAAGTGCCATCACCTTGAACAAAACTTGTAACCTCTTCTTCAAAAGTTTGTATTCCACCAATACCAGATGCCCATATAACACCGGCAAAGTCTTTATCTATTTTTTCTAAGTCCAATCCGCTATCTTGAACTGCTTGGTCGGCAGCAACGATACCGAATTGCGAAAATCTATCGTATTTTCTAATCTCTTTTCTGTCAAAATACTGACCACCATCGAAGTTTTTAACTTCACAAGCGAAAGTGGTCTTTGCATTTGTCGCATCAAAAAGCGTAATAGGTGCAGCACCACTCACACCATTAACCAATCCTTGCCAATATTCCTCAGCATTGTTGCCTATTGGTGTGAGAGCGCCTATACCCGTGATTACAACACGTTTCATTTCCATAATAGAACGAAATGAAATTAATTATTTATTAGCGTTTTCTATGTAAGCGATAGCATCACCTACTGTTGCAATCTTTTGAGCATCGTCATCAGGAATTGAAATATTGAATTCTTTTTCAAGTTCCATTATCAACTCAACTGTATCCAATGAGTCAGCACCTAAATCACTTGTAAAATTTGCCTCAGGTGTAACCTGGCTCTCTTCAACGCCTAACTTATCTACGACGATAGCTATTACTTTTTTTGCAATTTCTGACATAACTTTTAAAATTTATTAGTTAAAAATTAGAATTGCAAAGTTGCAATAAATTTTTCAATTCAGCAAGAAAAAGAGCCTGAAAACGACACTTTTGAAAATTTTACCTTTGTAAATCAAAGTTTTATGAAATTTAATTTTTGGTGTAAATGTGTAAATTTTTTCGAGTTTTACCTTGACTTTATTGTGTAATTTTACAAAATATGAGCCTCTTGAAAAATTTTTTGCCGTTTTTTAAGTTATTATTGTGTATTTTTGTTTTCTGTAAAGAATACTTATATTTATACCGAAAATAAATACACAAATTAATTAATATCAAATCGTATGAAGAGACTTGCTTTATTTGCATCGGGAAACGGCACAAACGTCCAACAAATCAGCGAATATTTCAAAGACAGCAAAGAAATCAAAGTTGATTGTGTTGTTGTCAATAAACAGAATATATATGTAATCGAAAGGGCTAAGAATTTGAATCTTGATTGCTTTTATTTCAATAGAGAGGATTTTTATAAAACCGACAAGGTTCTTAATCTTATGCGTCAAAGACAAATAGATTATATCATCTTGGCGGGATTTTTATGGTTGATTCCAAATAATCTTATCTCCAATTACGACCACAAGATAATAAATATTCACCCTGCGTTATTGCCTAATTATGGTGGCAAAGGTATGTATGGTCATCATGTTCATGAGGCTGTTATCAAAGCCAAAGAAAAACAAAGCGGCATAACAATACATTATGTCAATGACAAATATGATTCCGGCGATATAATTTTTCAGGCCGTTTGCGAAGTAAAACCGACAGACACGGCTGACGATTTAGCGGCGAGTATCCATCTATTGGAAAAAACTTATTTTCCAAAAGTTATTGAACAAACAATTTTCTTGCAAACGACAATAGAAATGGCAAAACAAAATATTGTCAATAATGTCGGAGGACCGTTTGCGGCTCTTATTGTCAAAAACAGAGAAATCATAGCAAGTGCAACTAATACCGTAACCTCAACCAACGACCCTACCGCCCACGCAGAAGTTAATGCCATTCGTAAGGCTTGCGAAAAAATTCAAAATTTCGACCTTTCGGGTTGCGAGATATACACTTCTTGCGAGCCTTGTCCTATGTGTTTAAGTGCTATTTATTGGGCGAGAATCGATAAAATATATTTTGCAGGTGATAAAGACGATGCGAAAAGTGGGGATTTTGACGATTCATTTATATATAACCAAATTTCATTGGATAAAGCCGACAGAGAAATAAAAAGTGTTCAGTTTTTGAAAAAAATGGGCAAAGAACCTTTTGAAGTTTGGAACAATAAAAAAGATAGAATACATTATTAATACGATAGTGTCAATAAATAACAGATGTGATTAAAACAGTAGGTGTAATAATCAATTTATCTTTATTTACGTGATGTTATTCAAATAGTGTCCCCAACTAATAAAATAATTAGGGACACTGTTTTATTAATCTCAATGATTAGCAAAATAGTGTTAAACATTGTTAAAGTGATTAGTGATATGGCTAAAATCACTTCAATTTCGTAAGTCGTATTCAATAATTTTGTAATTTTGCGTGTAATAACAGTTGTGATATAAAATGAAGATAGGAATTTTAACGGCAATGGAATCGGAGTACAAACAATTCGTTTCATTGCAGAATGAGGGTCTGAAAGACAGAAATATAGTTGTAAGAAAATGTGGCATAGGAAAAGTTAATGCGGCTGTAACCACTTTTGATTTTATAAAGCAGGAAAATCCCGATATAATATTTTCGACAGGTGTTGCCGGCGGTTGCGGAGAAGATATTGAGGTTATGGATATCGTTTTTGCCGAAAGGGTAAGTTATCACGACGTATGGTGTGGAAAACCTAATGTAAAAGGACAAATACAAGGCTTGCCCGAAGAGTTTTTTGCTCCCAAAGAAATTGTTAGCAGCGTAAAGCAATTGAATATACCTAACGTAAAATTCGGTAAAACTGTATCTGGGGATTTGTTTGTGGATACTGTTGAAAAGATGAGAGAGATAAAACATAATTTTCCTGATGCAATGGCAGTAGATATGGAATCGGCAGCCATTGCACAAGTATGCCACATAATGCAAATACCTTTTATATCATTGCGAATTATAAGTGATATACCTTTGAAAGAAAACAATCATCAGCAGTATAAAGATTTTTGGAAAAATATTGCAGAGAACTCTTTTGAAACTGCAAAACAAATAATTTTATCTGTTTAATAAAATATTCAAATACATTATAAAAGACTTAAAACAATGGAAAAGATAGCGAGTTTTCAAATAAATCATCTAAGACTTAAACGTGGCATTTACGTTTCAAGAAAAGACAATGTGGGAGGAGAAACCATAACTACTTTTGATATTCGTATGAAAGAGCCTAATAACGAACCTGTGTTGCATAATGGTGCAATACATACAATAGAACATTTGGCAGCAACTTTTCTTCGCAACAATGAAAAGTGGAAAGACAAAATAATTTATTGGGGACCTATGGGTTGTCTGACGGGCAATTATCTTCTTATGAAAGGTGATTTGGATAGCAAAGATATTGTCGATTTAATGACTAAAACCTTTGAATTTGTTGCCGATTTCAGCGGAGATATACCCGGAGCGAGTGCAAAAGATTGCGGGAACTATCTTCTTCACGACCTAAATATGGCAAAATACGAGGCAAAAAAGTATCTTAATGAGGTTCTTTATAAAATTAAAGACGAAAATTTACGTTATCCAAATTGATAGCATAAAGCGATAAAGACGATGTTAGAAAACAAAATTTATTATACAATCGGTGAAGTTGCGGACGAGTTTAATGTTACGTTTGCAACGTTGAGGTATTGGGAAACGCAGTTTTCAAACCTCAAACCCGACAAAAACAAACGTGGCGTCAGATTGTATAGAAAGCAAGATGTGGAAGTGATAAAAAAGATTTTGTTTTTAACTCGTCAAAAAGGCTACTCGATTGCAGGAGCAAAGAAAGAATTTGCAAAACAACGAATAAATGGCGACGAAGAAGAGGTTTTGCAGACATTACTCGAAACAAAAGAACTTTTGTTGCAACTCAAAGAACGATTGAAATAATAAACAACGACTATAAACAAAAAATAATTTTACTTAAATTCTTGATATAAATTAGGGTTGAATTGAAACGACTAAACTAAAATGAATAACAAAAAAACGATAGCATTGGTTTGTGGCGGCTATTCAGGTGAATATGTAATATCATTACAGAGCGCTCAACAAGTTGAGGAAAATCTTCAAGACGATTATAATATATATAAAATCATTATTAATAAAGACGAGTGGTTTTATGAACACGAAAGCGGCAAAATATTGGTTGATAAAAACGACTTCTCATTAAATCTTAACGGAAAGAAAATTCTTTTTGATGCTGCCTTTATTATCGTTCATGGAACGCCGGGAGAGAATGGTTTGTTGCAAGGATATTTTGATATGCTTAATATTCCATACAATACATGTGATGCTTTGACGAGTGCCGTTACGTTTGACAAAGTTGTTTGCAATGCCGTTGTAAAACAAATGGGGATAGTCAATGTGGCAAACAACACTTTCGTTTATGAAGATGAGAAGCCTTTGAGTGAAGATGAGATATTGACAAAGGTTAGTCTGCCGGTATTTGTAAAACCTTCGCAAGGCGGTTCGTCATTGGGTACATTCAAAGTTACGGAAAAAGATGATTTGCTGCAAAAGATAGATGAAGCGTTCAAAGTTCATCAAAAAGTAATCATAGAAGAATTTATCAAAGGTCGTGAATTTAGTTGCGGCGTTATGCAAATTGACGGTAAAGTTACGGCATTGCCTATCGCTGAGATTTGTCCTAAAACGGAGTTTTTTGATTGGGAAGCGAAATATAAAGGTTTAAGTGAAGAGATTGTTCCTGCTCCTATCGATGAAAAAACCACTGATTTAATTCAACGCACGGCAGAAAAGATTTATAAGAATCTTAACTGTAAAGGCGTTTGTAGAATAGATTTCATTTTGAAAACAGAAACGAATGAATTGTTTTTCTTGGAAGTCAATACAACACCTGGACAAAGTAAAGAAAGTATTGTTCCTAAACAAATACGTTTTATGGGCAAGACCACAAAATGGCTTTACAAAACACAAGTAGAAAATACTCTTAAATAGATTTCACATATCATTTTGCCAATATCTCACAATAGCGAACTAACATAGCACACTCAAAACATGAAGAGTATATTTAGATTATTGCGATATATTTTCTCTTATAAGAAGGATGTTGTTTTGAATATCCTCTTTAATGTTTTGTATGTCTTTTTTAATTTGTTTTCCATTGCTATGGTTGTTCCTTTTATGAGTGTATTGTTCGGAATAATAGAAGCCCCCGAGGTTTGTCCCGAACTTAGTTTCTCAAAAGACGCTGTTATGGGCTATCTTGCCTATTATTTGAACTATTACAAGGAAAGTCAAGGCTTTTTTACTTGCTTAATATACATTTCTTGCGGATTTATTTTCTTTACCGTACTTGGCAATCTCTGTCGTTATCTTGGTTTTTATTTTCTTGAACCTATACGAAGCGGAGTTATAAAAGATGTACGAAACGATGTGTATAATAAGATAACGTCTTTGCCAATATCTTTCTTTTCTTCTCAAAAACGTGGCGATATTATTTCTCGTATGACTGCCGATGTGAGTACGGTGGAATGGAGCGTCTTTACTTGTCTGCAAATGGCGGTGAAAGACCCCGTAATGATTATTGTTTATACGGCAACGCTATTGTTGGCATCTTGGAAATTTGTGCTATTTATTCTTTTGATTTTGCCCATACCTATGTTTTTGATTAAAAAAATCGGCGAATCCCTTAATAGAAATTCTTACAAAGGACAACAAAAAATCGGCTCTTTGCTTTCTTTTGCCGAAGAGGCTTTATCAATGATTAAGATAACAAAGTCTTTGAATGCCGAAAAGGTTATGGCTGACAAATTCTTTTCTCATAACACTTCTTACGCAAAGACAATGAACAAAGTGATTGCTCGACAAGAATTGGCAGCACCATTGACAGAGTTTTTCTCTATAATGATTCTTGCACTTGTTGTTATTTTTGGCGGTTTAATGGTATTGAACTCCAAAATGCACCCTGCTATTTTAATTGCCTTTACACTATTGTTTTCCCGTTTAATATCTCCCGTAAAAGAATTGATAACTGCCTACTACAACCTTAAAAAAGGCGAGGCAGCCGCAAGCAGAATCAACGCCATATTAGATGCTGAAATAACTATCCAGGAACACCAAAATCCGATAACAAATTTTTCTTTCAAAGACAATATAACTTTCAATAATGTTGGCTTTGCTTACAAACAAAACGATAGTTTTTGCTTAAAAGATATTAGTTTCTCTGTTCATAAAGGGCAAAAAGTTGCTATTGTCGGTGCTTCGGGTGCAGGCAAGAGTACTCTTTTCGATTTGTTTGTACGTTTTGCAGACCCGACAAGCGGTAAGATAACCATGGACGGAGTTGATATAAAGGATTTGTCTTTGAAAACTCTGCGTTCGTGCTTTGGTGTTGTAACGCAAGAAAGTATTTTGTTTAACGACACAATCAAAAACAATATAGCCTTTGGTCTTGATAGTGTAAATATGGAAGATATAATAAACGCCGCCCGTATTGCCAATGCAGAGGAGTTTATAAAAGATTTACCGCAAGGTTATGATACTGTAACAGGCGATAGAGCCATGCAATTGTCGGGTGGGCAAAGACAAAGGCTTTGTATTGCGAGAGCCATCTTGCGTAATCCTCAAATCCTGCTTATGGACGAAGCCACAAGTGCTATGGATACTGAAAACGAACATAAAGTTACCACAGCCATATCCAATGCCATGCAGGGCAGAACAATGATTGTTATCGCTCACAGATTATCGACCGTAATCGACAGCGATTTGATAATTGTTATGGATAAAGGAACGATTGTAGAAGCTGGTACGCACAAAGAACTTTTGGATAAAAACGGATATTACACAAAACTTATAAAACTTCAAACTTTATAATTTGTCATGAGTATAAATAAAAATATAAAGAACATTAACGACAACATCAAGGAGTTTAACACAAATATCTCCAACATCGTTAAAAGCAAACTCCCTTTGCAACTGCAATACATTCTAAGTGTATATTTCTTGGGATTATTCTTTATGTTGCTTTACCGATTTGCAGGTTACGCCATTCATTGCTTTGTATCTTTTTCGGATATCAATCCTATCTTGCTTTTGAGAAGTCTTTTGGTGGGCATTCGTTTTGATTCCATTGTTTTGTGTTGGATTCTCGCCGTATTCCTGATAGCAATGGCAGTAGGTGCGATATTTAACATCAACAAGAAATGGTTTTATCGTTCGTTGCATATACTTATCTGTTTTGTGTTTATTATTGTCTATTGTTTGATAGCAATAGATTTGGCTTACTTTACATATTTCAAAAGCCATATCAATATAATCGTTTTATCTTGGGTTCAATCTCCTGCATACATTAGTTCCATTATCGTACGACACCCGGTTGTTTTATTATACTTTGCTATCTTTATGATTTCTCTTGCGTGGTATATTTGGCTGATGTATTGTCTTTACAATGCAACTCTATTCAAAGTCATTCCGCCGTTTGTTCAAGAAAGAAAACTGTCCAAAACCATTCTTGTGTCCGTACTTTTGTTTGCTTTGTGCGGACTTGGTATGTACGGCAGGATAACAGAGAGGAAGCCTTTGGGAGTTTCTTCTGCTGCTTTTTGCGATAGCAATTTCTTTAATCAATTAGCCGTAAGCCCGCTGTTTAATTTGGAGAAAAGTATCGAAGAAGAAGTTTTCCAAAACATTCCTCCGCTTACGGTCATAGACGGAGGTACAACACGAGAAACAGTTAAACAGCAGATGATTTCTCAAACCGATATACCGTCTTCAACAATCGCTTTGCCAAAATCGACAAGCATTGTAATGGTGCTTATGGAAGACATAACGCTCAGTGATGTAAATAGCAAGCAGATGCCGTATCTTTCTTCTTTAACCGACAACGCTTTGTCCTTTACCAATGTTTATCCCGACGGCGAGAATATTTATAATGGAGTGTTCTCCACTCTGTTCGCCTATCCTAATATTCTTTCGGCTAATTCCATGAACTCCGTTATCACTGCCAAATTCTCCGGACTGCCTAACGTTCTCAAAGAAAAGACATACAAAACCCTGTTCATCACAAGACAACAAAAGAACGGCAACGATATGATACGTTTTCTTTATCGCAACGATTTCGACGATGTTATTGCCGAGACGAATATCACCGCCGAAGATGAGGTTGAAGAAATATCCAAACTTACCGACACATTCCTTTCTTGTATCTTGGTTAGCAACAATTCACAAGACCAACATATCAAAAATACCGACAATCACATCAAAAAACTTATAAATTCCGCAAAACAAACAGCGTGGTTCAAATCCACCGTTTTTGTTTTCGTAGGTTGCAACGGTAAGGATAAAATTCCGTTTATCGTATATATGCCAAGCGTTATCAAATATTCAACCAACGACAACCTTGCCTGCCAAACCGATATTGCCCCTACAATCCTTGCAATGGCAGACAAATCATACCTGAACGAAAACACTTTGGGCTTAAACATTTTCGGCGGTCAGCGAACCTACGCCATTTCGTCTTATCCTCATTATGCAGTTGCACAAGACAGCGTTTGGAAATATGTTTGGAGGGACTCGGGACACGAA
The DNA here is from genome assembly GCA_002633275.1 of Bacteroidales bacterium Phil12. GTDB lineage: Bacteria > Bacteroidota > Bacteroidia > Bacteroidales > P3 > Scybalousia_A. The sequence goes on from NWBO01000141.1 coordinate 79,557, forward strand.
AGCCTTTACTATCGCGGCAGCGACAAGGAAAACAAAAACTATATCAAAGCCTACTCGCAGCAAGCCGAGAATATGAAAACTTATCTTTTCTCCATGCTTCAATACACTCAATACTCTATTTCGCAAATGAAATTGACAAGAAAATAAATTTTTATTACAAACCACTTTATTGATGTTTAACATTAATAAAATAATCATTAACACTAACAAAACAGTGTTAATGATTATTTTTTTGGTTTCATTGATTATTTCACTAATATGCGACACTTGTTTTTCGGATTGCAATTAGGCTGTGTCGTTTCTGTTTTAGGTTATATTTTCCTCTACCGTGAAAAAGACAATGAAAAGATTCCACTTACTATAATGAAAAGCCCAGATTTTTATTATAAAAAAAGATATGACTTTTTTGAAATTTGGAGAAATCAGTTGTAATTTTGAAAAGTCGGCTTCGGAGATGTAAAAAAGACTGACTTTTTACCCTAAAAAGACAGTCTTTTTGGGGTAAAAAGTCAGTCTTTTTGAATAGTCCGCATCGATGTTTCCAAAATTACAAGCAGAGTTTCTGAAATTAGCAGCAAATTTTCTGAAATCGGCAGCAGAAAAAAATATCTCCGCTGCTAATTTTTGAAACATAGGAATAGAAGGTACAAAAAAGCATACCTTTTTAGGGTAAAAAAGCATACCTTTTTGAGGTAAAAAAGCATGCTTTTTTGACTACTCCGCATCGATGTTTCCAAAATTACAAGCCAACTTTTTGAAATTAGCAGTTGAAAAAAATAAATCCGCTGCCAATTTTTGAAAATTTTAATACAAAAAAAGACTTTTTTTTTGCAGTTATTTACTCAAAAAGGTCTTTTCATTATTTTTTAATTGCTTCATCAAGTTTGAAAAACTCCGATAAAATCAATAAAATATATATACTTTTTGTTTTGCCTATCTTTAATTTAGATGAACGCTTATAAGGTTCATAAACTCCGCTCTTGTTTTCGGATTGGTTTTGAATGCCCCTGTGAAATCCGATGTCGTGGTAAGGGAGTTTTGCTTCTGAACGCCACGCATTGACATACACAAATGGCGAGCCTCTATCACAACGGCAACACCTAATGGGTTTAACGTCTCTTGTATGCAATCCAAAATTTCTCTTGTCATACGCTCTTGGACTTGCAGCCTTCGTGCAAAGCAATCCACAACACGAGGAATTTTACTTAAACCAACAATTCTGCCATTTGGAATATACGCCACGTGAGCCTTACCGAAGAAAGGGACAAGATGATGCTCGCAAAGGGAATATATCTCTATATCCTTGACAATGACCATTTGTTTGTAATCTTCCTTAAACATCGCACTTTTGAGTATTTCGGCAGGGTTCATATCGTAGCCTTGCGTGAAGAATTGCATAGCCTTTGCCACTCTCTCGGGAGTTTTCAATAAACCTTCTCTTTCGGGATTTTCGCCCAAAAGTGCGAGAATTTCCTTGTAATGAGCGGCAAGTTTGCTTATTGTTTGAGGGTTGTAGCGTTCCAATTTTTGGTAACCCCTCGTTATATCTTCGTCGTTGTATTCGTTATGGTTTGTCATAGTTTCTTATTGTTTTGAAATGGTTGGCAATAAAACATTTTTTATTTTTGAAAAATAATTTGCAAAAATACGAAAAAAGCCGACAGGTTGTATATCCCGTCGGCTAAATTTCAGATTAATGTGCTGTTATTTCGTAATGGAAAGTTTGTTTGTCGTAATTCCGTTATCGGTTACAACTCTTATGTAATACATTCCGTTTGCAAGATTTGAAGTGTTGATGTTTATTTGATTTTCACCGCTCTTCAAATTTTGTGTTCCCATATTCAAAACTTCTCTACCCATTAAATCCAATACGTTTATTGTTGCAGCATCGGCATCATTAACACTTACGCTCAATGTTACCATATCTTTTGCAGGGTTAGGATAAACAACGGCTTGGAATATATTGCCGTCAGCTTCGTTCAAACCAACGATGTCTGAGATTTTGAAGTCTTTCTTTTCGCTTGCGCCCCAGTCGCCTTTGCTGTTATAAGTAAGGGTTTTGCCGTCAGCATCTACAACAAGGTATCTGCCATTTGTTGCACCGTCGCCGCCTTCGTCTTTGATTTCAAATGTGTAGCAACCAGGAGTGTTTATTCTCCACAACTGAATGGTATCTCTTACGGTCGTACCGTTGGAGTAGTTACCGCCTTGGTCTATAACGTCTCCGTTGTCATTATATACGAACCAGGAAATTTCTGATGCTTTGTTGTCCGTTCTTAAAATCAAATGAGGAGCACCCTTACCTTCATTGATTTTAGGTTTAGAGAATGTAGCGGTCTTAGGATTGTTGTCTTCGTATGGTTGTCCGTTAAGTTCGGTTATGCCTACTTCTATTGTGGATGTTGCACCGGTAAGAGTGATTATAGGCTCATCGAAAGCAATCTTAGGAGAATTTTGGAAAGAACCGATACCTTCTGTTGTAGTCCAAGTATAAGTTTTAACGTCGTTTGTTGCTGTATTTGTATATTGGAACGTAACACTTGTCAAAGCATCGCCTGCATCGTTGTGGAAAGAAACAAAAACTTTTGATAAGTCTTTGCAGCCAAATTCTTGTTCAAAAGCAACGCTTTTTACGGAAGCACCCAAACCTGTAACATTTGTATATTCAGGTTCAACTTTTATACCTGTATAGATATTAGGAGCCTTTACTTTGGCGTTAGCCGATTGTCCTTCTGTCAAGAACACTGCCAATTCAAATTCGCCCAATGCTGCTTCTACATTAGTGTTGCTACCATAACTATAATCTTTGTAAGAAGCAGGAATATCGTAAGTATATTCTTTTTCAACAAATGTTCCGGCAGGAATTACGCCGCTTTCGTTTGCAGTTGCAATAGCTTCACCCCATGTTCCGGTAATCATCTCTCTTAACATATGCATATGACGATACCTTGTCATATTACCACTGCTTGAAATAATATATTCCGAATTATAGTTGCCATAGTTAGCTTGGTCTCCTTCTACATTGTTTTGCAGAAGAACAACATTCAAACGGTTTTCATCTGCCGTAACATCGGAAGTGTAATAAACTTCAACTTTGACAGTCATTTTTCTTGTTGTTGCGTCTATTGAAGCCTTGGCAGCAACATTGACAGGAGAATTTTGATTTAAGATTTGATTGGCAGAACCTGTCCAGCCTGTACTCGAAGGCCCTACATTTTCAATAAGAGCGGTTGCACTCGACCCCATTCTGTTTAATGTTCCGGCAGGATAGCCGCCGATATTACGTTGTGAAGCAAGAGCATCGCCATATTGAGTTGTGAAATTAGGCTTATATCCGCTTGCATAACCTCCTTGATGGATGTTTATCGCAACGACTCTGCCTTCATGCTGGTTTGCGTAAGATTGAACGTTTTGATGTCCGAGAGGACAATAACCGCAGCCGATTCCGGTGTATTCCTCAATAACCACATTACGCTTTTGTACTTCTGTACTTACGATTGTTTGGGCAAATGTTCCATATCCAAGAACCAAACTTGCCACGGCAAATAATACTTTTTTCATAGTGTTTATTAATTTTAATGTTATTATATCGTTATTTAACTATATTTTCAACGATTTCGGCGGCAAAGTTAAGAATTAATATCTAATCTGCCAAAAAATATTGCCTGTTTTTAACAAATTGGTGTTTAATATTGGTAAATTAGTGTTTAACATTAACAAATCAGTGTTAAATATTAAAAATTTCTTGTTTAATACTGTTCTTGTCAATGCCGCAAATATGCTTCAATTCGCTTATTGTACCTTGTTCGATAAACTTATCTTCAATGCCAAGCACCTTTATATCTTTTTTGTATCCGTTGGATAAGGCGTAGTTTTCCACGCTCCAACCGAAACCGCCCGTCTTGACGCCGTCCTCAACCGTTATGATTTTATCATACGTATCAAAAACTCTTTTTAACATATCTTCGTCCAACGGCTTTAAGAAACCAAAGTAATACAAACCCACATCGATGCCTTGTTCTTTCAATTCTTCGACGGCTTGTTCGGCATCGCCTCCGACAGTTCCGATAAACAGCACGGCAATTTTGTCGCCTTTGTTTAATTCTTGTGCCTTGCCGATTTCGATATTCGTAAAATCCTGCTTCCAATCGGCAACAAACCCTTCGCCTCTCGGATAACGAATTGCAAAAGGCTTATCGACAGAAAGCGAACTGTACATCATATTACGCATCTCCACCTCGTCTTTCGGGGCTGCGACAATCATATTCGGTATCATATTCAAGTAAGCCAAGTCAAACACACCGTGATGCGTCGCACCGTCATCTCCGACCAAGCCCGCTCTATCGATACAAAACGTTACAGGAAGATTTTGCAAAGCCACATCGTGAATGATTTGGTCAAAAGAACGCTGCAAAAACGACGAATAAATACAACAAAACGGCTTGATATTTCGTGTTGCGAAGCCTGCCGCCAACGTAACGGCGTGTTCTTCCGCAATACCGACGTCAAACGTGCGTTTCGGAAAGCGTTCATTCATCTCATTCAAGCAAGACCCCGTAAGCATCGCCGGAGTAATCGCCACGATATTCTCATATTTCTCCGCCAATTCCACCATACTCTTGCCGAAAACTTCCGAAAATTTTAACGGCTCATCGGCAGTTCGCGGCTTCGCTTCTCTTTTTCCCGTCTTGGCATCAAAAAGTCCCGGAGCGTGATACACTGTCGGGTTGTTTTCCGCCGCCGTCAAACCCTTACCTTTCGTGGTAATGATATGTAGTAACTTAGGTCCGGGTATTTTTTTCAGTTTGTCGATTGTCTTTATCAGAGTATGCAAGTCGTGTCCGTCTATCGGGCCGAAGTAGCGAATATTTAACGCTTCAAAGAAGTTACTCTTGCCAGCGAACAAGTGCTTGAAGAAAATGAGTATCGAACGTAAAAACGTGCGGTTCTTATTATATTCGTCCTTGTTGCCGCCAAGTGCGTTCCATATCTTGTTTTTGAATTTATTGTACTTATATGACGATGTTATCGAAGTGAAATATTGGCTCATCGCACCGCTGCGTTTATCGATGCTTATGCCGTTATCGTTCAATATCACCAAAAGGTTTGCGTTTGTGCTGCCTGCATGATTTAACGCCTCGAAAGCCATACCTCCCGTCATCGAACCGTCGCCAATCACCGCGATATGATAATGATTGTCGTTGTTATTTATCTTATCCGCCAACGCCATTGCAAGGGTTGCCGATATGGAAGTTGTGGCGTGTCCTGCCCCGAACGTATCGTATATACTCTCGCTTCTCTTCGGGAAACCGCTCAAACCGTTAAGTTTTCTAATATTTTTGAACGCTTCTCTTCTTCCCGTAAGCACTTTGTGGGCGTATGCCTGATGTCCTACGTCAAAAACCAATGTATCATTGGGAACATCGAACAAATAATGCAGAGCAACAATCAATTCCACCGTACCTAACGACGACGCCAAGTGGCCGGGATTTTCGCTAAGCACATCTATTATATATTGTCTGAGTTCTTTGCAAAGCTGTGTCAGTTGTTCGCCGTTAAGCGTCTTGACATCTTTTGGCGAATTGACGTTATTTAATATATTGTATTGAAAATTGTCATCCATAATCAAAAACTTTTACGCATTGACGTTATTTATCTTGTTTAAGACGTTGCAAAATTACAAAAATACAGCCGAATTTCGCCTCCCCGTCTTGTTTTTTACACATTTTTATCGTTTTGCGCTTTTATTTCTCCTCCAATTTTCATTCAATGCCTTGAAATTTTAATTTTATGCTCTTAACTTTTAATTCAACAACGCCCATTCCTTATTTATTCCTTTGAAATACGTGTTTTGCAGTTTGCAGTTTGAGTTTTGCGGCTTGAAGTTTTTAATTAAAAACAGCCCAACTCTCGTTCAACTCAGCCCAATACTTTTCCAAGTCAGCCTAACAAATTTCCAAGTCAGCCCAACAAGTGCATCAAAGTTGCGCAACTTTGCCCTTGATAGTTGCGCAACTTTCATCGTCAAAGTTGCGCAACTTTGATGGACGTTTCAGGCTGACTTGGAAAAGTATTGGG
>NWBO01000142.1 GCA_002633275.1 Bacteroidales bacterium Phil12
TTCTCTCTATCTCTACTCGTTTTGTCATATTTTCCTTTCCAAGCCGTAAGGCTTCGCCGCTATGCGAAAATTTACCCTTTTTATTTTTCGGGGAATTTTGAGGCTGTAGGTTATTGTTCAAATTCCAAACCATATCTCCACAGAAATCATTATCTCTGCCAGAAGAAGCACTATCCCTCCAAAAAGCAGCACCGCCCACGGCCAATCATGTTTTTCGTCTGTCTTTTCTCCGTATAAAGTCTGGTGTCCCATTCCTTCCCCCTATGAGGCGTAAGCCTCCGCCGATTTTTAATTTTTGCCACTTATCATCTCCGCAAAGAGACTGCATCTTTGATTAAGTGCGTAGTTTTCGTCTGCGAGCATATTAACCATCAGCCGCAATCCCTCAATCTCTGTCAGTTCTCCACGTTCTACCGTTTGCAACACTCCGAAAATCAATTCGTTTCTGCGTATGTTGTCGAATGTAATCCCCTGAGTGTATTCTTCCAAACGGTTACTGACGAATGACATATTATCTTTTGGCAATACATTATTTTCCATGTTCTCTCTCCATGCCGTAAGGCATCCGCTGATTTTGATTTTTTGGGTTCAAAGTGGTGTCGGTACTCTCCCTCCGTTCCAATGTGAGGTTTTCCATGCTTCCCCTCCGAACAGTGATATTGGTCCTGGTTTCTTCCAATACCCTTCCTGTTCATCTTTGGTGGGTTCTTTCAATTCAATCTCAACATCTTCCCAATTCCAATTTTCCATGTGGTTGTAAAGTCTCTACTTTCCATTTGTTGATAAAATGCCGTGGTTATACTTAATTTGTAAATCGTGGGGTTTACTGTAATCGGGTTTTTTGCTGTTTTAAGAAACGGATGGTTTTTGGCTTTTTAATTTTTGGGGAACTCAGAGGGGTGAGTTGCCCCTGATCCGCTCCGCTCCAAACCCCCGCCCCAGGGTGTCAGGACCAGCCCAGCCGCCGGAGCTGTTGCGGCTCTGCATCCGTCCGAGTTCGTAAAAGTAAAAGAAAACGAACCAAGAAAAGCCCATTTTATAGTATTTCGTCGAGGTCGTCCACCTCTGCCGGGTCTGTCCCACTCATTGCGGCGGGCAATCTCTTTATAATATCCGCTTTTTCTGGTAGTTCTGCGCCCTGTCTGCCTACATTTAGATCAATTTTCTGCGGTGCTTGTGTGTAACCATGATTATTATTAAAATCTGTAGCGAATACGATCGCCGGAATCTTGCCGGAAAAAGCTAATTGTTTCTTATATGCTGCTATGCAAGTCTTAAACCTTTTTATCGTGTCGGAATACTCGCCCGGGCGGGTTCTTTCCCAATCGTTCAAAGTATCGCGAGAAATTCCGGCAAAACTACAAAATCCCTCTATATCGGGGATCAATCGCACGCCATCCGCCGCCCTATCTCTAATATATAAAATGTACTTTTCGGCTATCTCCTTAAATTCTTCTACGCTTTCCAACTTCCGAGGCCGTCCCCCTTTCCTTTCTACTGCTTCGCCGCTCTCTGTTTCTTCTATCTGCAGGAAACCTTTCAGGAATACATCACACAAGGCTTGCGTTTGCTCTGTCTCTGTGGCTTCGTAGTCTCTGCCCTCCTGGAATCTTCTATAACTCTGCTTTCTAACTCCGTTTTCGTCTCTTGTGGCTGTTTCTTTCTTTCTCTCTGCCATCGCTGCGCCCTCCTTCCCTTTCTGCCCTCTGTGGCTCTCTCATGCGCTCATAGGGACAAAATAAAAGGACATCGGGAAAAGCTGCG
>NWBO01000143.1:0-1925 GCA_002633275.1 Bacteroidales bacterium Phil12
CCTATTTCCGTGAAATAGCAATTATTGATTTGTTGCTGTGTGCATACTTCCCGACGATCAGCAGGGTCGTATGGCAAATGCGTTTCATGGGCAGCCGGAGAAAAACTGCCGACTAACAGACCATTTCCGGCAATATCGCGGAAGAGACAGCCACGAACAACACCGCCTTGCACCGCTTCTTCATAATCCAATCCGGTCGAGCCTAAATGCTCGAACCGGCAACGCTCGAAATCAATCTGCCTTGCAGCAACCACACGAACAGCAGCTGCGGGACGTCCCAACCATCCTTGGTTATCCAACGGATGATTCAAGTAGTTCCGTTGCATTTTCGGATCAATCCGGTAACCATCTGTCAGATACATACCTGCCTGAAGAGGTACATGTCCTTTTTCTGACGGACGCATCCATGTAGTATAGGAAAAAGTAATTTTCTCAAAACGAATATGACACACAGGACGATCCAAAGTTCCTTCCACCCGTACTAATGTCTCAACGGCAGGCACGATCACTTCCGCCTCCTGCATCTTCTCTCCTTCCCGTGGATAATAATATACTTTACGGGCATCTATATCATGATACCATTCTCCGGGTACATCCTGCAATTCGCGGGCATTTGTCAGATAGAAAGCAGAATTATGTCCGTCCGTCGTCACCATCGGACGCGGCCAGGGATGCTCAAACTGAATCCGGCTTTCCGGTTGATGAAAACGTATTGCTGCGCTGTCTCCCTGCACTTCAACTGAACGAATCCGAAGATTGGCAACACACCACATCTGGTGTAATACCATCTCGGCATATTTAGCTTTCAAATTCCCTTTATTATCAATAAGTCTGCGAATGGAAACTGCAGGCACATAAAGAATTTCATTTTTCTCATCCACACTGCAAATGCGATTCATCTTTTCGAAATCCTCCACATCACGGGCACGAACAGCCTTTTTTCCATTCACCCACAACTGGCGGAAATCCAATGGACGTCCATTAAATACCGGTACATCTGCTACCCAAACTTTCCCTTGCTTCTTCCAGCCATTTATGCAGATTCCCCCACTCAATACCACCTTTTCATCGCCTACCGAACGGATAATTGTGGGCGATTCCTTGGTTCCGCTATCTTCCGGACGGATAAAAACCGGTTCATGGAAGGCATACGTTCCACCCTCCATATAGATTGTGATTCCACCTTGAATACGGTTATCCTCTGTCCTGCGCCATTCTCGTGCTTGTCGCAAGGCAGAAGTCAGCGTGGCTTTAGGAGATTGACGAGTTCCGTCGTTGAAGTCACTGCCCTTGGGAGAAATCCATATCTCTCCAGCCAATAGCCAGTGATTGCACAAGATACATATAGCCGTTACAAATAACTTTTTCATGACTTTTTTTCATTTCTGTATACTAAACAATCCGGACTATCTGGCAAGAGGCATCCATACAGTCATTTCTCCCTTTCCTCTGTTTCCCCAGGCATAATAAGGAATCAAGCGGATATTTACTGTCTTTTCAGCCTGAACAACCGGCCGGTAAAGCACTCCTTCCCACGAAGTTGCAGATGCCAGACGTGCCATCCCTTCGAGTGCAACAATCGGACTGCCTTCGATTGTGATTTTCTTCGGAGTTAGTTTTATATCAGCGGGAATCAATACATTATCAATCTTTTCCCCGTTTGCAATATCCATACTTTCCAGACAGTACACCAACGGCCCGCGCTTCACGACCACCTGATTACGAATCTCCTCTGCTAACGGATGAGCTTCGAGCAAACGGACAGGCATATCCATCACCAGCTCCACTACATCCCCCTTCTTCCATGTACGATTTACTTCCGCATACGAATTTGCCTTTGCATTGGTTTGCAGCGGCTGTCCATTCACCCTAAGCGTAGCCTTTTCACACCATTCAGGAATACGTAAGAAGAGCGAGAAAGTACC
>NWBO01000143.1:1991-5648 GCA_002633275.1 Bacteroidales bacterium Phil12
GTCAGAGCTACTTCTCCCTTCTCTTTCCAAGTCGTTGTCAATGTATTTGCCCCATACAGATTGCAATAAATCCCTTCCGGACTCAATGTATATGCATAGTTTTGTGCCTGGCACAGCGTACGCAATGTGTTCGGAGGACAGCAGAAACAACTGATATATTCCGTCCGTTCCTTCGGCCAACGAAGTGTGTAAGGAAGATCGGCACTGATACGAAGCGGATTCGTGTAGAAATACTTCTTTCCATCCAGACTAATACCGCTCAATACACTATTATAAAGACAAGTCTCCACAAGATCGGCATATTTCGCATCCCCTGTCACTTCCAGCATACGCCAGTTGAAAAGCATATTTCCGATATTAGCACATGTTTCATTATGCGCAGTGCTATTCGGCAACTGATAAGGACGTCCATAACTCTGATGCACTTTCTGAATACTATCCGGCTCATAACACGTTCCATCGGGCGATGTACCATCATAAAGAGCACCGCAAGCACCGGTCACATACATTTTCCGGGTCACGATATCATTCCAGATACTAGTCAGATTCTTCATTAATTGCTGCTCACCGGTTTCTGCATATACATCCGCTACTCCGGCATACAGATAGTTGGCACGTACCGCATGTCCCATCGCACGATATTGATCGCGGAAAGGAATACGGTCCTGATTATCGTCCGTACCGTTCTCCACCATGCCACGGATATCAATCAGATTCTTTGAAAGTTCCAGATAACGGGGATTTCCGGTAGCCCGGTACATTTCAACTACCCCCATATAATGAGAGGGACAAATAGCATTACGAGCCAGTTCGGCAGAAGCCGTTTCATAAAAATGACAGAGGAAATCCGTCGCTTTCACAGCAGCATCAAAAAGAGTAGTTTTTCCGGTGGCACGACGATGCACAATACCCGCCATCATCAAGTGTCCCAGATTATAAGTCTCAAAGTTCAACCGATTCGCAAAAGCTCCTTTTTCATCCTCGTCACCTACTTTCGTTCCAATGACCGTTTGTTTATGCTGATCCTCCAATGCATGAGAGTCAATCCCTTTATTCAGTTCTTCGATAACAACAGGCGTATGTATATAACCGTCTGCACGTTGGGCTTTTACGACACAAGTAATAAAGTTATCCATTAACTTGTCCAACTCCAGATCTTTATTAACTGCATAGACAGAAGCGACACCTTCCATCCATTTATACATATCTCCGTCATGAAATGGAGGTCCCCAATGCTCTCCTTTGCATACCCCGGCAGCAATCTCAAAATTACGGAAACCGTGAGAGATCTCCGGCGCGTTCCAAGTGTTCCACATACTTTGCAGGGAAGTCCGGCTAAATACCTGAAAACGATCTCCCCAGAATCCATCCGTCCAATGTACGGCACCGATTCCGGTATTCGCCATCTTCGCAAAACGGCTCTGACTCATATCCGTCAATCCATTGCTTTGCGCAAGTGCTCCCGTAACGGAGGCGGAAGCTAAAAGAAGTAACAGTTTTATCTGTTTCATTAATATGGATAATTTAAAATTTACACAACATCTTTATAAAAAGACGTGATTATCCACATTTTGTACTCAACAAAACAAAAGCGAAGACTGTCCTGCCCGACAATCCCCGCTTTTCTTAAACTGTATCCGAAAAGAATGATCCGCTATTTTTCAGGAGTATAATTCAGTTCCGCCTTTCGTGCCTGCGAATGTTGAAACTGGCGGGCAACTTTATATTCGTGTCCGTCTTTCAGCAAATAACTGCCTGTCTGCTTGAACCAAAAGCCGACATTCGCTTCCACACACTGTCGTCGAATATCCAACACCCAGTCATAATCACACACACGGGCTTCTTTTCCCGATTCTCCTCCGGCAACGACTTGTTCCACCCAATCTCCCAGTTCTCCCCTAAAGTCAATCCGACGAAGAAGCGGCTCACAGATAATGATTTTATGTTTAATAGGAATTGCCTTATAAATAGGCAGACGATAATCCACCCTATCCTGATTCTCCATTGTGCAGCAAATCGTCACATTATCATACCCCTCTCCCCAATCGGCGGGCAGACATTGCTGTAATCTGTCAATTCGCTTGGTAATAAAAAGGAAACGGAGATCTTGTCGTATCCGCATCATCTCCCATGCTTCAGTGCGCCATTCGTCGGCATCCTCTATCAGAAAATCAGAAGTAAAACAAGTATAGACCAAATTACCTGACGGAATCTTATACGTCCCATTCTTTTTCTGTTGCAAAGGCAGATCAAACTTTTCCGTCTTTGTCACGACCGAACTATCCTTCCCATATTTACCATCCGTACGGTACACATAGCAATGACGGCACCCCTCACTCAGTTTGTGACAGCCATGCCAAAGATTCCACATTGAAGCTTTTTCACGCATCTTATTTTTTTCTTCAAAGATATATTTAAACTATTACATAACCATAAAAAGAGTGCACCCTATTCTTCAACAGAATAAAGGTGCACCAAAACACAAACAAAACAAACAATAGAGCGACCTTCACAGGCAGCCGATCCACAAGGGATCTTTATCTTAGTCAGCCCATCTTGATGATGATAGCTTCACTCATAGCGATACTCCTACTGCTGATAACAATGCAGGCAAAAAGTATTCCATGTATTGCCTTACATGAATCCGGTTTTCCATTTCCTCCCAAAATTCTAATTGCTTATAACGGGCAAAGTAGCACCCTAAAATCATAAAAGAATGTTTCTTTTTATCGAGAAGACATTTTGCTAATCGACTATTATATATAATCATTAATCCCTAATATTGTTTGTTAGTTACCTTCTGCAAAGGTCCGTATAATCACGAATATGGCAAATTGTATTCATGTTTAAGAGAACAATATCTGTTTACAAACAAGACTAATAGCTAATATTTTAAAATAGCCTGTTTCAGTATATGCAAAATTCAAACTCAAAAGCTACCACTTTTACGTTATTCGCACATTTAGGGCTATACAATTCCAATTATCACAATAGAAAAATTCGCCCTCATTCTCATTGTATATCCCGATGATGAATATGAATATTATTGAACAATCACTCCATTAAGCCCGATATACCTCTACAAAGATAGTATTATTCTATATATTTCTATGCAAATCCTCAAAAAAGAATTCTCCTCTTTTTATAAATAAAGTAAAGTAACATCAATGCCGATATACTAATTATTAGCATCCAACTTATATTTTTCCTATAATATAAGCTATTCTCTTCCTCCTCACAAACCACTTTATGATGATTCGTGTCGATGAAAGATGATATTTGAGTATCTTCTTTCTCATCTATCCTCTCTTTCTTTTCAAAAACCTTATTCACCGTCTTTCTGCTACCTGAAATAAAACAGGTGGAAGAGAAATCCCCTGTCGCAGTATCTTTCCCCAATACTACCAATATTTGTTCGGTAGACTCCTCCATCCGTTCCAGCATCTTCCTTTCCTGATTAACATCATACGAAGCCACATGGGAAGAATGCCCGGAAGAACTTGAATCCATCTGCACCTCACTGCTCCTACTGATAACTTCCTTCTTAGTCCTACATCCCGAAAGCACCCCCGGAAGAACGAACCCCAATAATAAAACAAACAGCAGCTCTCTCCCACTCTTCATAAACTCCCTCACATCAAAACAAGGACACGCTTT
>NWBO01000144.1 GCA_002633275.1 Bacteroidales bacterium Phil12
CTGTCGCTTTGAAGGAAAATATCCTTTTTGGCATACCAACGGATTCATTGTGAAAAACTGTCTCTTTACAGAGGGAGCCCGTGCTGCTCTATGGTACTCTCAAAGTCTGCAAATGGCAGATACCTTGGTAGAAGCACCGAAGATGTTCCGTGAAATGGACGGAATAAAACTCGAAAACGTGCAGTTGCCTAATGCTTTGGAAACGTTTTGGTATTGTCGTAATATAGAGCTGAAGAACGTACAGATTGATAAAGCGGATTACCTTTTTATACACAGTGAGAATATTAAGATACAAAACTATGCCCAAAACGGGAACTATTCGTTCCAATATTGCAAGAATGTAGAAATCCATAATGCAGTTATCAACTCCAAAGATGCTTTCTGGAATACGGAAAATGTAACAGTCTATGATTCCGAGTTGAACGGAGAATATCTGGGATGGCATTCTAAAAACTTACGTTTGGTAAATTGCAGGATTTCGGGGACTCAACCGCTTTGCTACGCACATGATTTGGTGATGGAAAATTGTACGATGGCAGAAGATGCTGACCTTGCTTTTGAATACAGTAGTGTGAAGGCAACGATTAAAAGTCCCGTTCATAGCGTAAAAAATCCTCGTACGGGAAGTATTGTTGCCGAAAGTTTCGGAGCAATCATTTTGGACGAAAATATTAAATCACCAGCAAATTGCGAATTGAAACTTTGGGACGAGCTAACCTGTTTTAACTGAAATATGAAGTATAATTTCGATGAAATTATTCCACGCAGGGGAACGAATTCTTATAAATGGGATTCGGCTGAAGATGCGGATGTATTGCCGATGTGGGTAGCTGATATGGATTTCCGCACAGCTCCTTTTGTCATAGAGGCTTTGAAAAAACGCCTGGAGCATGAAGTACTCGGATATACATTTGCTTGCAAAGAATGGTCGGAGTCTATTATTAACTGGGTGAAGGAGCGCCATGGTTGGGCGATTCGTGAAGAGATGTTGACTTTCACTCCCGGTATTGTTCGCGGCTTGGCTTTTGTGATCCACTGCTTTACGCAAAAAGGAGATAAGATAATGGTAATGCCCCCTGTTTATCATCCTTTCTTTTTAGTCACTCAAAAGAATGAACGTGAAGTGGTATTCAGCCCGTTAGTCCTGAAAGATGAACAATATTATATTGATTTCAACCGCTTCCGTCAAGATATTCAAGGATGCAAATTGCTTATTCTAAGCAACCCCCATAACCCGGGTGGACGTGTATGGACCAAAGAGGAACTGTCTCAAATAGCCGACATCTGCTATGAAAGCGGCACATTGGTTATCTCTGACGAGATTCATGCTGACTTAACCCTACCTCCATACAAACATCCTACCTTTGCTTTGATTTCAGAGAAGGCACGGATGAACTCTCTTGTCTTTATGTCTCCCAGCAAGGCATTCAACATGCCGGGATTGGCTAGTTCTTATGCAATTATTGAGAACGACGAACTTCGTCACCGTTTCCAGACATATATGGAAGCAAGCGAGTTTAGCGAAGGACATCTCTTTGCTTATTTAAGTGTAGCAGCTGCTTACAGTCATGGTACAGAATGGCTGGACCAAGTGGTAGCATATATTAAAAGAAATGTGGATTTCACAGAAACGTATTTGAAAGAACATATTCCTGCTATCAAGATGATCCGTCCGCAAGCCTCTTACTTGATCTTTCTGGATTGCCGCGCATTGGGACTCAATCAGGAAGAACTGAACCGTCTTTTTGTAGAAGATGCTCATCTGGCGCTGAATGATGGAACAACATTCGGTAAGGAAGGCGAGGGATTTATGCGGTTGAACGTTGCTTGTCCACGTGCTACGCTGGAAAAAGCATTGAAACAGTTGGAGCAGGCTGTAATGGATTTAAAATAGTCTTTTAAGTCCATTCCCCGGTTCGGAAATAGAATCAATCCGTTCAGGTGATGAGGCTATATTTCCTGTCTCACTCTTGCTTTTTACTATTTAATTTTGTATCTTTAGTGCTTCTCATCTTCCCAAAGACAGGTAATCA
>NWBO01000145.1 GCA_002633275.1 Bacteroidales bacterium Phil12
TACAACTACTTCAAGACCGACCATCTGGGCAGTACGCGCGTGATGCTCTCGGCAGTCGATGGGGCGTTGCAAGCCTCGCAGACGACCGATTACTATCCTTTCGGCCTTTCGTTCGAAAACAACAATCTGAACAAGAACAAATATCTGTTCAGCGGGAAGGAGTTCCAAGACGGACAAGTGAACGGTTCGATGCTCGGCTGGTACGACTTCGGGGCCCGGTTCTATGATCCCGTGCTGGGACGCTGGTTCAACGTCGATCCGGCGGCGTAATACACTAACCCTTACCTGTTTTGCGGTAATAGCCCAATAATGTACATTGATAAAGACGGGCGATTGGCATGGTTTATACCGATTATCATTGGAGCTTTTATTGGGGGAGTTGCGAATGTCGCTGTCCACTGGAACGATCTCGGAGGCTTTTGGGGTGCTTTGGGCTATTTCGGAGCAGGTGCGGCAGTCGGTGCTGTTGCCGGTTTAGCTGCTGCCGGAATGGCGAGTGTTGTCGGAGGAGCCTTTGCGGTGCAAGCCGGTTTTGGATATGGACTTGCCGTGGGTGCATCAGGTGGTGCCGTAGGCGGCTTTATCGGAGGTGCCGGTAATGCGTGGATTAATGGTGCCAGTTTTTCGGACGGTTTGAAAGCCGGGGCTGCCGGCGCAGGCGTAGGTGCATTGACCGGAGGGATTATCGGTGGTGTATCTGCAGGAATCAATGCGGCACAGAATGGTCGAGATTTTTGGAATGGAGCTAAACTTCCACCGTCCAAAGTGCAACCGGGAACATTTACGGCGGCAGAACTTGATAAAAGCCTGCAACAAATTAACAAAGAACTACAAGAACGAGCGGTAACCCAGCAACGGTTGCGTGATGTTAAATTGTTGGATTACAAACCAACTGGGCTGCAAAATGAAGCTCTTGTTAGGTACTATCCGGAGAATAATGGGTTTGTTGGAACACCAGAAAATACTGTATTGAAACCGGGGACTTTACTTCACAGATACGGCAATCCTAATGGGAGTTATTTTGCGCCTCCGGGGACACCAGATTTTATGCGATCATTACCATATGGTACAGATATAAGTAAAAGTACGACTTATGAAGTTTTGCGGCCGTTACCTGCACAGACCGGTAAAAGTGCTCAATGATTTAATCAGCCAGGACAAGGGATTCAATATGTGGTTCCTGAGGAGCCACGGTATTTAATGAAATGGGAATATATTAAACCTCAACAATGATATGACACGAAAAAAATTGAATGATAAATTAAAAGAGTTAGGACTGGAACATCAGTATTCTCTTGATGGCTCGTTAGAACCTAATCAATATATTTTATATCATAATTATTTGTTATGGGAGTTTTTTTTGACGAAAAAGGGGGACGTAGGTATATCAAAATTTTCTCCTCAGAAGAGGAAGCTTATGACTATATTTATAAAGATGCTTTAGATTTTTATAAAATTGATCAGAAATACGGGGTGAAATGGTAACCTTATAATATTCAAGCTGGTTTGTCATGCTTCAGTCAGAGCAAAATAAATTTGCTCTGACTGAATTAATGTCCAATAAGATGACAAAAATAGAACTGGAAAAAAAACTTAAAGAATTAGGCTATCTTGACCTATACTCTTTAGATGGATCGGTTGGACCAGATCGTGTAGTCCTTTATAAGAATTATTCTGTATGGGAGGTTTTTTATATTGACGAAAGAGGAAATCGCACTGTGCCGAAATTATTTTCCTCCGAAGAAGAAGCATATGATTATCTATATAAAGAGGCTGTTGATATGTATGATCTTCTCCATAAAGATTATGGTACGGCTCAAGATGAAATACAACCAAGTACGACTGTAAGAGGAGATAATTTTGAAATGACCTATACAGAGCCAAAGTCTGAAAAATCCAGGAAGAAAGATTAAAGTACATTGTATTAAGATTAGAATTATTTTTTTAAGCTTATCAGTAAAGACAAGGCTGTGATATCACAGCCTTGTCTTTTTACTCTAACGAGAGTACCCTGCTCAATAGCTGTTATGCAGAATTTTTTGAGTATTCCTTTAAAGCAATCAAAAGATTAACTATATTTATAACGCATCGGGTCAGAAACTTGCCTGCGATGCGAACGGTTCTTTGACTTACTACCGCTCGGTGATGGTCTACGGCAATGACAATAAGTTGCTGTACATGCTCCATCCCGAAGGAGCGGTATCCCGCACGGAGGGTTCCG
>NWBO01000146.1 GCA_002633275.1 Bacteroidales bacterium Phil12
CCAATCGAGAAGACGGAACGATAAAACATTTGCTCTGCGTTTTTAGGCTCTTTGCTTGCTTTTCCTTTATAGAAAGTTTTCATTCTGTGATAAAACGTGAATGTCTATACAGATTTTCTATTAAGGATTTGGAACATTGTCAAAGCCTTGTTTTTGAGTACATCGAATCATTTTACAATTTGAGAAGAAATCACAGTCCCTGTGGATACATATCTCCAATTGAATTTGAAAACATTTATTGGGCTAAACAATGTAAAAAAATCGCTGTTTAAGTTGTATGTTTTATTGACATAAGACCAACAATGTTTCCGTTCGCGTCGTAGGCGTAATTGAAATGCAAGGGGGAAAGTCTTCCCCTCGCTCCAACCGCATTCGCGTTTTCCGCTACCCCTTCTCCTAAGGGGCAAGCCCCTTAAAATCCCCGGTTATTTTATTGCCACACGGATTTGAAAAATCTAACGATTTTTCTTCTACAACATCCGTGTGACTATTTTCAAAGAACTGGTTTCAAATCTTCTGATTACAATAGAAGAAAGTTATTGGTTTGTAAATCAACAAAAAATGTTACTGATACTCACAATATTTTTTTTCAAGCAATGGCAGGTTGCAGCACCGCTGTTTTATAATTTTATCGTGCTCCGACAAATCATTTTCATTTTCAAAAATCATTTTTCTGAGGTTTTCTGCAGTTCTCAAAATAGCACTTTCATCAGCCTTTATGTAATTGTACTGGTTCTGAAGCAAACGGCGGTATTTGACATCGGTGATATTCGCAATGTCTATTTCAATTAGGGCGGAAGCCAGAACAGGAATCATATTGTTGAAATTTATCGCACCGTAAATTCCATTGTTTATTTTCCTGAAATCCTTCCCGTTCTTCATTTTCTTGTGCTTTAGTTTCGGTGAAGTAAAAGGTGCATAATATTTTATGGTCTCGATCTCAAGCACAACCCCGACATACGGACGGCTTTCATTTTTGTTGTCTGGAACTTTCTGGTCAAACTGACGCAAAAATGTAATGAAATCGTCTTTTATGTGATAAAACTTCATATTTTCCTCAAAAAACAAAAGGAGCCATTTCCGACTCCTTTATAAAAACTTGCGTTTTTGGGTTTTCACTTATTGGCAGAAACTCGCCGCTTTTTTAGCATTCCACTTTATGGCAGGAATTCACCGCTTTTTTAGGGCTTCGTAAATGTGGTAGAAGCTCACCATGACTTAAATTTAGCAAGAATTCTGTTTGCCGTCAAGTTTCCGGTGAAGAATTCTCACTGAGAAATTTTAAAAAGTCATCTAATTTTTTTATCCTAAATATAACTTTCCGCACAATAGCACAAAATCTATCAAATAAACTATACACAGAAACTTAAGCGGTATGCTGATAAGCATTTCATTAAGCATATTTATTTTTGATATTAAAAAAATGATGCTTGTATAAAACGCAAAAATATATGACAGGATTATTACGATTATTGTAAATTTTATAATCATATCATTCTGCCAATAATATGTACCTAAAATTTTCCCCATTAAACAACTCTTACCTTTTTTGTGTTTACTGTTATCAAGAGCAAATAAAAAAAATTGAGTCATAAGTCTGTTTAATAGAAATATAGTCAAAAAATATACCATCTGCTTACTCATCTTTCCAAAGCTCCTTTAATTCTGCTTCAGCCTTTTTGTAAATCTCTGCTCCTAAATTTATCGCAGAAGGAATTGTCCCTTTTAAAATAGCAACTACACTGTCTTTAGTAATTGATTTTATACCATTTGTTTTAAAATAATACGCAAGAGCTTTACCAGTTTCCGATATTAAATCATTTCCAGATTTATATTTGAAAGCGTTACCCATTCTATGTAATAACTGCCTTGTAGAACTAGCCATTATGTGAGATGAATCTGCACCTTTACCACCAAGCCATCCTGCAGCACAACCTGTTACAAAAGACATTCCTAATTCAAGATAATCTGCATCAGATAGATTTTTATCCTCAAATACAAATTGGGTTACAGCATCTTGTGTTAATGAAATACATCCATTAACTAATACTTGACCTACCAATCCAACACCGCTTGCAGCCAAACCTCCACTTATAGCACCACCAGCAGCGGCTAACAAAACTTTATTGCGATCTATTTTCCCATCTTTTGCATATTGTGTGGCTGCAGAAACTGCGGCAGCTACAGTACCGCCAATAGCGGCTCCTATTACAATATGTAAAAACCTTCCATCCGGATCCGTATACTTCACAGGATTATTCCCGGCATAGTGGTACAAATTGCTATTGATGTGATTAAACACACCACCCATGCCCGGAAGATTCTGGTTATATCTCTTTGCCTCCTCGTTTATTGGCGCTTTTGGGATGTATTCCCCAAGTGCAGGG
>NWBO01000147.1 GCA_002633275.1 Bacteroidales bacterium Phil12
TGTGCGGGGAACGCAAAAAATTATTAAATAAAAATCCGTTATTTCATCATCGCACCTATATCAAGGCTGCTCTTTCCTTCCCAACCTTGGACAATACCCTCTTTGCCGTAGCCCGTAATAACGATATTGTCTTTGTCCATACCTTGTTTTACCAAAATATCATAGATTTGTTTTGCGTGCTTGTCGCTTAAATCTTTGCCGTCCGTCTTCTGCGATAATTTGAATGAATGTACGCCTATGGTCAGAATATATGGTGTATTGACAAAACTCTCAGCCAAAATCTCTAAATCCTTTTTGCCTGTCTTGGTCAAAGAACCCGACTCGTCAAAAGGAGATTTAATCGTTACCAACTCGTGCTTAGACACCATTTGCTCGATATAATGCAACTCAGGAACGGTCTCGGAAAGCGGACAATAAAAATTACGCCTTTGGCACGCCAATACATAGTCTTTGGTCTTCAATACAGCATAAAAGCCATTCTCGTTAGGGTGGATAATGTTTTTCAGTTCAAGGGTCTGCTTGTCGTATATATTGATTTTTGTCAGTTGCGGAGAGGTTAAATTCTTGGTATTTATCTTGCCCGACAGCCAAGAGAAATTCGTCTTGCCCTCCAAACAAATATAGTTTTGAGGATTAAAAGTATCGTCCTGCGTTAAGACAATAAGACTGTCTGTCAATGCCACCACATAGTCATCATCCTTTGTATTGAATTCTTCTCCCAAAAGTACAGGTTCAGACCAATTGTTCCAATCGTTTATATCCTCACGATAAGACACATATATATCTTTTTTACCGAAGTTCATACCCCTATCGGAAGAAAAATACAAGGTCTTTTTGTCTGCGGACATCACAGCGTTGCAATCATCATAACGACTGTTTATCGGCGAAGGCAACAATGTCGGATTGCTCCACGTTCCATTCTCCAAGACGCTGTAAAAAATATCTCTATTCGTGCTGCCATCATAATAATCATATCCGTTGCTATCTACCTTTGAAACAAATCGTACGTCATCGCACGATTTCGGCAATTGCGTCGGCGTCTCGGTCAAAAACATATTCATCTCCATAGATTGAGCATTTTTGAACTGCAAATAGGTATAGTCTTTTTGCAAACCGAAATTCAAAATCTTGCTCTTAGGTTGCTTGGAATTCAATTCTTCAAAAGTCTCAAAAATCTTACCCACCGTTTGAGCGTCAAGTTTTTTGAATAAAGATTTATTAGCCTTGTAATCCTCCAACGTTAAATCCTTTTTGTTTTTCAGTGTCTCCAAAGTCTGTGCATCTTTTTTTGCCTGAATAACATCGGCATTGTCTTTCAGTTTCGGAAATGTCTCCAAAAGCATATTTATACGATGTAAATCCAAATCGTAGGCATAACGTCTTGCAAATACATTCAACAAACTCTCATTAGGCTCGATGTCTTGAACGGTCTTCATCGCCAAAAGAGAATACCTCTCCATTGCACAATAAGATAACTTGTCGAAAAACTCTTTATAGTTCTTGTCCGTCTTCGGAGTTGTGGTCAAATAGGCAATCATATCGGTTATATTGTTTTGGGTACGCAACATCTCGTATTGAACTCGCTCGATATTGGTCTTTGCAACACGGATATAATCGCCTTGCGGAAACTCTTTGATGTACGCCATATAAGAATCCACAGTATTTTCTTTCAAAGCCTTGGAAAACGACAAGCGGTCTATTTCGCTCAACGCTTTGGAGCGGTAAATATCGGAAGAAGTCGTTTTGGCAAAAGATTTCAAGGAATCTATATTATTGGATTGAACATATTCCTGCAAAAGATTTTCGTTCAACCACATCATAGCATCTTCTCTTTGCGGTGCATCGGGATAGGCTTGAATAAAATGCTTATAGTCTTCTATGGATTGCGTCTCTTGTATATGGTCGTATGCAAGTTGATAGCAAATACGTTTGGCTTCTTTATTCAACTCGGGCATATCTTCGGTTAAGGCGATGTATTTGTTAAACCTGTCAATGTCTTTGGATTGATAGACGTCGGTTAATACCTCCCTTGCAATCGAAGATTTATCAATTTTGGTCTTAGATACTTGATTGTATTTAATCAGATATTCGTATGCCAACAAATAATCCTTATCTTCGTTGTCCGATTTGATATAATACGAATACATCGTAAAGAAATAGTCTGCACTTGTGGTATCTTCACTGAAAACCTGTCCAAAAAGTGCTTTCGCTTTAACGTACTCCCCTTTATCAATCAAGTTCAACAAATCACTCTTCTGTGCATTGACACATAACACCAAAAACAACGTTATTATAATCGACACGAAATTCCTTTTCATCTTTACTCTTATGCTTTTGCGAACCAAATTCTGTGCTTTTTTCCTATTGTCTTTTATATTGTTTGTATTTAATTCCTTTGACTTGGCAATGTTAGATTGAAAGATTTATGTTTTCACTCCACTTGCCGTTCATCAGCAGTTTAACGACATATTTGCCTTTATTCAATTTATAAGAAAATACTTTGCCGATATCAACATTTTCAACGAATATAGTCTTATCGCCTTGCAGCAATTGTATTTTCTCAATATTGTTCAAACCCTCGTTAAAGAAAAGCATTCTTCCTTTATCGCTCCAAAGATACACACCGCTTTGCTCGTATTTGGATTGTTCAATGTCCAAAGATTTAAGTATATGGATACGATAATCGTCCGTTGTTCCGCTATGCAAATCGATGTTTATCTTGTCTTGCTTGCAGAAATCAATGAACGCTCCGTCGGTTTTGTTTTCCATAAATATATACACATAATCGGGAAGTAT
This sequence comes from Bacteroidales bacterium Phil12, assembly GCA_002633275.1. GTDB lineage: Bacteria > Bacteroidota > Bacteroidia > Bacteroidales > P3 > Scybalousia_A. Next base: position 2,797 of record NWBO01000147.1, read on the forward strand.
GGAAAGGTTGTTAAGGCTTAACTCCACATTGTTGTCTTCTCCGATATACAGCCCTACATCATATATCACAGGATAGGACGGAACAACGCAAACCGAATACTCATCGCTTTCGTCTTTCAAATACACATCGGGCATACTCTCGCTATTGCCGAACAATTTATGACAATCCAAATCATCGAAACCATATTCACTCTCATTGTTCATACCGAGCAAAACATATTGCCAGTCGTAGCCTTTGGAAACGGATAAGTTCAAGTAATTATTGTTCAACCACGATTGGTCGGACGTTTTAGGGATATATTGGTGTGTTCGTTTGAAAGTAATCTCGCTTGAAGTCTTCAACGCTTCGACAAAGAAAGATTCCAAAGACGGTATCATAACTTCTTCTTTCGCATCTATTATTACAGGGTTATAAACCTTTGTGTTGCGGTCGAAAAGCATTATGGCATTGCCTTGTATCCTGCCGTCTATATCCTCGAACAACTTCTTGCTCGACAATGGTGCGGTGTAAGGGTTGCCGACCAAGTTCCAACAATCCTCAGGAGTGGAGACCAATTGCACACTTACCGAAGAAGGACACAGCAGTCCCTCATACTTAACTTCCATATCTTGATGAGTATATACGGCATAGCCTTTGGCAGGCAGAAGTTTGAATTGCGGGTCGGTTATGTATTCGCTCCAATAGTCGTCCAACTTGGATTTGTGTCCTGTGTTGTATTGCATAAGCCAAGTCTCGTTATCCCTTTTGGAGTTCAATAAAGAAAATATCGCTGCATGGGCTTGGTTAATCGGCGAACAGATATAGTTCCAACGAGAGGACAACAACTGCTGAGAAACCGTGAAATAAGCGTTCTTGTTGTAGAATATATTGTTTGAGATATAGAATGTCTTGCTTTTGTTTATCGAAACATGGGCGCTGTCCAACAATATAAGAGTATTGCAAGACACATCTTTATCCACCTTTGCATTAACGCCTTTATCTATCACGACAAAATCCTCGACATTCGGCAATTCTCTGTCTTTCCAGTTACGGACATCGCTCCATTGACCCGATTTAATCATCGTTTTGGTCTTTGGTGAGCCGAAATAATCATCAATATCGATTTTATCTTTGGCAAACAGTTCTATTTCCAACGTTGTAGCACCATTGGGCGAAAGCAAGGCGGCACAATACTCCGCTTTCTTGACAGTATCGTACATAACAAACATCGGGGTTGCGTCTCTATACCACTTGTATTTGATGTTTATAGGTTGATACTTGCTTGTTTCTTGGTTAATCCTGTATTGGTAGTCGGTATTTGAGAAAACAGGTATTGTGTAAGAGAATTTATTGGTCTGAATATCGGCATCGGGCAACAGGTCGGCATCATAGGAAGTGTGAGTTGCACAAATACCGTTAAGTTTTATTTCTATCGGGCGTGGCAACTTCTTTGCATCTATGACCAATGTGGCTTCGTGATGTCCTTCCTTTTTCGGGGCGTAACTTACGGTTAAAGTCTTGGACGGGTATTTGCCTTCTATCGAAGTTATCGAAGAAGAGAAATACGCAGCATCGCTTCCGCTGATACGTATGGTTATGCTGTCTCTTATATTCTGCGAAAGAACAACAATTCGCTTGGTTTCGGGAAAAACATACGGCAGCGGTATTTTGTTGAAATTTATCTGTGTCAAATCCGCCTTGGTATCGTCATTATTATTATGTACTTTCACAACAGCAGTTTGTCCAAAGAATTTATCAAAGTCGGACTTTATTCTAATATTCTTAAACACTATATCGGGATAGCCGCCTTTGTTTTTGGAATATGTATCCATCAGCCACGAGACTTGTACAAAGTCTTTATTATTACATTCTTGCGGCAAAACGATGTTGTCAAATTTTCGAGGGATACGTTTTTGCATCGTAACCATTTCCACCGTGCGGCCGTTTTTGTCTTTCACATCTTGCCATTGCTCATCTTCGCTTAAACGGTATTGCAATCGAACAAACCATTTTGTTTTGGTTTTCTTGGTATAAGAATTTTGCCAAGACAAAGTTATATTATCCTGCCTAAGCGTTGAAAGAGTGTAAATCAAACGATTATCTATGCTCTGAGGGTCTTTTATATGCACGTTTGCAACAACCAACGGCGTTTTCAAATCATACACCTCCACGCTTTGAGCATTGGCTTTCAAACCAAGCAACAATGCAAAAACAACAAACAATATATATATATTCTTTTTAAGCAAATTCAACATAATTTCACTATATATCTTAGTAACACCAACAAGACCTGACCTTGTAATTTTCCAACCTGTAAATAATCGCATTAGTATTCGCCCAACCAAGATTGTCGTCAGGTTTGGCAAACTTATACCTTACTATCATATCTTTTTGCTCCGTAGTATTGGGAGAATGGATGAAATCTTTTCCTTTTGAGTTTATCAACGGCAGAAAATAATTGATAATATCATAACCGATGGAAGCGTAAATCTTATCTGGTACTACTTTGAAATGAGTACGATATTTGTTCGCAAAGTCCGTAAAATTCACGTTTGTAAAGTCGTTATAATAAGTCAAAAAGAAATGTAAATTCAATTCCTGCAAGACTTTGTAATCATTACCGACATAATCCAACCAATCGTAAGAAGCAAACAAAGTTATTTTGCATTTCTTATTCGACAGAGTATTTATCAACGCTTTTGCGTGGGCTTTGTTATCGGCTTGTGTCTTTTTGTTGATAAGATTGATAACGAAGTTGTTTTCCTTATCAGAGAGGTAGTTGCTGAGCCTTGACGCATTTTTTCGGTAATTGATGATAGTCCATTTGGTGCTGACCTTCGGAAGATTTTCTTTCCAATAGGCGAGAATATCTTGCGGAGTATCTCTATCGTCATACAAGACAACTATCTTTTCATCAGTGCGTTTCTGTTCGATATATTTGACCAACGAAACCGTTCTTGCCATATCGTCGGGTTGAATTTTGATAACGTATGGGTTGTTCAATATGCCGTCGTCCTGTGATAATGGATTGATAAGAGGAATCTTGTTTATCCTACAAAATTCACTTACCATATTAAAACTTTGTTTCATCACCAACGCCACAACCAAGTCCATATCTTTCATTGCAGAGTGATTCAAAGCAACTTGCATCTTTTTATCATCGTTATCTCCGCAATCGAAAACATACAACGACACCTTATAGCCTTGTTTTTCCAATTCGTCCAACGCCAATCTCGCCCCCTCATAAAAAGGCAGGTAAGAGAAACACTTATATTTTTTACCGCGTTTTTCGTCTATATTATACTCATTAAACGATAACTCATCGATATTCTCGTAGTACAACGGCAAAAGCATAGCAACCTTTATCGCAGTTTTTTGAGTTTTGGGAGCAATGTTAGCTACACTGCGACAAAATCCATTTGCCGCAAACACCAAAACCAATACTATGCTCACCAAAATCTTTTTCACCACCAATTGCTTTTTATTATATTCTTTTTTCAACGTTTTTCACGCGAAGAAAATTTTTCAATTCTTCGTATCCTGCTTATGCCACTATTCCCACTCGATTGTTGCAGGTGGTTTGCTGCTTATATCGTAGCAAACTCTATTGACACCTTTCACTTGGTTGATTATCTTGTTGGAAACTTCGGCCAAGAACTCGTATGGCAAATGACACCAATCCGCCGTCATACCATCAACACTCTCAACAGCACGTAAAGCCACCACTCTTTCGTATGTTCTCTCGTCGCCCATAACTCCTACACTCTGTATAGGCAACAACACTGCTCCCGCCTGCCAAACCTTATCGTATAAATTCCATTGCTTTAATGACGAAATAAATATATTATCCACTTCCTGCAATATAGCAACCTTTTCTTCGGTTATATCGCCCAAAATTCTAATCGCCAAGCCCGGTCCCGGGAATGGGTGTCTTTTCAGTAGTTCATCTTTCAATCCCAATTCCTTTCCGACTCTGCGGACTTCATCTTTGAACAACAATCTCAACGGCTCAACCAACTGCAATTTCATATAATCAGGCAAACCACCCACATTATGATGCGATTTAATCGTTTGAGAAGGACCTTTTACACTGCTTGATTCTATAACATCGGGATAAATCGTTCCTTGTCCCAACCATTTAACGTCTTTTAGTTTATTGGCTTCTCTATCGAACACGTCAATAAATGTTTTGCCTATTGCTTTACGTTTCTTTTCAGGGTCTGTAACGCCTTCCAATACCGAATAAAAGTCTTGTTTGGCATTAACTCCTATAACGTTCAAGCCCATATTTTGATAAGACTGCAATACATCTTCAAATTCATTCTTACGCAATAAGCCGTTATCAACAAAGATACAAGTCAAATTCCTGCCTATTGCACGATGCAACAACATGGCTGCAACCGATGAATCCACACCTCCGCTCAATCCCAAGACCACTTTATCATCTTTTAGTTTGTTTTTCAAATCTTCGATAGTGGATTTAACGAAACTTGCAGGCGTCCATGAACCTTCGCAACCGCAAATATCCATAACGAAATTACGAAGCAACACGCTACCAAACTCACTATGATGAACCTCCGGGTGGAACTGAATGGCATAAGTCTGCTCGCCTTTTATTTTATAGCCTGCATTTTGGACATCGCCCGTCGAACAAATAACTTCAAAATCCTGCGGCAAATCCAATATGGTATCGCCGTGAGACATCCACACTTGCGAGTCTTGTTTTACGCCTTTTAACAATGGGCTTTGTTCATTGACACTAACCAATTTGGCACGACCATATTCTCTTATAACACTCTTTTCAACCTTACCGCCCGACTTATAAACCATATACTGAGCCCCGTAACAAATACCCAATACCGGGATTTTACCTTTAAACATTGATAAATCAGTGTTTGGAGCCGCTGAATCAGTTACCGAATAGGGACTGCCGGATAACACCACACCTTTAATATCTTCTGTAATCTGCGGAATTTTGTTGTATGGGTGAATTTCACAATATACGTTTTGTTCTCTTATCTTTCGTGCAATCAGTTGAGTGTATTGACTGCCGTGGTCTAAAATCAATATAGTCTGCATATTATTTGGTTTATCTTTATTTTTACTAACTAACGCCTTTATTTTGACACGTCAAAATTACAACATTTTTCCCAAATACAACATACAAAGCCTTGTTTTTTCGCCAAAACATATTTTATCCGAAAAAAAGTACTACATTTGCACTTTAATTTCAATGTACATAACAACAAAATCATACAAACGACGACTATTATGGCAAACAGCAACGAAGGATTATCGGTTTATTTGAAAAATGTGTGCATCGCCTACGACAAAACAATATTGGTTGATGTTAATCTTGAACTCAAAAAAGGGGAATTTGTTTATCTTATCGGTAAGACCGGCTCGGGAAAATCTACTCTTTTGCGAAGTCTTTACGCCGATGTATGTATTGGTAGTGGTGAGGGGATTGTGTGTGGTTTTAATTTAAAGACTTTATCCAAGAAAGATGTGCCATTGCTTAGGAGGAAACTCGGCATTGTCTTTCAAGATATACAACTTTTGAACGATAGAAACGTTTATGACAACCTTGCCTTTGTACTTAAAGCCACAGGCACTAAGGACAAAGCGGAGATAAACAAACGTGTTACCGACGCACTTACAATGGTGGGCTTGGAGCATAAAGCCAATGCTTTTCCGTACAATCTTTCCGAAGGTGAATCGCAGAGAATAACTCTTGCACGTGCAATTATCAACAACCCCGAATTAATCATTGCCGACGAACCTACGGGCAATTTAGACCCTATAACGAGTGAGGAAATCGTTAAGTTACTGTTTAAGTTAAACGAACAAAACGGCACAACCATACTTATGGCAACTCACGACTACTTATTGATAAACGACTTTCCACGCCGCACCATTTCCTGTGAAAACGGCAAAATCGTAGAGTAATTTTCAATTCTACTGCCTACGCTATGTAGTATAATGTAGGCAAATCCTAATTACCGATTTAATGATAAAACAAACAAAGGAGCAAACCAAAGATTTAGCTCCTTTGTTTTTCATTCCCCCCCCCAAAAAAAGTCCAACCTTATTCTTATCGCCTAACCATTATTTTTCTTATCGATTTTTCCGTTTTACAACTTTGATTTTTCCGTCCATTACTTCACTTTTTTACTCTACAATCTTAATTTTTCATTCAGCTACTTAATTTTTTTATTCTGCCACCTTCATTTTTCGTTTTTTTCTTTGACCTTATACAAAACATTGAAGTTGTCGTTAGCAGTAGCACTAATAATTCTCAGATTAGTACTAACTCGTGATGTAGATTACGATATCATTAGTAGCGGATTGCGATATCCACAACAAGAGTTTGCGATACTGCGAATAAGAGTATCCGATGTTCTGGACACAAATCTTAGATTTTACAAAAAAAAATTCAATATCTAATACAAAAAAATTTCTTAGATTTATATGTAAAAAATATCAAACGAAATTTTTCAAAACACAATAAATAGTTTCAAAATTTGTTGTCCTTCTTTATTAGAAAAAACATTTTTATCTAAAAATTAACATTTATCTACATGGATTTTTTTAATCACTGATTATTTTCAACCATTTTATCCAGCATTTTTATGTAAACAATCGCGAAGGTAAAACTGTTTTACAATATGATAAAATTTACAACGTAAAATTTGAAGTTTATGTGTAAAATACA
>NWBO01000148.1 GCA_002633275.1 Bacteroidales bacterium Phil12
TCTCCATGCTACCAATAATCTGTTACAGGCAGCAAAAGAAGTGTTTGCAGGTCTGAAAGGTAATTGTTTCGTATTCTGTAATTCTACAGATACCATCTATTCACTGATGCAGCAACTTGGCTTATTGGACGAATCCGCTGTATTCTGTTCCGAAAAGAGTGTGGAAAAGCTGAAAGAATTGAAGTTTGAGAATGTTTCCGATATATGGGACAAGGACATAATGAGGCGTTACAACTGGCTCACTTCACGTTTTTATAATGCGGTGGATATTGAACTTGAAGAGAAGCCGACCATCTTATTACTGACAGACTGTTATTTTGCGGACTATACCGCATTTGACCCGAATACGGACACGATTCAATGTGTGGGAAGATTCAGAAACGGTGTGTCCTCTATCCACCATATCAGCAACACCAACCGCAATTTCATGGTGAGAAGCAAGGAAGAACTTAAAGGACGTATTTCGTGTTGGAAAGACGTGTACGATATGTTACAGAATCATTATGACTGTGCGACCACCGTTTCCGCAAAAGACGCATACGGTACAATACTTACCAGCCTGCCTTATGCGGAGATGCTGGATGAGAAAGGAAGAACCAAATACTTCAAGATAGACAACTACATCAATACGGAACTGGTGAAAGGATATTATAATTGTCCCGATAATCTGCATGAAGCATACAAGAACTGCGATGCTTTTACCATAAATAATTATAGCATTTTGGATTATAAACTCGGTGACTATGAGAGACTGCAACGTAGCAACAAGTCAAATTCCATCAAGGAGAAACGTAAGATAATGGTACAACAGCTTGAATTGCTTGGTGAATGCCAAACGGAAATGGAATACCAATTCAAAAGGGACTTGGAACAAGCGGACAGTTTTATAGTGGAAGCATACAACAAGATAGGCAAGAAAGAAATTGAACGGTTGAAATATAACCGCAAGAAAATAAAGGAAGCAATGATTATTGCAGACTACCATGCCAAAGTTACGGGAACGGAAGTCTCACAGATGATATACAACTCTTTTGAAACGGGCAAATGGTATTCCCGAAAATTCATAAAGGAAGAAATCAGCAGGATTTTTAAGTTGTTTGGCATTGTCCCAAAGAAAGCGGTAACATCACATACCATTCTTGATTTTTTTCATGCGGTGGAAAGCAAGCGGAAAAATATAAAAGGTTATCAACTGACCATGCGGAAAGGTATATAGGCGAGTACCTTTTTTATGAAGAAATTCCTATATATACCCTGCTTAAAAAAAGTACCTGCACCTGCATATACAGAAAGTCATCTTACGTTTATACAAGATTATAGGACAGATGCAAACCGTGTCTTTCCTATAATCACTAAAAATGGTTGGTTTTCTCTATAACTAATGATTGCACCGATTCTACTTGGAATTTTTTAATACAATGAATAAGATAGCATATCTGAAAAAACAGAAATCCAACCTCACAAAAACAGCATCCTCAAAATCCGGTTCTGATTCTCAAAAAAGAGGTGTTCATTTTAGGGGGTGCGGAGTGTTCATCTTAGGTGGGTCGCTTATAAATACCTATATATAAATACCTACCTACCCGATTTTTCAAATCGGGACAGATTGGTTAATTCTCAAAATCTCATATTTAATTGCCTATGATTATCTATTTGCCTACAAAACAGACATTCACGAATCAGAAAGAAGCGAAAAGCTACTTCGGAAACCACCATTACAGAAGATTGGTAAAGAAAGGAGATATTTATTTTACTAACTATAAACATACGGTTGCTAATGACCTCATACAGAAAGATAACATCTAATATCGCAGGAAAACTCAATTTGCTGGAAACGTACCTATTCTATTGCTTGGCTCTCTGTTCCGATTGCAATACGATGGAATCATATATCAAACAAGATAACTTGACTGATTTCTACGGAATTAGAAAGACAGACCAGATAAGGGAATGGCTGCACAAGTTTGAATCCCTCGGATTAGTAAGCATAGATAAATTTGATGTTTACGGGCAATATGGAAAATTCAACAGATGCAGCTACCGATTAGATACGGAACATTACGTTCTTATAACGAATAAGTTATATGATGAACCTATAAGCAAGGAACTGAAAGGCTTTCTTGTCCTGCTGAAATGTAAATGCTTGAACGGGACTAACACCACTCTTTACAGCCAAAACAAATTAGCAGAAGAACTTGGCTTGTCTAAAGGTACAATATCAAGATATATGAATGAAGCCATAGAAAATGGCTATGTAAAGAGGGACAAGAAAGGAATACACCTGCTTAGAGAGGATATATTTCTGATAACTTCTGAAAGCCAGTTGGCTATTATCAAGAACCTATATCCCGAAATAATCACCGATGAAGACCTTGAAAGAGGTTACATCGCTTAATATATCGCCAAGCCGTAAGTAACCCTTGCGGCTTTTATTTTTGGCGCAGAACCACAG
>NWBO01000149.1 GCA_002633275.1 Bacteroidales bacterium Phil12
TCTCACATGGTTAAACATTTATTGTTTTATCAATTTCAAATAATAGACTTTATTATCTTTATCCTTTACCACAACAAGATAAGAACCCTTTTGTAAGTTGGCAATATTGATAATATTGGTTAGACTGTTTTTAATCAATTCTTTACCCGTCATAATTTCTGCGATACCAACCATCGAAAATCATACTAAAAATTAATCGTATAAACATTGTAATACATATCTGTTTCATAAGTCTTTTTATTTAATATCTTAACAATACAAACAATCAACTTATCTTTCACAGATAACACACTTTGCACCTGAGCATTACTTTCAATGTGAGGCAATTTAATTTCCTTTTTGTAATTAAAATCATTGTCAAATACTTGGATAACGCTCTTATATCCTTTTTGTTTGTAATTATCATTAACATCCAAAAGAATATAATATTCATCTCTTTCCTTGTTCCAACAAATATCTAAATTTGATATTTGTGTATGTTCTAATTTATGCTTTGTGCTTTTCAATTTAATCTTATCTGTTTTTATAAAAACCTTTTTGATATATTGATAATTTCTTTTATCAAAAACCAAAACCGAAAGTTCTTTTGAATTAAAGTAAAAAACATAGTTACCAATCACCTGACAATATCCCGATTCAAATTGTCCATCAACAATAATACTATCTATCATATTATCTCCGATATTTGATATTATCAAAGACGTATCCACAGGAACATTTAACATTAAAGGATAGTTCTCTGCTACTTTTTTCACGTCTGAATTTGTAACACCCGATACCCTGGTAAATATATTATTATAAATAATAAAATTCCCACTTTCCCCATTATAAAACCGATTAACACATCCAAACATTTTTTCCACTCTACCACTACTATCCAAAGATTCAAATTGTGGAAAAAATCTCTTTGATTTTATTTTTGCAGAAGAATCTATCAAATATAAACATTGTAAAGGCATTCCTATTGCAAGAGCGATACTATCCCAATTATAAATATTCACCATTTTACACATATCAATATAAGGAATATTCTTTAAAGATATTGTCTTTATCAATTCACTATTCAAATTGTAAATATCCATTACTTTTTTTGAAGTTTTTTCCATTGAGAAAATATATATGGAATCTTCAATATTAAAGGCATTACATTGTCCCACACCCGGTAAATAAAATGGAACATGAACTTCCTTCTCAAATATGATTTCAGAATTATTTTGTTGCGCAGAACAGGGAAAAACTACAATAAATACAATTATTAAATATATAAATCTTTTCATATCTTTTAAATTATGTTAAAATTTAATAGTATAAACATTGTAATAATCAAATTCATCTTCGCTTTTATTTTTTAAAAATTTAACAACCAACCTATCTCCGTCTGACAACATACCAGAAACATGATCATCGTTTCCACTAACACATGGGAGCTTCACTTCTCGTTTATATTTAAAATCTTTGTCAAATACTTGAAGAATATAATTATTATCTTTTATCATATCACTATCCCCGACTAAAAGCATATAATACTCTTCCCTAACCTTGTTCCAACAAATATCCATGATATATATAGGATAATGATTCGCCTGAATATTTTTCTTTGTCTTAGTAGGTTTCAAAAGTTTTGTCGTGGATTTTATTTTTTTTATAAATGCATTATTTTTTCTATCAAAAACTAATGTTACAAGATTTTTTGAATAGCTATACAATATATAATTACCAACAACAAAACAATAACCATTCTCATACACATCTGTTTCTTCTTCATACACATCACATAATTTATTTTCGCCAATATTCTCTATTTGCTCCCAATTTCTGAATGGAATTTTCAACATTAAGGGATATTTTTCTGCCATTTGCTTTACATCAAAAGCAGATGTGGAAGAATTTTGGCTAAAAAATATATTATACGCAAGAATACTATTATCCACACTATCATAAAAAGATTTATATGTTTCAAGGTATCTGTAAATCTTTTTAACACTATCGACTAAAACAAATTGAGGAACAAAATTCTCTCCTTGTATTTTTGCCGTGGAGTCTATTAAATAAACAATTTGTAATGGCGATCCTACGGATAATGCTATTCTATTAAAATCAAATATATCAACACCATGACACATATCAATATAAGGAATTGTTTTCAATGATATTTCTTTTAACAATTCTGTCTTGTTATCATATATAAGCAACTGTTTTTTTGAAGTAGGTTCTATTGAATAGAAATAAAAATTATCGTCAATATGAAACATTCCGCCATATTTCAATGCCGGTATGCGTATTTCTTGTTCAAACAATATATCCGAGGATGTAGCACTCTGTGTCGCACAAAACACAAATGTGAACACAATAAAAACTATACATAAAATCTTTTTCATAAATAACTATTTTATATTTTCATTCAAAAAGGGTGAAATTTACAATAAACTCCAGCCTTAATGCAAATTATCTACTCCATATAAACAAATGGATATACAGCAATAACATCTTGACTTCTTGAATCTCTAAATATAAAATGATATTTGGTTGAGTTCATATCAGCTGTTACAACCATTCTACCATCTACTAAATTTAATAACAATTCCCTATCAAATAACTCACTCAAATCTTCAAAATTTCTTCGCACAAAATTTATTGATTGTCCTATTTCAATGCTTGAATAAAAATTACTTATCTTATCCAACATTCTTCTACCTATAATTGGAACCTCCGGTAAACAATTTCCAACTGTTCCTCTGTAATGGCAGTGATAATTACTATATTGCTTACAAACCCTTGTACAAGTATATGGCATAAAAAATTCACCACACAACATAGGATTACTCGGCTCCGATGCAACCTTTTTAATCGAATTTATTTTATTTAATTCTTCATTTTCATCATTACAAGATGAAATTACAACGCCTGTTAAGGCGATAACTGCTATTATAATTGCTGAAATTCTTTTTTGCATAATATATTTTCTTAAAAAAACAACAAGTTCTTATTTTTTCTCACACAGACAATAAAGAACTTAAATAAATATTGTCTTCTGCGTAACTTTTTGACAAGATATTACTAAACTTGTGCGGAATAGTGGGTAATGTCTCCTCCTGTTTGACTTGTTGTACTCTTTCCACAATAGAGTATGGTTAAACTTATCTACTATCTGTTATCTTCTATTCTTTTGATAACATACTGCTCCGTATCAAAAACTTTATCTGCTGAGGATAATAATATTGTATCAACTTTCCCCTCTTTGATAAATATTGCATAAGAATCCGGCAATTCGTTTTTATCAAAATATTTCAAACTATCTATTGAAATTTGTTCTTGTTTCTTTGCTTCCCAATATGGTGATATATCCACTATCGTGCCTTTGGCATTGAGTATATAATAAACTCTTTGCATATCCACAAACTGACTGGCAAACTTTGACAACTCTTTGTTGCAACCTATACAACCCCTTTCGGCAATGATAAATACACAGTTATCTTTCTGCATATCCATATCAAAATTCTGTTGAACATATTTCAATATCGCTCTTTCCTGTTTCTCTTTCTGCGATGCACAACCACCGAAAATCATACTAAAAACTAATAGTATAAATCCTATAATACATATTTGCTTCATCGTTTTCATATTTATAAAATTCTTAAATTAATTTATTCTATGTATTAAAAACATGTCTCTCCACTATGTACATATATTTTATATCTGTACATTTTACACCGCTCGAAGATATCGCCGTTACTTCCAAGGATACATTTTTGGCTGTCGCATCGTCCCATGTAACAACAATGGATTTACCATCCGTCGATACTGTGTAGTCTTCACTGCCATTAACTACCCATTCATACGAAAGCATAGCTCCTACATTACTGACTGTATAAGTAACCGTCTTCCCTCTACACACAAGAGTCGTTTGCTCATCTCCGAAATTATCCGTTATCGGAAACTCTCCTTTCTCCGTATATGCTGTGAGCAAACATTCCAGCTCTCCGTCATTTGTGATAATTTTTACTTTGCACTGAGATTGTGCTAACACGACATTGGTTGATAGCAAAAATATCAGACCGACGAAATAGATTAAATGTTTCATAGGGCTTAAAATTTTTATTATTGTTTATATTTTATTTTTTAGTTAATAACTACCATTGTCGGCGACAAAAAATACTCATATTTTATTTATACACAAAATTTTTTCAAAGTTTTTTTTATTTTTTAGCAAATATTTTTTTCTTAATTTATCATAAAACCTATATATATCTACTTCCCGTAGCAATAAAATATGTTTTGTTTTATTTTTGATATGTTTCTAAAAAATTAGTGTCCATAACTATTTTACCGGTTATGGACACTATTTTACTGATGTTTAACACTAATTTAATAATGTCTCATATTATTTTAGTGAAAACACATATTGTCTTTAACAATTGAAAGTATAAAAAATGTGGTGGCAACTGCTTTATCGCAATAGCCACCACCATATCGGGAAAACATTCCTTGTCTCCCGCTTATTCTAATAAGTTATTTTTTCAAAGCCTCCGGCATCAACATAACTTTAACATACTCGTCATGTTTCAAGTATTTAGCTGCTGCTGCTTTGATATCGTCAGATGTAATTGAATTTACAAGATTAGTGTATGCTTCCATATTCAGAATAGGAGTGTTATAAACGTACGAACTTTGAATAACGCCTGCCCAGAATGAATCAGAAGAAGTGTAAGAAGCCTCTCTACGTTTGATTAATTGCTCTTTTGCTTTTGCTAAATTAACATCATCGGCTCCTTCATTAGCCATATTGTCAAGGATTTCCCAAGTAGCATCTACAACTTTATCAACATTTTCAGGAGAACAAGAATAGAATGCCTGCCAAACAAATTTAGGTGTAGGTAAAATACCATAATCAACACCCATATATGGAGAATAAGTAGCACCTAACTCTTCACGGATTTTTTGAGTGGTTTTTATTTGAAGGATTTCACCCATTACGTCAATAACTCGTTTTTCTTTGTCGCCATTAACGAAAGGTTTGTTCATAACCATTAATATATTTACCTTGTCTTCCGTTCCTTTATAAACAACATCATTAACTGCTCCTTTGGCAAACTTAGGAGATACGTCTTTCCATTGTTCTGTCTTACCGGTTGAAGGCAAACCACCGATATATTTCTCAACCAAAGGTTTGATTGTATTAATGTCGAATTTACCAACAAACTCAAATGTGAAATCAGATGCATTAGAAAATCTTTCTTTGAATATCTTGTACATCTTATCGATGTTCAAAGAATTGATTTGTTTTTCTGTTGGTATGCTTATAGAACGTTTGTCGTTAGGATACATACTCTTTTGAAGTTGTAATGAGAAAGCAACATCAGGAGAGTTTTGGATTGTCTTTAATTGAGAACGTAAGTTTTCAATTTGAACGTCCAATACTTCTTTATCTTTTGCAGGAGCAGTGAAGTACATATATACATATTGGAATAATAGTTCCAAATCTTTTGGAGTTACAGAACCGTTGATACCTTCTGTCAAAGATGAAATATAAGGTTCAGTTCCGAAAGTATGTTTGCTTTGGAATTTTTGCAATTGATTACGATTCATTCCGCCAATACCACTTTGGTCGATGATTGTTGCAGCCATTTGAGCATTGTATAACATATCATCCGGATACAAAGACGTACCACCGTTAGACCAAGAACGCATTATAATTTGGTTATCTGACAAATCAGAAGGTTTTACAATAACTTTTGCACCATTTGACAATGTCCATTCAGTGAAACCAAATTCATCATTCTTTGTTTCTTTTGTGATTTTACCTGCTTTAACGTTTGCAGTGAAGAAAGGAACTTCTTTATAAGTATCTACATAAGGTTTGGTTTTCAATTTATCTGCATCAAGGATAATTTTTTTGATTTGCTCCTCAGTAGGGACTTTCAAACCTTTTCTTTCAGGCATTGTAACGTAAGCAATGATATTTTCTTTGGTAACCCAATTCTTTGCCATACCATTAACTTCGTCCAAAGTAATGTCGTCAATCAAAGCCTTAGCCCATTTATATTCTGCACGAGCACCAGGTACAGGAGTTCCTTCAAGGAAATTATCTACAAGCATACCTGCCCATGTGCCGTTATACATTTTATTTGCTTCTTTTGATGCTCTTTCGTATTGTTCAAGAACAATTTCTTTTGCTCTATCAAGCTCTGTTGCCAAGAAACCATGTTGCAAAACTCTTTGGTTTTCTTCCATCAAAACTTTCAATGATTCAAGGACTTTTCCGTCTTTCGCTGCACCGGCGATGATGTATCCGCCTATGTTACGTGCAATAAATGTAGGAGTGTAACCTATTTGTGCTCCCATAAAAGGACAACCTTTCTTTTGAGCCATCTCACTCAAACGGTTAGCAATCATTGTCTCGTAAAGAGCGGTCATAAGTTCCTGCTCACGAAAATCACCAACGGTTTTCATCGTCTTTGCAGGATGTTTGTACAAAACACAGAAACTGTTGGAAGTTGCTTCTTTATCTGTTGCCACTGCAACCAATGGTTCTTTGTTGTCAGGTATGCTGTATTCAGGACGCTCCAACGGAGTTGTTGGTTTTACATTCATTGTGAAATAATCTTTAATTTTTTGTACCATTTCATCAGCATCGAAATCACCTACAACAATGATTGCTTCGTTATCCGGACGATACCATTTTTGGTAATAGTTACGGATTGAAGAATATTTGAAATTTTGCAGATTTTCTAACGTTCCGATAGGCAAACGGTCAGCGTATCTACTACCTTTTAATATAACCGGCCAAAACTTTTGACGCATTCTATCGTCAGCACCTCTGCCGCCACGCCATTCTTCAATAATAACGCCTCTTTCATCATCTATTTGGTTAGCCATCATCAACATTCCGGAAGCCCAACCATCCAAAACTTTCAAACCTAAGTTAAACAATTCAGGTTTATCAGTCGGCAAAGTAAGATTATAAACCGTTTGGTCAAATGCCGTGTAAGCATTGTTGTCTCTACCAAATGTTATACCTTCTTTTTGTAACGCATCAATCAATTCATTACCCGGAAACTGTTTTGTTCCATTAAATCCCATGTGTTCCGTGAAGTGAGCAAGACCCAATTGATCTTCTTCCTCCAATACAGAACCTGCATTTACGGCTAAATAAAACTCTGCACGATTTTCAGGTTTCTTGTTAGATTTTACATAATAAGTCATTCCGTTATCCAATTTACCATAACGGATAGTACCTTCCAACTTCATCTCCTGAGACAAATTTACTTTGGAAGATTTGTTCTGAGAAAAGCCTGTTGCACTCAATAATAAGCACAAACCTATGGCTAAAATGCTTCTTTTCTTCATCTCGATATAATTTAGTATATTTTTATTTCTCTTTTTATTGTTTTCCCTCTCTTGTCTTTTGCTTGCTAAATTTGAATTTGCAAAGTAACGGATTTTTATTCAGATGAGCAAGTTTTTTAGTAAAAAAGTTTTGTAATCACTCGTTCAAATAAATATCAATCAATCCGTCAGGAGCGAGTATATAAAGCGTTTTGTTTTCTCTATCAACAGTTTTTATAACTTCATCAACAAGTGGAATCAATACCTCTCTGCCGTCTTTTTCGGTTATCATTATCGTTTGATTTGTATCTATAAATTCCTTAATATTACCTATACTGCCATTAACCTCATCAATCACTTCAAAGCCTATAACTTCGTGATAATAGAATTGATTGCCCGTAAGTTCAGGTAAAAATTCCAACGGCAAATACATCTCTTTGCCAACCAAGACAGAGGTCTCCTCAGTCGTTACATCCTTAAACCTAACCACAACCTTATTGCCGTGATAACGAAAGTCCTCTATTTCGTACTTAACCAGCCGTTTGTTAATATCTATATATACATACGCCAAATCCTCGTAAGCATAAATATCATCAACATCCAAAAACAAAACCAATTCACCTTTATACGAAAAAGGTTTTACTATCTTCCCTAAATAAAAACAATCTTCTTTTTTCATAATACATCGGCAAAAAGCCTTTTGGTTATATAACACATCATGCAAGTAAAAAGTTACAACACTCGCATCATTATTCAAAAATAAATTTCTTGATAAACAAAAAGACTTGCATCTAAATGATAAACGCAAGTCTTTATAAATTTTGATAATAAAATAATTTTTATCTTATTATTCTGCCGCAGGAGTCTCTGTATCAGCAACAGGAGTTTCTGCCTCTGCCGACTGTTCTTCCGTAGCCTTTTGTGCTGCTGCTTCTGCCTCAGCTCTTTTCTTTGCTATTGCTTCTGCTCTTTTAGCATTAACATCTGCTTCTGCTTTCAACGCTTCTGCTCTTTTAGCATTTCTGTCGTTAGCATTCTTTGTTACCTGTGCAGCAATTTTCTTTGACTTCTCTTCCATGAAATCATTGTAACGTTTGTCAGCAACCTCTTGGCTGAATGCACCCTTTGCAACGCCACCTTGTAGATGTTTTTTGTACAAAACGCCTGAATAACGCAAAATAGAGCGAACAGTATCCGTAGGTTGAGCACCATTCTGCAACCATTGGCAAGCCTTATCCGCATCAATATTAATAGTAGCAGGAGAAGTCAATGGGTTATACGTTCCAATTTTTTCAATAAATTTACCATCACGAGCTGCACGAGCATCCGCAATTACAATATGATAAAAAGGCTGGTTCTTTTTACCATGTCTCTGTAATCTGATTTTTACTGCCATTTCTTTTTCTTTTTAATGTTATTATCAAAATGAGTTTGCAAAATTACAACATTTATCTTTATCAGCCAAATTTTTTATTCGTATTTTACTATACTTTACATCAAAAACAATATAAATTCAACGTTTTTCATTACTTATTTTTCCTACTCTACACCGCAAAAAACAAACATATATTTTCATAAAACTAATTATTAACACTAATCAAATAGTGTTTAATACTAATTTGCTAATCAATGACACTGATTTTTGGAAAACACATATTATTTTTTCGCCTTCCTTTTTCAACATAATACAATCGCAAAACAATATTATGCACTCATACTGCGTTATACGACAAAAAAGTAAAAAGTTTATATATGGATTCCGAGAAATTACTAAGACAAGTCAAAGTCGTATTCAGAAAATACTTTTCGCTTTCAAACGACATAGACGACGAAAACAAAGTTATCGAAGATATAAAACAAGGAGTGAGTTTTCGTGGGGCGAACCTGTGGATTTTGATTATTGCAATTTTTGTCGCTTCGCTCGGACTGAACGTCAATAGTACGGCGGTCATTATCGGAGCAATGCTTATATCTCCGCTTATGGGACCTATCGTGGGCGTTGGTTTTTCCATCGGCACATTGGATTTCGAGCTGCTAAAAAAATCTTTGCGAAACTTCCTTGTGGCAACGGGTATCAGTATCGTTACGGCAACCATTTACTTTTTCATAACTCCTTTTGACGAAGAACAAAGCGAATTATTGGCACGTACCACTCCCACCATTTACGACGTATTGATTGCCTTTTGCGGTGGTGCGGCAGGTGTTATCGCAATATGCACCAAACAAAAAAGCAACGTTATTCCCGGCGTTGCCATAGCCACTGCATTGATGCCGCCGTTATGCACTGCCGGCTACGGAATTGCAATGGGTAAGATTTCGTATTTTCTCGGAGCGTTTTATTTGTATTTTATCAACAGCGTGTTTATCTGTACCGCCACATTCTTTGGCGTCAAAGTGATGAAATACCATAAGAAAAGCATAATAGACGAACAAAAAGCCAAAAACATAAAGAAATCTTTTTACGCCATCATAACCATCGCCATAATTCCGTCGATATTTATGACGATAAGCATTGTCAATAAAAGTCTTTTCAAATCAAACGTCAATACCTTTATGAAAGAGCAACTGACTTTTCAAGGCACCAAGATAATCACTCACGAGATTGACAAAGAAAACAAAGTCTTGAATTTTGTCGCAATAGGTAACGAGATAACTCCGCAACAGATAGAAAATGCCAAAAGCACAATGAAAAAATACAAATTGGATAAATACGATTTACAGATACTTCAAAATGCGGAATACAAAGATTTGATTGCCACAAACAATGATTTAGATGATTTGAATGCACATATCGCCGTATTGAATAATGAATTAAACAAATACAAACGATTGGAAAATTTGAGCGATGTACTAAGTAACGAAGTCAAGATATTGTTCCCCGACATAAAAACGGTGTCGCTTTCTCAATCCACACAATCCAACACGGCGGATAGCAATCACACCCAAACCATTATTGCCGTTTTGGAATCGGATAAAGCAAACGAAATAACTTCAACGGAAAAAGACAAAATCTTTTCCTGGTTAAAAACCCGAACCAACGAACCGCAGATAAAACTATATATCGTTAAATAAATAACATTTCGCTAACGTAAAACCTCATCATTGGTTCGGATAGTACTATCCGAACCAATATTCTTTATAGTGCAAAAAATTTCTTAAAACCATAAGGCGAAAAAAATTGTATGTATTATTAGAAAATTAGTGTGAGTAATTAGTAAAATAATATGAGTGATTAATAAATTAATATCACTAACTAAAAAAGCGGCTTTATAAATCATAATTTCGGTATTAGTATGCAAGGAAATGATATTACAATTCTATATTAAAATAAAAAAGACGGAGCAAAAAACTCCGTCTTTTCGTTTTGTTTTATATGTTTTCCATTAACTATGGAATATAAACATTGACATTAGAACATAAACACCTGCACCTGCAAGGTATCCTAACAATGC
Source organism: Bacteroidales bacterium Phil12 (assembly GCA_002633275.1). Taxonomy (GTDB): domain Bacteria; phylum Bacteroidota; class Bacteroidia; order Bacteroidales; family P3; genus Scybalousia_A. The sequence continues at coordinate 10,779 of NWBO01000149.1, forward strand.
CCATAGTGATATGTGTTTCAAATACCATACAAAGTCTATTTTTTCCATACCCATGACAGCAACGCCTGCTGCCGAACCGATAATCAATAATGAACCACCTGTTCCGGCGCAATATGCAAGAAATTCCCAAAATGCTCCGTCCATCGCAAAATGACCTACTGCTTGAATATCATACATACCCATTGCGGCAGCAACCAATGGAACATTATCCACGATTGATGACAATGCACCGATTACCAAATCCGTTATATAGAAATTACCCATCTTATCCAAACCTTGCGCCAACAATGTCAAATGACCTGCTTCGGACAAACAAGCAACAGCCATCAAAATACCCAAGAAGAACAATACAGAAGGAGTATCGACACGGGTAATGATGTTGCCTATATTCATTTTCTTATATACCTCAGGGCTATGCTTGTGCATTAACTCCGTTACAACCCACAATACACCAAGACCCAAAAGTATTCCTAAGTATGGAGGTAGATGTGTTATTGTTTTGAAAACAGGAGTAAAGATTAAAAAGCCGACACCTACGATAAGAACGATTTTACTTTGTGTTTTGGAAATCATTGAAACCGATTTATTGGCATTACTATCTGCTGATTTTTCAAAGTTACCTTTCATCATCATTGATATACCTGCAACAGGGACAACCATACATACAACAGAAGCCAAGAATGTTTCTTTTATCACGCCTGCTGCCGAAATATTGCCTTTAATCCAAAGCATAATGGTTGTAACATCTCCGATAGGAGACCAAGCACCACCTGCATTGGCAGCCAAGATAACCACGCCACCGAATAACCAACGATCTTTTTTTTCAGGGACCAGTTTTCTAAGCAAAGCAACCATAACGATAGATGTTGTCAAGTTGTCCAAAACGGCAGACATAAAGAACGTAAGAATAGCAATAATCCAAAGGAGTTTGCGTTTGCTCTTCGTCGTAATTCTGTCTGTAATGATAGAAAAGCCACCGTGTTGGTCGATTGTTTCAACGATTGTCATAGCACCCAATAAGAAGAACAGAATTTCTGCCGTGTCTCCAAGATGCATAATCAAGACCTCATGGCCATCTTGCGCATTAAAGCCGCCAATAGTTACGTAAAGTGTCCACATAGCTACCGCCAAAAGCAAAGCAGTAGCAGATTTGTTGATGTGAAAAGTATGCTCCGTCGCAATAAAGAAGTATCCAATCACAAATACAACAACCATAATTAACATAGCACTACTCATAATTTTTGTTGTTTTTTAGTTAATATTTGTTTGTTTTACTTTATTATAATGTATCAATAACATTCGCATTTCACTTATCTGCGTTTTGCAGCGTTCTTTTGTCTTTCTTCCAACAGACGACGATTTTGTTTTTCAAGATTCTCCATTCGTTGTTGCCATTTGGATTTTTTCATCGGCTTCTTGGAATTTTTTGCCAAACGTTCAAGAATTTTTTGTTCGTTGATTGTTTTACGTATTATGAACATTTGAAGAACGGAAATCAACAATGACAATAAGTAATAGTAGTTCAAGGCTGCCGAGAAGTTATTCAAAACAAACAACATCATTATCGGCATACCGTACATCATAAACTTCATACCCGGCATCGTGTTTGTCTGTGCCTGTTGGTTCATTGTCATTTTTGTATATAATAACTGAGCAATTGTCATTAAAAGACAGAATAATGATACGTGGTTTCCGTAAAACGGTATGTTGAACGACAAATCCAAAATGCTATCGTAGGTCGATAAATCGTCAGCCCAAAGGAATGACTGCTGACGCAACTCTATTGACGAAGGGAAGAAACGGAACATTGCAATCAATATAGGAAACTGTATAAGCATCGGCAAACAGCCCGCCATCGGATTGATGCCAGCGTTCTTATAAAGTTGTTGTATCGCCTGTTGTTTTTGCAGCATCTGGTCTTGTTTAGGATATTTCTCGTTTATCTTGTTTATTTCCGGCTGCAAAACTTTCATTTTTGCCGTAGAAGAAAAAGATTTATATGCCAACGGAAATAGCACAATCTTAACAAGCAAGGTCAAAATCAATATTATCAAACCGTAACTCAAACCAAAATCAACAAGAAAGTCAAATACAGGAATGATAACGAAACGATTGACCCATTGCATCAAGAAAAAGCCCCAACCCAACGGTATCGTACGTTCCATATCTATTTTATACTTCTTGACGATATTATATTTGTTCGGCCCAAAGAAGAAGTCCATAGAATATTCTGTGGCAGGCTTGGAATTATCATAACCAAGAGTCATCTGAGATTGCATAGTACGCATATAATCTTTGGAGCCTTGTTTCTCGGTAATGGTTTTCAAGTTTGCACTCTCGAACCAAGAAGATTTATCATTGCAAATCAAGGCGGCAGAAAAGAATTGCTGTTTGAATGAAATCCATTTGATAGGAATACCAATCTCTTTTTTGTCGTCATCTCTGCCCTGCTCTTTTAGATATTCGACATCGTCGGAAAGTTTATAGTATAAAGTAGAGTTCTTTCTTTCTATATCAACATCTTTTTCTTTCAAACGCAAATCACTCTTCCATACCATTTCCACTTGCGAGTCATCGGAAATAACATCTTGCATATTGTTCAAGATGACGTGATAACCCAATCTGTAATCATCACCTCGCAAAATGTATTTGTATTCAATGTAAGACTTGCTTGACCTGTAAAAATCCTCATCGGATATATTTATCGTATCGGGTTTATTAGCAAACAAACGCATAGAAACTATCAAAGAATCCTTACCCGAAACCTTCAAACTTTCGCCATTATACCTTTTACCATTAACAAACGGTATAAAATCCAAATCGGAAGTTGAAACAACAATACTACCTGTGGATAAATTAAATCCGTAAGAATTTCCGTCATTTGTAAAGAACACCACCGGCTTTTTATCGTAGGTTTTATAATCTTTAAGTGTTACTTGTTTGACAACACCGCCTTTTGTGGTTAAATCAACCGAGAAAACATCGTTTTCAAGTTTTATCGACTTCGCATCTTTCAATGCACTATTGGAAAATGATGCGTATTTATCAGTTATTTTCTTTTTTGCTTCGGCTCTTAAAGAATCGTTACCCTCGCTTTGTTCCACCATTTTTTTAAGGACTGCGTCTTCACTTTCTGCATTTGCAGTGGCCTCTGATGTTTTGTTTTTACTTTGTTTTGCTTTCTGTACGGCAGCAATGGAGTCATTGTATCTTTTTTGTTGAGCAAGTTGTTCCTCGGTAGGTCGCGAAATATACCCGAATACCAAGAAAACAACACATATAAGCACCAAGCCGACTATCGTTTTTTTATCCATGATGTTGTATCGTCTGTTTGTAGTTTAATATAATCAATAAAAATTAAGGTGCAAAGATACAATTTTTTCCATTACTGACAAAAATAAATGGATATGTTTTAATTTTTTACTAATATCTCACAAAAGAAAAATAATGTTTAACACTAATTTTTTAATGTTTAACATTATTTTTTTCTTGTTTAACACTAATTTTTTCTTATTTGATACCGGAGGACAGGCAAGCGACATAAATCTCGTTATTGCTGTTTCCTTTTAACACTCTGCAACATTCCTTTAATGTGGAACAAGTTGTAACTACATCATCTATCAAAAGAATTTTCTTGTCATTGAAAACATCGGGGTGTTTTACCTTAAACGCTCCGCGAACATTCTTGTAACGGTCTTGGCGTGAGGATTTATGCTGGGATTTAGAACGAACAACTCGCGTAAGATTGTTCTTGATTACCTTTTTCTTAAATCTCTTACCTATAACGTCAGCAATTATATCACATTGATTATATCCTATTTTGAATTTATCAATATAGTGCAACGGCACAGGTACAATATAATCTATATCATATATCCAAATTTTATCTTCCAATCTATCGCAAAGCATTCGTGATAGTATCTCTCCTTTGCGAATATTTTCCTTGAATTTAAATTTATGTATCGCTGTTTTGGCGATAGGATACCAAAGAGCAATGCATATGTCCTTGATATAACCTGCAATAGGGGCAAAATTATCCCCGATATTCGTTATATCCTCGTAACGATAATTTTTTCTGCAAGTATAACAAATTCTTTCATATATAACGGATTTTTCATTCTTGCCTGCTCGCCGTTCTCTTTTTGTTAATGGCTCGTTACAGAATATACATGTCTTTGGAAAAAATGTATAATACAAGTCCTTCAATAGTGATATAATTTTACCGAACATACTCAAAAATGTGTATTTTAGTGCAAAAATATACTATTTTTATAATTTGATAATAAAAAAATCTGTACTTTTGCAATCAAATTTATTAAAACTTAAAAAAAATGAACAAGAAAATTTTCACATTAGCCATTGCGACATTGTTTTGTGTAACATTGTTTGCTCAACAGAAAACGGAAAATTGTCCTTTTGGCGGTAGAGAAAACTGCACAGGTTATTGCGGACGTTTCGTAGATGAGAACAACGACAAATATTGTGATTTCAGCAAACTAACCGACACTACAAATGTTGGCAAATCTGCAAAACACGAATGCACGTCAAAAAACAAAAAAGACAATCATGAATGCACCGAAAAAAACAGACATAACAATTGTCAGAATAAAGATTTGAACAAAAAGCACGAACGAGACGGAAAACATATCGATTGTGCAAACAAAGGCAAACAACAAGAGTGCAACAACAAAGATTTGAATAAAAAACACGAATGCACCGGTGAGCGTAAAGAATGCAAAAACAATCACAACGAGTGTGCCGATAAAAACAAACATCACGAATGCAAAAACAAAGACTTAAATAAAAAACACGAATGTACCGGTAATCATAAAGAATGCACCGACAAAAACAAGCACAATGAATGTCAAAACAAAAAAGACAAGTAGTACTAACTGAATTATGAAGAAATTACTTTTCATCGTTGTTGCAATTGCAACAACGATGGTTGTTTATTCACAAGAACAACACCCTGAAAATTGCCCATTAGGTGGCAGGGAGGATTGCACAGGTTATTGCGGAGAATTTAATGATAACAATGGCGATGGCTTTTGCGACTTTGCCACCTTGTCAAGTCAAAAACAAAAGAAAGAAAATAAAACCGAAAAATCAATTAACGAAAACAAAAATCAAAATTCTCCAAAAGCGAAAACAAACTCACAAAAAGATAAATCGACATCACAAACTAATAAAATAATCAGTGAAACTAATAGAATAGTTAGTGAAACTAATCCGTCAGTTACGGACACTATTTCCGCAGTTAATAATACCGAAAAATCCGCTACTGAATCTGCCGCTCCAACAACCATAGAACACTCTCGCAAAGCCCAACAACACTATCATTTTTGGCCGTTTTGCTTAATTACAATCATTCTTTACCTTGTCAGCGTGATAATGGTAAAAACCAAACGTATTACAAAAATCACTCATCGCAAGATTTGGAACATTGTTTTGCTTATCACTTGTTTGGTTTCGTGTCTTATAGGAATGTATGTGGTTTTGGCAAAAATGTATGGGTGGAATATGAATTATATGGAACTGATGAAATGGCACGTTAATGTTGGAATAGCGATGACAATAGTGGCAATAATCCATATATTTTGGCATTTGAAATACTGGAAAAACCTTTTCAAACTTTTGAAAAACACATCGGATTAATTTTTCATAATGAAATTTTATCGGATATGCTAAACAAAAACACTCTGAATTACCAAATTCTCCGCCTAACCATACCTAATATAATAACCAATATCACCATTCCTTTGTTAGGTATGGTCGATACGGCTATTGTGGGACATATCGCCAACAATGGCATAGAAAACGATTATATAGGTGCTGTCGCTGTCGGCAGTATGATATTCAATTTTCTGTATTGGGGCTTCGGTTTTCTAAGAATGGGTACAAGCGGATTTACAGCACAAGCCTACGGAGCAAAAAATGATAATGAACAAATAGATATACTTACAAGAGCTTTGACAATAGGGCTTAGTGTTGCGTTGCTTATACTTATCTTACAAGCACCTATCGCCCGACTGGCGGCATCTGTTATCGAAGACAAAAATAATGTTATGTCTTTGGCGTTGGAATATTTCTTTATCCGTATATGGGCTGCTCCTGCCGTGCTTGGTATGTACGCATTGAAAGGTTGGTTTATCGGTATGCAGGATAGTAAAACACCGATGTACACCGCTATCGTTATCAATGTGGTTAATATTGTCTTCGATTTAATCTTTGTTATAGGTTTTTCAATGACTATTAAAGGCGTTGCCTTGGCAACAGTTATTTCGCAGTATAGCGGACTTGCTTTGATTTCTATTATTTTCCTTATCAGACACAGACGCAATTACAATATTTCTCTTAAAAGGGCTTTGCATTGGAATAAAATGCGTTTGTTTTTCAAAGTCAATGGAGATATTTTCTTACGAACCATTTGCATCATTGCTGTAACGACGTATTTTACAATAGCCTCCTCCGCTCACCCTTACCCTACTCTTGCGATAAACACTCTGATTATGCAATTGTTTAGTCTGTTCTCTTATTTTATGGACGGATTCGCTTACGCATGTGAAAGTCTCTGCGGAAAATATTATGGTGCAAAAGATTTTAAGGGGCTAAAACAAGTTGTCAAACGTGTTATCCTTTGGGGAACTGCATTAGCGGTGTTATGTTCATTACTTTACGCTTTTTCCGGAAAAGAAATAATATCAATCCTTACCGACAAACCCGAAGTTATTACTGCAACCGACAATTACAGAGTATGGCTCGTTTTGATACCTATAACAGGTTTTTTGGCGTTTTTATATGACGGCATTTTGATTGGTATGACCAAAAGCAAAATTATGCGCGACGCCATTTTCGTATCAACCGCAATGTTTTTCGCTTCATACTTCCTATTAAATCAAACCAATAACGCTCTTTGGCTCGGCTTTATTCTTTATTTATCGGGCAGAAGTGTTTTGATGTTTATTTTTTCTTACAAAAAGATTTTTAGACTTGAATGATTTTTCTTTTGAATAGATTTATACAATAAGCGGTGCGAAGTTTTTCGCACCGCTTATTATGTTTATGATGTCTGAATAAAAACCGTTAATCATTGTTTTTCTCCAAATCAAAGAACGCTTCCTTATATTTTTCGGGCATTATCTTTGATTTTCTCGTTACCGTATCCATTGCACTAAGCACACTGTAACACGTTGTCTTGACTTTACCGGAATTGACATCTATAATCCTTTGAAACATCTTAACACTTTTTTCTCCGAACGATATTGTCTTGGTTTGAACTGCTATTTCGTCGCAACCCTCAACAGGTGCCAAAAAATCAAACTCCGTATGCACCAAAACCAAATCAATTTGAGATAAATCAATCTTACCGTTCAACGCTTTGGAAAAGTAATTCACTCTACCCACATCAAAATAATGACACTGAAATCCATTATTCACATGATTGAGAGCATCTAAGTCTGCGAAGCGTATTTGAATATTTACGCTGTGGTGAAATGTTGTTGTATCAAAATCGTAATTCATCGTTCAATTTTTTTGCAAAATTACAAAACAATGAGCAATGGATAATCAATCTTTTGATTTTTTAGTAACTTTGCCGAAATTTTTAACACGCTGACCTATGTCCATAATCACTTATGATGATGAATATTTTATGCGGCAGGCACTCATAGAAGCCTCTTACGCATTGGAAGAAAACGAAGTACCAATCGGAGCAGTTATTGTATCAAACAATAAGATAATAGCACGCGGCCACAATATGACCGAACGCCTTAAAGACTCCACATCTCACGCCGAAATGATAGCCATAACTTCCGCCGAAGAGTTTTTGGCAAGCAAATATCTGTCTTCTTGCACTCTTTACGTAACCATTGAACCCTGTCTTATGTGTGCAGGAGCAATAATCCTTTCGCAAATAGACCGCATTGTCTATGGTACAAAGGACGAAAAAAGAGGTTTTTCTGCTTTTTGCAACACATATCCCAAGAAAATAAAAGTAGTATCGGGCGTTTTGGAACAAGAATGCAAAGAAATTATTCAAGATTTTTTTAAGTCAAAACGACAATAAATTTTCTTTACATTACTTGCCGCAAAACCAATATCACTTATCGCAAAATTAGTGTGAGACATTAGTAAATTAGTGTTAAACATCAGTAAAATAATTGGGGACACTAATTTTGCGATAACACTTATTAATATTTTTTAATAAAAATACTATTATTTCATTCCTTACCATTGGACTTTCTTTTGTATCTTTGCAAAACATTTTTAAGAATTTATACAATGAAACATACATCATACAGCAATCGTTTTACGCTTTGTTTTTTATTTTTGTCGATTTGCTTTCTCGCTGTCTCTTGTGCGAGAATTGTTACCCCGAAAGGCGGAGATAAAGACTCATTGCCACCAAAGTACCGCACATCTTCACCCAAGATGAACGCCACCAACTTCAAGGGCAAAAGCATAGCGATTGATTTTGACGAATACATTGTTTTGGATAACGCAACAGATAAATTGATTGTCTCCCCTCCTTTGAAGAAAAAACCTGTAATAGGCAGCAAATTAAAGACCTTGTACATCAAAGACCTTGACTCCTTGCAAGAGAACACAACATATATCTTCGATTTCGGCGATGCGATAACCGATTTCACGGAGGGTAACCGACTAAACCATTTTTCTTTTGCTTTTTCCACAGGTGCAGTTATAGATACCCTTTCCTACAAAGGCAGATTGCTGAACGCCTACACTCTAAAAGCCGAAAAGGCCAAGTACGTCGCCCTTTACCGCAACAAAGACAAAGATTTTATCCGCTCGCACATACCCGACTATATCACTAAGTGCGACAGCAACGGCAGATTCTTTTTCCAAAATATTAAAGAGGGCGATTATCTTTTGATTGCCTTTGACGACTTAAACCGCAATATGATTTACGACCTTCCTACGGAGGGATTTGGTGTAAAGGACAATATTTCAATAATGCCCGACGTTACTAAAACCACCGATTTCACATCCGACACTATTGACAGCATAGAAATAAAACCCACCACCGACACCATTTTATTCAACGAGGCACAAGACACCATTATCCAGATAAACTCTTCCAAACTTATCAGCAACCGAGAACTGCAAATAACTACATCAACAGCTGTTAATCGTAATTTTGACATTCAATTCACAAAACCGCTTCTTGATACTTCGGATTACAAAATCTTTTTTAACAAAACTTCCGACACTATAACCGTTGTTGCCGTTGGCGACAGCGTTTTTGACACACTTAAAGCCAAAATCTCTATCAGCGACATCAATGAAAACATAGATTTGGTTTATCACGGCAAGAGCGACAAAAGAAAAAACAAGAAAAATACATTCAAACTTAATCTTCAAAGCAAGGACATTGCTCACTTCTCTTCTCTTTCTTTGCTTGTGCCTAATGTGATAAATACCGACAAGTTTTCGCAAATCGATGCCACTGCATACAACTCCACCGACACTATCGCCATTGTTTTTCACGCAGATTCCAATAATATCAAGTGCTTTTCCGCCTCTGCCACTCGACTATCACAAAACGCAACCTATATTTTGAGTATCGATAGTTCTCAAATCTTTGACTGCAACGGCAACTACAACGACACTTTGAGGTGCGAAATACATATCGACTCGCAAGATGATTACGGCAGCTTTGCTATCAATATCCAAGACACCACTACCGATACTTTGAGCCTTATTCTTTCTCTTTTTGACAATGACAAACAGGTTGGCGAAGATATTTTTGCCAAGACCAATAGTGGTTATCAAACGTTTTTCAATCTCAAAGAAGGCAAATACAAATTGCGTATAATTATTGATGCCAATAACAACCGCCGTTGGGACGCCGGCGATTTCGACAGTGGAACTTTATCGGAAAAAGTGATGTTTTTCTATAAAGAAATCTCTATCAGAAAAGGTTGGCAAACCCAAGAAGAGTGGGATATATCCTATAAATAGAAAAAGATCACAGATAATTCCCTATTTTTTTGCTTTCAAATAGCCTTCCAACTTAAAGACATAAGCATATTTGCTTTTCACATCTGCCATTGATAAGTCGGATAAATCTATTTCTATATAGTTTCCGTCTTTTTTGTTATCTACGTATTTCCATTTCAAATTTATATGCTCACTACCTAACAACGTTATCTTCATATCTTTGTTTGGTTTTGCCATATCGTAAATCCTCAGACTTTTTGATAAATCGTTCATTTCAAAAGCATATAAATCATCGTCCTTTGCTGTAAAATAGACTGTCGGTTGCAGACAAGTTACCTCTCCGTACCAATCCGTTTTAACAGGCAACAATACTTCTTTATCATTCAAATCCTTTGCCTTAAAACTCAATGATGCTTCCAAATCAGTCTCTTCATAGCTTACCACGATTTCATAAACTTCTCCTTTTTTGAAAGAAAATATTTCATTTATCGGTTGATTTATTTTTGCGGTTTGATTATAAACAACCCCTTTCTTTGTAATAAACTGAACATTTGCCTCATCATCCGCCGAAACTTGCAACAATAATGTGGTATCCTTATCAAAAACAACTGTGTTTTTCCACACTATCTGGAAATTATCTTCGGTTATATTTCGCTTCGGAGAATTTCTCACCCAATTAAAATTCAATTGTTTTGCCATTAAGGTATCGGTCATATTCTTTGTATTGAAAGATTTTTCCCATGCTTTTGTACCATAAATTGCGTCTCCATTAATATTCAACCATTCACCTAATTGCAACAGCCTTTCTTGTTGCAATAAAGGTATTCTGCCGTCTGCCGCAGGTCCGACATTGAGCATCAATCCGCCACCCATACTGACCAATTGTACAAAATGCTGTACCAAATCTTCGGCAGTCAAATAATCCTCAATAGGAGATATTCTATTCAATCCAAAACTTCTTGCCAAAGAACGACATTCACTCCACGGTCTATCTTTTACATTAATTCCCGCAGAATATTCAGGAGTTAGAAAACCGTATGGATTGCCATTTCCCCAACGATTATTGACTATCGCTTCATCTTTACCGACTTTTTCAATTAAATAATTAACCATCTCTTCGCTTTTCAGCTGTTTGTAGTTAAAATCCCAATCGCCGTCAGCAAACACTAACGAAGGTTTATACAAATCCACCAATTCTTTGAACTGCGGCAACATATATTCATCAACATACTTCTCTAAGCCAACAGTATCAAACGTCCAACGAAAGATTGGATTATGCCATTCCATAAGTGAATAATACAAACCAAAACGCACATTCCCATTCTTATCGCAAGCATCTCTCAATTCTTTAATAAAATCTCTATGTGCCGGTGAGTTCATTGAATTTTTCTCTGTTGTCTTTGTATCCCAAAGGCAAAAACCGTCATGATGCTTCGACGAGAATACAATATATTTCGCTCCTGCTCTCTCAAACAAATCAATCCACTGCTCGGCATCGAAAAGCTCTGCTGTAAAATACTTTGTAAAATCAAAGTAATCGAATTTATCGCCATAAACCCGTTTGACAAAATTCTGTCTTAATGTGTCCTCACCTACGTAACCTTTATAGAACCATTCGGCATATTGTTCTCTATCCGAATACGAAGGAACGGAATATAATCCATAATGAATCATAATTCCCAATTTCACGCTGTCAAACCATTGCGGAAAAGTATAATTCTGTTGAGCTTTTACATTACCGCCCAAAAGCATTGCAATCAAAAGCACCGCCACCGTTCCGACTTTTCTTATCTCATTTTTCTTCATAATTTTAATTAATTAAGCTAATTATTCCCCTTTGTTTGGTTTGCAAAGTTATAAATAATAACTGTATCAAAGTTCCAAATCAGCAAAAAATTATCGTTTAACACTTTGCAAGAGAACTTATATTATTAGAACCGAAACGGTCGTTAGAACGTCCCCCTAAAATAACGTAAGTTCTACGAATTTAATTATTGGAAATAAGTAATTCTACATCTTTTTTCCCTCCATCCCCTCCAAAAAAAATATGAGAGTAATTCTTCACGTGTTTTCACCATTTGAACAAAACATAGAAGATATTAATCATACAAATTCATAGACATCATTCATATATGGTGTTACAAATATTTAATTTTCTAATAATCTTTTGCTTAATTTTAGTAAAACTCACATTAATTATAATGTGTAGTTTCTGCTGCCAAATCTTTGTTTATTATTATTCGCTCTTACGCATCAATAAGCGACAATATAACTTTTTGTATTCAAACCTTGCAATTTCACAATGGCAACACCATTTTCTACAATCGGATTTAGATAAATATTCATTGCTGCCGTTTGCTCTTCGTCATACAAGTCCGAAGACGGGTACATATACGTTTCACTTCCTTAATTTCTCCTTTTATTGCCTTATTTTTTCGTTCTCTTCCTTGCTCTTTTTGTCCCAATCGTTAAAGTTATCGCTTAAAACACTGCAACTCGCGTCTAAAACGCAGAAAAAGAGTGCCCGCAATTAAGAAAAAGTCGCCTATTAAAAAGGAATTTTGAAGAATAAAATTTGAATTCTAGACAAAAACTTAAAAACTCGAAGGTCAGGAATTTACGATATGAGCAACGGAATTTATGTAGCCCGACGAAGACAGGCTCATCAAACGGCGGGATAAGGATTCCATAGTCGGAGTAGTGAAATACAAACGATTTATCGCTTCGGCGATTGTACTGAAATCGTTTGCCGTAGGACAGACATCAAAGAGGTCTGTGCCTTGCAGCATTGTGTCGTTAGCCAAACAATGACCTTGCGAATGCAAAAGTGTATTCAAAAGTTTCAACTTCACACCCGCTCCGTCAAAGGATAGTAATAAGTTTATTCGGGCGTTTGCAACAAGAGAGTTCATCTTGTTTTGCTCAACATTGGAAAGAAGTTCGATATTCGGCTTGTTTTCAACGGCTCGCAAAAGTTTTTTCATCGGATTTCTGCCTGCAATAATCAGACGAATATCTTTATTTACACTTGGCATAACCTTGTCGATAATGAAAAGAGCGACTTTGACATTGCTCACAACAGACAAATCGGCGTTGAACAATATATAATCAGAAGCAAAAAAAGCGGTTTGCAAGTTCGCAGCATCGATATTGATGGGCGTATTGTCGAAAAAGCAAGGCAGAAATCGGACGTCTTTGGTCGGAAATTTCTTCTTAAAATACGTTGCATCGGTTTGCGAAATGGCGAAAATCTTATCACACTTCGATAGATTGGTTTCAAAGAATTTGAGTTTTACGGCTTCGATAAAATAATAAGTTTTCTTGATGATATTACCCGAAGCAAGGGCAAGTTTCATATAATAACGATGCTCGATATTATGAGTACGAACAAATATCTTGCGATTGGCAAACAAAGGATTGCGTAATAAATAGCACGTGTGCAAGCCTTCCAAAAGTATCGGATAATCATCAAGCAACAGGTTTTGAATTAAAGTGTCGCTCTTGCGAGAAGCAACAATATAAGGTAAAAATGAAAACTGCGATTTCAGTCCTGTCGTTCGTGGATAGTAATATACCTTTGAGGCGTATCGTTCCAAAATCGGCGAAGGCTTTCGGTCTTTGTACTGAAAACAATGCAAAATAACCATTACGTCCGCTTGTTTCAAGGCTTTTAATTTGTAAAACACTTCAATAACTCCGCCGTAATCGGCAGGGTAAGGTATCTGAAAAGAGACAAGGTGTAAGGTCATAACAAATAAAAGTCTTTGATTGAAAAATACGTGTTGCAATACGAAAAAACAAAAAAGCAGTGAGTGTTGTTTTTAACTCAAAGCATTAAAATACAAACGCCCACTGCCTTGCATAATCACGGCGGTGTGATTAAAGTTTTGCTAAAATAGCCTCCAAAGTATCTTTGATTTTGTCTTGATCTGCTTTTATATCAAGATTAACAGGCTGAATCATATTCTCAGGTTTGAAGATAGTCTCCAATTGTTCTTTTGTAAGAACGCCGTTTTCCAATGCTATCTCATAAACACCTTTACCCGTTTTCTTAGCAATCTTAGCGATTCTTGTAGAGTTTTTATATCCGATGTAAGGATTCAAAGCTGTTACAGTACCGATTGCCTTTGCGATAAAGTTCTTGCAGTTCTCAGCATCTGCTTCGATGCCGTCGATGCAAAGAGTACGCAATGTGTCAAAGCCGTTAGTCAATAGGTTGATTGATTCAAACAAGCAATAAACCATTACAGGCTCCATAACGTTAAGTTCCAACTGAGCGTTTTCGCTACCCAACATAACTGCTGTATCGTTACCGATAACTTTGTAGCAAAGTTGGTTCATAACCTCAGGAATAACAGGATTTACCTTACCAGGCATAATTGAAGAACCAGGTTGCATTTCAGGAAGATGAACTTCTGCCAAACCGCAACGAGGACCTGAACCCATTAAACGCAAGTCGTTGCAAATCTTGATTGCTCTCAAAGCTGTTCTCTTCAATTCAGAAGACAAACCAACCAATACAGATGTGTCAGGAGTTGCTTCGATTAAGTTTTCAGCCAATGTGATGTCCCAACCTGTAATATCTCTTAAAGCCTTGATACAAAGTTCTGAGTAGCCGGGTTCTGCACAGATACCAGTACCGATTGCAGTAGCACCCATATTAACTTCCAATAAGTGTTTTCTTGCAGCTTCAACATCCTTTGCAGCTTTTCTTAACATTGTTGCAAATGCACCGAAAGACTGACCTAATGTCATAGGAACGCCGTCTTGTAATTGAGTACGACCCATCTTAACGATGTTTTTGAATTCGTTTGCTTTCTTCTCCAAAGAAGCAACGCAATCGTTGATAGCCTTAATCAATTTCTCACTTTCAAGGTACAAACCAAAATGGAATCCTGTCGGATAAGCATCGTTTGTAGATTGAGATGCGTTAGAGTGGTCGTTAGGTGAGCAATATTGATATTCTCCCGGTTTGTGTCCCATCAACTGTAAAGCACGGTTTGCTATAACTTCGTTAGCATTCATATTAACAGTTGTACCAGCACCACCTTGAATCATATCAGAAAGGAAGTATTCGTCCAATTTACCTTCTTTCATCTCTTCACAAGCCTGAACCATTGCTTTGAATTGTTCGTCTGTCAATTTACCTTGTGCGTGGTTTGCGATTGCAGCACCGTGTTTTGTGATTGCAAAACCTTTGATAAAATTAGGATAAGCGTTCATTGGAACACCTGAAATCTTGAAGTTATTGAAACCTCTTAAACTCTGTACGCCATAAAGAGCATCAACCGGAACGTTAAGTTCGCCGATTAGATCGCTTTCTTTTCTATAGTCTGCCATGTCTAATAAAAATTTTTATTATTAATTGATAAATTATTTAAATAACTTTTTAATAACTATAAAAGTTACGTTTTATTGTATTCGTTCTAAAAAATTTTTGTCTATACTCAAATATTTATTCTTATAAAAGAAAATCTTTTCTTCAAGCGATGCCACTCATACGTATCATATAAGCAAAAACTCCGAGCATTTAATATCCCAATATTTTAAGCATCGACTTGTGTGATTGTTCTTTGGCAAAAAGTTTTGTTGTCCATTCTCCGTTTTCATCTTTATCCAAAATAACGTGTTTAGGCTGCGGTATCAGACAATGTTGTATTCCGCCATAACCGCCAAGCGATTCCTGATAAGCACCCGTATGAAAAAATCCTATATACAACGGTTCGTCATCGGTATTTGCGAATTTAGGCAAGAATATAGCGTTGGAATGTGTTTCTGCTGCGTAATAATCCAAGGAATCACACGTCAAACCACCAAGAAAGACCCTGCCATATTCGTTATTCCATTTGTTGATTGGCAAAAGTATAAATCTCTGTCCTATTCCCCACGTGTCCGGCAAAGTAGTGATGAAAGAAGAATCTATCATATACCAAAGTTCTCTGTCGTTCTGCCTTTTCTGATCTATTATAGAATAAAGAATACAACCTGATTCGCCAACGGTGAATGAACCAAACTCCGAAAAAATATTAGGTTCCTCAACACCGTTTTTGTTACACGTTTCCTTGATTTGAGCAAGCACCTCCTCAACCATATATTCATAGTCGTATTCAAAACCAAGCGAGTTTTTTATAGGAAGGCCCCCGCCTATATTGAAACTATCCAAATGCGGAGCGATTTTCTTCAATTCACAATACACATTGACACATTTCCCCAACTCACTCCAATAGTAAGCCGTATCTTTTATGCCGGTATTTATGAAGAAATGCAGCATTTTCAACTTAAATTTCTTGTTATTTTGGATTTTTCTTTTGTAGAAATCCAAAATTTCATTGTAACGTATTCCAAGTCTCGAAGTATAAAAATCGAACTGCGGGGCCTCTTCGGTTGCAATCCTGATACCGACATTACATTGAGTGTTTATGCGGTCATTCATCGCATCCAACTCTTCTATATTATCAATAATAGGTATGATATTGCAAAAACCGTTATCAATCAAGTTACCGATATTTTCTATATATTGCGGACGCTTAAAGCCATTGCAGATAATGAATTGTTCCTTAGTTATCTTGCCTTGATTGAACAACTCCTCAATTATATTGATGTCAAAAGCGGAAGAAGTCTCCAAATTGACATCGTTTTTCAACACTTCGCTAAGCACAAATTCAAAGTGCGAAGACTTGGTGCAGTAACAATAATTATATGTGCCTTTATAATCCACTTTGGCTCTTGCGACATTAAACAGACGCTTGCCCTTTTGAATTTGAGAAGAAATTTTGGGCAAATAAGTCAAGCGTAAAGGAGTACCATATTGCTTGATAATATCCATAAGAGGAATATCATGAAAATTCAATTCATTATCCTCAACCGTAAATTCGTCCTGCGGAAACTCGAAAGTCTGCTCGACAAGGTCAATATACTTATTCTTCATTTAATATCACAAAACGTTTTACCAATATCAGTTACTACTTTTTTAATTTTAACAACTGTTTCGCCGATGCTTTACATCATTTTACCGGTATCAATAATCGCTCTACCGATGTTTAACACTATTTTACTAATGTTTAATATTATTTCGCTGATGTTTAACACTAATTTAGCGATTTCAGTTATCATTTTTTCAATCCAAGTAATCAACTTACTTTTGCGTTGCAAAATTACAAACAATTCACTTACCGTGCAATATTTTTATAACTTTATTAAACTTAATTTATGTAAAAATTTATCTTTTGTTCATTTTTTGTTGTTTTGCCCACGCAAAAAGTTCCAAAGGCAGATGACAATATCCGTCTTTATTTTTATCCAAATAATTTTGATGATATTCACTTGCAGGATAAAAGGATTTAAGTTTTTCTATTTCTGTAACAATAGGTTGATTGTATTGTTTTTGTTTCTCATCGAATACTTTACGAATTATCGGCAACTCATTGTCATCATTATAATATACTCCCGTACGATAACGAGTACCCTCGTCATGCCCTTGTCTGTTAAGAATGGTAGGATTTATCGCATGGAAAAACATATTCAACAAAAACTCCAAATCAACTTTATTTTCATCATATTTAACTCTTACCGCCTCCGCATATCCGGTGGTATCGGTATAAACTTCTTCGTATGTAGGATTTGAAGTATTGCCATTAACAAAACCTGTTTGGGTCTCAACAACGCCATCTATTTGCTTAAAAAAATGTTGAGTACCCCAAAAACAGCCACCTGCAAAATAAATTTCTTTCATTTTGATAATATTTTCAATGTTAATTTAATTAAAATTCTCGTTGTAACATACATAAAAATATGATTTGCAAAGATAACGTTTTTCGGTTGAGATGGCATAGAAATAAATTAAAACAATAATTTTTTTCATCTATTGATACGAATTATTATTGTCATATCGCAAATATTGTATAATTTTGCCAACCGTTTTTGAGATAAAAATAAAACAATATTAACAACAAAAAAATAAAATGAAAGACAGGGTTACAAAAACTCATATAATCTTTGGCGCTATTGCTTTGATGCTTATAGGTTCTTGTTCAAAAAGCAACGAAAAAATATCCAAAACGGATTTGAAAACGCTGAAAGATTCCGCATCTTATGCCTACGGATATTTGAATGGCAAACAAGCAAAAAAAGAAGGTAACAACGAATTGAACGCCGATATTTTTGCTTCCGCTTTCAAAGAAGGTTATATTGAGGATAGTGCGTCAAAGCCTATGTTTACGGACGAACAATGTATGGAGATACTTGAAACTTTTGCCCGAAAACAACAAGAAAGTCGATATGACAACATCAAAAACAAAGCAAAAGCAAACATTGATGCGGCAGAGAAGTTTTTGGAAGAGAATAAAAGCAAACAAGGAGTAAAAACCACAGCATCCGGATTGCAATATAAGGTTGTAAAACAAGGCACGGGTATTAAGCCCAAAGCCGGTAATGATGACAGAATAAGATTTAAATATGAATTAAGCATACTTAATAGTGAGGGCAAGATTATTAAAATTCAATCGGATTTTGACAATCCTAATTCTATTTCTCACTTACAAGGTATTGACAACTTCATTCAAGGTTTTACGGAAGCCGTACAGATGATGAATGCAGGGTCGAGATACACTGTTTGGATTCACCCTAAATTGGGTTATGGCTTACAAGATTCTCCTGACATACCAGCAGGAAGTTTGCTAATCTTCGACATAGAAGTTGATGAGGTTTTGCCGGATAATGAAGAATAATTGCAAAATATTCAAAAATTTCTTTGTCAGAATAAAAAAACATTGTATTTTTGCAACTTCAAATAAATAATACAAAAAAAAAGAAAAACTAAAAGAAATGTATTTAACAAGCGAGAAAAAGAGAGAGATTTTCGGTAAGTTCGGCAAAAACGAACAAGATACCGGCTCAGCAGAAGGTCAGATAGCATTATTCACGTTTCGCATTCAGCACTTAACTGAATATTCTAAGCTACACAAAAACGACAACTTTACCAAACGTGCATTGGTTCGTCTTGTGGGCAAAAGAAGACGTATGTTAGACTATCTTAAAGAAAAAGACATCAATCGTTATCGTGCAGTGATAAAAGAATTGGGTCTAAGAAAGTAATCAAATTCATAACTTGGTTACTTCATTGAAATGAAAAGAATGTAAAAGGCAATCAAGAGTTTTTGCGATTGCCTTTTTTTGTTTTTAACAAAAGAGCCAGATGAAATTAAATATTTTTGTATCCTTTTTAGGCTCTTTGGGGATAAGATGAATTAATATACATTACAGATGATTGGAATTAAAAAAGTCTTCACATTACAGGACGGAAGACAGATTAAAATTGAGACAGGAAAATTAGCAAAACAAGCAGACGGTTCTGCTGTGGTAAGAATGGGCGATACAATGTTGCTTGCTACCGTATGTGCGAAGAAAGAAGCTGGTGCTGATGTAGATTTTTTGCCTTTAAGTGTGGATTATCAAGAAAAATATGCCGCAGCAGGTAAATTCCCCGGTGGTTTCTTCAAAAGAGAAGCACGTCCTTCCGAGTATGAGATTCTTATTGCTCGTTTAGTAGATAGAGCATTAAGACCATTGTTCCCTTCAAACTACCATGCAGAAGTTCAAGTTCAGATAACATTGATTTCGGGAGATAGAAAAAATCCACCTGACGCATTGGCTGCTCTTGCTGCCGCATCTGCTTTGGCTTGCAGTGATATACCTTTTGACGGTCCGGTAAGTGAATGCCGTGTTGCAAGAATAGACGGCGAGTTTGTTATCAACCCGGACTACGAACAACAAGAATATGCCGACCTTGATTTGATTGTTGCAGCAACTAAGGATAATATAATGATGGTTGAGGGTGAGATGAAGGAAGTAAGCGAAGATGTTATGCTTAACGCCTTGAAAGCTGCTCACGAAAGCATCAAAATTCATTGTGCCGCTTTGGAAGAATTGACAGTTATGGCCGGTAAAACCGAAAAAAGAGAGTATTGCCACGAAGAGGACGATGAACAAATCAAAGAAAGAATGCAACAAGAGTGCTACCAAAAATGTTATGATTTAGCAAAGCAAGGCATCAAATCAAAAGCAGAAAGAGGCGAGAAATTTGATGCTGTATATAACGATTTCTTAGCAACTCTTGACGAAGAATACATAGAAGAACACCAAATAATGCTTAACCGTTATTTTCACGACATTCATAAAGAGGCTATGCGTGATATGGTACTCAATGAAAGAGTTCGTTTGGACGGCAGACAGTTGGAGGAAATCCGTCCTATTTGGGCAGAAGTTGATTATTTGCCGTCTGCTCACGGTTCAGCAATATTTACTCGTGGCGAAACTCAATCACTTTCCACTTGTACGTTAGGAACAAAACTTGACGAACAAACTATTGACGGAGCAATGGTTGAAGGAAGTAACCGCTTTATATTACACTACAATTTCCCGGGCTTTGCAACCGGCGAAGTAAAAGGTAACAAATCCACTTCAAGACGAGAAATCGGACACGGCAACCTTGCAATGCGTGCCTTGAAACAAGTTCTTCCAAGCGAGGAAGATTGTCCTTACACTATCCGCATTGTAAGTGATATTTTGGAATCTAATGGTTCTTCTTCAATGGCTACTGTCTGTGCGGGCTGTCTTGCATTAATGGACGCAGGTGTTAAAATCAAAAAGCCTGTATCAGGTATCGCTATGGGACTTATCGAGAAAAACGGCAAATGGGCTGTACTTTCCGATATTTTGGGAGATGAAGACCATTTGGGTGATATGGACTTCAAAGTTTGCGGTACTCACGACGGCATAACTGCTTGCCAAATGGATATAAAATGTGAAGGTCTTTCTTACGAGATACTTGCACAAGCTTTGGCACAAGCAAAACGAGGCAGAGAACATATACTTGGAATAATCACCGACACTATTGCAGAGCCACGTGAGGATTACAAACCATTCGTTCCTCGTATCGTTTCTATGCTTGTTCCAAAAGAATTCATAGGTGCCATCATTGGACCGCAAGGTAAGAATATCCAAGAATTGCAAAAAGATACTCAAACAGTGATAACCATTGAGGAAAAGGGCGAATTCGGTGTTTGCGAAATTTCTTCTGCCGACAAGGAAGGCATAGATAAAGCGACTGCAAGAATCAAAGCAATCATAACTGTACCGGAGGTTGGCGAGGTTTATGACAGTGTTGTAAAATCCATAATGCCATACGGTGCTTTTGTAGAGTTTCTTCCGGGCAAAGAAGGTCTTTTGCACGTAACCGAGATTGATTGGAAACGTATCGAAAATGTTGAAGACGTTTTGAAAGAAGGCGATGAGATAAGAGTAAAACTTATCGGAATAGACAAACAAAGCGGTAAATTCAAATTATCACATAAAGTTCTTATTCCAAAACCTGAGGGCTATGTTGAGCCTGCACCAAAACCTCAACGTCCTATGCGTAACAATCACAGCGAACATCGTCCTAACGGCAATCGCAAATCAAATCACGATGCTTCGCAACCAAACCAAGTAAATATCAAACGCGAGAATAGATTTTAATTTATAAAATAATCACAACTCAAAGCGATAAGCAAATTTGCTTGTCGCTTTTTTATTTTCGCTCATATCTAATATTTTTATGCTTTTGTAATAAAAATTTTTATGTATCGCTTCAACGAAACCGAATATCACAAAAGCAAAAATTAATCACTGAAACTAATCAATTAATCTCTCACACTAATTTACTAATCACTCACATTAATTTTTTAATCTCACTGATTATTTTGCCAACAACACTTTTCACTTAATTCAACAGCATCAAATTGTTCATAACAAGATGATTTATATTAGTCGCTTCAATCATAAAAATTTTGTTTAATAAAACAACGCTCAGCACCACTTACATAAAAATTCAATTGTGTATATACGAAAAAAGGCAGAGCCTCTTTGATTAAAAAGACTCTGCATTAGTTATTTTGATTGATATATACCCTACTTATTATTTAACAAGGATTACCAAGAATTTACTTTTTGCCCAAAAAGCAGAAGCATCGGTAATATTCAAAGCCGTTGCCTTATCCTTGCCACCTTCAAGTTCGTAAGAGGTTGAAGGGTGTGAAGTCAAAATCTGTGTCTTGCGACCCGGCAAAACAATATGCTTGATTTTTCTTGCATCAATCTTGTTATAAGAAGCAAGATCTGAATCGCTCGTTAAACCTGTTTTTTTGCCGATACCAAGAAAACCGCCTGTCGAAGATATGATACCCTTTTCTTTAAGTTGTTGTTTTGAGCCGATAATATAATAAACGGTATTTCTTTCATCTTCAACTTTCATTATTTGCTCATCTTTCTGACGGTTTTGTGCAGTCATTTCCTCCAAATTACGATTCAATGTTGAGATTGTTATATTTTTTTTCTGTAATTCGGTAGTCATCAACTGCAATTCTTCTTCCTGTTCAGCAATTCTTGCTTGAAGTTTTTCGATAAATGCCGTCAATTGTTTGTTGTTTGACTGTGATTTTCTCAATTCAGCATTCAAAGAAGAGATTTTTTGTTTGTTTTGAACCAAAATCTCATTGATGTCTTGGATTTGATTTTTGATTTTTGTCCTTCTATCAGGAGCAATTTCACCACTTGTGTTTTTCAAAGTATTAACATCGGAATATTTTGAAGTAACCACATCCAAATCACTTTCAATTGCATTCAATTGCTCAAACAATAATTCCAATTCGCTGTTTTTAGCATCTAATGCTTTTTGAACAGAGTCTTGAACCGCCTTTTGATTTACGAGTTTTTCTTCTAATTCTTTCTTGCCGCAGCCGAAAAACACTACCATTGTTACAAGCGACAAAGCCAACAAAATTCTTTTCATTTTTAGTTATTTTTTTAGTTAATGATTGTTCTTTTCAAATAATTTTGCAAATATATAACTTTTTATTCTTCCAATTGCGAAAATATGTGTATTTTTGCAACTGATTATAAAACGATTTTATCATTGTTTTATTTTGTTAAGTATGAATTTTGTGGGGTGCTGAATAAAAAGTAGGCTGAGATTATACCCTTTGACCGTCCCGATAATGCGGGGTTGGAAAGTGGCTCAAAGCCGCGGGCAAATATCCAAAACGAAAATTCCCCACACTTATTTAATAATGATTATGAAAGAAGTTGATAGTGTATTAACTATTGCTGGCAGTGATTCTATTGGTGGTGCGGGCATTCAAGCCGATATAAAAACTATTTTCTCACTTGGTATGTATGCCGCATCTTGCATAACGGCAGTTACTGCACAAAACACGCAAGGCGTAAGAAATATTCAAGAGATAAGTAGCGAAGTGTTAAGCGACCAAATAGATGCCGTTTTGCAGGATTTAGCAATAAAATCCATTAAAATAGGAATGATTTTCTCAAAAGAAAGTGTTATAACAATCAAAAATGCTCTTACAAAAAACAATTATGACGGCTTTTTGGTCTTAGACCCTGTCTTGATTGCAACATCGGGCGACAGGCTTTCAAAAGCAGATTTCCTTGACACCTTGAAACGAGAATTATTCCCATTATGCACAATCATTACGCCCAATATACCCGAAGCCGAACAGATAACCGACAAAAAAATAACTTCTATTGAAGATATGGAGCAATGTGGCAAACAAATCATAAAGGATTATGGTGTTAAAAATGTCTTGATTAAAGGCGGCCACATCGAAGGCAATGCCATGTGCGATGTTTTGGTTATGAAAAATTACGATAATACCGATTATTTCACCCAAACATTTACAACAAACAAAGTCAATAGCAAAAACACTCACGGCACGGGTTGTACTCTTTCTTCTGCCATTGCTTGCTATTTGGCAAAGGGATATGACCTTATCCAAAGCATTAAATTGGCAAAGGATTACGTGTATAAAGCCATTTATTATGCAAAAGATTTTCAAATCGGCAAAGGAAAAGGCTCTACCAACCATTTTCATAGCCTTGAAATCATAAACAAAGTAAGAGTAATCTAAAACAAGATCGATATGAAAGTAAAAGTAAATGACAAAGACAAAATTGTACCTGTTGGTTGCACAATAGAAAAATTGTGTGATATACTTGGCATCAAGCAGAGCGAACCTGTGGCAATTGCACTCGGTACAAATGTCCTTGACAGGGAAGTCTGGAAAACCACTAAGTTGAACGACCACGACAAAATAACAATAATACAAGCCACATGCGGAGGTTGATAGGTATTACACCAAGTAAAAATGTATTTAGAGAACACGAGCGAATTAGCAATCTTATAAATACCAAACAAGTTACTTATTTCCATATCAGAAAGCCAAATTTCACTGAATCGCAAATGCGTGATTATTTGAGCAAGTTTGATATGTCTGTTCGCCCATATCTATCTCTTCACGACTATCATCACTTGGCGTTGGAAATGAATATTGGAGGAGTCCATTTGAATGCTCGCAATCCTCACATTGCAGATAAGCTGAAAACAAAACGCATATCTGCTTCTTGCCATAGTATAGATGAAGTTACGAAATATAAAAACGACGTGGATTATTGTTTTTTGTCTCCAATCTTTGACTCAATCAGCAAGTACGGATATAAATCCAAGTTTTCGTTGTCGGAATTAAATCAAGCGTTCAAAGAAAATATTTTGGATTCAAAAGTTGTCGCACTTGGCGGAGTGAATTACAACAATATAAGTACATTGGAAAAAATAGGTTTTTCATCATTTGCAATGCTCGGTAGTCTTTGGAATTTACCGAAGATAATGTTTATAACGCATTTCAATGATAAATTCGATTATCTATCGGGTGCTTTGGCAGTGCTTGAAGGTGGCGAAAAATTCATTCAACTTAGAATGAAAGATGCAAGTGTTAGTCAGGTCTTGGATATTGCAAAGACTTTACGTAAAGCATGCGATAAGCATAACGCTTTACTTACCGTTGATGACAGAATACATTTGCTTGACACAAATCTATTCGACGGCGTTCATCTTGGTAAAAACGATATGCCAATACATGAAGCAAAACAAATAACAGGCGACAAATTTCTTTTGGGTGCAACTTGCAATACCGTTGAAGATGCAATCGAAGCAATCAAATCGGGTGCGGA
Organism: Bacteroidales bacterium Phil12; assembly: GCA_002633275.1. Classification (GTDB taxonomy): domain Bacteria; phylum Bacteroidota; class Bacteroidia; order Bacteroidales; family P3; genus Scybalousia_A. Next base: position 35,796 of record NWBO01000149.1, read on the forward strand.
TTATTTAGGTGTTGGTCCTTTTCGATTTACGACTACAAAACAAAAGCTCTCTCCTGAATTAGGCTTAATGGGTTACAAACAAATAATCGATAAACTGCAAACTTTGAATCTAAATATTCCTATTTACTCTATTGGCGGCATTACAAAAAACGATTTCAAGGATTTGAAAAACGTTGGTGTCTATGGTTCTGCTCTTTCGGGGACTATTCTTAATAGCGACAACGCCATAAAAGAAACTACTGACATTATTCAAACTTGGAATAACGTTTAAGACAAAAATAATATGAGTAATCCGTAAAATAACGTGAGTAACTGCCAAAATAATGTGAGTGATTAACAAAATAATATTTAACACTAAAAAAATAAAAAACATATAAACAATCATGAATGATAATCTAAAAATAGCAGACAAAGAATTTACTTCAAGATTATTTATCGGCACAGGTAAATTTGCATCAAACGAAATAATGAAACAGTCTATCATCGCTTCCAAAGCGCAGATAGTTACAACAGCATTAAAAAGACTAAACACAGAAGACTCAGCGAGCGAAGATATTATACCTTTCATTCCCGAAAATTGTATGCTTTTGCCAAACACATCAGGTGTAAGGACAGCCGAAGAAGCAATCTTTGCAGCCAAGATGTCAAAGGCGGCATTGGGTACGGATTGGATTAAATTGGAGATACACCCCGATGCAAAATATCTTCTTCCGGACGTAAAGGAAACACTTATTGCAACGGAGGAATTGGTAAAACTTGGTTTCAAAGTATTGCCTTACATTCAGGCAGACCCTGTCGCTTGCAAGCAATTGGAAGAAGCTGGTGCGGTAACAGTTATGCCTTTGGCGTCCCCTATCGGCTCAAACAAAGGTATAAGAAACGAGGATATGTTAAGGATAATCATCGAAAACTCTAATGTTCCCGTTGTCATAGACGCAGGCATAGGTTCTCCGTCCGATGCTGCCAAAGCAATGGAAATGGGTGCTGCTGCTTGTATGATTAACACCGCTATCGCCATTGCCGATGATGCTGTTAATATGGCGAAAGCCTTTGCGATGAGTATTGAAGCCGGTCGTTTGGCATATCTTTCGGGTTTGGGAGTTATGAGTAATTTTGCAGTGGCTACATCTCCTTTGACGGCTTTTCTTGATGAGGAACAAGCCGCTATGGATAAGATGCACGCAGATTTGAAATAAAATTTTTTGTGAAGTGTTTTCACAAAAATAATGTTTAACATAAATTTACTGATGTTTAACACTAATAAAATAATGTTAAACAACAATTCAACAGTATTAATCAAAAATTTTTTCACAAATGAAAAACAATTGCAATAGCGATAACAAGATAAAAAAAATATACGTCAAAGGAAAATTATTCCCTATCGAGGTTGGTATGAAACAAGTCGAACTGACAGACACAATAGTCAATGGCGAAGCGAAATCCAATGGGACAATAAATCTGTATGACACTTCGGGAGTTTTTGGCAACAAGGATTTCAAACACGATGTAAAGCAAGGTATCCCTCGTATAAGAGAGGCTTGGCATAAAGAAGATAATAATTTTGTTCAATTGGATAAATTCACTTCCGAATATACCAACGAACAAATCAATAACGAGCAAATAAAGAAAATAGCCTTTCCTATTACCTATTTACCAAAGAAAGCAAAACAAGGTGTTGCCTTTACACAAATGGCATTGGCTAAGCAAGGCATCATTAGTCCCGAAATGGAATATATTGCCATACGTGAAAATCTTGGTCAGGAAAATCCCGAAAGTTATATAACCCCTGAATTTATTCGTCAAGAGGTGGCAGAAGGTCGTGCAGTCATTCCTTGCAATCCAAATCACCCCGAAGCCGAACCTATGATTATCGGAAGCAAGTTCTTCGTAAAAATTAACACCAATATAGGCAATTCGGCGTTAGGTTCATCTATCGAGCAGGAAGTGGAGAAAAGTGTTTATTCCGCACGTTTGGGTGGCGACACTCTTATGGATTTATCGACAGGAAAACATATTCATCAAACAAGAGAATGGATTATCAGAAATTGTCCTGTACCTATGGGAACAGTTCCTTTGTATCAGGCTTTGGAAAAGGTTAATGGCAATGCGTATGAACTTACTTGGGAAATGTATCGCGATACTTTGATAGAGCAATGCGAACAAGGTGTTGATTATTTCACTATTCATGCCGGTTTGTTAAAACATCTTTTGCCTGCCATTGCCAAACGTTTGACAGGTTGCGTATCCCGTGGCGGCAGTATTATGGCTAAATGGATGGCAGACCATAACGAAGAGAATTTCCTTTATACTCATTGGGACGATATTTGTGATATTTTGGCACAATACGATGTTGCGGTAAGTATCGGCGATGGTTTGCGTCCGGGTTCTACACATGATGCCAACGATGAGGCTCAGTTCGGCGAATTAAAGGTTATGGGCGAACTTTGTAAGCGTGCTTGGGAGAAGAATGTTCAAGTTCTTATTGAAGGACCTGGACATGTGCCAATGGATAAAATTAAAGAAAATATGGAACGTCAAATAGAATGGTGTCATTCTGCTCCTTTCTATACTTTGGGACCTTTAACGACTGATATAGCCCCTGCTTACGACCATATAACCTCTGCAATAGGTGCGGCGATGATTGGTTGGTTCGGTACGGCGATGCTTTGTTATGTTACTCCTAAGGAACATTTGGCTCTTCCTAATAAAGACGATGTTAGAGAGGGTATAATAACTTATAAGATTGCTGCTCACACTGCCGATTTGGCAAAACACCACCCTACTGCCCATTTAAGAGACGATGCTTTGAGCAAAGCCCGTTTTGAATTTCGTTGGATAGACCAGTTTAACTTATCTTTGGACCCTGAAAAGGCTATGGAATATTATGGCGTGGAGAAAATAAAACATACTCCGTATTGTACGATGTGCGGCCCTAACTTCTGTGCTATGCGTATCAGTCGTGAAGTTACCAAAGACACTAATACAAAAGACTAAAACAACAATTAACAACTTTTTAACACAATCAAAAAATGGAATTTTACGATACGATAAAAGATTTGGTGTGGGACGACGTTACCAAAAGTATATACGCCAAAACGGATAAGGATGTTCGTAAAGCATTAAGCAAACAAACTCTTTCTATTGAAGATTTCAAAGCATTGATTTCGCCTGCGGCAGAGAAATATTTGGAACAAATGGCTTTGATGTCAAGAAAACTCACCCAACAACGTTTCGGCAAAGTGATATTGTTATACATTCCGATGTATTTATCAAACGAGTGCAGCAACCATTGTATATACTGCGGATTCAATCATAACAACAAAATAGCAAGAAAGACTTTGACTGACGAGGAAATACTTGAAGAAATCAAAGTAATAAAATCCATGGGCTACGATAATGTTTTGCTTCTTACGGGAGAATATCCGAGAATTGCGGGAGCAGACTATATCGAACACGCAATAAAAATCTGCAAACAACATTTCGCTGCCGTCAATTTGGAAGTTTATCCTATGAAAGTGGAAGAATACAAACGTATGGCAGAAGCAGGTTGCAACAGCGTATATGTTTATCAGGAGACTTTCAATGAACAACGCTACAAAATCTATCACCCAAAGGGAATGAAGAGTAATTATCGCTGGCGTTTGGGAACTCCTGAAAGAATAGCCCAAGCAGGTATGCATCGTTTGGGTATAGGTGCTTTGATAGGCTTGGAGGAATGGCGTACGGAGATGGTTTATATGGCTATGCATTTAAGATTTTTGACAAAAAATTATTGGAAAACTAAGTATAGTTTATCATTCCCTCGTATGCGTCCGGCAGCAGGCGGTTATCAGCCTAACTTCCTTATGAGCGAGAAACAATTTGCGCAAGCCTTGTGGGCATTTCGTATCTTTGACAATGATGTCGAGATTTCGATGTCCACCCGTGAGACAAGAAATATGAGAGATCATTTCGTAACATTAGGTGTTACTTCTATAAGTGCAGGCTCACATACCGACCCGGGAGGATATGCTCACCCCGATACTGAGTTGGAACAATTCCATATCAACGATGATAGAGACCCCAAAACTATGGAAAAAATGATTCGTGAGCAAGGCTACGATGTCATTTACAAAGACTGGGACAGAACGTTGGAATAAAATTTATTTGATGTTCAATGCCAAAGCAACGAAACAATCATTCATTGCACGGCATTGAACATTTGTTTTTATTATATCTTGTTTTACATTTCACAATATTGGCTTTATGTTATCGGATTACGAATTAAACAGGTATCAAAGACAATTGGTTTTACCGTCTTTCGGAGAAATCGGACAAATGAAACTTTTGCACAGTAAGGTTCTTGTTGTCGGTCTTGGCGGATTGGGAAGCGTTGTTTCGTTGTATCTTACGGCGGCAGGCGTTGGCACTATCGGACTAATGGATAATGATATTGTTTCGCTGCATAACCTACAACGTCAGACGCTTTATCGTGAAGACGAAGTAGGACAACCGAAACTTGATTTGGCATTAAAGACCTTGAAAAGATTGAATAAAGAAGTACATTTTATTCCTTACAATTGTTTTCTAACTCACAAAAACGAGACTATCGTCAAGGATTACGATATAATAATGGATTGTACGGACAACTACCCTGCACGTTATCTTATCAACGATGCCTGTGTCAAGTACAACAAACCTTTTATCTATGCCACAATCGGTAATACGCAAGGACAGTTGGCTGTATTCAATTACAAAAAACCTTGTGCCACTTACCGAACGCTATACCCCAACGAAAAGGAACTTATAAAACAAAAAAACAATGATAAAGGCATTATGGGTGTATTGCCTTCCGTCATTGCATCACTACAAGTAAATGAAGCAGTTAAAATGATTACCAATACAGGAGAAGTTTTGAAAGATACTCTGTTTATCATTGATTTACTAACTCTTGATACTATGAAATTCAAACTACCGACTAAATAATTTAAATTACTGATACATCGCATTTTGAATAAAAAGACAAAAATATATTCAAATTTATTTTGCTAATAAGGAACTTTTTATATAATTTTGTGATTTAGTAATAAAAGGACGTTGCTATCAGAGATTTAAAGAGTTTCAATATGAGCAAAATTGACTACATACTATGTTACAAAATATATAAACCTTATTTAAAAAAATTTGTTTGTAACCGACTGAAAGAGGAACTTGTTGAAGACATCATACAAGACGTTTTTGTAATTTTATGGGAAAAGCATAACGACATTGAAAAAAGTAAGGCAAAGACGTTCCTATTTAACACCGCACAGAATATAATCTTGCAGAAATACCGATATTTGAAAAAATTAAACAATACAAAAAAAATCGAAAACATTGACATTGGCTGTTCCTGCGACCAAGATAATTTTGAGACTATGAATTATGTAAAACTGATTATAGAGGAAGTTCCTGATGCAGGAAAAAAATGTTTACTGATGTATGCATTGCAAGGTTATTCTTATGCAGAAATAGCTGTCAAACTAAATATCTCCGAAGCTATTGTAAAACACAATATATTTAATGCCCGAACAAAATTAAAAAAATTGTCAAAATACGATTTTTAGTCTAATGCATTGTATAATAATTTCTCTATTGTGGAAAGAGAAAAATTGAGTCAAATAGGAGGAGACACCGCAAAATCATTCTACACAAGTTTCGGAACATCTTGTAAAAAGTTTCGGAAAAGACAATATTTTATTCAAGTTCTTTTATTGTCTGTGTTTGAAAAGAACAAGAACTTAAAATTCATAAAACATTTAATTGTATGAAAAGAAAAGTTTTAACAACATTAAGTTTAATAATGTTATTAGGTACATCCCCAGCAATATTTGTTGGTTGTAATGATGAAGAAGATGTTAGTAAACCTGAAACAGTTGCTCATAAAAGTGCTACTGAAACAAAAACATTTAAATTGGATGTAATCGTTAAAGATACTGATGGAGTTGAATGGAGAGTTAAAGGAACTGTCACGGTTAAATTCATACTTGGTGTAGCAATACCTTGTAAAGTTGATGTAACAATAACTAATCAACAAACAGGAGACTCTTATAGTGTTAATTTGATTGTTCGAAACTATGAGAATGGAAAAATCATTGATGCTTCTGGCGAAATAATTAACGAGGAGGGTAGAATAATGAACCCAGCAGATTTCCCTCATTTAAACGATATTCTTAGCGAATCAATAGCAACCGTAATAAATGAATAGCCTTATGAAAAGAATTTGTTTTTTAATATTATGCAGTTTGTTTTTATTGTCATGTTGTCAGGCTTACTCTGACAAAGAATGCATCGAAGGAGAATACTATTGGGCTAACAAAGATAAAATTCCAAAAATGTCTGAACAATCTGCTCAAGATCATTCTATGTTATTCCTTCTCTTATCTAATTTAGGAAAAGGTATAGTACGTACGAATGATAAAGATATGACCTTGATCGTTTCCAAAGATAAAATGATAATGTTCAACGACGACAATAAAGACAAAGAAGAAGTCCTAACCTACACCTTAGGAAAATCCAATGATGATTGCCAAACTTTATCAGTTAAATTTGATGATGAATTTACCGATGAAATGTGTTATTCATCCGGACAAATTTCTTGGCGTGGTATGATATTCAAAAAGAAGAAATAATATATTATTAACCACTAAAAAAATCACGTCGATTATGAAAAGAATAATTGTAGCATTAATTTGTGTTTGCATTAGCTCTTTATATGTAAACGCAAAAAAAGATTCTATTCAAGGAGAATATATTTTAACACAAGAATCTTTGATAGAAGCAGCGCAACAAACTGCAAACGATAATCCTCTATTAATTCTTTTGATGACCAATTTCGGTAAAGATACCATTTCTATTGAAGAATGGCGACCGACTGCAATTGTATCATCAGATAAAATTATCATTGATATAAACGGAAATAAAGATGAATTTCCTTACAAATTAGGCAAACAATCCAATGGCTGCAAAGAATTAATTGTTACGGATAAGAATAATGAAACACTTACGCTATGTTATTCTAACGGACAAATTTCTTGGCATGGTTTAGTTTTCAAAAAGAAGAAATAAAAATATCTAATCATTTAATCAAAAATTTTGGAGAAGACAATAGACGTGTAATCTTTGTCTTCTCCAATTTTTATCGCAAAGTAACTTTGAAATAATTATTTTAACGGTGCAATAAAACAAAACTTGTAATAAAATTTTTTATTTTTTTAAGACTTTACGACAAGTTCTCAAATAGGTTTTGTCAATTATGAATTGCGTTTAATTATACTTTACTGTTGGTTCGTAATCCAACTCAAATTTTATTCCTGCAATCGAATCAGGGTTTGGCTCAACGGAAATAAGAAGCAATGCCAACCAAAACTTAGGATGGTCAAGCTCTTGTTTATCTTCACCAAGTATTTTTGTCTTATCTTTAAGATTGATATAGAAAGTATATCCCATTGTTTCAAACTTCAATAAATGTTTGCCGTCATACTCTCTTTTAATATTTTGGTCTTTAATAACCATATCCATAACCTCATCCAAAGAATTGTGTTCCAATTCTTCCGTTTTGCGACAAATATTGTACTCGCGGATAATATCACCGATTTTCGGTTCTTTTATCGGAGAATAAGGATAATATTTTTCTATCTCTTTTCTCACTTTGTTGGCAAATTCATTTGCCAATGCTTCCAAAGTCTTCATTTTATAAAGTGTTTTTTATTTATTATTTTCTATTCCGATAATTGTTTTGGTAACTGCTTGCAAAGATAAGAACAAAATTTGAAAACATAATCTATTGCGAAAAAATTTTCGCAATAGATTGTAATTTTATTCGCTCTGCATCTGAACAAGTAACGGTTTTTGTATCTTATATTCTCTGCAAAGCAATATCAATGTAACCACGCTTGCCAATAAATCCGCAATAGGAGAAGCAAACCATACTCCGTCTGCACCTATAAGCGATGGCAATATCAATAGTATCGGTATAAGGAATATTAACTGACGAGTCAAGGAAAGGAACAATGCTTTATTAGGCTGGTTCATACTTGCAAAGTAATTAGTTCCTATAACTTGAAAACCAACAACCCAAAACATAGACATATTCTTTCTGAAAGTCTCTATTGTTATCGCTATAAGTTCTTTATCCATTAGTGTATTTTCCCCCGTGAACATACGTGTCAGATAATAAGGAAATACCTCGCTGATTAATGTGCCTAAACACGAGACCACAACAGCAAGAACGATTGTTAAACGTAAAGTCTTCCACATACGTTCGTATTTCTTGGCACCGAAATTATAGGCAACAATAGGTTGCATTCCTTGCGAAAATCCAAGAATAACCATAAAAAACATCATCGCTATACGATTGACAATACTGAATGCTCCGACATACAAATCACTTCCGTATTTCAAAAGATTATAGTTTTGCAGCATAATAACAAAACAAGCGGCGGCATTCGTAAAGAAATTAGGCGAACCTATAACAAAAGCACGTTTGGTTATATTCCAATTGAATTTGAAATTCTGTCTCTCCAAATAAACAGTTCTGTCTCTTCTAAGGAATAAATAAACCAAAGCCAAACAACAAACCGTCTGACCTATCACCGTTGCCCAAGCAGCACCTGCCACACCCCAATGAAAGACAAATATGAATATCGGAGCAAGAATAATGTTGATAACAACGGAAATAAATGTCATATACATCGCAGTTACCGGATAACCGCTCACACGTAAGATAGAGTTCAAACCTAAATACATATGGGCAAAAACGTTTCCTATCAAAATAACTTCCATATATTCTCTTGCCGCAGGTAATGTATTTACACTTGCACCAAAGAATATCAAAATAGGGTCAAGGAATATAAGACCGACAACAGTAAATAAAACGCCTATGATTCCATTTAAGATAACAACGTTTGCAAGCACCTTTCTCGCTTGGTCATAATTCTTTTCGCCAAGATAAATGGAACACAAAACGCTTGCCCCAACGCCAACCAACGAACCAAAGGCAGCAGCCAAATTCATAAAGGGTCCGGTAAGCCCGACTCCGGCAATATTGTACGCACCTAAGTTGCTGATAAAGATACCATCGACAATATTGTACAATGAGGAGGCTATCATTGCCGCAATAGCAGGCAACGAAAATTTCCAAATCAATTTACTGATTTTTTCTCTTCCTAAAAGTAACGCACGTTCTTCGTTCATTTCGCAATAGTGGTTTTTCTGTATTTGTTAGCCCAATAAATAAAAATTCCTAAAAATACCCCAGCCATAGCAACCCCGCCAAATACTCCAAGCGAGTAGTTAAGCGAAAAGCCCTCAGGTGCTACAAGAATGTAACAAGTACATACGGCTGTCATAAACATTGCAGGAATTATGGTAATTATAAACTGTCGCTTTTCCTTAAACAAATAAACCGTACAAGCCCAAAGAGTGAATATGGATAACGTTTGGTTGCTCCAAGCGAAATATCTCCACAAAACATCGGCTTGAAGATTCATTATAAGGAATGTTATAGCAAACATAGGCAATGCCACCAAAAGACGCTTCACAATAGATTTCTGTTCCAAATGCAAAAAGTCCGCAATTATCAGTCGTCCGCTTCTTAGGGCTGTATCTCCAGAAGTTATTGGTGCAACAACCACTCCTATTATTGCCAATATACCGCCAACCGTACCCAACCAACCTTTGCATATTGCCGCAACTATTTCAGCCGTTTCGTGTCCGTCGGCAGCGTATTGCTGCAAAGCGATTATACCATTAGGACACTGTGGATACATGGAAGCAAAAAACGACGAAGCACTTGCCGCCCATATCAAAGCCACAACTCCTTCGGTTACCATTGCTCCATAAAAAACTCTTCTTCCATATCTCTCGTTTGTGATACATCTTGCCATAAGAGGCGATTGTGTTGCGTGAAAACCGCTTATTGCTCCGCAGGCAATGGACACAAACATCATTGGAAAGATAGGCAGGTTTTTCGGGTGCATATCATAAAAATTCTCCCAAATCTCAGGTATCGGAGCATTGGTCCTAAATATGGAGAACAAAAGACCTAACGCCATAAAAATAAATATAAATCCGAATACAGGATATATCTTACCTATGATTTTATTCACAGGAAGCAGCGTCGCAAGGATATAATATAAGAAAACAACAACTGCAAAAATCGTAACGCTTACACTCGGCACAAGCCCATGAAGTAATGCTGCCGGCTGAGAGACAAACACCGCTCCAACCATTACCAACAATATAACGGTAAAGACCAACATCACTGTTTTAACTCCTTTACCCAATTGCGAGCCGACTATTTCCGTAAGACTTGCACCATTTTGTCTTATGCTTATCATAGCTGAAATAAAATCATGTACCGCTCCGCCGAAAATAGTTCCGAACACTATCCAAAGAAATGCAGCAGGTCCGAACATAATGCCCATAACCGCTCCGAAGATAGGTCCTGTTCCCGCTATGTTTAGGAATTGTATCAAAAACAACCTCCACCACGGCATAGCAATGTAATCAACTCCGTCGGGATTGGCTATTGCAGGTGTTTTTCTGTCAGCATCTGTCTTAAAAACTCTTTCTACCACCTTTCCATAAAGGAAATAGCCTAAAATCAATAGCACTAACGCTGTTACAAAACTAATCATAATTTATTTGTTTTCCATTTACTTAAAAAGAACTTGCAAAGTTACGACTTTTTATCTTAATTTTGCAACGTGAAAATTAAAATCTAAAACAATAATGACACGATTAAGCGTAAATATCAATAAAATCGCAACCCTAAGAAACGCTCGCGGTGGCAACAATCCCGATATTATCAAGGCTGCAATGGATATAGAATCTTTCGGAGCGCAAGGCATAACCGTTCATCCTCGTCCCGATGAAAGGCATATTACAAAACAAGACGTATATGATTTGAAAAAAGTCGTAACCACCGAGTTCAACATTGAGGGTTATCCTGACGATAGATACATTCATATCATCGAAGACATCAAACCTGCACAGGCAACTCTTGTACCCGATAAACCCGACCAATTGACAAGTAATCACGGTTGGAACACTGTCAAAGATGCCAAGCAACTGCAAGAAATCATCGAGCATTTGAAAAAAATTTGCCGTGTGTCTGTTTTCGTTGATGCCAATAGTGATATGGTTAAGGGGGCAAAAGATTGCGGAGCGGACAGAGTGGAACTTTACACTCAGTCATACGCTGAAAATTATCTAAAAAACAGAGAACAAGCCATAGCACCATTTGTCAAAGCCGCACAAACTGCAAAGGAAATTGGCTTGGGACTGAACGCGGGACACGATTTAAGTTTGGAGAATTTGGAATATTACAAACAAACAATACCATGGACAGACGAGGTTTCAATAGGCCACGCACTTATCTGCGATGCACTTTACTACGGCTTAAAGAATACTGTCGGAATGTATTTGCGACAAGTACGCTAATTTTTTATTGATAAAAAATTAAACAATCCGCCTGACAAAACATTTTTTAGGCGGATTATTTTTTTGCTATCACTATTAAGTAAAATAATCTCTCACACTGATAAAATAATGTTTAACATTAATAAATTAGTATTAAACACTAATAATTTAATATCACTAACACATAAAACCATAAAAGTAATAAACGACATAATCACCGAAAACAGATAAAAATTTTCGGTGATTATGTTTTGTTTTAGTCTTATTTACTATTGTTATTTCGCGTATCTTTTATTTTTCTCTTGTCTTAAACTCAATACGACAAATACAGAAGTTACCAACGCACCTATTATAAATAGCACCGGGGTTGTTAAAAACATATTTCCTATACCAACAATAGGTGCAACTGCTCCTCCGACCAAGAAACTGCTTGCTCCCAACGCTGCCGAAGCCACTCCCGCATTGTTTCGCTCACTATCCAACGCTATTGCGGTAGGTATAGGTTGCAACAAACCCACCGAAAACATCAACACCACAAAAGTCAATTCCACAAACACCACCGAATGCAAGAATATCAGGGTTACAACCGAGAGCAACGCCCCTGCAACCATTATTATCGCACCATAGAAAAGGCTTCTCCTGCCAGGAAGATGTCCTGCCACTGCACAACCGACAGCAATAGCGACGGCATTAACGGCAAAAAACAAACTAAACATCAATGAACTCAAATGATAAACGTCTTGCAAGATAAAAGACGATGCGGATATATATGTAAATAACACAAACGGCGAAAACATATATATAAAGAAGTGTATCATATATGTTTTGTTGCGAAGTAATTTTTTGTAATTGACAAAAGAAGCAAAAACAGGGGCTTCAAGTCTATTTCTCATAGCAAGAGATTCTCTTAAACGCAAACTCAAAAGCAGAAGTATGATTCCGATAACAAGCAATACGATAAAAATTACTTTCCAATCGGCAAACGAAAGAATAACACCTCCAAGTATCGGTGCAACGACAGGTGCTATGCCATTGACAGCCGCAATCATCGAAATAAATTGCGTCAATCTTTCGCCCGAATATGTATCGGTGGCAATACTTCTTGACAACACTATTCCGCCTGCACCTGCCATTCCCTGAAACAATCGCATAAAATTGAACAATTGTATATTCGATGCAAAGATACAACAAACGGTTGCAATAGCATAAACCACTAACGAACCGATTAGTAATTTTCTTCTGCCGTATTTATCACTTACAGGACCGATTAGTATCTGCCCTATTGCCAAACCCAACATCGACATTGTAAGACTTAATTGCACGGAAGAGTTACTTGTCGAAAATTCCTTAGTCAATAACGGCAACGCCGGTAAATATAAATCCGTTACAAAAGGTCCGAACGCAGACAAAAAACCCAACGTAATGATTAAATAACGATGTAAATCTCTTTTTGCTTTTCCTATATTTTTCATTTTATTTTCAATAATATTTTTCTTTGTTTATCAAATATATTTATCTGTGTATAATATGATTAACATATCACGCACAATCCCAAAACCAATATTAAACATGAGTAAAATAATGTTTAACACTAGAAAAATAATGTGTGATACTAATTAAACAATATCACTGATTAATTTTTGGAAAAGTCTTACCAACGGAATTGTGATAAGACACAAATACCATTAAAGCGGTAAGCAATATTTAGTCATACCTCATCGAAAGAGTGATGATTGCCAAAGCGGCTTCTTCCTCAAACAAAAAGCGACTTTTTTTATTCTTTATGATATTTTTGTTTAACAACAGCATTTATTTTTATGCAATATGAAAATAATAATCCGTTTTCAATGATTTACACTCGATAACCACGCAAATATTCAATTATCCAAAAGTTTAATTCAAATGCTCAAAAATTTAGTATTCTATATCTACTTTCAATGTATCGTACGCAAGATGAACGTTGCTTGGCAAATACTTTTGAAAATCCTTATAAGGCCCCATAAGGTGAGACAAATGAGTAAGGTATGCCACATCGGGTTTTACGAAATCTATCAACTCCAAAGCCTCGTCAAGAGTAAAATGAGCAAAATGTTGTTCGCGTCTTAAAGCATTTACCACCAAAGTTTTCACGCCCACAAGTTTCGATTTTTCTTCATCGCTTATAGTCTTGGCATCTGTGATGTATGCAAATTTTCCAATTCTGTAAGCCAAAGTCGGCAACTTGGCGTGCATAACTTCAATAGGTACAACTTCGATTTCATTACCAAGCAAAAAAGATTGTTGCTTGGTAATATCTATTTCATGCAACTCAAATTCGGGAACACCCGGATATGGATTTTCAAAGGCATAATACATCATCTTTTTTATACCTATGATAGCCTCTTTATTACCGAAAACGGGCATAGGTCGTTGCTGCAAGAAATTGTATGAACGCACATCGTCCAAACCTGCTATGTGGTCTCTATGTTCGTGAGTTACAAGAATGGCATCAACATATTTTACGTTTTCCCGTAGCATTTGGTAACGGAAATCAGGGCCACAATCTATAACTACTTGCCATACTTTACCCGTCAATGGATTGATTTTATCAAAAGTAAGCATACAAGAAGTGCGAAGTCTTCTGTCCTTTTTATCCAAAGAACAACAGACCTCGCAATCACAACCCGGAATAGGTACTCCCAAGGATGTTCCCGTACCTAAAAACGTTAATGTCAATTTATTCATAATATCCGTAAGATTTTCATTCAAAAATCATCTTACGTCTGTGTTTTCTTAATTTTATAATGCCCATTTAACAAGCACTGACCCCCAAGTAAAGCCAGCACCAAAAGATGTTAAAATCAAATTATCACCTTTTTTGAACTTATCTTGATTTTCGTACAAAAGCATAGGTATCGTAGCACTGGTTGTATTACCGCAGCGGTCGATATTTACCAATATTTGCTCGTCTTTTAACTCCAAACGCTCGCCTGTTGCTTTTATGATACGCAAATTTGCTTGGTGCGGAAGAAGAAAATCAATATCGGATTTTTTCATATTGTTCTTTTCCAACAATTCTTCCGTAACGTCTGCCATTTTGGTAACAGCCCATTTGAATACGGCTGGACCTTCTTGATAAATAAAGTGCTGTCTGTTCATTACGGTCTCCATCGTTGCAGGGTGGCACGAACCTCCTGCCACTTGATGCAAATGCTTTACACCTACACCGTCTGCATGCAAGACTTCATCAATAACTCCATAAGGAGAATCCTCGCTTGCCTCCAACAACACACCTGCTGCTCCGTCTCCAAATATCGGACATGTGGTACGGTCTTCGTAATTGACAATTGCGGTCATCTTTTCAGCACCGATAACAAGGACTTTTTTACAAAAACCACTCTCGATATATTTCGTACCTGTCGTTATGCCATAAATAAAACCGGAACAACCTGCATTAATATCAAATCCGAAACCTTTCCTTATGTCGCACTTATCTGCAATTATGTTCGCCGTCGCAGGAAATGGCATATCAGGAGTAACTGTGCAACAAATTATCAAGTCTATTTCATCGGGTGAAATATTTTTCTTTTGAAGTATATTATCAACGACAATCTTCGCCATATCGGAAGGACCTTTGTCGCCTTTTAGAATATGTCTGGTTTTAATACCAATACGGCTCATAATCCACTCGTCGGAGGTATCCACCATACGAGACAACATCTCATTGTCTATTACATCTTCCGGAAGATATCCCTCGACAGCCGTTATTATCGCTCTTATTTTTGACATTCTATATATCCTTATTTACTTATTTTCCTTGAAGCTCTCGCTTAGGCGTGAAATAATTCCCGATTCGCAAATATTTTTGGATTGCAATACCATAGATTTTATGGCTCTTTCATTGGAAACGCCATGTCCTACAATCACGACTTTATTTGCTCCAAGCAATGGCAAACCGCCATATATCTCATAGTTAAATCTCTTAACGAAATCATCTACCAAGCCCCTTTTAGCGACACTACGTGCAAAGGCTTCAATATTCTTCATAAGCAAATTGCCCACAAAACCATCGCAAACAATAACATCAACATTGTTTGCAAAAATTTCTCTCGGCTCTGCATTACCTACAAAGTTATACGCAGAATCTTTCATCAACTGGTATGCAGCCTTACATTGAAGATTTCCCTTACCCTCTTCTTCGCCAATATTCAACAAAGCCACACGAGGATTTTTTATACCCAATGTACTCTCTGCATACAAACTACCCAAAAGACCGAACTGATAAAGTGTGTCAGGCTTTGTGTCTGTATCAACGCCGACATCCAACAATATCGTTACACCTTCTTTTTCTTTTGGAACTAACGCTGCCAAACAAGGACGCAACACACCTTCTGCCAAGCCTATGCTGTACATTGTACCCACAAGCATCGCTCCAGAATTACCGGCAGAAGCAAATGTATCAACCTTTCCTGCTTTCAAATATCCAAAGCCGACAGCCAAAGAACTATTCGGTTTGACTTTGAAAGCCTTAATCGGTGAATCGTGCATATCTATAACGTCAGGACAATCCACAATAGTAAATTCCTCAACGCTACAATTCACTTCGCCGAGAACTCTTTCTATCTCATTTTTTCGTCCGAAAAGAACTATCTCATCTTCTTTCGGAAGTTCTTTTCGTGCCAAAACTGCGCCTTTAACAATGGCATCAGGGGCGTAATCGCCACCCATTACATCTAAACCTATTCTCATGATAAAAGAATAGTTTTATTTATTGTCGTCCTTTTTCTCTATTGCTAACTTACCTCTGTAATATCCGCATTCAGGACAAACTCTATGAGACTCTACAACTGCTCCGCAATTAGGACAAGTTGCTAACTGTACGCTCTCTACTCTATCATGAGATCTTCTCTTTGCTGTTCTCGTTTGTGAGAATCTGTGTTTTGGATTTGGCATTTTATTCTAATTTTTTAATTGTTTATTAATCTTTTATTTATTTCAATTACTCCACACTAATTCAGAGTAATTTTTTGAGTTGTTCCCATCTCGGGTCAATCTCTTGTTTATCTTTCAAACTCTCCTTATTTACATGAGAAAGTTTGTCCAACATCTCTTCATCGCAATTTTCAATTCTTTTATGCACAGGTGCAATAGGAATTTCAACTCTCAACTCTTCATATATATAGTTTGATAAATCTATTTCATTTTCATTGGCATCTACTATCCACTGATTAACATCAGTTTCCTCAAATTTCTCTCCCAATTTAATGTAAAGCGAAGTCTTTTTATTCTTAATCTTAACTGACATAGGAGCCAAACATCTGCTACATCTAACATCTATCTCTCCATTGAAAACAAAGTAAAGCTCAATCAAATGACTTCCTTTAACTGCATTAAGTTTTACATCTGCCCTGACATCAATAATATCTTCACTCTCCGCACTACCTTGCTCAATAAAATTGTCAAACAACGATTTATCAACTTTAATTTCATAGGTATTGTCAGCCCTAATACCCTTCGCTATTTTGCTTAACTCAACAATATACCCACTTTTATCGAACATACCCACGAAATTTGAAGTTGCAAAAATACAACTTTTTTTTAATATACAAATAATATTCTTCAAAATTTCTTTATTTATAACTGTCGTTACTGCAACTTCAAATTTCTATTTACCGCTTATAAAAACACAAGTGGAAAGCAAATCTTTGTTCTGCTTCCCACTTATTTTCAATCTTTGTTTTTAATTTATTTCACAATCTCTTTCTGCGTTGCAACATCCTCTTGCATTCGTATTGTCAAATAATAAATTGCTGTTTCAAAAAAATGTAGTACTTTTGCTGCAAAACCAAAACTTATGAGTAAAAACAAGTGTTAAAAACAATGTACAACATTATAAAATATGATTTGGCAATATGTTCCGAAATAAGTCATTGTTAATGTATTAAAGATTAAACTACTTTGTAAAAAATAATATAAAATAAAAATATCATCATGAATTTAAGTTTTCTTGAAAATATCAAACGAAAAAGTTTCAAAGAAGCTGCAACAAAACTTATGAATCTTTATGGTATCATCAAACATGATTCACGAGATAATAGTGATATTATTTATAGGTTTGCGGAAATAGAGTTTTATTTGTATGATGTCAATGAACAAGACAAAGATATAAGTACTTACATGCGTGATTGTTCATGTGTGGAATGGTTCTTTCATGCCAGTGGTGTTGATATCGCCTTTCAAACAATAAAAGATGATAAGGAATTAATACGGTTTGGAGGTATCTTAATTAGAAGTATAGAAATATATAAACAAGATGACCGACAACAATGGCAACAAATTGGCATTATAGGTGGTCCAAAACTATCAATGTACGAGATATTCAATCATTGTACAGCAATGCCTGATATTACAACTCTACCTGAATCATTCAATAAAAATAGAAATATTATTAACAATGCACGCATTGGAATACACGATGACCTAAAACAACGATTTGTTTTTGATGACGTACAATGGGATATGAAAACAGAAAGAATTATCGAAAAAAAAGATTCAGAAAATAAATACCATGTCATCATTGACAAGACAAAAAGAAAATACAATCCAAAGCATTAAAATATTATAACAGATTTTCAATGCAATAAAGTCATTGATATGCTACAACAGCACTTGAACTGCGAAAGATTTGATTTGTCAAGAGGGTTGTTTGAATTGTGTCAATTGGACTATCCGACAAAAAATAAACATACAACATACATTTGTGTAATATCATTTGAAAACACTATCTTTCCTATATAAGATTTCAATGTGAGTGATTGCTTAATTGATATGTGAAACTAATTTTTTAATCACTCTAACCATTTTTCTAATATCACTCATCAATAAAAGGAAGTGAGTAAGGGAAAAGAATTAGTCAAATAACAATAAAGGCATAAGAGAGAGCAAGGTTAAAAATTAATTAACCTGCTGCATTTGGTAAAGGTTGTAATAGATACCGTTAAGAGCGTAAAGGTCGGAATGTGTTCCCTGTTCTTTTATCTCACCGTCCTGCAAAACTATTATCTTATCGGCATTGACGATTGTCGATAAACGGTGAGCTATGATTATCGTTGTACGATTCTTGGATATGGTGTCCAAAGCCTGCTGAACCCTTCTCTCGCTCTGTGTATCCAATGCACTCGTGGCTTCATCCAAAATCAATATCGGAGAGTTTTTCAATACAGCCCTCGCTATCGAAATCCTTTGCTTCTGTCCTCCGCTAAGCATATCACCTTTATCGCCTATATTGGTATCAAACTTCTTCGGAAGTTGATTGATGAACTCGGTGGCATTGGCAGTCAGAGCGGCAGCTTCTATTTGCTGTCTGGTGTAATTGTTGCCAAAGGCGATGTTGTTGGCTATCGTATCATTGAAAAGCACCGTCTCCTGCGTAACGACAGCAATGTTCTTTCGAATGGTTTCGCCACGTAAATCATTTATCGATATATCATCGAAAAGAATATCACCTTGGTCGGGTTTGAGTTGATAAAACTTTTCTATCAAATCCGTCATCGTAGTCTTGCCACTACCTGAGGCACCAACTATAGCGGTGGTCTTACCCTGCTCAAAAGTAAAGTTTATGTTTTTAAGTACTTGACACTCGACGTTATAAGAAAAACTTACGTTCTTAAATGTTATACCATTAGTCAAAACAGGGAAAGGTTTCTCGGTCTGCGGCTCGCGGATAATGTTTTTTGAAGAAGTTATCTCCATTATTCTATTCATCGACGCCGTTCCTTTCTTTAAGTTGTAGTAAGCCGTCGAAGCGTCTTTGGCCGGCTTGATGATAAGAATAAACAATACAAGATAAACCAAGAACATAGTACTGCTAAGTCCAATACCATCGACAACTTTGTACGAACCTATAAGTAACAACACTGCTATCACTATCGAAGAGAACACCTCGCTTTGCGGAGAAGCCAAATCCACTTTTCGATAAACGCTTGTTCGCAATTTGGCGTAGTCTTTATTAAAAAGACGAAAACGATTATCCATATAATTTTTGGCAGACATGGCTTTAATGATACGAATGCCGCCGATGGTTTCTTCGATATTGGTAACAAGTCTTGCGTTGCTGTCTTGCATAAGACGAGATGAACGTCTAAGTTTTCGGGATAGCAAGGCCGTTAAAAACGCAACCAATGGAAACAATACCAATGCACACAAAGTCAAAAAAGAATCTATATAAAACAACATAACGAAGTACAACAAAACAACGACAACAGAATTTATCAAAATCTGTATGGATTTGAGGATAGTCTCTTCGAACTCCACAACATCGGAAGAAAACCTCGAAAGCAAATCGCCTTTCTTGTACTTGGCCATAAATGATAAATCCTGCGTGGAAAACTTCTCGAACAAAGCCGAGTGTATATCTCTTACAATCAAATTACGAGTACGTCCTATTTGGTATTGACTTAGCCAAGTGAAGACGTCTTTTAGGAGATATATACCTACAATGATTATTGTGAAATACACCAAAGCCTTAGTTTTTCCAAATTCGAGGAAAAAACCATATATGCTGTTCATCAGTTTGTCCAATTCCGACGACGAGGCGTTTATCGTTGTATCAGTATTGAAAAGTATCTGCAAAAAATTGTTAAGCGACAAAATGCTGCAAACAGCAAAGACGCTCATAAAAAACACAAGTAGTAAATACAAACCATATTGTGATTTGTATTTACTAACATATTTCTTTATAAAGTCCTTTTCTTTTTGTGTCATATATTATTCGTCCAAAGTAGGATAAACACCTATGTAGTTTTGAGGTGTTATTGCACGCATACGCTCTTTGATTGACTCGCTAACGTTTAACGTGTCTATAAATTCTTGTATAGACTGTTTGGTTATATGAGCATTGGTACGAGTCAAAGCCTTTAAGGTCTCGTAAGCGTTAGGATAATCTATGCTTCTAAGTATGGTCTGCAAAGCCTCTGCAACGACAGCCCAGTTGTTCTCCAAATCGCTGTTGAGTTTTTCTTCGTTTAGAATCAACTTACCTATACCCTTTTTGATAGATGCCAACGCAATCATAATATGAGCAATAGGCACACCTATGTTTCTCGATACCGTCGAATCGGTAAGGTCTCTTTGCATTCTCGATATAGGCATCTTCATAGACAAATGTGTAAGTATCGCATTAGCCATACCAAGATTACCCTCAGCGTTTTCAAAGTCTATCGGATTAACTTTATGCGGCATTGCAGATGAACCTACCTCTCCTTCCTTTATCTTCTGTTTGAAATACTCCATTGATATGTAAAGCCAAATATCACGACAAAAATCAATAAGTATTGTGTTTATTCGTCTAAGATTATCGAAATATGCCGCCATATTATCGTAATTCTCAATCTGAGTGGTGTATAACGAACGTTCCAAGCCCAATGAAGCCACAAACTCATCGCCGAATTTTATCCAATCATACTGCGGAAAAGCAACATTATGTGCATTGTAATTGCCAGTTGCACCTCCGAACTTGGCGTTAAAAGGTATCATTGCGAAGTATGCCAACTGCTGCTCCAAACGATAAGCGAAAACCTTAAACTCCTTACCCAAGGATGTAGGTGATGCAGGTTGTCCGTGTGTATGTGCAAGCATTGGAATGTTCATCCAAGATTTTGCGTTTTCGTTAATCAAATCCACAATCTCGTTCAACTGCGGCAACAACACATTATCATTGCAATCCTTTATACTTAATGGCACGGAAGTGTTGTTTATATCCTGCGAAGTCAAACCGAAATGTATGTATTCTTTGTGAGAAAATAAACCAAGAGCATCAAATTTCTCTTTGATAAAGTATTCAACTGCTTTAACATCGTGGTTGGTTGTTTTTTCAATGTCTTTTATGCGTTTCGCATCGTCCAAAGAAAAGTTTCTGTATATATCTCTAAGCGTCTCGAACTTGCTTTTGTCAAAATCTTTCAAAGCCTCCAACGGAATATTGCAAAGTGCAATGAAATATTCTATTTCAACTTTAACACGATAGTTTATCAAAGCCTTTTCCGAGAAATAATTCTCCAAAACCTCAACTTTATTTCTGTATCTTCCGTCTATCGGAGATATTGCGTTTAATGTTTCCATTGCCGTATTTATTTTAATTTCTTATCTTTTAAGTTCAAATATCTTTATTTATCCACCAAGCACTTTTATGTGTATATAAAACCTAATATCTGCAATTCTTCAAGCGTCCGGAGCCTGCTAAATCCACAAAATACTTATCTGACAAGGCTTGTTTGATACCGTCTAAATGTGGCTGATGATGCAAATCAGAACCCACCAAATCAACCATATTGTTCTTGATTAAACGTTGTGCGAATTTCTGGGTTTCTTTGTTGTAGAAGCCTACAAGCGAAAGGATATTCATCTGAAACGACACTCCCGAATCGTGTAAATAACTTAACATTTCTGGCTCATCTATCAAATAAAGGTATCTTTCGGGGTGAGCAAGTATTAAGTTGTAGCCGGCAGATTGTAACTTGAAAACAACATCTTTAATATCCATTGGCATAAAGTTGAACGGCAATTCTATCAAAAGACTATGCCTTTTGCCAAAATGTTTAAGCGTTCCGCATTTCATACAATTAAAGAAAGTTTCGTCTATCGTATGCTCCGCTCCCACTTCCAACTCCATTGGGATATTCTCTTCTTTCAACGCATCTTTAACGTCCTGCAATCTTCGGTCAAATTCCCTTGTGTCGTTTTCAAAACTGCCTCTGCGAACATGTGGAGTTATAACAAGTTTTCTATAACCCAAGCCGTACATCTGTGAAATCAAATCAAGGCTTTCTTCCATTGACCTCGCACCATCATCAATACCAGGAATCAAATGTGAATGCACGTCCGTATGCAGACATTCCAAACTTGCCAACTTCTTAGTCTTGAAAAGCCAACCCATATTCGTTTTTATTTTTTCAATAATGATATTGTTTTCATTGGGTCAGGACTTGAAAATACCGCACTTCCTGCCACCAACGCATCTGCACCCAAATCGTAAAGCAAATGTGAGTTGTCGATATTCACTCCTCCATCGACTTCTATAAGGGTTTGTAAACCTTGCTCATCTATCATTTGTTTCAATTCCTTGACTTTGGAATATGTGTTATCTATAAATTTCTGTCCTCCGAAGCCCGGATTTACCGACATAATCAAAACCATATCGCAAAGACTTAATACATCTTTGACAAGCATAACGGGAGTATGTGGATTCAACGCAACAGAAGCCTTCATACCCAAATCCTTTATCGCCGACAAACTACGATGCAGATGACGGCACGCTTCATAATGAACGCTTATAATATCCGCTCCGCATTTCTTGAAATCCTCGAAATATCTGTCGGGTTCTTCTATCATAAGATGAACGTCCAATGGCTGTTTTGCATATTTCTTTATCGACTTAATGACAGGCTGGCCGAAAGATATGTTAGGAACAAATTTTCCGTCCATAACATCAACATGAATCCAATCGTTATCACTTTGGTTCAACATCTCGATTTCTTCTTTCAACTTTCCGAAATCCGCACTCAACAATGAAGCCGTTACTAATCTCATTTCCTTTTTCTTTCTTTGTTTTTAATGTTTTTATCACGAGGTTTCGATTTGTTTTGCTTACTTTTTCCTTTGCTTTCTTCTACGAAATTGTCCGCAAAATCCACAAAAATCTCTCGACCTCTTATCATTCGTCCGCTTAAAGCATCTATAACATCTATCGCACCCTCACGCGACACTTCGACAAACGAATAATCGTTATTTATATCTATTTTTCCTATTTCTATTCTCCGACTTGGCGTATATTCGTTAATCATGCCGATAATCCTTTGCGGCACTACCTTGTCTTTATATCCCACCGTTATGCACAACGTTGCGAAATGGTCTTTATTAAAATCCCTTTTGCGAGCGTCTTTACTTCTTTCTTTGGACTTTTGTCGTTCCTCTCTACGTTGTTTTTCTTTTTCGACAGACTCATCTACATTCAAATCGGGTGCGTCCTTGTAATACTTCAACAGTTCTTCAAATTCCAAAGACACAAAATGCTTGATAAGTTCTTCTCTTGACAACCAAGAAAGTTTTTTGGTTATCTCGGGAATAAACTCATCTATATCGGCATTGCTCGTATCGACGTTCTCAACACGGTTAATCAAATTAAAGAGTTGTTTTTTACAAACATCGTTAGCAGTAGGTATCTTGGCTTGTTGAAAAGACTTTTTCAAAATATCTTCCAACGCTTTGATACGTTTTTTCTGTTTAAAGTTGATTATCGCAATTGAAATACCTTGTTTGTCTGCCCTACCCGTTCTTCCGCTACGATGAACATATTGCTCCAATTCGTCGGGAAGTTCGTAGTTTATCACGTGAGTAAGATTATTAACGTCCAAGCCTCTTGCGGCAACGTCAGTCGCAACCAAAAGTTGGATATTGCGAAGACGAAATCTCGACATAACATGGTCTCGTTGTGCCTGAGACAAATCACCGTGCAGACTATCGGCATTGTATCCGTCCTTAATCAACATATCTGCGATTTCCTGAGTTTGAACCTTTGTTCTGCAAAAGACAATGGCGTATATATCGGGATAATAATCGGCAATACGTTTCAAGGCAAGGTATCTGTCTTTTTGATGTACAAGATAATAAAAATGCTTAACGTTTTCAGAACCTTGATTTCGTTCTCCTATTTGAATTTTAATAGGATTGTCTATGTAATTTGAGGCTATCTGCTCGACTTCCTTAGGCATCGTTGCCGAGAACATATATATGTTTTTCTCGCTCGGTGTTTTGGTAAAGATATTGTCCAAATCCTCTTGAAAGCCCATATTAAGCATTTCGTCGGCTTCGTCCAAAACAAGATACCTCACCTCATCTAATATCACTTTCTTCCTATCCAACAAATCTATCAACCTACCGGGAGTTGCAACAACTATATCCGCTCCTTTTTTGAGTTCTTTTATCTGTGTTTCTATTGAAGCCCCGCCATAGACAGGTACAATCTTCAATAGCGGTACATATTTAGCGAATTTCTTACAATCGTTTGCAATCTGAATACATAACTCTCGAGTAGGACATATAATTAATGCTTGTGTCTTGCCACTCTCTTCGTTCGCAGAAAGTTTTTTAGAAGATTTATCGAATTTGTTTTTTTCGGCAAAATCGCCCTCACGGATTATTCTATCAATTATCGGCAATCCGAATGCTGCGGTTTTTCCCGTACCTGTTTGTGCGAGAGCAACCAAGTTAATATCATTAAACAATATATGTGGTATAGCCTCTTGTTGCACAGGCATACAATTCTCAAAACCCAAATCCCCTACGGCTTTTATCAACTCCGTCTGTAATCCCAATTCACTAAATGTCATCTCTATTCAAGTTCTTTTAACTTCAAGTGGCAAAGTTACGATTTTTTTACGACACCATTATTTATTATGCGTTAAATTTCATTACCTCACGTTTCCGTCCGATAAGCTTATGGGCTTATTTTTACTATTTTGGTCAATAAATAATGAGAAATAAAGAAAAATTTGTAAATTTGCAACTTGATTGTAAAATAGTATCACTAACCGATAAATTAGTGTTAAACATTAGCAAATTAGTGTTAATGATTAAAAAATTAATAAGTGATACTAAAAAATTTTTACGACTAAAAAAACAATTGAACAAAACTATGGAAAAGGACAAAACAGCATCAACATTACTGAGCAAGATTGCTATCAAAGCAATTCAAGACAAATTGGGAAAAGACATCACACTTATTGACTTCAACGGAGTTAAAGGCTCATTGTTTGATTATTATGTTATTTGCACAGCCAACAGCCCTTCACACGCAGATAGTTTGGCAGAGGAAATTCGTAAGATGATTAAGCAGGAGATGAACATAAAGCCACACAAAGAAGAAGGCTTGCAAAATTGTCAATGGGTGCTTTTGGATTATTTCGACGTGATAATTCATATATTCCTACCGGACACAAGAGAATTTTACAACATAGAAAGTATGTGGAAAGACGTCAAACAAACTCATTATCCTAACGTTAATTGATAATTACTAATGGCAAACAATAAAAAAGAATTTAAGGTAAATCCTACCGGTAACGGCGGCAAGAAACGAAAATTCAGCATCACGTGGATATATATTTTGGTGCTTGCTTTAATCATCGGTACGTATTTCTTTCCTACTTCAACCTCTGTGGATAAAAAAGTAAGCAGAGAAAAGTTGCAAAAAGTATTGCTTAACCGCGATTACTCGAAAATCGTTGTAGTCAATCAGAAATTTGCCGAAATAACCATAAATCCCGAAGCCATAAGAAGAGATACAATGTATAACGACTTGGTTGGTGGTGATAGTTTTTGGACAAATCAAAAGAGTTCGGACATTGGCAACTTGAACGCAATGTATATATACGAGTTTGTGGAATACAGCGATTTTAAGGAATTGTTGCACGATGTGGAAAACCAATGGATTATTGCCGATACGACAGGTAAAAACCTCTCGGAATTGGATAAACAAAAGATTATCATAGACAATAGAATAAACATCGGCAGCGAACAACGTCGCAGTTGGTTTGGAGAAAGCAGCGGATTTATCATATCCACCATTTTGATTATAGTATTTTGGATATTTATTTTCAGAATGATGCGTGGCCCGTCTAAGAATGGCGGCGGTATGGGAGGTATGTTTTCTGTTGGCAGAAGCAAAGCCAAACTGTACGAAAAAGGCAAGAATGTAGATGTTACATTCTCCGATGTTGCAGGTTTGGAAGAAGCAAAAGTAGAAATTATGGAGATTGTGGATTTCCTTAAAAATCCGGACAAATACACAAAACTTGGCGGTAAAATTCCTAAGGGAGCATTGCTTGTAGGCCCTCCGGGAACAGGTAAAACACTATTGGCAAAAGCCGTTGCAGGCGAAGCAAAAGTACCTTTCTTCTCCATGAGCGGAAGTGATTTTGTGGAGATGTTTGTCGGTGTGGGTGCTTCACGAGTAAGAGACTTATTTGAAAACGCTAAAAGCAAAGCCCCTTGTATTGTGTTTATTGATGAGATAGATGCCATAGGCCGTGCAAGAGGTAAGACGTTGGCAAGCGGTGCCAATGACGAAAGAGAAAACACATTAAACCAGTTATTGACCGAAATGGACGGCTTTTCGACAAATGCAGGCGTTATCATTTTGGCTGCTACAAACAGAGCCGAAATTCTTGACCCTGCCTTGCTAAGAGCAGGCCGCTTTGACAGGCAAATATATGTTGAACTGCCGGGAGTAAATGAACGAAAAGCAATCTTTGAGGTTCATATGAAAGGATTGAAGTTCGACAACAAAGAGATTAACGTTGATTTCTTGGCTAAACAAACACCGGGATTTTCGGGCGCGGATATTGCCAACGTTTGTAACGAGGCGGCTTTGGTTGCTGCAAGATACAATCACTCTGTTATAACTCGTCAAGACTTTCTTGATGCGATAGACAGGATTGTAGGCGGTATGGAGAAAAAAAACAAGATAATCACTCCAAAAGAAAAAGAACGTATCGCATATCACGAAGCGGGACACGCCTCAATATCTTGGCTTAGAGAGTTTGCCAATCCTTTGATAAAGGTAACCATAATCCCAAGAGGACAAGCCTTAGGTGCTGCTTGGTATGTACCCGAAGAAAGACAGATAACGACCAAATCGCAATTGATTGACCAATTGATTTCTCTTCTTGGTGGTCGTGCGAGTGAGGAGATAGTCTTTGGCGAAGTATCAACAGGAGCGTTAAACGATTTGGAACGTGCTACGAAAATGGCTACTTCAATGATTGTTTATTATGGCTTAGATGAGCAGGTGGGTAATATATCCTACTACGACTCTTCTCCCGATAGAGAATACTCTTTCGGCAAGCCTTATAGCGAAAAGACTGCCGAATTGATTGATGCACGCGTTAGAGAACTTATCGATAAGATTTACTCTGAGGCTAAGCAGATTTTGATTGACAACAGGGATAAACTTGATAAGTTGGCTAAGATTCTTATCGACAAAGAAGTTATTTTCCGTGAGGACGTTGAAGATGTTTATGGCCCTCGCCAATGGGAAGATTCTATTGAAGGCATACGCGATATGGTTTCCAATAGAAAAGAAACTACAATAGGAATGCCTTCGACTGCCGAAACAAAAGACGAAGAAAACAAATCTAACGACAAAGACGAACAAAGTCTGAACGGCAGCGAACAAGGTCAAGACAACGGAAATAAAAGCCAAGACGAAGAAAATAAAAATTCTTCTAACGGTTTTACCGCTACGACGACTATCGAATAATAATGATTGAAAGATGAAAGTAGGTTCTGATAGAGAGAAGTTGTTGAAATTGTTGCGAAATGCACTACTCAACAATGACGAGCAAATAAGCACAATAGAAACGCACGAAGAGATTTTCACTCCGTGTAACGATGACCCTGTTATGATATTTGCCGAAAAACTCTCTATGGACGGAGGTCGCTTCGTGTATTGCCAAAACGAGGCGGAACTATTCGAGAAACTCAACAATATGGCTCAATACCGTTCTTGGAACGGCTACAACGCTTACTCTTCCAACCTGCAAAACTATTTACAATCAAACAATATAAATGCCACACTTGCCGACCCATCGGTGAATGTCGGCATTTCTTTGTGCCAAGGTATTGTAGCACCGACGGGCAGCATAATAATCACTTCTTCGCAAGGAGCCGGCACTAACCTTACTCATTTTCCACAGATTATGATGGTTATCGCCATGACTTCCCAAATCTATACATCCTACAAACAAATCCTTGAACTGATGCCTGAAACTCCCCCCGAATGGATTCTATCCATAAAATCCGGCAAACTTATCGAAGAAGAAATCAAAGAATTATATATCTTCGTCGTCGATGAATAACAATTTTAATTACATAAGCAAAACACAACCAAACAAAAGAAAACACGACCGAATAAATAAGAAAACATTAACTTAAAAACTCAAAACAAAAGCCACAATGAATAATCTACTTAAAAGAGCGATAACAGGCTCGATATATGTTCTAAGCGTTATAGCGGCAATATTTATCCACCCTATTGTAACGTCTGTGTATTTCTTCATTATCGCTATGATTGGGCTGTGGGAATTTTACAATATATCTTCCAAACAAAACGACATCAAACCTGACGCTATTATAGGTTATCTAATCGCAATTGCAACATATATCGCAATGAACGAAAACTTGCTTGGACAAGCTATCGCCAAAGCAGGATTGTTTTCGGCATTGATACTATTGTTTGTTTTGACTATTGCCGAACTGTACCGAAAGAGCGAAAAACCTTTTTCCAATATAGCCTACACCGTTCTTTCTATTATATATATCGTTGTGCCGTTAGGCTGTGTGAATATCATAATGGACGTCAATTCTTCGCACCCACAGATGATTCTTATGAGCGTGTTTATCTTCGCTTGGGCAAACGACACTTTCGCTTATTTGACAGGTATGAAATTCGGCAAACATAAACTCTTTGAACGTATATCTCCAAAGAAAACATGGGAAGGTTGGATAGGCGGTTTTGTATTTACAATTATCGCTGCCATTGTTATCTCCAAGTTTTCTACCGCCTTACCTATTGAAAGTTTTATTGCCGTTGCCGTTATAACAAGCGTTATAGGAACATTTGGCGACCTTGTGGAATCTATGCTTAAACGACAAGTAGGCGTTAAAGATAGCGGTAACATATTACCGGGACACGGCGGCGTATTGGATAGATTTGACATTCTTTTGTTGGTTCTACCTGCCGTTACGCTATTATTCGTTATTCTTCAATAGAGAAAATTTTTTAACTTATAAACACATTAACCGCAATGTATATTCATAAAGAAGGACGTAAGATTGCATTTGTAGCTCTCGTTTGTTTCGTAGTTCTGACTTGTATCATTATGATTTTCACACACAGTTGGATTAAATGGATATTGGAAGCAATAGTTTTTTGGCTATGTTTCTTTAGCATAAGATTTTTCAGAATACCCAACAGAGAGTTGCTAAGCAATCCCAATAAGATTTTAGCATCTGCCGACGGAACGATAGTTGTTGTGGAACAGATATTTGAAAACGAATATTTGAATTGTGATTGTCTGCAAATATCCACATTTATGTCGCCTAACGATATACATGTCAATCGCTACCCTATCTCCGGCAAAATCATCTATCAAAAATATTATGACGGCAAAAAACTTTATGCTCGCAGTCCAAAAAGTTCTATGCTTAACGAACGTACAAGCGTATGTATCGAACACGAAAGCGGCAAAAAGATTATCGTCCGACAGATAGCAGGTGCATTGGCTCGCCGTATTGTATGCTACGCAAAGGTTGGCGAAACGGTTAAACAAGGCGAGGAATTGGGCTTTATAAAGTTCGGCTCTCGTGTGGATTTGATTATACCTATCGATAGCGAAGTTCATGTTGAAATAGAAGACAAGGTTCGTGCTGCACAAAGCGTTATAGCCACCCTCTAATATTGTTTTCGCTACACACAATTTATTAGCCCCATAAATAAAAGCCTTATCAGAAGCTATTATTTGCCTTAAAAAGACTATCAAAAACGATTAACGAACAACCAAGCAGATGAGCGATAAAGAATTTCAAGATATACAAAGCCAAGTACTTTACGAGGACAACCATATAATAGTCATCAACAAAAAGCCGTCTCAAATAGTTCATGGCGATAAGACAGGCGACGAAAGTTTGGACGAGACGATTAAAAACTATCTTAAAATAAAATACAACAAGCCCGGTAATGTATTTATAGGTGTCGTTCATCGATTGGATAGGCCTGTGAGCGGTGCCGTTATCTTCGCCAAGACTTCCAAAGCCCTTAGCCGACTGAACGAGATGATAAAGAGACACGAGGTTAAAAAAACTTATTGGGCTATAACCCGAAACGCTCCACCCAAAGAACAAGACACTCTGAAAAACTATATACTGCGTAACGAGAAAAACAATAAATCCTATATAACCAAGGACGTCAATAACGGTCTTTATGCCGAATTAAGTTACAAAGTCATTGCACGGAGTGATTTCTACAACCTTTTAGAGATAAACCTTGCAACAGGCAGACACCACCAAATACGTCTTCAATTGGCACATATAGGCTGTCCAATCAAAGGAGATTTGAAGTACGGTTTTGGCAGAAGCAATAAGATTGCAAGCATATCCTTACACGCAAGACAATTGGAGTTTATCCACCCTGTAAGCAAAGAGTTTTTAACCATCGTTGCTCCTTGTCCCAAAGAATCGTTATGGCAATATTTTGAACAAGCCATGTGCGACAATCGACCCGAAACTTTAATGCCGTAAATTTATTTAATCTAACACATAGCCGCACGAGTTTTTATCAAAATAATATTAATAATCCGTAAAATAATATTAAACATTAAATAATTCTTTTCACAAGAAAAAAAACACTTTACACCCACCCTGTGAATATTTAGGTGCTTCAATATTTTTATTCAGTGTCATAATCTTTGTAATTTAACGTAAGTTCGACACAATATAATCAAAAGAAGAATGGAATGAACTTGAACAAGCCGTTGCAGCCATTCCTGTTATCGGCGAGCGTTACAATGCAGAACAACAAAGACAAGTAGGATTTTAGTTACTAACTAACTCACTTTCTATATAAATGTTAGTTAGTTAATAAGACTAATAAGACAGGTAAGTTGTACTATATATTTTTGATATATATAGTACATCCTTACCTTCCGGTGGCTTATTACTTTTTGGTAAATCAATTATGATTGATTAAAATTTATATGTCGCTCCAAGTAAGAATATGAAATTGTATGTCGGATAATTGTAATACAACTCGTATTTCTGGAATGCTAAATTCTGCAAATCTACAAAAAACGACCAATTATTATTATACTGATACGTTGCATCTAAATTAATATCTACCATTGGCTTTAACTCTTTTTCCTCTAATATAAATCTTGCTTTTTGTTTGGTCTTGAATGTCGGCGAAAGAGTTATGAAAAGTTTATCCTCATACTTGTATCTTGCTTTCATTGAAGCAAAGAATGCAGGGGTATAATATGCCGTTATATCGTCTTTTCTATCCACCTTTTGAATAGTTGCATCAAGAGACAAATCAAAGGCAGTAGATATGTTGAAATGCGTTTCTAACGTAGCGTAATATCTCTGTGCGTTGGCGTATTCAACATTCATCGTGTTAAGCACATTTGCAGAGTCTATCGGCAGATTGTAATAGAAATGATGATTACGCATATCAGTCATACCGCCCTCCAAAGACAATTGGGCATTAGGAGAAATGGTCAAAAAGGCTTTAACAAACAAATTAGCATCGGATTCGTCCTGCAAACGGATATATGGAGCAACAAAAGGATTTTCCTTCGTAATTTGGTACAATGTAGGCAGTTTTGCTTCGGATTTCAAGCCTCCGTACAAAGATAATATATTAGGTATTACTTCAAAGGATATAGTTGCCGTAGGTAGCATTTGAAAATCGTTATAGCCATTGATTTTAGGAATGATTGCCAAAGAAGCAAAGAAGTGAAATTTCTTGTAATCAAAGATAAAATACGGCGAAATATAAAACAAAGCACGTGAAGAAGAAAAGCGTGAAATAGCGTTTAACTCTGCGTTCAAATAAAGTTGCTCAACATCTGTGTAAGTCAAAGGAGCGGTAAGCCCGTCCCAATCGCCTTTATATTTTCTAAAAGCGTGCTTGTAATCGAAAGTAAGACCCAAAGTCTGCTCAGTCTGTCCGAAAAACTTAACTTTCTTGTAAGCGTCCAACAACAAGTGCAAATCCAATTCCTTTGATTTCAACTTAGAGGTTGTGTAGTTAAGCGAAAAATCTGCTTTATGTTGAAAGGAATTGTCTCTTTCAATTTTGTTGTAAGATAAATCAAAACCTACGTTGTGATATGCAGCACGATAATCTTTCTTTTTTATATCCAATTCTTTATAGTCTTGACTGCCATAGAAATAATGACGATTATATGAGTAGAAAACATTGGCAGAAGCCACATAACTATTAAAGATTTTCTTACCCCAAAGATTTATGTCGTTATTGGTGTAGCCAGAATATCCAAAATCTTTTTCAGAGCCTATCATAGAGTTAGAATAAACATCAACGCCATAAAGCAAATGTCTGTCTCTAAGCGAAGAATAAGATGCTTGAACGTATGGCACAAAGCCACTGCCCAAGACTTTGGAAGTACCAATACCAAGACCTCCTTTCAAATGAAAATTATAGAGTTTGGCAACAGGTTCGCCTTTAACTTGTGCAGGCTTTATGGTGTCGAACTTCAATCGAGTTTGATAACCTTTGTCAATCTTTTCAAACGTCAAATCTATATGTGAATAAGACGTATCGAAAACACTTGGAGTTTCCACTACCTTGTTGGCATCATTGACAATAGGGTTAAAACCAACATTGATTATCACACTTTCGTTGTAGATTGTGTCTTGGGCAAAAACACTATCGAATGCAAAAGCCAAGCCTATCACTGCGTATGCCACAACTCGGAATATATTTATATGTCTTTTCATCGTTTTTTAATTCTTTTTGTTAATCTATCCTTATTTAGTTAAAAGTGTTGAGCAGTTATGGGATTATAATCTCATCGACAGAGTTCTGTTGAGATTGTTCTTTTTGAGTGTTTTCTTGTTTATCTTGTTCAAGTTTCTTATCGAAACTATCGTACTTTTCTTGTGCTTGTTTAACAACTTCTTCGTTGTCGTAGTTGTCTATAATGGATTTAAGAGTTTGTTTGGCTTGGAATACATTATCTTTCTTTGCGAATATATCAGCCCAAAGGATAAACGATTTAGCCAAATAGTATTCATCGGTAGGATTTTCGGCAAAGGTTTTGATAAGTTTCTCGCTTTCGGTATAGTTGTCGTTATTGTATTCTATCAACGCCAAAGTATAGTAACTCTCGCCTGCAATCTCGCCGTTTTCGGCATCTTTCAAAAGAGTAAAGGTTGCTTTGGCGTTATCCATATCACCCGTTTCAAGATAAGATTTTGCCATTATGTATTGAGCCTCTTGTTTAAGAGTTTCGTTAGGTTCAGAGGCTATAAGTTTTTGAGCGTATGCAATGGCAGAAGAGTAGCTCTCTTCGCCATAGTACAGGTTCATCAACGACTGTTCGGCTTTAACTTTATTGGATTGCGAAGAAGTTATGGAATCCAAACGAGAATAAAGAATTATGGCTTGACTCTTATCGTTGCTGTAATAGTAGTTCGCTGCCACAAGCAAAGATTTCTCGGTATATTGCGTTGTCGGTTTAAGTGCAAGTTTAGCATAATAAGACGCTGCCGAAGCAGTATCCTTGGTTTTCATCAAACAATCTGCAAGGTAATACATAGCCTTGTCACTATTGGAAGTGTTAGGATAAGATGCCAAATACTTTTCAAACGAAGTAACGGCTTGCGAATAATGTTCGTCCATATATTGGTTTTCTGCTGTTTGGTAAAGCATACTCTCTTTTTCTTCGTCAGTAACGGAAGCATTGGAGACATTTTTAATGTAAGCAAAATATTCGTCTGTCTGACCTTTATCCATATATATGTTTTTTATCGTTGTAAGGGCCGCTTTGGCTTCGGGCGAATTAGGGTATTGAGTTACCAATTTGTCCAAAGTGTTAAGTGCAGCGTTGTAGCTGCCTTGCTGATATTGAAGCATACCAATCTTACCCAAACTTTCCTTAACGTTTTCCGATTGTGGGTATTGATTGACTAATTCTTTATAAGTTTCAAGGGCTTTGTCGTTTTCGTCCAAAGCAAGATAAGTATTTGCCAATTCGTAAGTCATATTGGAACGATAAGTAGAAGATGGATAAGTATCTATTGCCGTTTGAAGTGTCTTGGCTTTGGAAACATGATTGCTTGAAGCCCCTTGTGCCATTGCTTTTTGATAGCAAGCATAATCAGCATTGGCAGAAGATTGATTTATAACCATATCATAATACTTTATTGCCCCGCTGTAATTTCTTGCCATATATTCGCAATCGCCAAGACGCAACTTGCTATCGTTCAAAACAGATAAAGAAATATTGTTGTCCTTACAATCCAAGACTTTCAAGAAATAATTCTTTGCAAGAGCGTATTTCTTTTGCTTAAACAGGTTGTAAGCCATAGAATAGTCGGCAGAAGAAGAATAAGCCGTATTCTTATTTGACGGGACAGAGTAAAACTTATTCAACGCCGTTATGCTCTTGGAATATTCATTCAATCGGTAGTAACTTTCGGCTTGAAGATAATAAGCCGTTGCCGTCAAAGAATTGTTAAACGGATATTTCAATGACTTGTCAAAGGTTTCTATCGCTTGGTTGTACTGAGCGACTCTGTAAAGTTCTATACCACGATTGACAGCAATCTTTTGGTATATCTCGTTCATTTGTTTGGAGCGGTCTTTCATCTGCTCCATAAGAGCCAAAGCATCCTTGTAGTTTCTTGTACGCTCATAAAGTTGAACAAGATAGTTCTGGGCTTCTTTGGTCTTGGTACCCTTAGGGAATTTCTTGATATAAGTTTGAAAAGCCTTTATAGCGTCATTGTATGGACCTGGATTATTCACACAGAGTTTAGCGTAGTTGTACATACTCTCCATTTGAATATCTTGTTCAAAGTCCATTTCCGATGCTCCTTTGTAAGCCGATTTGGCAAGCAAGGTATCAGGGTTTGGAGATTTCAAATAACAATAACCCAAATAATACAAAGCATTCTGGCTCATCTGATCGTTGTCCGTACTTGCGGCTTTAAGGTAAGGTATAGCCTTGGCGTATTCGCCTGTTTGCAACAAACAATAACCCATTAAGTAGTTATCGTCTTTATTGGTGGCTTGGTTGGTTTCAATAGACTTTTGAATGTATGTCAAAGCCTCAGCATAGTTGCCTTTCTTGTAGTAAGCATCGCCAAGCATACGATTCAGTTCCGTCGCACGCTTGGAGTTTATGGATTTTTCGCTTAACTGAGGAGCCATTTCGATAAGTTTGTCGTAGTCTTCGTCCAAATAATAGATTTGACATATATAATAAGGTACAACTGAGCGAAAATATTTGTCTTTTCTTAATTCCTCAAAATCTTTCAAAGCCTTTTTGTATTCGCCTTTTTCATAAAGGATATGTGCATAATAATACTTTGCAGGCGATGAATACACGCTTTCGCTGTCCTTGACTTTTTCAAAAGAAGACAATGCACGCTCATAACTGCCATTCAAAAACAAACAATAACCTATCTTGTAGTAATATTCCAAACTCTCGCTATTGGACAACGCCTCGACGTCAATTGTCTGATAAGTCTGCAAAGCCGTTGCATAATCCGCTTTCTGAATGTACCAATTGGCAATGTAAAATACCGCCTTTGTAATCTTTTCGCTGTTTGGGAACAAAGCTATATACTCGTTAAACAACGCATCTACATCGTTATTCATCAAATAATAAGCACACATAGCACGATTGAAATAAATCTCATTCAAAAAATCAGGTTGATTTTCGCTGTTATACTTACTAGGTGCTATGGATTTATAATTCTTCAACAAAAGACTGTAATCATTGTACGCATCGGCATAATTCTTTGCCAAAAACTTCTCGTCGGCACTCTTGTGCAAAGCGTTAAACTCTGTGGTTATAAATGTATTCTGCGAAAAAGAAACATTACTCCCCAACAAAAAAGCAAAACAAAAGACAACACCCGCCTTTATCAAATTTGTTTTCATTTCAGATATCTATAAGTTGAACAATAGTTACATTTTAACAGTCTGCGAAATTAAAATAAAAAAATTATACTTCGCTCGCTTAACGTTAAATTTTTCAAAAAAACAATCACGTCAAAATCCAAACACAACAAAACAAGGCAATGAATATTCACCCATCGCCTTGCCACAATGAATAAAAAACTAAAAAGTTTTAGTATGGTATCTTTTTAATAACCTTGGCAGGATTGCCAACAGCGATACAATCGTCGGGTACATCTTTCGTAACAACGCTACCGGCTCCTACAACGGCATTTTTGCCTATTGTAACTCCGGGAAGTATCGTTGAGCCTGCACCAATCCAACAATTGCTTTTCAAATGTATGGGCTTACAAGTTATTATGCTTCGCTTGTACAAATCGTGATTATTTGAAATAAGTTGTGAATTGGCAGCGACCAACACATTGTCCTCAATAGTAATTCCGCCCGCACTCATCATCAAACAATTGTTCATCACAACAACGTTCTTGCCAATTTTAACATTCTTTGCTCGAACCACTGTCAATGGCGGCATAATCCTTGAATTTTCTCCTATGCCATCAACAAATAATTCCTTAATCAAAGCATTGTACTCTTCGGTATAAGGCATAGTGTGGTTTATCTTGAAACACAATTGCGAATCCCTAACGCTATGTTGTCTGTCTTCGGGCGTAGGATTGGCGGTATCTATTCTTATTTCTTCCATATCGTTAAACTACATCAAAAAGAAATTTATTTCAACAATGTCATAAACCATTTTGTAACCTCTGGGTCTTGATGCGAACCTATAACCACCGAATGACCTGTATCCATCTTCAAAATTTCGTCCATATCCTCTTTTGTCAATTCAAAATCGAATACGTTCATATTTTGTTCCATTCGCTCAATGTGGGTCGTCTTTGGAATAACAATCATATCCCTTTGCAAAAGATAACGCAACGCAACTTGGGCGTTGGTTTTGTTGTATTTCGCACCTATTTTGGCAAGCACCTCATCGGTAAATAAATTGTTCTTACCCTCTGCGAAAGGTCCCCAAGCCATAACCTTACAATCCAATTCATTCATATATTTCGCAGCCTTTATTTGCTGACAAAATACATGGGCTTCCACTTGATTGACCATAGGTTTTACCTCCACGTTATGAGCCAAATCTATAAGTCTGTCGCTTGGAAAATTGCTCACACCTATTGCACGGATTTTACCCTCTTTATATGCTTCTTCCATTGCACGATACGCCCCATAATAATCGTTGAACGGCTGGTGCAAAAGCATTAAATCTATATACGATGTCTGCAATTTTCTAAGGCTTTCCTCAATGCTTGCTTTTGCCTTTTCATATCCGAAATTGGTTATCCATATCTTGGTTACAAGGAATATATCCTCACGTTTTACTCCACTGTTTTTCATCGCCTTTCCCACTCCCTCTTCGTTCATATACGCCTGGGCGGTATCTATCAAACGATAACCGCTTTTCAACGCATCTTCCACACATCTTTGACACTCATCAGGCTCAACTTGAAATACTCCGTAACCCAACATCGGCATTTCTACGCCATTGTTTAACTTAATTGTCTTCATATCTATGTATTTTTGTGTTAATTTCATTCTTGCAAAAATAAGTCTCTTTCGGTTTTCGGCACAGGAATATGCTTAAAAACTCAGCAATCGACAACCAAATTCCTCCCACATCTAATCCACCGGCACGGCTTTGCTCAAAATGAAATTTTTTACCGAGAAACAATTTACTAACGTAAGAAAACGAAAAATTAGTATAAGTAATTAAAAAAATAATGTCAATGATTAGTAAATTAGTGTGAGTAACTAATAAATTAATATTAAACACTATTTTTACCGCTCATAAACGCAGCGTTTTATTATGCCTTAATCCATAATCGAACTTACATGCAAGTATATTGATTAAAAAACTCTATGTAAAAATTTTCTATTAAAAATTCATTTAATGTGAATTACGTTTTGTCAAGTCAGAAAAAAACTGTAATTTTGCAAATTCTTTTTGAGGATTATATAATTAAAATTTTTTAACCCCATTAAAACTATGAGTAAAAAGTATGTATATACCTTTGGTAATCGTCAAGCCGAAGGCGATGCGTCAATGAAAAACCTTCTTGGCGGAAAAGGTGCCAATCTTGCACAGATGTGTCTTTTGAAACTTCCTGTACCTGCCGGTCTAACCATAACAACCGAATGTTGTACCGATTACTACGAAAACAACTGCTCACTTCCTAACGGTCTTATGAATGACGTTTGGCAAGGTATGGAACAAATAGGCGAAATCATGGGTGCAAAATATGGCGACAAAGATAACCCATTGTTGGTTTCTTGTCGTTCAGGTGCGAGAATATCCATGCCGGGTATGATGGACACCGTTTTGAATATCGGTTTGTCAAGCGAGACTATTCCGGGATTGATTGCACAGACGGGCAACGAACGTTTTGTTTATGATTCTTACAGACGTTTGATTATGATGTATGCCGACGTCGTTATGGAAAAAGCCGAAGGCTTACAACCGGCACAAGGCAAAGGTATTCGTAAGTTATTGGACGAGTATTTGGAAGAATATAAAAGACAACACTCATATAAATCAGATACCGACTTAACAAGCAAAGATTTGCAGTATCTTGCAGATAAATTCAAGAAGATTATACGTAAGGAATTGAACGAAGATTTTCCTGACGATGCAAAAGAGCAATTGGAAGGTGGCATCAGAGCCGTTTTCAAGTCTTGGATGGGCGACAAAGCCGTTGCTTATCGTCGTATTGAGAAGATTCCTGAGGATTGGGGTACTGCTGTCAATGTTCAGGCTATGGTCTTTGGAAATATGGGCAATGATTCTGCAACCGGTGTTGCTTTCACAAGAGACCCGGCTACGGGAGACAACAATTTCTATGGAGAATGGCTTATCAATGCGCAAGGCGAAGATGTTGTAGCCGGCATTCGTACACCTAATCCGTTGAATGACGAAACGAAAAATGCTCACAACCAACATTTGGACTCTTTGCAGGAAATTATGCCTGAGGTTTATAACGAACTTTGCGATGTTAGAAAAAACCTTGAAGCATACTATCACGATATGTTGGATATAGAATTTACTATTCAACACAAAGTGTTATATATGTTGCAATGTCGTGTTGGCAAACGTACAGGAACGGCTGCCGTTAAGATGGCTGTGGATATGCTTAACGAAGGTCTTATTGACGAAAAGACGGCTATTTGCAGAGTTAATACCAATCAGTTGGACGAATTGTTACACCCTGTTTTGGACGCCAATGATGAGGAAAGCAAGGTAGTTATCGGACATGGTTTGCCGGCAGGTCCCGGTGGCGTTTGCGGAAAGATTGCCATGACAAGCCGCGAGGCTGTTCGTCTTAACGATTTGGGCGAGACGGCTATCTTGGTTCGTGAAGAGACCAACCCGGAAGATGTTGAAGGAATGCAGGCTGCCGGCGGTATATTGACTGCTCGTGGAGGTATGACCTCACATGCTGCCCTTGTTGCAAGAGGTTGGGGTAAGTGTTGCATTGTCGGCTCTGAGGATTTGTCCATTATGGGAGCCAAAGTCGTACGCATAGGTAACAAAATCTTCAAAGAAGGCGACACAATTTCGCTTAACGGTTCCAAAGGCTATGTTTATGAAGGCGAAATAAAAATGGTATCTCCTACCGACTCACCTTTGTTCAAACAATTTATGTCTTTGGTTGATGATATCAAGACTATCGGAGTTGAAACCAATGCCGACAACCCTATCGACACAAAACAAGCATTGGATTTCGGTGCAAAAGGTATCGGATTGTTCAGAATAGAACACATGTTCTACGGAAAAGACAGTGAAGTGCCTTTGGCAATAATGCGTAAAGTGATTTTGTCGGACACGACACAGGTAAGAAAACAATATCTTCAAGCGTTGCTACCTTATATGAAAGAGTCTGTCAAAGCAACTTTGAAAATTATGAACGCTCACCCTGTAACGATACGTTTAATGGACCCGCCTTTGCACGAGTTTGCTCCAAAAGACGAGACACAACAAAAGATTATCGCAAGGGATTTGGGTATAACTTTGGCAGAATTGCAAGACAGAATTATGGGATTGCAAGAAGTTAATCCAATGATGGGTATTCGTGGCGTGAGATTAGGTATTCTTTATCCGGAAATATCAAAACTTCAATTCAAAGCCTTGTTTGAAGCATACGCAGAAGTTAAGAGAGAAGGTTATGACCCACATTTGGAGATAATGATACCTTTGACCATTTCGGTTGAAGAGTTGAAGCATCAGAAAGCCATTTGCGACGAAATACATGATAAAGTTGAAAAAGCAACCAATACAACGATAAAATACAAGTTCGGCACAATGATCGAAGTACCTCGTGCTACTATGGCTGCGGGAGAAATCGCTAAAATGACAGACTTCTTCTCATTTGGAACTAATGACTTAACGCAGATGACGTTTGGATTTTCGAGAGACGATGTTAATTTAATTCTTCACACATATACCGAGCAAAAGATTTTGTCCAACGACCCATTCCAAACCATCGACAAAGAGGGTGTAGGTTTATTGGTTAAGCACGCAATAAAGCACGGAAGAAAGACCAATCCTAAATTGCGTATAGGTGTTTGTGGCGAGCATGGTGGCGATGGTGAAAGCGTTAAATTCTTTTACAATAGCGGAGTTGATTATGTATCTTGTTCGCCATACAGAGTACCTTTGGCACGTTTGGCTGCCGCACAAGCCGCTATCGAAGCCGAGAAATAATTTGCTCTGTACTATTCGTAAAAGAAGAATTTTTTAATTTTCCCATAAATTTTGCAGACTACATTTTTTATATGTAGTCTGCTTTTCTTTTTATTAAACGACAAAACTATATAAGTGCGAAACAAAGCCTGCCGATAGCAAATGCTATCAACAAAAATCAAGGTGTCTTGAAAAAACAACCTATAAAGCAACTATCAGTTACTGTAAACTATTCGTTATTCCTACTATTCTTTTTAATCTTGTGGCCTAACACCGCACCGCCTAAGCCCAACATAAGCAAGGTTGCAGTACCTATCGGAGATGTTTGATTGGATTTCACATTGTCCTCTTCAAAATCTGGGTCTTCATCATATCCGTTTGGCATCGGTGGTTGAGAGAATACACTCGCGACACCAATAAAAAACATAATCATTAAAACCAATAATTTCTTTTCTCTTTTCATTTTATTTATTTCAATAATCAATTTGACAAACTCTGTTACGACTATCGTAACGCCTGCAAATCTACAACATAATTCTCATTTGCAGTCATTTTCAACTCAAAAAAACAATTTTTTTGATAAAAATTGTTTCGGTTTAACCAATCTCAACGATTATTTCACTCTTATTCGAGGGTCTAAAACACCATAAAGAATATCGGTCAATATGTTTATCAACACAAGTAATATACACACCACAAGCAACGCCCCCATAACAACAGGAAAATCGTATTTCTCCAAACTATCCACAATAACCACTCCAACGCCTTTCCAATCGAATATATATTCCACAAACACCGCTCCCGCTATAAGCGAAGCAAACCAACCGCTTGTAGCCGTTATAACCGGGTTAAGTGCGTTTTTCAAAGCGTGTCGCCAAATAATCTGTCTGTTGTTTAATCCCTTTGCTCTCGCTGTACGAATGTAGTCTTGGGAATATACATCTAATAACGTGGCTTTGGTCAATTCGGTTATGACTGCCAACGGACGTATGCCCAATGTCAATGCCGGTAAGATAAGGTTTTTTATCTGCAAATGCTCTCCCCTTCCCAAATCATCGACAACATACAACGAACCGAACATACTAAGCCCCGTGTAATCGGCAAGGACAAAGGCAAAGAGCCAAGCAATGATAATGGCAGCGAAAAATGAGGGTAAAGACATTCCTACCGAAGTTATAAACTGAATCAGTCTATCCAACCACGTATTGGCATAAAGCGATGAAATACTCCCCAATATCACCCCGATGATAAAAGCAAAAACAATTGACGCAATTGCCAAAATGATTGTGTTTGGGAATGCCTCTTTGAGTATATCGGACACATTTCTTTTACTTTGATAAGAACGGCGAAGATATGGCTTTTTCAAAATAACTCTACTGTTATTTACTTTTATCAGTGTCGTAAAAGAAGTGTATTTGGTTGTATCCAAAAAGAAATTGCCACTCTTTGATGTACTATGAAAAGATATTGGAGAAAGGTCGTTAAGATAATTCAAATACTGAATGCCTAACGGCTTATCCAATCCCAAATCCTTATGAATCATCTCCACACTCTGCTCGTCCGCTCTTTGGCCTAACATCATTCTTGCAGGATCTCCGGGCAATATATTAAAAAGAAAAAACACTAAGGTTACAACCCCGAAGATTACAAGTAATCCATAGCCGATTTTCTTCAATATATAATTGAGCATAGTGCCTTATTGCCAAATTTCTTTCACTAAAAAACTTATTTTTTAATGGTCGGAATACTTCTCCAACCCCATTTGTTGGCTACTTTCGTGTCTTTGATTTCCACAATCGAAGGATTGCTTCTTACCATTGCCAAAATGGCTTTGTCATCACACGAATAAATGCCATAATCATTCAGTTTATATTTTTCTTGGAAATCATACCAAATCTCTTGTGAAGAAGCCGTAACGACAATAACCCTATCGCCTTTGTCTGCTTTGGTTTTCAAAAACTCTATGGCTTTTTTCATACCTTTTTCACTCGTCTTATTCATATCAACAATCGCCAACATAAACAATGATGATGTGGTATCGGACAAAAGAGCCAAACTCTCATCGTCATTGGACTCAAAGGCTGTCAAAGAAAAGCCGTCAGCCTTTATTTCATTAGGATTGATGTAGCGAGATGAGACAAAAGTCCATTTTTGTTGAAAATCTGCATCTTTTTGCGACTCTTCCATAAGTTCGTCCATAGAAAACTCTCTTTCCTTTGAGGTTACGTTGTTTTTGTATGTGGCAAAAGTTACGGCAGGTGCTTGTTCGCTTTCGGTCGGTGCCATTTTGTTGCCGACTTTCCAAGGACGAAAATCTATGCAAGGCTCATACATTATGTTTCTTAAACTAAACGCAAAAACAAACACAGCAAAGATAACCACGGTTATCCAATTGCTTTTCTTGGCGAATGATTGCGGTTTGTTGAAATCGGTAATAAATATTCCGACAAGTATGATGTCCAAAACAATGTTTTTGTAAAATGTCTGCCAATTGGTTAATTTCACGGCATCACCGAAACAACCGCAATCCGATACATTGTTCGTCAAAGCGTCTATCAATGTCGTAACGGTGAAAAACAACATAAACGCAGCGGCAGTCCATTTATTGACTTTGTTG
Organism: Bacteroidales bacterium Phil12; assembly: GCA_002633275.1. Lineage (GTDB taxonomy): Bacteria > Bacteroidota > Bacteroidia > Bacteroidales > P3 > Scybalousia_A. The sequence goes on from NWBO01000149.1 coordinate 79,335, forward strand.
TATATATGCAGTAACACTGTAATACCTATCAAAAACTCGGTAGCACACAACAAAACACTCAACACCGCAGGCAATCCCGGTAAAGCCGACACCAATCCGTCAAAACCAAATACGGTCATATATTCCTCTATTTTGAAAGCCGTACCCATAGGATCCACCGCCTTGACAAAGCCAGAAAATATGAAAACACCGCCAAACAATGCCCTAAGTATATGATTTATTATGTTTCTTGTTTTAGTATTCATTTCGTTTATAGTTTTTATTTGTTATTTTTATTTAATTAAATTTTCGTTATTTCTTTTACATTTATCAGTGTTAAACATCAGTAAATTAGTTTCAGTGATTAATAAAATAATGTTAAACATTGATTTTATGATTTCACTACATAATTTTTCGATATCAATCCTTGCAATTTTCTTCTTCCATTCGTATCAAACAAAATACGGCGTAATTTATTATATCGGTGTAACTGCCCTGCACTCCTTCGGATACAATGGTTTTTCCACGATTGTCCTCAATTTGTTTCAAGCGAAAAATTTTCTGTAAAATAATATCCGTCATACTGCTTATTCGCATATCTCTCCACGCTTCGCCATAGTCATGGTTTTTTTTGAGCATCAAATCTTTTGTTTTGGTGGCGTATTTGTCATACAATTCTTCGGCTCTTTGAGGCGGGATTTCATCCATGGTATCATCGCCAAGCTCACATTGAATCAACGCCATAATTCCGTAATTGACAATAGCCACAAATTCTCCTTGCGTGTTATCTCCCACAAGATTGACACCGCTTTGCTGAATGGAACGAATACGTTTGGCTTTTATGAATATCTGGTCGGTTAGTGAGGAAAGACGCAAAATTCTCCACGAAGTGCCGTAATCCTTCATCTTCTTAACGAATAAATCACGAGTGTTTTTGATAATATTGTCGTATTGTTGAGACGTATTTGCCATAAAATTTTTATCTTTGCAAAATATTAAATTCAAAAAATAACATCTACAATGTTTTTAGGCGACAAAGTTACGAATTTTTCTCTAAACAAGAAGATAAATATAAAAGGAAATCTATTTTCTCTTGACAAACCAAAAGTTATGGGTATATTGAACGTAACCGATGACTCATTCTTTGACGGCGGAAGTTACAACACTTTTGACAAAGCAATAAAACGTGCAGAAGATATAGTTGAGCAAGGTGCGGATATAATAGACATTGGTGCATGTTCCACTCGACCGGGAGCGAAACTTGTCGATAAACAAGAAGAATGTGAAAGACTGCTACCGGTTATCAAAGAAATAAAACGAAGATTTCCAAATATTCCGATAAGTGTTGATACCGTTTGGGCGGAAGTTGTGGAAAAAGTTGCCGATTGCGGTGCGGACATTATCAATGATATATCGGGCGGAATGTTTGATGAAAAAATGTTTGACGAAGTGGCAAAACAAAAACTGCCGTATATACTTATGCACACCAACACCACTCCCGACCGTATGCAAAAAGAAATCCATTACGACAATCTATTCCAAGATATGTGCAAATACTTCTCTGAAAAAATAGATACACTAAGGCAAAAAGGAGTTATCGACATCATCTTGGATTTGGGCTTTGGCTTTGGAAAGACTGTTGATATGAATTATTTTTTGCTTGCACACCAGAAAGATTTCTCAATGTTCTTGCTTCCTATTCTTACAGGTATTTCTCGAAAAAGTATGATGTACAAACCGCTTGATACAACTCCGCAAGCAATTCAATCCGAGACGATGTTCTTACATGCTTTTGCTCTTGAAAACGGAGCGGATATTTTACGTGTTCATGATGTAAAAACAACGGTCAATTGCTTAAAACTTTACGATTTATATACCGCCAACAAGTAATATGACACCAAAACATCAAGACCTATGTTACTTTTAGACATAATGCAAAGTCTTCCGACATTCACAATAATCGATTTTATTGATGTAATTGTCGTTGCGTTGGTTTTATTTTTCGTTTTCCGAATGATAAAAGGCACTAATGCAATAAGTATTTTCATCGGATTTTTTATGTTATACGTCATTTGGAAGATAGTTTCCATACTTGGAATGCGTATAATGAGCGAAATACTCGGGCAATTTATTTCGTTGGGACTTATGGCGTTGATAATAATATTTCAACCCGAGATAAGGAGGTTTCTTGTTATGATTGGGTCTCGTAATATAGCCGACAAGGGAAGACGATTTTTCTTTTGGAAGACTAACAACACCGTTCAAAACCTCAACGTCAATGCAATCGTTCAGGCTTGCGGCCACATGTCTCAGACTTATACCGGAGCGCTTATGGTATTCTGCAACGAGAATAAATTGGAGACTATCGTTCAATCGGGAGAAATTTTCAAAAGCGAACTTTCCTCCCAACTCATTGAAACAATCTTTTTCAAAAATACTCCATTGCACGATGGAGCGGTTATAATCGACAAAGGTCAAATACAAGCCGCTCGCTGCATTCTGCCTGTCTCTCACGCAACCAATATTCCTCTATCAATGGGGCTTCGACACCGTTCGGCACTTGGTATAACGGAAAACACCGATGCAATAGCCGTCGTTGTCTCCGAACAAACAGGACAAATATCCATAGCCGAAGGCGGTCTTATCCGTCAAGGCATAACATTAAGTTATTTGCAATCTTTTTTGGAGCGTAAATTCAACACTCACATATCCGATAAGGAAGAAAAACAAGAAGATATTCCTACAAAGAAAAAATAAAACATCACAATAATTTTTATGAAAAACATTATAATTTTATTATTCACTGTTATGATTTCCGCTTATTCATGCTCGGCACAAGATACCATAAAAACAATTTGCCCTAACGATTTTGCAAAAGAAATTGTCGCTGTTTCCGATGTTGTTGTCTTGGACGTAAGAACGGCAAAGGAATACGCCGAAAGTCATCTCAACGGAGCGATTAACATAGATTTTTTGCAGACCAAAGATTTTGAGAAACGTATCGCCGAATTGGACAAAACAAAGACTTATTACGTTTATTGCCGTAGTGGAAAACGCAGTCATAATGCAGCAGTAAAAATGCGTGCATTGGGTTTGAACGTTGTCGATATGAAAGGCGGCATCATCGCTTGGAACAAAGAAAAACTGCCTACCACAAAATAATTTTTCTATAAAATTAATAGGCAAATTAGTGTTTAACATTAGTAAACCAGTGTTAAACATCAGCGAAATAATGTTAAACATTATTTTGCCAATAAGTCGTAAAAATTTATTGCAAAATATAACCGCAATTTCGGATAAAGGTTTAGCTATTAAAATTCCTATTCTGCTTTTATCAATTTGTCGCCGCAAAGAATGGGGACGCTATGACAGGTATCCAATGTGAATGTATATTCAAACACATCGTCGAAATGGGCTTTTCTTAAACGATGTATATGCGATGCCTTCTCCAAATATTTCAATGGATTGTCCTTTGCTTTTTGCCATAAATCCATTGCCGCAAAGGTTGAGTCGTCGTGAGTATAAAAAATACTGTCGTTATTATTCTCTTTATTCGTATAATTGTTTTGATTACTAAAAAGTCTTGCCGCCAATGCCCCTGCAAAAAGGGTATCTTCCAAACAAAATGTATTCTTCCAACCGGAGCAAATAATTTCTACATCTTTCTTTTGAGCGATAAGATAATCCGTCAAAGCGGAAATATTGCTAAACGCTCCGATAACCACTTGCGATGCGTTGGATTGCTTTGCAAGTTCGATAGCCTGAGTACCGTTAGTTGTCGTATGTACAATGGTTTTGTTGCGTATTACATCGCTGCGAAAATTCAATGCACTGTTGCCAAAATCTGCAAAATCCAATGTCTGTTCTATCCTCTCCCCTGCAACCAAATAACCATTTGCTTTATATTCTCTTGCTTTGTCAAGCGAGGCAACAGGTATGATTTGCCCGCCAAAGTCAATAATTGTAGCCATTGTCGTGGTTGCTCTAAGTACATCGACCACAACGCAAATAAATTCATCGCTATGCTTTGCAAATGAATACAAGGCAGGAGTGAATACAGTCTGTATTTTCATAAGTATTGATACGAGTAAAACGTTTGCTTAATCCTAATCATACAAAAGGAATGCTCCGCCTTTGTTTTGTTCCATACCGTCGGAATCTATAAATGATACTTTATAGATATATGTTCCCACCGGACAAAACTCATTCTTGTATTTGCCGTCCCAACCTTTCTCGGTGTCGTTTGTTTCAAATAAAACGGTGCCTGCACGATTAAAGACTTTGAATGAATAACTGCCAGCACGGACAAAATGACAAGACGGTTTGAATGTTCTAATCTTTTCATGCACTCCGTCTTTTGGTGCAAAGGCATTAGGCACGAAGAATATGGTTTCAAACTTTGCGTATGCGTTTGAGGAGTTCGCTCCGTTTTCTGTTATATCGGGATTGTCGGATTGAGCCGCAATGGCTTTGACATAATAATATGTTCTATCGGTTGCAGAAACTATATCTGTTACATCATCGGTATAAGAATTTGCTGTTGTTGTCTTTAATAAATCTGCATTATCGAAATCATTTTCTGCAAAACGATAAACTTCATAACCTGCAACATTCCAAGTGGTAGGTTTATACGGATTCCAAGAAAGTTTTATCTTGGATTGGTTCGTAGCATCTACTTCCAAACGTATTGGTGTCAATGTGTTGGAATATGTAAAATTGCCACCGCAAACATCAGGGGCTGCAATCATATAAGTATATGTATGCTCGTTTGCAGGCATAGGCAATTCATCAACAAACTTCAAATAAGAATATCCACTAAACGGTATCTCATTTACAGTCTCAAATTCTCCGTCATCAATCTTTCGCATAACGGTGTAACCTTTCACTTTTTTGCTTGCGTCCAAATAAACATACAATTCCGCCTGCATATTGTCGGGTTTAATACTTACAGATTCCAAATCAACAAACTTCAAAGTATCTGCCATTGAAACGTCAATGGTTACAACATTGCTTTTGCCTTCACATGATACGTAATAATGTATCTTGCCATTTACCTGCGGAAGTACCACATCGTAAGACAAATTCGTAGTCTGTGCTATTGAGATATATGTAGGATTGTCTTCCGTTGCCATATATATGTCGTAAGTCTTTGCTTCCTGAGTTAGGTTTGGTGCATTCCAAGAAAGATGAAGAGGTTCTTCGCAATTGCCTCTATCCCCCGTCAAAACAATGTTATTATATGTTGCCGATAGTGGTGAAGTGTTTTTACAAAAATCGTATGCAAATATAGTTATTGCATTTACTTCGGATATATCACATTTATCGCAAGTGTAGGATGTTTGAGTTTTGTCGGTGATTGTATCTAACGACTGACGGATACCATTCTCGTCGTTTTTGCATATTACATAACCATCAACATCATCACTTGTCGAAGCCTGCCAAGATATAACTATTTTTTGAGTAGTTAAATCCACATCAATCGGAAGCAATGTCGGTTGTTCGGGTTCTTGATTATCCGTTTTAGGTACTTTTACCTTGTTTGAGTAATTCTCACAAAATTCATCTATTAACGACACTTGATAATATATATCACATTCTCCTTCTCGCGTATCTTCATAAGAATTTTCCGTTATAGGCACTTCGGCAAGATAAGTCATTTGCTCTTGTTCTATCGTCTGACGATAAATTGCGTACTTGCCACCTTCATTCGCCGATTGCCACGTTAATTGAATTGATTGTCCATTAACAGCAACTTGACAATACAAGGTGGAAAACTCCGTAGCAACATCATCAACCGTAATACGGTAAGTTATACTGCCTTCATTGGCATTAATTCCTTCATCTGTATAAGTGCCGTTTTGAGAATTGCCTAAATCAATCCAATCATCATTATCCTGCCTTTGCAATGTAAATTCGCCATTGTTGGCTGCCGTTATCGTTACACTGCCATTATCATTGACCACATAACATTGTGCATTCAAAAAACCATACGCACAAATGAATAATATTATCAAACAAAACTTTTTCATTATGATATTATTTATTGTTCTTACTTATTGAAATTATAAACTGTTGTTCGTCAAAATATTTATTTGCAAGTTCTTTTATCTTGTCGGGAGTTATATTCTTAATGATATTCATAGCATAAGAGTTATAGTTGTCGGCAAGCGAAAATTTTATCTGTCTATCGTATGTTATCGCTATCTCACTCACTCCGTCATTGTCCCTCAACATATCGCCAATCATATAGTTCTTCACTGTATCAAGTTCTGCGTCGGAGACAATCTCGGTTTTCAACAAATTCATTTCCTTTTTTATTTCGTCTATTGTTGCAGCATCCTTATCGTTTGTTACATCGCCTGCAATCATAAACACACTTCCTTTCTCGAATGGGGCTATAAAACTATCTATTCCATAGGTGTAACCTTTTTCTTCTCGAATGTTGCTCATAAGACGTGAATTGAAATAACCGCCAAACAAACAATTCAAAACCGTTAATGGTATATAATCCTCGTCTTTTATGTTCGGAAAAAATCTACCCATACATATAGAAGCCTGAACAGCGTTATCCAAATGCGTTATTATCGTCTTAGGCTCTATTTGAGTGTTTATCTTAATATTGTTAGGCGTCGTGTCTGCCGAAGAGGAGTTCCAATCGTACGCTCCCAATGAATCATTCAAAAGACTTATCAATTCATTATCGACATTACCCGCAAGAATGATATAGCATTGATTGAAAGTATAGCGTTGCTTATAAAATTTTTCTATATCATTAATGGTTACCTTGTCATAATCCCCCACACTTGCGTAATTACCATAAGGATTATCCTTACCAAACAATCCTGCCATAAACTCCCTGTGAGCAAGAAAAGAAGTCTTTTGACATTTAGCCAAAAACTCCTGACGGTAATCGCCGATAGTGATATTGAGTTTCTCTTGTTTGAATACAGGCAAAAGAAGTATCTGTTCAATAAGACTAACAACCTCTTTCTGATATTTTTTCAAGAAAGAAAACGTAAGATATGTTCTTTCGTTGGTATTGGCACGAGTTAAACTCACACCATAATAGTCCATAGCATCTGCCAAAGACAAATCCGAATAGTCTTTGGTGTCTTGCGCCAACTGAGTTTTGGTTAAAGCAGAAACAAAAAACTTATCCTGAAAAATGGTTCCTGCATTGAAAAACACAATTCGCATAAAAACAACTTCCAAATCATTATTGGCAAAAGTATAAATAGGAATATTGTTTTTCAACACACTCTTTTCGGGCGTATAGTCTTTTATGGTGATAGTATTGAAGCTCGGTATATTCATCGTTTTTCTTTTCTGTTAAGTCTTATGTGTATTCGTCAAATTAATCTCAATGATTAGAAAATTAGTTTCACTAACTGCTTCACTGATGTAAGACACCAATTTTGCATATTATTTGCTTATGTTTTTCAATATAATTAAAATTCAAATGTCAAGCGTGCATTCAATCGCGTCGGGGTCAAATAATCCGGCACGGCATAACTTACTCCCGAGTAATCCTGAACATTCATATACGAAATCACATTCTTGTTATTAAACACGTTCAACCATTCCAAATTCAACCAAATCTTTTTTATATGTTTCATAAAGTTCTTTTTCGCCCAACCGCTTTGCTCGTCTTTTATTCTGAATGTAAATGCCATATCAGCCCTTAGATAAGACGGATAACGGAAATGCTCATTGCTGTTTGGCGGATAATACGGATAACCCGAGCCATAATTCAAATTCAAATAAACACGCATCCACGGCATATTAGGCAAATAATCTTGGAACGACACACTGAGATTAAATATTTGGTCGGTAGGTCGCGGGATATAACCCTTGCCGTCGCCTTCAATATCTTGTTCGGTCTGCATTAACGAAAGAGTTATCCACGAGTCTATACCGCTTATAAATTCTCCGAAAAGTTTTACGTCCATACCCGCAGCATAACCCACAGCATTGTTCTGTGCCGTGTATCTTATCCTGACATTGTCCAATCTGTACGGAATCAAATCCCAAAGATACTTGTAATAAACAGAAGTAAGCAACTTAAACGGACGATTCATCATTTTAAAATTCCAATCGGACGAAAGCACAAAATGTAAGGACTTCTGCGATTTTATTTTTTCGTTCAAATTACCTTGTTCGTCCCTAAACTCTCTGTAAAATGGGTATTGAGCATACACACCTGTTGCAAAACGGAAGAGAATATCCTGTTTGATTTTCGGTTTTAAGGAAACAGACGCACGAGGCGAAGGGAAAAACTCATTATTGTAATTCCAATATTGACCTCTTGCACCAATGTTAAAGTAATATGTTCCGTAATCTTTTTCCCAATTGAATTGACGCTGAACAAAAGCCGTCAAACGATAAGAAGATATATCGTGGTTTGAATTATAATAATTCTGCAACATAGGAGGTGTGGTCGGATTATATATTCCTATATCATCGGGATTTGAAGGTATGGTATAATCCGCACTATCAACCATTTTCCATTCTCTTATTCTGTCGTTGATTTTCTCCAATTGCCATTTGGCTCCCCAAGATAAGAATCCGTTGGAATAATATTTATACCCCTTATGCTCGATATTAAAGATATTTGCGTTTAATCTGTTTCTTGCGTGTTCAAGGTATGTTCCTATACCCCTATCAAACTCCGCATCTTCGCCAAGTCCGTTGGTCTCCGATAGCCAATACTGTCCTTGAATGTCGTAGGTCTCTTTTTCGTTTGTATTAAAGGCGGAAGCAATAAATTTCAACGAAACATCTTTTTTCGGATTGTGAGTAAGCATCAATGCACCAAACAAAGATGTAAATCTATCCAATTCCTGACCGTCAAAATACACTTTAAGTTTCATTGTATTGTAAAGACTGCCGAATTGAGTTTCTCTCGTCTGCGGAATAAAGTTGTACTTGTTATCCGAAATATTTCCAAGAAACGCTATTTCCGTTTTTTCGTTTATATCGTATGTAAGATAAGCCTGCAAGTCGTTGAACGTGGAATTGTATTCGCCGTCGGTTTCCAAAGAATTAAGAAGATATTGCGTTGTCTTGTTTCTGTATCCTATTTGATAAGTCATACGAGAACCTATCAAGCCTTCGATGTGTACACTTGCCCCAAGAAGAGATATACTTGCATTGCCGCTAAATTCTTGTGGCTTTTTGTATTTTATATCCAACACACTGGACATTTTATCGCCGTATTTGGCATCAAAACCTCCCGAAGAAAATTTTATATCGCTTATCATATCGGTATTAACAAAGGAAAGACCCTCTTGTTGTCCGTTACGGATAAGCAGTGGTCGGAATATTTCTATATCATTAACATAAACCAAATTCTCATCAAAGTTTCCACCACGAACATTGTACTGACTGCTGAGTTCATTGGACGAAGAAACACCCTCTTGTGATTTAATAATGTTTTCAACACCTTGATTAACACCCACGCTTACTTTAACGTCTTCGGGGTTTATTCTTGTTATTCCCTCTTCTCTACTTCTGTCGCCGGTAATTTCCACTGTCGGCAAATTGGTTGAAGATTTTTTAAGAACAATATCAATGACTCGAACTTCTTTTTGTTTAAGCATAACGGTGGTATCCATATCGGTGTAACCCACACAAGAAAAACGAATAACGTATTTGGTATTTGCTTTAAGATTGAGCGAATACGTTCCGTTCATATCACTTATAGTGCCGATAGGTTTGGATAAATTCAGAGTGCCGATACTGACATTTTCCACAATCTTACCGTCAGTATCTTTGATTTGTCCTTTTATAGTCTGCGCTTCTGCATCAAGAAAAAACAGAAACGTTAATATCAATACAATATATCGTTTCAATGTAGTGAAAATCCTATTAGTTCTTAATTCAAAACGCAAAGATACGTAAATTATTTACTTCAACAAAGATATTTTTCATGAAATTGCAGCAATCACACCATTCCAATCAATTTTCTATTCAATTATAAACAGAACAAGTGTAAAGAATTTCGTAGTGTTAATGACTATTTTATTAGTTACACTGATTATTTTACTGATTACAGTGATTATTTTTGTAGTTGTAGTGATTATTTTTGTGATTAAATTGGTTATTCGAGCTATTACGCTATTTATTTTTGCAGCCATTGAAATACACATACGGACAACCGATAAGCGTTTTTATTCTGCTGTATTCTCTTTGCCGTCGTCCATAAAAGATAATAAGGTGTGCAATAAAATGCACACCTTATTAATCATAATAATAATTAAATCAATGAAAAATATGAAAAAATTTACAATCTTCTATTTTTCTTCCGAACAAACTTTGGCACATATAAATTCACGATTCATACGAGCGATGTTCGTTCTCTTTAATTGTTTAGGACATTCTGCTTCACAAGCAAAAGTATTTGTACATGAACCAAATCCTAATTCGTCCATCTTCTTAACCATACGTTTTACTCTGATAGCAGCCTCAGTCTTACCTTGCGGTAACAAAGCTAACTGAGAAACTTTACCGCTGACAAACAACATCGCAGAAGCATTCTTACATGCAGCAACACAAGCACCACAACCAATACAAGAAGCCGAATCCATTGCCTCGTCAGCCTTATGTTTTGGAATAGGTATCGCATTTGCATCCGGAACTCCACCTGTTGTTGCAGAAGTGTAACCACCAGCTTGAATGATTTTATCAAACGCACTTCTATCTACCACCAAGTCTTTGATAACAGGGAAAGGTTTTGCACGCCATGGCTCTATCGTTATGGTATCTCCATCGTGAAAACGACGCATATGTAACTGACAAGTTGTAACACCTTCGTCAGGTCCGTGAGGACGACCATTGATGTACAAGCCACACATACCGCAAATACCCTCTCGACAATCGTTGTCAAAACAAACAGGATGTGCGATATTATCGTTTATTAACTGCTCGTTCAGAATATCTAACATCTCCAAGAAAGAGCATTCCGGAGAAATATCTGTTAATTTATAGGTTTCAAAATGACCCTTTGCTTTGGCATTCTCCTGACGCCATATTTTCAATGTAAGATCCATAACTATTATTTGTAATTTCTTGTTTGTACCTTTATAAACTCATAATTCAAATCCTCTTTATGCATCTGCGGTTCAGCACCTTCTTTGTACTCCCACGCACCAACAAACATAAAGTTCTCATCATCACGTTTTGCTTCGCCTTCTTCTGTCTGATGTTCCTCACGGAAATGTCCTCCGCAAGACTCTTCTCTTTGCAAAGCGTCTCTTGCGATAAGTGAAGCCAATTCCAAATGGTCTGCCAAACGTAATGCTTTTTCCAATTCAGGATTTAAGCAATCTTCACTCTCATCAACTCTAACGTCAGACCAAAATCTCTGTTTTACGTTCTCAATCAAAGGCAACGCTTTCTGTAATCCTTCCTTGGTTCTGCCCATTCCGACATATTCCCACATAACGTGACCAAGTTCCTTTTGAAGTGTATCGACTGTTGTCTTACCTTTTATTGAAAGTATCTTAGCTATACGTTCTTTTACCTCATCTTCTGCTTTGTCAAACTCCTGATGAGTTGTAGGTATTGGCTGATTGTAAATTTCGGCAGCAAGATAATTTTGTACTGTATAAGGAAGAACAAAGTATCCGTCAGCCAAACCTTGCATCAACGCACTTGCACCCAAACGGTTTGCACCATGGTCAGAGAAATTACATTCGCCGGCAGCAAACAATCCCGGAATAGTTGTCTGTAATTCGTAATCAACCCAAAGACCTCCCATAGTGTAATGGACAGCAGGGTAAATCTTCATAGGTGTTTCGTATGGATTTTCGTCCTCAATCTTCTGATACATCTGGAACAAGTTACCGTAACGTTCTGCAACCTTATCTTTTCCCAAACGATTGATAGCCGAAGAGAAATCCAAGAACACAGCCTTACCAGTACCTACGCCATAACCTGCATCACATCTTTCCTTAGCAGCACGTGAAGCAATATCACGAGGAACCAAGTTGCCGAAAGCAGGATAACGTCTTTCCAAATAGTAATCTCTATCCTCCTCAGGTATATCGTTAGCAGTTTTCTTTCCTTCACGGATAGCCTGTGCATCTTCAAGTTTCTTAGGAACCCAAATACGACCATCATTACGCAAAGACTCACTCATAAGAGTCAATTTACTTTGATAATCGCCATGAACAGGGATACAGGTAGGATGAATTTGAACATAGCAAGGATTTGCAAAGTATGCACCCTTCTTATAACACTGAACAGCAGCAGAACCATTGGAACCCATAGCGTTGGTAGATAAGTAATATACATTACCATAACCACCCGTAGCCAATACTACGCAATGACCGAACCATCTTTCCAATTTGCCTGTTACCAAATCTCTTGTAATTATACCTCTTGCTTTACCGTCAATAACAACAAGATTTTCCATTTCTCTTCTTGTATATAACTTAACGGTACCTTCTTTTATCTGTTTTGAAAGAGCAGAATATGCACCCAATAATAATTGTTGGCCTGTCTGACCCTTAGCATAGAATGTACGAGATACTTGCGCACCACCGAAACTTCTATTTGCCAAATATCCTGAATAATCTCTTGCAAAAGGAACACCTTGTGCTACGCACTGGTCAATAATATTGTTTGAAACCTCAGCCAAACGATAAACATTTGCTTCTCTTGCACGATAGTCGCCACCTTTGATTGTATCGTAAAACAATCTTCCTATTGAGTCGCCGTCATTAGGATAATTCTTTGCTGCATTGATACCACCTTGTGCTGCAATAGAGTGAGCACGACGAGGTGAATCCTGAATACAAAATACTTTCACATTGAAACCCAATGCACCCAAAGATGCAGCAGCAGATGCACCTGCCAAACCTGTTCCAACCACGATAACGTCCAATTTACGTTTGTTCGCAGGATTTACAAGTTTTTGACTTGCTTTATAATTTGTCCATTTTTCCGAAAGCGATCCTTGCGGAATTTTGGAATTTAACGTTGCCATATCTATATATTATTTTATTCTTAATTAAACTAAAAACCTATCTGCAAAGCACTAAAACAATATCACTTGAATAGGAACTATTGCAAAACCTAATGGAATAACTATTGCGTATATTATTGCCAAATAACTTATGGCTTTTGAATATTTCTCATTCATTAATCCGTATGTTTGGAACACAGATACAACGCCATGCAATAAATGTATTGCCAAAATAACGAATGACAACAAATAAATTATCACATACAACGGATTGTGGAATAAGTCTCTTGCCATATTATAGAAGTCCGGCTCATAATCATATTCTTCTACATTTTCTCCGAAATAAGTCTGCAAATCTTGTTTTGATAAATTAACATAATATTTGCCATCGCTTGCAAGTTTTTCTCCCGCAGCCATAATTGACATATATTCTTTTTGCAATTTCTGCATATCTGCTTCTTTCATTTGTCCTTGTTGGATAGCCATTGCTTTGGCAGAAAATGCTTTTTGAACCTTTTCAACTTTTACGACATACTTACCTTCAACAAGACCTGTTTTTGCAAAATAAAAGTTGATAAAGTGCAAAATAAGGAATACGAAGATAAGACCTCCGGTAATAATCATCCATTTGCTACCTTGATGAGTCTTGGATTTTTGACTAACGGCATATCTTACAGGACGAGCAGCTCTGTTTTCCAACCACAGAATAAATGTCAATACTATATGGAAAACAACACAAAGCAAAAGTACTATTTCAAAACACTTTACAATGTAATTCGTTCCCATAAAATGGCATACGTTTCTGTACCATTCGCCGCCATCATCTCGCAAGATACATAGGTTCATACCCATGTGAAACGGAAGAAATATCAACAGGAACGCCGCTAACGCACCCACCGCCAATTTCTTCGTAATTGATGCTAATTTAATTAATTTCATGTCCTTTTAATTATTAAATTTATTATTTCTATTACTTAATTGACAACAAAATTTACATTATCCACCTTAAAACGAATTGCAAATTTACGCATTATTTCGGTTTTACCGAAATTTTTACGAAAATATCTTGCAATAATTTCATTTTTCAGCAAAATAATGTGAGTGATTAAAAAATTAATCACTCACATTATTTCACTAATCACTCACACTAATTTCGTAATTAAACCATTTATTTTTCTTACTTCAAAAAACAAATTGCAATTCTCTTAATTCGGCTGTAATAATTTCGTTGTAGTTAGTTTGAAGTATCAAATGACCGAATGAATTGGTCGTAAGGATTTGAGCGTATATAGGTTTATCGTTATAAATATAGTTTCGCCAAGAGTTTTTGAACAATAGCAAAGAGAGGTATTCGTCTTGAATGGTTTTTGTTTGGTTATCGTTCAGTTGTTGATAACGAATAAAAATATGTTGCAAAGTATCGTTCAAAACTTTTATTAAATCGTTTTGCTTTCCCATCTCCAAGAAAATCGAAGTAGGGTTAGGTGCAAAATGAAATATGGTCTGATTGACATTGATACCAATACCGATAAAAGTTTTTGCGATTTGATTTCCGATTATATTGTTTTGAACCAACATTCCGCAAATCTTTTTTTCTTTTACATAAATATCGTTCGGCCACTTTATCTTAACATCTTTCAACCCATACTCAACCAATGTATCAACAACAGCCAAAGAAATTATTTGTGTGATAAAAAACTGCTCGCTTACCGAAATAGTTTGTGGAGTTAAGATCAGCGAAAAACAAATATTCTTTCCCTTTTCACTTTCCCAACTATGAGTGCCTTGACCACGACCCGCGACCTGATTATCGGTATAAACAACGGAATATTCGGACAAAGGATTTTTTTTGTCAGCCTCTATTATATACGTTTGTGTGGAATTGGTTTGAGGTAACACGATTATATCAAACTTTTGTTTGCAATCGTCTTTCATTTTTCTTGTATTGTCTTTTTCTTTACACATCTCTTGTCAAGAAAAGCCGACAAAACTTTTTTATTGTTCGTCAGAAGGTAAAACAGCAAACGTTCCTGTCTTTCTCTGAGGTCTGCCATGTCCGTCCTTATACAAAACAGAATAAACGTACGTACCTTGCTGAACATAACCACCGTCGCCTGCTTTACCGTCCCACATCTGATTGTGTCCTTCAAATACTTTCGTTCCCCAACGATTGAAAACCATCATCGTCCAATCATCTAAGAATTTTCCGACAGGTCCGAACATTGATAGAGTTCCATTATTTGAACCCGGCACAAAAGCATTAGGAATCCAAATAGTAAAGTCTGCACAAACTTGTATGCTATCTCTTGCAGTATCCGGACACATCGCTTTGTTATATACGATAAGAGTTACTTCGTAAGTATGACTGTCTTCCGTAGTATCAGTAGCGTAGGTATGATACCCTGTTGCCATATTACTCTCGGTCATATCGCCAAAATTCCAAAGCCTATCGAAAGGCTCGTCCGATAAATCCGTAAATTTTATCTGTGGGTCTGAATAATAAACTTTCTTAGGATACAATTCCAATTGAGCCTTTATGATAGGTTCAACAGAGACCTTAACGGTGTCGGTTGCAATACAGCCTTCGGCGGAAATAGTTGTTACGGAGTATGTGGTAGTAACGATAGGTTTTGCTTTCAAGGTCTGAACCTTTGTACCTTCCTCCGCTCCCAAAGTTACATCGCTCGGATAAGCCGACCACATATAAGTTGCCGCTTCCAAACAAGACAACATAACACTATCGCCCTCGCAAATATAGTCTTTATCGACGGTTGCTTTTGTCGAATTGTCTATAACCTTATAATGTATCGTTGTATCGAAAAATCTTCCGCAATAATCCTCTATATGAATTGTTACACTTGCAGTATCGTCCAAAGCCGTAATCTCAACAGGGATTTTCACCGAAAATATAGTGTCTTTCGTCCAAAAGTCATTCGCTAATTTCTCATCATATATTGTTGCATCACCTCGTGTAGCCGTTACATTAGCAAATGAAACTGCGTTTTCAATATTTACTGCTATTGAGTCTCTATAAGGCAATTTATCATTGCAAAGAGTAACACCTCCCTCAACCGAACAAGTCAAATCTTTCGGTTCAATCATCAAATAAACCAACGTATCCAACGGGTCTTCATTGCAATCCGTGGAAATGAAATATAATGTATCTATCGTTCCGCCCGCTTTATTGTCGTTATGATAAAAGTTAAGCAAATATTTTACCATACTCTTGCCTTCCGGAATGGAAACTGTGCTTGGAGCCGGTTCTGTTTTGACCGTTTCGTCATCTTCAATACGAAAATATTCATAATCTACTCCCCTAACGATACTACTGCCCTTTGAAGGTGTTACATAAAATACTGTTTCGGGTTCATCTTCCCCTGCAACATAATTGGCATGAAGTATCATCGTATCAGCAGAACAACCTTTGATAAATACGTATGCTGTATCGCCTGCGGCATTCTTGCTAATAATATATCCCTCTCCGTTATTGGTTTGTGTTACCTGATGTTCTAAGTTAATCTTCTCTGCCGAGAATGAACCCGCCTCCAAAAATACGGCGCTTTGCAATGATTCATCGTTTATATTGCAAATAGCTATTTGAATATGGTATTTCATACCCGGTACAGTCTGTATTTCCGCTGTCGTTAAACGTCTTGTATATCCACCCAACTTTGTTGTTTTACAAGACTTATCTCTGTTATCTATAAAATATTGCTGATTAACTATACCGCAACTTGAAGAAGAATTACCATTATTACAGGTATTAATCATTACAGGAGTACCGTTTGTAAATTCATCTTCTTCGTATGTCCCCGGAATAACGGCGACATTAGTCGGATTAGGATAGAATATATTTTCGGTATAAGGATTTAGGTCTTCATCATACGGACCATCGCAATACAAACCGAAAAAGTCATTATAACCTGTACATACATATTGAGGGTATTCCTCCGAACCGAAACAATAACGGAAAGACATCTTACATGCTTGTGGTATAACCCAAAAATCCAAAACCGCCACATCTCTAAATGTACCATTGTCAGACGATATTGAATTGTTATATTGATTCAAATCCGAATTACAATATTTCTGATAAGAAAGATATAATGACGGGCTGTTGGTTGCCGCACCATGTATTGCATTTTGACGTCCTTCATTACCACCCGCTATATTCTTACAAGCGTCTGTTGCCAATATCAAACCTTTTTTAATAGGAATGTTTTTGCCTGCATAAGACGTATCCTGATTGGTAAAAGTTCCGATTTGATTGTTATTTATCACTGTCTGATTGTTGTAATATATCGGACGGGTTGTATCTATCCTTACGCCCTCTCCCAGGAAATATTCTTCCAACACGTCTTTGATATTTTGGTTTGTTATATTCGTTATAACCATTTGAGCCTGCATAGAAATACTTAGCATACTCACAACAATAAGGCACAACGTTCCGTAAATTATGTTTGTTTTTTTCATATCAGTTCCTTTTGTAATTCAGACACTTTTTCAAGCGACATTTTGCAAAAATCGAATAAAATGTTATACTTTTGCAAAAGTATAAATAATTTATCAAACCACAAAACATTAATGAAAAGATTTTTCAAAGCAATAACATATCTGTTTATTCCTGTTTGTTTGCTTATTGCCTGCGACAATGCTCCGCAAATGCCTAAGCCTTCAACATATTTGCGTTTGAATGTAGAAAAACCTAATTACGTAAAATTTCAAGACAACGACTTCCCTTTTTCCTTTCAATACCCCGATTATGCCACAATTGAGAAGTTAGACTCCAAGAGTAAGGATATAAAATGGTTTAACCTGCGTTTTGAAAACTATAACTTCGTTGCAAACGTTAGTTTTTTGCCTTTGAAAGACAGCAAATCCTTACGGGCTTCGATTGAGGATTGTTATAATTTTCTAAAACGCCATGAAAAACTTTCGGGTGGCATCGTTGAGCAAAGTTATAACAATAATGCAAAAAAGGTTTATGGCAATGTTTTTGATATAAAGGGCAAGGATGTTGTTTCGCCTTATCAATTTTACCTGACCGACTCCACAAGATACTTTGTTCGTGTTGCTTTGAACAGCAATTTCATTCCGAACAACGACTCTTGCGAAGTTGTGATAACTCAATTAAAGAAAGATTTGACCAATATGATTAATACTTTTGAGTGGCGATAAATATATTTTTGCAAGGCCTAATATTGCGAAATTAGTGTTAAACACTAATAAAATAATATTAAACATTAATAAAATAATGTGCGACACTAAATAAATAGTATCACACATTATTTTTTAGTATTAAATACTAATTCTACAAAATTACTTATCGCTGTCTTCTTCTTGTGCTTCCTCTTCTTCTTTTTCCAAATCCACAAGATTGTTATCAACAAGGATATTGTACCAAGCAAATAATTTTTTCATATCTGATAAATGAACGCGGTCCTTATCATAACTCGGCAAAACTTTTTCCATATATGCTTTCAAAGTATTATCATCGGATTTATGAGAAATACATTTGCCACCATTCTCCGTACGATAAATATTTTGAAATACCTCCGTCAATGGAACATCGTCCTCTTCCGTAAAAATACTTATATCCTTCAAAGAAGAAATTCTTTCGTTTGAAAATGCAGGTATGCGTTTTTTGTCAATCAATGACTCGACCAAAGCACCATTCTTAGTTCTTGAAATCAATTTGTATAAACCCGGTTTGCCGGAAATTGATAGAATTGCATTAAGATCCATAATTTAAGTTGTTTTTATTTCTTTTAGTAAATATATATTCGTTTTAGATGTCGTAATGTGTGCAATCCGTAATTTAATCTCGCACACTATCAACTTAATTTGCGTAATTATTATTCTGTTATCACTACAAAATTTTGTGTTTCTATTCTCTCGCCTCGTAAAATCTTCGCTCTTTTCCTTAACTCCACTTCTCCATTACGTTTAACTTCGCCCTGCGTTACCAAAATTTGTGCCAACGCTCCGCTTTCAACTATATTTGCCGCTTTCAACAATTGTATGAGTTGTATAAATTCATCTTCCCTACGAATTTTGAAATGTATTTCTTTCATATTCTTAAAGCGTTTTTCGGTTTTGAGTTTGCAAAGATATAAAAAATGCGAATAACATTGAGTTATTCGCATTCTTTTTTTGATTTTAAGCAAGTCTTTTTTCAAGACTTATCGTTTATTATTTGCATGTAATTCTTTCAAGCCATTTAAGCATTCCCAACATTACACCCATAGATATTAAGCAAACTGCAAGGAATACCGTCCAGCATTGCCAAATAGGAATTTTGTCGTATAGCAATGGTCCAATCCACAACAACAGATTACCTACCGCCGTTGCACCCAACCACAATCCTTGACAAAGACCTAATAAATGTTTTGGAGCAACTTTTGAAACGAATGACAATCCCAATGGAGAAATGAATAACTCTGCAACCGTTAAGAAGAAATACAATACGATAAGTACCCACCAATTGGCTTTGGCTGCTGCTTGTGCATCAACGCTCATTGCCTTAAAGTCAGAAGCAGAAGGATAACCTTGAACATAACTGAATATTGCCAAAAACAAATATGCCAAACCTGCAATACCCATACCTATTGCGATTTTCTTAGGAGTAGAGATTTCTTTACCCTTACGTACCAAACTTCCGAATATCCACATAATGATTGGAGTCAATGTGATTACGAAGAATGGATTGACAGCCTGCCAGATTTCAGGTGCAAGTGCATCGGTTTTCACAAAGTCTTTTGCAAACAATGATAACGACATTCCGTTTTGGTGGAAAGAGAACCAGAAAAATACTGCTATTCCCAATACAGCGAATAAAGCGTACATTCTCTGATTAATTTCTTTTGCCATAGCAAGTTTTTCTTCTTTTGTATATTCAACAACCTGTGCTGCTTCTTTCTTTGCAGGCGTAGGGAATTGTTTTTTGAAGCAAAGGAATATCGTAAGTGAGATAAGCATTGCGGCAACAGATGCTATAAATGAATAATGAACACCTGCGTTAAATACTTGCAAATATTTAGAACAAGCAGCCGTCATATTGGTTATATCACCTCCGACAGTAGTCATCATTGCAACCAAGTTTTCGTTAGTTGCTGCTATTGTTCCATTAAGGAATTGATGACAAAGTTCCGGTAAGTTTGCGTTATATACCAAGCCATTAACGCCCAACCACCATTCTCTTAACAAAGGAGCAACAAACGGAGCAATCAAACCACCTACGTTAATGAAAACATAAAAGATTTGGAAACCCGGGTCTCTCTTACTTTTTGCAATTCTAAGTTCTTCTTCGCCTTTCTTTGCAGCCTCTGCTTCCAAGTTATCGTACATCTGACCAACGATAGCCTGCAAGTTTCCTTTGAATAAGCCATTACCAAAAGCAATAAGGAACAAAGCAACACAAGTCAAAGGCAACAACCAAGATTGATTTGTTGCTGTTGCAGTGATAGGAATAGACAAAAGAACATAACCTGCTGCCATTGTCAATAAACCTTTCTGAATTGTACCCTTATAGTTTTGAGTACGGTCGGCGATGATACCGCCCACCAAAGATAGGATGTAAATACCTGCATAAAATACAGAATAAATAATACCGGCTTTGTCGCCCGACAATCCGAATTTCGAGCATAAGAACAAAACCAACACGGCATTCATAATGTAGTAACCGAAACGTTCTCCCATGTTACTTAGGGCTGCCGGTATAAGCCCTTTTGGATGACCTTTAAACATAGTTTTTAATTTTTATTATTTTAATTATACTTTTTAATATCCATTTTTTGAAGTTTGCAAAATTAAGTATTTTTTTTGAATTTTCAGTAAATATTACATACTTTTGCAAAAAGTTTTTGAGTTTATGAAAGATTTGGACACATTTCTACAAAAAGAAAACATAAAAAAAGAAAGTTTTCATCATATTTTAACAGACCAAAACCTTGACCAAAATATCTTTGCTGCAAGAGACGATTTCTCCCATAAAGGCAATTTCGGACACGGGCTTCTTGTTGCCGGCAGTTTTGGCAAAGCGGGTGCTTGTGTATTGGCAAGCAAGGCGGCTTTGCGTAGTGGCTTGGGACTGTTAAGTGTTCATATTCCAAAGACTTTATATAATATTCTGCAAATATCCGTTCCCGAAACAATGGTGGAAACAGACAGCGATGATTTTTCATTAAACGACAATATTGACACACAAAAATATTCTGCCATTGGCATCGGATGTGGCTTGGGTACTGAACCGAAAACGAAGGAAGTGCTGTTAGATTTATTGAAAACTTGCAAAAAACCTATCGTTATCGATGCTGACGGACTGAATTTACTTGCAAAAATAAACAACTTTCAATTCCTATTAAACGAAAATATTATCCTTACTCCTCACTCGAAAGAGTTTGAACGCTTGTTTGGAAAGTTCAATTCATATTATGATAAATTGAACTTTATGCGTAAAATTTCTATGGATACAGGTGCTACCATTGTTTTGAAAGGTGGAATTACTGCCATTGCAACCCAAAAAGGCGAAATTTTCTTTAACACTATTGGCAACGCAGGTATGGCAACGGCCGGCAGTGGCGATGTATTGACCGGAATAATATTAGGAATTTTGACACAAGGTTATTCGCCGATAGAATCCACAAAAGCAGGAGTATATCTTCATGCCTTGGCGGGAGATTTGGCGAAACAACAAATAGGAGAAATAAGTTTGATTGCCTCCGATATAATAGAGAATTTGCCGAAGGCAATACTTTTAGTTTCAAGTAACCAAAAATTGTAAATAATCTGCAAAAGCAAAATTTAATCATAATAACTATAAATTTAGTTATTGTAATTATTTTTTTAATCACTCACACTATCAAAATAGTGTTAATAATCAATTTCTCAAAAACTACAAAAGAAACGGTGAAGTAAGAAACTTGTAATATTTTGAATATTCATTATTCGCCGTTCGTATATATAAACTTTGGGATTTTATCTCCGAAGAAATAGAAGAAGAATTTTGAAAAATGCATACCTTTCGTTTTATCCGTGTGTTTGGCTTTGGAAAAATATCCGTCTGCATAACGATGTTGATATTTTCACTTTTGAAAAGCGATTGTATTTCATTCATTTCTTTTTCCGGCAGCACAATAGCCACATAACCATTCTCCGAAAGCAAAGTCTTACACGAAACAACAAAATCCATTAAACTAAGTGAGTTATTATGTCTTGCATTGGTTCGTCGTTCATTGGGAGATTGTAATGAATTGGTAAAAAAAGGTGGATTAGAAATTATTAAATCAAATGTTTTATTTGATGTTTTTGAGAATAATTGCACGGAAATATTTGCAGTATTCATTCTATGAGAAAACTTACTTGATTGAAAATTGTTTTGTGCTTCAAAAATGGATGTATCATCTATATCTATTGCCATAATATCTGCCTTTTCAAATATTTGAGCCATACACAAGGACAATATACCGCAACCCGTTCCAATATCCAAAATATTTTTGATTTGTGTCAAAGCAAAATTGTAATCTTCCTTTTGCTTTTTAGCAAAAAACTCTGCAACCAAACCTGATAACAAAATAGTATCAGTTCCCACTTTCATTGTGGAATGACTATGATTTAACGCAAATTCCTTACAAATAAATTCCATATTTTTTGCTTTATTTTGCTTGTATTTTCCCCCCCCCCAACAACTATATATTTCTAAAAAAAGATTAATTAAGCACTTCTAAACATACAACGAACACCTAAAATACAAATCAAGTTTGACTAAACAAAAATTACATATCACTAAAAGAAAAATCAAACATCTTATAACACATATAAGCACCTTAAAACATTATAAAAACACCTTGAAAACTTAAACACTTTAACAATTTTGGCAAAATATATCAATTCATATCAAAGCTATATCAACAAAAAACAACTGCCTTATGGTTAGTCACCAAGCAGTTGTTTTTAGCAAATATAAATATTAAATATTTTAATATGAATCTTTCACTCTACGAGCAGCAGAATACATAATACGTAAAGCACCTGCTTTTCTCAGTTCTTGTTTTACGTCTGTTACATCTCCCATTCGTACATCTTTATCACATTTCAATACAGTAGTAATAAACGGACGATCAGCCTCGTCTCTGGCAGCTCTTTCGCTTTCAACAAATGCAACAATGTCGCTTGCCTCACTGAACTGGTCATTTAACTGGATTCGTGTTGCCAAACCATACTTTTGAGCCTCGATAGGAGTACCCAAATAGATATTTGATGCCAATGATTTCTTCTCCAATTTTTGGATTTCCGATGCTTGTGGAACAGCCAAACGTACTAACACTTGTGCCTCTCTCATATTTGAAATCACCATAAAGAAGAACAACAAGATGAACACGATATCCGACATAGAACCAGAGTTCATAGCCGGCAACTCGTTAGAACCTTTTTTTCTAAATCTTGCCATTATTTACCTCCTCCTGTTTTTTGACCACCACCGATATTCTTAGGTTCTGCCTCTGATATTGCCACTGGTATGGCTTTATCAATTGCTTCCCTTTGACTATCGTTGCAATCAACATATTTTCTTGAAAACTTTTCACGAGATAATTCATCTCTTAATTCATTAACGGCAGCCGTAAGTTCGTTCTGTACTTTCAAATACATATCGTAAGAAGTACCACGGTCATTTTGCAAAGAAATAACACCCTTAGACACCTGAATCTTACCCAACAAAGGAATCTCCTTTTCGTCTTTTTCCGGTAATGTAGGGTCATTATTAGGATTACCTAAAAATTCTTTTGCTCTATCTTTTAATGAATTAATATCTCCTGGCTCACCATTTACAAGCAAGTTGTCATTCATATTCACCAAGACCGTAAACGTATTTCGCTTGTGAATCTCAGGCGGTTTTTGATTAGGGTCTGCAGGTGGCGGCAATCGTCTTTGAATACCTTGATCCGTATTGATGGAAGATACCATCAAGAAGAAAGTAAGCAAAAGGAACGATATGTCGGACATTGACGAACTGTTTAATGCCGGTAATTTTTTCCCTGCCATAATTTTTTATTTTTTTATAAGTTTTGAAACTTCTGCATAAATCAATGACAAGATAACACCTGCAAACAATGCATATACAGTGTACATTCCTGCACCAATCCATTTTGAAGTACTCATCGCCGTACCTGTTTTTTCAAATAATGCCTCTGAAATATCTACGCCAGATGCCATGAAATACGATACGAAAAATACTACTATAATAGCTGCCAAGATAATTAAAAATCTTGCTTTTGCACGAACTGCATCTATTGCCAAGAACACGATTATACCTGCAAAAGACAACGCTCCCAATACGAATGCTGTCCAATATGATATACCCCAAAACATTGAAGCAGTTCCCTGCTCACTTACAGGAGCATCATCCTTAAAAATTAATGCATAGCAAATCGCAGAAATACACGCCAATATTGCAATTATCAATGCTATTATCAGTACTGGTCTTTTTTCTTTTTTCATTTTATTTCCTCCTTGGTTAATTTATTAAGTAAATAATTGATTTAACTGCCTATTCTAAGGCTCATCACTATCAATTTACTTTCTGTTCTTTACCAAGATGTCCATAAATGATATAGATGCATCTTCCATAGAAGAAACTAAACTTTCAATTTTTGACAACAAGTAGTTGTAACAAACTTGAAGAATCAAAGCTACGATAAGACCGAAGATAGTCGTAATCAAAGCCACTTTCATACCACCAGCAACAACTGTCGGAGAAATATCACCAGCTTTTTCAATATCATCGAATGCTTGAACCATTCCGACAACAGTACCTAAGAATCCTAATGAAGGAGCAATAGCGATGAACAATGAAATCCAAACCATATTGCTTTCCAATCTTGCCATTTGAACACCACCATAAGAAGTGATAGATTTTTCAACATCTTCTAAACCGTTATCAACTCTGTCTAAGCCTTGGAAGAATATAGATGCAACAGGACCTCTTGTATTCTTGCAAACTTCTTTTGCAGCATCATAGTTTCCAGCTTTAACATTGTCTTCAATGTTTTGTAATAGTTTATCTGTGTTTGTAGTTGCAAGGTTCAAATAGATAATTCTCTCTATAACCAAACCCAAACCCAAAATCAAACAAATCAAAATAGGAGACATCCAACCAACACCACCTTCAATGTATTTTGTTTTCAATACTTGATGGAAAGATTGTTTTGCAGCAACAGGAGCTTGTGTGTCAGCAGTACTAACAGTTGCAGACTCTTCTGTTTCCGTTGCAGTCGCTACTGTTTCAGTAGCAGATTCAGTTGCAGCTTTGGCATCTTGTGCAAAAGCTCCGTTTGAAACGAATGCCAATAAAAAGAACATTATTGACAAATAAGCACATACTTTTTTCATAGTTTTTTTTAACTGTTTTTAATTATTTCTCTTCTTTTTATTTCTAAATGCGGTTGCAAATTTACACTTTTATTTTCAATTACTAATATTTTTACGTGATTTTTTTGAACATTTAGTGTGTTTTTTGATATTTATTCCTTATTTTCAACAACTAAAACCTTATCTATCCTAACTCCGTCCATATCCATTATTTCAAACGTAAATTGATTCCATTTTATCTTATCTCCTGTTTTAGGAATCTGACTTGTTATATCCAAAATCAATCCACTAAGAGTATTATAGGAATTATCTTGATAAATGTCTTCCAATTCAAAATGGCTTAGAAAATCATAGAAAGGATATTGCCCATCAACAAGATAACTACCATCATCTCTTTTTACAAACTCTGTTTCATTATCTGTGCCCAACTCCGAAGAATTGCCAACCAATGACTCCAATATATCATTCATAGTTACCATTCCTTGAACCATACCAAACTCATCAATAATGAAGACATAATGTATCTTTGTTGTCTTGAAATGCTCCAAAAGTTCATATATAGACACACTCTCATGAATAAAACTCGGCTCTCTCATTATGTCCTTAACCTTGTAATTAGATGTCTCGGGTGTTATCGGGAACATATCCTTTATATACATAACACCTACAATATTGTCCAAATCTTTCTCACATACAGGATATATATAATGTATGCCCTCATTACTTACTCTTGATGCCAAATTTTTCAAATATTCTTCTTTCTCAACCCACTTCAATTCTTTTCTTGTAGTCATCAAGGACTCAACTCTCCTATCTCCCAAATCAAATACCCTATTGACGATATCCTGCTCTGCTTCTTCAATCTCTCCTGCATTGGCACTGTCATCTATTATGGATTTAATTTCATCTTCCGTTGCCTTTTGTCCCTTAGGATTTTTAATACCTAACATCTTTGCCAAACCACCTGTGGTAATGGTCAATAACCAAACAAAAGGAGCAAAAATCATTGACAGATACTTCATAGGACGAATAATCAACGAAGCAACTTTCTCTGGATTGGACATACCTATTCTCTTTGGTATCAACTCCCCAAAAACCAACATAAAAAACGTTTCCACTACAACTATGATAACCCTTGACACAATTGTCGCAAAAGAAGGCTCCATATTCAAGCCGACAAATATCTTACTCAATTTGCCTACGTATGCTTCACCTGTGTATAAACCTATAATCAACCCGATAGTTGTAATACATATCTGAATGGTTGATAAAAACTTATCTGGATTGTTTATGATAGACAAAATATGTTTTGCATTGTTGTTACCTTTCTTTACAGCCACATCAAGTTTGGTCTTTCTTGACGAAACCACTGCTATTTCAGACATTGAAAAAAATCCATTCAACAACACAAAGAATACAATTATCAATATCTCCATACCACAATATCTTTTATATCGCCTTTCTAACTTAAACCTAATTATGCTTTAATCGTTATCAGTCTGTGCTGCCAAAGATTGTTTTTTCTTTTCTTCGTCCTTATTTTTCAAGTACAAAGCAAAAAACAACAACACAACACCGCAAGTGATTGCTGCATCAGCAAAATTGAATATAGCATCAAAAAAACTAAAATGCTTGCCTCCAACAAATGGCAACCAAGCAGGTAAATCAGTATCTATCAATGGAAAATAAAACATATCCACAACCTTGCCAAGCAACATTGGTGCATAACCTCCATCAGCAGGCATAAAGGTCGCAACATGAAAGAATGTACTCTGTGAAAACACTAAACCATAAAACAAAGAATCTATTATATTTCCCACTGCCCCTGCAAAAATCAGTGCAAAAGAATAAATCATTATAGGTCTCTCTGTTCCTTTCTTGACCATTTTTATAAGATACCACATAATACCACTTGCAAGAACAACTCTTAGTGTTGTAAGCAATATCTTACCTACATTTTCTCCAAAGGACATTCCAAAAGCCATTCCTTTGTTTTCTATGAAATGTATCTTAAACCAAGACAAGCCAAGAAAATCCACCTCTTCTCCCAAAAAGAAATGAGTCTTAACATAAATCTTTATAATCTGGTCTATCAACAAGACCATAAATATAACAATCAGTGGCTTTTTCACTCAATTATCCTTATTTTCTGTTCATCTTAGCCTCTACACTCAATGTTGCATGAGGCACTAAACGTAATCTTTCTTTTGGAATCAATTTTCCTGTAACTCTGCAAATACCATACGTTTTATTCTCTATACGAACCAAAGCACTCTCCAAATCCTTAATAAATTTTCTCTGTCTCACTGCCTGACGAGCATTTTCTTCTTTGTTTTCTGCTTCGGAAGTAAAATCATCATCCAAAGTACGATAAACTGCCGAAGTGTCTGTAATATCATTAGAATCTTTATTGAATGCCTCTGCTTCAAGCATTTCAAGATTTTTCTTAGCTTGTGCTATCTTATCAAGTATTATTTGTTTGAACTCTTGCAATTCTTCATCTGAATATCTCAATCTCTCTTCCATTTTATCAGATAGTGGTTTTAGTTATTTATTGCTATTTTTGTATTATTTGTTATTCTGTTTCAAATTTTCTTTGAAAGTGCAAAGATATAATATTTTTCATTCAAAGCCACCATTTCTATTATATTTTTAATTCTTATCCCTCTATATTTTTCATTTACTACAATATATTTATTTAATTATCAACCCCTAACAACCTTCCTACATCTATATTCCATATTTACATCTCAATCCGTTAGCGAAAAATGATTTATTTTTGCAAAAATTATACAGCAATGGAAAACACGGCAAAGGAAGAGATAGTTTTGGGAATAGACCCCGGTACAAATGTTATGGGCTATTCAATAGTAAGAAAAGTTGGCAAAAATATGGAGGTCTTAGAGTGTGATGTATTGAAACTCAGTACAAAAGTGGAAATGGCTACACGTATGAAACAGATATTCGATTTCGTTATCTCCAAGATAAACCAATATAAGCCTGATATTTTGGCTTTGGAAGCACCTTTCTTTGGTAAAAATGTTCAAAGTATGCTTAAACTTGGTCGTGTTCAAGGTATATGTATTGCAGCAGGCCTGTCCCGAAATATTCCATTTGTGGAGTTTCCTCCAAAGAGAGTTAAACAATCCATAACAGGCAATGGGAATGCAAGCAAAGAGCAATTAATGAAGATGCTGCAAATGATGAAACTGATTGACAAAACACCCAAATATTTAGATGCCTCAGACTCATTGGGTGTTGCCATTTGTTATTGTCTTCAAAGTCAAAAACTTGATACAGGAGTAAATGACAAGGTTATCCAGAGCAAGCCTAAAACCAAAACCTTATCATGGGCAGCCTACGTGAATGAACATAAAAACAGAGTCTTGAATTAGGTTAATATTTTAACGTGAGTTTGACGAAATATATTGTCTAAAAAGGCGGGTGATTAGCGAAAATTGTTGTAACTTTATAGTGTAAAAGAATTAACAAAAAAACAATAATTACTATGATCACCGAGAGCAAAGTTACAGAATTATTTTGTATGGCAGATGACTTTTGTAAATTTTTTGATGCTATGATGGAAAAATATACAATTACAACAAAAGCAAAACGTCCTTATTACCGGAATTCAACGATGTCAAAAGCAGAAGTTATGCTGATAATGATACTTTTTCACGATTCAGGTTACCGTTGTTTGAAACACTTTTATTTGGAAAAAGTCTGCAAACATATGCGTCATCTATTTCCTAAGGTCGTTTCTTACAATCGTTTTGTTGAACTTAAAAGAAATGTGGCAATACCATTAGCCTTATTTATCAAGAAGGTGTTACTTGGTAAATGTATAGGTATAAGTTTTGTAGATAGTACACCACTGAGAGTATGTAAAAATCAAAGGATACATATCCATAAAGTATTCAAGGGCATCGCTCAACGGGGAAAATGTTCAATGGGATGGTTCTTCGGATTTAAGCTTCATTTGATTTGTAATGAGAAGGGAGAGATATTGAATTTTATGATAACACCGGGAGATGTCGATGATAGAAAACCATCGAAATACAAAGCATTTGTAGAGTTTATTTATGGTAAATTGGTAGCAGATAAAGGATATATCAGCAAGAGCCTTTTTGAATGTTTGTTTGTGAATGGGATACAACTTATCACCAAACTTAAAAACAATATGAAAGGAGCATAATGAGCGTATCTGACAAACTACTTCTTAGAAAGAGAGCTATAATAGAGAGTGTAAATGATGAATTGAAGAATATTACACAAGTAGAACATTCAAAGCATAGGTGTTTTGATAATTTCATTGTAAATATGCTTGGTGCCATTGCTGCTTATTGTATGTTCCCGAAAAAAACTTGCATCAATGTGCAACGCTCCTTAGACAAGCAACTTACTCTGTTTTAATTTTCGTCGAACTCACGTTAAAATATGGGTAAAAAAAGTTTCCCTATCTATTTGTAAAAAGTCAATATAAATGAATGAAAAAGAAAACGAAAAAATTATTTCTTAAATTCAAGCCAATTGGTTTGGTGCTTGGTGTTTTGTCGCAAAGCCCCAATAACGGTTTTATCGCCCTTTTCATCAACAAAAAAGCCCTCGCTCCACGTCCCCATATCCATATATATCGCGTCGGTGCAGCCTATTTCTATCATCATATCCGTAAAATCGTCGATATTCATTCGATTCAATGACTCAATGACAAGCAACTCGTTATCTTTTATCACCAAAGCCCTACGAAATGTAGGTTTCTGCTTCCCAAATATCTTACATTCAACCTTTTGTTCATTATAAATCAAAAGCATTTGCTGGAAATAGCACTCGTTTTCGTCCTGCACAGCGTGATAATAATACATCAAAGAATCATTTATAGGTCCGATATACGCCTGGTTGCCAGTCAAAGAACACAGACCAGTTTCATTCTCAGTTGTATTGGCTATCACTGTATCAATACCTACAAAACGTCCAACGATTTCCTTGTAATTCTTAGCCGTAAAGGCAGCAGAAGCTGCAAAAAAGATGTCCGTTGCAGCGGTGTCGGGGCGTATAGCAGTCAAGATAACATTGCAATTTATCGGCTTGTAGGTTATCAATGAATAATCCATAGAGTCCTTAACGATTGTTATCGTGTCCGTCTGACAATATGAACTCAATTGTTGCGAATGAACAAAAGTGGCAAACGACAAAAGCAATAAATAAATAATAAATTTCTTCATTTTTGTATTGTTTTCTGCTAAAAAGTAATCCGAAGTTGGCGTTGTTAAAAAATAATAAATGCTTTTAAGTTAAAATTCTAATATTTTTATTGAAAATTACAATATAAGAAACAAATTTACGATTTGAAAAATTTCATGTTTAATGTCGCAAAATAAAAAGATAGGTTGCCGACGGCGTTTATCTCGGCAACCTATTATAATAAGACTACGCTTTACCCATTGGATTAATTTCAGCAAAAGGAACACTTGGTGCAGCGTCTTCTTTGATTTGTCCAAACGTCATCTCGTAACGGCCGATGTTTTCTTGTAAAGCGTGTAAAAGTTTTTTCGCATGAACAGGATGTAAAATCACTCTGCTGCGTACTTGTGCCTTTGGAACGTTCGGCATAATCTGAATAAAATCCACGATAAACTCCGTTGGTGAATGCTGAACGACCTGTAAATTACTATAAATTCCCTGTGCTGTTTCTTCGGATAAGGATATATCAATCTTTGCTTCCTTGTTTTCGTTGTTGTTTGACATTGTTTTGTTTTAATGTTTTATGTTATTAAATATTATAAAAATTGTCGTCATGAATGTGAAAATTCATACCATAATATATATGTCGCTATAAAACTTTAACAAAAAGGGCAGACGATTTATCTGCCCTTGATGATCTTTATTGTTTAGGTTGATTATTTCTTTCTTCCTCGTTTTACAGGTTGAAGTCCAGTCTTAGTTGCTCTATCAAGTTGTTCTTTGTTTGCAACAAAGACGTTCTCGTACTCTCTTAGTCCCGTGCCGGCAGGAATTAAGTGACCGACCAATACGTTTTCTTTCATTCCTAACAATTTATCTTCCTTAGCGGATATTGCTGCTTCAGTCAATACCTTTGTAGTCTCTTGAAATGATGCAGCGGATAGGAAACTCTTAGTTTGTAATGAAGCACGTGTGATACCTTGCAAAATCTGATGAGCCGTTGCAGACTGTGCATCTCTTGCCTCCATAGGTTTCAAATCACGACGTACCAATGAAGAGTTCTCATCTCTAAACTCACGCATTGTAACCATCTGACCGTCTTGATAGTTTTCGCTATCGCCTTTGTCGGTTACTACGAGCATTCCGTAAATTTTGTCGTTCTCTTCTTGGAAATCTATCTTATTTACGGCTTCGGCTTCAAGGAATTGAGTATCTCCCGGGTCATCGATAGACACTTTTCTCATCATCTGACGAACGATAACTTCGAAATGCTTGTCGTTTATCTTAACACCTTGCAAACGATAAACGTCCTGAGCTTCATTGACGATGTATTTTTGAACCTCCAATGGACCTAATACATTCAATATATCAGCAGGAGAAATTTCGCCTTCGGATATTGGAGTTCCGGCTTTGACATAATCGTTCTCTTGTGCAAGAATTTGACGTGATGTAGGTATTAAATACGATACTGTTTCGCCTGTCTTACCCGTGATAATGACTTCACGATTACCACGTTTAAGTTTCTTACCAAATGATACCACACCGTCTATTTCTGAAATCACTGCCTGATCAGATGGATTACGAGCCTCAAACAATTCGGTTACACGAGGCAAACCTCCCGTAATATCACCAGCCTTAGCACTCGCACGAGCCTTTGTAGCAAGAGTTACAGTAGGTTTAACAACCTCACCATCTTCAACGGCTATGTGTGCCCCGGCTGGCATATCGTAAGACTTGATGATTATATTTACATCGATTTTCTTAGACTCCAACGTCTCTTTGTCTGCGTTTAAGGATAAATCAACGAAACCTGCAACCTCGGCTTTTACATCTGTGGTCGTGCCATTCTCTATTGTTTTGAACAATACTGTTCCTTCCTTTATCTCTTGACCTTGCGAAACAAGAATATCGACGCCCTTAGGTTTTTGATACGTTGCTCCTATGATACCGATTGAAGGTACAATACCTTTTTGTTTTGTTTCGGTTACAATCTTTTCGATAAGACCCGTCTGTGGGTCAGACTCACTACGGAATGTCGTTCCTTCAATGATTGAAAAGAATTTAACCCTACCCTCAACGTTAGATATAATATGAGAAGAATATAAGTCAGGTACTGCCATAGCTTGTCCGGCTTTTACTTGCTCGCCTTCATGAACATGAATAAATGCTCCGAATTGAATATGTACTTGCTGCAATACACTACCCGTTACTGCGTCTATGATGTGCATTTCACAAGTTGAACCCATCTCACGATAGATTCTCACACCATTATCGTTATTATACTCTTTACTAAAATAGTTTCCCTTATCATCTTTGTCTCTTATGTACGCAGGAACAAGGTTAGAACTATCGAAATGAACTATACCGTCATACTTAGCATGTATGGTTGCAGAATCACCGCTTGCAACACCACCGACGTGGAATGTACGAAGTGTAAGCTGCGTTCCCGGCTCACCGATAGCCTGTGCCGCTATAACGCCGACAGATTCTCCACGTTGAACCAATTTACCCGTTGCCAAGTTACGTCCATAACATTTAGCACAAACACCCTTAGTTGCCTCGCAAGTCAATACCGAACGTATCTCAACTTCTTCAATAGGCGACTCTTGTATCTTTTGGCAAATATCTTCTGTTAATTCATCGCCTTCATGAGCAAGTATCTCTCCTGTTTGAGGATGAATGATGTCGTACAAAGTTACACGACCCAAGATTCTGTCGTACAAACTCTGAACTTCTTCATCATTACGTATCAAAGCACGTGTAGGGATACCTCTCAACGTTCCACAGTCCTCTTCTGTAATAATAACATCATGAGCAACATCAACAAGACGTCTTGTCAAATATCCTGCATCGGCTGTCTTCAAAGCTGTATCGGCCAAACCTTTTCTTGCTCCGTGAGTGGAGATGAAGTACTCTAACACGTTCAAACCTTCCTTGAAGTTTGAGATGATAGGGTTTTCGATAATCTCGGCTCCGCCACTACCTGCTTTTTGAGGTTTTGCCATCAAACCACGCATTCCAGACAACTGACGAATCTGCTCCTTACTACCACGGGCTCCCGAATCCAACATCATATATACAGAATTGAAACCTTGTCTATCGGCTGCCATTTGTTTCAACACGTGGTTTGCAAGAGTACGGTTAGTTGTTGTCCAAATATCGATAACTTGGTTGTATCTTTCACGGTCGGTAATGAATCCCATTTGGTAATTACCCATGACTTCATCAACCTGACCTTCGGCTTGTTTAATCAAATCAACCTTTTCTTCCGGAACAATAACGTCCGCCAAATTGAATGACAAACCACCTTTGAAAGCCATGTAATATCCGTTATCCTTTATATCATCAAGGAATTGTACTGTTCGTGCAGAACCACAAACTTTAAGCACTCCACCGATAATATCTCTTAAAACGTTCTTCTTTATTAATTTATTTACGTATCCATAATCGGAAGGAACTAATCTGTTAAACAAAACTCGTCCAACCGTTGTAGGAACACCATGTTTTTGTTCCAAAACATCAACATCGGTTATCTCCAATTTCAAACCATTGAAATCAAAATAACCTCTTTCGCCTATGGCGATACCATTAGCATTACTACCCGCTTTCTTGTCAAAATAAACTATACGAGAAAGTTGCTCACCATTGCTGTTTCGATATAATGTTATACCAGCATGCATATCAACTTTATGCTCGTTGTATGCTACTTGAACATCTTCTATGGAATAGAAAGATTTGCCTTCACCAAGAACCTTATATTCTTCATCACTCTTTCGCTCCTTAGTCATATAGTACAGTCCAAGAATCATATCCTGAGACGGTACTGTAATAGGAGCACCATTTGCAGGGTTCAAGATATTGTGAGAAGACAACATCAATAATTGTGCTTCCAAAACGGCTGCATTTCCAAGTGGTAAATGGACTGCCATTTGGTCGCCGTCAAAGTCTGCATTAAATCCAGTACATACAAGTGGGTGCAAACGAATAGCCTTTCCTTCGACCAACTTTGGCTGGAATGCCTGAATACCCAAACGGTGCAATGTCGGAGCACGGTTCAAAAGTACTGGATGTCCTTTTACAAGATTTTCCAAAATCTCAATAACAACAGGTTCTTTTCTATCAACGATACGTTTTGCACTCTTAACGGTCTTTACAATACCTCTTTCAAGAATCTTACGAATAATGAAAGGCTTAAATAACTCGGTAGCCATATCCTTAGGAAGACCACATTCGTACATCTTCAAATCTGGACCAACAACGATAACACTACGACCTGAATAATCGACACGCTTACCTAATAAATTCTGACGAAAACGTCCTTGCTTACCTTTCAACGAATCCGACAAAGATTTCAAGGCTCTGTTAGAATCGCTACGAACAGAAGAAACTTTTCTTGAATTGTCAAACAATGAATCAACAGCCTCTTGCAACATACGTTTTTCGTTACGCATAATTACATCCGGGGCTTTAATTTCAAGAAGACGTTTCAAACGATTGTTACGAATAATGACTCTACGATATAAATCATTCAAATCGCTCGTTGCAAATCTACCACCGTCCAATGGAACAAGTGGTCGTAAATCAGGAGGAATAACAGGGACAACTTTAACAACCATCCATTCAGGACGATTTTCTAATCCCTTTGCTTCCATTTTATGTTTAGATTCTCTAAACGCCTCAACTACATTCAAACGTTTTAGAGTATCTTTCTTTCTCTGCATTGAAGTCTCTTTACTTGCAGCATCTCTCAATTGATAAGACAATGCGTCTATATCAATATTCTTCAAAAGCATATAAAGAGCTTCACCGCCCATTTTAGCCACGAACTTATTCGGATCATCATCAGGCAAATATTGATTTTCCTCCGGAAGAGTATCAAGAATATTTTGATATTCCTCTTCAAGTAAAAGATCCAATTTATTTACGCCATTCTGTTCCGCAACACCGGGATTTATTACAACATATTTTTCATAATAAATAACCTGCTCCAATTTCTTGCTTTGAAGACCAATCAAAGCACCGATTTTATTTGGCAATGAACGGAAAAACCATATATGAGCAACAGGGACAACCAACTGAATATGTCCCATACGCTCTCTTCTAACTTTTTTTTCTGTTACCTCAACTCCACATCTATCGCAAACAATACCTTTGTAACGGATTCTTTTGTATTTTCCACAACTACACTCCCAATCCTTTACAGGTCCGAAAATCTTCTCACAAAACAAACCATCTCTTTCGGGTTTATATGTTCTGTAATTAATAGTTTCGGGCTTAGTAACCTCACCTCTTGAACGTTTAAGAATAGACTCCGGAGATGCCAAACTTATCGTCATAGATTGGAAAGATGAACTACTATTTTCTCTATTTGTTAAAGCCATAATATTAAAATACTATTTATATTTTATGGATACTTTTCTATTAATTAAACGTAATTTCAAGGTTCAAACCTCTCAATTCATGAACAAGTACATTGAACGATTCAGGAAGTCCCGGTGTAGGCATATTATCTCCCTTAACTATTGCTTCGTATGCTTTTGCTCTTCCTACAACATCGTCGGACTTGACTGTCAGCATTTCCTGCAATACATGAGAAGCTCCGTATGCTTCCAATGCCCAAACCTCCATTTCTCCAAATCTTTGACCACCAAACTGAGCTTTACCACCCAATGGTTGCTGTGTAATCAATGAGTATGGTCCTATACTACGAGCATGCATCTTGTCATCAATCATGTGGTGCAATTTCAACATATACACATAACCAACAGTTGCAGGCTGATCAAATCTCTCTCCACTCTGTCCGTCATACAAATAACATTTACCATTTGCAGGCAAACCAGCTTCTGCCAATTGTTCATTAACTTGCTCTAATGTAGCACCATTGAAAATAGGAGTATGGTATCTTCTTCCAAGTTCATGTCCCGCCCAACCTAAGATAGTTTCAAAAATCTGTCCTAAGTTCATACGGCTCGGCACTCCCAATGGGTTCAAAACAATATCCACAGGCTTACCATTAGCAAGGAACGGCATATCCTCCTCACGAACAATTTTGGCTACAATACCTTTGTTTCCGTGACGACCCGACATCTTGTCTCCTACTTTTAACTTACGTTTCTTTGCAATATATATCTTAGCAACTTTTACTATACCAGCCGGTAAATCATCTCCTATTGTCTGTGCAAATTGTTTTCTTGCCAATTGTCCTTGATATGTTCTATATCTAAGACTATAATTATTCAATAGCTTTTTAATTAGAGTATTTGTCTGCTCATCATCAGTCCAATCATTCGGATCAACATTTGCAAAGTCTATTGCAGTCAATAGTTTTTGATTAAACTTAACTTTCTTCGGAATGATTTCATCTCCGTATGTAGAATAAACGCCGTTGGATACCTTGCCGGTCAATAGAATAAATAATTTATCAACCAACTTTTTCTTCAACATTTGAACAGTATCCTCAAACTCGTCCTTTAATTGTTTTAATACAATTTTGTCTTTCTGTCTTGCATCTTTATCTTTCAAGAAACGTTCAAACAATTTCTTGTCTATAACTACGCCATCAACAGAAGGCGGAACTTTCAAAGAAGCATCTTTTACATCACCAGCTTTATCACCAAAGATTGCAGACAATAATTTTTCCTCAGGAGTAGGATCGCTCTCACCCTTAGGTGTAATCTTTCCTACAAGAATATCTCCTTCTTTGACAACTGCGCCTATACGAATCATACCATTGTCGTCCAAATCCTTTGTTGCCTCTAAACTTACATTTGGAATATCTTTTGTCAATTCTTCCAAACCACGTTTTGTTTCACGAACTTCCGTAATAAACTCGTCAATATGAACAGAAGTGTACCAATCCTCTTTTACGACTTTTTCGGATATTACGATAGCGTCCTCGTAGTTGTAACCTTTCCAAGGCATGAATGCAACTTGTAAGTTACGACCCAATGAAAGAACTCCATTGTTGGTTGCATAACCTTCGCAAAGAATTTGTCCTTTTGTTACCTTATCACCTTTTTTAACAATAGGTCGAAGATTTACTACCGTAGAATCATTAGTCTTTCTGAATTTAACTAAACTATAAACCTTTCTATCGTCATCAAACGAAACCAATCTTTCGTTTTCATCTCTATCATAAATAACTGCAATTTGGCGAGCATCAACAAAATCAACGATACCATCTTCTTCTGCCGTAATTAAATTACGAGAATCCATTGCAACGTATGGTTCGATACCAGTTCCAACGATAGGAATCTGAGGATTCAACAATGGAACAGCCTGACGCATCATGTTAGAGCCCATCAACGCACGGTTAGCATCATCATGTTCCAAGAACGGAATCAACGAAGCTGCAATAGATGCGATTTGATTAGGTGCAACATCTAACAAATCTACGTCCTCAGGAGTTACGATAGGGAAGTCAGCTTGTTTTCTTGCTTTAACACGCTTGTCCAAAATAGTGCTATTGGCATCAACTTTTGTTACGGCTTGTGCAACAATCTTATTTTCCTCTTCCTCCGCTGTCAAATATACAGGTGCTGCGTTGTACTGAACAACACCATTCTTAACTGCATAATAAGGAGTTTCAATAAATCCGAGTGTATTAATCTTGGCAAATACACTTAAAGACGAAATCAAACCAATATTAGGACCTTCGGGAGTTTCAATAGTGCAAAGACGACCGTAGTGTGTGTAATGGACGTCACGAACTTCAAAACCAGCACGCTCTCTTGACAAACCACCAGGACCTAACGCCGAAATACGTCTTTTGTGCGTAAGTTCTGCAAGTGGATTCGTTTGATCCATAAACTGGGACAATTGGTTTGTTCCAAAGAACGAATTAATAACAGAAGACAATGTCTTAGCATTTACCAAATCCGTTGGAGAAAATACTTCATTATCCCTAACATTCATTCTTTCTCTAATAGTCCTTGCCATACGAGATAATCCGACCCCGAATTGGGAATGCAACTGTTCCCCTACGGTACGTATTCTACGATTTGACAAGTGGTCTATATCATCAACCTCTGTCTTAGAATTTATCAACTC
The DNA here is from genome assembly GCA_002633275.1 of Bacteroidales bacterium Phil12. GTDB lineage: Bacteria > Bacteroidota > Bacteroidia > Bacteroidales > P3 > Scybalousia_A. Next base: position 117,877 of record NWBO01000149.1, read on the forward strand.
TATCAAGTGTTTGATGATTGAAATAATATCTTCTTTGGTTAAAACCTTTATATTCGGATCAACGTGTAAATCCAATTTTTTATTTATTTTGTATCTACCAACATCGCCCAAATCATAACGTTTATCTGAGAAAAATAATTTGTCAATAACGTCTCTTGCGGTCTGCTCATCAGGTGGCTCTGCCGAACGTAATTGTCTATAAATATTCTCAACAGCTTCCTTGGCATTATTCGCTGTATCTTTCTGCAAAGTATTGAATATAATAGAATAATCTGCAGAAGTTGAGTCTTCTTTATGTACAAGTATAGAACTTATTCCAGCATCTAATATTTTATCAATATCATCTGCTTCAAGAATTTTTTCTCTTTCTACTATTGTCTCTGTCCTCTCAATAGAAACAACCTCTCCTATATCTTCATCAACAAAATCTTCTACCCAAGCTCTAACAACTCTCGCTGCTAATTTCTTGCCTACATATTTTTTCAAATTGCCTTTTGAAGCCTTTACCTCTTCTGCCAAATCGAATATCTCCAAAATATCTTTATCTTGTTCATATCCGATAGCACGAAGCAAGGTCGTGATAGGCAATTTTTTCTTTCTGTCTATATAAGCATACATCACATTATTAATGTCAGTGGTAAATTCCATCCAAGAACCCTTAAAAGGAATAATTCTTGCGGAATACAACTGCATACCATTATTATGAGTAGAGGTTCCGAAGAAAACTCCCGGCGAACGGTGTAACTGAGACACCACAACTCTCTCTGCTCCATTAATAACAAACGTACCCTTAGGAGTCATATATGGTATCATTCCCAAATAGACATCCTGAATAATTGTTTTGAAGTCTTCGTGTTCTTCGTCCGTACAATAAAGTTTCAATTTTGCTTTCAACGGAACTGAAAACGTAAGACCTCTTTCTATACATTCCTCAATAGAGTAACGTGGTGCATCAACGAAATAATCAATAAATTCCAAAACGAAATTATTTCTTGCATCACTGATTGGAAAATTCTCTGAAAAAACTTTATACAAACCTTCATTCTTACGATTTTCCGTATCTGTCTCTAATTGGAAAAATTCACGAAACGATTTCAACTGAATATCCAAAAAGTCAGGATATTCAAATTTCTTTACAGTCGCGAAATTGACTATATTTGAATTATTATTTGCCAAGGTTAAAAAAATTAAAGGTTAAAACACTATTTCTACTGCGAGGATTTACCTCCAACAAACGTAAAACAAGGAACAGGTACCCCTTACAAAAGGGGTACAACTGTTCCCAATATCAATTATTGATTGCGGTGAAATGTCTTATTTAATTTCAACCTTTGCACCAGCTTCTTCTAATGCAGCCTTTAATGATTCTGCCTCTTCTTTTGTTACACCTTCTTTCAACGCTTTCGGAGCAGCGTCAACTAATTCTTTAGCTTCTTTCAAACCAAGGCTACAAAGATCTTTAACATGTTTTACAACATTCAACTTAGAAGCACCTGCCTCTACCAATATTACATCAAACGATGTTTTTTCTTCTGCAGCAGCACCGCCTTCTGCTGTAGCTGCAACTGCAACTGTAGCAACTGCTGGCTCGATGCCATATTCTTCTTTTAATATGTCGCCAAGTTCCTTAGCTTCTTTAACTGTTAAGCTAACTAATTGTTCTGCTAATGCTTTTAGATCTGCCATTTTATTTTCTTATTTTTAATTGTTTCTAACTATTTTTATTATTCTGCGCTTGCAGTTTCTTGTTGTTTATCTTGTCTTTCTTCGTTTGTTAAACCGCTAACGATATTTCTAACAGGAGATAACAATGCAGAGATAACATCTGCAATCAATTCGTTCTTAGACTTAATAGCAACAAGCTCATTCAAATGCTCTTCGCCAATATAGAATTCTTCCTCTACATAAGCAGATTTCAACAAAGGTTTTTCTTTTTTATCCTTTTGATTTCTGAACTCTTTTATTAATTTAGCAGGAGCATTATTAACTTTTGATAACATCAACGAAGTCTGTCCCTTGAAAGTTGGAATCATTGCTGAATAATCCATATCCAAACTTTCGATAGCTTTTTTCAAAAACGCATTTTTAACTACCAATAGTTTGATTTCTCTCTTGAAACACATTCTCCTCAAATTAGCTGTATCCTTAGCATTCAAGCCTTCAAGATCTACAACATATAAATAAGGATATTCTTTGATGTTTTCACCAATACTTTCTATTAGTTTACCTCTTTCTTCTTTTCTCATTTCAAATCATGTATAAAGATTATTTACTAATAGATTTTGCATCTACCTTTACACCAGGACTCATCGTTGATGAAACGCTGACACTCTTCACATAAGTTCCTTTGGCACTTGTCGGCTTCAATTTCAAAATCATTCTGATAACTTCCATTGCATTATCTATGATTTTATCCTCCGAAAATGACATTCTTGCCACACTTGTATGAACAATACCAAATTTATCAACTTTGAAATCTATTTTGCCGGCTTTTACTTCTTGGACTGCCTTTGCTATATCCATTGTAACTGTGCCGGTTTTAGGGTTAGGCATCAAACCACGAGGGCCTAATATTCTACCTAACGCACCTATTTTTGGCATTACACTTGGCATAGTAACTATTACATCGACATCCGTCCAACCGCCTTTAATTTTGGTGATGTATTCATCTAACCCAACATAATCAGCTCCGGCAGCCTTAGCTTCTTCTTCTTTGTCCTCTGTACATAATACAAGTACTTTCTTAGTCTTACCTGTACCATGAGGAAGAGTAACTGTACCTCTTACCATTTGGTTTGATTTTCGAGGATCAACACCAAGGCGTATATCAACATCAAAAGAAGCATCAAACTTAGTAAAAGTTATATCCTTTACAATTTTAACGGCTTGCTCCAATGTATACTCCTTAGAAGAATCATACTTTTTTAAGGCCTCTACTGTTTTTTTCGATTGTTTTGCCATTTTTGCAATTTTCTATTTTTAATGTTACTTAACTGTGATACCCATGCTGCGAGCTGTACCTGCTACCATACGCATAGCGCTTTCAAGAGTGAAACAATTTAGATCCACCATTTTAGCCTCAGCGATTTCTTTAACTTGATCTTGGGTTAAAGAAGCAACTTTTTTACGGTTAGGCTCTCCCGAACCACCTTTTGCTTTCGTAGCCTCCAAGATTTGTACAACTACAGGAGGTGTCTTAACAACAAAATCAAAGCTCTTGTCAGTATACACATTAATTATAACAGGCAAAATCTTACCTGCTTGCTTCTGTGTTCTGGCATTGAACTGCTTGCAAAATTCCATTATATTCACACCTTTGGCACCCAAAGCAGGTCCCACTGGTGGTGCTGGATTTGCAGCGCCTCCTTTGATTTGCAATTTAATTAATCCTGCAACTTCTTTTGCCATCTTTTTAAAATGCTATTAAATGTTTATTATAAATGTTTTTATTGTTTCTCAACCTGATAATTGGACAATTCGACAGGAGTCTTTCTACCAAAAATTTTAACTATAACTTTCATTTTCTGCTTTTCATTATTGACTTCTTCAATAACTCCATCGAAATTCTTGAAAGGTCCATCTATAATTCTGATAGTCTCTCCGACAATATATGTTTGTTCTGATGCTTCAACAGAATCAATACTGTCATCAACAGTTTTAAGAATTCTCTTAACTTCACCATCTGTCATCGGAATAGGTTTCCCACTCTTCTCTGTTATAAAGTCAAGTACATTAGGGATATTTTTTATCACATGAGCGACTTCTCCCTCCAACTTAGCCTCTACAAAAAGGTAACCTGGAAACAATGTTCTTTCCTTGCTTGTCTTCTTACCATTACGTACTGAATAAACTCTTTCGACTGGTATCAAAACATTGCTAACGAAATTGCCCAAACCTCTTCGAGCTATTTCATTATCAATATATTCTTTTGCTTTACGTTCTTTTCCGGCAATAGCCTTCAAGACATACCACTTCTTCGTTTGTTCACTCATAAGGTTAAATAGTATTATTGAGATTTATAAAAACATACCTATTCTCCTTTTATATCTCAATATTCTGACGAACTTTTGGGAAGCAAGATATAAAAAGAAAAATTTAATTTTCTTTTATGCGATTAATTGATAAATATAACCTAACAGACCCTTCCAAAACATTGTTGGATGAACTCCAAAGGCAATATCCATTACGAATACTATCAATGCTATAATCAATGATGCGACAAAAACAACTACGGTTGAATTCATCAATTCATCCATAGTTGGCCATGAAACTTTCTTCATCTCATCATAACAACTCTTCACATAACCTACAATTCTGTTAGCCATATCTATATAGTGTTTTTCGTATTTTATTAAAGCAGGGGCAGAGAGAATCGAACTCCCACCAACGGTTTTGGAGACCGCTATTCTACCATTAGACCATGCCCCTGTATCTAAGAGCAAGCATATAACGTACTTGCTCTTAGTTTTATTATATTATTAGTCCAAAATCTTTGTTACCTGACCTGCACCAACAGTTCTACCACCTTCACGGATAGCGAAACGTAAGTTAAGGTTCAAAGCGATTTCAGAAAGCAAATCTACTGTGATTGTTAAGTTATCACCAGGCATTACTAACTCACGTCCTTCCGGAAGAGTGATTTCTCCTGTAACGTCAGTAGTTCTGAAATAGAATTGAGGACGATATCTATTCTGGAATGGAGTATGACGACCACCTTCTTCTTTCTTCAAGATATAAACCTCAGCTTGGAATTTTTTATGAGGAGTAATCGTACCAGGTTTAGCAATAACCATACCTCTACGAATTTCATCCTTATCAATACCACGCAACAACAAACCTACGTTATCACCAGCTTCACCTTCATCAAGAAGTTTACGGAACATCTCAACTCCGGTAACAGTTGATTTAAGTTTTTCAGCTCCCATACCAATAATATCAACAGGTTCTCCAACTTTAATAACACCCGTTTCAATCTTACCAGTAGCAACTGTACCACGACCTGTAATAGAGAACACGTCTTCAACAGGCATCAAGAAATCTTTCTCAACATCTCTGACTGGAAGTGGAATCCACTCATCAACAGCCTTCATCAACTCCATAACTTTCTCTACCCATTGTGGCTCACCATTCAATGCACCCAAAGCAGAACCTCTAATGATAGGAGTATTATCGCCATCAAATTCATAGAATGACAACAAATCTCTGATATCCATTTCAACAAGATCCAACAACTCAGGGTCATCAACCAAGTCAACTTTGTTCATGAAAACAACCATACGAGGAACGCCTACCTGACGAGCCAACAGTATGTGCTCACGAGTTTGAGGCATAGGACCATCAGTTGAAGCAACAACCAAAATAGCACCATCCATCTGAGCAGCACCAGTAACCATGTTCTTTACATAGTCAGCGTGACCAGGACAGTCAACGTGTGCATAGTGACGATTCTCTGTTTGATACTCTACGTGAGCAGTATTAATAGTAATACCTCTTTCTTTTTCCTCAGGAGCAGAGTCAATAGAATCAAATGATTTAACCTCAGACAAACCCTTTTCAGCCAAAACTTTTGTAATAGCAGCAGTCAAGGTAGTCTTACCATGGTCAACGTGACCGATTGTACCTATATTAACATGTGGTTTGGTACGCTCAAATTTCTCTTTTGCCATAATTTTATTCTATTTAATTGTTATTAATTACAAATTTATAAATCAGAGCCGTTGTCGAGGATTGAACTCGAGACCTCTTCCTTACCAAGGAAGTGCTCTACCACTGAGCTACAACGGCATACACTTCACACTTACAACAATAAGGACGAGCCTCACAAAAACTCCTCCTCTTTCAAAGCATCTGACAGCTCAACTTTTTGAGCGGGAAACGGGGCTCGAACCCGCCACCTATAGCTTGGAAGGCTATCGCTCTACCAAATGAGCTATTCCCGCATGGCTTTTAGTCTTAAAGATATTTATAAATAAATGTAAATGAAAATACCTTTTGACTTTGCGTGGGGAAGGGTGGACTCGAACCACCGAACTCCGAAGAGGACAGATTTACAGTCTGTTGCAATTGCCACTATGCGACTTCCCCAACAAGATTGAGCCGATAGAGGGACTTGAACCCCCGACAGGCTGATTACAAATCAGCTACTCTACCAACTGAGTTATATCGGCATTCTTTTATCTTATCTCTTAAACTTTCAAATAACTGAACTTGTCCTTTTCTCTCCCGCCTAAATCCCCTGTACCACGTTTAGTTTTCCTCTCAAAAGGCGAATGCAAAATTACGATATTTTCAAATACCCACCAAATATTTATAACTATTTTTTTCGCTATTAGTCCTTAAAATATTGTTTTTCAAGATAAAAAATTTATATTTCTATTATTATCCATTTTGATTTTTATTCTAAAAATATAGATATTTTAGCCTAATTTTGCCCATAAATTCATCTTTAAGACAACAAAAATTAATAAAATTTTCACTTTTACATAAAATCTACTCAACAACGCTCATTCAACAACGTCATTACGCCAAAATCCGGTTCATATAACAACGCAAATAAAAAATTTGATTGTAATTCACATTCCTAAATTAAACTTTTTGCAGTCTTTTTTGTCAAAAAAAATGTAATGTTTCAAAAAAACTTACGTTATTCACTTTTTAATTATTAACGACATAAAAGAAAAGATATGAGATTTTTTAAGAAAACAATGTTATGCGTTCCCCTATTATTAATGTTAATAATCAGTTTATCAGTGTCAGCACAAAAATCAACGTTATCAGGAAAGATTTTAGACGATAATGATTCTTCGCCCTTGCCGTACGTATCTGTATCGATATTGAAAGATTCCAAACTTGTCAATGGAGGTATAACCAATGACAATGGCGATTTTAACATCAAAAATATCAGTTATGGTAAATATACAATCAAGTTTTCATTTGTCGGTTACAAGGATTTCATAAAGGATGTTGAAATAAAATCCTCCAACGTTAATGTCGGAACAATAAGATTACAGACTTCAAGCGAGAATTTGCAAGAAGTTACAATTGTCGGTGCTAAACAAATGATGGAATATAAACTTGACAAACGTGTAGTCAATGTAGATCAAAATCTTGTCAGCGCAGGCGGAGATGCAAGCGATGTTTTGCAAGATGTTCCGAGTGTTGAAGTCGATGACGAGGGTAATATATCTCTTCGAGGGGCTTCAAACGTTACTCTTTTGATTGACGGCAAACCCTCTACATTATATGGCAACGATGTGGCGACTGTATTAAATCAAATACCTGCTTCACAAATCGACAAAGTCGAAGTTATCACCAACCCTTCGGCTAAATACAATCCGGAAGGTATGAGCGGTATTATCAACATCACTTTGAAAGAAAAAGGAAATATGGGTTTGAATGGTAATATCAATCTATCGAGCGGTTCGTCATTAAAAGAATTTCAACCAAAAGAACGATTGTCGGCTTCAATCAATTGGTCCAATAAAAAGTTTTCACTTTCCGCTTCGGGAGATTTTAATTACAATCAAAGAGGTATGAAAACCGATAATCTGCGATTCTTTAATGATAACGGAAGTGTGTCAGATATAATAAGAAGTCAAAGAAACGGCGGCGAGAAAGGTTTCGGCGGCGGTTTTAGAATAGGTGGTGATTGGTATATCAATAAATATAACACCTTAACGTTAAGTCTGAATTCTCACATACATGACACTCCCGATGATTATTCCACAACCACCAACAGCAACCTTATAAAGGATATTGACGAGCGTAACAATATTGATCAGAGTAATGGAACGAGCTATGGAATATTTAACAACGTCGGACTTTCATATCAAAAGGATTTCAAAAACAATAAAGAACAACAATTCTATGCAAGTTTCACTTGGAATTGGGGTAAAATGAACAGAAAAATTCAAGACGACATTACATACGCAAATAACGGCGAGATTTTCAATGGTAGTTTAATTCAAGATTATTATAGAGGCGATACGTCCGAAAGTAATAATTATGGAGCGATTTCTGATATTCATTATGTCCATCCTTTTGGCGAAAATTCAAAATTGGAAGTTGGTTATAATTTAGATTATCACGGTGGCTCCTCAACATCAAGGACAGCCTACGATGGCATATTGAACAACAAAGAGAGTTACGATTTTGAAAGAGATGAATTTATCCACGCTTTCTATGCTACATACGGATTTCAGATAGGTAAGAAATTCTCCGCACAATTAGGTTTGCGTCAAGAGATTGTAAAAAACGATTTCAAAAAAACAGATTTCGAACACGTATCTACACCATTCAATAAAGACTATAACCCATTGTATCCGTCAATACATATTTCTTATCAATTGAATCAAATGAATTCATTCCAAATATCATATTCCCGTCGTATCCGTCGTCCCGATCCTTGGACAATTATGCCGAACATCGACAGAACCAATAAAGAATATTTACGTTTTGGTAATCCCGATATAGACCCTGAATTTACTAATGCTTTTGAATTAGGTTGGTCTTTGATGTTACCTAAAACAACAATTTTCACTTCTGCTTATTACCGTTATGTGAATAATGGAATAACACGGTTTCAATTTCTTTGGAACGAAGAGAATGCAGAAAGATACGGCTTTGAATGGGCTTGGGAAGCGGCAAGTAACGAAGATGCCAACAGTGTAACAGCCCAAACATTCGTCAATCTTGCCCATTCTTCAAACTATGGATTGGAATTTATCGTCGATAGAGATATTACCGATTGGTGGAAAGCCAATCTAAGTATGAACTTCTTTGGTTCTTACCAAGACGGAACGGGCTTGGGTTATAGCGAAATAAGTTCTTTTAACTTCAACGCCAAATTAAACACTACCATCACCCTACCTAAAAACTTTACTATACAATTATCCGGACGTTATAACGCTCCACGAAAAACTATTCAAGGTAAAGACAATGCCCGATACGATTTTGACTTGGCTATAAGAAAATCACTTTGGAATAAACGTGCTACAATCGCTTTGAATTTCCGTGATATTTTCGATACTCGCGGCGGCTTCGGTTATGCTTACACCGACCAATACATATCATTCACAAAACGCCACCCTTATTCTCAAAGCGTAAGAATATCTTTCTCATATAACTTCGGTAAAACCGCAAATATGAAAAGACAAAAGAAACCTACACAATCTTCTTCACAAGACTACAACTCTTCAAGCGAAGACTACGATGATTAAAGAAAAAATATATTGTAAGATACGCAGACGGTATGTTGCCCTAACGCCAGAAGAAACGGTAAGGCAACATACCGTTTCTATCCTAAACGAAAGTTTTCATTACCCTTTGACGCGTTTTTCATTGGAAGCACAAATAAATGTAGGGCAAATGCAAAAGCGATATGACATTGTAATTTACGATAGCGAGCGAAAACCATTTATGCTTGTCGAATGCAAAGCCCAAACAGTGCCAATAACCGACAAAACAGTATCGCAAGCAACCGCCTACAACCTAACCTTAAACGCAAAATACATTCTTTTGACAAATGGTGTAACGACAATAATTTTACGCAAGACTTCGCAAGGCTACATTCAGCAAAAAACAATCCCGCATCTCAAATAAATTCTTTCAAAACACGTATCGAAAAAATAATATCTCATATCACAAAATTGGTGTTAAACATTAGCAAAATAATGTTTAACATTAATATAATAGTATTAAACATTATTTTATCAATGTGAGTAATTAAAAAACTCGTTACGCAAAACGCAATTACAATTTCGCTTTTATTATTTCACATTTATCATTTTGTGCATCTGTAACGACAATCGCCAAACGGGATTAGCCTTGATGTATTCTTCAATAATAGGCAGCACCGTTTCTTTCTTTGAATATTCGGGCTGCAAATAAAACACTTTTTCTTTCAAATCACTATCCGTTTTTGCCGTTGCTTGCGAACGCATATTTTCGGCAAATATGAAATCTTTTTCTTGTTCAATGACAACTTTTAATTCATTCGCCTTTTGCAGCGATTTCGTCAGCGACAATTTGTTTTTTTTAGGCGAAAGAGTAATCCAATCCCAAAATCCGGTGATAGTATTAACCCCGGAGGTCTCAATATATGTCTTTATTCCGTTATCGTGCAACGCTTTTGTTAGTTCAGTTAAATCATAAAGAGTAGGCTCTCCTCCTGTAACGATAACATTTGTCGCAGAAAACTCTTTAACCCTCTGTAAAATCTCATCAACATTCATCAAAACGGAATTGCTCTTGCTCCAAGCCTTTTTCTCATCGCAAAAATCACAACCCACATTACAACCCGCAAGACGTATAAAACACGCAGCCATACCAACATTTCTGCCCTCGCCTTGCAAGGAATAAAAAATTTCATAAACAGGTAGTTTTATCATAAGCCCAAAAACTCTTTTTCTTTTAGTACATAATTAAAGTATAATAAACATTAGTCAAAACAAAACCAATCGCCAGGATTATTTATAGATAAGATATTTTTGTCTAATATTGTCGTATTTTCTTAAATCTTCTTCCCAAGTCTGGCGAATGTCGTCTGCCGATTTTCCCTGCTTGATTTGTTCTTTTATAGTCTTATCGCCCGTCAGAAGGTCGAACATACGATTAAAGAACTTGTCTTTTTGAGGAAAATAATTGTACATCTCAATAATTTCTTCCAACTCTATATCCTGCGAATTTATCTTGTAAGTAACACCGAAACACGTGTCATTCACATAAGGAGGGTTTTCGGCAACGCCTTTAATGGATTTTGGTACGAATTTCTTTATCTTGATAGGATATTCGGGAAAACCTGCAATCTCAAAAGGTTGATTTGTTCCTCTGCCGACAGATATCGGAGTACCCTCAAACAGACATAAAGTAGGATAATTACGAATTGCCTGCATACTTTGTAAGTTCGGCGAAGGGAAAACATCTATTGTATAAATGCTATCACGATTGTAATTAAGCATATGTATAACCGTCAAATCACAAAGACGCGAACTATCTGCCAAATGTTCATCGTTTATCATCTTTGCATACTCCCCTATCGTCAATCCATAACAAATAGGAATAGGTTGCATACCCACAAAACTTTTACAATCGTTTTTCAAAACAGGTCCCGCAACGAAATTATTGGGATTTGGTCTATCCAAAACGATTATAGGTTTAGAGTTTTCGATGCATGCCGCCATAACGTATTCCAATGTCGAAATGTACGTATAAAAACGACAACCTACGTCCTGCAAATCAAAAACCACAATATCTATATCATTCATTTGTCGGTTTGTCGGTTTCTTGTTTTTGCCGTACAGGGAGATAATTTTTATTGAATCTTTGTAATACGCAACGCCATTAATCAATTTGCCGGCTTCCTGTGTCCCTTTCAAACCATGTTCAGGAGTAAAGAGAGTTTTAATGTTTATGTTTTTACTAAGTAATGTATCAACCAAATGCTTCGATACCTTTTTTGCGGTGTCATTATTAACCTCAAAGACTACACTTGTGTGATTGCAGACAACAGCAACCCTTTTGTTTTCAAGCATAGGTAAGTATTTTTCAAATCTATTGTTGCCGATTATCAGTTGAGCGAAACTCGTCTGAACGCACAATATGGCGAGTAAAAACAATATCTTTTTCATGGTGTTTTGTATCAATTTTTCCATTCTCAAATCAAGGCTGCAAAAGTACAAAAAAAAATGTTTTTTTTTAATTAATGTCTTATTTTGTTTTCATTTATTATTGTAATTTTGCAAACTCTTAAATCAAAGATAAACAAAATGGCAGATAATTTAGTAATAGTCGAGTCGCCTGCTAAGGCTAAAACCATAGAGAAATACTTAGGAAACGATTATAAAGTTATGTCTTCTTTCGGTCATATCCGTGATTTGGAAAAGAAAGAGTTGGGAATAGATATAGAAAACAAATTTGAACCAAACTATATAGTACCGGAGGACAAGAAAAAAGTTGTCAAGGAATTGAAAGATGCCGTGAAGAAAGTCAAAACGGTATGGCTTGCAAGTGATGAGGACCGTGAGGGAGAGGCTATCGCTTGGCATTTGAACGAGGAGTTAAACCTAAAAAAGAAAGATACCAAACGTATTGTTTTCAACGAAATCACAAAGACTGCAATCCTTAACGCCATCGCCAATCCTCGTGAGATAGACATTAACTTGGTTAATGCCCAACAGGCGAGAAGAGTTTTGGACCGTATTGTCGGTTACGAGATGTCGCCCGTGCTATGGAAGAAAATCAAATTGGGATTGTCTGCCGGCAGAGTGCAAAGTATTGCCGTTCGTTTGATTGTTGAAAAAGAAGAAGAGATAAAACAATTCGTTTCTTCTTTTAATTATAAAGTCAGTGCCTTGTTTCATACATCGGATAACAAAAGCCTGTTGAAAGCAACGCTAAACAACAAGTTCGATTCCGAAGAAAAGGCTTATGAATTTCTAAACAGATGCGCCGATGCCACTTTCAAGGTTTGTGCAATCGAAAAGAAACCCGAGAAACGTATGCCCGCACCTCCTTTTACCACTTCCACATTGCAGCAAGAGGCTTCCCGAAAACTTGGTTTTTCTGTTTCGCAGACTATGATGGTTGCCCAGCAACTTTATGAGCAAGGTTTGATAACTTATATGAGAACAGACTCCGTTAATTTGAGTGATTACGCTTTGGATATGGCCAAACAAGTTATCCCCGATATGTTTGGCAAGCAGTATTTGAAAATAAGAAAATACGCAACCAAGAGCAAAGGAGCCCAAGAAGCCCACGAAGCAATTCGTCCTACATCATTGGAACGCCAAACAATAAGCGGCGACAGTTATCAAACACGTCTGTATTCTCTTATTTGGAAACGTATGGTGGCTTCGCAAATGGCAGAAGCCAAACTCGAAAAAACAGTAATCGATATAGAAATAAGCAACGACGACAATCATTTCACTTCCCAAGCCGAAGTGATTTTGTTTGACGGATTTTTGAAACTTTATCAGGTGAGTGTTGATGACGATGAGCCTAACGAAGAAGAGATTTCTTTAATACCTAACATCTCCGACGGCGAAACACTTCTTTTGCAACAGATAAAAGCAAAACAATCTTTCAATTCGCAACCTGCAAGATACAATGAAGCATCGCTTGTCAAACGTTTGGAGGATTTGGGCATAGGTCGTCCTTCCACATACGCCCCTACAATAACGACAATTCAACGCCGCGAATATGTGGAAAAACGTTCATTACCTGCTCAGACAAGAGAAGTAAATGTTTTGACACTTGAAGATAAACAAATAACCAAAAGCGTTGAAATAGAAAACTACGGCAAAGAAAACAACAAACTTGCCCCGACCGATATAGGAATAATCGTAAATAATTTCCTTGTTGAGAACTTTAAGGATATTCTTTCCTATAATTTCACTGCCGAAGTGGAGAGTCAGTTTGACCAAATCGCACAAGGCAAAAAAGACTGGCACAAGATGATGTCCGATTTCTACAATCCTTTCATTGCAGAAGTGAAAAACGCCAACGATAATTCCGAAAGACAAAAGGGCGAAAGGTTTCTTGGCATCGATCCTAAGAGCGGCAAAAAGGTTTATGCCCGTATCGGTCGCTACGGTTCGTTGGTACAAATCGGCGAGAGCGGCAAAGACGAGAATTTGCAGTTCTCTTCGCTGAAAAACAACCAAAGTATTTCCACCATAACATTGGAAGAGGCTTTGTCGCTGTTTAACCTTCCTCGTCTTGTGGGCAAATACAAGGACAAAGAAATTCTTGCCAACACAGGCCGCTTCGGTGCTTACATCAAATGGGGCGACAAAAACGTTTCGCTTCCAAAAGATATCGACCCATACAACGTAACTTTGGAGCAATCCATAACGGAAATAGAAAAAAAGATTACAAAAGACGCTCTGACCAAAGACCTGCCGAAAACGATAACCCTGTTGGAGAACGAGCCGATTGAATTAAAATACGGCAGATTCGGATTGTATCTTTCATACAAAGAGAAAAACTTCCGAATACCTAAGGATATCGATGTGGCAACCCTTCAACCGCAACAGGCAATAGACATTGTAAACGGCAAAAAGAAAGCAACGAGTTCCACCGCTTTGAAAGAATTTTCTTCGGGAGCCCAACTTCTGAACGGTCGTTTCGGTGCTTACATCAAATATAACGGCAAAAACTACAAGATTCCTAAAAATCTTGACGCCGCAACCCTGAGTGAAGATGATGTCAATAAGATTATCAAATAATTTACTTGTTATTTAATACCCAAAAGTGCGTGATTTGAAACATAATCCCGCACTTTTATTTATCAAAACCTTTATATTTTCTTTTCGCAACGCAAATGTCCGACACCATACCAAACAAACGCCCTCTTTTGCCCGATTACGACGCACTGCAATCAAAAACCATGGATTTCCTACGCTTTCCTTTGATGATTGCCGTCTGCTTTATCCATGTACATCAGCCGAATTTGATAAATATGCACCCTTCAACGCCTGCCTTCGCCGTATATTTCTTAATCTCGCAGGTGATTACCCGTTTGGCAGTGCCGTTATTCTTTATCATATCGGGATATTACTTCTTTTTCAACAAAGACAATAAACAATCCTTCACCATTTCCTCTTATCTGTCCAAACTAAAAAAACGAATAAACACGTTACTTGTTCCCTACCTGCTTTGGAATTTATTTGTACTCTTGTTTCGCATCTTCACCGACCCGTACATACGCCATTACGCAACGACACTTCCGCACATACTTTCCGCCTTTTGTTATTGGAATGGCGGAAAAAGCCCGATAGCGTTTCAGTTTTGGTTCATAAGGGACTTGATTTATATGTGTATCCTTTCTCCAATCGTTTTTCTGCTTTTAAGAAACAAAAACATTATCGCCATATCGCTGTTGTGCCTACTTTGGTTTATGGATTTTGATGTTTTGGGACGAAGTGCGAGTGCCGTATTTTTCTTTTCGTTGGGTGCATTTTTCAGCATAAACGACCTTAATATCATCAAAACCATCGCACATTTGCCACGCAAATCGGTTTATATTACAACGTTTATCCTTATGGTTTCGGATTTATTGCTCAACATTTCGCCGACAAACAAGCCGCACACTGCCACCGACAACCCTTATATTCACAATCTTTTCCTTTTGTTTGGTATCGTTTGCGTCTTACTTTTCGTTTCCTCTCTTATCAAACGCCGCATCAAAGCCGAAAACCGCTCCTTATCGCAAGCATCTTTCTTTTTATTCGCCATACACGTCATTCCGTTACAATCGCTCAACACCTTTTTAATTCGCATATTGCCTCAAAACGATTTAAGTTTTTTACTTAACTACTTCATTTGTGTTCCGACGATAGCCGTTTTATCCGTTTTCGCCCACAAAATCCTTAAACGCTGCCTACCCGAAACGCTTTCCGTCCTCACTGGCGGCCGTTAGCAAACGGATATTTTACATTAGCATCTTGATTTTTAATATTAGCGAATTGATATTTTACATTGCCGTCTTCATATTACACACATAAACCCCTACATTTTACAACCATTGCTTTGAGATTTTTATTCATTGCTTTGAGATTTATACTCATTGGCTTGAAGTTGATATTTTTTGTATTGAAGTTTCTATTTATTGCATTGAGATTTGTACCCCGTTGGTTTGAAGTTTGTATTTTTTGCATTGAAGTTTATACCCGTTGGTTTGAAGTTTGTATTTATTCTACTGAGATTTGTGTTCAAATCAGCCCAATACTTTTCCAAATCAGCCCAATACTTTTCCAGGTCAGCCCAATACTTTTCCAAGTCAGCCTGAAACATCCATCAAAGTTGCGCAACTTTGTCGATGAAAGTTGCGCAACTATCAAGGGCAAAGTTGCGCAACTTTGCTGCACGTTTTGGGCTGACTTGGAAAAGTTTTGGGCTGACTTGAACGAGAGTTAGGCTAATTTGGAAAAAAGTACGGCTGTTTATACTCCAAAACCTCACTCCACGCCGCACGAATATAAGTATAAAGAACATAATCTTCAATACGCACAGCATAAGTATCAAAGCGGTGTGCAAAATCCAATGACCGATTTGGGTTAATCATTGAATAAAAGAGGAAAATGTCAATATGATAAACACAAGGCTGCCATAAAAATGGCAAAGTAAATGATGATAATAGCGGCAAAGGGCATAAAAAAACGCAAGGCAAAAAACCTTGCGTTATAAATTTCTATCTTACGATTAAATTTCTACATACTTGCGATTAAAATTCTACATATTGGCGGCGATATTGGCGGCGATTTCCTTAAACTCTGCCTCTGTGAAACTCATCTTAGGGTTGGCAAAATTCAAATCTCCCTCCTTTTGCATAGGAACCAAATGAATATGTGCATGTCGCACTTCAAGACCGATGACAGCCATACCAACCTTAACGCAAGGATAAGCCTTTTTAATTGCGCTTGCAATACGTTTCGCATAACATATATAGTCTTTCAAATCCTCGTCCGAAATATCAAAGATGTAATCCTCTTCTTTTTTCGGCACAACCAACGTATGACCTTTCTGTAACGGAGAAATATCCAAAAACGCATAAAACTTATCGTTCTCGGCAACCTTGTAAGAAGGAATTTCTCCCGCTATTATTTTTGAAAATATTGATGCCATAATCTTTATTTCTTACTCTGCAAATCAAAACACCACGCTTAACGTGATATTTTCGTTATCTTTAATTTCATTATACCGGCAGGAACTTTGACTTCTGCCACATCTCCGACTTGTTTTCCCAAAAGACCCACTGCAATCGGGGAAGTAACGGAAATCTTTCCCTGTTTGAAATCCGCTTCATTCTCGGGAACTATCTCGTATGTCATTTTCTTTTTCAATGCAACGTTTTCAAACTCCACCTTTGAAAGCAACAACACCTTGGATGTGTCTATCTTGCTTTCATCAAGCAGGCGGGCATTGGCAACCAAGTCTTGCATCTGCACTATCTTGGCTTCCAAATGCGATTGAGCCTCTTTTGCCGCATCATATTCGGCGTTTTCACTCAAATCACCCTTTTCCCTTGCCTCTGCAATAGCCGCAGAAATGGCAGGACGCTCAACAGCAATCAGATGATGAAGCTCGTCTTTAAGTCTTTTCAGCCCTTCCGCTGAATAATATTTAATTTCTGACATATTTTTTTGTTTTATGATTTACAAATTAAACGAATAGAAGACTATTATTTCAAGTCTTCTATTCATTTTGAATATATTTAACTATCTGTTATCTATATTTTACAAAGTCAATCTCACACCGACCGTATGGATTCCGCCCATAATTGCAGTGGTTCTATAAGCGTAATCGATAGACAGGTCTTTGCTACGTTTATCACCCTTTGCTTTGGATATTGTAGCGTTGATTGTAGCACCTGCCGAAAAGCCGTTAGAGAAGTTTGTTCTCTCGGTATTGGTATAAATATCGCTCGTACCACCGTCTTGATAAGTATAACCGCAACGAATCATAAACAAATTCTTGAAAGCATATTCAGCACCGGCTGTGTAAAGGTCTTTTGCAAATGCCATTGACTCATAGTTTGCTGCCAACGTCAAACGATGTTCTTTTTCAGCAAATAAGAAATCGTAAGAAGCACCGATATTCAAACTTGAAGGCAACTCCCAAGCCAACGAACGCTGTTCTACCGTCATATTGTAATCAGCATTCTGTATTGTTGACATGATAGAAAGGCCATCACCCGAGAAACTCATAGAAGGGCCCCAGTTCTTCAACGCAATACCGAACTTGATTTCATAATCGTTACCCGTTACATATTGAATACCTGCGTCAAAACCGACACCTGTTGCAGTAACATTGTCTATACCTTCGCTGATAACTTTCAACGTAATACCGGCATAGATACTTGAAGAAAACGCCTTTGCAAACGATACTCCTATATTCATCAAATTAGGGCTGAATGTACCACCTGTTGGTTCAGGAGCATTAACAGTTGTTCTATCAATCTTACCAAAACTCATAGAATTAACCGTCAAACCCAAAACGCCATAATCACCAAGATTTTGAGCCAAACCCGCCGTAATTATACCTATATCGGAATTATTTAGATAGTTGGAATAGTTGATATAGAACTCCGTACCACCTGCATGTCCTAAACCTGCCGGGTTAGTAAACAAAGCATCCAATCCTCTACCATTAGCAGTATTGACACCTGACCAACCGGCACTGCGAGCCCAAGGGTTAATCAACAACTCCCCTGCTCCGGCCGTACCACGTCTGTCGTCGTTACCTGCTTTTGTCATATTAGGCACAAGCATTGTCAATAATATGACTAAACTGATTATTTTATGTATTTTATTCATAACTTCTATCTTTTCTAAGTTTTAAATCAAAAACTATTGCTTGTTTAACTAACTATTATTGGAAAGAGTTCAAATCAACCGGACGCAAAGCGCCAAACCATTTAACCAATTTTTCTCCAATACCATCAGCCTTAACATGAATTAGATACACACCGCCTGATATTTGAAGACCTCTTTCATTCTTCAAATCCCAATCAACACTCGTCAATGCAGTGCCTCCGCCTGAAACCAATGAAGCGGAAGGGCCTCTCAATTTACGAACAACCGTACCATCAACAGCATATATTGTTATATAACAATCAGGCGGAAGATTGGTAATCTTAACCAAATTCTGAATCTGATCTTGCTCATACAAGTCAAATGCAAAATAAGGATTAGGAACAACCTGAATATCATCCAAAGCACTTTCTGCAATGCTTGTAACACCTCTCATAACAGCGATATCGCTACCAAGTGTGAATTGATACATTGGATAATTGTTGTTCATTGGAGTTTCAGGTTTATTGTTGTTGTCATAAGAACTTCCTGCCCAATTTAGTTGATAAGGCTTTCTAACTCTTATTTGAACAGTTGCATCAGTAGGTATCAACATAGGAGATTTGTCTTTATTTGCCTCATCTACACCTTGTGCGAACATTTGAGTCAATGGAGCAGGCATACCTACCCACATAACGGAAGCAAACAACGATTCAACTCTATCAAAAATTCTAACGTTTGAACCACCAGTACCAGTCAAATCATCTAATTGTTTCAAAATATCATAAGCCCAAACGCCTTGGTCATATCTCGTTGGAGAAACTGTGGTAATTGAACCTAATTGAGGATTGATTCTGAACTGATTTGTTCCAAGAACATATACATAATGCATACCACCATAAGAACTTCCATTACCAGCAAGAGTAGGATTCCACATCATATCACGACCATTGTACTGACCAAGAGAAGAATTTTCTCCGAACATTAAATTCAATCTTTCTCCTGTTTCCAAATTAATCGCATAACCAGGAAACCAACCCATACCCTGAGGATAATCAGCATCTACTATGGCATTACCTTCTTTATCAACAGATGCATGCCTTCTTAATTGGAATTTCTTTGCACGTCCCTCTGTTACCGTAGTATCAGTACCCATTTCGATAACAGGACAACGAGTCCATTTTGAAGTATCGCTCGTAAATACAATATCAACGGATGCCAAATTATTCATATCATTATATACTAATGAACGCATCTGCAATGGGTTACTCCAATCATTATTTTCAGTCTCTCCATTTACAAGGAAATATCTACGAGAAAATGCAGGGTGATTGTCTTCAAAAGATGTCAGTTTATATGGAGCCCATGTTCCATAAACAACATTCTCAAATTGGCTATTAGGATCCAAAGCGACTTTGTCCTCCCCTCCTGTCTCACGACGACGTACATAATAGTAATCCGAATTAGGGTCGGAAATGAAATTACCATCATCACCGGCAGGTACAGATGAACCACTTCTAATCCAATTGGTAACCATAGATTCATCAGAGTCAGTGAAACCATACAACCAACCCTTGCTTGCATCTTTATATACAATGTTTGAAGACAAATATGCATCACTATTCAACGCATTAGCCACATATTGTAACTGAGTAAGAGTCATATTTATCGTTTCAGCAACATTAGGAATATTGTTAATCGATACAGAAATACCCAAATCAAATATTATCTGTTCATTAATATCGCATATAGGACGATCTGATATAACCTCATATACAGAATCTTTTCCGTCAAAATAAAGAGCCAAGTCAGGATTTACATTTGTCAATGCCCAAGTGCAACTATCCATAAGGTTAGGAGAATTTTGATTAGGTATCAAACGTATGTAATAATCACCTTGTTTTACGTTCAACGGATCAACGATAGAAATGTTCAACGGACCATAGTTCTTTTCATACTTAGGATGTTGAATGATGTTTGCAGTATTTGCAGGGTCAAACAAATTATCGACAGACTCAGAAGACAATCTCAAAGTCATACCACCATTTCCATTACCCTCTATACGGATAATTTCAGGAGAAACACCATAAGAAGATTGAACCAAAGTTCCGTTTTGTTCTGCTTGATTCATGTGAGGTATTGCCATAACAGGCTCAATACTGCTACCGTCACCTTTCTTTCTTGATGCTACATAAGGCTCTTTTTGACCGTCTATTTTTGTAGCGTCTTCAACGTTGTAATGTTTATAATCATTGTACGCATAAGCGATAGCAATGTAATAGTATTTCTTATTATTTACAATACGTTTGTCAGTAGTTGTTGCAAACATATCTTCCGTAATACTGAATGAGTGTCTGATACCTTCGTTAGCACCGCTGACCATTACCTGTGATGATGGATAGCCATTAGTTATTGTAACATTGGTCAATTCGGCAATAGGAGCATTGTTTTGGGCAGGGTCGTAATTTTCAATATCACACTGTGCAACCAAACGAGCCTTGCTATTGTCATAAATATCGGCAACAGATACAGAAGCGTCAGCCAACTGGAAGATTTGATAACCTTCAAATCTGTAATTTCTATCGTATTCGTGAGTTACATAAGTTGTGTCGCTACCATTGATTACCATTTCTTGATAATCTCTTGGTATTGTATTATCAATTTCGCTAAACTTCTCATTGAAGTTGTTGCTTCCAGGTTCATTTGTCAGATAAAGTATAATCTCTCTATCCAATTCCTGAACAACAACATTAGGAGCATCAGGACCTTCAAATACATTGAAACAATTGTCGAACAATGCCTGGCACTTGTCATCGACCGTACGAAGCAATTCAACAGAAGCCCAAGGACCACCGGTTGCAGCTTGTGCGAATGGAATACCAACAGTAATATAGTTGATTGCACCAGGTTTCAAAGTGAATGGACCGGCAGATTGCATAAAACGTCTATCGCCCGGCTCATTACCTGCTGTTTGTTCCGACCAGTTTTTACCTGCATATTCGTCTTCTCTACCGGTTTCTCTTACGCCCCAACCCCAAATATCAGAAGTTCCAGGAAACATAAAGTCTGCATAAACACCTTCTTCTACATCGGTATTATATCCATTACCTCCGAAGACCATACGTTTATTGTCTTTCCAATATCCTCTTAGGTAGTTGTAATAGTCAGATGCCTTATCAGGTTCTCCATTGGAAGCAATACTATTATTGTAATATACAAAACGTCTCATACCAAAACGCTCGTCATCAACAATACCATTACCGAAATTAACTCCGTTGATTGCACAAGCATCTACGGCATTCTTTGATTTTGGATACCAAGCCTTTTTATATTTGTAAGCATTATCAGTTAAGATGATATTCAATTTTATCTTATTTGTGTCCTTTTCATCCATCTTATCAACATTATTTGTATCAGCATAAGTTAAACCTGCTTCAACACAATATTGACCTAACTCTCTTCTACCATAATTTTCAATAAAGGCCTCAATATCTACTTTTGGATTATCACGTCCGTCAGGATCCATATAAGGACCTTGGAAGAAGTCTATACCAACAGCAGGAGGGTTGCCGGAATAAGCACCTGTTCCAGGACCGTCAGTCTTTTGTCCATTGTAGCAATATCCCAAACCTCTCTCAACATCACAACCGACATAGTCATCTTGTGCATATCCTAAGTCTGTATCAACCCACTGGCTGAAAAACGTATTAGTCAATGTAAATGTAGAACGGTTGATGATTTCGTATGAATAGAAAGTCATGTTGTTGATTTCATTATTCATAGTGAAAGCAAATGCCTGAGCACGAATTTCCAAACCGATAGGGTTCTCTGAACCGGACTCGGTGTGAGCAGCACCCTTATCATTGAAAATCCACCAAATGGTTTCATCTCCTTTTAATACTTGATCGACAAGCAAACCATTGTAAGCAGCCATTTTGCCACCTGTTCCGTAATTAGGGTTTGTCGTATCGGATTCCATTGTAGGTATTGGAGTATATGTACTACCTGCAGGCAATTCTGCTTTAATTTTAGCTGGACACAAAACTCCTTCAAAATCATAATATGGATAATCACCATCATTATACTCGTATATACCATTCTTATTTTGATCGTAGAAAGGAGCTAAGAATTTAGATTGTTTCAAAGAAGTATTACCGTTTCCCGGCCAATTCCTTATAACATCTGTAAGTGTCTCCGGATCGTAAGTTCCAGGGATAGGCTTACCTTCAGAATCCTTTTCAAAAGAGTTAATGAACGCCTGTACTTCTGCTCTTGTGATTTTATATAATTTATCCCATTCATCACAAACAGCTTTATTTACAGAAGCATTAGCATCAACGGTCAATGGACCCGGCCAAAAATCATCACCGGATTGACCAAATTTCAAAGCTGCCACACGCAACTGCTGGTTTTCGTCTTGTCCTCCAATCCACAAAGCCGCACAGAACATTGCAGTACTATTACCGTCTTTTGGCACATAGTATTGTGCTGTGGAACCGTCATACCACATATTACCGCCTTGGTTAATACGAGCACGGACATTGTTTATACTTAATTCCGCAGAGCCCTGAGCACGTCTACATCTCTCAAGATCTCCTGCCTTTGTTACAACTTTTTTAGCAACCTTTCCTTTGTATGGTAACGCATCGGCAGATATGCTAACAAAGCATAAACAAAACATTAATAACGTTAATTTACGAACAATATGTTTCATAACTTTTCAAATATTTCTAATTAAACATTAATCCCCTAAAACTCGTATTGAACGCCTATTTCAACTCTTCTTGGAGAAAGATAATTGTAACTAGAATTATCCAAGTACATCATATAGTAATTTCTATATGCTTTTTCATCAAGTTGAGATCTGATTGCAGTCTGAGTTTCCGGATCTGTCAAATAACCATTATCATCAG
This sequence comes from Bacteroidales bacterium Phil12, assembly GCA_002633275.1. Classification (GTDB taxonomy): domain Bacteria; phylum Bacteroidota; class Bacteroidia; order Bacteroidales; family P3; genus Scybalousia_A. The sequence continues at coordinate 141,080 of NWBO01000149.1, forward strand.
GGTCGCCGGTTACACCATATACTCCCATAACACCCTTAGTGTCAAGAACGTTATAAATAGTACAGAATGCATTTAACATAGTGTTACGCTTACCAACTTTGAACATAAACGCCTTATTGATAGTCATATCAAAACGGAAAATCCAAGGCAAACGGGCACCACGATAACTACCGACAATTGTAGATTGCGTATTACTGAAATACTTTGTATAAGGAGCTCCTGATTGAGCCAAACCTGTTATATTAACACCAAAATTTTGTAACCATTTAATGGTTTTAACTTTTGCTTCGCCATTCTTGTCTGTAACAATTCTCTTTGTTGTAGGACCATTGTATTTATCGCCTCCGTCAAATCTGAAATCCAAACCTAACTTGAAAGCATGACGTCTATCATCACTGATAGGGAACATCATCTTAACATTAGGGTAACCGGCTCTAATCAAAGAAAGAATTGTCGTAGTAGGAAGACCTGTTGTACCTTCTGCATATTGCAAAGTGTAACTAGCAGAAATTCTAACATTTCTTGAACGTCTCAAATCATATCCTACTGTCAAACCTTTGGTTGTTCTGAAATCTTGATTATCATAAGAATAGTACATTGTAGTAGGGTCTGCACCAACATACTGAACCAAGTTGATAAGGTCTCTTGTTTGTTTGTAGTAAGCAGAGATTGATAATGCAGCACTTTCTGACAACGCCTGTTGGAATGACAACTCATAGTTTGTAATCTTTTCAGGTTTCAAGTTTGGATTTGTCAATGCTGCACCACTTTGTCTTTCCATAAACAAGTAACTTACATAATTTGCTTGCCAATAACCTGAACCCGGTCTTCTTGCGATAACATCATAAGATGCTTTGAACTCTGATTTATCAGAAACAGGGAACGAGAATGCTATACGAGGCATAACAACAATCTGCGGTTCATAATCTTTAAATGCTTCCGTACTGATGGTTTCAGGAAGACCGGTATCTTGCAACAAGCCTTTTCTAAATGGCAATGGCTGTCCCGATGCACCAGAAACTCTACTTGGGTCGGAAACAATTTCTCCACTTGCAGTATACCATGTAGAAGCTGAACCTTCTCCCGAACGGTAACCGGTAATATTAACGCCTTGGAAGTTATTGCTCAAACCACTATTCAATGTATTTACATAAACAATAGCATCATCTGGAACGCCGGCAGGAATATCTGTTCTGCCATTGTTTTTCATATCAGCCACCGTATAAGAAGCATATAATAAATATGGGTCTTTCAAACCTTGTTGATTACCATCATATCTATCAACACGAACACCGATATTGAATATCAAATCTCTAAAATTGAATCTGTCTTGTATATAACCTGCCATATATATCGGTTGCCAAGCACCCAATTCTCTTTTACCATTAGTTCCGTTGAAATAATCCTGCAAAGATGTTTTTCCTGTTATTTTCTTTCCGGTGTAATCATAACCTGAAAAACTAACATAGGAATTTCCTGCATTATACAACTCATCAACAGACAACATATCTATAGAGAATGTTGAAGGATCGTAAGAATCTATATCAATATATTCCGTTCCGGTTATATTACCATATAACTTTTGTCTTATACTCTTATCAAAATAAGTTTGAGAACCTTCATCATATTTTCTATCGTATGAAACAACCGGATAGGCACCGCTATAATCGATGATAGGATTATCCAAATCTTGGTAAAGAATATGTTGGTTTGCTTCTTGTTTCATCAAAGTCCAAAGACCGCCAGCAGCCAAACTATAACTTCTATATATTGCTTGATCATATTGGAAACCTAATTCCAATATATGTCTGCCTATTGTAGCAGACAAAGTAGCCGTAGCATATATCTGTTGAGTTTCAGATTTAGAATATCCTGTTACAGGAACACCTACATTGGAATACATTCCATATATTGAACCAGGTGTATCACCATTAACCAAACCATACATTGATCTGATATTTGTGTAATTAATCAAACTTGAACGATAATCGGCAAACATCTCATCATTATATAACTGAGAAGTATAAGCTGCAAGTCCAGGGTTGTCGTCAGAAGGAGTAAAATCAACTCTGTAATCTAACCAACCATTTTGCTGATAAACGTATTCATTATAACCATCTCCGTCAATATCCATTTTAGTTAAAGCGTAAGTCGGTCTTTTGTATGTATTAAATGTACCAATATGACCATATCTGAAATAATCGTCCTTAAAATCTTTATTGTAACTCTCCCCATAAGACTTCTGATAAGATCCGACTAACTGTAACATAACATCTTTAATTTTAGAACTTCCTTTGTCAGAAGATAATTTCTGAGTAAAGTCAGCCTGAACTTGATATTCATAAGATTCCGATTCACCATTGTTATCATTATTTAACAACATTGATGCAACACTACCACTTTTACCTAAACTATAAGAAAATTCTCCACTAACTTTCAATATAGAAGTTTTATTCGGTCTAAATTCCAAACCACCTTCTATGAATGCAAAATTCGACCATAAATTGGACTTACGACCAACTCTACGGAAATCTTTTGCTTGCAAATAAGAAGCCTCGTATTGTATAGACTGTGTTGTAGGATCGTATCTCAAAGGTGCTTGTTCAATTCTTTGTTTAACATCATCATACGCCATAAAATAACGTCTATCTTTTGGACGATAATATGGGTCGCTTACATGCTGACCCCATGCAGACAAACGAAATCCTAATATAGTGTTTTCTGCTCCTGTTTCTTTATTTTTCTTTACAATAACAGGACCTGTCAAATACAAATCGCCACGATGATATCCTTGTGTATTGAAAGGTTCAGTAGTTCTGTAAGAAACCGCTCCTTCAAATTTGTTCTGAGGAGGACGTAATGTGATGTTTGTTGCACCACCAATAGCCTCTCCAATACTTGCAGGAGTACCACCCAAGATAACTTGAATTTCACCAATAGCCTTTGTAGGCAAGTTAGCACCGGATTTTTTTACTCCGTTTACATAACTCTGCATATTGGTCTCTCCTCTGGCACTACCAGCAGTTCCGTTTCCGTTATCGGTTATACCTCCAACGGTTGCGATAATACCATCAACAGATGTAGCAGAAATGTTTTCAATATCTTCTGCCGTCAAACGAGCACCACTTTCAGATGCACCAATATCAATAATTGGCACGGAACGTTCAACAATTTCTACAACGTCCAACGTCTCTGAAGTAGGCTCCATTTTTACACTACCTTCTCGAGAGAAACCGGACGCCGCAACTTTAATACCCGTTTTCAAAACAGACTTATAACCAACGAAGGATGCCTTCATATCGTATGTACCCGGATTCAAGTTCTTGATTTGGAACTCTCCATTCATATCCGTAGTAGTACCACCCATCTGCTGTCCGTTCTGAACCACTATGACATTGACGAATGGTAAAGGCTCGCCTGTTTTACTATCGGTAATTGTACCCGTTAAAATACCTTGGGCAATTACCAAATTGGCCGCAATTAACAGCCCCAGCGTGATTAATATTCTTTTAAGCATACTCATATAATGTATTATTATTTTCTTACTTATAAGGTCTATCCAAAATAGAAGAATAAATTATAGCTTTTCTTACATCAAAACCCTCTTGGCTTTTCTTGTCGTTATCATTTGCAGTTTGTCGCTTTTGATTAACTTTCATTGAACTACCAGCCTCAACATTATTAGTTCTATCAGCTTGGTGAAAATCATTAACGACATCTTTATTATATATCTCTTCTTGATTAGAAAAACTACAATCTTTATCTTCTTTTTGTTGTTCTTCTTGAAAACCGAACAAATCTGCAAAATCTCCCAAGGAATTTACTTTACCCTTAGTTTTATCAGCAGAAACTTCTTTCTTGTTCTTAAACAAAGAAAGAATAAATCCAATTATCAATAAAACAATTAAACCTTTCATATCATACATAAGGATTCTCACGTTGTTCAACGCAAGAACCCTTTATTTTTTACTTTATTTAACCGTCGTCGTTTTATTCTTTTTAGTTATCAAATAATAAGCCGTTGGACAAGCTACAAACAATGAAGCAAAGCAACCTGTTACAATACCTATCAACATTGAGAATGAGAATCCTCTCAAACCTTCTCCACCAAAGATGAATATGATTAACAAAGTCAATATTGTTGTTCCCAATGTATTGAATGTTCTACTCAAAGTTTGGTTCATCGCATCGTTCATCAATTTGCCATAATTTTCCTTAGGGAATAATTTGACATTTTCTCTTACACGGTCGAATACAATAACTGTATCGTTGATTGAGTAACCGATAACTGTCAAAATCACAGCAACAAATTGCTGATCGACTTCAAGAGTAAATGGCAAAATCTTATTAAATAACGAGAACGCTCCTATGGTAATCAAAGCATCGAATGACAAAGAAGCCAAACCTGCCAAACCATATTGCCACTTATTGAAACGTATTGCAATATAGATAAAGATTAATACCAACGAAATAATGACCGCTATAATTGCAGAACGTTGAATATCTTCTGCCATTGTAGGTCCTACGATTTCAGAACTAATTATTCCCAAAGGAGATGTTTCAGTCGATTGGAATTTCTTTTCTGTTATAGTCTTATCTTTGAATAAATCCTTTGTACCATTATATAACTTAGATATAATCTCTTTCTTTACGACCTCGCTATCTTCTTTTACTTTGTAGTCGGTTGTTACCTTTACTTGATAACTTGGTCCGTATGTTTTAACCTCAGGTGCTGAACCAAATTCTTTGGTTAAATTGGATCTGACACTTTCAGGTGTAACATCCTGGTCAAAACGGATAACGTATGTTCTACCTCCTGCGAAATCCACACCATAATCCAAACCTTTTATTGCCAAAGAACCAATTGCAATAATACCCAATATTGCTGTAACTATCATTTGTTTTGAATGAGTTCCAACAAAATTGATTTTAGGATTTTCCAAGAAATGCTTGGTTATTTTTGTGTAGAACGCAATATCCAATTTCTTTTCACCCTTGCGATTCAACAATGCTTCAAATACAAGTCTTGAAATGAAAATACCACAGAACAATGAAGTCAAAATACCTATACATAATGTAATTGCAAAACCTTGAACAGGACCACTACCAAAATAAGCCAAAACTATACCTGTCAATAATGTAGTAACGTTTCCGTCTATAATTGCAGAATAAGCCACTTTATATCCATCAGCTATTGCACTTCCGATATTTTTACCTTTCAAAATCTCTTCTTTTACACGCTCGTTGATAATTACATTGGCATCAACAGCCATACCCATCGTAAGAACGATACCTGCAATACCAGGCAAAGTCAATACAGCTCCCAATGAAGCTAAAACTCCGAATAAGAAGAATAAGTTACATATCAACGCAACACATGCTGCAATACCAGCTGTACTGTAAAAGAATATCATATATATAAGAACCAAAACGAAAGCAAATAAGAATGACATCATACCTGCTTTAATTGATTCTTCTCCAAGTGAAGGTCCTACAACAGACTCTTGAACGATTTTTGCAGGAGCAGTCAATTTACCAGACTTCAATATATTTGCCAAGTCTTTTGTTTCATCAACAGTGAATTGACCGGATATTTCGGAACGACCTCCTGTAATCTCACTATTTACTCTTGGAGCCGAATAAACCTCTCCGTCCAAAACTATTGCGATACATTCACCTTTATGATTTGCTGTAATCTTTGCCCATTTGCTTGCAGCTTCGCTCTTCATCACCATTGTAACGACAGGACGACCTTGTTGATCAAAATCGTCTTTTGCATCTGAAATTACATCACCGTCCAATAACGCTGCACGGCTCTTATCTAAATGAATAGCGTAAAGTTCATACAAATTGGTCTTATTAATAGGTTTTGCACTCCATAAGAACATAATATCTTTTGGAAGTACTTTGCAATCTTTCAATAATCTTGAAATCTCATCTTTATTTGCAGACGATGCCACACCAACTGCCAACGAAATTTGAGGATTTCCCATAGACGCGAACAAAGATAACAACGGATGAGATTTCTGTGCAGCAGAAACTGTATCGTCAGTTTTTGAAGTCTTTGTTTCTGTTGATGCAACCAAATCTGTTGTTGTTTCCGTCATACTTTCAGCAACGATATCTTCGGTTACTGTTGCTTTGCTACCTACGGATGCTAACCAAGAATCTGCATCTTGAATAGCTTTATACGCTTTATTCAAATCATTTTCAACTAACCAAAACTGCAATTGAGCGCTACCTTCCAAAAGTTTTGCAACTCTCTGAGGATCTTTGATACCAGGCAACTCAATAGCAATTCTTTCATTCTGGTCAAGTTTTTGAATTGTAGGTTGAGCAACTCCGAATTTGTCTATACGTTTTGATAAAACCTGAAACGTTCTTTCATAAGAATCTGTGCATTCTTTTCTGATTGCACTTATAACTTGTGAATTTGACGAAGTGGCGGTAATACCCTTGTCTTGCAACTTAACTCTGAAAAATGAAGAAAGATCAACTTTTTGCTTATTGTTCGCTTCATTGACAGCCTTCTCAAAACAATCTATATACTTACCTCCATCATTTCTATGAATCAATGTCGCTCTATTTATAAGGGATACAAAAGTCGGGTCTTCCGGATTAATCGCCAAGTTTTTAATAACATCTACGGCAGAAACCTCCATCATAACATTCATACCACCCTTCAAGTCCAATCCCAATTTAATTTCTCTTGCCTTACATTCTTTATAGGTGAATTTACGCATAAACAAGAAATTATACACAGGCTGATCTGAAATAGAGTCAAGATAAGCATTTTCTCTTGCATTTGAAATAGAATCAAATATCTCTTGATAACGCAAATCGTTACCTCCTGATATTTTCCTTGCCTCATTTTGTGCAACTTGACTTTGTGCAAACTCTTTCGCCTTACCCTCCACTCTTTTAGTGAAATACGTGAAAGACAACTGATACACACAAATCAATGCAAACAATATGGCAATGACTTTAATAGCACCTTTGTTCTTCATATATTATTATTAGATTTTAAAATTTTGCATTAGTTTTTCAAAGTTGCAAAGTTATAGATTTATTCTCAAACCACGCAATTTCTGAAAGACTTTCTATAAAAAAAATGAATTTTCGATTTCTAAAACATTGAAAATAATGTTCTTAATTTCCAAGTTTGAAGAGTCAAAATTTCTAAGTTTTATCATTAAAAACAAGAAATGAACTATTGACAAGAAATCAAAGAACTTCAAATTTTTGTTTAACACTGCAAAAATAATTTCATTAACTATTTTTTTAATCACTCACACTAATTTTTTGTTTTCACCAATTATTTTACGCTCTGAAAAAAATATAAATTCCAAAAGTCTTTTCAGAATTTGTTTAAGTAAAAAGTCAAAAATTTTTCAAAAACTTAATCTGTCTGCCAAAGAAATAATATCTTTGCAATCCGAAATTAATAAAAACAATTATAGATATGACAGAGAAATTAGAAAAACTTTTGAATGACAGTCCGGCAGCGCGCTGGACAGCGTTGATACTCATCGCTCTGATGATGTTCTTCGGTTATATGTTTGTGGATCTTATGTCTCCACTACAAAGCATGATTGAAACAGAACGTGGATGGTCTCCCACAATATTCGGTACCTATGCTGCCGGAGAGTATATCCTTAACGTTTGCGGTTTCTTAATCATTGCAGGTATTATATTGGATAAATGCGGAATACGTTTTACCGGCACATTATCAGCTTCATTAATGTTCGTTGGTGCTTGCATAAAGTTCGTAGGTATAAGCGATTGGTTCCAAACAACAGGCTTCAATGAATGGTTAAACTCTTGGTGGGTTGCAATGCCCGGTAGTGCAAAAATGGCAGCTTTCGGATTTATGATATTCGGATGTGGTTGTGAAATGGCAGGTATCACTGTATCAAGAGCAATTGCTAAATGGTTTGAAGGTAAAGAAATGGCGCTTGCTATGGGATTGGAAATGGCTATCGCAAGAGTTGGCGTATTTGCAATATTCTCTATTTCTCCTTGGATTGCAGCACATTTAGGACAATCTTTATTTGGAAAACCTACTGTAATGGCTTCGGTTGCATTCTGCACGACTCTATTACTTATAGGTTTGATTTTCTTCCTTGTTTTCTGCGTCTTAGACAAGAAACTTGACAAACAAATGGGTGCAAAAGCATCTGCCGAAGGAGCTGAAAAAGAAGAAGAATTCAAAATAAGTGACGTTGGTAAAATCCTTTCGTCTCAGACATTTTGGGTTGTAGCCTTGCTTTGCGTTTTATACTATTCGGCCATATTCCCATTCCAAAGATACGGAGCTAATATGTTGCAATGTAACATAGGTAATATGACTGCACAACAAGCTGCTAACATATTCCGTTGGTTCCCTATCGGAGCTGCCGCAATTACTCCATTCTTAGGCAATTTCCTTGACAGAAAAGGTAAAGGTGCAACGATGCTTATTTTCGGTGCTTTACTATTGATATTCTGCCACTTGATATTTGCATTTGCACTTCCTGCAACACATAGCGCAGTTTTGGCTTATTGCACAATAGTTGTCTTGGGTGTTTCATTTGCTTTGGTTCCTGCTGCATTATGGCCAAGCGTTCCAAAGATTATGGATCCAAGATATTTGGGTAGTGCTTATTCTTTAATCTTCTGGGTTCAGAACGTCGGTTTATGCTTCGTTCCAATGTTGATTGGTAGTGTTTTGCAATCATCAAATGCAAATAATCCTGCCGTTATAGCAGCCAAAGAATCGGGAGCAGAATTTATCCCTTACGACTACACTATTCCTTTGATAATATTCGCAAGTTTCGGAGTAGCTGCTCTTATAATTGCAATATATCTTAAAGTTATAGATAAGAAGAAACATCTTGGATTGGAAGAACCAAATATCAAGAAATAATCAATTTGTTTGCAAAGGATTAAGAGAGATTTTTAATTAAAAAGTCTCTCTTTTCTTTTTATATTAATTTTTTATTTTATATCTCTGCATACAAGTATATTAAACACCTTATTCACAACATTTATCATAGTAACTAAAATAGCGATATTAAACAAGAAATTTTTAGTATTAAACATTATTTTTCTATCTTCTCACGTCAGAAAAACAACTTTCGCAAACAATTAATCAATTAGCAAATTCAATAAACAAACATCTAAATCACTTGCCGAAATTAAAACAAATCTTTCAAAGAAATATAAAGTCTGAAAACAAAAATATTCAAGACATTTTATCGAAATATATTAGATATTAAATTTTCAACATAGTTAATTAATTAATCTTTATAATCAAAAAACTTATTGTGAATTATTTATAAATTAATAAAAATTAAAGAAAATTAGAGTTAATTTACAATTTTCATGTATTTTTACCTCAAACTACCAATCTACAACTACATTTTTAACAGCAAAACAATATATGACTCATAAAAATTAAAAAAATTTAATAAAAACTTTCAAATTTTTATTGATAATAGATTTTTTATTTCTAATTTTGCAAACGAATAATTTCGGAGTATTAAAAATCCGAATTACAAAAGAAAAAGTAGTATTTAATAAAAATTAAAACACAAACGATTATGAACAAATTCAGTTTAGAGGCATTGCCATTTGCAATGAACGCATTAGAACCTCACATCAGTGAAAAAACATTGGAATTTCATTACGGCAAACATCATCAAACTTACGTCAATACGTTGAACACTTTGATTGAAGGCACGCCGTTTGAAAACAAATCATTGGAAGAAATCATCAAAACATCAGACGGTGCAATCTTCAACAACGCAGCCCAAGTGTTTAATCACACATTCTATTGGAATTGTTTGACAAATAACCACAAACCTACCCCGGAAGGCAAACTAAAAGAAGCTATCAATAAAACTTTTGGTTCTTTTGACGCTTTCAAAGAAGAATTTACCAAGAAAAGCGTAGGTTTATTCGGCTCCGGTTGGTGCTGGCTTGTCAAAGACAACAACGGCAACCTCTCAATTATCCAAAAACAAAACGCAGGAACACCTTTAACAGATGGTCTTACTCCTTTGTTGGTTTGCGATGTTTGGGAACACGCCTACTATTTGGATAAACAAAACGCAAGACCAAAATACTTGGAATCTTTCTGGGAGTTGGTCGATTGGAAAAAAGTTGAAGCAAGATTTTAATTTCTTACATCAAATATAAAATCAACCACAAAAAAAGTCCGCTACCTTTATTATCGTAGCGGATTTTTATGTTTTTACACATTATATAATACATATATAGATTTTTCTTTCCCTCTTGACAACAAATTATTAAATAAAATCATCAAAATAATCTCCCACACTATTTTACTAATCACTCACATTAATTCACTAATGTCTCACACTAAAACCGCAATATTAGTCAATAAAATCCAAAGTCGTTACCATGAAATGAAGTAATGGATAAAAAATTTCTTTAATAGCGATTTATTTCTTAATTTTGCAGGTTGAAAAATCTTATGATTAAGATGTATAATAATTTCTAAGAAACAATTATAATAAAATGGCAAGAGAAAAGAAATTCTTAACTTGTGACGGAAATCAAGCGGCTGCACATGTTGCTTATATGTTTAGCGAGTGCGCTGCTATTTATCCTATTACTCCGTCATCTCCTATGGCAGAATACGTCGATGAATGGTCTGCAAACGGAAGAAAAAATTTGTTTGACGAAACAGTTAAATTAGTTGAAATGCAATCGGAAGCAGGTGCAGCAGGTGCTGTTCATGGTTCTTTGCAAGCCGGTGCTTTAACAACGACATTCACCGCTTCGCAAGGTTTGTTGCTAATGATTCCGAATATGTATAAGATAGCAGGAGAATTACTTCCGGGTGTTTTCCACGTAACTGCAAGAACCATCGCTGCTCATGCGTTGAGTATATTCGGTGACCATAGCGATATATATGCATGCCGTCAGACCGGCTTCGCAATGCTATCCTCAACATCTGTTCAAGAGGCAATGGATTTGGCAGGTGTCGCTCATTTGGCAGCAATAAAAGGCAGAGTTCCTTTTATGCACTTCTTTGACGGGTTCAGAACTTCTCACGAAATTCAGAAAATAGAGGCTCTTTCCAATGAAGATATGATGCCACTTGTTGATTGGGACGCAATAAAACAATATAAAGAAAATTCTTTGAACCCTGAACATCCTTTCACAAGAGGAACTGCACAAAACCCTGACGTATTCTTCCAAGCACGTGAGGCTTGCAATTCATTCTATGAAGCTATACCTGATATAGTTAATGACTATATGCAGCAAGTTGGTCAGATAACTGGCAGAACTCACAAACCTTTTGAATATTACGGTGCAGCAGATGCAGAAAACGTAATCATTGCTATGGGTTCTGTTTGCGACACTATCAAAGAGGTTATCGACTACTTGGCAACCAAAGGCGAGAAACTCGGACTTATAACCGTACATCTGTATCGTCCTTTCTCTGCTAAATACTTTTTAAGCGAACTTCCTAAATCCGTTAAAAGAATATGCGTTCTTGACCGTACAAAAGAATGCGGTGCAACAGGAGAACCTTTGTATTTGGACGTTACGGAAGTTATCAAAAACCAATGTCCTTGCACCGAAAAGCCATTAATCATCGGCGGTCGTTACGGATTGTCTTCAAAAGACACCACCCCTGCTCAGATTTTGGCTGTTTATGAAAACTTGAAGAGTGCAAATCCTAAGAACAAATTCACAGTAGGTATCGTTGATGACGTTACCAACTTGTCTTTGTCTGTCGGAGAAGAGATTTCAATGGCTAAGTCCGGCACTTTCGAGGCTAAATTCTACGGCTTGGGTGCCGACGGTACGGTAGGAGCAAACAAAAACTCTATCAAAATCATCGGAAACAACACAAACAAATATTGTCAGGCTTACTTTGCTTACGACAGTAAGAAGTCAGGCGGTTTCACTTGCTCACACCTTCGTTTCGGAGACAATCCTATCCAATCTCCTTACTTGGTAACCACTCCTGATTTCGTTGCTTGCCATGTATTCTCTTATCTTCGTCAATACGAAGTTTTGAAAGGAATAAAGCAAGGCGGAACATTCCTATTGAACTCTATGTATGACGTTCAAGAGACAATCAATCACTTGCCTGCAAAAATCAAAAAGATACTTGCACAAAAAGATATTAACTTCTACATCATCAACGCAACCAAGATTGCAGAAGAAATCGGCTTAGGTAATAGAACAAACACTATCCTTCAAAGTGCATTCTTCAAAATAGCAAACGTAATCCCATACGAATTGGCTGTTGAGAAGATGAAAGAAGCAATCGTTAAATCCTATGGAAAGAAAGGAGAAAACGTTGTTAATATGAACTATGCAGCCGTTGATCGTGGCGGTGATGTAGTTAAAGTAGATGTAGATAAGGTTTGGTTAAACGCTGACGAAAGCAAAGACGTCGTTGCTAACAACCACCCTGACTTTATCAAGAACGTTGTTGATGTTATCAATGCACAAGAGGGCGATTCTCTTCCTGTATCTGCTTTCAAAGGTATGGAAGACGGAACATTCCCTGCCGGTACTGCAAAATACGAAAAACGCGGTATAGCTTCTCACGTTCCTCAATGGATTTCCGACAATTGTATCCAATGTAATCAATGTGCTTTGGTTTGTCCTCACGCTGCAATACGTCCGTTCTTAATCAACGCAGACGAAGAAAAACTTCTTCCTAACGGAACTCAGACAATCAATGCTAACGGAAAAGAACTTAGCAGCTTGAAATTCCGTATGCAGGTATCACCGTTTGACTGTACGGGCTGTGGCAATTGTGCCGACGTTTGTCCTGCCAAAACGAAGGCTTTGGAGATGGTTCCTTTCAAGGAAGACAGCGAAGATACCAAACGTTGGGATATTATGATTGAACAAATCAGTAACAAAGCCGAATTGGTCGATATTGCAAAGAATATCAAAAACTCTCAGTTCTCACAACCTTTGTTTGAGTTCTCGGGTGCTTGTGCAGGTTGCGGCGAAACTCCTTACATCAAATTGATTTCTCAATTATTCGGACCGAGAATGATGGTTGCAAACGCAACAGGATGTTCTTCTATCTACTCTGCATCGTGTCCTTCAATGCCTTACACCAAAGACGCCAACGGTAGAGGTCCTGCTTGGGCAAACTCTTTGTTCGAGGATAACGCCGAATTTGGTCTTGGTATGGCTACGGCTACAAGAAAGATGAGAGAAAGAGTTATCGCAAAAACCGAAAAACTTCTTTCATTCCCATGGGCTAACGAAAGAGTTAAAAAGGCTGCTCAAAACTGGTTAGACCATAAAGACGACACAACTGCCGAAGCATTCAAGATAGCAAAAGAATATGAAGAGGCTTTGGCTTGGAGTGTTATGACAATAGACGAATTAATCGCTTGGTTGGAATCTATGCAGAAAGACCACGCAAACGAAATATTCGGAGACCAAGGCGTTACTTACGCACAAAAACTTGAACAAGTTAAACAAGATAAAGCCAACGGAGTTCAGTTCTGCCAGTGTCCTGCATGCACAACTTGCAGAGAGTTGTACGATTTGAAACAATTCTTTGTTAAGAAGTCCCAATGGATTATCGGTGGCGACGGTTGGGGATACGACATCGGTTACGGCGGATTAGACCATGTTATAGCATCGGGTGAGAACGTAAATATCTTGGTTGTGGATACCGAAGTTTATTCCAACACTGGCGGTCAGGCATCAAAAGCCACTCCACTTGGAGCCATTGCCAAATTTGCCGCATCAGGTAAGAAAATCAAGAAGAAAGACTTGGGTATGATTGCAACTACATACGGCTATGTTTATGTTGCACAGGTATCGATAGGAGCAAATCCTGCACAATACATCAAAGCATTGAAAGAAGCCGAAGCATATAACGGACCATCGTTAATCATTGCCTACGCACCTTGTATCAACCACGGTATCAAAGCAGGTATGGGCAAGACGCAGGCTGAACAGAAGAGAGCTGTTGAATGCGGTTACTGGCATCTATGGAGATACAATCCTGAGTTGGCAGATAAGGGCGAAAATCCATTCACTTTGGATTCAGCCGAACCTGATTGGAGCAAATTCCAAGCATTTATTGACGGCGAAGTTCGTTACAACTCTTTGAAAAAAGCCTTCCCTGAACAGGCTGCCGAATTGTTTGCGGCTGCCGAGACAAATGCGAAATGGAGATATAACTCCTACAAGCGTATGGCAGAGATGAATTGGTAAAATGTAATTTATTTTTTTCATTGATTTTATTTGAAGTCCGTTATATAATGTAACGGACTTTTTCTTTCCTGTTTTTCATATAAAAGCCTCAATGTTTTTTCTCCATATCACAAAAACACATAAAATCATCGGAAGTTTTCATTTATTCATTTGAAGTTTTGTATAAACAACAGAGGTTTTCGTCCAAATCAGTGAGATTCTTGTCCAAATCAGTGAAGAACGTGGTCAAAGTTATCGCAAACTTACACCAAAGGTTTGCGATAACCTTGACCACAGGTTTGCGCAAACCTCATTCACGTTCTCCACTGATTTTGACGATTGCTTCACTGATTTTGACACACGTCTCTTTTATTTAGAGGAAAACCTCAAACGAATTAAAGAAAACTACAAATAAACAGACATTTCAAATAATTAAATATAAAAATTAAATCATTGATTAACAAATAACAAAATCCCCCCCCCCTATTAAAAATCTCGTTTTTTTCTTGGTTTATAAATAATTATTGAGTACCTTTGCAAAGAATTAAATAAATAACATAAAACAAATTAAACGCATGAATAATTCAATACTTTATCTCAAATTTTCTTTATTAGTCATCGCTGATATCATTCCGAGAAATTGATGATATCAGCGCAAAGTGGAATAACAATTTATTAATATCTGCAAAGTTTCTCAAAAAAAATTCAAATAATAAAGAAAAATATAACAATGAAAACAGTTAGATATTTAACATTAGCCCTTGCATTATTTTTTGGCTACAATGTAGCGAATGCGCAAAACCATTCTTTTACGACCAGCGTCGGTTACACAAACCAAACATTAAATCATAGCGACAAAAATACAATGATTTCCGTCGGTTTTTCATACCACTTGCCGATTTGCGACGGCTTGGTTTCTGCCGATTACGGTTTTGAAGCAGCTAAAAGCCACAGAAAAGGTACTTCATTCGGTGCAAATTTATCCATTCCTATTTGGGAAGGTGTTTGGGACGACGAGATTATATTCAAATTGTCCATTGGCGCAAGATACCAATACGATAGAATCTTTTTTGACAACAGCCCAAGAATAAAATCCAACTCCGTTGGACCTTTGGCTCGCCTTACAATATTACAATATTTCATTGAAACAGGCTACCTATGGGGCGTTAATGACGTTGATTTGCAACTTAACGACAAAGGCAAAATGAATGGTTTCTTCTTAAAAGTTGGCACGAGCATACCTCTAAAAGAAAACATAACAAATAGAAAAATCAAAGAATTGTCAAAAAAAGAGAAGTTTTAGGGTATAGTCAGTTAAATACGAAAGAAAACCGTTACTTAAATTGTAACGGTTTTCTTTTATTATCAATATACCAAACAGCTTAATCGTAAATTTCTTTTTTGTAGGCTTTAAGCGTGTTGGTCAATAAAGAAACTATCGTCATAGGACCTACGCCGCCGGGAACAGGAGTAATGTACGAACACTTAGGAGCAACATGCTCAAAATCCACATCTCCCGTAACATAATACCCTTTCTCGCTATCGTCTTTTATCCTGTGAATACCTACATCTATTATCGCCACACCCTCTTTGACCATATCTTCGGTAACAAAGTGAGGTACTCCGACGGCAGCAATGATAATATCGGCGTTGCGACAAATCTCTTTAACGTTCTGCGTCTTGGTGTGGCAAAGAGTAACAGTGCAGTCCATACCCTTACGAGACATCAGCACCGACATAGGAGTGCCGACAATATCGCTTCGACCCAAAACAACGCAGTTTTTTCCTACGGTCTCTATGCCCGAACGCTCTATCAATTTGACAATTCCATACGGTGTAGCAGGTAAATAAGCCGGCATGGACAACAACATACGTCCGGCATTTGAAGGATGAAAACCATCAACGTCCTTACGAGGATCAACTCTTTCAATTACTTTTTTGGCATTGATATGTTTTGGAAGCGGCAACTGAACTATATAACCATCGACCTCTGCATCGTTGTTCAAGAAATCCAATGTCTCCAACAATTCTTTTTCGCTTATCGTATCTGGAAATCTATAAACGGAAGACATAAATCCCACTTCCTTTGCCTGTTTTTCTTTACTCTTGACATAGGATTGTGAAGCCCCGTCATCGCCCACAAGTATTGCCACAAGATGAGGAGGTCGCTTTCCGCTATCCAACAATTGGGCTACCTCTGCTTTTATCTCGTCTTTAAGAGTTTTTGCTATCAATTTGCCATCAATAAGTATGGGCTTAGTGTTATTTGTTTGTGTCATTGTATTTATCGTATTTAACGTCTTGCAATCTTTTTCATATTTCTCATTTGTTTCAACTGCTGCATCTTGCCACCGGAAAGCGAACGCATCATCTTACGGGTTTGGTCGAATTGTTTGATAAGGCGATTAACTTCTTCGATTTTACAGCCCGAGCCTTTGGCAATACGATTCTTGCGTGAAACATCTATTATATCAGGGTTAGCTCGTTCTTGTTTGGTCATCGAACCTATAATGGCTTCAATAGATTTGAAAGCGTCGTCGTTTATCTCTACGTCTTTCAAAGCCTTACCTACGCCGGGAATCATACCGACCAAGTCTTTTAAGTTACCCATCTTCTTTATTTGGTTGATTTGTGCCAAGAAATCGTTGTAGTCAAATGTATTGGTGTGGATTTTCTTGCTTAACTTACGGGCTTCTTGTTCGTCATAATGCTCTTGGGCTCTCTCTACCAAGGACACGATGTCGCCCATTCCTAATATACGGTTGGCCATACGGCCAGGGTGAAAGACGTCCAAAGCATCTAACTTCTCACCAATGGAAACGAACTTTATTGGCTTGGAAACAACTCTACGGATTGTCAATGCAGCACCACCACGTGTGTCGCCGTCAAGTTTGGTTAGCACAACGCCGTCGTAGTTCAAGCGGTCATGAAAAGCCTTAGCAGTATTGACAGCGTCCTGTCCGGTCATTGAATCCACAACAAATAATGTCTCTGTTGGATTAACAGCGTTCTTGATATCGGCTATCTCGGTCATCATCTGCTCATCGACAGCCAAACGACCGGCGGTATCTATGATAACAACATTATAGTTCTCGGCTTTTGCCTTTTGAACAGCTTGAAGTGCAATATCCACAGGGTTTTTGTTGTCATCTTGACGAAAGACATCTACTTGAATGCTATCGGCAAGCACCTGCAACTGATTGATTGCGGCGGGACGATACACATCGGCTGCAACCAAAAGGACTTTTTTACTTTTCTTGGATTTCAAATAAAGGGCTAATTTACCCGAAAAAGTCGTTTTACCGGAGCCTTGCAAGCCTGCATTAAGAATAATTGTAGGGTTGGGTTTGATGTTAATTTCTTCGGTGGTTGAACCCATAAGGCTGACAAGTTCGTCATGCACCATTTTAATCATCATTTGTCCCGGTTCAACGCTTGTCAAAACGTTTTGACCCAAAGCCTTTTTCTTAACTTCATCACAAAATTCTTTGGCTATTGGATACGAAACATCGGCCTCTATCAACGCTTTTCTGACTTCCTTAATACTTTCGGAGATATTAATTTCCGTTATCTTGCCATTACCTTTAATAATCTTAAAGGCTCTATCTAATTTTTCGGATAAATTCTCAAACATTTTCTGTCGCTTTATTTGTATTTGTGATTGCTATAAACAAATATTCTCTCTTTTATTATTGGTCTGCAAAGTTACAAATTTTTATGCAATGCACAATGAATTAATACGATTATTTCAAAGGTAAACAATAGGAGAAGAAAAAATTCAGATTTCCTTATTCCTCTCGTTGGCTAAACTTAACAATATCTTTAAGTTTGGAACGATATAAATCAACTCTCTTTTGAGAGTTCAACTCCTCGCGACGGTTTTTGCTTATTTCGAGAAATTGAGTCTGTTTATCAATTCCAAGATACTTGCGTCCGATTAGATTGGCAGCTATTCCCGTTGTACTGCTTCCACAGAAAGGATCCAACACCCATTCATTAGGTTTTGTTGATGCTAAAATAATTCGAGTTAAAAGTGCCAACGGCTTTTGTGTCGGGTGCTTACCACAAGATTTTTCCCATTTAGCAATAGCAGGCAACCGCCAAACATCTGTCATTTGCTTATTGTCATTGAGTTTTTTCATCAATTGGTAATCAAAATAGTGTGGAACATCGGGATTTTTACGTGCCCATATAACAAACTCTGTTGAATGTGTAAAATATCTACACGAAATATTCGGTGGCGGATTGGTCTTTGCCCAAGTTATTACATTCAATATCTTGTAACCTAATTCCGTTAAACAATTCGCAACAGAAAATATATTGTGATAGGTTCCCGAACTCCAAATAGTTCCATTGTCTTTAAGATTTTGACGACAAAGACTTAACCAAGTTTTATTAAAGACATTCATTTCTTCCGACGAAATACCCTTATCCCAATCACCTTTATCCACACAAACAACCTTGCCACTCTGCACACTTATACCTCCGTTGCTTAGAAAATATGGTGGATCTGCAAAAATTGTATCAAACTGAAAGTCTATTTCAGACAACAAAGAAAACACAATCACCTTGCAACAATGTAAAATCTCTATTATTTGACTTATAATAAGGTTCAAGCATCTTTCAGTTCTTTTATAAACTCGGGTAATGTAGTTAAATTGTATATTCTCGGAATAATATAAAAAGCCTCTTTCAATTTGTTTTTAGCCGACTTCCAACCCACTCCGTCAGTTATCCAAACAAATTCAAAACCATTAATGCCATTGATTTTAGGAGCAATCTCACTGTAAGAACGTGCCACTTCATTGAGTTTTGATCCACCACCCGAATAAAAATTAACTTCTATCAAATATGTAGTTTTATTAGTCGAAATAACAAAATCAAATACTTTTTGGTCTGCACCTAAAATCTGTGATATTTGAGGATAATTGTTTGAAGAAACTTGTTCTTTGAATTTGATATTATTCGTTTTGCAAATAGTTTTAACCAAATTTTCGGTTATCTTGCCACTTCTGTTCTTTCTTGCATTGGTATCCAATCCAACTTCCACACCAAAAACGTAATCAACCAAATCGTTAATTTTAGAATTGATAAAAACATCGTCCAAACCTGTTTCTGTCAAAAACTCCATAACACCCTCAACATTTTCAAAAAGCGAATGGATACTGCGAACTTCTTTATTTTTATCAAGAAACTTTCTATTATTTTCCTTTCTTGTCGCTATAAGAATATCCATAACATCAAAGGCAGTTTTATCCCTTTGCCACAAAGCCTCGACAGCACCTCTAAGATCTTTTTTACCAATAAGAAAATTAAGCATATTCAAACTAATTGCTATATCATAAGCATTGCTATATGCCTTTTCAAAATCTGTGTAAAAAGAAAGCGTTGCGTTCGTTTCTTTTAGTTGTCCTAAAAATTCCTCAAATTGTTTTTCTGTATGCGCTGCCATTATATATGCCTTTTATCAAGTTTATACAAGCACTTTATCAAAATTGCTCACTACTATTTCACTCAATATTCCTCGCTTTGATGCTATCGCATTAATATTGCGAGATGCAAAAACCCTATCTATACGATAATGTTCGTACAAATCATAAAAAAATCTATCCTCACCTCCATTGTTTAATCCATCGGAATTACTCAACATAAAATATATTTGATTTTCCATAAGTTTATCACAAAAATTCTTTAAACGAATTTGAGCCTCATCATTAAAAGACTCTTTTGTATAATCCGTAAAACTTGAAGTATTACTCAAAGGACGATACGGAGGATCTAAATAGAAAAAACTCGTATTTGAGGCTTTATTCAATGTATGCTCAAAGTCTCCCGTTAAAATCTCAACTCTTTGCAGCAATTCGCTATCCGCCATTATTGTTTGTTCATCACAAATCATCGGCGAAGTATATCTTCCAAATGGCACATTGAATGCTCCCGATTTATTAACACGATAAAGCCCATTAAAGCAAGTACGATTTAGAAAGATAAACAAAGTTGTGTTCAAAACATCATCTAATCTCTTTGTATTATATAATGTTCTTTGTGTTAAATAAAACGTTTTCCTATCTTCCTCTTGTTTTATGGCGTAATATTCTTGTTGAATTTCTTTTAAGGATCTTATTAATTCTTTCGGATTATCTCTTATGGTTTTATAGCAAGTTGTTAAATCTGAATTTACATCATTGATAATGGCTTTATTGATATTGTTAAAGTTTTGCAGCATAAAAAAGAGCATCGCCCCACCTCCGACAAAAGGCTCTATATAAGTAACATTTTGCCACCTGTCAAAATCTGACGGAAGCAATAACTCTAACTGTCCTATCAGTTGAGACTTTCCTCCCACCCACTTAACAAAAGGTTTTGCCTTTACCATATTTTGATAATGTTTTATATTAATCCGCTTCCTAACTTGACAAGTTATGATTATTAAACAGCATAACTCATATTCGGATTGCAAAGTTACAATTTTTTACACTACTTACAATCTTTTATTAAGTATAATCAATAAATTAATGTGAGTGATTAATAAAATAGTGTTTAACACTAATTGAATAATGTGAGTGATTAATTTAATGAATAAAATGATTAGTACAAGTAATATTGATAACAATGAAATTAATAGTATTATAAGAATTTATTTTAGTAATATTAAAATTCAATTTGCTAACATCAAAACACATTTTGTATAATTAGATACTTGTTACTCCCTCAACAAAACAAAAAAATCCGATATTTCTATCGGACTTTTAATTAATGTTTATAAATTGAATTATAAAACATTTACACCTTCTATTAATTCTTTTCCTTTTGCAACAGCGTCAAGGTTAGTTGGAATTAACTTGTGATGTCTTTCAGGTAATGAATGTTTCAAACCTTCTTCAATATATTGTTCTGTAACAACAGGCTTGATTTTCAAAAAGCCTCCCAATACCATCATATTGAAAACTTTTGCCATTCCCATTTCTGCACTCTTTTCTGTTGCAGCAATCTTATAGACGTTGATATCCTTTCTTGTAGGAGCCTTAGTTATACCATTTGGATCGTAAATCAAAAGACCACCCGGTTTAACTGAATGCTCGAACTTATCCAAAGACTGCTGGTTCAATATGATTGCAGTATCAAATTGGCTGATGATAGGTGAAGATATTCTCTCGTCAGAAATGATAACTGATACGTTTGCTGTACCTCCACGCATTTCTGGACCATATGACGGCATCCAACTTACTTCTTTTCCCTGCATTGCACCGGAATAAGCAAGTATTTTACCCATAGATAAAACTCCTTGTCCTCCGAAACCTGCTATAATTATTTCTTCTGTCATTGTCGTAATATTTTTATGGGTTATTTAACTGGTTCTATATCTCTAACTATTTTGCTATCAGATGGATTGTATTCTCTTACGATTTCTCCATCCACTTTAATGTCGCCAGGAACATATTTAGGAAACATATTCTTACGCATCCATTCGTTAGCAGCAACAGGAGTCATCTTCCAACCGGAGTTGCAAGTGGAAACGAACTCGATGAACTGAGTACCTTTCTTTGCAGCTTGGTTTTCAAATGCTTTTCTAACTGCGGCTTTTGCCTTTCTAACATCGGCAGGAGTTGAAGCACTTTGACGAGTAACGAAATCCGTTCCCGGCAATTGAGCAACCAATTCTGTAATTTGCAATGGCCATCCGTTCAAATCAACTCTACGTCCGTAAGGAGTAGTTGCTGTTTTCATACCTACCAATGTTGTAGGAGCCATTTGACCTCCCGTCATACCGTAGATAGCATTATTTACAAAGAAAATAACGACATTTTCACCACGGTTACATGCGTGAATTACTTCACCTGCACCGATTGAAGCCAAGTCGCCATCACCTTGGTAAGTAAATGTATGTTGATTTGGATGAAGTCTTTGAATAGCTGATGCCAAAGCAGGTGCTCTACCATGAGCAGCTTCTACGAAATCAACGTTAAAATAATTATAGGCCAATACGGAACAACCAACTGGTGCAACACCTATAGCTTTGTCCTGAATGCCCATTTCGTCTATTACCTCTGCGATTATTCTGTGGATTGTTCCGTGAGGACATCCCGGACAGTAGTGCATAACTGCATCGGTAAGAACACTCGTTTTTTTATAAACAAGATTTTCCGGTTTTACTATCTCTTCGTTAAACATAACTTATTAGCCTTTAATTAATTTGTTTTCTAATGCTTCAACAACTTCTTGTGGTGTAGGAATGATACCACCATAACGTCCGAAATACTCAACCGGACATTTGAATTCAGATGCCAATTTAACATCTTCAACCATTTGACCTGCTGACATCTCAACCGAAAGCATACCTTTAACTCTTTGTGCCAATTCTTTTATTGGTTTTGTTGGGAATGGGAATAAGGTAATAGGTCTTAACAAACCTGCTTTAATACCTTTATCTCTTGCCAACTGAACTGCTTTGTGAGCAATACGAGCGCAAGAGCCATAAGCAACAAATACATAGTCTGCATCCTCGCACATGATTTCTTCATACAAAGTATCGTTCTTTTCCATTTCACGATATTTTGCTTGGAAACGATGATTGTTTTGTTCTTGTTTTGCAGAATCCAACTCCAATGATGTAACTATGTTGTGATCTCTTGTTGCAGGTTTTCCGAATGCAGCCCATGGAGCATTCTTTGCAATTTCTTCGTCAGTCCAACGAGGAATATAATCACCTACATAAACTTTTTCCATTACTTGTCCGATAGCACCGTCAGACAAAATCATAACAGGGTTACGATATTTGAATGCTATATCCCATGCTTTGAATACGAAATCATACATTTCCTGAACGCTTGCAGGTGCAAGAGTGTATAATTGATAATCTCCGTGTCCGCCACCCTTTGTTGTTTGGAAATAGTCTGCTTGAGAAGGTTGGATTGTTCCCAAACCAGGACCTCCACGCATAACATTGACCAACAAACAAGGAAGTTCTGCTCCTGCAAGATAAGTAATACCTTCTTGCATCAAAGACATTCCAGGTGAAGAAGAAGAAGTCATAACTTTCTTACCGGTAGCAGCTCCACCATAAACCATATTGATTGATGCAACTTCACTTTCGGCTTGCAAAACTACCATACCGGTTTTCTCCCATGGCATTTCGGCCATAAGATGTTCCATAACTTCAGATTGCGGGGTTATAGGGTATCCGAAATAGCCGTCGCAACCGGAACGAATCGCTGCTTCTGCAATCGCTTCGTTACCTTTCATTAATTTTAACTCTTTTGCCATTTCTTTAATAAGTTTTTTAATTAAATTTTAGCTTTGTAAACCGTTATTACTCCGTCAGGACAAACCATACCGCAAGATGCGCAACCGATACAATCACCGTTTGTCATTTCCGCATAGTTATAACCTTTTCCGTTTACATTTTTTGATAAAGCAAGAACCTGCTTAGGGCAAACGCTTACACAAACGCCGCAACCTTTGCATTTTTCTTTATCAACTACAATTGCTCCTTTTATTGCCATTGCTTTTATTATTTAAATTTGGTTAATACTTTACGTTAAATTTAGGTTGCAAAGTTAAATCATTTTTACTACCCAGCAAAATTTTATTGTGATTATTTTACTAATGTTTATAACAATTTCATTGGTTTTAATAACTATTTTACCAAAAACAGCACTTGGAAAAATGTATCATACCTCTGCTTTAATCAATGCAAAATATAGGCTAACAAATAGACCCCGTAACAATACTGAAAGTAAAATGAAAAAATTTTATTGTGATACTATCTTTCTTTGCAAGGTTATAAAAACAAAAAAATCCAACATCGCTTGTCGGACTCTCAACACAAAAACACCTTAACTTAGGATAACCACAAACTGTGTGGTAAAAAAATTTGCGCCCCTTCTAGGACTTGAACCTAGGACCCCATGATTAACAGTCATGTGCTCTAACCAACTGAGCTAAAGAGGCGTGTTTTCTAAAACGTTTGCAAAACTACATCATTTTTCAATACTTGCAAAATATTTTATAATATTTTTTTAATTTTCTTTACACTTTTATTTTTATTTAACTGAAAAATAAGATTATACGCAACTATTTTTTTTTGATTATTTATTCTATTTTCTCTTATTTTTCGTTAAAAATCGCTATCAAATATTGAAAAAACGATGTTTTTAATCATAAATTTTCGATTTTTTATTCTTTTTTGAACGTATTTTTCAATTTCAAAAAATCTATATAGCTAAAAAAGTTTGAAAAATGACTTTGATATCACTAATCAGAGTCCTCCGTTGAAGATACTCCAAATTTATTCTCAGTTTGTCTGGCATAATTACATCTATATAATATTGCTTCGGATTTTGCTGTTGTTCCAATAACTCGTTTTCATTTCTGTACGCAATCGATGCAGGATCTGTTATTCCGGGACGCACCGACAAAACCTTTAATTGTTCTTTATTGTACATATCCACATAATAACGCACTTCGGGACGAGGACCCACAAAAGACATATCTCCAATCAAGACGTTAAACAATTGCGGCAATTCGTCCAACTTAAATTTGCGAATAAAATACCCGACTTTCGTAATTCTGCTATCTCTCCCCCCTATGGTAATCAATGAACCCTTATCTGCATTGACACACATCGAACGAAACTTATACAATACAAAATCCCTGTTATCACGTCCCACTCTTTTCTGCCTATAAAAAACTCCGCCCCTGCTTGTCAATCCTACCGCCAACGCAATAATCATAAACAACCAACTTAAAATCAGCAAGCCAAATAATGAAAATACTATATCAAAAAGTCTTTTTGCCATTACGCCTAACTATTTTGCAAAAATTTGAGTACAAAAACAATATCCAAATAACACTTTTATTTCTGTACTACGACTTCATCATGCACTCTAATCAGATTTTCCAAAACAAAATCAACTTGTTCATCAGTCAATTGAGGATATAACGGCAGTGTTATCTCCTGCTTAAACACTTTGTTTGCAATAGGATAATCCGAAATATTAAATCCCATATTTTTGAATACGGTTAAAGAAGGCATCGGTATGTAATGAACATTGGTTGCAATCTCTTTCTCTGCCAATTTCATAATCATATCATCTCGTTGTTGCTCATTTATATCCAAAATCCTCAACGGATATAAATGATATGAAGATTCAATACTTTCTTTACGGCTATCCTCTCCGTTTTCAATAGTTTCAAAAGGAAGTTTTACCCACTTAAACTTCTGCAAACAAGAATTATAACGATTAAATATGCGTTTTCTTTCTTTAAGTAAGTAGTCGTATTTGCGTATTTGAGCCAAAGCAATCGCAGCATTAACGTCAGGCATATTGCATTTCATTCCACCTCCAAGAACATCGTAGCGCCAAGAAGCAAGTTGGTTTTTCGTGAAAGCATCTTTAGTCTGACCATTCAAAGACATTACCCTGAACCATTTTTTCAACTCCTTATTATCAAAAGGTGCGGGTAAATTCAAACAAATCATACCTCCCTCGGCAGAAGTAATATTTTTAACGGCGTGAAAACTCAAAACACATATATCTACATAGTTTGCAACGCTTTGAGAATTAATTTTAGCACCAATTGAATGGGCACTATCCGAAAGAATCATTATTCTTCCCAATTTACGCTGGTTATCAGAGTTTGGAGTATATAATTTAAGTATTTCTTGCGAATTAATAATTTCTTTGATTCTAAGATAATTACACGGAATACCGCCTATATCGACCGGAATAATGGCTTTGGTATGCGGAGTTATGGCTTGCAATATCTTTTCTGTGTCGATAGTCATATCTTCACCTATATCCACCATAACAGGTTTAGCTCCCGCTTCTATTACCGCCAAAGCCGTTGCACAGTATGTATATGCAGGCACGATAACCTCATCATCGGCTTTCAAACCCAACCATCGCAATGACAATATTGCACCGCTCATCCAAGAATTTACAGCACTGCAAGCAGGACATCCAAGCAATTTTTCCGTCTCTTCTTCCAACGCCTTGACTTTTGGACCTGTTGTTATCCAACCGCTTCGCAAGGAATCATCTACTTCTTTTATCACATCTTCGTCTATGTAAGGTGGTGAAAAAGATATCTTCATCGTTAAATCTGTTTTCTTTATTGTTTTATAAAATCTAAGTCTGTCTATCTTTATCTCTCAAACTGCAAAATTAGTGTTAAATATCAATAAATTTTCTTTAAACACTAATTTATTTTTATCAATGATTATTTTTTTAATTCGACTTAATAATTTTTTCCTATTCATTTCATGGTCTTATTTTACCTATCTTATATCCCTTCAAGCCATAGAAACACAAATAGATATATGAAATCATAGGTATGATAAACGAATATTTAATTCCTATTGCATCAGCCAAAAGTCCCTGCAATGGAGGTAAAATCGCACCACCCACAATCATCATAATAAGTATTGACGATGCAGACGCCGTTTGGCTTCCCAATCCGTCAATTGCCAACGTAAAGACATTGCCCCACATTATGGAATTAAACAATCCTATTGCCAAAATGCACCAAACTGCAATTGTCGGAGCGACAATAAAAGATGATATTATCAAACCTAAATTTACCAAAGCAAATATACCTAAACTCAAAGCAGGCTTACCTTCGCCAAGATAGAAAAATACAAAATTAAGAATGATGAATATAATAAAGAACCAAACTTGATGAAATACGAGTCCGTTAAGAGAATAATTTACCAAGAAAATTATAGCGAATGAAGCAATTGCAAGCAAAACCATATAGATAAATTTATTCGTTTTCTTCGCATTTGACAACGATACTGCCCCAAGAAATCTACCTATCATAGCTCCACCCCAGTAATAACTAAGGAATGCAGAAGCAAGAGATTCCGGTTTGTTCAAAATTTCTTTCATATACGACACGAAATTGCTGCCTATACTTACTTCCGCTCCGACATAAAAGAAAATTCCCAATGCCCCCAAAAGAACATAAGGTTTCTTAAATATGCTTTCCTTTTTAGATACCACATCTTCTTTTTCTTCTTTGTAAGAAATTTTTGACGTATATATGAACACCGTCAAAGCCAATAGCAATGCAGCAAGGAACATATAAGGCAAAAATACCGCCTGCGTCCCTGTGGTTTGTTTTGCAAAATAATTGAAAACAAAATATCCGCCAAGGGCAGGTCCCAATGTTGTTCCCAACGAATTAAACGCCTGAGTAAGATTAAGTCTTGAAGATGCAGTCTCTCTATCTCCAATTATGGAAACGAACGGATTTGCCGCAATCTGTAAGAACGTAAGACCTATTCCCAATAAAAACAAAGTCATCAAAAATACTGAAAACGGTAAATTCGCTTTGGCTGTCATAGCAAATAAGAAACAAGCTATTGCTGCTATTATCAGACCTATGACCAATGTATTTTTGTATCCAATCTTTGTTATCGGGTCTTTGCCTTTACGAGCGAACAAATAGAATACAAACGCCCCGACAAAATATGCCCCAAAGAATGCAAATTGAACTATATTCGCTTGAAAATGAGTTAATGAATAAACGCCTTTAAGATACGGTATCAAAACATCATTTAACGATGTTATAAAACCCCACATAAAAAACAAGACCGTTACACTTATCATAGGCATAAGTGAAGATGTCTTTGTTTCCAATTTTGAATTATTATTTTTCATCTTTGATATTGTTTATTTCTTTATTGTATAATATAATGTGTTATGTTTATTCTCAAAAAACATTTCTGTTGCCAATTCAATCAAACCATTGATTGTTACTTTTTCATAATATTCCTGTTCGATATTTATCCTTTCAAGCATATCCAAATGTGCATAATATGCAAGGTTGAGTGCTTTATCGGCAATTTTTATATTATTAAACGTCGTATTCGCGTAATTCTTATTTTTAACTTTTTGAAATTCCCTTTCGGTAGGTGGATTATCGATAAGGTTTCTTAATTCCTGCCAAATCATATTTTCTCCAAGTTTAATATCTACATCATCTGCATATTTGCCGATAATCATAAACAAACCCTTGTCATCATCACCCGAAATAACAGCATCTATACCCGTAAATATTTGTTTATTCCTTACCAAAGCATCATACAAACGCGAACTCTTGCCATTAGACAAAATATCGGAAAGTAAATCACAAGCGTAATAATCGTCATTTATTCTTTCGCACATAGGAAAAGTTATTACTATTACATTGGCAGGCACATCTCTTTCAACCGTCAATTCTCGGTTTTCAGTTTGCAAGGGTTCTTGTTTATAGTTTATAGTTTTTGTTCCTCGATTGCCAAAATTAAAAATACTTGCCACCAAATCGAAAACTTCTTCCGCTTTCACATTACCCGATATTGCCAAAACAGCATTGGTCGGATTGTAATACTCGGCATAAAATTCTCTTACGATTGATATACTCGCTTTTTCTATATGTGAAATATCTTTTCCTATCGTCTGCCACTTGTATGGGTGCGTGGTATAAGACAATTCTCGCATCAGTTTATGCAAATCTCCGTAAGGCTGATTCAAATTGCGTTGCTTAAATTCTTCGCAAACGACCTTCTTTTGAACATCCAAATGTTCCTCATCAATGATAAGGTTACACATTCTATCGGCTTCAATTCTCAAAATAGTTTCCAAATAAATACTTGGAACGGTGCAATAAAAGTTAGTAATATCGCAATTGGTGAATGCGTTGCTCTCTCCTCCTATGGAATTTATAAGATTATCGAAATCGGGAAAATTCTTACTACCCGAAAACATAAGATGTTCAAACAAATGAGCAAAACCTGTGTGATTTTCATCTTCGTTTTTACTTCCGACTTTGTATAATAAATTAACGGTTACAAGTTCTGTCATCAAATCTTCATTAACAATGACCTGCAAACCGTTATCAAATATTTTCTCTTTATATTGTATCATTATCGTCTTGTTTTTTACCCATTCGACAAAGAATATAGTAGTCGCAATAGCGACATTTGTCCTCATTTATTATTGCTTCATACTTTTCGCCTTGCTGTTTGCTTAAAAAATCGCCAAGCATTGTCTTCAAACTTTTCTCAAATGCCTCATTAGTATTTTTATCATAATAAAAAACGTTTTTATTTCTACTGCGAGACTCCGACATTGTTATATCCCTATCATCTAAATTGGACAAATATAACAATTCGGGCTTAATCACATCTGCTTCACCATTATTATAAGCCAAATAACAATAAAACAAAATCTCAAATATATTCTCAAAACCGTTTTTCCTTGATTTTTGTCCTTCATTCGGGCATTGCATCAATTGTTCAAAGGTATTGAAATTTCTTTCTTTTGCAGCACCTGTTTTATAATCAACAATACGAACAACATGTCCATAATTGCTATCCTCTACCCTATCAATCCTATCCAAACGTCCGAACAAATGAACGGTATATCCTCCAACGTTCAAATCTCTTTTATATTCTTTTTCGCCACCAATATATTCGACATTGTTTTCAAAGTCTTTCCGATAGACCTGCTTCATATATTTTTTTATCATATTCAAATGAATGGCATCTGAGCAAACACGTTTATCCTGCTCCGCAGCATCGGAATTTATATATTTATCAACAGCGTTTTCTATATACGGCATAGCATCTTCAACGCCTATATTTTTTCCTTTAATATCTTCATAAAACAAGTTAATGCTGTTATGAAAAACGTTTCCGAATGCGATAGCCAAATAATCATCGTCGTCAATTGTTTCGCTCAGGTATCTTACGTTTTTCAAATAAAACTTCTGCTGACAATGTATAAGATTATTTAGCGATGAAGGGCTTAAACGCTTGTCGCCTTTATCCAAAAATTTCAATTCATTGATATCAAAGAAATATTCTCTGTTTTCAGGTCGTAAGGCTTTAACTGCCGTAAGACTTTTATAATTTATCTGCTTTTTTTCTCCAATCGCAGGAAATTCAATCTCTATTTGACGCAAAAATCTACTTTTTTCCTTTAACTTATTCTCCCCACCTATTGTTGTATATATATAATCTACTCTTTTGGTATGTTGCAGCAAACGATAGAAATAATATGCGAAAACTCCGCTCTTTCTTTCCATACTGCCCATATCATACGCTTTACGAAACGAATAAGGGATAAAAGAGACCTCTCTTGATAATTTCGGCAGATTATCATCATCTGTCGAAAGCATCAACACATTCTCAAAATCCAAACTACGCGTTTCCAACATACCCATTAACTGTACTCCGTCTATTCCGTCCGAAATTATGTCCAAACTAAACGCAGACAATTCTTTCTTTAATACATTTTTAATTATATCACCACCGATTTTTACATCCTTAATCTTGTCAAGCATATCGATAAAAGACAATAGCATCTCGCTTATTTTCTTTAATATCGCCACTTGCCAAAGACCGTCCTTTTGTTTATCCGTAAAAGAATCTACAATATGTTTTATAGTATCA
Organism: Bacteroidales bacterium Phil12; assembly: GCA_002633275.1. Lineage (GTDB taxonomy): Bacteria > Bacteroidota > Bacteroidia > Bacteroidales > P3 > Scybalousia_A. The sequence continues at coordinate 171,717 of NWBO01000149.1, forward strand.
AATACTTTCTGTTTACTAAACTCTCCTTTATCCACCAAAGCATATAAATCTGCAAGCAACTCATTATACAACCAAGTTTGATTGAATGGATAACCCATCGTTATATTTATCTTGCCTTTGTAGTCTGCCGGTAAGGATTTTATGACTAATGGAATCAATGATTCGTCGTTTAACACTATTGCCGTAGTGTTTAACACTGATTTGCTCGTTACCACTTCTTTTAACCACATACCAATATACGCCAAAGAAGTTGTTTCGTATGGCGAAGAAATAATATTGATTTTCTGTTTTTTGTTTGCAATATTGTCAAAGGATACATCTTTCAAATCATTGCTTTGTGGAAACAAGACTATGTTTTCTCGAATAAATATTCCCGCTTCGTTTTTATCGTTTTTCGCATAGTAATTGTCGTAATCCCAATAGAAGTCCGTCGTGTATTGTTCTTTTAACAGTCTGAATATTTTCTTTTCAACTTTATTCAAAACCGAAAAACCGATGATTTTTATCTTTTCGCAGTTCAGTGTAATCTCTCCTTGTTCCAATCGTCTCGCAAACTCTCTATACATCTTGCCTGAATACGCCAAATTATGCTTGTCCAACAATACGTTAAACTGCTGATAGATTTCGTATAAGTTGTTCCAAACTTTTACAAAGTTCTTTCGCATCGAGGACTCGTCATTATCGATATTGCTATTGAACAATCGGTTTATCAATTCTATTTGCTGGCTGTTCAAATATTCTTTCGGGTCGATTTCCAAGTCCTTATAATCTTGCAAATTCCTAAACAACGCTTCTGCATTGACCAATTCCTTATCTATTTGGTCAAAATCTTTGAGTATAACCGAACCCCAAAAATAAAATTCGTCGAAACTCTCTATCGTATAGTCATCTTGTGTTTGCAAGTTCTTTCTAAAAACATCACAATACACAGTATAAAGCAAGTACAACAATTCCAAATTATCGCCTTTTCTCATATCACCCAAATAATCTCCCACCATTTGATCAATAGAAAATATCTTGGGAACGAAGAATACCGAATTGTCTTTATCGTTTGGTGTAACAGAGTTTCTGGCATTGTCTTTCAAATACTCAAAAAAGAAACGTATGGCACGTTGATTGGGAAACAACACCATAACATTTTGTAAATTGTCTTTTTCTTTCTCAAAAATCTTTTGAGCCACCGTATGTAAAAAACCGCTACCTTTCATCTTAACACTCCTAACTCCTTTAACATTTTTCTATTTCGACACCCACACCTTGCTCAATATTTATATAAAACAAATATCCCGATATTTCTTTGTCTTCAAAGCCACGAACCTTACCAAGTAAATTCATATAATGATGAACTTGCTTTTTGTATTTTTCTTGCTTTTTACCGAATTTGTAATCAATGACAATAATATTTTTATCATCATACATAATACGGTCGGGACGCTTAACCATCAATTCATTCGCTTCGTCAAAACTTATTATCGCTCTTTCGTTCAAAACGCTATACGTATCATCGAACCAATGTCTCTCTCTCGTTGTTTCTATTATCTTATCAATGATTTCTTCCAACAAAACCGTATCGTCTTTCGATTGCTCCGCTTTAAGCAATATGTTTTGTTTGTCTTCTGCTTTAATAAGATTGGAAATATATGTGTGATACTTCGTACCTATTTCCTTTTGAGAAAGTTCTTGATACGAATTATTAAAATATTCTTCCAATTCGTCTTTATTGGATTTGGCGAAATTCACAACATTATCCGAAAACTCTATCTTATCTATCAATATCTCTTCATTCTTTCCCTCATCGGATTTGAAAGAAGATTTCAACGTATCTTCGCAATTCTTATAAATATAAAGGTTATCCTCTCTTGCAACAAATTTACTGTTTTCCGAATTATTTACATAGTTAAACAACAATGTATTCAACGCTTTCGCATCTTCACTCTTCGCTTTTTCTGACGGCATTGCGGATATAACCGAAAGATTATCCCTGCTACGTGTAAAAGCAACGTACATCAAATTGATTGTATCCATATACTGAGCGTGATTTTCCTTTTCAAACTCATCATTATATTTCGTATCTTCCAAACTTGAAGACATTGCCGAAAAGATTGGTAATGCGTCACCTTCGTAAGATTTAACCCAAATATTACTTGATTTATAAAAACTATTATCACAATAAGGGACAATAACAACCTTATATGCCAAACCTTTTGATTTATGAATACTCGTCAGATGTACGCCAGCCTTAACTCCACTCATATCAACGTTACGCTCTTGCAACGTTTCGTCCCAATAATCCAAGAAATCCGTTAAATTTCCTCCCGTATTCTTGGTATAATCTTTAATATTATCATAAAAAGCAGGCAAGAAAACCGCATCATCATTAATATCCAACACAACAGCAATATTCATAACCAGTTCCAACAAGGATTTGTCGGTCTTATAATTGCTCGCCAAAGCATCGATAAGTTTTATATCCTTATCATTACTATTGATAATCTCCTTAGATATTACACACTTTTTGTCATTGATATATTTCAAGGTTTCTATAATCTTGCTAACCGCCAAAGATGATGAGAACTTAAATGCTATATCACTTACAGGATTGTAATCAAAATCATCTGCATCTTTCAAAGACTTCGCCACACTGACCAAATCGACATTACTGCGGAACAATATGGCTATATCATTCAAATCATAACCTTTATTATTATAGTATTTAATCTCCCTTGTGATATAATCAAATACCGCATCCTTATTTTCCGCAAACTGAACTCGAACTATACCTTTGTTTTCTTCTCTTATGGCTTTTTGGTCTTGAAAATCTATCCCTTTCTCCTTATATATATTTCCAAAAAGATTGTTATTAAACTCAACGACGTTGCCAAGCGAACGGAAATTGTCTTTCAACTCAATCACATTCTTGCTATCGCTTTGCTTTATCTTATCAACCTCGCCCTGCATAATAGTGTAATCGCCGCCATTGAATCTATATATACTCTGCTTTATATCTCCGAATATATACGATTTACCTCCGCTGTTCACGCATTCATTCATTAGTTTTTCCAAGTTACGAAACGAAGCACGATTGGTATCTTGAAATTCATCTATAAATATATTATCAACCCTTTGCGATATTTTCTCAAACACAAACGGGACATCGCCCTCATTCAATTTATCCAAGAAAGACGCCGTATCATTCAACACAAATATATTGTCTTGCTTCAAAATCTCGCTCTTTATATCGGCAATATATTTCAACACACCCAACGGATAAATATTGGCATAGTAAATCTTGTTCAGCCTATACGCATCATAATTCTTTTCTATGTATTCGATTATATCGTTGGTTTCATTATAAACTTCCTCACATGTGTGGCGGTTTTTTATTTCTTCTATCTCTATTTTTTGAGGCAATTGCTTGATATATTTATATACTCCGCCCTTTCGTCCCTCCTTGAAATCCGCTTCTTTAAGCCCGAAACTCTCGCAACTCTTCAAAAACTTTTCTTTTTTGAGCCTCAAAATCTTTTCAAACTCAAAAATACTTTTCACCAACGACTTTCTCAATTTATCCAACTGCTCTATGGAAAAATCCTCTGCATTATTCTGCAAAATAGTGCTGACATCGTCCGAGTCAAACGCATTTTTCACAAAAGCATTCAACGTTTTCTCTATGTTCCACGTCTTATTGTCCTCGTGAATTTTATCAAAATAATTCGCCAACCACTCAAAAATTTTGTTTCCTTGCTCATCGTCTTCTTTTAGCGAAGTTACCAATGTTTTAACGGCTAATTCGTCATACTTTTGAGCATTTAACGAGAGCATATAGTTACCAACCACTCCCAATTCCTTCGTTAAATTTTTAAGCACCAACTGAAAAAACGAATCAATTGTAGAGATATTAAAAAACGAGTAATTATGCAAAATTCTCGTCAGCAGTTCTTGTGATTTTTGTTGCAACAGCGTATCGGTTATGTTAATCGACTGCTTGGCGAATTGAGTTTTCAAGTTTTCGATATATCCAACGGTTTCGGAATCCTTTTTTCCTTGCGAAATATTCTGTAATACGTCAATAATTCGGTCTTTCATTTCTTTGGCGGCAGCGTTTGTGAAAGTTACAGCCAATATATTTTCAAAACCGCTAACCATTGCCGTAAAAATATAGTTACTTGCAAGATTAAAAGTTTTGCCACTTCCTGCCGACGCATTATATATCTTGAAACCCGCCATTAAATTTCCCGCTTGATATTTTGTGCAAAGATACAGAAATTTTACATAAAATTAATAACATACCCTCTATTTTTCTATTGACACACTTCAGACAAAATCAATATCACCAAACAATAGATTAGTTAGGGACATCGGTAAATTAGTGTTAAACATTAGCAAATTGATATTAAACATCAGTAAAATAGTGTAAGATATTAGTAAAATAATAGTAAAAATATAATTTCCATTAGAGCCATTGCTACCAACTTTGCTACTGGCTATATTTTCAACAGGTAAAAATATAATTCATATCGAAGCCGTCGCGATTTGACTTCAAGATATATGTTTTTTCGATGCTTTTATTACTACAAAAACAACAAAAAAGTGTGCAGTCTTAAAAGACCGCACACTTAAAATATCTTGAAAAAACTTTCGTCTGTTAATATTCCCACATATCTTGCTCACGATTAAATATTTCTTCTTCAATCTCATCGCTCTGGAACAACGCATCCAAACCGGTAAGATACTGACTTATGCTTCTGTTCTGCGTATTGGTTGTTCGAGTTACGTATGAGGTAAATAATCGTTTAACAAAAACATCGTCGTAAGATATTTGCTGTACATCATTCTTAGGGTTGTACATATCTGCGTTAGCCAAAAGGTTTCTTACAGCAGGGTCGTTGTAACGAATCCAAAACAACGGAGTTGTACTTGAAGAACCGTCATCGGAAGGACGTGTATAAACAAAACAGAATCCCAAAATTCTAACATCACGTACCGAGCGTTGTTTATCGACATACCAATCTTCTTTTATTCTTAAAGACTTTATATCCATAGGATTCATTGCCACAAAAGTAGAGTCCTCAACCATTATAATTTCTCCATCAGGGTCTTGAACCTCTGATTCCATACGTTCGTAATGACCTAAACCGCTAAGGATTTTTTGATAATCAGCTTCGGTCTTGAACTCATCGTCCTCGTAACAAACTATGGTTCCGTCTTTCAATGCTCTGTCGATAACAGAGAACAAATTCATTCGTCCCTGTGCGTCTTCATCCGGATCGATAGGATAATAGAATGGTTGGTTCATCTTCTCACGAAAATCTATCAAACGCCATACTCTTTGTCTCCAAACAACATCAGCTTGACGCACGTATGGATAAACAAAAGGTTTTCTTGCTTTTTCTTGTTTGTGATCATCGTAAAAAGAATTGAAAATAGTATTATCTTCTTTCTCTTCTACAACCTGCGCAAATAAATTAGTGCTTACGAAAAGCATAAATGCACTCAATACTAATAGACTCGTTTTTTTCATGACTATGTTAAATTAAAATATTCTTCCAAAATAGGTTTACTGTATTGTAAATGTCAATGAAGTATTGGCAGCTGACATCGTTCCCGTAGGACCAACGATACGAATATCGGAAATAATAACCTTGTTGCCACGTTTCAATTTACGCAACTTGTTAATCATTTCTTGCGAAAATCTGTTACCCGTTCCATTCAATGGAATATCCGCATCGCCACCTTTTACTACCTCAAATCTGTACGAAGCGACCGAGAAATTAACAGGAAATTCAAAATCACCCTTATCAACTCTCATACCACCGGCACTAATCAACACTTCTTTTGCTATCTTACCGTCTTGGTTGTTACCAACCTTTACGATAGGCTTAGGAATTTGTTTGCAACGGAAATTCATTGAACCTAAACTCTTCACGCCTCCACCGACTTTGGCAGAAACCGATATAGTAGTTTTGCCCTGTGATTTAACGTTGGCAGTGTATGTTCCGTCTGCATTTTTACGTATTGCTCCGCCTGCACCATTTATGGAAACAACCAAATCATTGCTGTTTATACCGGGAGCAGCCACCGAAATAGGGTTATCAACTCCTAAATACAATACGTTCATATTTGTCGGAGAAATGGTAATCGTTGGTGGTGCTACAAAGAATTCACCTGAAAAATCATAAGGAACTTCTCCTGTTTCTTTTTTTACAAATATTGTTCCATTATATGTTCTTTTACCGACAGCATTTCCTGCAATTTTCAATCTAAGTGTTCCTGAATCCGTCTCTGTTATATTACCTGCTGCACAAGTACCTCTAAGTGCTGTGTGTGAATCCCACGCTGCTGCTATAACTTCTGCCTCGAAAGTACCGCCCTGCAACACGTAAGTCTCTTTCGGTATAACTTTGGCAACCATTCTATCCACCTTAAAGTCGTCAGCCGACACATCTGAGAACAAATTATTCACAACATCATATTCTTGGTTTATAACCTCTGATTTTAGTTTGTTCAAAACGACAACATCGGCAACAACTATATTCTGATAGAAATTATATACCTGCCAGTTTTGTTCTTGACCTGATTGCTCATTCTTATACTTTCCATTGGTTTTTATCTGCATTTTCTTAAAAGCTTCTCTATTTCTTTCAGGACAAAGACTGAGCATTTTGGCTTGATAAGCCTCAATTCTTTGACGCAATTTCAAAGCGTTACCTGCGCTTCCGTCCTGAGCTCCCGAACCTAAAAAGAAATTTACAGAATTAGATATTTCATCTTTCTTTGGAATATTCATATAACTTTCGGCAACAAGTTTCTTGGCTTCCTCAACTCCACCTTTCAAACCATTGGAATGCGCTATCAAAGCATATTTCAAACTATCAATATAATTAATCATCGCTTTGCTCTCTTTTTGAACTTGCATGGCTTTGTCGTAATTTGCTTTCACCTTGTCAGGATTACCTTTCAAGGCTGTAGCAAACATTTGATAAGAATTTGTTGTTTTATCCAACAATAATTTATTCGTTACCTCCATAGAATCTCCAACAGTAATAAAACTGTTCAAAATCTCCGCAGATACGTTTAGTGCCAACATAGCGGTGTACACTAAATACATCATTGAAATCATCCTTTGCCTCGGGGTCTCCGGGCAGTTTGTTGCACCCATAATCTTTTACTTTTTAATTCAAAATAATTTAGTTTATATTGATTTGTGATTTATGGATAATCAATTAACCCTTAACTTGCATAGCAGCAAGCATATTTCCGTAAATGTCGTTCAAAGAACCAACTTTTTTGGAAAGAGCATTAACTTGTTCCTTATATTTAAGGACATTTTCAGCCGTATCTGCAAAATTGGTAACAAGGTTATCAATTCTTTCTTGTACATTCTTGGTTGCTTCCAATTGTGCAGAAGAATTTTGTATCTGCATTTCATACAAAGCATTGATTGAAGAAAGACTTGAAGCCATCGTCTTCAATTCATCTATATATGAAGCATCTCCAACGGATAATGTGTTTGCTGTTTCTTTGTAAATATTAGCCAAAGTTGAAACAGCACTTGTTGCCTCTTGAACCGATGCCAAATATTCTCCGGAAGCCAACAAATCTTTATTCAAATAATCAGCAGTCTTTTGGTATGCTGTTGTCAAACCCTTAACTTGCGTAGAAGCCTCTCCTACATTCTTGATAAATGTTTCAGAAGTCTCTGCTGCCTTTGCAACAGAACCCAAACCATTTGTTGTCTCTGATAAGTTTTGAAGACCTTTACCTAAACTCTCTATCAATTCAGGACCTATTTTTGCATCTTCAAGCATTTTATCCAATTGCTGAGTTGAACCAGAACCGCTACCACCACCAAGAACGACATTACCACCGCCTTCAACTGTAATTCCACCTGATGAATTTTTTCTTTCTGCTGCAACAGCTTCTCTTCTCTGTTGCTTTTCTTCTTCGGTTAAATCTTCCATTCCTGCCAATTCAGGATAAGCCAATGACCAGTCATATTCTACGTGTAATGGTTCAAAAGCGGAAGCAAAGAATATCAAAGATTCTATACCCATACCGATAATCAACATCGGTGTTGCACCCGGCCAGTGCTGAATCTTAAACAAAGCACCGATAATAACGATTGACGCACCCCAACCATACATCTTAGCAGTAATCTGCTTATAGGTTTTACTTCTAACAAAACTGTCTATACCCATAATAAATTAGTTTTAATGTTTTTAGTTATTGTTTTATTTAATCTATAAAATTTATACTTTAAGTTTCGCAAGCAATCGGCTATCAAATATTGAAAGCCGATTCGCTTGTTAAAATATATCTTACTTATCTGTTATAAACATTTGAAGATGTCTTAGGATTATCGCCTCTTACACGACCAAGATATGTTTGAACACATCTGAATCCTATATAACTCTTTGCTGTATCTTGGTATTCATAAGAACGAGTTGAAGTCTGAATAAAGAACTTGCTATCTTTCCAAGAACCACCTCTTACAACTTTCTTTTTCATTTCCATATCTTCATCGTCAGATGCACGATAGAAATTATATTGATTCAAATCGTGAGCAAAATCATAAGAAGATGTATTGTAAGCATCTGCACACCACTCAGCAACATTACCAGCCATATCGTAAAGACCAAAGTTATTAGGAGCATAGTGAGCAACAACAACAGTAGTAGCACCACCATCACCGTCATAAGCACCACGCAAAGGCTTGTAGTTTGCAAGATAACAACCTCTACCATTATTTACATAAGGACCTCCCCATGGATAAGGCGAGCCATCGACACCACCTCTTGCTGCATATTCCCACTCAGCTTCTGTCGGCAAACGGAAATCACCCATACGAGCATAATCATTCTTTTCCAAATAATCATTCATTTGCGAAGTTCTCCACCAAGCAAAAGCCTGTGCCTGCATATAACTGACACCAACGACAGGATAATTGTCATACTTAGGACTATCGAAATATGAACGAGTTGCTTCATCATTGTATGAGTATGTGAAATCGTGTATCCAGCAAAGTGTATCAGGATAGATGTTTATCTTTTCTTTTTGTATAAGATTCTTTCTTGCACCTTTCAATTGTGCAGGACGATTGTTAAATCCGGAACCTCTGTATTCGTGATTTGCCTGCTCTGCCTCCAAATCCTTTTCAGCTGCTGCATGATAATCAATCCAGGTATAATCATATATCATTTTCGCAGCGTCAAGCTGTTGTTTATTATAAAATCTCTCGTCCGTTTTAATGTATAACTGAGACAATGCTTCTCTTTCGTCTTCGTTTTTGTTGTTATCCCAATTAATTTTAGCGTCCCAATTGATAAGCGGAGTTTCCAAATCTTGCCCCCATTGGTCTGCCTCAATCAAATACGTTTCAGGAGAAACTTCTCCAAGCAATCTGTATGCAAGGGAATCCCTTACCCAATAAACAAATTGACGATATTCGTTATTAGTTATTTCTGTCTCGTCCATCCAAAAAGATTGCACCTGAACCGTCTTTGGAGAAAAAGCAAAAGTGTGATTTACATCCTCATCGGCAGAACCCATAGTGAAACTTCCTTGTGGAACATCAACCATTCCGTATGGCTGCATATCCATAGTTTTAGGTCTTTCTTGCACTCCGATTAATTCGCCATTATCAGAACTACCGCAACTTATCATAACCACTGCCGTTGCTACTAACAAAATTAGCTTTTTCATATCTCAATCTCCTAAATTTTATTCTATTTTATGTCTTTGCTGTCCTATATTTACGCCCTTTGTGCGTTTTTTGTTTCAATTTTTTATAAAAAACAAAACAACTATATTTTCTTATCACTTATCAGTTAAATAGTTTCAGATACCATTTTACTAATGTTAAATACTAATTTTTTCTTCACTCATATCATTGGAACATTACATATAAATGGTATTCTTATAAATCGTAGGCTTCTTAGGTGTTGATTCAAACTTGAAGCACCATCTCAAAAAGACTTCAAACGAACCCGAACCCTGAGTGGATACTCTCGAAGTAGGAATATCATACGAAAGACCTATCTTGAAATCTTTAACCGTAAAACCGCCAAGCACCATAACCGCATCGTCTATTCTGTAAGATAAACCGCCCCAAAACTTATGCTCATACTCTGCTAAAAGAGAAGCATCAAGTTGATACGCCGAAGAAGACGCAAAATCCGTCTTAAACAACGCAGAAGGCAAAAGTCTCCAAGAAGGATAATCCGGCAAAGTGTATTCATAGCCTGCAAGCACGTAATAAAACCTTCTGTTATTCCATTTCAGTTTATCGCTTTTGGTTTCCATTATCTTACTCGTAGCCGCACCTATATATAATTTACCCGGAACTTGATAATAAACACCAAATCCCAAATCAAATAACATATCTTCTTTATCCAAATTATTTAATATAGGGTCTGTTGTAGGTTTTCTTTGATCGTCGGGGCCGAATTGGTCTGAGCCGATTAGTTTTGAATTATCCAATGAAGCGTTGAACATCTGGGCTTCGATTCCTATTGCCAAATTACCCGTAGGTAATTGAAATCTATAAGCATAATCCAACTTGATATATGTGTTGTTATAATATCCAATCTTATCTGAAATAACAGTAGCACCAATGCCTCCATGTAAAAACTTTACTGGCATATCGAATGAAATATTCATCGTTTCCCCTTTGGAAGCAGATGAGGAAAGCCCATTATCAGTAAGTTTCAATCCCATCCATTGTTCTCTGAAAAAACCTGTAACACATATCGCTCCGTTACTACCTGCATAGCCCGGATTGTATGATAAACGATTAAACATATACTGTGTAAAGTGTGGCTCCTGCTGTGCATTGGCTCGCTCCACGTATAAATTCGATACAATTATAATTGATATTAATATAACAAATATATTCTTAGTCTTCACCATAAAATAATACCTAATTTTTAACTCTTTATTTCAAAAAGAGACTGTGCAAAAGTAAAAATTTTTTCGCACTTTTGAGCAGTTATTCCATAATTTTTTTAATTTTTTCTGTACATTTTAACTCCAAAAATCAACTTATATACTATAAATCAACTTATTAAAATTTATTCTTTCAATCTTTCTTCCTTACCAAATGTGCCAACGGATATTGTTTTTTAAGTTTATTTATTGCCATATTTGCGGATTTTTCATTCTCAAAAGGTCCAATATTAACATAAACAAACTTCTCATTATAAATTTTCTCCGCAACTACCATATTCACATATTCGGTTGGTAATGTGTTTTTAATTTTTTGCACCATATCTTCTCCCTCAACAGTCTGCAATCGCACATAAAATCGGTAGTCTGCAATAATTTTTCTGTCGTTTATCAAAGAATCCATATAATGTATTTTCAAGCTATCGGTCATAGTATTCGATGCTAATACATCGGATTGCTGCGACCAAATATCCAAATATTCTTTACCCAAAACCTCAACGGTAACATTAGATGTTCCTTTCAAACCAATTCTATCGGCTGCTATTTTAGCCAAATCTATAATTCCTCCTCTCAAACATCTATCGTTTATCTTGACCAATACAGATTTTTCCGTTTTTGGATTTGTTACTTTTACTATTGTATTGAAAGGCAATGTGCGATGAGCCGCAGTATAACGTTTTTGCGAAAAGACCTCACCACTTGAAGTTCTTCGATTTTCAAACTTATTATGGTAATAAGTGCCTTTACAAGTAAAAACCTTATTATTAGTTTGTGCAAAACCAAATTGTGATTCAATTAAAATCAAACCAATAATAATTACCTTTCTCAGTATTTTCAAATTAAACTTTACCACACTTTCGAATGTTCGTTAAACCATTTGCCGTGCAATCGCAAGACTTGTTCAATCACATCTCTCACACAGCCTTTTCCTCCTTGTTTGTCCGAAATATAATCCGAGACTTGTTTTATTTCCCAAGCCGCATCGGACGGACAAGTTGCAACACCTACGTTTTGCATTATATCGTAATCGGGTATATCGTCCCCCATATACAAAATATTTTCTTTTTTCAAATGCTTATTTGCACAATACATATTGTATATGTCTATCTTGTTGCCTGCACCGGTAAAAACGTCTTCAACGCCCAACATCTTCATTCTACTCTCTATACTGCTACCTCTTCCGCCAGATAAAATAGCAACATTATATCCTTGTTTTATGGCATATTGTATGGCATAACCGTCTTTGACGTTACCGCTTCTCATTATTATTTCATCATTTGCCGTATAGATAAAGCCATCGCTTATCACTCCGTCATAATCAAAAATAAATGTATTAACAGTATTTAGTTTTACTTTATAATTCATATCCTTGTTTTCAAATGCTTTTAATCAAAAACGTCTCAGTCTTTTTGCAATATCACTTAAAAAAATATTAGTGTTAATAATAAAGATGCTCGTTTAAGTAATTAGTTACGTAATCTCTCACACCATTTTCCAAAGAATAAAAAGGCTTTTTGTAACCTGCGTTTATAAGTTTTTGGATATTGGCTTGCGTGAAATATTGATATTTATCCCTTATCATTTCGGGCATAGGAATGTATTCGATATTCTCTTGCTTTTCCATTGAAAGGAAAGTATTTTTCGCCAAATCATAAAAACTTCTTGCCTTGCCTGTGCCTACATTATATATATCACTTTTCGGTCTATTGGTCATAAGAAAATACATCACCTCAACCAAATCCTTGACATAAACAAAGTCCCTTAATTGCATACCGTCTTCATACCCTTCTTTGTATGAACGGAACAACCCGACCTTTCCTTCTTTGTTTATCTGCTCAAAACTATGCAAGATAACCGATGCCATACTTCCTTTATGATATTCATTAGGCCCATAAACGTTGAAGAACTTCAAGCCAGCCCAAAATGGCGGCCTTTTAGTTTGTTTTAACTGCCACAAATCAAATTCTTGTTTCGATTTACCATAAAGATTCAATGGTTTTAGGCTTTCCATTTTACTTAAATCGTCATCATACCCCTGCTCACCATTACCATACGTTGCAGCCGAAGAAGCATACACCAATGGAATTTCATTATCCGAACAAATACTCCAAATGGTTTTTGTGTAATCCAAGTTAAGTTTCAACAAAACTTCCCAACTCTGCTCGGTTGTAGCCGACCTTGCCCCCAAATGATAAACAGCAGTTATTTGCTTGGCATTATCCTTAAACCAAGCCAAGAAATCATCTCTGTCTATGGCTTGTATGTATTTCTTATTTTTCCAATTATTTATCCTATCCTTTTTGGTAAAATCATCTACAATAACAATATCCTCAATACCCTCTTGATTGAGTTTTGAAAGCATACAACTTCCTATAAAGCCCGCTGCACCTGTTATTACTTGCATAACTTTTTGTTTTATGATAATTTTATTTATCTGTTTTCAATTGTTTTATTTGCCAATCATAAACTTCCCTCCAACCTTGCCATTGTCCATAATCCGATAACGATTCATTATGCCAAACGCTGACAAACTCTCCGCCCACATTTTTTATATTATCGATAATAACACCGATATGTTCTTTTGCTTTATCAACATCAAAATTCAAAGCATTTTTCATTGCCACGTCCATAATTTCAAAAGGATGCAACAAAAGATTGGTCTCACAATCTCTATCCAAATCATAGAAATTGTATGGCGTACATATACCAGCTCGAAAGCCTATGCAATCAGAATAACCCATTGAGTAGTCTTCCTTTATGCCATACTCCAAAAGATTTCTATATGACTCAGGTAATGTAAATCTAAGGTAATGAAATCTTGACAATACAATTTCCTTGTGAATTGCCGCCTTTAACAAGCGTTTTGACATATCAATCTCGCTCGGATTTTCCATTGAATAATACGACGGATGCAGCCCTATTTCTCCGTAATCCCCAAGTCGTTTGATTAACAGTTGAAAATCTTTGTTATATACATTTACATTCTTATCCCATTTATCATAAAAAGTATATAACACGAAGAATATGGTGTTTAGTTTATGACGCTTTAATTCGTTTATTATAAAATCGTAACTTCTCCACGGATCTTTTTCCAACGACAACAGGACTCGTATCCTTGTCTTGATACTCTGCCAATCTTTTTGCTTTATATCCCTCAATACTCCGCCTATATTTCTATATAAACTCTTTCCTTTGTAACACCACGCCTGATCTATATCTATTGTATTGATAAAATTAAACTCTCGTTTCTTAATTTGAATATCCGGATACTTTTGCTGCAAAAATTTTCTTAATTCTTCCGCCCACATATTCACAACTGGCTTATCCAAAAAACTTTTCTTGTAAGCTATGCTGTCTTTATAACCAAATCTCAAATGACTATCTCTAATGAATGGCAGATATTCTTCATATCTTGACACCATATAAAATGTAGCGGCAAAGATGTCAAAACCTAAATTGTCGTCATCGTAATTTCTAAATATCTTTGGAGTACCTTTATCATTAAAGTAACTTATCTCAATAGAGTATATCGTAGCATCAAACAATAAATCATTTGCCGTTCTTATATACAATTCATCGCAAATCTTATCTTCACCATAAGAGAGTTTCGCACCATTGTAATCAATGAAGTATTGCTTATCGGTAGTAACCGCATAATCCATTCCAAGCAAGTTTTCAAAAACTAACTTGAACGTATAACCCAAGCGATTAGTCTGTTTATTTGTATATATAAGCAACATATCAATCTAATGTCTTTAATCCGTGCGTTAATCTCTTTAATTAGTATATTAATCTCTCTAATCAATGTATCAGAGATGCTCGTATTTGAAACTATTTATCTCAATTGGAAATTGTCTCCCAAATATTTCTTTCTTACCATTTCGTCGCTTGCAAGTTCTTGGGGCGTACCACTCTTAAAAACCTTGCCGTCAATCAACAAATATGCCCTGTCGGTTATCCTTAATGTTTCATGTACATTGTGGTCGGTTATCAGTACTCCGATATTTTTGAATTTAAGTTTTCGTACTATTTCTTGTATATCCTGCACCGCAATGGGATCAACACCTGCAAAAGGTTCATCTAAAAGTATAAACTTAGGATCACTCGCCAAAGCCCTTGCTATCTCGCATCTTCTTCTTTCTCCTCCCGACAATTGGTTGCCATGACTCTTTCGAATCTTTGTTAAAGAAAATTCTTCCAACAAATTTTCCATTATATCCTTGCGTTGTTCGGCGGAAAGTTTTCTAAATTCCAACACAGCCATAATATTATCCTCCACACTCAAATTTCTAAACACTGAGGCTTCTTGTGGCAAATATCCTATACCGAGTTGCGAACGTTTGTACATCGGCATTTCAGTTATCTCATTATCATCTAAAAAAACTTTACCTGCAAAAGGCTTTATCAGACCTACAATCATATAAAACGTAGTAGTTTTACCTGCGCCATTTGGACCGAGCAAACCGACTATCTCGCCTTGATTTACTTCTATCGAAGGACCATCGACAACAACTCTGTTCTTATATTTTTTTACTACTTTGTCTGTATATAACCTCATTTTGTACTATTTTTTCTCTAATTTTGCAAGCCGTTATGAAAAACTTATTATTCCGCATACGCCAATATATATTCCATTGTCTGAAAGCAAAAGACGAGTTTTCCATACATTCTCCTTTTTTGTTCGCATTCTATACCAACATTATTAAACGTAAAAAAGCA
The DNA here is from genome assembly GCA_002633275.1 of Bacteroidales bacterium Phil12. Taxonomy (GTDB): domain Bacteria; phylum Bacteroidota; class Bacteroidia; order Bacteroidales; family P3; genus Scybalousia_A. Next base: position 187,380 of record NWBO01000149.1, read on the forward strand.
AAAAAAAGTTTACAAAAAAACGAATTAATTTCTAAGATAATAAATTCCTATCCCGAATTTAACGTTTTTACATCTGATTTCACAACTATGGTATCACTAAATAATCGCTCAAATAATAATACTATTTCAGCGATTAATATAACTGATTTTTCAAAAACATATCCCACAAAAACCATTCGTGATTTTATCGAAAAGCCATATACAATAATCATCTTATTTGGTATTCACAAGACCAAAGTCAATCATATCTTTTGGCAGAATATATGCACCAAAGATTTTAATTGCATCAAACTCGATTTTTTCAATTACGGCATTTTGATTAATAACCCCAATATTTTTTCAAAACAAGTCCTCGTCTTAAAGAAATAATTTTTTGTAAAAAATATAACAACAAAACAAAAGGTGTAAATTTAGTTTCTCTATTGCGCAGGCTTAATGAAATTTTTGAATTTCGCTTCAAAAATACGCCGAATATGTAACGCATAAATAAATATGTGAAATCAAAAAATTAGTGTTAAACATTAATAAAATAATCACTCACACTAATTTTCTAATGTGAGTGATTAGTAAAACGATTACAATGATTATTTTTTGCTTTGCTTAAAAGCAAGTTACAAATGGGAAATAAAACTTATTTCGTTCGCAAAATATGATTTGTTTTTAGCAAGGCTATACCATTTATACCAAATCGCCTCGCGAGGCATCTTGCCTAATGAAAACAAATAACATCAAAGTAAAAGTCCATAGCGATGAACCGCCATAGGATATAAACGGCAGCGGAATACCAATAACAGGCAACAAACCTATTGTCATACCTATATTGACCATAACATGAAAGAATATAACGCTTGCCACTCCGTAGCCATAAATTCGTGCAAAGTTGCTTCGCTGTCGTTCTGCCATTTTGATAATCTTAACGCACAACCAAATAAACACAATAACGATTATCGACGAACCGATAAAACCCCACTCCTCTCCAATAGTACAGAAAATAAAATCGGTATCCTGTTCGGGAACAAAATTGAATTTTGTCTGCGTTCCTTGTAAAAATCCTTTGCCCGTAAGTCCGCCCGAACCTATTGCTATCTTGCTTTGATTGACATTATATCCGACTCCCTTGTCGTCTTTCTTCTGTCCGAGTAAAACTTCTATACGGTCTTTTTGGTGAGAACCCAATACTTCGTTAAACGCCACCTGAACACCCGAAACAATAACTGCACAAAAAATAAATACTCCGAGAAAATAGATAAATTTTGTGTGTCTATTGCGTTTATGTATAATAAAGTAAGCAATAAGTATAAGTACTGCCAATATTGCTATAAGAATATAAGGATTTATCAACAACGCCAAAACAAATAGAATAATGACAGATGCTCCCGATATTAAAACCATATACGACAGTCCCTCTCTGAACATAACAAATACAAAAGATAAGAATACCAATGCGCTTCCGGTATCGTTTTGCAACAAGACAAGCAACATAGGTAACAAAACAACGCCTATTGCAGACAGACGAGTAGGCCATTGTTTCATATCCACATTGATAGCCGAGAGGACTTTGGCTAATATCAACGCCGTTGCGAATTTAGCAAACTCCGAGGGCTGAATACCAAAATCGCCTATACCCAACCAACTCTTTGCCCCCTTTGTCGCCGTCGCCACACCGAGGACGACCACCAAAAGCCCCATACATATTATATATATAAGGTATGATGATTGTGAAAAGAATTTTGGATCTATGATTAAAACGAATAATGCAATAACGACCGAAGCCGCTATCCAAATCATCTGTTTCCCATATCGGCAAGAAAAATCGAATATACTTGAATGCTCCGAATCATACACCGCCGCATAGATATTCAACCAGCCAACAAGAACCAAGAAAAGCCACGCTATGACAACTTTCCATTCTATATTGTTTAATATACTCTTGCCTCGTTTATCCATAAATATTTTTGTGTTTCTTTAAGCCGTTAAAAAGTTTCTATGTCCCACGATTATTTTTTAGTATTTTTGGTTGAATCTTGTTTAACACTATTTTTGTCATGTTTAACACTATCGTTTTCTTGTTTAACAACAGGTTTTCTGACAATGATAGGCTGACAAGGTTGAGCCTCCATATATTGTTTTTCAATCTCTTTGCGTTCAATTTCTCGCTTGATGTATTTTTCAATAATCAATCCCGCAATAGGAGCAGCCCAAGCGCCACCTCCTCCACGTGCATTTTCGACATAAACAGAGACGGCAATCTTCGGATTGTTACGCGGAGCGAAACTAATGAACACCGAATGGTCTTCGCCTGAGTTTTGCGCAGTTCCAGTCTTGCCACAGACTTCCAATCCGGGAACATCTGCCCTACGACCGGTTCCTCCTCCCTCATGAACAACGCCATACATACCTGCAACAGCAACGTCCCAATACTTTGCATCAACAGAAGAATAATGTTTTTCTTTATACTTTTTCAGAGCAAAGCGTTTTCCTTCTTCTCCAATGTATTTGACAATATGAGGCGTTATATACCAGCCACGATTGGCAACCAATGCTGCAAAATTAGCCATTTGCAAAGGCACAACAGTAACCTCGCCTTGTCCTATGGAGTTGGAATAAATCGTATAAAAGTTCCAACCGCTCGGATACCAACGATTATAAAAAGAAGTATCGGGTATGTAACCCTTACGCACCGACGGCAAATCAATATCCAACCGAGTACCAAAACCCATTTTAAGCATCGCTGCTGTCCATTCACTAAGTCCGTATTTACTATCTATCTTGTTTGTCTTGGGATTTAACCGCTGAACTTCTCGTTGAAATACTCGGTAAAAATATGGGTTACACGACATCTTTATTGCATCTTTCACCGTTGGTGCCGAGGGATGATTATGACATCCTACCAATGACTTATCACACGGAAAGCCTGTTCCAGGATTTATAACCCCCATATCCAAAGCCACCAAGGCTTGTGCAACCTTGAAAATACTTCCAGGAGGATATTCAGCCATAAGAGCACGATTGAACAACGGTTTTGATATATCGTTTGCCAAACGCTTATAATTTTCTCCTCGTACTCGACCGACCAAAAGGTTTGGATCGTAAGCAGGTGCGGTAACAAAACACAACACCTCTCCCGTTGAAGGTTCTATCGCCACAATACTGCCTCTTTTGTTCTTCATCAGTTTTTCGGCATATTTCTGCAATTCCAAATCAATGGTGGAGTACAAATTCTGCCCTGCCACGGCGGGCTCATCAAACTTACCGCCTTGAAAAGAACCTTTCTCCCTGTTATGAACATCAACCAAAGTTATTTTGTTCCCCTTAACACCTCTCAAATACTTTTCGTAACTTTTTTCCAATCCACTCATACCGATGTAATCGCCACGCTTGTAATAACTATCTTCCTCTATCTTCTTTTCATTGACTTCACCGATATAACCCAAAACAGCCGCAGCCACACTATCGGGATATGTTCTCAGAGTTCGACTTTGTGCATAAAACCCGTTGAATTGATATAACTTCTCTTGAATCTGTGCAAAATCTTCCTTAGATATTTGTTTCTCAAAAAACGACGGAGCATAAAGGCTGTATTTCTTTGCCTTCTCCATTTTTTTATCGAAATCTTCTCTTGTGATTTTAAGTAAAGAACAAAAATAATCCGTATCCAAATCCTTTACTTGTCGTGGGATAACCATAAGGTCATAGACGGCTTCGTTATATACCAAAAGTTTGCCGTTCCTATCATAAACCAAGCCTCGCGAAGGATATTGCGTAACATATCTCAGTGCATTTTTGTTTGCCAATTCCGCATACGTTCCGTCGATAATCTGCAAATACAACAGCCTTATAATATATATAACCCCGACAGTTATAAATATCCCCATAACAACCAAACGCCGCGAAGAAAGACTATTTTTCATTTGATTTGCACTTTTATTCGTTTTTCTACGTTATCCTTTCAAAAGAACGTGCAAAGTTACAATAAAAATGGTTACAAATACTGAGTTTTTGAACATAAATAACGAAAAAGACTTCTTAAACATCGCCATAAAGACTTTTGAAAAACAATTCAAAGAAAACGAAGTCTATAACGAGTGGTGCAGATTGATGAACGTAAAGCAAATAAATACCTTATCCGACATTCCATTCCTGCCGATAAGTTTCTTCAAAACAAAAAAGGTTACGTGTTCCGACGAAGGTTTCGAGGATTATTTCCTTTCGTCGGGTACAGGGAATATGAGCCGCTCCACTCATTATGTTTTCAACAAACAAATGTATTTGAACAATACGATAAACTGTTTCGAGCAGTTTTACGACAAAGTTGAGTCGTATTGTTATATTTGTCTTCTGCCTAATTACCTTGAACAGGAGCACTCGTCTCTTATTTGTATGATGGACAATTTTGTTCGCAAAAGTAAATTCTCTCAATCGGGTTTTTTCAAAAACGAATTAAATCAAGTCTTGGATATTTTGATTGACAACCAAAGAAACAACGTAAAGACAATTCTTTTCGGCGTAACTTATGCCTTGTTGGATTTGGTTGAAGAAAAGAAAAGTAAGAATATTGCCGATGTTTTGGACAGGTGTATCGTTTTTGAGACGGGAGGAATGAAAGGCAGAAGAAAAGAAATTTCCAAACAAGAGTTGCATTCGGTCTTAAAACAAGGACTCGGAGTTAAAGACATCGCCTCAGAATACGGTATGTGCGAGTTATTTTCTCAGGCGTATTCCAAAAGCGGCGGCAAGTTTTTCCCCCCAAAACAAATGCAAGTGTTTATCAAGCCTGTCAATGACCCCAAAGGCGAAAACATTATCAATCACAACGGCGTTATAAACATTATCGACCTTGCCAATCAGGACAGTTGTGCTTTCATTCAAACGGAAGATATTGGCAGGAAGTACTCGGACGGCAGTTTTGAGATAGTCGGACGGTTGAACCACTCCGCTCTACGCGGCTGCAATCTTATGTATGAGAATTAACCCCAATTATAATTGTTATTCGTGTTTGATAATAAGTTTCAAATAATCCAAATAGCCGAGTATATATTCCAATATGTGCAGTTTTCGTTCCAAACACGGCAATTCGTAACGTATATAGTACTATATAGTGAGCATATATAGTACTATATGTACCCTGTATATAGTACTATATACATCACGAACTGCCGTGTTTGGAACGAAAACCTCCGTGTTTGGAAAATTAACTACCGTGTTTAGAACAAAAATAAGGCTGATATGGATTTAACGAACAATAACAAAACCAAATAGGCTCAATATTAAACTAACGTTACAACAAGAAATGTTTGATAAATGAAAACTACTATTAAAGAAATAAAAAGAGAAATGAACGCAGATAATAATTCAAAAAGAAACTTGCAACAATAAAATTACATTTTAACATTTCTTTGTGCAGTCTTTTTGCTTTTATAAGCATCTATATTAATATGGGGAGGGAATATTGAGCCACTCTTTGGAATATATGGACATAAAAACATTGGTAGAAAGGGCAAAAACAAAAGACTCACACGCTCTTGAAACATTATACAATATGTACTACCCAAAAATGTTAGGGTTGTGCATCAAAATCACAAAAGAGGACGAGGACTCAAAAGACCTCGTCCATGATGCTTTTATTCTTGCTTTTTCTTCTTTATCTAATCTCAACTCACCTCAAAAATTCAGTGAGTGGCTGAGTACTATTGTTAGAAATGTGGCTTTGAAATATATCGAGAAAAAGAGAAAGATAAGGTTTGTCTCTATAAATAATGAAGATGAAGCGGTTGCCACTATCGATGTTTCGTCCGATTCTACAATGAATATTCAGGACATTCTCAATCTTATTGACAAGTTACCGACCGGGTATGGCAAGATTATACGACTATATGCCATAGACGGTTTTTCACACAAAGAAATTGCGGCGATTTTGGGCATAGAGCCACATAGTTCGTCTTCGCAATTGTCGAGAGCCAAGGCTATGCTCCGCAAGATGATAGCCCGCAGCCTATGGGCTGTAGTCTTACTCTTGATAATCTCAATACCTATTTATATACATCTGTTGCACAAGAAACCGTTGCAATCGCAGAAGTCGGAGATAGCTGAATACGATATACGGCAACGAGATAAAGATGGAAACGAAACTTCAAACCTTGTTAAGGATGGAATAGAGATAAGAAAACCTGTTTATAAGGAAATGTCAGTTTCAAAAGTCATTGATGAGATACCAAATACATTGTTAGTGTCTGATACATGCTGCAAAGAAATATCTGTACCCGATGTAGAAGAGGTAGAACATCATCAAGACAGTACCACGCAACAAATTATTCTTTCTGATGAAGATGTTGCAATAGAAAATCAAAAGAAGAAAACAAATAAATGGTACATGCTTGCGACCGGTTCCGTAGGTTCTGCTTTGGTTCAGAACATATATAAATTTATTGTTATAAGCAATGGAGATATTGGCTCCGGAACTCCTACAACACCTGAAAATGTACATACGTGGGAAAAACTTAGCGGTTATCTGCATAGTATAGAACATGAGAATATGCCGACCGATACGCTTGCCATAATGGAGATTGCCGACCATAATCAAGGCGACATCGTAGAACATGAACATCATGACAGTCCTATTGCGTTCGCCATATCTTTAAGCAAACCATTGTCAGAAAGATGGAGCATTGAGAGCGGTCTGCAATATTCTATATTGAAGTCAAGAAGTACGATGGGTGGTAACGATTATTATATAGGTAAGGAACAGAAAATCCATTATCTTGGCATTCCGATCCGCATATCATATCGTTTGGCTGACTACAAACGTCTGTCAGCATACGGTACGACAGGTATATCTCTTAATATTCCTGTTTATGGAAAAATAAATAGTAAGTATGTTGTCGCCCATACGTCTGCATATACAGACAGTTGGCATATAACATCGTCTCTGCAATGGTCGACAAACTTCACTCTTGGCTTGCAGTATCAAATATTGCCAAAACTCACGTTGTACGTTGAGCCTACACTATATTTGTATATTCCTAACGGCAGCAGTACGCATACAATTTGGACGGAACATCCATTCACATTCTCTGCACCTTTCGGTATCAGGTTTATGTGGTAAGGACTTTCATGCAGTCTTTTTATTATGAGTTGTATCTATATTGATATAGACACTCATAAAAAGATTATGGATTATGCAAGAACGTCATAAAAACAGGTATCAGTATTTCAAAGAACTGACAGTAACGAGCAAACAGTATATTGTTCCATATATTCAAAAATATAATTCGGTAGAAACAGGTATGGAGGTTTTGGAAATAGGATGTGGTGAGGGAGGCAATTTGCTGCCATTTGCAAAAATGGGATGTAAAGTAACAGGTATTGACATTGCCCATTGTCGCATAGAAGAAGCAAGATCTTTCTTTGAAAAAGAACAGACAGTGGGAGTGTTTATTGACGATGATATTTTCAATATTAAAGGATTGGAACATGGTTTTGATATTATCATCTGTCACGATGTCTTTGAACATATAGACAATAAGAATGTCTTTCTGCCGAATTTAAGCAAATTTCTAAAAGCACAAGGTGTTGTATTTATGGCATTTCCTGCATGGCAAATGCCATTCGGCGGACATCAGCAGATTTGCAAAAGCAAATTTCTTTCTCATTGTCCTTTTATCCATCTGCTTCCTCGCAATATATACAAAGCGATATTAAAATTGTTTGGCGAAAGTGACTCTTGTATAAAAGAGTTGCTGTCAATAAAACAAACACGGATTACAATTGAACATTTTGAGAAAATGTTAGTTGATACCTCTTTTAATGTAGAAGACAGACAGCTGTGGCTGGTAAATCCTCATTATGAAGTAAAGTTCGGTATGACACCTTGTAAGATGCCTTTTGTACTTTCTAATATTCATTTTATTAGAAACTTCTTTTCTACAAGTTGTTGGTATATATTGAAATGTAAATAAAATAAACCTATGAATATATTTGAACAGTTTCACTACGGTTGGAATTATACTGCAATGTTAATTCAAATCGTCGTAATCTAAAAATGCTCCCAACAAATAAGTTTCAATTAATTCATCAAACAACTTACGTTCAACTAAAACTGAAAATATATAAACGGTTGTATTGCCGAACTTTTTACCTGTACAAGTACAAAGACCACGACAACTATAATAAGTATCTTTACCCAAAGAGGCACTTTGACAAATCCATCTCTCCAATGCAATTTGATATTATCCGGCACAAGATGAATAATCAGAGTAAGCACTATAATTACAAGCGGCTTCCAATAAGCAACAAAAACAGGGATTATCGTGGAAAAGTCCGCCGACAAAGAGCGATTGATTATCGTTAAAGCAATATCAAAACTATCGGCACGGAAAAATATCCACAAAACATTGACGATATTAAACGTTAAAAAGATTAGTAAAACATTTCCCGCCCTGTATTTCTTTAACCAATCCGTTATAGGCTTTATTATCTTATCCAAACTCAACAGAAGTCCGTGCATACCGCCCCAAAATATGAATTTAATATTAGCTCCATGCCAAAAACCTCCGACAAGCATAGTTATCATAAGATTCAAATACTGTCTTACTTTGCCTTTTCTGTTGCCTCCAAGCGGTATATAGATATAATCCCTTAGCCATGTGGATAACGATATATGCCAACGACGCCAAAACTCCGTTATGGTCTTTGCTTGATACGGAGAATTAAAATTCAATGGCAAATGAAAGCCGAAAAGCAATGAAATCGCGATTGCTATATCCGTGTAACCGGAGAAATCACAATAGATTTGCATTGTATAACCGAATGTTGCCAACAGGTTTTCCATTGGCGTGAATACCTCGGGCGTGGCAAACACCCTATCGACAAAATTCAACGAAATATAATCGGCAACAAAGATTTTCTTTACCAATCCTTTCAATATAAAAAAAACGGCAAACGAAAAATCCCTTTTATTCAAAGACCATTCGTTTTTAATCTGCGGCAAAAACACATCCGCCCTGACAATCGGCCCTGCCACCAACTGAGGAAAAAATGTCAAATAAAAGGCAAAATCAAAAAAATCAGTTTTGCTTTCAAACCTTTGTTTGTATGTATCGACAATAAAACTTATGGCTTGAAAAGTATAGAACGATATGCCGACAGGTAAAATAATCTTATCGACAGAAAAACTTGAACCGAAACTATTATTAACAAATAACGCCAAATAATCCTTTGCCACAATATCGGTATGGCAATAAGTATTCAGCAAATCTATAAAGAAATATGTATATTTGAAATACAGCAAGAATGCACTATCTAACACGATGCCGACAATCAATAGCAGTCTTTTGATAGGCTTTCGCTGAGTTTTTTCGACGCCTTTTGCAAAAAGATATGTTAAAACCGTTGTCAAAAGCAGCAATACGACGAAGTTACCCGAAGATTTGTAATAGAAAAAGTAAGACACCAACAACAGCCACAGATGAGCAAGTTTCAGTTTGTTCTTCAATAATGCAAAGACGCAAAGAACAACAAACAAAAACAACCAAAAGTACAACTGAGTAAATAATAGCGGCTGTCCGTGTATGTATGCAAATATGTTGCTAATAATGTCTGTCATAAAAAATTTGTTTTCACTAACCCGTATCGTGATGTTTAACACTAAAATTCTAAAAACACTTGTAAATTTTCGTTATTCTTACCATCAATTTTTAATACCTAACCTCATTATTGCTTATCCAAAACACAGACTAAAAAGAGAAGCCTTGCTAATATCCAATTAACAAGGCTTCTTTTGTGGGAGTAATAGGAGTCGAACCTATGACCCTCTGCTTGTAAGGCAGATGCTCTAAACCAACTGAGCTAT
>NWBO01000150.1 GCA_002633275.1 Bacteroidales bacterium Phil12
TAAACATCATCTATAAAGTGTCTCGCCATTCTGGAATAAGTTACATAGGGCATTTGTATAGGGCTCTCAATCGTTCCTTTGCTTTTGCTATCAACTATCCACTTTCCAAAATTATCAGCTTCAAGAATAGGCAAATATGCGGTTAACTTTGTGTAGGTATTCATTTTCCACCACCCCTTTAATATGATACTACTAAATAAATGAATGTGTAATTTCGTCAATGCGTTTTTCTATAAGGTAGCGACTCATATCACGATTTTCTGGACAACCCCTCGTTTGAAAAATAGCTTTGCTTGAATCAAAGCCAAACCCAAACATTTTATCATCTTTTGTTGGGTCACGTCTTTGTTTAACCTCTGACATAAATTGCAACATTTCTTTATTCGTAAATGCGAGCATTATCGTGTCCCATTTAGTGCTTTTTGCACCTGCATTCTTGACATCATCAGAATGTTTTGCATATATCCCGACCAGTATATACCAGTTTGCGTTTTGCTGAACAGGGAACCTATTAAACCACAAGTAGAATGGATATCCAGAATCTTCCTTGTCATTATAATATGTCCTGGACATTTTAACTTGAATAGTGTTGGCCTTGTTGCACCCATTGTCATAGCGATATAGCAATAAGTCAATACCTTTTTCTTGTGCCGAAGCAGGAATAAAAACAGAAGTACCTTTTATTTTTTTGGATAGATAATCTGCAACTGCAAACTCTCCATACTGCATTGTAAATATTGGTTGCATTTTGTTCACCCTAACACTCTTGGACTTGCCAACAATCACTAATCAGTCAGCAACACCATTATAGCAGAGTGTAACACAAAAGTACAGCGTAAATTCAACTCGCTATTGTGTCATAGTTTTGCACCTCTTGTCAATACTATAATGTAATTAAAACCAATGGAGGAATTGCATTATGGAGAAATTTATCGTAACACCTAAAGAAGATAAATCTGTCACCATGACAATACGCATAGATAGAGCCTTGCAAGAGGAGTATAACGATTTAGCAGCTAAGACAAATCGTTCCCGTAACGAACTAATCAGCATGGCTTTACAATATGCTCTTGACCACATGGAATTGAAAGATGAATGATGACTAAATGAGAGCCTTTGGATTTTGTCCTCTGGCTCTCAATTATTTTATGCGTTCATTCGCAGGAAGTCATTGACCTTTGTTGCAACTACCTCTTGCTGTTCCTCAAAACTGTGTGCGTAGATGTTCATTGTTGTTGAGCAGGTGGAATGCCCTAAAGTCTTTGAAATTTCAATGATGTTGACTTCCAGATAATTCAGTAGGGTAGCACATGAATGTCTCAACCCATGAAGCGGAATCATTGGCAATTCCTCAAGTCCACCAGCCTTTGCTTTATCGGGATTGTTCTGCACCCATTCATTATAGCGGTTTAAGTGCTTAACAAAATACTGGTAAGGGGTAGTATGCCCCATGAGCTTACCGTCAGACTGAATAAAGAGATTTCCACCGTTTTCTCTATCCCCTTGCCATGCAGTACCATGTTTCCAGAGGGTTTGCACATACTCGCTGTGATATTGCTTTAAGAGTGGTATCACATCATCTGGAATAGATACCTTACGCACAGACTTTTTCGTTTTAGGGTCCTTGTAGTCAAATCCGTGCTCGGTCATACCTACAGACTTTGAGATTGATATGGTTTTGTTCTTATAATCAATATCATTCCAGTGTAAAGCAAGGGTTTCTCCTTTTCTGAACCCACAAAACAGAGATAGCATGAAGAACACCTTAAACTGCGTAGGTACTGTATAGGATTCGGTGTATTCCTTTACATAGTAGGGTTTTCCTGTATCGTCAATTCGTTGGTGGCCTTTATACACCACATCATAGGTCAAATCTAAGGACTTCATAAACATGATTGACTGCTTGGGTGTGAAGAACTTTAAGCCTGTTTCTTCGTCCTTATTTTTCGGTTTCTTGGCATCTTCGCAAGGATTGCTTTCTATCATCTGATAACGCCTTGCTGTCTTAAATATCAGATTCAACACATTAGCAAATCTTTTTATTGTGCCATACGAGTAATCAGTAACCAAAGTCTTATAAAAGGCTTCAATGTGCGGTGTTTTAATATTGGCTACCTTATAGCCTTTGAAGTAGGGAAGAATCCTGCTTTCTAATACCTGCTTATATCCTGCGTATGTTCCA
>NWBO01000151.1 GCA_002633275.1 Bacteroidales bacterium Phil12
AAGAAAATCACCATAAGCGAAGAAGATATTCAGCGATTGAATTTTTATTTTGACACCGAATACTTTCTTACTCATATTGTGGAGATTATAGAGGAGAACAAACCCGACTTATTGATTATCGACTGTTTTTCCGACCTCTTTTCGGGAGAACTTTACGAAACCAATAAAGTCAGAGGCTTTTTGAATGAATTTCAATTGCTTGCGGTACGTTACGGCTTATGTATTTTGTTCCTGCACCATGTCGGCAAACGCACCGAAGATTTAAGCCCGTCCAAAAACAACGCTTTGGGTTCGCAAGGTTTTGAAGCAAAGATGCGTTTGGTTGTTGAACTTAAAACCGATAAGGCACAGCCCAACAAAAAATTCTTCTGCATCGTCAAGGGTAATTACCTGTCTCACGAAATGAAAAAATACGCCCACAACCTAATTTTTTCGGACAACCTGATTTTCTCCGACACAGGACAATTAACGGCTTTTGAAAATATCAATAAAGCAGGCTCCGACCTCTCCGAAAAGGAACGAGACTATAATGATATTATGCAAATGCGAAGCGAGGGAATGACGTATCAGGAAATTGCGGACAGAATGGGAATGTCAAAAACAGGAGTATTTGGTAGAGTGAAACGTTATGAAGAATTTCAAGAAAAAGTTCGCCAACAGACCAAAGAAATAAACGAAAAGCAACAGGAATTAATATTTAATAACCAAAGTATGTTAACCGAAAAGTAACATATCACCGAAAGGTAAGGTTACAGTATATACATACAAAGTATATACTGTAACTTACCTGTTATGTTAGTCTTGTTCGTACGTACTAATGTATATAGGTGTGCGAACGAACGAACAAAATGTAAAGCAAAGTTTAATGAATTATAGAATAATAAATTACGCTTATTATGAATAATAATAATTTTGATAAAAGTATTCAAGGTTCGTACAATGAGTACAGCCGAAATTTTGATACAAATTATCGTTTTGTCTTACGCAAATATGCAGGAAGCGGCAGCAAATTACAATGTCCCCGTTGCGGCAGAAAAAGTTTTACCCCTTATATCGACACCCAAACAAATGAAATTCTTGATGAAACCGTCGGCATCTGCGACCATAAAAATTCGTGTTGTTACCATTTTTCACCCAAAGAATATTTTGAAATGTTCCCGCACAAAAAGGAGGAATACTTCGTGCGCACCCGCACAGGCAACAGTCCTGTCGGAAATGCGGGTTTGTCAGCGAAAAACAAAGCAATTAATACCGGTGTTAAACATCAGCAAATTAGTGTTAAACACTATCAAAACACCCTTAATAATCAGCAAGATAGTGCGTCCTCAAATCCATTAAGCGAACAAATTAATCGCTATGCGTTATTTGCAAGTGCGGCTCGCACCGGCTCGCACCCCCGTGCGGGGAGCACAAAAAAACCTTGTGCGGGGAACGCAAAAAATTATATTATACCGAAAGAGATAATAAAAAATAAGGAGAACGGCTTTAATTTTACAAGTCATAATTTGGAGATTTATATGATTGAACATTTCGGGCGTGGGGCGTATGACGATATATATAATATGTTTCAAAGAATGATTGTCAAGGGTGATTTTGAGGGAGGTACGTTGTTTTATCAGATAGATTTGAATGGCGATATACGTACCGCCAAGATTATCCGTTACAATGCAAGTACGGGGCATAGGAGAAAGGAGAAAGGTGCCAATTGGCTGCACTCGGTAATCATTAAACAAATTCAAAACGGCACTCTCAGGGCGGCTATAAATGAAAATCTATCCGATTTTACGTTAAGGCAGGTTCCGTTTGGGTTATGGCAGTTAAAGATGCGAAAAGACAAGGTCTTTAATACCGCAAAGCCTTTACCTATCTGTATTTATGAGGCGGAGAAGACGGCTTGTTTTATGGATTTTCTTTCGCACGACAGAGGTGTTCATTTGGCATTGGGCGGCTATGATTATCTTAAAACGGATATGCTGTTGCCGTTGGTTGAGGCGGGCGTCAGACGAGCCTGTTTATTTCCCGACAAAGGATGTTTCAGCGGCTGGTGTGAAAAAGCCGATAAGATTATGAGCGAACTGCCCATAGAGTTGGTGGTCAGCGACATCTTGGAACAAACACCCCTGCCCGACGGCAGCGACATTGCCGATATTGTGTAATAATAAAAAAAAATTGTATCTTTGCAGGTGGATATAAAAAAAGAACTTAAAAAAGATATATGATTATGAAAACTATTATAAAACATAATGATGACATAACGGTTCAATTCGCCGAAATTACACAACTTATCAGCAATGCCCGTAACCATGTACTGCGGCTCGCCAATACGGCTCTTATCGATTTGTATTGGAATGTCGGTCGCTATATCTCACAAAGGATTGCATCGGCAGAGTGGGGCGAAGGTATCGTTGTGCAATTAGCAGAATACATCTCTAAAAATGCACCTGACTTAAAAGGCTTCTCCGACAAAAACTTGTGGAGAATGAAGCAGTTTTATGAGACATATTCCAACGAACCAAAACTCTCACCACTGGTGAGAGAAATTACTTGGACGAATAATTTAGTAATTCTTAGCAGGACAAAAACACCGCAGGAAAAGTATTTCTATCTTAACAAGTGTATCAATGAACACTACTCAAAGCGTGAGCTTGAACGTCAGATAAACAGCGCATTATATGAACGCTCCTTGTCCGACGGCAAAACTCTCTCACCAACGGTCTCACAAACAGTTCCTAAGGCTGAATCTGTGTTCCGTGATAACTATGTCTTTGAATTTGTGGCAGGAAAAACCATTAAAAACGAAAACTCACTCCGTGCCGCTCTGATAAGCAAGATGAAAGACTTTATCCTCGAAATAGGTAAGGACTTTATTTATATCGACCAGGAATATCGTCTGCAAGTAGGACAATGCGATTTCCGTATAGACTTATTGTTCTATCATCGTGAATTGCAATGCTTGGTGGCATTCGAACTGAAAATGGAGAAATTCAAACCTGAACATTTGGGACAACTTAATTTTTATCTTGAAGCACTTGACCGTGATATAAAAAAGCCTAAGGAAAATCCGAGCATAGGCGTGTTGCTCTGTAAAGATAAAGACAACGAGGTAGTGGAGTATGCTTTGAGCCGTTCTCTTTCGCCTACTCTGGTGGCTCAATATCAACTATGCCTGCCTGACAAGAAACTGCTACAAGCAAAGATGAAAGAAATTGAGGATAACGCTCGGCGAGATACTTAAAACCTTGCATGAACATCAAGGTGAAGCGAAAAAAGGATTGCAGGATAAATTGCAGGATAAATTGCAGGATAAATATCCGAATGTTACGCAAGCAGCGTGGCGAGTGTTAGATGCAATCACAGAGAACCCGCGACTGACAGCCGGCGAGATAGCCTCACGCTTAGACTTAAAAGAACGTATGGTTCGCAATCATCTTGCAACACTCAAAGACCTTAAACTTATAGAACGTCAAGGCAGTAACAAGACAGGTTTTTGGGTGCGGTGCGAGCCGCACGGACGATAGTCCTGTCGGAAATGAGGGTGTTTTAAGGCGAAAAAATGATTGCATAGCCGTGAAAAAACAAAAAAAAATAAAAAAAATTGTATCTTTGCAGACCAAAAGAAAAAAGAAACTGTAATTTTAGGGTAAATTTGAAAAACACAGAATGATAGCAACGGGTCATATATTACGCCTTATAGAAGATAAGAGGGAAAAACAGCATATTTCTTTGCAGACTATAAGCGATTGTTTGGGTATGGATATTTCAAGATTGAACGATATTGAATCAGGAAAATACTCTATAACCAACGAGCAATTATCAAAATTAATTGATGTCTGTAATACGGATAAAAAATTAGATATTTCAGGTTTTGATACAATAAAAAAGACCGGTTGGGATAATCCTATATCGTTGGAAAGTCGTAGATATATAGGCAGTAAAGCCAAGTTGGTCGGCTGGATTATGAATATCATAAACAGTGAAACACGAGATGTTCATTCGTTTTTCGATGTTTTTGCGGGTACAGGAGTTGTAACAAAGGTTGCTTTGGACTATTTTGACAGCGTTGTTACCAACGATTTTCTTTATTCAAACAACGTTATTTACAAAGCATTTTTTGGTAAAGGTTCAATTGATAAAACAAAGATAGCAAACATATTGGATAAATATAATGCTATTGATGAAAAGTCTTTAAAAGACAATTATTTTTCGATAAATTTTGGAGGTAAATATTTTCAATACGATTTAGCAAAAAAGGTAGGGTATATTCGTGAGGATATAGAGAATAAAAAGCCTTATTTGAGTAAAAAAGAGTACTGTACACTTATTGCGACACTGATATACAATATTGACAGATTTGCAAATACGGTAGGACATTTCGATGCATATATAAAAAAGACGATAGAATATAAACCGTTACGTCTTCGTATGATAGAAGCCAAATCTTATGACAATGTGGATATTTTTCAAGAAGATGCCAATGCTCTTGCCAAAAATATTAAAACAGATGTTGCATATATCGACCCGCCATATAATTCAAGACAATACAGCAGGTTTTATCATATTTATGAAACACTGACAAAATGGGATAAACCGCCATTATATGGAGTGGCATTAAAGCCCGAAGCCGAGAATATGAGTAAGTACTGTACAACAAGGGCAGCCGCTGCTTTTGAGGATTTGATTAAAAATTTGAATGCAAGATATATAGCCGTTTCGTATAACAATACATATCATTCAAAAAGCAGTTCATCGCAGAATAAGATAACTTTGGAGCAGTTAAAACATATTTTGGATAAATACGGCAAGACGCATATATACGAATGTTCTCATAAGTTTTTCAATACAGGCAAGACCGATTTCAATGACCATAAAGAATTGTTGTTCATAACTAATGTAAGATGAAAAACATAAATCGTTCTCCACTTTTTTATGTGGGGGATAAATACAAACTTATAGAAGAAATCAAGCAGTATTTCCCCAAAAAGATACGGCACTTTGTTGAGCCGTTTGTCGGTGGAGGTTCGGTGTATTTGAATGTTGATGCAGAGGATTTTTGGCTAAATGATTTGTCTTATTATGTGGTGTCGTTGCATAAGTTATTATGTTCGTTTGTTGGTAGAAAAGAAGAGTTTTTTAGTAAGGTTTTCGAGATTATAGACAGATATGGTTTATCGTGTTCGGCACGAGGCGACAGTGCTTTCGAATGTTTGAAAATACAATACCCTAAGACCTATTTTGCTCAGTTTAATAAACAAGCCTTTTTGAAACTAAGAGAGGATTATAATTCATCGAGCGAAAAGGATTGTTTGATGCTATATGTGTTACTTATATATGGTTTTAATCGTATGATACGTTTTAATCAAAAAGGAGCATACAATTTACCCGTAGGCAATGTGGATTTTAATCAAAATACGGTAGAAGCATTAAATTCTTATTTCAGGCTTAATGCAACCAAAAAGACGCATTGGCATAACGAAGATTTTGAAATTTTTATTAATAGATTAAATCTTAGTGAACAGGATTTAGTTTATTTAGATCCACCTTATTTGATAACTTTCAGTGAATACAACAAATTTTGGACTTATAGAGAAGAACAGCGGTTGATAGATATTTTGGATAGCCTTGATAGAAAACATATAAAGTTTGCCGTATCCAACGTTTTGCACTATAAAACAAAGACTAACGAAATTTTTTTGAATTGGTCGGCAAAGTATAATGTTCATTCGATAAAAAGCAATTATATAAGTTATCACGACAACACAATAAAAAAGTTTAATGAAGTACTTGTAACAAATTTTTAATATGGCAAAATCTCAATACAAACCATTGTTATTTACCACAACGATGAGAAACCCTTATCGTCTTAAACAGATATTATTTATTCTTAACAAATTTGACGGACAAATTCTCTCTGATTCTTTGGCACAAGATATTGTAGGAGAATGTATGAAATATGGTATTTACAGACCAATGAAACAATCCCTGTCAATAAAAGCTAAATGGACAACGCCAAAGGGAATGTTTGGCAAGGAAATTTTAACTCAACAAGAAGTAGAGTTTCTTATCAAAAATAATAAACAAAATCACAAGGAAGCCGGTTTTTCAAAAGGTTATGCATCGCGTTTCGCAACGATTTTTGATTTGTGTAAAGAATTGGGGTTAGCGTACTATTCTATTCAAAAGCCGATATATATTTCCAAATTGGGGCATCATTTGATAGATGCTATCAAAGTTAGCGAAGATAATGGTTCAATTTTAGTTGAGCAAACTCACCCCGAATACGAGACGGAGGTATTTTTACTGGCTTTTGCCAAGTCTCAGAGGAAAAATCCTTTTGTTAAGGTTCTGAACGACAATGTACCTTTGATTCTTTTGCTTGAAACGATAAAACTGCTCAATGCTGATAAGGAGTTTAATGGTAATGGTATTTGTCGAAAAGAACTACCGCTGCTTATTTTTTGGAAAGACAACGATGCACAGGCGTTGTATGAGAGAATAAAACGTCTTAGGAAAAAGTATAGATATAATCCGAGCGATGAAACGATAATAGATATCTGCATAAACGAAATAATGAAGGGCGATTACAAGAAATTCAGTAAAACATCTATTATGCGGGATTATACGGACGAGTTCATTAGGAAGATGCGAATGACGGGGCTTATTTCATTGCGTGGAGCAGGGCGGTTTATTGATATAAACCACAATGAGGACAAAAAGATAGAATATATTCTTAAAACTTATTCAAACTACAAACATTTCACCGATGAGCGACAATATTTCGATTATATGGCTGCCATTGATTCAAATCTTCTTGCTATTAATAGCGTGAAAGTACCACAATCGAAAAATGAGCAGTTATTGGCCGGTTGGTGTAAAGAATATTCTTGGGATATCATAAAAAAAGAGTTGTTGATTCTTGCATTGCGGCGTACAAGTCAAAATGAAATTCTGCGTATCCTTGCCTCACCTATGCGATTGGAGTTTTTAACAGCACTTGCAATCAAATCTCAGTTACCATTTGTCAGGGTTATACCAAATTATACTACTGATGATACAGGTTTGCCGACATCAACAGCAGCGGGAGGAAAAGGAGATATCGAGTGTTTGGAAGAAAACAAAGGTATTCTTGTCGAGGTTACGATGGCTGAGGGTAGAACGCAGACAATAATGGAGATATGGCCGATAGAAAGGCATCTTGTAGCATTCAAAGATAAATGCGACAAAGATTGTCAAAGTATTTTTGTTGCTCCGAGTATATATGCCGACAGTAGGCGACAAATTGATTTTGTCAAAGTTGATTCCAAAGGTAAGAATATTATTCGTCCGTATAATATAGAAGATTTTATCGCATTTTTAGAGACGACCGAACACCTTTATATATGATGAGCAAAAATAAAAAAACTAAAAAAACTTTGCCATGAACATAAACTTTTGTATTTTTGCAAAGTAATAATACATGCCATGATAGACCTCTATGTGATAAGCATAGGGGTCTTATCCTTTTCAATTAAACTTTCTCTTGAAATTAAAATGATGTCTTATTTGCTTTATAACTTACTTACAGACTTAGAAATCAATATCCAAAAACTTCTCGTAAAAATATTGCCCTGCCAATCCTTGTTGGAAATATATTCTTAAAAAATATTGTAAAAACAAAATAAGTTCTTATATTTGCAAAATCAAAACAAGAGAAACAAATTAAAACAAGAGAAACAAATTAAAACAAGAGGAACAAATTAAAACAAGAGAAACAAGAAAATAACCATGAAAAAATTGATTTTTACACTTATATCCATATTTGCTCTTTGTCTTTCGGCTTCTGCCCAGCAAGGCGAAATACCTCTGCCGACCAACGCCCAGTTGCAATGGCATAATATGGAACGAATAATGTTCGTTCATTGGGGTATGGCCACTTGGCAAGGCAGAGAATACGACAACCACTCCACCCCTTTGGACAGTATCCACCCATCTCAATATTCCACAGACCAATGGTGCGAAGTCGCAAGGTCTTGGGGAGCTACGATGATTATCTTTGTCGCCAAACACGTGGGCGGATTTTGTTGGTGGCAGACCAATACGACGGATTACGGCGTAAAACAATTGAAATGGCGTAACGGTAAAGCCGATGTTATGGCGGATTTGTCGGCTTCGTGCAAAAAATACGGTCTCAGACTCGGAGTGTATGTTTATCCGGGCGATGACAAATGGGGTGCAGGCATAGGCTCGGGAGGAATATGCCGGGATACTTCAAAACAAGAGGAATACAATAAGATTTTCAGACAACAACTAACCGAAGTTTTATCCAACTATGGCACGATAAGCGAGGTTTGGTTTGACGGCAACTGCAAGATACCCGTTAAAGATATTTTGGAAAAATATGCCAAAGATGCCGTTGTGTTCCAATCTGCTCAGGCTTCTTTGCGCTGGGTCGGCAATGAGGACGGTATAGCCCCTTATCCCAATTGGTATACCGTAAGTAAAAAGGATTTGAAAAAAGGTGATGCAACGGCTTTGAACTCGGATATCGACGGAGATGCTTACGCTCCGATAGAGATAGACGTGCCACTGTTGAACAACGGCGGGCATAAATGGTTTTGGGCAGCGGGAACGGACAGTTTGCTTATGACCACCGAACAATTGATGACTCTTTATTACAAATCTGTGGGCAGAGGCGGTAATCTTCTGTTAAACTCCACGCCCGACACAAGCGGCATAATTCCGCTTTCTCATCAAAAAGTGTATGCCGCATTCGGTAAAGAACTCAACAACAGATTTATGTTCCCGATTCGTTGGCAGAAAGGTGAATATCGCAGTATTTTTATGGATTTGAACGGAGCGAAAACCATCAACCACGTTGTTATTCAAGAAGATTTGACGTATGGTCAGAGAATTTTGGAATACCGGGTCAAAGGTAAAATCGGTAAGGATTGGGTAACGCTTTGCAAAGGCACATCGGTGGGCAGCAAACGTATAGAATATTTCAACGATATAACCGTTGAGGCGGTTAAATTGGAGATATTGAAGAGCAAAGACTCGCCGCATATAAAGTATTTTATGGTTTATAATGTTCAGACCGAACTGACGGATTTGATTTTGGAAAACGGCGATTGGAAACCCATACAAGTCGGTTATTGGAACAAAGGTACGTTCAGCAGCATCAAAGACTCGACGTTTGTTATCGATTTAAGCGACAAAATCACAGAAGTCGGACAGTATCTGTTATCGTTCGACCAACTTTCTTACGATTATAATTCAAAGAAATCATCGGCATTGATATTCAAAAACTTAAATCTTGAAATCTATGGCTCTTCCCACCCTGAATTAATACAAAAAGCAGCCGACAATCAATTCCTGATAATTAATTCTCAACAAACTCAAAAAGATTTTCCCATACGTTTCAAAGCCGATATTCGCTCTTCGGGTGCGTCGTCCATCGGAGAAATAACAATTAAAAAGGTTACGTATTAATAAATACGTAACCTCCAAAAAAAAATTCTCAAAAAAAAAAAAATAAAAATAAAATATAACAATAATGAAAAATAACTTTCTTTCTTAAAGAACGTGAGTGCTGTGAATTTATTATTTATAATCTATATTTTTCTAAAAAATTACGAAAATAAATTTCCAAACAGTTGCAACGTTTGAACAAAATACAAAATTAAATTTGTTTTACGCCATATACCTCTTTATGCAGTGTGTGTTTAATGGTATTGAATGGAATGGTCGGGTTTGTTGTCATTATCTTTAACTCCAATTCATTCAAACCTTCGGCGTATGGCGGCTGAATGTAAAAATCCTCCAACAACGAAAATCCGTTGCGCTTATAGAACTCTATACGTTTTTTCGCCATAGCGTTTTCGGGTTTCTCCACCTCCAAAACCAAATCCTTGGCATATTTCTCTTTCAACGAAGCAAGAATTTTGCTGCCTATACCTTTGTTTCTTAACGAACCATCTACCGCCAAATACTCCACATAAACAAAATCCTTAAAATTCCAAACGGCACATATTGCAACAAAATCGCCTTGCGAATAAACGGAATAAAAATCAAACTCCTGCTTTTGCAAATTAGAGACAATTCCCTCCCATAAACGCCTTTCGTCCTTTGGAAAAGAATTTATATACAAGTCTTTGTCTTTCTCGCAATCGGATATATTTAATTTCACAAATTCCATAATCTTTTATTTTACTTGTCAGGGTATCTGTTCGTCAATACAAAAAATCAGCGTTGAGGGTATTTTTTGATAATCTCTTGCAAAAGGTTTCTGGCTCTGAACAATTTGGCTTTAACAGAACCCATAGGCATATTCAACGCTTGTGATATTTGCTCATAACTCATTTCGTCGAAATATCGCATCTCAACCAATTGTCGGTAATTAGGTTTGAGTTTCAAGACAATTTCACGAATATATTTCTTTTGCTGTTCGTTTATCATCTCTTCCTCAGGCGAAAAAGACTGCGAAGCCATATTTTTTATCTCCTTTGACACATAACCTTTACCGTCCTCGCCGTCGTCGTCCATAGACATGGTCTGCATCCGTTGTTTTCTAATAAAGTCGATGCAATTGTTGGTGGCTATACGAAACAACCACGTCGAAAAAGCATATTCGGGCGAATAATCTTTCAAGTTTCTAAACGCTTTACCAAAAGCCTCTATCGTCAAATCATCGGCATCGACAGTGTTTCTCGTCATCTTCAAAAGCATATAATACACAGCCTCTTTGTACAATTCCAAAAGCGATGCGTATGCCTTTTGGTCGCCCTTATCACGTGCCAATAATACCAATTCGTAATCTCTTTTTGCCTTATCCGTCATAGTCGCCAAAATTTATTTATCCCACCTGATTTTCTTTTCTTTTTTTCTGTAAAACAGTGTTTTCAATTTTATTACAGCATCAAAGAAAAAGAAAAATATCTCCATAAAAGGTACAAAGAACCAACCTTTTTTGATTGTCAATCTGTTTGTACATTTCTTATAAACCGTAATCTGAGAAATCCATTTAATCAAAACCGCAACAACGATATATTGCCAAGGAAATCCCATAAACAACAATACTCCTGCAAAAGCATAGAACAAAAACGCTGCCAAAGGGTTTAACGTCAAAAGAAATCTGTCTTTCATAGCAAGCACTTTATGAGAAAAACTCTCCGCAACCCTCATTCTGACAAACGTAGAAAAACTATCGTACTTAGGCAGCCAAACAAAAGAATGCTCGTTCAAAACCATTGCCGTATTGGTCTTTGTGCCGTGTCTATGAACGAAATAATCTTCCTGGCTGCAATTGATTGCATATTGAGGAATAAAGCCCGATTTACTAATAAAGAAGTCTTTGTCGTAAATCATATTCATTCCGCAAGCCGAATAAACATTACCCGCCAATGTAAAAGAAATCAATTTGATATAATTCCTTGCTTGCGAGTATCTCTCAATACTTTTCCTCAATCCTTTGGACTCTTCTCTAAGGCATATACCGCTTGTGATTTTAATGTTTTGATTGCCATTGACAGGGTTCATCATCTCGCTCAACCAATTAAAACCCTTTGGTTTGGAGGCAACATTGGTCAGCAAAACATTGGAATACTTGGCGGAACGGATACCGATTGACAAAGAAAACTTATAACTGTCGAATTTATTGTCATTTTTGCCTAAGTTTATAACCGTCAGATTAGGATAATTCTCTTTGAGGATAAACAAAACATACTCCGTATCATCGGAAGAATTTTCATTGACCACCACCACTTCAAAGGTTTCGTAGTCTTGTTCCAAGAACTGCAAAAGTCCGTCCCTTAACGCTTCGCCGTTATTGTTGGCAACGAGGACTATACTTACTCCTTGCTTTTCGGTTACAGGTTGAATAGGATGTTTTTTAGATTTTCTTATATGTCTGAGCATACCGCCATATACCACAAAATAGTATATAAGTTGAACGAGCAGCATCGCTCCACACACGATAAGCAGTACCAATACGGGAAGTTGCGGTCTGTAATTCAAAAAATCCAATAAGTCCATTTACTTTGTCGCTTTTAGTATCAGGGTGCAAAGTTACATTATTATTTTATAATATGGTCGTTTCAATTATTTTTTTAAGAATAATTTTATTGTCGGCAAAAAAGGGAACGCCTGAGCATTCCCCAACGATTATGAAAATTAAATTACATTTTTCTTTTTTTCTTTACATTGATTACCAAAATATTGTCTGCAATCGTTTATTTATTCTTTATAACCCTCACGGCTTTTTATATTCCTCACGGCTTTGCCATAAAAATCCCCCCCCCCGTGCGGCTGCACATTATCTTACGACGCTGCCTGCACCAAAATCTTTGTCGCAACCGATGAATGACAATTCGCCCAAAGCGTTTTCCGCCATAAGTATCATACCGCGACTTTCGATGCCTTTAAGTTCTTTCGGAGCAAGATTAACCAAAACCGCCACACGCCTGCCTATAATATCCTCAGGCTTGTACCACTCGGCTATACCGCTCACGATAGTCCTTTGGTCTATGCCCGTATCCACCGTAAGTTTCAGCAGTTTCTTGGTCTTTGCCACTTTCTCGGCTTGAAGAACCCTGCCTATACGTATGTCCATCTTCTCAAAGTCCTCAAAACTTATATTATCTTTTTGCGGCTTAACCTCTGCGTTGTTAAGCAGATTTTGTTTCTTGGTCGCTTCAAGTTTATCCGTCTGCTTTTGTATGGCTTCGTCCTCTATTCTTTCAAACAACAGTTCGGGAGTATTGATGGCACTGCCTTGTGACAAAAGACTTATGCTTCCTGCCTGTGTCCAAGAATGTTTTGCAAGGTTAAGCATCTTTTGCAGTTTCTGCGAAGAGAAAGGCAAAAAAGGCTCGGCCAATATGGCAAGATTGGCACAAATCTGCAAAGAAATATTCAATACCGTGGAAGTACGCTTTTCGTCCGTTTTGACAGTCTTCCAAGGCTCATTCTCCGTCAGATACTTATTGCCCAAACGAGCCAAATTCATTAATTCAAACAAAGCGTCTCTGAACTTATAATTCTCAATGAGAGTGCCTATCTTCTCGGGATAAGCCTTTATCTCTTCCATTGCGGATTTATCCGTTTCATTCAACTCAAAGGTTTGTGGAACTTTTCCCTCAAAGTATTTATGTGTCAAAACTATTGTACGATTGACAAAGTTACCCAAAATGGCCACCAATTCGCTATTGTTTCTTGTCTGAAAGTCTTTCCAAGTAAAATCATTATCCTTGGTCTCGGGAGCATTGGCACAAAGAACATAACGCAACACATCCTGTTTGTTCGGAAAATCTTCCAAATATTCATTCAACCAAACAGCCCAAGAACGGGAGGTGGATATTTTGTCGCCCTCTAAATTCAAAAACTCGTTGGCAGGCACATTCTCAGGCAATATGAAATCGCCGTGAGCCTTCAACATCGCAGGAAATACTATGCAGTGGAAAACAATATTGTCCTTGCCTATAAAATGAACAAGTTTGGTTTCTTTATCCTGCCACCATTTTCTCCAATCGTCTCCGACTTTTTCTATCGTGTTGGATATATATCCTATCGGAGCATCAAACCAAACATACAACACCTTGCCGTCTGCACCCTCAACAGGTACTTTTATTCCCCAATCCAAATCACGGGTAACCGCACGAGGTTGCAATCCGTTATCCAACCACGATTTACATTGTCCATAAACATTGACTTTCCATTCCTTGTGATTTTCCAAAATCCACTCTTTCAAGAATGCCTCATAATCATTCAACGGCAAGAACCAATGCTTGGTTTCTTTCAACACGGGAGCATTGCCCGACAAAGCACTCTTCGGATTAATCAAATCGGTTGCGTTCAACGATGAGCCGCATTTCTCACACTGGTCTCCGTATGCATGTTCATTACCGCATATAGGACACGTACCCGTTATGTATCTGTCGGCAAGAAAAGTCTGCTCCTGCTCGTCGTAATATTGTTTTGTTGTCTGCTCTATGAATTTACCCTCATTATACAGTTTCAAGAAAAATTCCGACGCTGTCTTTTCGTGCGTTGCACTCGTTGTACGGGAATAGACATCGAAAGTCATTCCGAACTCCTCAAAAGACTTCTTTATTATGGAATGGTATCTATCCACAACGTCCTGCGGAGTACAACCTTCTTTCTTTGCCCTTATCGTTACGGGAACACCATGCTCATCACTGCCGCCTATAAAGAATATATCCTCGCCCTGCAAACGCAAATATCTGCAATATATATCGGCGGGAACATAAACTCCTGCCATGTGTCCTATATGTATCGGACCATTGGCGTAGGGCAATGCCGTTGTTACGGTATAACGTTTGAATTTTCTGTCTTTATCTGTATAAGTCATAACTCTTGTTTTGAAAAATTAAAGGTTTTCTCTGATTATCGAAGATATGTTTTCGATGATTACGTCAGCCAAATGTTCTGCCTTTGCCATTGAATCGCTCTCGGCATAGATACGTATTATAGGCTCGGTATTGCTCTTACGCAAATGAACCCATTCGTTATCGAAATTTATCTTCACTCCGTCTATCGTATTGACGTCATAGTTCTTGTATTTCTCTGCCATCGAACGAAGAACCAAATCGACATCAATCTCAGGCGTTAATTCCATTTTCTTTTTGGCTATAACATAGTTGGGATAAGAGTCTCTAAGGTCTTGACAAGACACTTTCTTTTTAGCCAAAAGAGTCAGGAACAATGCTATACCGACCAAAGCATCTCTACCATAATGGCACTCCGGATAGATAACACCTCCATTGCCCTCGCCGCCTATAACGGCGTCAATCTCTTTCATCTTGGCCACCACATTGACCTCTCCAACCGCTGCCGCTTCATACTTTTGGTTGTATCGCTTCTCGGTAACGTCTCTCAACGCCCTTGATGAAGAAAGATTTGAAACCGTATTGCCGGGAGTATTGGAAAGCACGTAATCGGCAACAGCCACCAAGGTATATTCCTCGACAAAAGGCTTTCCTGTATTGGAAACGATAGCCAATCTATCCACATCGGGATCAACTATAAATCCGCAATGGCAATGTTCTTTTTCAACCAATGCACAAATATCGGTTATATTCTCGGGCAACGGTTCGGGATTGTGAGCAAAAACTCCCGTAGGCTCATCGTTCAAGGCAAATACTTCCTTAACTCCCAATGCCTTTAATAATTTCTTTAACACAAAACCGCCTGTTGAATTAACCGAATCAAAAGCAATACGAAAATCTGCTTGTTTTATCGCCTCAACATCCACAAGCGGCAACGCCAACACCTTATCGATATGTTTATCCACCGCATCTTCAACCGTTGTGTATTTGCCCAATTTGGTTGCCTGTGCAAACGTAAAATCATTCTTCGCGGCAATCTCCAAAACTTTTTCTCCGTCTTGTTTGGAAATAAACTCTCCATTGGAAGCCAAGAATTTCAACGCATTCCATTGTATAGGGTTATGCGATGCGGTAAGGATTATTCCTCCGTCGGCGTGGTTGTCGATAACCGCCAACTCTGTCGTAGGTGTGGTGGAAAGCCCGGTATCCAAAACATCTACGCCCATTGCCATAAGCGTTCCGCAAACCAAATTATTAACCATCTGACCCGAAATTCTCGCATCTCTGCCGACAAGTATTGTGATGTTGTCCTTACCTGCTTTTTCTTTTATCACTTGTGCGAAAGCAGCCACAAATCCCACTAAATCCACAGGCGTAAGATTGTCGCCCGCTTTACCTCCTATCGTTCCTCTGAACCCTGATATTGATTTTACTAATGCCATTTTATTTATTCATTTTTACGCTGCAAAATTACAAAACTTTCTTTAACCGACAATAAAAAACAACAATTATCGTTACCACTTATTCAACCTTATGGAGGTTATTGCAATTAAAAATATATATTTCGATAATGGATAATTCACAAAACACAGCAACCGCACAACCCAAAGAAAAACTTTGGAACATAGGTTATTGGAAGGTAATGACAGCCAATTTCAGTTTGTTCTTTGCTTTTTATCTTCTCACTCCGTTGTTACCGTTATATCTTAGCGAAAACTTTCACGCAACATCGGACATAATCGGTCTTGTGCTTTCGGGTTACACTGTAACAGCATTGATTTCACGACCTTTCAGCGGTTTTCTTGTGGATTCCCACCCGAGAAAGAAAGTCTTGTTATGGTGTTTTTTCTTTTTCTTTATATTCTTCGGCGGTTATTTGGCTGCCGGCTCATTGGTATTGTTCGCACTTGTCAGAACCTTACACGGACTGCCTTTCGGAGCCTTGGCCGTTGCCAACTCCACCGTAGCCATAGATGTATTGCCGTCAAGCAGAAGAAACGAAGGTATAGGTTACTACGGACTGAGCAACAACCTTGCTATGGCTTTCGCACCGACGGTGGGATTGTTTTTATATCGTTTCACACATAGTTTCGATATATTGTTTATCATCGCTTTTGTTGTGGCGGGCATCGGTTTTTTCGTCGATTCCACATTAAAACTGCCCAAAAGACAAATAGTAAAAACCAAGACAAAACTCTCACTTGACAGGTTTTTCTTAACAAGAGGATGGTTGCTTGCGGTCAATATGACTTTTTTTGGTTTTTGTTACGGAGTGTTAAGCAATTACCTTGCCTTATATGCCAAAGAAAAGATGAATATCGGTTCGGGTACGGGTATATTTTTCACTCTTTTAAGCGTTGGGCTTATTCTTTCGAGATTGCAAGGCAACAAAGGGCTTAGAGAGGGCAGACTGACCCAAAACGCATGCGAAGGAGTTATCATATCCTCTATCGGTTACACTCTTTTTGTGGCTATGCCCGACAGTGTTGGTTTTTATCTTTCGGCGTTGTTTATCGGTCTTGGCAACGGACATATGTACCCTGCCTTTCAGAATATGTTCATAAGTATGGCAAAGCATAACGAACGCGGCACGGCAAACTCCACCATACTTGTTGCTTGGGATACGGGTATAGGCATAGGTGTTATCGTCGGTGGATTTGTGTCGCATCTGCTGGATTATACGGCAGCCTTTTGGGTTTCCGCCATCGGACAGATTTTAGGTGCAGCATTATTTATCGCCTTTGGCAGAAAGTTTTTCAACAAACGAAGATTGGCGTAACAAGATCCGAGTAATTTGTTTCTTCGTCAAGTTTTTCAACTTTTTACCTGCACGGTTTTCATCAAAATAATATTTAGCACCGATACACTGACATTAAACACCGCTCAATCGATTATTGACACTTTTTGGGTAAATCAAGTTGTCGGATTAATGTAATGAAATAATTTTATGGTGAATTAAAATAAAAACTATTTTCTTTCGTTATTAGCGGATAATTCAAAAACAAAATAAACCAATAATAATATGAAAAAGAAGATTTTAATACTATCAGCTTTGTGTATCGGCTTTATCGCTCTTTCAAGCAAAACACAGGCTCAAACAACCGACGGATTGAAAATAACAGGTTATATCCAGGCACAAGCCGAATATGCAGGCAAAGACGCTTTGAAAGTCTATACAGGCTCGTACAATGCCGATAAGTATGACAATGCCGACCACTTCCTTACATACGGTGTAAGACGAGGAAGAATACGTTTCACTTACACGAAAAACAAAGCCAAAGCCGTCGTAGAAATAAACGCCAACGAAAGCGGAAACGTTACCCCGTTGAAAGCATACTTGGGTTGGGACGCCTTGCCTTGGTTAAGCGTTCAAGCAGGTTTGCTGAACAGTTTCTTCGGCGATGAGTTGATGTATCTTTCTCCTTTGCAAGAAACGATGGATAGAACTTATCTTACGGGTATGATGTTTCCGGGTTTGCACGAAGTCGGTCTTAAAGCCATATTCAAAGCCCCGAAAGAATCTTCGTTCAATGGCTTGAAATGGGAAGTGGCAGCCGTTTCGGGTAACGGAATAGCAAAGACTCCCGACGGCAGAATAGCCCTTGAAACACATTTGAAATACGACCATACGACACAAGACGGATTTTTCAAATACGGTCTCGGAGTATCTTATTACAACGGCAAAGTCAATAACGCTTGTGATAAACTTTATACATTTAGCGATAATGCTTGGCAAGTGGAAGATGTGGCTGTCAATGGAAAAAACAAAAGAGAATATTTCGGAATAGACGGTCAATTGACGTTTTTCAACGACTGGGGTCGCTCAAACATAAGATGTGAATATGCTTTTGGAACGCAGCCTTCAAGAGCCGATAGTTTCGAGGGAGCAAAAAACAATCAATACAATGCCGCCGATGCTTTTGCTTATCAAAGGAAATTCCAAGGCGGATATTTGTATTACGTTCAAGATATAGCCCATAGCAATTGGCAGACGGTTTTGAAAGCATCTTACTTTGACCTTAACACAAAAGCAAACGGCGACAACGCTGCATTTAAGACCGATTTGGCTTATCAAAACTACGGCTTCGGAATAATCTTCAACCCAACGAAAAACATTCGTCTGAGTGCCTTTTACGATTGGTACATCAACGAAGAATCAAAGACACTGCCAGGTTATGACAAGCAAGTTCCCAACGATGTTTTAACCGTTCGTATGCAGGTAAGTTTTTAAGTAAAACAGACAAGAATAAAATAAGGTTTTGGCAAAAGAAAATATGCCAAAACCTTATTTTGTTTTACAATACCGACAGCAATGCCAATTTATAACCTTTAAGTCCGAAGCCTATTACAGAACCGTTGCATACAGGCGAAAGAAGACTTGTATGACGAAACTCTTCACGGGCATAGATATTGGAGATATGCACTTCTATACAAGGTATTGAAGAAGATTTATAGGCTATCGCATCACGAATGACAACGCTTGTATGGGTGTATCCTCCTGCGTTGATAACAATGGCATCGGCAGTGGCGGATTGAATTTTATCGACAATTTCGCCCTCGATATTGGATTGAAAATAATCTATATTGCATTGCGAAAGAAAATCATTTCTAAGTTCTTGCAAATAATCTTCAAAACTCTGCGTGCCGTAAATATCAGTCTCACGCTTTCCCAAAAGATTAAGGTTTGCTCCGTTTATTATCAATATGTTTTTCATTGTCAAAAATCTTTTGTTGTCCCAATCTACAAAGTAATGTTTGTTTGATTTCAATCTTCAAAATCATACTGTCGATACATATCTATTTCTACAATTCTATGCCGTTTATCCAAAACAAATTTCTCGGGAACTTTCCACAAAAACTTTTTTATTATCAAATCATTATCACTGCTCCAAGCATTCAGCCAATGTTTGGGAAGTTTATTTACGGTTTGCCTCCAAGAAATAAAATCAATATCGGGAGCAATGGTCAGAAGTATTGTTGTCTTGGCTTTTATCTGCTTATTCAATTGCTTGTCTTTGCGAAGTTTCTTTATCTCTTTTTTACAATGCGAGCAATCAGGGTCATAAAAAAGAATTATAAGAGTATCGCACTGCAAATCATAAAGAGAGGTCTGTGAGCCGTCCGACAAAGTAATATTGAAATTATCGGCATACAGCCCCAAATGTTGATTGTTGTACTTATCGAAAACAGAATCTTGGCTGATAACAAACGAACTATCGTTTTGAGCAATCAAGCCTTGACAAGACAGCATCAAGGATATAAGTAATATAAAGCATATAAATGAATACCTTTTCATTTTTCTTTCGTTAAAAGTTTATGTGTTTAAGATATTTATGCCGTAAATCGCATTAAGTTTGGCAAGCATCTGTTCCGATAAATCCTTATCGAACACAAGTTCAATGGAATTGGCGGAAATGTAGGTATAGTTTTCTTTCGTAAAATTATTGTCTTTAAGGAATTTATTTACCGCTCCCATAACGGAGAAATCGAACGAAAAAGTTATCTTGGCTTGCGGCGTTTGGGTTATCATCTCGCTATTGTCTATTGCGTCTTGGGCTGCATAGCGATAGGCTTTTGCCAAATTGGACGCTCCCAATTTTATTCCTCCGAAATAACGAACGACAACGATAAGAATGTTTTTCAACTCATTGCTGTCAATGGCAGCCAATATCGGCACACCCGCCGTGTTGTTGGGTTCTCTGTCGTCGCAAGTTCTATAAAGGGCTGCATTCTTGTCTTGCTCAACCGCACTTTCGTCCAACCGCCAAGCAAAACAATGATGTCTTGCATCAAAATACTCCGCCTTTAACGTATCGACCAATCCTTTGACCTGCTCGGGCGAAGAGATAGGATAAGCAAAAGAGAGAAACTTGCTTTTCATCTCCTTATATTCTCCTTTGGCAGCGGTTTTTATGGTTTTGTATGACGGCATTGCGGTTTTAAGTCTTTTAAGAATTATGCGTTTAAGTTTTATGCGTTTCGCTTATTGAAGTCTTTATGTTTTACGATTGAATTAAAATTTATCGAAGCATCTTTAAGGCTTTATCAAGGCTTTGCATAAAAACATCTATCTCGTCTTTTGTTGTGTAGGCTGCAATGGAAAGACGGTCTGTTCCCTCGATGCCGAACTTTTGCATTACAGGTTCTGCACAATGATGACCGGTACGGATGGCTACACCCATGGCATCTAACAACGTTCCCAAATCCAAATGATGAACACCTGCGACCAAGAACGAAATACACGAAGATTTGGCTTTTGCATTACCAAAAATTCTTAAATCTTTGACTTCTTTTAATCTGTTTGCGGCGTATTGAAAAACTTCGTCCTCATGGGCTATAATATCCTCAAAGGACATCGCTTTCAACCATTTCAATGCAGTTGCCAATCCTATAACATCCGCCACGGAAGGCGTTCCTGCCTCAAATTTATATGGCAAACCATTATAGGTTGTCTTTTCCATTGTAACGGTTTTTATCATCTCTCCTCCACCGTGATAGACAGCCATTTTATCCAAAAGGTCTTTCTTTCCATACAAAACCCCGACACCCATGGGAGCATAGACTTTATGTCCCGAAAAAGCAAGGAAGTCAGCGTCCAAACTCTGAACGTCAATAACCTTATGGGCTATGCTTTGAGCTGCATCTATGGCTACAAGACAATCGTGCTTGTGGCAGAAATCTATTATATGCTTTATATCGTTTATCGTTCCAAGTGTGTTGGATATATGACACACAGACAGGAGTTTTGGCTTTGTAGCAAGGATTTTCTTTTCAAAATCTTCTATCTCACCATTGTCGTCAAAGGTCAGATAATCCAATTTGAAACCATAATCTTCGCTTGCAATCTGCCACGGCACTATATTGGAATGATGCTCCATTTGGGTTATCATAACGGTATCGCCTTCGGACAGAAAAGACTTTGCAAAACAATGAGCCAAAAGGTTAAAACTCTCGGTTGTGCCTCTTGTAAAAATTATCTCTTGCGAAAGTTTGGCATTTATAAACTCCTGCACCGTTATGCGGCTTTGCTCAAACATATCAGTAGCCAAGCCCGAAAGATAATGCACTCCTCGATGCACGTTGGCGTTGTACTTGGTGTAATAATCCAATAGAGAATTGATAACCGCTATGGGCTTTTGCGTCGTTGCAGCGTTATCCAAATAAATCAACGGATATTTATCCCTTATCTTTGTTTCAAGAATCGGAAACTGAGCCCTTATATATGAAATATCTATCATAATCTTCTACAAACCTTGTTTATACCTCTGATATTTGATGTACATAACGACAAAGAAAACCAATATCGCAAACAAAAAAACATAAAAAATCACACTGCCTTTCTTGCTTATACGCACTCTGCCCTCTTGTTTGTCTTTAAGCCTTTGGGTTATCTTGGCTTTGGTCGTTGTAAAACTGTTTTCCGTCTGCTCGCTCATATCGATATTGTTTATTATGCTTTATCGCTAAATTGTTATGTCTGCAAAATTACAAATTTTTTGTTTATCGCATCGCTTTTCAAAGAAAATAGTCGCTTAAAACATCATATCAGGGTTATCAAACAAGAAAAAACATCACATAATCTCTTTTAACGGAATCTTTACAAAATCCCTAACCTTCCACAACGGGTGCGGTATCTTTAATTCGGGAGAATCTATCGTTTCGTTATTGAAAAATATTATATCTATGTCTATCACTCTATCCTCATAGCCTGCACCATTTGAGCGTGTCCTGCCAAGTTTATGTTCAACGGCGTTTATAAGTCTCAAACTCTCAAAAGGTGTTAAAGTCGTTGAGAATTTAGCACAAGAATTAACAAAAGTCTCATTGCTCTCAAATCCCCAAGCCTTAGTTTCCAAAAACGAAGAGCTTTTAATCATCGTCCCCAACTCCCGCTCCAAGAGTTTATATGCCTTTAATATATTGTTTTTCTTATCGCCCAAATTACTGCCGAAGGACAAAACAATTATGTTTTCTTTCTCCATAAGGTCTTATTTTAAGTTTTTCATTCACCTTGCAACCTTTTTGTTTTTTCGGTTCCAAATCCAACGTTTCAAATCAACGATTGAAAAAGCATTTGTCGTGTTTGTGTATCATTCCTTTATTACTCGCTACATCAAATACACATAAAAAAGTAATAAAACATTAAAAAAAGAACGGATTTCAACTTATTTATCAAAATCCGTTTCAACAAAAACTATAAAATTATGAAAAATCAAACATCTAAAACTTCTTTTTCTTTGGTCTTATCTTCATAAAGTCTTTTAGCCAAGATAAGATTTCAAGATTTTACTTCTTGACGTGTGTTTCAAACGTTTTATGGCTTTTTCTTTAATCTGACGGACTCTTTCACGTGTCAGATCAAATTTCTCGCCTATTTCGTCCAAAGTCATAGGTGTGTAGCCGTCCAAACCGAAGAACATCTTTATTATATCCTGTTCCTTTTGTGTCAGGGTTGATATAGCACGATTTATCTCGGTTTTCAAACTCTCGTACATCAATTCGCTTTCGGGAGTTGCTCCGTCTTCGGATTTCATAAAATCATACATCGTGTTTTCGCCGTCATTATCCACAGGAGCGTCCATTGAAGCGTGTTTGCCTGCGTTACGCAAAGACTCTCTGACATCGAAATCCGTCATATTCAAAGCCTCTGCCACTTCTTCGTGGTTAGGAGTACGTTCAAATTCCTGCTCCAAACGTGCGAACTCTTTATTGATTTTGTTTAACGAACCTATCTTGTTCAACGGCAAACGAACAATACGGCTATGTTCTGCCAACGCCTGCAAGATTGATTGTCTTATCCACCAAACAGCGTAAGAAATAAACTTAAAACCTCGTGTTTCGTCAAATCGCTGTGCAGCCTTTATCAAACCCACATTACCTTCGTTAATCAAATCAGGCAAAGACAAACCTTGATTTTGATATTGTTTTGCAACAGATACGACAAAACGCAAATTGGCTTTTGTCAAACGCTCCAACGCCTTTTGATCGCCTTGTTTTATCTTTTGAGCAAGTTTAACTTCTTCTTCGGGAGTAATCATTTCCAAACGACCTATCTCTTGAAGATACTTATCCAAAGAAGTAATCTCTCTGTTGGTTAATTGCTTTGATATTTTTAACTGCCTCATATTAATTTGTATGTTTTTTATGCTCTAAATTAGTCATTTCCCTTTGAAACTTGTAAAGGGTTACGCAAAATTTCAAATAAGGTTGCAATAAAACTGAAAAATTTTGATTTTATTGTTTATACAATCCACTTTTTTCAATTTCTTTATAAACTTTTTCGCTCACCAAGTAACGAACGCTTTGTCCTTTTCGTATTTGCAAACGAATGTAAGATGCCGAAATATCTATCGTCGGAGCGTCTATAAGATGTATGCGTTTTGAATTTTCGCTTAAAATTGCGTTTATTTGCTGCATATCGGTATCGATAATTTCGGCGGCTTTAACGTCTTTTTTTCTCGGATATACATATATATTATAGTGTGAGACTATTTTTTGATAATCTTTCCATTTGTTCAACGCCCTCAGATTATCCTCTCCCATAATGAGAGAAAACTCTTTATCGGGGTATTTTTCAGTCAAAAAAGTCAGCGTGTTTATGGTATAAGAGGGCTTTGGCAGAGAAAACTCCACATTGGTCGCAAAAAAGTTTTCGTTATCCTCCACCGCCAATTGCACCAAATGAAAACGAGTATTGTTATCCAACAAAGCGGATTGTTTTTTGAATGGATTTTGAGGCGAGACCACAAACCAAATCTTTGTCAAATCAGAGTTTTGAAGTATATATTCGGCAAGTATCAGATGCCCTATGTGAATAGGGTTAAACGAACCGAAATACAATCCTATTTTGCTTTTTGTTTTCATCTGACACTGTTTTACCGTCATTAACACTGTTTTACCTATGTTTAACACTGCTTTTTCAGTTATAATAATCACTGTTGCAACAAGAGTAAAAAAACAAAGTATTAAAATATAACCTGCATTTTTCGGTTTTATTGTATTTAAGGCTTAAAAAGTGATATATTTATATCGAATAACTCTTACAAATACAAAAAAATACAATTTTCAGGCAATAAATTTTGGCAAAAAGAATAAAAGTTATAATTTTGCAGTTCGAAATTCCAATGTTTGGATTGGAAATGTAAAAAAACGAACTACTTAAAAACAAAAAAACATTTAAGCAATGGACGCAGAGAACAAAGAACAAACTGCTATGGCATCTGAGCAAACAAATGCTGCTCAGGTTGAAGAAAATGTTACGATTCAAACTCAAAACGAGGAACCGCAAACCGATGCCGACGTCAAGGACAATAAACCCACATTGGACGAAATCATTAAAAGTTATTCCGCCCTATCCCGTGAGGAATTGGTAAAGGAATTGAAAAATTTATTGAACAACAATGATTTTGAAACTCTCAGAGAGCGTGTTCCTTTGTTAAGAAATGCTTTTTCCGTATTGCCGAAAGAAATGATTGAGCAAGAAAATCAAGAGCCGGTCAAAGAAGAAAACGAAGAGCAAGCAACGGAAAACAGCGAGCAAACAAATGAAGAGGAAAACAAGAACCTGATTGACGTTGTAGAAAAAGAGTTTTACGATTTGTATAACCTTTACAAGCAAAAACGTCAGCAATACTTACAAGAACAAGAGCAAATCAAGGAAGACAATTTGAAGAAAAAGAAAGCCTTGCTTGACGATTTGAAAAACCTTCTTGAAAGTGAGTTGTCGTTAAAAGAAGTTCATGACGAGTTCAACAAAATACAGGATAAATGGAAAGAAATAGGTAACGTTCCTCATAGCGAGGTTAATAACCTTTGGGAGAGTTATCATTTCTTAATGAATAAATTTTATGAGAAAATCAAAATCAATCGCGAGTTACGTGATTTGGATTTGAAAAAGAATTTGGAAGACAAACTTGCACTTTGTGAAAAAGCAGAAGAATTGCTTTTGAGCGAAGATATTAATATGAGTTTCCAAATCTTGCAGGAATATCATCGTCAATGGAAACAAATAGGTGCTGTTCCGCCGGACAAAAACGATGAGGTTTGGGAGAGATTTAGAAAAGCGTCTGACGATATAAACGCAAGAAGAAGAGAATACTATGAAAAGCGTGCCGATGAGTTGGAGAACAATTTGAAGCAAAAACAAGAGTTGTTGGATATGGCAATTGAGGTCAATTCACACGAACGCAGCAAATCCTCTCAATGGAATGAAGACGCAGAAAAAATGAACGCTTTGGTTGAGAAATGGAAGACCATAGGTCCTGTTCCACGTCAATACAACGAAGATATTTGGAATAAGTTCAAAGCACAGAAAGACGGTTTCTTTGCTGCCCGTAAGGAGGCTTTTGCACACTCTAAGCAAGAAGAGGAAGAGAATTACAACAAGAAAGTTGCGATATGCGAAAAAGCCGAAGCGATAACAAAACGCACGGATTACAATCAAGCAACCAAAGAGTTGTTGGCTTTACAAGAAGAATGGAAACAAATAGGCTATGTAAAGAAATCATTGAGCGACAAGATTTGGTTAAGATTCAGGGCTGCTTGCGATGAGTTCTTCAAATTGAAGAGTGAAGACTTTATGCGTACTCATCAAGAGGCTGAGGGCAATATCAAAGCCAAAGAAGAGTTGATTGAAGAACTTTCGAAATATGAATTTACGGACGATAAGGTTCAAAACGTAAATACTTTGAAAAACTTCCAAAAACGTTGGTTTGAGATAGGCTTTACTCCAAAGCAAGAGCGTATAAAATTGCAGAAGAAATGGGACGAGATAATTGCTCAAAACAAAGAAAAACTGCAAATTACAGCCGAAGAGATTGCTCAAAGAGGTGCAAGATTTTTGGAGAATGTTGCTCAAATGGCAGGTGGAGCAAAGAAGGCTATAAGCAACAGAATAGCCAACTTGGAGAAACAAATCGATTCTTTGGAAAACAATATCGGATTTTTGTCTTCAAGTAAGAATGCCGAAATACTAAAACGTGAGTTTGAACGCAAAATTAATCATTTGAAGGAAGAAAAAGCCAACCTTTTAAGACATTTGCAGGATAAAGAGGAAGAAAAGAATACAAACTCTTCAACACCTCAAAACAATGCCAATACTTCTGAAAATGAGAACACAACAGCAGAAAACGCTGAGGCAAACGAATAATAAAAACAAAAAAGTTACATTAAATACGTTATAATTCAGAAAAAAAACGTAATTTTGCAACTTGATTTTTAGCAGATAGAGTAATAAACAATAAAAAAACATAAAAGAACAATGAAGAAAGATATTCATCCACAGAATTACAGAATTTGTGCTTTCAAAGATATGTCCAACGAACAAGTGTTTTTGACTCGTTCTTGTGCAAATAGTAAAGAGAACATTACTATTGACGGTGTTGAATACCCACTTATCAAATTGGAAATCTCCAACACATCTCACCCATTCTTCACGGGTAAAGTTAAATTGGTGGATACAGCAGGTAGAGTTGATAAGTACTTGTCTAAGTACAAAAACCGCAAACCATTAGGAAACAATAAATAATTCAGTCGGTAAGTTTTCTAATAAATTAAGATATAGCCAATAGGATCTTTTTCAAAAGGTCTTATTGGTTTATTTTTGTCTATAAAGTAGGGTTTGATATGGCAAATTATAATGAGTCCCACACTAATCTACCTCTTCTTTGACATATTACGATATGCAGAAAGAGGTATTCACAATAATAAACGAGACTTTACACCCCGATTTTGAGAAGTTGATAGTGGAAGCTACATTATTTCTTTTATGAGCATAATTGCTATTAAGAATAAACAAATAAAACATTGTTTTTTAGACTTCTCGTCTAATACTCATTCCGTCCCGACATAATTTATTTACCAGTATTATAATCATATCCATATTTTAATAAGATCTTTCCAAGAAAATTCAGACGATATTTATCTAAATTCAGACAATCTTGGTTCGATCCATTTGCATCTAAAAAAGCTCGAGTTAATACACCTGCACTCAGTAAGA
Source organism: Bacteroidales bacterium Phil12 (assembly GCA_002633275.1). Lineage (GTDB taxonomy): Bacteria > Bacteroidota > Bacteroidia > Bacteroidales > P3 > Scybalousia_A. The sequence goes on from NWBO01000151.1 coordinate 27,316, forward strand.
CATCCGTTGAGCCATCTTCATAACAACTTTCGGTGTATTTAGATAAATCCCCCAAATCAGAATATGGGATACGATCTAAAATAATTGTTAGACGAATAAAATTTTCAATACTAATACAGCCTCTAATTTTTGCTTTAATCAGATTTGCTAAAACGTCAACTTTGTTAACATTATCCAATCGATCCAAAACATTCAATAACGCCTCACAACCATCCTCTTTATTTTTATCTGTATATTCTGTAATAAATTTTTCACGTTCAGCCGAGTTAGTATCTTCTATATTCAAAATAAATTTACACATTTTTTTCTCTAAACGATGAAGCTGAAAGTTCTTTGTTAGTTTATACCAGCTATTTAGTTCGCTTATAATTGGCATATCTAATAGATAATCACCAACTAGTGCTACAACATCATGTAAATTATCATCTTTGATTGTATTCTCAAATAATGCTATAAGTTTTTCTTTCATTTTAATATCCTTTTATGATTATATAATAAAATCGTTCAACTATGTATATACGTGGGTTATATGAATTATATGTTACACTTTCATATTCTCAAAATAAACGCAACAATAATTGCCATAACTAAAGAGCAAAATTACATAATTATTTGATATGGCAGAAAACTGTTGTAAGTTTTTTGACACTATTAGAAAATTGAAACAAACTAAATTGGTTGCAATATAAATTGAAGTTATAGTTATATAATCCAAAATGAAAATCAAAAAGAAAAGGGTAATTGGTTTCCCAATTACCCTAAAAAAAACAACAATTTATGAAAACGAATTTTTAAATTACGCAGAGCGAGTGAGGGATAGTACCGTAAAGTCTTAAATAACTTTATAGCGGTTCAATCGATAGTGTAAAGTTATCTACACATCTATGACGTCCCAAAAGAATATTCTCAATCCCTGTTCAGGAGCAGAATTGTCCAAAGCCTGTATTCTTTTCTTCAAGATAGGCGCAATCTCATCGTCCATAACACAAAGAGTCGCCATATTCTTACTCGGCCACGCATGAGAACCCAAATGCGGCTCACCGGTCTTACTGCCCCTACCCTTTATATCGTCCCAACGGGAATATCCTCTCAAACTCAATTGATGTAAAATCTGATCAACTTCGTCTATAAACGCTTGATTGTATGCTATGAATGCTGCTTTCATTACTCATTCTCCTTTCTTAATTTTTTCAAAAAATTCTTCTTTTCTTTTTTCAACTTACTTGCAGCAAACATACCGTAAATAGTTGGGATAAGCACTAAGGTAACAAGTGTTGAAATAGTCAAACCAAATACGATTACTATACCCAACGGCTGCCACATTTCACTACCTTCACCAATGCCCAATGCCATAGGTATCATACCCAAAACGGTAGTTGCTGTTGTCATAAGTACCGGACGCAAACGTGATTTACCTCCTGATACTATCGCATAAACAATACCCTGACCTCTTTCTCTGTTCAAATTAATATAATCCACAAGCACAATACCATTCTTTACCACAATACCAATTAACATTATCGCTCCAATCATTGACATCATATTGATAGTTCCACCTGTTATCAACAAGCCCAATAACATACCTGTCAATGCAAAAGGCACCGAAAACATTATAATAAACGGAGAACGGAAACTTTCAAACTGACCTGCCATAACGGAATATACCAAGATTAAAATGATAAGTCCCATCAATCCCATATCACCGAAAGTATCGCCTTGGTCTTCTACCGTACCACCCAATTCAATAGCAATATTGGAAGGTATGCTCAAATCTTTCTGTATCTTTTCTACCTCTGTCTGTGCAATATCGACTGTTGTTCCCGATAGAGTTGCCGTAACTTTGACTATACGCTCACGGTCTTGACGTTCAATCTCAGGCGGTGCAAAAGTTTCTACAACTTTTGCCACTTCTCCCAATTTTATTGGTTTTCCATTGGAACCATACAAAGTAATGTTTTCCAAATCTTCCACACTTTGACGGAACTCTTCGGCATAACGCACTTTGATTTTGTATTCCTCGCCATCTTCACGGAACAGAGATGCCGTCATACCGTTCATACGATTACGAACAAATGAAGATGCAGACGAAACACTCAATCCATTTGCTGCAAGTTTTTCTCTATCAAAGTCAATATTGATTTGAGGAACATAATCTTTACGTGAAATCGTTACATCTCTGAAACCTTTGACTTTTTCCATTCTTTCCTTAAACTGGTTTGCAAGTCTTGTCGTCGTTTCAAAATCATAACCCAATATCTGTACCTCAATAGTCGAACCGCCGGACATACCGCCTTGTCTTCCACTCGCAATAACCGACGAACGCGTTATTTCCGGATATGCAGCCAATTCATCACGAAGCAAATCAGAGATTTCATATATCGTTCTGTCTCTATCTTCTATATCCGTAAATTTCATACGGAAAGAAATATAGTTATCTCCCGAGGTCTGCATCAAGTTATATGCACCGCTCTCATCATCGGAAGGCGTACCAACCGTATAAGTCATACTCTCCATTTCAGGCAGATTGGCTTTGGCATATTTATAGAAACGCTCTGCAATAACCTTACTTCTTTCAACATTTGCTCCCGCAGGCAATTCTATACTTCCGGAAATTTGAGCATTATCACTCGCAGGCATAAAGTCCGTACCGATAAATTTTGCCAAACCAAGAGAACCAACAAAAACTAATATTGATATTACAACTGTTGTTATTCTATGATTTACACACCACGACAAAAGTTTTTCGTAAGCGTTGTCCAATTTATCCAAAGCATGTTGAATGGCAATACCGACTTTCTTGATAATAGTAACTTTCTGCGGCTTTTCTCCGATTTGTTTATTTTTTACAATACGACGTTTATAAAGCAATGAACAAAGCATAGGGGTTAAAGTCAATGCACATATTACGGAAACAATCATAATGATACACATCATCCAACCTAATTGTTTGAACATCACACCCGACATACCGCCAAGCAATGTGAATGGGAAGAATACTGCAATCAAAGTCAAAGTAGTAGCCACAACAGCCGTCGCAACCTCATTAGTACCGTAAATTGCGGCTTCTCGCGGTTTAGCACCTCTTTCTATATGTTTTGTAACGTTTTCCATAACCACGATAGCATCATCGACCACCATACCAATGGATATTGTCAATGCCGACATAGTTATAACATTCAAAGTATTACCGGTAGCAAACAAATATATGAATGCTCCTATCAAAGATATAGGTATTGTAATAATAACTATCAATGCCGAACGCCAGTCTCCCAAGAAGAACAGTATGACAATGATAACGAATACAAAAGCAAGCAATATTGTTTCTTTCAATGAATTAACGGAGTTGATAATATTATCCGTTGAGTTCATAACTTCGGTAATTTTAATATCGGGCGGTAAATTCTTCGTAATCGAAGGCATTACTTTATTGATTTCTTTCATTACCTCAACAGAGTTTGCTCCGTTTTGTTTGGAAATAACAAGTGTTGCTCCTTGTTGTCCGTTGGTAAATGTTTGCTGAACGTGTTCTTGAACAGAATCTCGGATTGTTGCAATATCACGCATATATACAGGTCCGCCATTAACATTAGCCACAACAATATCATTCAAAGGCTCACTCTCTTTGTATTCGCCTTCAATACGAAGTGTGTAACTTTCATTACCAATATAGTATTTACCCGAAGGCATATTCAAGTTCTCTGCCGCAATACGGCTGCCTATTGATTCAACGGTAAGGTTGTAGGCTTCCATTTTTTGAGGATCAACCAAGGCAACGATTTCTCTCTCAGGAGCACCGGAAATAGATACACTACCTACGCCTTTAATTCTCTGCAATGGGTTGGATACATTGTCGTCCAAAATCTTATACAACGCCGAAAAAGATTCTTCCGCATTAACAGAGTAAATCGCAATAGGCATCATACTTGTCGTCATTTTGAATATCATAGGAGACGACGCACCGTCAGGCAAACTCATCTTAATAAGTTCCAATTTATCTCGAATGTTATTTACCCCGACGTCCAAATCCGTTCCCCAGTTAAATTCGACAGTAACAATAGACACATTATCCTTTGAAGTAGAAGTAACCTGCTTTAAGTCATCTACGGTAGAAAGAGTAGATTCCAATAGTTTGGTTACATTATTCTCCACATCCTCCGCACTCGCGTTAGGATAGGTTACAAACACCATTGCCATATTCATATCGAAGTCCGGCAACAAGTCTATACTTAGTCTGCTATATGAAAACAAACCCATTATCATCACCGCAATAAATGCGATAGACACCAATACGGGTCGTTTCACTGATGATTCGTAAATACTCATAACTTTCTTATGTTTTTTATTTTGTTAATGTATAAGAAATTATTTAACAACGGTTACTTTTGCACCTTTCTTCAATTTAGTGTTGTCAGAAACGACAACTTTTTCCCCTGAATTCAAACCGTCCAAGACTGCATATTTGTCGCCCAATCTTCTTCCAAGAGTAACCTTACGATAATCCACAGTTCCGTTATCCATTAGAACATAAACATATTTGTCATTTGTTCCGTTTTGTTTAACAACTGCTTTGTCTGAAATAAGTATTGTGTTTGCACGACCAAGATTCAATTCGGCACGGCCGAACATTCCCGGACGAAGTTTTTGATTTGCATTAACAAATTGAGCTTCTACATAAAACGTTCTTGATGCCGCATCGATTGTTGGGGAAATCAAAGTAACTTTACCATTGAATACTTCATCGCCAAAGACTTCGACTTTGGCACTTACAGGCATTCCGACTTTAATCTTTGAATAAAAACTTTCATTAACGGCAAATTTCAATTTAACAGGAGAAATCTGCATAACTTGAAGTATTGGAGATGTACCGGCAACATCACCGTTATCAAAGTTTCTTAATGTTACAACACCGCTTATAGGAGATGTCAGTGTAATGTTTTCTTTCAGATTAGCGATATTTTTCTTTGCAACATCGTATTGTGTCTGCATTTGGTCAAGTTGTTGTTTGCTTGCTCCACCCGATTGGTACAAAGCCTTAACACGAGCCAACTCAACGCCTAAATTATCCAATTGTGCCTGAGCCGTTGCAACTGTGGTATTCTCCATACGAACCAAAGTTTGTCCTTTTGAAACCCTGTCGCCTACTTCAACATATATTTTCTCTATACGGGTACCTCCGGCAGAAGAAATATAGTTTTTTACCTTTGGTTCTATGGTTGAAGTAAATTCATATATCTGGTCTATTTCTTGTTGAGAAACTTGCTCTACTTGAACTTTAACAGCCTCGTCTTGTTTTTCTTCTGTTTTGTTTTTCTTTGAGCAGGAAGTAACAAACATTGCAATCAAACCTGCTGCCAATAATATTTTTGAAAACTTTTTACTCATTTTGTTTATCGTTTATCTCGTTATTATACTATGATTATATCCATTTACTATTCTTTACCCAAAACTTTTTCGTAACTTGCCTTTGCAGACAAATAATCATAAAGTGCTTGTTGGTAATTCAATCGTGCTTGCGTCAAAGACAATTCGCTATCGTTCAATTCCAATATCGTTCCGCTGCCTGTGTTGTAACGTACCTTTGCAATCTCGTATCCTTTTTCTGCTTGTGCAATCGATTCTTTATTTACCACCAATTGTTCTTTGGCTGCGTTCATACTTTTTATTGCACTTTGCAATTGAAGATTCATTCCGTCTTTGGCGTATTCTCTTTGCATCTGCAATTCTTTCAAAGACAATTCCACTTGTTTTGTTTTGTTGATAACTGTGTTTCCGTTAAATATCGGAATATTCAATGAAAGACCTACAAGAGCGGAAGAAACCCAATTGTAATCGCCGAATTTGAAATCTTCCGCCTGTGTTTGATAGGTGTATTGTCCCATTGCCGAAAGAGTTGGCAAATGCTGACTTTTAACCATTTTCAACGAATGTTGCAACGATGCTATATTCAAATCCAATTGTCTTAACTCCGTATTGTTTTCCAAACTCGTTTGTGGTTGGCTTTCGTCCAATAAAGACACATTGTTTTCGTAGTCTTGCAATGTCTCTGTGATTTCCACTTCTTGTGTTTCAGGTAAAGAAAGCAACATCTTCAATTGCAAAATTGCCAAATCCACACCATTTTTTGCGCTTATGTATGTCGGATTCAAATTATTGACTTGAACCTGTGCTCTTAAATAATCATACTCACTCGAAACACCTTGTTCGTATGATGCCTTGGTAGTTTTCAAAGTCTCTTTTGCATTGGTAATACTTTGTTCCAATACTTTCAACGATGCCTGTGCCAAAAGAACACCGTAATAAGCATCTTTGACTTGTTTTGACATATCAAGACTTGAAGAACGAGCCTGTTCCAAAATCAAATCAATCTCCGTTTGTTTAGCCTTTATGGATTCCCACAAAGAGAAATTAACGATAGGCATTTGGGCCGATATAGTTCCAGCAAAAGAGTTCTTGTAACCTATCTCCATATATGAAGCACCGCCCATCATTGCACTCATGGATGCAGGCATAAACATAACGCTTTTCATTATGTTATTGGTGTATTGTCCCGATGCTGAAACCGAAGGAAGAAGATTGCCCATGGTTTCTTTCTTTGAATAATCGACTCTTTGGACTTCCAAATCTGCGATTTTGATTGTAGGGTTGTTGTCGTGTGCTATGGCAAGTGCCGTTTTCAAATCCAAACGCAAAACAGACGAATTATCATTCGTTTGTGTGGTTTGTGCTTTCAAACCATTTAACGAGCATAATGCCAATGCAAACAGAAAACATTTAAGCATTTTTTTCAGTACTCTCATTTTATAATTGTTTTTTTGTTTCTTTTACTAATTTGTTTTTAACGATGTTATCGTATTGTAATTCCGCAAAACCTTTTTCATTTATTTCAGAATAAAATTTACAACATTCAATCAATCCTTTATCGGTTGCAATTCCTCTCAACAAGCAAAAAAATTTCGTAGCCTTTAATTGGAAAAGTTCAAACTTTTTATCCAACACTCCGAAAGTGGGCGTCATGGTTTCTAAAAATTCATCACCAAAAAAAAGCATACTGACAATAAATTCCGCATCCACATCATCCACCACATATCCTTGTTTTTGAGATTTTTTCAATTTATCCAACAAATAATGTCTGATAAACGATTCCCTGTGTTTAAGAAGTTTTTCCATAATTTGCGGATAAGCAATTTTCAAAGACATAATTTTGGAATAACCTACCTTTACCTTGAAAAACATAAAAAACATAGCCCACAACAATTGCATATACGGATTTGTATAATTGGCAACCGCTCTGTCCACAAATCCCGATGTTTTTTCAGTATATGCTTCCATCGACTTCACAAACAAATTCTCTTTGCTTGTGAAATTTTCATAGACCGTTTTTTTTGAAATACCCAATTGTTTCGCTATTGAATCCATGGTAACGTCTCTGAAATCATTTTCTATAAATTGCTTTACGCATTCATCCATTATTTTTTTTTGTACATCATTCATTATCAGTGTTTTTCGTTTATAAATAATCATTTTTTCCTTAAACCTAACTGTTTTCCATTACCTAAATTTTTGTTCCACCTATATTTCGGGTTGCAAAATTACATAAAACTAAGGAAACTGCAAAGAGTTTTTTTAGTTTTCTTTTGACGTACAAAAAATAATTTCTTTTTCTTGTTTGATAGTCAGTCTGAAAAACAATTATCAATACAAATAAAAAAAATTATAATTTCTGTACTTACTTTTGAACTTTGCTATAATTTTGACAATAAAAGATGCAATAAGTTTAATCGGAAAAAAATTTTTCCTTAACTTTGCACTCGTGTAAGTCTTATCTTAAAAGACAATTTTTATGTATAAAACACTGCAAACGATGAATATACTTATCAAAAACGTACTTCTGAACAATGTAACAACAGATGTATTAATAGAAAACGATACATTCAAAAAAATCGGAAGCATCGACACCAAAACGATACACATCGACAAAACCATTAACGCAACAAACAAAGCCATTTTGCCCGCATTTTACAATCTTCACACTCATGCCGCCATGTGTCTTTTGCGTGGTTACAGCGAAGACAAACCATTGATGCCGTGGCTTAATGAAATTTGGGCAAAAGAAGATACTCTTACCGGCGAAGACATTTACGACGGCACTCGCCTGGCAATAGTTGAGATGATACGCAGCGGTACTGTGTTTTTTGCAGATATGTATTGGTTTCATCGCGATATACTTCGTGCCGTGGAGCAGATGAATATCCGTGCCAACATAGGTGTCTGCTTTATGGACAATCTCGGAAAGGCGAAGATTGACGATAATTTTGCGTTTTTGAAAGAATATTCTGCTTACGACAATGATTTAATAAGTTTTGCTCCTGCACCTCACGCAATATACACTTGCAGCGGCGAATTATACAAACGTTGTTTCGATTTTGCAAATGATAACGATATGTTTATCCAAACTCATTTGTCCGAAACGCTTACGGAAGTTGATGACTGCAAAAAGGCTCACAATTTAACTCCTGCCGAATACTTAAATTCCATAGGAGTTTTGAACTCCAAAACCATAGCAGCCCATTGCGTGCATCTGACCGACAACGATGCCAAGATTATCAAGGACAATGGCGTTACAATAGTACATAATCCTTGCAGTAATATGAAATTATCTTCGGGTGCGATAAATATTCCACTTATTAAAAAGCATAATATTTCCATAACGCTCGGCACTGACGGTTGTTCTTCCAACAACAATTTAAGTATGATTGAGGAGATGAAGTTCGCTTCTCTTTTGGCGAAAGTCAGTCATAATTCGGCAGATGCCTTGACGGCAAAAGAAGTCTTCGATATGGCAACAATCAATGGTGCAAAGGCTTATCACATCAACGCAGGCAAGATTGAAGAGGGTAAAAAAGCCGATTGCATATTGGTGGATATGAATAACGAACGTCTTGTTCCTTGTTGGAATCTTATATATAATATGGTGTATAGTGGCGACAGCAATTGCATTACCGATGTTATTTGCAACGGCAATATCCTTATGGAAAACAAATATATTCCTAACGAAGAGGAAATAATTGCCAAAGCACAAAAATTCGTAAAAAACAATTAGCCTTGTGTTATGAAAAATATGGTCAATGAACAAAAAATAAAAAGAATTTTGAACAAAAAATCAGTGTTAATGATTAAAAAATCAGTGTCCGTAATTATTTTACTGATGTTTAACATTGTTTTTGCATCTTCATTATTTGCTCAATTCCCTGAGGATTATTGGGTAAGGGTTGAAGGCGGCAGTTTTGTTATGGGCTGTGATGGTGAGGGCGAAGATTGTTATCCCGACGAAAAACCTGCACATAAAGTAACCGTGAATAGTTTTTATATTGCCAAATACGAAGTTACCGTCCAAGAATACAGAGATTATTGTAACAAAACGGGCAAACCGATGCCGCAAGAACCACCGTACGGTTGGCATGACAACTACCCTATCGTTTATCTCACTTGGCAGGAAGCCTACGACTATGCAAAATATATGGGTTGCAGACTTCCTACCGAAGCCGAATGGGAATATGCGGCAAAAGGCGGCAAAAAATCCAAAGGTTTCAAATATTCGGGCAGCGATAATTGGGACGAAGTCGGCTGGTGCTATGAAAATTCCGCACGTCAGCCCAATGCCGTAGGCGTCAAGGCTCCTAACGAATTGGGAATATACGATATGAGTGGCAATGCGTGGGAATGGTGCAGCGATAATTACGAAGTGTTTTATTATGAAAACTCTGCGTCAAACAATCCGAAAGGACCCGAGCAGGGATTGGGCAAAGTCAATCGCGGAGGGTGTTTTGCTTTCGATTATGCGCTTATGAATACTCATCACAGAAGATGCCTTGATGCCAATGTCAGAGGTACGGGTACGGGATTCAGATTGGTCAAAGATATTAAGAAAAAGTAATTTATTTATTTGCTTTTACAAATTTATTATATAACTTTGCAAAATCTTTTGAAAGGCTTGTGGAGATTGCTTCAATGACGACAGGAAACAAGTTTCACAAAACGCTTCAAAAATTTTAAGAATTATAAACACAGAACGAAAAACATAAAAATCAAATGATAAAAAAAGTAATTTTAACGGTAGTTGCCTTGTTTGCGGCAGTGGGTGCATATTGTCAAGATACCTGGCAATATATCAGCAAAGAGAATATAGCATTCAAGATGCCCGAAAACTGGAAAATGATTAACACTTCCAAGCCTATGGGTGCTATGTGCGTAAAGATTTTTGACCCGAACTCGGCACAGTTTGTGGAAATCAGAGCCGAGAGAGTTAAGATAAATTTGAAAGTCAGGGCAAACGATATTGCAACAATGCGTTCTCAACAAAAGAATTTCGACTATATGCAAATAGATAAAATACAAGCCTCGAAATTCAACGGACACGAAGCCCAAGAACTTAACTACACCAACACGTATTTGAACGATGTTTATTGCGGAAGTATTTACTCTTTTGTCAAAGAAGGCTACACTTACACGGTTGAATACTACGGCGAAAACAATCCTGCAACACAGAAATTTTTGAAACAAATCGCTTCCACAATCAATATCAATTCGGCAGACAAAAAAGAGAATATGCCAACGCTTGAACAAAAAAATTACACTCAAAAACGTTGGGCAAATCAGGAAATAGACCGCAGTGCAGAGATTGCAGCACAAGAGGCGGCCAAAGCACAGGCACAAGCAGAAAAAGAAGCATTGAAAGCAAGAGAAAAGGCTGAAAAAGAAGCGGCAAAGGCAGAGGCTCAGGCAGAAAAAGACGCCCAAAAAGCGATGAAAGCCCAGATGAAAGCCGATAAACTTTCCGCCAAAGCAGAACGTAAAGCCATTAAAAAAGAACTTGCCCAGCAAAAGAAATTGGCAAAAGCGGAGATTGCAGCAAAAAAGAAATTTGAAAAAGAAAATAACGTTCAAAAACTGCAAAGTACCAAAAAATCCTTGGAAAAAGAATTGACAAGTCTTGCAAGCGAACAATTGAAATTGCAAAATGAATACGGAGAACTGCAATTAAAGAACGAAGTCAAGAAAATGGAGAAAATCCAAGCAAAACAAACAAAACTTTCCGACAAAGTAATAAAACTGAGCAAGGAAAGAGATGCCATTTCTTCAAGACTTCAATACTTAGGCTACTAATCATATTTGCTTATTTTAATCAGGGTAATCAAGAAAACAGTTAGTAAAAACGAAAAAACAATCGGTAAAATCAAGAAAATAATCGGTGTAATTATTTTTTCCTTTTCACACATAAAACAAACGACACGAGAGAAAACTTAAAAATTGTGTCGTTTATTTTATTGCATAACGGAAATTTCGTCCAAAACAGATAAGATTTCGTCTTTGGATTTGGCGTCCATAAGACGCATCTTATAAGGCTTGAAATGACTTATGGAGGAAAAATATTTGCTGTAAAACTTTTTCATTACAACGATTGCCCTAAATTCGCCAAAGTTATCCGCCAACGCATTCAAGTGCCACTTGCACACATCGACCTTTTCCTGCAATGTTGGTTCGGTTATAGGAGCGTTATTCAAGATTTGCTTGCATTGTTTGAACAAATAAGGCTTGCCTATTGCGGCTCTGCCTATCAGAATACCATCGACACCATAACGGTTTTTGTATTCCAACATTTTTTGCGCACTGTCTATATCGCCGTTGCCAAAAATTGGAATTGTTATTCTCGGATTGTTTTTCACTTGTCCTATCATAGTCCAGTCGGCAGAACCGAGATACATTTGTTTTTTGGTTCTACCATGGATACTCAACAACTGAATGCCGCAATCTTGGAGAGCCTCTGCAAAATCCGTTATCGGAGTAGAGTTTTCGTCGTAAGCGATACGAGTTTTAACGCTAACAGGTAATTTTACGGACTTAACTACGGCTTTTGTAATGTCAAGCATTTTGTCAATATCCGCCAAAATTCCGCTACCCGACCCTTTGCCTGCTATTTTACGCACCGGACAACCCCAATTAATATCTATAAAATCGGGATTTAACGCTTCAACTCTTTGAGCAGCCTCAACCAAAGTTTCTTTTGTATTGCCAAAAATCTGAATACCGATGGGACGTTGCTCTTTTGAGAAAGCAATCTTTTGATACGACTTCTCAACATCACGTATCAGTGCATCGGAAGAAACAAATTCCGTAAATAAAACATCTGCACCATATTTCTTACAAATTTCTCTATACTCAACCGTTGTAATATCGTCCATTGGAGAAAGCCCAAGTGAAAACTGCGGCAAAATATCTTTCAACATATTTTTGTTTTTTTGTGCTGCAAAATTATAACATTTTGAAGTATTTCTATATCTTTGCAAAACATTAATAAAAATTGCAAAAAACAAAATGCGACAAGACTCCTTAAACATCAATTACGAAATCTTCGATTTAGATGAACTATCCGAAAAAGAAAAAGAACTTATCGATAACGCCGTAAAAGCAAGCAAAAAATCTTATTCGCCTTATTCTCATTTCAAAGTAGGTTGTGCCGTAAGATTGGATAACGGAGAAATTGTTTTGGGTGCAAACCAAGAAAACATTGCTTATCCGAGCGGATTATGTGCCGAAAGGACGGCATTATTCTCGGCAGGTATGAAAGACAATAGTATTGAATGTATGGCAATTGCCGCTTTTGACGAAAAAAATAATCCTGCAACGGCATACCCTTGTGGTGCTTGCAGACAGGTTATGGCAGAGAGCCAAAAAAGACAAGAAAAACCTATAAAACTTCTACTTCTAAAAGATGACAATAAGGTCTTGAAAATAACAAATATTAACGATTTATTGCCGTTTGGCTTTGAGTTTTAACAAAAAAGAGAAGTTATTCTTTGTTATTTTGATGTTTATTTGTAATTTTGCAATCACTTTTTAGGGATATGTGGCAAAGAGAGATTTTTAATAATATTGATTTTTGCAAGCATAATAAAGAAAACATAGAAATAAGATTAGAAACAATACAATGAACTACAAAAAGTATTTACCTCACGTATCAGCCTTAGTTATATTGATAATAACAAGTTTGGTGTATTTCTCGCCTATTTTGGGAGGCAAAGTATTACCGCAAAGTGATATGGTGCAATTTCCCGGTATGGCAAAAGCAATTCAAGATAACGAAAAAGTAACAGGACACAAGGGAGAATGGTCGCCAAATCTGTTTTCGGGTATGCCGTCATACCAAATAGAATACGACAGAAACGGAAACATTTTCGATAGTCTGACAAATGTTCTTAACCTTGGCGACAAGACACATTCTTTGGGAGTATTCTTTCTTTTGGCGTTAGGTTTCTATGTGTTTATGATATGTATGGGAGTAAATCCATGGCTGAGCCTATTTGCAGGATTGATGTACGCTCTTGGGTCTTATAATATCATTATAATAAGTGTGGGGCATATCACAAAGGCTTGGGCAATGGCAATGATTGCACCTGTTTTGGGAGGTATGATACTTACTTTCAAAAAGAAATATTTAGCAGGTTTTTTGGTATTCACCGTTTCTCTCGGACTGCAATTAACGTTCAATCACATACAGATTACATATTACACACTGATTACTGCAATTATTTTAGTGGTGTCTCAATTCATTTTCTCAGTTAAAGACAAACAAATTGCGATATTCGGTAAAAGCATGGGCGTGTTGGCTATCGGTGCAATATTGGCCGTAATGCCTTTGTGCGGACATTTTCTTGTCAATAACAATTATGTCAAACACACTATGAGAGGTGGCAGCGAACTGACCATTCACCCGCAGGGAGCAAAACAAGATGTAAATAAAGACGGCTTGGATATAAACTACGCATTCAATTGGTCTTACGGCAAAGGGGAGACAATGACACTTTTGATACCTGACTATATGGGTGGCGGTGCTGCCGATACACGTTTGCACTCACAAGACTCCAAACAACTGCAAAATCGTATGCAGGCATTACAATCCACTCAGCCGATAGAGAAAGACCCGCAGAGAGTTCAGCAATTAGCAAACTCTTACTTAAATTCAACATACTACGGCACACAACCATTCACGGCGGGCGAAGTTTATTTCGGTGCGATAGTGATGTTCTTGGCTTTTATGGGCTTCTTTGTATTGGATAACAAATGGCGTTGGTGGCTTCTTGCGGCAACAATTATCTCCATTATTTTATCATGGGGCAGCAATTTTATGAGTTTCAACGCTTGGCTGTTCAATCATTTGCCGCTTTACAATAAGTTCCGTACTCCTTCAATGGCGTTGATTATTGCAAACGTAACACTATGTATTGCAGGCATTATGGGATTGAAATATTTCTTGGAATGCGAAAATGAAAAGAAACGTAAAATAAGTCTTTATGTCAGTGCAATCGTTGTCGGCGGTATATGTTTATTGGCTTGGATTGTACCTACTATGTTTTCGGATTTCACTTCGCCAAAAGACGATATATTCGCCAAAAACTTGGGTAATGATTTCATTGCAGCCTTGCAAGACGACAGAATTGCGATGTTCAAAGCCGATGCTATGCGTTCATTCTTGTTTATTGCGTTTTCATTCGTAACATTATTGCTTTATCATATCGGCAAACTGAAAAATCAAGTTGTTGTTATCATTGTTATAGGTTTATTGTCCGTTATCGATTTGTGGGGAGTTGCAAAACGATTTATCAACCAGGATTCATTCCGCTCAAAATACGAAACCGAAATAGTTGCAACCAACGCAATGAACAGCATAATGGAGACCCCCGAAAAACAAAACATACCTCATTACAGGGTTTATAATCTTGCCTCCAATGTTTTCAATGATGCTTCCACTTCTTATTTTATGCCCTCCATCGGCGGTTATTCGGCTGTCAAATTGCAGAGGTATCAAGATTTGATTGATTTTTATCTAACCAATTCATCGTATAAACAAAAAGATATTGAAGACACAGCCTTGCTTAGAACAAATCAAATGAGACAATTGTTCTTCCAATATAAGGACAATCCGAATTTCCCAATGCCTAATTTCGGAGTATTGAATATGTTGGATACTCGTTATATCATTCTTTCAGATGATGCAGTACTTGAAAACACTGAGGCTTGCGGTGCAGCGTGGTTTGTCAATCAGACAAAGTTTGTCAATAACGCCGACGAGGAAATACTTGCTTTGGATAATTTCGACCCTAAACAAACTGCGATAATAAACAAGCAGTATAAAAATCTTGCAGACGGTGTAACGGCCGATATAGATACCGCTGCCACAATACAATTGATAAAAGGCAATGATGTTGGTCATTTGACTTATAAGACCAATTCCAAAACCGATAGGATTGCTGTCTTTTCGGAAATCTTTTACAAGGATTCCTGGCACGCATTCATTGACGGCAAAGAGGTTGATTATTTCTGTGCGGACTATGTTCTAAGAGGTTTGAAAGTTCCTGCTGGCAGCCATACCATAGAATTCAAATGTTATAGCAACACTTTGAAAACCGGTAATATTATTGCCTACATCGGTTCTGTTGTTATCATTCTTTGCTTCGCCGGTGCGATATTCGTTTATTATAGAAAAAGAAAAAATAATAAAAACGATAAAGACAAAACCTCAACCGACAACACCAACGACAAGAAAACAATATCCGATAAATAGAATAAAAAGTAATAATTAAATAAAGACAACAATTATGAAAAGAGTAATTTTAGCCTTGGCACTCGTAACTTTGTTTGTTTCGTGTTCCAATAAAGAAGAGCAACGACTAAGAGAACAGCATCTGAAAGATTCGTTCAACACATTACTAACCGCTGCAACGGATCAAAAAGAGACGCTTGAAGCACAAATGAAAGATATTGACGATAATCTAATGAAGATTACTTCGCAATATGCCGCTTTAAGGAGTATTGCAACAAAGGACGGAGAAATATCAGACAATATGGCAGAGCATATAAAAACTCAAATAAATGCCATTGCCGATTTGCTCGCAAAAGACAAAAGACGCATAGCAAGTATTCAGGCTCAATTGTCAAAACAGAAAAACGACGCCAAGAAATCCGAAGAATTGCAGGCAAAGGTTAATGAGTTAAACGACAAGATCAGTGAAAGCGAAAATCAGATTGCAACTTTAACCAACGACCTTAAAGACAAAAACATTCAGTTGAATAATTTGAACGAACAGGTAGCAAAACTTCAACAAGACAGCAAAAAGAATAAAGCCGAGTTAAGCAAACTTGAAGACGAGAGATATACAGGTTATTTCTTCGTAGGAACGAAAAAGGAATTGAAACAAGCAGGACTTATCGACACCAAAGGCGGTTTCATCGGCATTGGAAAAACAATTACCATGGCTAATAACGGCGATATTTCCGCAATGAAAAAAGTGGATACCCGTAACCTTAGCGAAATTCCTTTGACCGGACAAAAAGTTCAAATATTAACAAATCACCCTGCTAACTCATACGTTTTGCAAGGCTCTCAATCCAAACCGTCTTCATTAATGATAACTTCCGTTGATGATTTTTGGAAACTCAGCCGCTGCTTGATTATTATGGTTAAATAATTCAAAATAATTTTTACATACCAATAACGGCACGCTCTTTTAATAAAAGCGTGCCGTTTGCTTTAATCATTTCAATTGTTTGCGAAAAGATTTTTTCCGTATGTATTTCTAAGAAATTCTTATCATTTTTCCGTTTTTAAGCGTTTGATTTCGTCTCTATAAACTGCGGCTTGCAAGAAATCCAATGTCTTGACGGCATCGTTCATTTTCTTTTCCAATTGATGAATTAATACCTCTTTGTTCTTTTGCTGTGAAACTATTTTCTCGGCTTCTTTCTTCGCCTTGTTCTGACCTGCCTTTACCGTTTTTTCTACTTCTTTCTTTTCGTTTTGAGGCAATATGTTGTCTATGTCTCGTTTAACCTGCGTAGGGGTTATATGATGTTCTTTGTTGTATGCTATCTGTTTTTCTCTGTTATGAAGATTCATTTCTATCGTTCTACGCATAGAATCCGTTATCTTATCTCCATACAATATGGCTTTGCTATTCACATTACGGGCTGCACGACCTATAGTCTGTATCAATGATTTATCGTTACGCAAAAAACCTTCCTTGTCAGCGTCAAGTATTGCCACCAATGCCACTTCGGGCAAATCCAAACCCTCTCTTAACAAATTGACACCAACCAACACATCGAAACAACCGGCACGTAAATCGTTCATAATCTCTACCCTTTCAAAAGTATCTATATCCGAATGTATGTACTTCGTTCTTATATCCAACCGCGACAAATATTGTGTCAATTCCTCAGCCATACGTTTTGTAAGAGTGGTAACCAAAACCCTTTCGCCCTTATCGACAACCATAGATATTTCTTCCAACAAATCATCGACCTGATTACTTGCCGGATGCACCTCTATCGGTGGGTCCAACAAGCCGGTAGGTCTTATCAACTGCTCTACAATAACGCCCGCCGCCTCATCTATCTCGTAATTTGACGGAGTGGCAGACATATATATCGTTTGAGGTTGCAATTCCTTAAACTCTTCAAACCTCAGCGGTCTGTTGTCAAAAGCGGCAGGCAGACGAAATCCGTATTGAACAAGGTTTTGTTTTCTTGACCTGTCGCCACCATACATAGCATGCAATTGAGGAACGGTTACATGGCTTTCATCGATAACCATAAGAAAATCTTTCGGAAAATAATCCAATAAACAGAACGGTCTTTCGCCGGGCTTTCTCCTATCAAAATAACGTGAATAATTTTCTATACCGCTGCAATAACCCAACTCCTGCAACATCTCCATATCATTATTCACTCTTTCCTCCAAACGCTTTGCTTCCAACAACTGTCCGTTTGCTCTAAACTCTTCACAACAAACGAACATATCTTGCTGAATTTCCCTTAACGCTGTTGCCAATGTTTCTCTGTTGGTTAAAAAGTTAGCGGCCGGATAAATGATTATATCATTCAAACGCTCGATTGTTTTATTCGTCAAAGGATCAAACTTCAAAAGTTCTTCAATCTCATCATCGAAGAAAACAACTCTATATGCGTAATCGGCGTATGCAGGAAAAATATCCACCGTATCTCCTTTTATCCTAAACTTTCCACGATTAAATTCAATCTCGTTTCGAGAATACAACGAATCCACCAACGTCAGCAAAAAAGCATTCATATCCACCTTTTGATTGACACTCAAATGAATTGTACCTGCCGCAAAATCCGTCGGATTACCTATGCCGTATATACATGATACACTCGCAATAACGATAACATCTTTTCTGCCCGAAAGCAATGCACTTGTCGCCGACAGGCGAAGTTTATCCAAATCGTCGTTGATTGACAAATCTTTTTCGATATAAGTATTTGTCTGCGGAATATATGCTTCGGGTTGATAATAATCATAATATGAAACATAATACTCCACTGCGTTTTCGGGGAAAAATCGCTTAAATTCGCCATAAAGTTGAGCCGCCAAAGTCTTGTTATGACTCATTATTATGGTAGGTTTTCCCACATTGGCGATAACATTGGCTATCGTAAAAGTCTTACCACTACCCGTTATACCAAGTAAAACCTGTGCTTTGTCGCCATCTTTAATACCTTGCGTCAGTTGTTCTATTGCCTTAGGTTGGTCTCCCGTCGGAGCAAAATCACTGTGTAACTTAAATTCCATTGTTTGTTTTGTGTCTCGTATCTGCAAAGATACGACTATTTTCGATATTAGATTTTAATTACGCATTGTTCGTTATCACCTTTTCACAAATCATTTTTCTAATATCACCAATCAATAAATCAGTGTTAATGACTAATCAGTTGGTTTCAGTAATCAGTAAATCAGTCTCCCACACTATTTTTACGATTTTCATTTCCGAAATAACAATAATAATTATCGCAAAATTTTCAAGCAAAACACAATAAAAACATAATAAAAAACGCAAGCATATTTATATAAAACTTGCGTTAAAAATATTGTCGATTTATGTTTACTTACAGTTTATTCGTTTTCAATTTGTAAAATATCAAAATTCTCAAATGGTTGTTTTCGCGTGATAAGGCTTCTCGTATAGGAGACGCCATAATAATTTTTGTCCTCGCCATTCGATTTATAGAAAACATATCGGTTCAAAAGGAAGTTAAAGAAATATTTTCCGCATAAGCGTGCGTTATCGGTCGCAATCTCATAAACATCATTCGGATTGATTTCAACGATTTCGTAATCCACGTATGTATTTGCTTTTGTCTCATCTTCAAAATATCCGTCAATATAAGATAGGCGTGTGGCATCATTATAGAAAATCAATTCATCGCTTCTGTTTGCGTTATACGTAAGCCAGATATTTACATTGACGGCAGGCAGTTTTTTGTAAAACACAAGTTTTTCGTTTATCTCGCCCTTTATAGAGTCGTAGTATTGATATTCTTCTATCTCCACTTGCGAAACAGCCAAAGTATGCTCATTGTTTTTCAAACTATCGGGAGCAGGCGTTTGTTTTACATCAAAACCGTAGAATTTCAACTCGCTGACGATTTTTTCGTTAATAAGTTTTAGCACTATCGTATCTTGGATTTCCTTTGTGTTGTCCAACGAAGTTCTTATCAAAGACGACGCCGGCGTGAAGTATATAACATCACGTTTTTTCATATCTCGCTGATTTGACATAAACTCATTGGCAAATCGTTGGGCATACGTATTGCACGAAAGCATCACACACGCCATAAGAATTAAACATTTGACTTTTTTCATATATACTCCTTTTTGCTTTACAAATAACATATAAATTTCTTTGTTGTATAACCAAAACGTCTTGTGCATCGCTTTTATTTTCTAAAACAACGATGCTTGTACTCCGTCGTCCTCCGATATTTCTTCGTTAAAAAACTCATCGTTATCCTCTTGTTGTGATTCTTCAACAGGCTCTTCGTATGGCAACGGGTCTAAAATCTTTATTTTTGTCTTTTTGTCTTTACTTATCTTCTTACCCTTTGCTTTGTATTTCATTATATCGGTTAATTCGGTAACTTCTTTTTGTTCGTTATCCACACTTACAACAGGCAGCCAGTCCGTCAGGCAATGTTTCAACTCACAAGTGTTTGCGTCCAAGAAAGAAATTCTATCGTTTGATATAATCTCGGGAACAAATCGCTTAATGTAATATGCCGATGCTTCATTGTCCCAATATATAATCGTTATCGGCTTTTCGGGTTTGTATTTCTCAACTATCAACGTGTCGTCATCGAAATGCAAATTCAAATCCGGGTCGGTTATTCTGTATGTTCCTTTTTGTGTTATGATAAGAATTTTGTCTCCACCCTTAAATTCGCCAAGGAGATTGCCGTGTTCAACGGTGTTAAGTTGCATAATAGAAGTATCCAACCATATTTTCTGTGCTTGAAGAGTGGAAACGCCGCCCGTTTTCTTGCTAACTCTTCTAACAGGATTGGGATCGACAACATTACCATGCGCTCCCCTACCCTTTATCGCCAATTCGGCAAAATCATATACGAAACTCAAACGACGCATTCTCGGTTTGGCTTTCAGAAATACGGTAACTTTTTCGGCTTCTCCGTTAGGGTTGGCAGAAAAATAAAGCAAAGTCGAACCTTTGACGCCTTGCGTAAAATCATATTGCTTATCCCGTATCACACCGGTGATGGCACAACGTTTTGCAAAGCATCTGCCGTAAGGACCATTGTTATACATTATGTTATATATGGTTCTTTCGTCGTTACGTTTGAATACGGTGATATGAACAATGTTTTTGCCGACGAAATCTTTCTCGCTGACTTTTTTTATTACGTATGTACCGTCCTGACGAATGACTATAATATCGTCCAATGTGGAACAATCGCAGATATATTCGACATCATCGCCTTTAAGTTTATAACCCGCAAAACCTTCTTTGAAATTGCAATAAAGTTTCTCGGTTGCGGCAGCGGCTTGTGTAACTTCTATTCTATGGAATGAGCGTATCTCGGTTTTTCTTTCCCTACCCTTACCGTATTTGTCTTTAAGATGCTTAAACCAACGAATGGCGTAATCAGTTAAATGCTCTAAATTGTTTTGAACTTCTTCTATATCGGCATTGATAGCCCTTAAATCATTATCGACTTTATCACTGTTATATTTGGAAATTCTGTCAATAGGAATTTTTCTTAGTTTTTGAATATCTTCCAACGTAACATCACGGATAAGGGTCTTGATAAAAGGCTCTAAACCCTTGCGGATTGTGGAGTTAATGGCTTCATCGGTCGTACAAGGCTTAATGTCTTCGTAAATCTCGTTTTCAATAAAAATTCTTTCCAAAGAAATCCACTGCCAACGCTCTTTCAAATCTTGTAAATCCAACTCCAACTCTTTTTTCAACAAATCGACGGTTGTTTGAGTGTTACGCCTTAAAATATCACTCACCGGCATAAACACAGGCTTCTGTCCGTCAATCACACAAGAGTTAGGAGAAATACTTTTTTGGCAATCCGTAAAAGCATACAAGGCATCTATGGTCTGATCTATCGAAACATCGGACGGCAGTTGCAAACGGATTTCCACATTTTGGGCTGTGGTGTTTTCAATCTTCTTTAATTTTAATTTACCTGCTTCACTCGCCTTTGCTATCGAGTCTATCAAAGAATCGGCAGTGGTGGAATATGGTATTTCGGTGATGACCAAAGTTTTTGCATCCTCTCTTTGAATACGAGCGCGGATTAAAAGACGACCACCTCTCACTCCGTCGTTGTATTCGCTCACGTCCATTAATCCTCCTGTAAGGAAATCGGGATAAAGTACGAAAGGTTCGTTTTTCAATATGGCAATACTTGCGTCCAACAGTTCATTGAAATTATGAGGAAGTATTTCGCAAGCCAAACCGACAGCAATACCCATAGCCCCTTGTGCCAACAGCAATGGGAACTTTATCGGTAATGTATCCGGTTCCTGACTTCTGCCGTCGTAAGAAGGGTGAAACGTTGTCGTCCTGTAATTAAACGCAACTTCCAACGCAAACTTACTCAACCTTGCCTCTATATAACGCGGTGCGGCAGCCGAATCGCCGGTCAGGATATTGCCCCAGTTACCTTGTGTGT
Source organism: Bacteroidales bacterium Phil12 (assembly GCA_002633275.1). Taxonomy (GTDB): domain Bacteria; phylum Bacteroidota; class Bacteroidia; order Bacteroidales; family P3; genus Scybalousia_A. The sequence continues at coordinate 49,366 of NWBO01000151.1, forward strand.
CAATCATAAGTTCTTTTTGACCCAAACCGGTAATGGCATCACCTATGGAAGCATCGCCATGCGGGTGATACTTCATCGTATTACCCACAATATTTGCCACTTTATTATAACGACCGTCGTCCAATTCGTGCATAGAATGCAATATACGCCTTTGAACAGGTTTCAATCCGTCATTGACGTGCGGAATTGCACGTTCCAAAATCACATACGAGGCATAATCCAAAAACCAATCCTGATACATTCCTTTTATGGACGCCATCTGTCGGTATTGGTTTTGTTGAGTGTTGTTGTCTTGCTGCATTTATTATGTTATGGTGTTATGTGTGTTTTAATTAATAGATTTGTTGTTTAGAAACTAACTTTGGGAGCATTTTCGCTACCTGCGTCCGCATTATAGTATTCTTTTGCATTAAAGCCGAACATTCCGGCAACTATATTTGTCGGAAACGTATTTCGTTTTTGATTATACTTCTGAACGGCTTCTGCATATTTTTTTCTTTCTACTGCAATACGATTTTCAGTTCCTTCCAACTGAGATTGCAATTCCAAGAAATTTTGATTGGCTTTCAAATCCGGGTATCTCTCAACAAGAATATTAAAATTTCTCATTGCCGTGTTCAACGCCGATTGAGTTTGCTCGATTTGTTTAGCATCTTTGGATTCAATGGCTTTTGATGCGCTGTTTCTTGCTTCAATAACTTTGGTAAGGGTCTCTTGTTCGTGAGCTGCATAACCTTTGACGGTTGAAACCAAGTTAGGAATCAAATCCATACGTCTTTGATATTGACTTTGCACAACACTCCACTGGGAATTGCACGATTCATTCATCTTTACCAACCCGTTGTATTTGAAAATTAAAAAGCCTCCAAATACAAGTACTACTGCTACAATTACTAAAATTGTCGTTGTTTTTTTGCTTAAATTCATCTCTATATATTTTTTATTTGTTATTATTTTTCTAATCTCAATAACTATTTCATTAATCTCAATGATTATTTTTCCAATCACTCACATTATTTTTCCAATCTCAATGATTATTTTTTCAATACATTTATGTCTTTTACCAAGAGCCGCCACCTCCTCCGCCACCTGAGAAGCCGCCACCGAAACTTCCACCGGAGAAACCTCCTGAAAAGCCTCCCGAATGACCTCTACCCATAGAACCTAACACGCTTCCCGCCGCAGCGCCGGCAATAAAAGCAGAATCGTTGTTATCTTCAACGGTAGTTGTCTTAGTACCTCTATGATGACAGTTCTCACAAAAATATTCTTCTGTTGTGGTCTTATAACGCTTGACGGTTCCCGAATAAGTTACTTTTTGCGATATGCGTCTATATGCTTTTGCGTGGCAACGAGGACAGATTTCGTATTGAGAATTTTCTTCATAACAAAAAATCTCCGTTTCCCCACATTTAGGACAAAGCCATACGTCATAGTTACGGGATTTCAACTCTTCCTCCAATTGTTGAACATTATTCAAAAACTCATCTTCCTCTTTCTCGCTTAGAAGTATCATCTCGTTACCGCAACTGCAATAAACCTTTTCGTTTCTTATGCCATTGACTTTGTTTTTATACATTATCAAATACACCGGCAAGGTAAAAATAGAAAAAATGGTCTCTACCGCAATATATCTGTTGAATGACTTTTTCAAAGTATTAACTCTTTTGGTTCTGAACGTATGTTCAATGTCGGCAATACATTTGTTCAAATCGCGAACAGCGAAAATAAACACGCCGCAACCCAATAAGAAATAAACAAAAATAAATCCGTAAAGTGCCGATGTAGCATCGGAATCATCTTCACTGCTTGCACCTTTGGGATTTAAGTAAAACTTGTATATTTGACTCACCGCCTCTTTTGTTCCTTGCAATACGCCTTCGTCCCAATTGTTTTCCAAGAAATAAGGCTTCATTTTTTCTATAAAGATTCGAGTGGATTTGGCATCGGTTATAATATCTTCCAATCCGTAACCTGTCCTAAAAAAACATTGATGTGCTTCGGTTACAACCAATAGTATCAGCCCATTGTCCTTTCCTTTAATTCCCACTTTCCAACGCTCAAAAAGTTCCAGGGATAAATCTCTTGCGTTTGTCTGTTTATCTCCCTTGATAACCACTACACTTATCTGACAAGAGGTTGAGTCATATAATGCGTTTATCATATTGTTCAACTCTTCCACGGTCTTTGAAGAAAGTATTTTATCCTGATTGCTAACCCAGTTTGTCAAACCTTTGGATTTTGGATTCTCTATACTTTCAGCCGATACCTGTGCTTGCACAAATAAACTACCCGACAACAAAACGCCGAACAGCACAGCAAACAATATTTTCTTAATCTTTATTTTTTTCATATTTCAAACTAACTCGCAAAATTAAGATTTTTTTTGTGAAAATAATATGTTTTTGATATTTTTTTTGTAGTTTTGCAACCCCTTACACAAGGGACATTATTTTTTCGAGTATTACTTTTTGACAAATAAGACATAAATATCATGGAAAATATAAAATGTGCAATAATCGGTTCAGGTCCTGCCGGCTATACGGCTGCCATATATGCTTCCCGTGCTGCCCTTAATCCTGTTGTATTTGAAGGAGCCGCACCGGGTGGTCAAATAACGATGACTGAACAAATAGATAATTTTCCCGGTTATCCCGAAGGAATAAGCGGCTTTGGGCTAATGCAGGATATTAGAAAACAAGCCGAGAGATTTAATGCCGACATTCGCAGCAAGGTTATCAGCAAAGTGGATTTATCAAAACGTCCTTTTTATTTACAAGACGAAGACGGCAATGAATATATGGCTCAAAGCATCATAATATCCACAGGAGCAACGGCACGTTGGTTGGGTTTGGAATCAGAAACTAAATTCAGAGGTCAAGGTGTTAGCACATGTGCTACTTGCGACGGATTTTTCTATCGTAAAAAAGATGTTGCCGTTGTAGGTGGTGGCGATACCGCTTGTGCAGAGGCTTTGTATTTGGCAGGTATATGTAATAAGGTGTATATGATTGTTCGTCGCGATGTATTGCGCGCTACTGCCATTGTTCAAAAAATGGTCAAGGAAAAAGAAAACATCGAAATACTTTGGCAGCAAAAACCATTGGAAGTACTTGGCGATGACAGCGGAGTAACAGGCGTAAGATTAATATCGACAAAGGACAATGCAACAACCACAGATATTGACGTAACAGGTTTATTCGTTGCCGTAGGTAATGAACCTAAGACCGAACTTTTCAAAGGTCAGTTGGAGTTAGACGATGAAGGCTATATTATCACCAAACCTCATTGTTCCTATACCTCTGTCGAAGGCGTTTTCGCCTGCGGAGACGTTCAAGACAAACGCTATCGTCAGGCTATCGTCGCTGCCGGAACAGGTGCTGCGGCTGCAATAGATTGCGAAAGATGGCTTTTGGAAAATCCATTGAAGTAAAAATAATATTTTTTCAATAGTAATTGTAGCGATGTCTATTGCTATAATTCGCTTGCGATACTTTAATGTGACGATGAAAGATACTTTTTTTAAGATTTTCGTTTTCCTTTTTTTTATCGGTGCTTTGGGAAAAATATCTGCCCAAAACGCCGATTTCAAAAGTGATTTCTCTTTTTCTTCCTCCAATACCAAAGCCGACACATCACTCGATAATATAATCTATTACCATAACTCTAAAACGGATTACTTAATCGAACGCACTTTTGACACTCATCTCGATGTTTTCTCCACGCACTACTACAACAAAGCCAATATTCCAAACGACCATTACTATCTACAACTGAACAATGAGGGCTCTGCAACCAAGGATATGATTTTTCATTTGGACGATATGTTTTCGTACAAACGCAATAGCAATGGTTTTGAACCTTATAACTTCACTATCGATAACGTTAGGTATTTTCAAAATCGCAAAGCCTATACTTCTCTTGCTTATTCCAACAGTATCAACGGTAATCAGTTTTTTAACGTTGAGTTTGCCAAGAATTTGTACAAAGGATTGAATTTGCAACTTAATTATTTGGTCAATTATGCCGACGAAACCTTTGCAAATTCTCAGGTTATGAATCAATTTTTTAATTTTTCGTTAAACTACATCACTCCTTCGGGACGCTACCGAAACAATTTGGCTTTTGCCCATAACCGTGCTTATATCCAAGAAAACGGCGGGATACTAAACGACAGCATTTTCATTAACCAAGAATATAGCAAGGACGGAACTTATCCCGTCAATAATTCTTCGGGGTGGAGCAAGTGGAAAACATCGGATTACGCCTTTACTCAAACTTTTCGTATAGACAAAGGCGACAACAACTCGCCCAAAATCTTTAATCTCGGTGCATTGGTGCATAGCATTTCTTATTCTCGCTATGCCCATTTGTATGACGACAGAAACAAAACCATTAAAGATTCTCTTGGTACTAATATATGGCGAAACAGTTTGTTTTGGACGAACAATATTTACACAAATAAGGGCGATTTTTTCATTCCATTGGCAATTGGTATCAACTACGATTTGCTTAACTTCAATGATTCGCTTTACAGTGAGACTTTTCATCTTATTTCTCCCGAAATAAAATTTGGACTACACTATAAAAACTTTCGTATCGATGCCAATCTATCAACCATTGTCAGCGATAACGAATACAAAAACGATTATCAATTTGCCATTGTCCCCAAATACTTTTTCAATATAGGCAAAAGCGGTGGCAATCACACAAATCCTCAAAACAATTCCTTTGTTTTTGCAGAAGTAAAAGTGCAAAACAAACAACCCGACTACATTTTCTCGCACTATCTGACCGAAAGCTTTGCGTGGGACTACGATGTGCAAAAGACCGATAGCAAGTGCTTGGCGCTTGGCGTTGCGTTAGCAAACAAATTCATAATAAAGGCGAATGTTTTCGACTTGAAAAACTTTTATACCATAAATTCCGATGCAAATATCGTGAGCGGAGACAGTTATTTATATCAATTGCAACTGCAAAACGATTTTTCGATAAAGTCTTTTCGCTTCAAAGGTGCTTTAACATTGCAAAAAGCGGATAATGAAGATATTTTACATTTGCCGCTGCTGACCATAAAACAAGGTGTGGCTTATTCATTTTCATGGATAAGGGGGAAATTAAATACCGATGTGGGTTTGGATTTCAATTACTTCACATCATACAAAGCGGATATATATAACCCATTGCTTGGTATGTATTGCTATCAAGATTCTTACAAGATAGGCAACTACCTATTCACGGACGTGTATTTGAACATAAATATAGATCGTTTTTGTGTATTTGCAATGGTGCAGCACCCATATTCGGGTTTGTTTAATCACAACTACTTCAATTCGCCACTATATCCGTCGCAAGGATTTACGTTTAGATATGGCGTTATTTGGAAACTGTTAGATTAGTATCTCACACCACTAAATCAGTGTTTAACACTAATTTACTAATCAGTGAAACTAATTTAACAATATGAGTTATTGTTTTTGCGACTTAATTATTCAAATTTTCCATACTACTATCAAATATGTTTTTCATTCATATACCTTTGCTTTTACTTATTTTTCAAAGTTTTTTTTCAAAATATTCACTCAAAAATTTGTTTTTCTTAAAAATTTTTAGAAACCTTTGCAAGTCAAAATTTAATAAAATGTTAAAAATAAGGTTATATGAAAAAGTTTACATTATTGTTACTACTATATTTTGTAACATTCTATCCCATAAAAGGTATATCGCAAGTAATATCACAAACAGTAATTAGTGCTGAAAGAGAAATAAGTAATACAAAAGATTTCAAACCGATTAAATCAAAACGAGTTTTTCGAGAGATGGTTATTTCCTTAACACAAGTTTCCATGCCATCAATAAATATTGCGAGAGATGGATATGTTTTACCAAATTTACAACCAATTTACCCAATATTTGATAGCGCAAGATTTTCTTATTTTATTTTATCATCAGAAACCGGTTCTGTGATAGAGTGTGTTCGTATTCCGCATCTAACTATTACTGATTTTGATTATGATATAAATAACGACAAGTTATACTTTTGCGGAGTTTATAAATTATCAGGACAAATTTTCAATATTGTTGGCGATGCCCTTGCATCAAGTCTTTTCAATGGAAATGTTAATACAGTGAATTTATATGTAATAAACTTACCTGATAGTATGGCTTATTTAGAAAAAATTGATTTCTACGAAGACAAATACCAAAACAAAAAATTGTCGCTAATTGCGAATAATAATTATTCAACAACAGCCTATGCCGGTGTTAATATGCCTATGACGTTTCCAAGTTCTTTTTTCATCTCATACAACATTCAAAACTATTATTATCAAGTATTTGAAACTCATAGAATGCGACTAACCGACGTTATTCATACGCAAGATAAAATTGTTTTATCAGGTTTAGCCGGTATTAATCGTTTAGTTTTGTTTTCTCATAAGCAAGGTAATTTGAATAATTATGTAGGTAAAAGTTTTGAAACATACAATTTGTTTACTAATTGCTCCGATGTTAAATACAATATTACCCCACTTTCAAAAAACAATAATCACGTTGTAGTAGGTTCGTCTCTAATGAATAACCCTGAAATTGGTGGATATTTAGAGTTTGCATTATTTTCAATGGACTATGGTATTGATACATTAAACAAACAGGGAGTGTCTTTTCCAAACAATACCTATGTGGAAGGTCGAAGTAAAATATCTGAAATGAAATTTGATGAAAACACAGGAATACTATACGTTTTAGCATGTAATGGGAACGCACTATTACACATCAAGGATATGATTATGCCTATATTACCATATAAAAACACAAACTATACAACAAATATAATTGTCCCTAATCATATTGATTCATCATTTAATTCATTGAAATCAATTGTCTTGTATGGAAAGAATGATCAGAATTTTTTAACTTTCGGTGCTTTGTCAAATTCTACCATAGATTCAATATCATATTACGGTAACTTATACTTTTTTGATGGAAATATTTTTTTAGGAGAGCAATGTGCACAAACATACACATTCGACATTCTACCAATAAAAAGTAAATATGAAGAAAATAAGGCTGCATATTACAAAATATATGATGATAAGGTTCAAAATATATTGCAAGAATCATTCACACCAATGACTCGAGAAATAGATATATTATGTATAAAAAATAAAGGAGAATAGTAAGATGAAAAAATTAACGTCTTTTTTAGTATTTGCGGTTGTAATCTGTCAATTCGTTATATCACAGATTCCGTATTATCATTATGATACTATTGCTAATTACAGAGAACATGGAGAACAATATCTTTTGCCCGAACCTTTTGATAACAATTGTATAGGTTTGGATTTATGGAGATTTGTTCTGCCAGAAGAAGAATGCAGTAATTATCACGGACAAGTATATGATAATTATAAAATAAGAAGTGATTATATTGCAAACCATGGTTCTATATTCATAACATCTGTGGTATGTACTAATCCACAATATATATGGGATGTTGCTCAGCCATATTACGTGGATTCAACAGTAACAGTAATTGGAGTATCCATTATGACAACTCTTAGATATTATGCAGGAAGAACCGGATATCTGTGTATAGCTGATAGCAATATGAATATATTACGAAAAACTCCAATTAAAGATGGCTCCATAGCATACGAAGATTATGGATTGTATTGGGGAAATTATGAAGAATTCTTTTTTGACACAACTATTGGTGTACAAGGTAAATTTTACGCAGTACTTGACAATCCAAAGCCATTGCCTTTCACAGGATATAATTGGGAATATTCTTATAATCCAAGAAATGATATCTTTGATTGCCATTTGATTGCTGTACAAAACTTTCCAAATCATCCAAATTACTGCACTGCAACAATGTTGCCTAAGGTAAGACGTACAAGAGTATTGGGCTATGAAGAAGATTTTCCTACAATAGACTACCCATTATCTGATACTACTTGGCATGAAGTAACGGCTGAACCTACTAACCTATCCACTTATTATTGGTCTAAACATTGCTATGCGTCGGCATACTTTATTTTCCCGATATTGGACGAGATTGTAACACCTAATGATACTACTTCCTCCGACATTGAAAGCATAACAGTTGAAAAATATACTAATATTTTTCCAAATCCTGCAACCGAAAAAGTTTCTATTCAATGCTCTTTCAAAATTAAAGGTATTGAAGTGTTTAATGGACAAGGACAGAAAACAAATGAAAAGAAAATAAACGCATACAACACCACATTAGACGTATCTTCATACTCAAAAGGCAGTTATATAATAAAGATTAATACCCAATCAGGATACACAACAAAAAAAATCGTAGTTAAATAATTTTTGACACAAACGAAAAAACAAATATAATTTATCGGTTCATAGAGATGTGATTTTAGTATTACATCTCTATTTTGTTGTTTGTCCTCGATTAATTTTATTGAAAATTTAAGACCTTAGCGTTTTTCCAATTGGTAGCCAAGTTTAAGAATCATATCAAAGAAATTGATTTTAGCATTGGCATTATGATTGATATTACTCTGTGCTTGTTCGATAACTTTAACGATTGGCTCAATATTATTTTTCGTTATAAATTTAGGGTAATTGGTTTTGAACTTATCCCCCATCTGTTCCAAAGGATGACAAGGCAATTGCACCCCATTATTATACCGCCAAATCTTTTCAATCGTAACAAGAAAATAATCCAAGAAATCTTTCTGTTGGTTACGTGTGGTTTTGCTGAATATATCAACGAAATCGGATATATCTTTCACACTTTTTTTGTACATCATTGCCAAACGATTAATCTCAACAAAGTTGGCAACTTTTTCTGCCTCCACATCGCTGTCTATTTGTCTTATGCGATTGTAATCGCCTTCGCACAACGCTATTTTAATATTTATTTCCTGCTCGCTCAGACTTTCATCATATTCTTTAATGGCTGCATACATGGTTTCATTATCCAACGGCGGGACAATAATAGTCTGAACACGAGAAAGTATTGTCGGCAAAATCATATCCTTATGCTGAGTGGTTAGGATAAAGAATGTTTTTTCGTAAGGTTCTTCTATTATTTTCAATAGTTTATTGGCTGCCTCAGTATTCATTTTGTCGGCATTCCAAATAACCATTATTTTATATGGAGATTCATACGATTTCAAGGTCAGTGTAGAAATTATCTTGTCGGCATCTCTTACATTTATCACACCTTGTTTGTTTTCACTACCTATTTCAATGTACCAATCCTCCAATGAGGGATAGCCATTGTATTTTAGAACAAAATCCCTGAATTCTGCAATAAACAACGACGATTCATTATTCTTGTCTATGCGTTTTGTTGTCGTTGTGGGGAATATAAGATGCAAATCGGGGTGAATTAACTTGCTGTATTTTTTACAAGACATACATTCATTGCAAGCATCGGCACCTTCTTTCCTATCGGTACAAGACAAATATTGAGCCGTAGCCAACGCCACAGCCAATGTTCCATAACCGTCCTTACCGTCAAATAATATAGCGTGAGGAAATTTGTTTCCGTCAATCAGAGATTTTATTTTTTGTTTTAATTGTTCTTGTCCCTTTACCTGTGAAAATAACATATCAAATCCTAAAAATTTATTGTTCTACAATGCTCAAATCACAGGTAAAGGTCAAAAACATCATCTCAATACACGATTTTTAATAATTAAAATCCATATCAAAATCAACATTGTTCGGTTGTGAAGCAACCTCTTCCTGTTCGGTTGTTATACCGCTTATCTCATCATTTTGTTTTCTTGCATATCTTTTTTGCAAAGAAACAATCATAGCACCCAACATTTTGGTCATTTCAATCAAAATTGTTCTTGACGTTTCTGCCTGTGAAGCATCAAAAAAGCCATTTTGCTGCGCCATTGTGGTGAATACGACGCATTCTCTGACGTTGCTCTTAGCATTCTTCAAAAAGTTAATAAATTGTATCTTATGATACGACGTTCCTTCGGCGATATTGATTGAAATCTTTGCTGCCGAATCCAACAACGGCATAAACAATGCTTTTTTAGCAAAGTCGTCTGCTTGTTTTACCTGAGTTGTAAGCCAATTGTAATATTCCAATGATTTGTCATAGATTCTTAGATCTTCAAATCTGAAAAAACTGGTAGTTCTCTGCTCTTCCATTTGTTTTAATCTGTTATTAGTTCATATTTTATTTTATAACTGTCATATAATATGCATCTCAATTGTCGCTCAAACAGTGTCAATAACTATTCGATTAGTGTTAAACACTAACAATCCAATATCACTAATCAATAATTCAAAAACACTTCATTTTTTCCCAATCTCAATAAACTTATTCAAAAAACGACCACTCCCTATATTTTCACTAAACATTTACCAAATAAATCCACAAAAGACTATGAGAAATCAAGATGCTGCTTTTCTTAAATCTTTTTTGCAATCATTATTCGATACCTGCAATATATTTCATATACTGAACACGATAGAATGTCGATGCTTTATCGTTTTTATCTATCGCCAAACGACCACGAAAATCTTTAAGTTTATTGTAACCTTTATCTTCCATCCATTGTTTCAAGAAAGCATTTGCTTGTTGAATGAAATCAGCACCTTTATCATACAAAACAGATGCAACTTGAACGGTATTGGCTCCCGAAAGAATTAGTTTTATTACATCTTCGGGCTTATGTACTCCACCGCCTGCTGTCAATGGGCAACGGATAAGTTTTGATAAAATAGCTGTCCAACGTATGGTGTGATACAATTCATCCGGCGAAGAAAGGATATTAACAGGCTTTGTCGTCTCTTCCATAATATCTATATCGTGTTCAATAAAACGATTGAAAATCGATAGATTTGAAATACCCATCCAAGACAACCTTTGACAAAGTTTTGACAAGGCTGCCGAATAAAAACTAATCTTTATTGAAAGAGGAATGCTTACGGCGCGCTTTGTTGTTTGAATTATATCCTCGTATATCTGCTCAATATCCTCAGAAGACGTATTTATGTTAGTGGGAAGAATAAACATATTCAATTCCAATCCGTCTGCTCCCGCTTGTTGAATGCTTGAAGCAAATTGTAACCATTCGTTCGAGGAAACACAGTTAATACTTGCGATTATTGGAATTTTGACCGATTCTTTGGCCTGGCGAATTAAATTCAAATACTTGTCTACATTATCGTGCTTAGTGTGTTCGGCGATATATGTATATACTTCCATCATTTCACCGGCGTTTTGCATCAAACGCATATTGTTGCTAACTTCTCGTGAAATCTGTTCTTCAAACAATGATTTCAATATAACGGCACCTACACCACTATCTTCAAGTAATTTAATGTTACTTAGTTCTGCTGTTTTACCACAACTTCCTGCGATTATGGGACTACTTACAGTACAGCCCATGAAATTAGTACTTATATCCATACTTTTTAGGTGTTAAATCACTCCGCAAAGTTATATAAATATTTTATTGTGTGCAATATTTTTTTGAAAAAAATTTATTTTATTGAAAAATTTATCAAAAAATTAGTTGGTTTTAATTAATTATTATATTTTTGCAAACTGAAATTTTTAAGCAAAATAAGGATTAATTAATAGCAAAACTTACAACAATGAAGAACAATAATAAGGAAATTGTTACGAATACCGAAAAAGTAAATACAAATGCGGAAAAAGAAGAAAAAAATCTTCAAATAGGTGATATTATTTCAAAAACCGAACTTTTTATTGAAAAAAATAAGAAAACTCTTATAATAGTAGTTGCTGCCATAGTAGTTGTGGTCGCTGCTTTTTGTTTATATAGATTTTGGTATATGCCTTCTCAGGAGAAAAAGGCTGAAAACGAAATGTTCACAGCAGAACAATATTTCTTGCAAAATGATTATACAAAAGCCTTGAAAGGTGATGGCAAGCACGCTGGTCTTATTGCTATAAGCGAAGATTATTCTTCAACAAGACATGGTAAATTGGCAAAATACTATCTTGGCATTATTTATTTGGAACAAGGCAAATACCAACAAGCAATAGATGAATTTGAAGGCGTTAAGCCACAAGATGAGTTTTTACCTTCACAAGTAAAAGCCTTGATTGGTGATTGCTACTGGGAATTGAATAATGTGGATAAGGCTATCTCATACTACAACGATGCTGTTAAAGAAAAATCAAATAACTTCACTACTCCTGTTATTCTAATGAAACTTGGTGCTGCTTACGAAGTTAAAAAGGATTTCAAAAAAGCTCTTGATTGTTACAATCAAATCAAAAAAGATTTTCCTACTTCACCTGAATACAGAGAAATCGAAAAATATATATCAAGAATGGAAGGTCTTTTGAATAAATAGCCTACCGATAAATTAGATTGATTAAATTAATTAGATTAATTGTTTTTTCCTTTCTATATGTTTTGAGAGTTGTCTGAAAAATTGACAACTCTTTTTGTTTTTACTTTATTTTAATAACACAAATAGCGAAAATCAAAAAAATATTGTACTTTTGCAAAAATATAATTGGTAATTGACGGTTGTCTTGTCTTTGAACAATGCAGCCATTCTAAATAAGAATACATAATGAATAATAAAGAAAATAATCTTACTGCCGACCAAATCGAAAAAACATCACAGGATTTGAACAAATCCGATAACAAAAATCTTAATCGAACCAAAGAAGAATTTCAAGAAAATATTGACGACAAAGAAGACTCTCCACAAACAAAAGAGCCTATCTTTGCTCCTCTTAAAAAGAAAGATGTGCATAAAAATCTCTTGGAAGACCAGACTTTCTTTGTCAATGAACAATATATTCACCCATACTTTGAAGACGATCCCACACTTGGTCTTTGCAAAAAAAATTACAAAGAGCCGCTAACCTTGATGCACGGAACTTCCAAGACTCCCAAATCCTACCAAACCATATCAAAGCAAGACCTTAATTCAAGCGAAAAACTTCATGTCACCAATTGGATGGAAAATGTTAAACCTCCTTCGTCGCAAGGTTATTTCGATTATGTGGAAGTCAGATTCAAGAACTCTCACAAAGACTTCTATCAAATTCCCGAAGGCTTAGAGATTACCGAAGGCGATGTTGTAGCCGTTGAAGGTACGCCCGGACATGATATAGGCATTGTTTCGCAAACAGGTGAGTTATGCAGAATCCAAATGAAAAAGAAAAAAGGATTCAATATCGACAATGTGAAAAAACTTTACCGAAGAGCCAATGCGTCTGACATTGAAAAATGGCTTGAAGTTATGGCAAAAGAAGACCAAACATTGTTCGACACACGCAAATTCGTAATGGAAGACAATCTTAGCATGAAAATCAACGATGTTGAGTTTCAAGGAGACGGCACAAAGGCAATATTCTATTATACTGCCGATGATAGAGTGGATTTTCGTTTGCTTATAAAACAATTGGCAGCCGCTTTCCATATCAAAATCGAGATGAAACAAATAGGTGCTCGCCAAGAAGCTGGAAGATTGGGCGGTATAGGTACTTGCGGTAGGGAAATATGTTGTTCGACCTGGTTAAACAATTTCACTTCCGTGGGAACATCGGTTGCAAAAGCCCAACAATTATTCCCAAATCCACTGAAATTGGCAGGTCAATGCGGAAAACTTAAATGTTGTTTGAATTACGAATACGATGTATATCAAGACGCATTGAAAGACTTTCCTCCTATCGGCGTTGATATTGAGACAAAAAAAGGTAAAGCGATATACCGAAAGAGTGATATATTGAAAAAAATCTTGTGGTATTCATACAAGGATTCTTCCGAGTTTATTCCAATAAGTGCCGATAATGTAAAAAAAATTCTTGCTATGAACAGAAACAAAAAGTACATAGAAGACTTGGAATCATTCAAAGCCGAAATATAATATGTTTAACCGCTAAAATAATAAGTGGTATTAAAAACTTAGTGTGTGATATTAGTAAATTAGTGTTAAACATCAGTAAAATAATATCAGTGATTAATAAAATAATATGTGAGATTAATTTTCTGATATGTGGAATTAAAAACGTGATATAAGATATGAAATTTTTGACTAAAATATTATTGACAATTACCATTGCGTTTAGTTTATCTTCTTGCAATAGTGATGTTCTTTTTGATAAAAGCCGAAAAGTTGATAGTAAGGGGTGGAATATGAATGATAAAAAGGAATTTGACTTGGAAGTCTCTCAAAGCGATGCCTTGTATTCTTATCGTTTTGCAATCAATTTACGTAATACCACCGACTATAAATACAACAATATTTTCTTTTTCGTAACAACTATCTACCCAGACGGCAACATAACCAAGCAAGATACGGTTGAATGTATCCTTATGAATGTCGATGGCACGTGGAAAGGGAAAGGCAATTCCAATGTAAAAGACAATAGATTTTGGTTCGCCAAAAACGTTAAGTTTCCACAAAAAGGCAAATATACTTTCAAGATAACGCAAGCAACCAAAGATACCATTTTGAGCGGTATTAAAGATGTGGGATTGCATATTGAAAAGCAGCCGCTTTAACAAAAATTTTATTTAGAATTGTAATAATTATTAAACGTCAATAATTATGGCACAATATAGAGAAACGCAAAAGCCGAAAACAAAACAGAACAAAACCGATTTTAGCAAATACATAAAATATATGTGGATTGGCTACGGGGCAACACTCGGGGTTATAGCATTGTTTTTTGTTTTTTTATCGGCAGGTTGGTTGGGCTTTATGCCGTCGTTTGAACAATTGGAAAATCCCGAAAGCAATCTTGCAAGCGAAGTGCTCGCGGACGACGGACAATTACTTGGATACATAGGTATTCAAAATAGAACCAATGTTGATTACAAAGATTTACCCGAATCGTTGATAAACGCTTTGAAAGCAACGGAAGACGTTCGTTTTGAAAAACACAGCGGCATAGATTCTCGAAGTTTGTTTCGTGTATTATTCAAAACAGTTTTAGGTGGCAGACACTCGGGAGGCGGTAGTACAATAACGCAACAATTAGCCAAAAATCTTTTTCCGAGAGAAAGCAAAAACAAATTCGCCGTTGCGTACTACAAACTGAAAGAATGGGTTGTTGCCGTCAAACTTGAACGTCATTATTCCAAACAAGAGATAATGGCTCTTTACTTGAATACAGTTGATTTCGGTTCTAACTCTTTTGGCATCAAAACCGCAAGTTTCACTTTCTTTGGCAAGACTCCGCAGGAACTTACCCTTCCGGAATCGGCTGTACTTGTAGGTCTGTT
Organism: Bacteroidales bacterium Phil12; assembly: GCA_002633275.1. Classification (GTDB taxonomy): domain Bacteria; phylum Bacteroidota; class Bacteroidia; order Bacteroidales; family P3; genus Scybalousia_A. The sequence continues at coordinate 64,599 of NWBO01000151.1, forward strand.
AAAGGCACCCACTACATACAACCCTGTTAGAAGAAAGGAACGTAGCACCGAAAGAAGAAACACTGTTCTTGCCCAAATGAAAAAATACGACTTCATTGACGAAGACACATATCAAAAAGCAATAAACACTCCGATTGTTACTCATTACAATCCGCCTTCACAAGACGAAGGTATTGCAACTTATTTTCGTGAGAAAGTTCGTCAATTTATGAATAAATGGTGCAAGGAACATTACAAACAAAACGGTGAGCCTTACGATGTTTATAAAGACGGCCTTAGAATATATACAACCGTTAATTACGATATGCAAAAGAATGCCGAAGATGCGGTAAAAGAGCATTTTACCGAATTACAGAAAGCCTTCTTCGCTCAAACCAAGGGCAGAAAGTCCGGTCCATTTACCGGTATCTCACAAGACAATATCGACAAGTATTACAACCAATCAATGCTTACTTCCGAGCGTTATCGCAAACTGCGTGAGGACGGCGCAAGTGAAAAACAAATCAAGGAGGACTTTAATACTCCGACCGAAATGACTGTTTTTTCATGGAATGGTGATATCGATACGATGATGTCTCCAATGGATTCGATAAAATACTACAAATACTTCCTTAACACCGGAATGGTATCGATTGAGCCGCAAACCGGACACGTCAAAGTATATGTCGGCGGCATAAATTACAAGTATTTCAAATTCGATTACGCACAACTCGGACGCAGACAGATAGGCTCTACTTTCAAACCATTTGTCTATGCTGCCGCTATGCGTGATTCCGATTTGAAACCTTGTTTTGAAATAGAGAATGTACCTGTTACTTTTCCTGAGTTTGACAATTGGACACCGAAAAACTCAAACCATGCAAGGGAGAATGAATCCGTGAATTTGAAATGGGCATTGGCAAACTCGGTCAATTACATCTCGGCAGCCTTGATGAAAGACTACACCACACCTCAAAGCGTTATCAATCTTGTTCGTGCAATGGGCATAAAAAACCCTATACAACCTGTACCGAGTATATGTCTTGGAACGCCGGATTTAACTGTTTGGGAAATGGCAGCCGCTATGGCGACATTCGTCAATCAAGGCGTTCATAAAGAACCTATATTCATAACAAAGATAACCGATAACAAAGGAATGGTATTGGAAACCTTTACCTCAAAGTCCAACACCGCATTAGACGAAAAGACTTCTTATTTGGTTGTGGATTTAATGAAAGGCGTTGTCGATGGCGGAACGGGTTCGCGATTAAGATATAAATACGGCGTACGCTCAACAATTGCCGGTAAGACGGGTACAACGGATAACAATTCCGATGGTTGGTTTATCGGACTAAATCCTAAACTTGCTACTGCTGTCTGGGTCGGAGGCGAATACAGAAGTATTCACTTCAACACTATGGCTTGGGGACAAGGTGCGGCTATGGCGTTGCCTATCTACGGATACTTTATGAAACGCTGCGAACAAAATCCTCATTTAGGCTTCTATCAAGGCGGTTTCGCCCGTCCGAACAATATGGAAGCGTATTACGATTGCAGTGCATGGTCGCCTGAATCGGACAGTACCGCTGCGGACACTATTGTTGTGTCTTCCAACGAATACAATCAAGGCTGGTAGTCTTTCAAACAAATTATTTTATAATAATAAAAACATAAACATAACCGCAAAAAATATGGAAAATTCAAATAGTTTCTTGGCAGACGGCATACAATATATTATAATGCTTTCAAACAACGTAAAGGTAGGCGGTACGGATAAAAACATCCAAATTGTAAATATCCCGTCTTCCATAGAATACGAAAACAAACGATATACCGTAACATCCATAGGCAGCAACGCTTTTGAAGGCTTTGAAAACCTGACCTCTGTTGTGATACCCGACAGCGTAACTATTATTGAAGAGCGTGCATTTCGCAATTGCGAAAACCTCTCATCGGTTGAAATATCCAAAAACATAACACACTTAAAAGAAAGAGCTTTTGCCGGCTGTAAAAAACTCTCATCAATCGCAATACCAATGGGTGTAAAGTTTATAGGCGATTGCGCTTTTGCCAGTTGTGAATGTCTTACAGCTGTTGAAATTCCACAAAGTGTAACATATATGGGAGATTGTGCTTTTGCATATTGTAGAAATTTACAAACGGTTGTAATAAATGACGGCATAACAGCCATTAATGATTGCGTATTTGCCTACTGCGAAAAACTGACCTCCATTACAATACCGCAAAGCGTAACCACTATCGGCACCGTTGCCTTTGAAGATTGCAAAAATTTGGCTTCTCTAACCATACCCGACGGCATAATATCCATAGGCAAACGTACTTTTGCATATTGCAAGGCTTTGAAATCATTGACCCTACCAAAAAGCGTAACGCATATAGGCAAAGGCTTCGCACATTGCAGCGGATTACAAGAAATTATCGCACTTGGAGACCAACCACCTGCCTTAGATGAGGACGCATTTGAAGGAATAACGATGGAAAACTCTGTATTGACTGTTAAATGCAAAAACATAGAAACATACAAAAACTCTACATGGAACAGCAGTGCAATAATTTTGGAAACATTATAATCCGAAAAAAATCTCACTTGGCAAAAAACATCAAAACAATCATAATGCAAATAAGGTGTATGAATTACGATATTCATACACCTTATTGTATCTATGTCAAATTTTAGTTTCGTCTGTATATCCGAATTACATTTTTATTTAACGTGAGTTCGACGAATTTAATTATCTGAAAATAGACAAACCATATGTCTTTCTAAAAATTGTGAAAACAATTTTCCAAGTAGTCGTAACATTTGAACAAAATATAGAAGATATGAATCAACAACCATAGATATAGTTCATAGATTTGTATTTCCCCTATTTAATCACTTAATAATCTTTCGATTAAATTTCGTCTAACTCACGTTAAATTAATATTAAACATCAGTGAATTGGTATTTAACACTAATAAAATAATATTAAACATCAGTGAAATAATGTTTAACACTAATAAATTTATTCTACCCTTTATTTTTTCAATGATAGAAACAAAAAAAGGAGCGTAACATATAATTACGTTCCTTTATGTATTCAATCTTCGCTTATCTAAAAAAAATTAACGCATTTCGCCCGTACGTTCATCAAAAATAATAGTTTGATTATGAGAAGTGGTGAAATTAACCGTGCCGTATTGCATAAGTTTAACAAGTTTTGAACACGATTGCATATCGACGCCCTGCAAAGTAACCTTTGCCATTTGCGGCGTGATATAATATATACCCACACCTTCCTTATCTATCTTTGCTTTTTGTTTTGATGACAATTGTTGGTCGGAAGCAAGTTTGGAGTTATCCTGCGTTGTCAAATAAGAATGAATGCGAGCATTAATTTTCACGCCTTCACCTTTCTCGTTCAAATCCATTAATCCGTTTGTCTCGGAAAACTTACATATCGGCACAAGCAAATCTTCCTCCAAAATAATAGGTTTATCGAAAGAAACGACAAATGTGTATTTTTCCTCCGTTACGGTCTCTATTCCCGTAAATAAAGCAACGTATGAAGAAATAATCTCATCTAATTGTTTGTACATATAATCCACTGTCGTGTTCATATATGTTCCTTCCCAAGCACCCGAAAGCAATTCGATTTGTTTATCTCTTAAACGTTTGATTTCACTTACCGCTTTTTCGGGAGTAAGTTGCGGATATTTTATAAGTAAATTCGACTCCATAAGACGTTTCTCGTATGTAGGGCGAACAGGTAAAGAAGCACTGTTTTCAATCATCGTCGGTGGCATAGGCTTGGAATGACGATTGTTCCTATCAGTGTTTTTTTGCTGTTTATCCATCGCTTTTGTCGAAACAGTTTTCAATGTTCCGTAACTTGTTTTCTCAACATTGACCTTACCGTCCGTTTCCAAGAAATAACGCTGCTCGGTATCGGCAGATAACTTCTCTTTGATATTTGCACTAATCACACGATAAGATGTTAAGTTTTTAAGAGCGGTATTATCAATTCCGAGCAAATAAGCATTATCGGAATAAATACCTTTCGTTCTCGTTGTTTTTTCTACTTTGAACGTTACGACCAAATCAGTTTTCGGCAAATAATAAACCTCCGTATTGACATTGTCTTTTGTCAAAGATTTGAATGATCTATACGTCTGTGCTACCAATGACACAGGTAATAACATCATCAAGCAAATGGCTACATTTATTTTCTTCATATCCGTTTGTTTTTTATTATCTGTTTATCTTTACAAGGGTTTTCTTTCCTTGTTTATCTTCTACTATTATAAAATTCTTATTCATCTTACTTGACATTCCTAAAAAGGCGGCTGTGGTTGTTAAGTCTTTGTAATTATCGTCCAATATCGTTGCAATGATATTATAATCCGTATCGATTTGCAATAGTTTCTTGTTTTTGACAACATACGCCGCTCCGTTTTCAAAACTTGTGGCGTAATCGAAATATTGTTCGGTCAATTGGTCGTATGTATTGCTATTGTAGTATGACCAACCTTTTTTTGTCTTTGCTATCAACACGCCGTTATGGTTAGAGCCGATAAGTGTGAATTTATCTTTCAATTCATTGCCGTCAAAATACAAACGCACTCTTTCCTTTTTCACTTTATATTCAACATAATTAGCCATAGGCAATACATTATCCGTCTTCGGGAACTCCATTTGCTTGCCATTATCAAGTAAGACTATGGATTTTTTCTTTCCTTCGTAAAAGACAATACATGTTTTCGCTTTTGAGGCACGTACTTTTTCGTACTCAAAAGGTATAACCTCATTGTTATTAATATCAACCGCTCCCCATTTGTCTTTCTTCCTTACAATAAATGCTCCTTTGCTTTGAGCAAATACATCTAAATATTGCGGCTCAATCAACCAGCCTTTTTTAGATGAACGAATACCATAATTCAACATACTATCGGCAATATATATAAGTTCGCCACTGTTTTTCTTATAAGAAACAAAATCCTTTATATTACCATTAAGAATATCTATCGGCTTGTTATCGTTCGTAAGGATATATATCGTGTTGTCGTTTTTAGCCAAAAACAAAGTATCTTTATTTATCGTTGCCATTTTTATATCATCGTATGCCGCAGGAATACATTCCTTATAATCGCTGCTGATAACACCTTTGCGGGAATTGTCGGTAAAAATATAATACTTATCGGAATTTAGCGGTTCAATATTTTGGTACAACGGGCTAAACAATTGGTTTCCCTTAGCATCGAACAAAGATTGCTTTCCGGTCTCGGTAAAAGCCTTGATATAGAATTTATCATTTGAGTTGATAATAATCATATCGTTATATTGTGCAGGAGATTTCACTTCGCCTTTCGCGTCAATCAAGCCTATATAATCCATACCGTTTTTTTGAGATGTGTACGCATAAAGTTCTCCTGCGATAATTGTCTGTATTTGTCTGTACTTGTTTTGAGCCAAAATATTTCCTTGTGCGTCCATAATGCCGTAAGCCCCTTTACTTTTGAAAACAACACAATTATCAGCCTTTGAAACTATCTCAACATCGCTGTCATTTATCTGCTTACCTTCTTTTGACAATAGTACAAGGTTCGCTCCGTTATAAACCAACGCACTTCCGCTTTGATAAACGTTCAAAAGCGATTCATCAGCCATATTGTAAGGCGTCTCCAATGGATACGTAGCCAATGTTATCACATTACCGATAGTATCTGCGAAACCTGCTTGGTTATTTTTGATAAACGTTATGATACCATCGCTTAAAATATCTATGGAATCGTAATAAAAGTCGAGTATCTGCGTGGAATTTTTCATAACACCCCACTTACCGTTTTGTTTAACGGCAAAAAAATCTCCCGACAACGGAGAAATAGCCTCACTGTTACTATATAATTTTTCAAATGTCGGCTGTCCAACCACATTAACCACATTTGCAAAAACTATCAAGGCAAAAACAATCTTTTTCATTTTTATATTTTTTAGTCTTATCATTTATTTCTTCCCACTTATTATTTTATCAGTGTTAAACATCAGTGAAATAATATCACACATTAATAAATCAGTGTTAAACACCGGTAAAATAATATCACACATTAATTTTCTAAATAGCGGGTTCTTGCTGGCTTAAACAATGAAAACTTCCCAATCCCCACACAATATCGGTTGAATCGATGCCTATAACCTGCCTGTCTTTGAATACCTGCTCAAAAATCTGCATGGCTTTATCGTCGTTTGTGTTTTTATACAACGGAACAATAACTTTGTTGTTCGCAATATAGAAGTTGGCATAAGAAGCAGGCAGTTTCTGGTCTTCGTATATGACTTCCTTTGGCATAAGCATCTCGATAATTGTCGGCTGTTTGCCATTATTCAAGCGGCAGGACTTCAAAATCTTCAAATTCTCATTCAAGGCTTTGTAATCCTCACTTTGTTTGTCCTCGCTTACCATTGTCAGAATGGTGTCTTCATTGACAAAACGAGTCAAATCATCAACATGCCCGTCGGTATCATCTCCCTCAACACCGTCTTTTAACCAAATAATATTATCTACATTATAATAACAATGCAGACGCTGTTCTATTTCTTTTTGTGAATAGTTAGGGTTGCGGTTTTCATTCAAAAGGCAACTCTTTGTTGTCAAAACATCTTTCTTACCATTAAAATCAACGCTGCCACCCTCCATAACTATATCGCTATCAAATCGCATCAAATTCAAATAAGACGCAATTTTTTCGGGTATTAAATTGTCTTTATCGTAAGGATATTTGTCGCCCCAAGCATTATATTTCCAATTGACAACAGCCTTTGAATTATCATTGATTACAAACGCAGGGCCATGGTCTCTTATCCAAGCGTCATTGGTCGCAAACAAATGAAATCTCACATTACTCATATTTGTTCCGTTGGCTTGCAACTGCTTTTGCACACGTTGTTGCATTGCTTCGTCCAATACATTGATATTTACAATCTCATCTTTGGACAAATGTTTTATAAATTCGTTGTAATAAGGGAATATCGTCGATATTTTTCCTGGCCACGAATTTTCATTATGTGGATACGAAAGCCATGTACTTGTATGTTTGTGCCACTCGGCAGGAAAATAAAATCCATGCTTTATTGGTAAATCTCTTTCGCTTAATGGCAATGTATTGTTTTTTATATTATCTGTCATTTTTTATCGTATTTCTATTTGAGCGAATATAAACGCTGAAATGTTTTTGTAAATAAAAAAACTATTCTTCCAAGTCGCTGCGTTTTGTTATATTGGAATAAGTATCTATTCTTCTATCTCTATAAAACGGCCAATGCACTTTATAGGAATCTGTTTCGTCCAAATTCAATTCAACTATGGCGTTCTCTTCCTTATCGTGCGAACCCTCATAAAGCAATGTGCCGAAAGGATTACTAACAAAACTACCGCCCCAAAAAATCATATCACCTTCTTTTCCTGTGCGATTGACAGAAACCGTATGAATGCCATTGGCTATTGCGTGTGAGCGTTGAATGGTTTGCCAAGCGTAATACTGTTCTTTGTTGGTTGCTTCGTCTTGCGAAGATGCCCAACCGATAGCCGTCGGATAGAATATAATTTGAGCGCCTTTCATAGCCGTCAAACGCGAAGCCTCCGGGTACCACTGATCCCAACAAATCAAAACTCCGATAACCCCAAACTTGGTCTTAAATACTTTGTAGCCCAAATCACCGGGGGTAAAATAAAATTTCTCGTAATATCCCGGATCGTCAGGTATATGACTCTTACGATATTTGCCAAGATACGCTCCGTCTGCATCGATAACGGCAGTCGTATTATAATAAAGCCCTGCCATACATTTCTCAAATAAAGAAGCGACGATAACAACATTCAATTCTTTTGCTAACGCACATAATTTCTCTGTCGTATCGCCCGGCACACTCTCTGCAAGAGAAAAATTATCATAATCCTCCACATCGCAGAAATATAAAGACGCAAACAATTCTTGCATACATATTATGTTTGCACCTTTATTTGCCAAATCCCTTATATTATTTATGGTTTTTTCTATATTGTCCGCCTTGTGTTTTGTACAAGACATTTGCATCAATCCTACTTTAACCTTCATACCGTTAATAACCTTAAATTATTTCTTAAAAATATTGCTTTGCGAAAATATAACTCCGCTAACGGCAATTAGTATTCCCAAAGCCTTTAATAATGTTACGTTTTCCTGTCCTACACTCACAGCGATGATTATCGTTACCACAGGAATCAAATTTGTAAAAATCGCTATCTTTGATACCGAGAGCATTTTGGCTGCATTGGAATAAAATCCATATGCTCCTGCCGAACATAAGACTCCCAAACAAATCAAATCAATTATATTTTTCGCCGTCCAATGTAGTTCCAACGATGTTTTGAAATCAAAAATAAAAAAACAAGGTACAAAAAACACCAACGCGAGTATATTCTGCCAAGTTGTGATAGTTACAGGTCCATAACCGCGTTTAATCAACACTTGAAGAGTTACACTATATGCAGCAGCCGTCAGTACTGCCAACATCAGCAACATAATTCCCTTGAAACTGACAAGAGTTTCCTCTTCACCATACGACATCATAACAACACCCAAAATACTTGCTATAACTCCGAAAAGCAGTTCCTTTCTAAGTTTTTCCTTAAAGACAAAGTACATTGTAAATGCCACAAAAATCGGTATTAATGCTATCATCATAGATGCAAAAGACGAAGAAACATATTTCAATCCCCCATTTTCGCCTATAAAATACAGAAAAGGTTCAAGGAATGCCAATAAAAAAAATACCCCCAAATCTTTTCTACGTATCTTTTCCAATTTCTTCGTTGTTGCAAAAATCAAAAGAAGTATAACAGACGCTATGATAATTCTAATAGTTACAATTGTAAAAACAGGAAAACCGTCATTGAGCAGCCCCTTAGACCAAACAAAACTTGCTCCCCAAAGTATAGCCGATAGAATTATCGATATGTATCCGTATAACTTTCTTTTCTCCATTGTTCTTAGCAAAAATATATGCCAAATCATTCAATGTGCAAAGATACAAAAATTATTGATTACCGATATAGTATAAATAGTTTTTTACAATTTCGCTTCAAGCACTCACCCGAAAGTTGCATAACCTATAAAGACATTAATTGAATAAGGTTGCCTCTATGCTTTTGGGCTTATCCTCTTCCGATACTCCCAAACCAATCAAACGAACAGCCTTTTGCTGATAAGGAATGGAGGCAATAAGTTCTTTTGCAAGCGGAAGAATTTTTTCTTTCGTATCAAGAATTTGGTTTTGTGTCAAAGAACGAGTTCGGATAGTGAAATCGTGGTATTTTATCTTTAATGTCAAACGCTTGCCCTTAAATTCTGATTTTTCGATACGTGTTACCAAATCCAAGACAACATTATACAATGCAACAATTATTGAAGTCTTATCGCTAATATCCTCTTCCAACGTATGCTCGCAACTAACCGATTTTCTTTTCCATGAACTCACCACTGCTCTATTATCAATTCCATGTGCATAGTCATAGAAAACTCCTCCCATTTTACCAAAATATTTCGCCAAATCAAACAAACTTTTTTCCCTTAGTTGTTTGCCGTTATAGATACCTAACGAGTGCATCTTTTGAAGGGTTTTCGGACCTATCCCCCATATTTTCTCAACCTTTAATTCATCGATAAATTTTTGGGCTTGTGAAGGGTGAATAACTTTCAATCCATTCGGCTTTTTCCAATCGGAAGCGATTTTTGCCAAAAACTTATTGTACGAAACACCTGCCGAAGAGGTCAAAAGAGTTTCATACAATATTTCTTTTTTCAATTGCCGCGCAATATTGACAGCCAATTCCTCGCCTACCTTGTTATCGGTTACGTCCATAAAAGCCTCGTCCAAAGAAATAGGTTCTATTATATCGGTGTATTTGTGCATAAGCGAATGTATCTGTTCAGATACTTCTTTATAGACTTCAAATCGGGGCGGAACGATTATAAGTTCCTTGCAAAGCTGTTTGGCTTTTGCGATAGACATTGCAGAATGGACGCCGAATTTTCTTGCTTCATAAGAAGCCGTTGCAACAACGCCTCGTTGCATATCTCTCCCAACGGCAATAGGTTTCCCTCGCAGCGATTTGTTATCTCGTTGCTCAACCGAAGCATAGAAAGCGTCCATATCCAAATGTATAATCTTTCGCATAAAAATCCGAAAATTGAATTTGATTTGCAAAATTAATACTTTTCATTCAGTTGAAGAAATAACCCTATATCATCAAAATTTAATATTAACAGTATTCATAAAATTAGTGTTTAATACCATTCTACTGATGTTTAATATTATTTTGCTGATGTTTAACACTAACTGCATAATATTAAACATTCAATTTTTCTTATCATTATTTATTTTTATAACACTACCATACAAGTTAAAACAAAACGACAAGACATCGTTTTTCTGATGCCTTGTCGTTGTCAAATCATTTATTGTTTTACCAATTTCGATTACGATTATTTTATTTAATCTTAATCATCTTCTTAGTAATCTTCTGTTTATTGTAATAAACACTGTAATAATACGTACCTGCCGGTAATTGAGCAAGAGGAAGCGTCTCGTAATGCGTACCTGCCGAATAATTTTCTTTATCGGAATACAACATACGTCCGTTCATATCTTGAACAATCAAACTAATCTCTCCATTGTCAGGAATTGTTATTTCAACAACAGTTTCATCAGTGAATGGATTCGGAATGTTCTGTTTAACGATAAACTTCTCATTTGTTGTTTGAGCATCGTCAATGCCGACAAATTGCTGAACCTTCACAATGCTGGTCGTATCATTAGACAAGTTGATGTCATTTGCATATTCAACCCAAGCAGTAACATTGTACTGACCGCTTTCATTACGTGGTATGCGTTTATCAAATGTCAATTGCAGACGTCTATTGGTTGGCTCGTCGTAAGCAATATCAAATACTTGTTTTACTTTATTTGAATAATCACCATTGACAACATAGTATGCCGTTACCTTACCATGACCTGCCAAAGTGCCTATATGATGTGCTACCAACTGAACTTTGCAATCCGGATTAACATTTTGCTCTACAAATATTGTGTCTGCCTGCAAATCTCTGTATCCGGTATAAAGCGTGCAAGTGGTATCATTGCTGTGGTTTTCGTCCTCTTCAAATACGATATGAGCACAAATACTTTGATAAACCTGTCGCGGTATAGTACGTGAGAACATATGATAACCAGTTTCGGAAGCATTCAATGGAGCTCCACCTCTGAAATACTCTTCAACAAAATCATTAGGATCACCATTCAAATAATAACGTACTCGAATACTATCGATAGGTTGTGTAGAGTGATTAGCTATCGCAAGTTGTATCTTATAATCGTTAGGAGAAGCATCGTCCAAAACAATATATTTAGCCTCCAAATCTAATGCACCGACAGCCGTTTGGATACGTTTGTACAATGTATCGTTGTCATTATACGTATCGCCGTCAAGAGCAGTCCAAGATTTCAAATTAACCGTTCCGAACGGAGTTGTATATAAAGTTTTGAATGTATATACATACTCGTCGCCATTATTCAATGCAGGATCGAAATGTATTGTTTCCGAAACCAGTGAGTTTCCTGCCGAATAATATACAGGTAGGTCTTCAATAGGATCTATACCATAATTCTTAACTTTGATTGCAACTTGAACCTGATCATTCGATGCAACCTTTGTCAATGGTTGAGTTATCTCCAATATACCAGCATCTTTCATCAAAGGTCCTATTACGAAGTAAGCGTATGCTGTATCGTTATCGGTATAAAGGTCATTAGGATTTAGTTGAGTGTATGCCATTACTGAGAATGGGTCCGGCATTGAAACATTCAAATATCTACCATTATTGAATGTATATTCCAAATCTCCTCCGACAGGTATCGTTTGAGAGACATCTTCACACTGGGTGATATACATATCTTCTGCCAAATAACAAACCTTAAACGAAGTAAGTTCTTTTTTACCGTAGTTATGAACAGTTACTTTCGGATAGAAGTATTGACCATACGAAGGCAAATCATCAGGAGTAAGGACAATCTTTGTAACACCGGCATCGTAATCACGTAACGCTCTTTGAACTTTGAAATCATCAATAGCAACGCCGTCAGACGTATGACCGTCCAAAGATGTAAAGACAAATCTTATTTGTAATACCTTTCCTAAATCGCCACTGACACCTTCCATAGAATAATAAACTTTTTCCCAACCGACATTGCTCTTTGTAAATCCATCTTCACTGTCATACCAGTTAGTTCCATAAGGATCGCCCTGTGCGCCTAACGTTTTCCAAACGCCTTTATAGTTCATATATTCAACAATAACAGATGCCCCAGAACCAAGTTCTCTTTTCATCATAAATGATAAAGTATCCGGCTTAATTTCTGAAATATCAAATATAGGCGAATACAAAACGCTCGTATTATTTATTGAATATTTACCTTCCAAGTTAGTTTTCCAACAATTAGGTTTGCTGAATGCAGATTTGATTATATCGTTTTCTATTGCACTCGGCGTACCCATTTGCCAAATATTCGTCGTACGCTTAGGGTCTGGTTCATAAGCATAGAAGTCATAATTGTCATAATCTTCCTCATCAAAGAATGTTTCGTATGGCAAAGTATATACAGGCTGTACATAATTGTTTAGAACTATTGTATCATTCTTCCTATACTCCTCCCCTACTACATCTACATAGGCAATAAATTCGTTGTGTCCTAAATTCATTTCAACATCAGAGATTTCAACATCTTCAATTTCTGAAGAATGTAACATACCAGTCCAATCATAGGTATTTGTGTCTGCACCATAAATCCAAGTAATTGTAGCCGCCGTCAAATCAGACTTACCTGCATTACGCAAACGCACCTTTACCTTTGTATTGACAACAGTATCTATACGCTCCGGATTAACAAAACGAGTAAGTTCTGCATTTACATTATGAGCAGGAGAAATATGTATCTTGTAGTCTTCTATTTCACCAGCATCTATTGGCTCGTACTTAGAATTTCCAGGATTTGGTCCAAAATTATGAACAGTATCGTCCTGAGAAACTATTACACGCATCAAAGTATAACCGTTCAATGCCGTATCAGGCACTTCTATCATAGTTGCATTTGTGCCACCTATCTGTGCAGGAGCTGAATAAATCTGTTCTTTGGTTGTGTCAAACACACCATCTCTATTCCAATCTATCCATGCTTTAATCCAACCAGTATATTCTTTATCCTCAACAATTTTCATATTGCTTGAAAACTCTGTACTAATCAATAACGAGTCTTTCAATCCCTTGAATAATTCAGGTGGTGTAACCGATGATGTAAAGTCCGAATAATCGTCATCTCCCGTTGAGGACATATTATCCATAGCAGCCAACTGAACTCTCGTTATATCCAAACTCTTTGGATCCCCAACAGTCTTGGAATCATTTGTCATAGCGTTCAATGGTATAACCTTAATTGCAGGTGTCGTATCATTAGTATTAACACAATCAGCAGCGTTCTCTATCCAAACTTTTATCTCATACGTTGTTTTCTTTTCTGTGAAATCAAACATTTTCTTAAACGCATAGATAACTGTATCGTCCATCATTATGTTTGCATCACATTGTTCAGTATAAATTACAGGTTGCGCATTTGCAGGTGTAGTAGGTTTTATAGAGCAAGATATATTGAATCCAGTTTGAGTTTGAGTTCCATAGTTGGTAAGTTTAACCTTAACAGTATCTTCACTCATAAACGTGTAAGCCTTCTTAGGTTGTGCAGGAGGTTCCACAATTGCCAACGCCGCTATATCGGATTGGCATCTTTCTTTAACATGAACAGTAACCTTCGTAAAGTAACTTGGACAAGCTCCTGCATTCTTCGAGAGTACGTTGGTATAGAACGAAGTGTCTGCATATATTGGTTTGACTATCTTTAACGTAGTTGAAGCAGCATAAGCAGTTGGTTTGTAGAATGGAGTTGCATCTGTTGAATCATGGAACCAACGTATTGATAAAGAATCAACATGTGTAGATCTTACACTTGCATACGTAGCGTAATAAACCGATGTATCATGTGCTATGGTTGGAACAGGAGATACAAATGATTGGAATGTAACAGAAGCAGAAGTATCATTCAACGGGTTATGATCGTCGCTAAGTTTAGCAAAAGTCCTAATAGTCCAACTTGTATCTCTTCCATTTGTTGATTCCAAATTAGCTGTCGTAACGAATGTATAATACTGAATAGTTGCATTTGGTTGCAGAGATTGTAATGTTACGGAATTACCCGAACTATTGGTGTATGTGTAAGGGAAGGTAATTTGTTCCGTTGCAGTTTTCTTCAATCCACCAGTTTCTCCTCTAATCTCGTATGTTATGTTGATAACATCTCCTGCTACAACAGCCTTATTACCTACATTCTTGATAACAGCTTCTATCTTTTGGTTACGCATATTAACACCACATTTGTTGTTAGCATCTTGTTTCTTGGTTGAAGTTACAGCTAAATCTTTACCTGGAATAACTTTTATCTTCAATGACATTGTATCATTATATGTATTAGTATCCCCTACTAATTCCGTGTAAATCTGAACAAACAACGAATCATAAGAAGGTGTGTTCAACACCGCTACTAATTTATCAGTAAAGTTATATACCAAAGTATCTAATGATTCAATATTACCAGTATATGTTTCACTTATTGTCTGTAATGATGTTGCATCTTCTTTATGTTTTTTTAATTCAGCAGTCATTTTCAAAGAAGATATCGTTTGACTACCGAAGTTTTTAGTTACTATATTAACATTAATATAGTCTCCTTCAATATATGAAGTATTACTTACAGGCGAAATAATACGAATAACACCTGCATCTATTGGAGTAAATTGATATTCGTATGCACCAATCGTAGGTTTTGGAACATCATGACGAACATTTCCATAAATATCAGTTGTATATGAGTCTAGTGGCTCTGCCTTATAAACTATATCCGTAGGATACAAGAACTCTAAGCAAGTATCTGCACGGAACTTGTTTTCAACTGAAACTGAATTTGTTTCAAAGGTATTAGCCGTATGTAACGCAGTGATTGTCGCACAATCTTTATTACCCCAATACGTGAATTTATTTGCTTTTGTTGTGTAGTTATTGTTATCAGATAGCAATACTTGACTACCATCGCCCTCAACATAGTAAGCATATCCTCCGCACTGGTTATCCAAATTGTTATTTCTTACAACAACATTGGTATTAGCTTTACCTACGAATAAGTTTCTTGAACTTGTGTTGGAAGAAGCGATATTAATCAAAATAGTATTATAATAGATATTTACGAAGTTTGAAGAATCCACGTCAATACCGTAAGTCTTGCTTGCTTTCGTTGTTCCTGTCAAAGATATTGAATTATTAACAATACCCAAAGGATTTATATCCTCAAAAGAGGCATTTCTAACAACAATAGCATTTCTTATCTTGGAAGTTGAGTTGGTAAGTACAAATTCATTCGCTCCAATTTCGCTTACACCACTTATATTACAGAAGTTTGTAGCATCAGCAATAAAATCATTAGCGTGAGACATCAGTTTATTGAATCTAAACATCACATTCTCGATGTCATTAACTACTGCCGCACTCGCTCTAAAATCTGTAAAGACACAAGAATCTATTTGAATATTCTGAGCTTTTAAGTTATCTTTTTGAGAAGCAACCAAGATAGAGGTATTAGCATTGTTAAACGTATCTGCAACAAACGAAATATTGTTATTCATTTCGCTCATATTAACCAAAATCATTGTCGGATTTGTTAAAACAGGAGCATTAAATGTAGTCTTATAAAAACTAACATCATCTGTATTTTTCAAATCTACCACAACACTATGAGTTGCACCTGCTTCAAAAACGATACCTTCAAAAGAAATATTTGTCGCAGAGTCCAACAAAAGCAAATAATCTTTTTCCTCAGAGCCAGTATATGTTATTACAGCATTATCGCCTTTGAAAGTTATGGTGTTTGTTTCCGTTACACCTTTGATTGCAGGAATGTAAATTTTTTCATCATAAACATCTCCCGACAATTCAAATACAATCGGTCCACAAATACCGGAAACTTTCAAATCTTCAATCGCTTCGTTGATTGTAAAATAATCTCCACCATTAGGATTAATCGTAAGAGTTGTTGTTTGTGCATCTTTACCTAGACAAGCAGCAAATTGTCTACTAACAGTGTCATTATCAGCGGTGTTATCACATTCTAATTTAACATTTGCTTCAATTATAACCACACCTGAGGTAAATGTATAATCGCCAACAGATGCCACCGCCGTCGCATTTTGTACGATAGGCGTTGTTGGAGTGAATGTGTATGGTGTTTGTGCAACTCCATTAACATTCCATTCAATGATAACAGAGGTCAATGGGTCTGAACCATAGTTTTTAATTTCCACCTGAACAGGTAAGTTCTCGCCAGATGTTATTGATTCATCGGCAGGAGAAACGATAGCAGTAGCACCGGCATCACAAGTAGGTGCATTTTGAACATTTACAATCACAGGTACTCTTTGTGAATGGCAACCATACAATGTCATATCAAGACTTAAATATGGTATCTTTGTGTAAGATGTAGGTGCATTCGTTGATTCACAAACACTCTTGGAAGCATCTTTTATACCTATCGCTCCATTGTAGTCGGTTGTAGTTGTCAAAGTTGTAACCGTTGCTGTATTAGTTAAACTATAACAAACCTCCACAACCAAATCGCTTACACCGTTCCAATAATATGGCTCATCAAACGTAATAGATTTCCACTTGTTAGCATCATCAGTTTTGGATATTGATAATGTTCCGTCATACACTGTTGTCAAACAATTTTCCCAAGTAGTTAATTCTTGTTGGTCTGTTGTACCCATTCTTATTATATATGAACTATAATCGATAGATGCTTTTGATGTAGTTATCGTTGTTATCTTACTTGATATAGCATTTATCAATCCTTCGCCATAACCATATGCTATCAAGGTGTCAGCCTTCAATAGATATTGCTCTTTAATATTCTTAGTTTTGGCATTAAATATTGACGGTGCAGGTGCAGATGATGTAACAGCCGCAGAGTCTGCTCCAATAGGAGTTGTTTTCGGTGTCATTATAAATGCTTCCGCATAGAAAGTATCTGCTGCATACAAGATAGGAGTTTCGTATGTATCGCCTTCTGCCAATATAGTTGAAGTTGTCTCATCTTCAAACCAAAGTATTTGATATTCGCTCTCTGCCGTCAATGTAACACTTGTTGCATAATCAATAGTTACAGGAGTTGCCGTAGGTGCAGGTGGAGTTTGAAGTGAAGTGATATACATATACATCGTATCATTGTTATGTATTATATCTTGATTGTGTGCAGTGTAGATTTTGAATATATAATCTTTGGTACTTTCCGTTGCTGTCAAATCAACTGTTTCTGTAAAGGTATATTGTGTCGATCCAAACTGTTCTATATTTCCGTTGTAAGTTGCATTAAAAGTATTTATCAAAGTTCCGTTTTCATAGATCTCACAAACTAATGGTATGGTATTCAAATTTTGCAAACCTGTGTTGCTTATAGTTACAGATATTGTACTTTCTCCCAAACCGCAAGATTTATATGGATTGTCTTGGTCGTTATTTTCGGAAGAAATATCATTAATACGTATTTCGGATATACCAGGGTCAAAATTAGGAACATCTGTTATAGTAATTTTATATGTAGTCAAATGTCCCAAACATAAATTCTCCGTCGGATCGGAAAGATTGTCGTCATACATTCCCATTGTCATAGGTGAAAATTCATCGGCAACTGTCCAACTTTCAAACGTTGTTCCTTTAACATCATTTCTTATCACACCAGCCGAAGTTATCAAAGGAGTAACCGTACCCTCTGTATCGTCCCAAACAGAAGTAGGAACGTTCATTGTAGATGCGAATTTTGCGCCGTTGAATGTTACTGCATCGATGTACGTACCAGCTGCATTTTGTATTGCCAAACCGCCCTTTGCCGATGCGTTTGAAAATTTGAACTTATTAGCATCAACAGCAATAGCCACATCGTTCGGCACAGTCAAACTATTAACTGCAACCATAACAACAGAGGAATGTCCTTTTAAGATATAATTTTCAGGAAATGTATAAGTACCATTAACTTTGGTTATGCTTGCACCAGTATATGATAAGAACTTAAAGCCACTAAGGTCTATATCTTCGCTACCACAGTTTGAAATTTCGTAAGCATTGTTTGTTGAAATATAATTTGGTAATTGTTGCGTGCTACCTTGTTTTGCAGGATCTTTATAAAATTGTATTTCACTTATTCTAACAAGTGGCGTTTCCTCTCTACGAGCAAAGTAAATAGTTGAATCGGAATACAAGTTACCTGTTTGAAAAGAATGACCTTTATAAAAAGATTCTGTGTCGTCAGGTGTATAAAACCAATAAACTGAGTCATTAGGACAAAGTTCGGTAACATCTATCGTTGCAGTCTCTCCGTATTTAACACTAATATTTTGGTCTGAGAAAGCAGGCAAACGATAATAAGAAAGAATTTTCGCAGAAGTGGTATCATTTGTTTTAACCGAATCTATATCCAAAACAGAATATGCTACCAATTCAAAAGTTTGATTACCATTAAGTGCAGTAAAGTTATGTGTAGCTGGAAATTCAAAATATTTTTCAACATTAGGCTCTATTGAGTCTGCAAATATTACAGGAACTACGAGACTATCTCCATTGACAGCATAATTCAAATGCAATGTATTTTCTGGTATTGTATTAGTAGAAAGATTTTTGAATTTTACATAAATAGTTTCGTCTGCAAATTCACAATCGGTATAAGTTCTATCGCTTACAGTAGAGAAGTCTTTTAGACCGGTCTCAAATACATATATATTATTCAATGGTGGGTCAAATTCTCTTGCTCCTATACAAGGTTTCTTCTCTGGTTCAGAAGGTCTTTCTTTATTGTAATAGTCATGAGTTACTCCTTCTATCGTTGTACCTTTTGCACACAAATTGATGCAAGTTGTAAATAATTCATCACCCCAACTATCAAATAAAGGATCTTCATTGAATGATGATAGAGTGTCTTTTGTCTGAGTTTTCCAATCTGAGGTATCAGTCGTATTAGAGCCATTATATGAGAACAATGGTAGATTTTGATTAGAACCTGTATTTTTCTTGTAATAGAAGTTATTGGAAAAATCAAAATCATATTTATTAGTCTCAATAACTGTGCTTGGCCTATACGATATTGCATAACCATAACCTTCACTAACTATTATATTATTCTTAACAATATTACTTTCACTTATCAATGTTGGAGTACCCAGAGCAAATCCGTGTGTTCTTTTTGTTGATTGGTTCAAAGACCTTGAATAAACATTGTTATACACAATCTTATTATTGCTACCAGATTGTAAATAAATACCATATTGATTATAAGCAATTGCGTTAGTATTCAAATTGTCCAGCGACAACATATTATTCGCGAATATGGAATTATCAACAGAATTCAAGGACATACCACTTAACGAATAAAGGTTAAATATATTCTTTACCAAATTCATAGTAGCAATATCATTTAATGACAACGCATAATAAACACTCGTCAAATTTGAGTAATTAGACATTTCCTCATTCGGAGTAATAAATTTATTGCCAATAATATCCAAATCCCATGCATAAGAAACATTAATAGCATTCTCGGTCATTAAACCTATTCCATCTGTTACAATATTAAATATACAATGTGCAATGTCAATATCATAAATCTTATCATAAGGATTTGCACCCTGAATTGAAATAATTGTCTTGGCAGGAGTATCAAATAAACAACTATCAATTTCTATATGTTTTGAATTGTAAATATTAATAGCCGAAGAAATTCTATCATAATTTTTGGTAGTCTTACCATAAGATAAAAATTTACATCTGCTAAATTTTATATATTCAGAAGTATCATTTAACGTAATCATATTAAATGATGAGGCATTACTTATAACTGTTTTCGCTGTATCAGGCAAAGAAAATGCAATATTTTCAAATTTCATATACTTATTATTATGCAAATTGAAAATATAATTAGTTTGTAAATTTAATGTTTTTTTATCCTCCGAATATTTTATAATCGGAGAGAACACAACCTTATAAGTCGGATTATCGTTTATGAACGTTAAAGTATTTTCTTCTGATATGCCTTGAATACATTTTGGAAAATCTATTGCTTGATAATAAATACTATCTTTGTTATTCGTTGCTATTTTGAATACACACGATCCTCCTATTGTTGAGTTTATCATCATTATAAAAGCATCATCAAAGGTTTCGAATTGATCCAAACCATCAACGCCTTCAACAGCCCCTCCTATTGCATACGTTCCACTCATAGGTCCATCTATAACAAATAACTTCACTTCTATTGTATCATTATCATAATTGTAATTAATTGTGTCTTGGTCTGGTGGAAGTTCTACCCAGATTTTCAAATTATGGACTCCTCTTGGTGCTTGGAATGTCGTTGTAGCAATATACTGCATTGCCGTATCTTGTGGTATTTTCGTTATAGGATCCAATGGCTTCATAATTCCTGTCCAAGTTGAAGAATCTATTGTCAATATATCATTATCTAACATCCATTTTACCCTAACTGTTCTAAGTGTATCCAAGCCATCATTTCTAAGCATAACCTTTAATGGTGTATTGGTATTTGCTTCAATGGTGTACATGTGGCTTAGTGCATCATTGCAATCTTCTGCAGCAGCAACAGACAAAAGTGAGTCTTGTCTTATACCTGGATCAAAACGAAAATAACATTTATTTATGAAATTAAATCTAAGATTTGGTTTTGAAGCAATCGTACCACCACTTGTATTGAACATACCCGTACAAGCCATGGTTGTTACGGTCGTTCCTTGTTCAAATATATGTGTCTTGTATTGATTATCATTGCCAGAAGAATAAGACTCAACTTTTGTTTCTCCATACGTTGCCGTTCCATCATAACATACTTTCAAAACAATATCCGTTAAACCGTCCCATGTAAATGTATTACCGTCATCAAACTCCAAATATTGCCAACCTTGATCAGGCAATGTATATGATGCCGCACTCTTATACATAGAAACTTTCTCGTATTGAGAAGACTCGTCAAGCATATCCATTGGATCAATAGACCCCATATATACCTTAAAATTATCTAAAACGACTGTACCAGTAGGTCGGGATTTTATGTTGATAAAAAATCCGCCAATCATACCTGCCGAATAACCGGCAGCCTTTAACTCCTGTGCAGAATATCTTATTTGGTGCGAAACTTTTGGAAATTTAGTAGAAAACACCAATGCTGCCGATGAAGTACCACTTGTTTTTATTGGAGCGTTACCTGTATATGGTCTGACGTACTTAAACTCTTGGAATGTACCTACGTATGGAAAAAAAGTCTGATTACCTAAAACATCACTAACTATCGCTCTCCAAAATACAGTTGAATCAATACCCGTATAAGGTATAGTTGCAACATAATTGCCATTATCACTTAAAGTCAATGGAACTCTTGTTATATCCGTGTTACCCGGAGTATAATATTCTATACACAATGAATCTGCAAAAGACGTAAGAGTTGAAGTCTGTGAAGACAACTGAAACTCTATCTCTGCATCGCTACAAAAAGGATAATTCATCAAATCCGGACACGATATTACATTATTAAATCTCGGAACGGTTGCCGAAGAAGCGTTTGTTGTATATATTTTCACGTCATCTATCAACCAACCATATCCATTGTCGCCAGCCGAAGCGGGCATAAGAAACTTGATATAAAATTGCGTTTCTCCGTTCGGTATCTTGTTCGTTAAATAAAATATCTCGTGTCGCCACATCGATGGTTTGAGATTTGAAACAGAACTGATATTCATACCTTCCGAATAGTACGTGGTATATTTGAAACTATTACCCGTACCCGAAATTCCCGGACGGAATTTATTGTCATAAACATTGGCTCCATTAATGGAAATAGGATTTCCCGTCATTGGAACTAACTGAATACGACAAGTAGAATTAGTCATCGGCAAATGATTAAACTCCAAACGAACCTGCTGACCTGCCGGTACTGTTATGAGAGATGTTTGAATATACTGATCACCTGAACCTTTTTTGACCCTTGCGAACTTCTCGCCGTTGATAGCCAAATTCTCATTCTGCTCAACAGTTACATTTGTCGCAGAAGAACTTGTCCAGCCGGTAGGCATATCATTCTCAAAGTCCCAAGATGAATTTACGGTTATCTGTGCTTTCAACGAAAACATAACCAACAGAGTAACCATAAGCGCGAATACTGTTACTTTTTTCATTGTATGTGTTTTTTTATTATCCTCTAATCTTACAAAACTGAAAATCACACTTCTCCAATTTTCAATTTGCAAATTTACAAATTTTTCTCAAACAAATGAAATTTTCTTATTTTAATAACAAAACAAATGCAAAAAAGTAAGTTGTTTCGCAAAATATTTTTAATTTTTATTCCCAATTTCGATTACGAAATACTGATTTGAATTAAAAATTTCAAAAAAAAACAACGTTAATATTTACTAAAAAAACATCTCAACTAATATATTCCAAAAATTTTCTTTACTTTTGCACTCATATTTTAATAAATCACGACAATGAAAAGAGTTTTTATTTCAATACTGCTTTGTTTGACAAGTTTTATGTCATTAAACGCACAAGAATTATTCGAAAGCATACAAATCATTGAAAGTTCCATAAAAGACAACACTTATTACAATTTCACAATATCGGGAGACGGTCATCTGTCCTATAATTGGGGAAAGGACGATGATAACAGTACGGTTATAACGGTAGATCTTTCCAATGTAACCATATCAAAGGATTATACTTCCTTTCAACCGAAAGTTTGGATTAATTGCATCGACGGAAACTCGTGTATTGAAGAACGAGGCAGAATAGGTGCAACGGATGGAATGTATTTCAACTATTCCCGCACATATCTTCCTGCCAAAAACGAAGATGACTTAAACGCTCTGTTCCGTCATCTGTCAATTTTGATTTCTTATTCCACAGGAAGATAATAAGGTTTGCAAAAAACATAGTCTCTTAAAACAAATTCCACCAAACGATTTATTAGGTTTATTCGTATTGGCAAAAATTTGAAGTGTATTATTTATTTTCTTTCAAGTAGAATAAAGAAAATAATATTAAACATCATTAAAATGATTAGTGAGATTAATTTACTAATGTTTAACATTAATAAATTGGTGTTAAACATTATTTTTGTAATAACACTTCAAAAATCTTTTTCTTGTTTTCGGGTAATTTTACCTATAAATATGCAATATTTTTGATAACTTTGCAAAAAAATATAAAATATGGAAAATCAAGTTTTATATGCTCTGAAAAATCGTAGGAGTATAAGAAAATTCTTACCAAAACAAGTCGAAGACGAAGAATTAATCGCCGTTTTGGAGGCTGGTACTTACGCTCCGACAGGACATAACAAGCAAGATTTGTGGATAGTTGCCGTTCAAAACACAGATATTATGAATAAATTGATTGCTATGAACGCAAAAATCTTGGGTAACGATACCGCAAAATTCGGAACCAACGGCAATCCTTATTATGATGCTCCGACAATAGTATTGGTATTCGGTTCTCCGTTAAGTGAAAATCCGAACACAATCAAAAACGGCAGTTTGATTCTTGGTAATATGATGAATGCGGCATACTCTGTTGGTTTGGGCTCTTGTTGGATAAACAGAGAGACCGAGATGTTTGAAACAGCAGAAGGTAAAGAACTGATAAAGGAATTTGGATTACCAGAAAACGTTATGGGTATCGGTGCATTGGCATTGGGTTACCCTGTAAAAAATCCTACAAAGGCTTTGCCGAGAAAAGAAAACTATTATAGGATTATAAAATAAAGATAATCGGATAAACACAATGGGCGAATTTCTTCTCAAACAATTCGCCTATATATTATAGTATAGAAATATGTTACACCATACCTTTGAATTTCAAAACAAAAAAATAAATTATCAAGACGAGGGCAAAGGAGATAAAGTACTTGTATTGCTTCATGGTTATATGAACTCTTTGGAAGTATGGAAGTATTTTGTGTTGGAATATATGAACACTTTCAGGGTTATTGCCGTGGATTTGATAGGACACGGCGAGAGTGAAACAATATCGGAAGTCTCTGCAATGGAATTACAAGCCGATATGCTTAAAGCCTTATTGGATAAACTGAATGTTAAACAATGCGTAATATGTGGGCATAGTATGGGCGGTATGATTACATTGGCTTTCGCAGAAAAATATCCTAATATGGTAAATGGTTTTTGCCTTATGGATTCTCAGGCTTTTGCCGATTCGGAAAGTGGAAAGAAAAATCGTTTGCGTGCCGTGGAGATAATCAATGAAGACCGTTTGAAATTTGTTGTTGATTTTATTCCTAATTTGTTTGCAAAGAACAATCAAACAAAATATGCAAACGAAATAGAAGAATTGAAAACGATTGCCGTAAATACTCCGAAAGAAGGCATAATTGCTGCTCAAAAAGGTATGATTGCAAGAAAAGACAGATGCGATGTCTTGTCCAAAGCAACTTGCCCCGTGCTATTCATTACTGGTAAAGACGATATACGTATTGACTTAGATACTCTTTTGGCACAAGCATGCTTACCGCGGCATAGTGAGGTTATGATACTGCCTTGCGGACACATGGCTTTTATTGAAGAAGAACTCAAAGTCAAGAGGCGTTTAAGAGATTTTACAAATATGTGTTTTGAAATATTGTAAGATTTTAATTTACGCAATTATGTAAATGTACTAAGTTAATCACTCAAACAAAAATTTTTGGTAGCATAGAAGTGGATTTCACGAAAGGAAAAATAGGCAAACAGATTTTTATTTTCAGCATTCCGTTAATTCTCGGCAATTTATTCCAACAGTTATATACTTTGGTCAATAGTGCTTTTGTCGGCAATTATCTTGGTGTTGATGCCTTGGCTGCTGTGGGCAGTTGTTACCCTGTTGTGTTTTTCATAACCTCTATGGTGTTGGGTATTGGCAGTGGTGGTTCGGTTGTTGTCTCCCATTATTATGGTGCAAAGCAGCATAAAGAAATTCACGACATAATAAGTACTTTTTATATCTTCTTTATGATTTTGGGCATCGTGATATGTGCGGGGAGTATCATCTTTGCCGATCCGTTGTTCTCACTTCTCAGCATGGAAGAGGCTGTTAAACATCTTGCCGTTAAATATTTTCAAATCTATATGGTAGGTATGTTTTTTTCTGTCTTGTTCCATTCCGCTATAAGCATATTAAGAGGTTTGGGCGACTCTTCAACGCAATTGTACTTCCTTATTCCCGCAAATATCATCAATATTATATTGTCTTATGTGTTCTTAGGCGTTTTGCATTGGGGCGTTGAAGCATCGGCATTGGCGTCGTTGATTTCTCAGTTCTTGGCCTTTGCAACTTTGTTTGTATATTTGCACAAAACACATGAGTATGTACGATTACCTTTTAAGCATTTAACTTTCAATCGTAAGTATCTGAAACAAATTGTTTCGATAGGCGTGCCGACAGGAGTGCAACAAAGCGTTGTTTCTTTAACACAAATCCTTATTCTTTGGCTTGTGGTAAAATTCGGCACTAATGCTACGGCGGCATATTCGGCTGCTATGCGTATAGAATCCATAGCATTGTTATTCGTTCTTAATATCTGTCAAGCCTTGACATCATTCGTTGGTATGAATATGGGGGCAAACTTACAGCAAAGAGCAAAAAAAGGATTGTATTCATCTTTGAAAATAATGGCAATAGTGTCCTTGGCAACGATGATTGTATTTTGTGTTTTCAATACACAGTTGATGAAACTCTTTACATCCGAAGATGAAGTAATACTTATCGGCAATCAATACTTAATAGTTTCGGGTATATTTTGGTTTTTATTCTGCTGGCAGATGATATACACCGCCTTTTTCAGAGGTGCAGGCAAAGCGTCAATAACTATGATTATAAGTATTTTTTCATTATGGATTATCCGCTATCCTGCTTCCTATTTATTAAGTCTAAAATACCAGACATTGGGCATTTGGCTCGGAGCACCGATAGCGTGGATTGCAGGAGTGATAATATATTTAATATTTTTCAAGCCAAATCTCTTAAAAATGAAAAGTATTGTCAAAACAATGCCATGTATTTTAGTGATTACTTTTTGTTTGATTTCTTGTAATTCTAAGGCTCAACAAGAAAAAGATTGCGAAAATAATATGATTGAAATTCAACCATACTACGACCAATACCCACAAGACTATTTTATTTCGCCTTTAACAATTCCTCTTTCTTCAACAGGAAGTTTTGCCGAGTTGCGTGGCTCGCATTTTCATTCCGGTTTGGATATCAGGACTAATGGTAGATGTGGTTATGCGGTTATCGCTCCTGCCGATGGCTATGTTTCAAGAATCAAAGTCCAAGCATACGGCGGCGGTAAAAATCTTTATATCGCTCACCCCAACGGATATTCAACGGTTTATATGCACCTTCAAGAGTATAAGGGACAAATAGCAGATTTTGTTAAAGACTATCAATACAATCATAAATGTTATATTTTTGATTACTCATTTGAAGCACCTAAAATCTATGTCAAAAAGGGCGACACCATTGCTCTAAGTGGCGAAAGCGGTATGGTAGAAGGTCCGCACCTACATTACGAAATACGAAACAGCAAAACAGAACAACCGATAAACCCTTTACTTTTTGGTTTAGACTTAGCAGACACGATAGCTCCGAATATTGTAAGTTTAGCCGTTACACCAATAAAAAATTCATTCGTTGATAGTTCTTCTCAAAGCAAGGTAATACACCTTAATAACGATACTTCATTTCATCAATTGGATACAATAAATTGTTACGGGTCTGTATATTTTTCGATATTGGCATACGATGCGTCGGAAAACTCATCTACAAGAAACGGTGTATGGAAAAGCGAATTGTTTGTTGATGATACTATGATTTTCTCTCATCACATTGAAACGTTTTCATTTTCGGATTACGGATATGTTGATGCCACAATAAACTATCCTCTATATATCAAAACCAATAAACGTATGCTTTGTTCAAGAAGATTGGATAACGGCGTATTGCCATTCAATACATACAAGAATAAAGGAATATTAGATGTAAAAACTGATAGTACCTATTTAATCACTTGGCGTTTAACCGACTTAAAAGGTAACAGCACTTCATATTCATTTTATGTCAATGGCGTTAATGCTCCTATTGAAACAGAAAACAATAACGCTGCACGCAATTCAAAACATTTTGCTTTCGACAAAGAAAACACTTACACAGCCAATGACGGCAGTACCTTTATTTTCCCAAAAAATTCGTTGTATGAAGATATTGAGTTCGTTTATTCAAGTTCAAAGGGAAAATATTCAAACATTCACAAACTGCACACTATATACGAACCGGTAAAAAAGAAATTCCGAATAAAGATAAAACCTTACGCTATTGACAGCAAATTAAAGGATAAATACCTTATAGTAAAGATAAATTCCAAAGGAGGCAAAAGTAGCGTTGGAGGGGTATTGAAAAATGGGTTTATTGAAACGACGACAGGAGATTTTGGAACTTTTGCTGTGTGGATTGACACCATACCTCCGACAATTAAAGCCGTAAATTTCAAGGATAACAAAAAACTATCGAAACACCAAAAGACTTTAAAAGTACGTATTTCCGATAATTTATCGGGAGTAAGCACTTACAACGGTTATCTTAACGGCGAATGGGTATTAATGGAATTTGACGGCAAGCGTGCAATACTTACCTTTACTATCGATGAAAAGTTAAAAGAAGGCAAAAACGAGTTAAAAGTTGTCGTAACCGACGCAAAAAGTAATAAAAGAACAGTAAATTTCACTATTTTCAAATAAAATAATCGCTTACCAAGTAAAATTTTTCTTACTGATATTCAATCATATTCACAATACTATAAAAAAAAGTCTAAAAGATATTTGGTCAGTATCAAAAAAGATAGTACTTTTGCAAAGTCAAATTCAACGGAGACTAATTAGCTCAGCAGGTAGAGCACATCCCTTTTAAGGATGGGGTCCTGGGTTCGAATCCCAGATTAGTCACACATAATTTTAAAAGTTTCATAATAATTGGGTTTTGGCTCCTATTCGTCCTGAATAGGGGCTTTTTTGTTGGGTTATGGAAGCACGAATTTACATATAACCATTCCCATCATCATATATAGTAATGCCTTTTTCAATGTTTGTCATATTTTTACTAATTTTGCAAAACAAAATTTCAAGACGTATTATCGCGATTTTGTTTATTAACACTATCAAAATAGTGTGAGTGATTAATAAATTAATGTGAGTGATTATTTTGTTAGTGTGAGTAACGAATAAATAAACGTGAGAAAACGAATAAATAAAAACATAAAAGAAATGATTTTAGACTTTTCAAAAATGGAGGTTACCGTTCTTAAAAATTTCAAAGGCGGTGCAAAGGAAATGTTTGTTAAAATGTTTGCCGATGATAAAAACAAAATAATGCTTTCCGTGTTGAAACCCGGTGCTTCTATCGGTTACCACAAACACGAAAACAATTGCGAAATAATTTTTATGATAAAAGGCAACGCTATGATTAATTACGACAACGAAACACTCAGATTAAACAACGGCCAAGCCTTTTACTGCCCTATGGGACACTCTCACGATTTGGTCAATGACACCGATGATGAAATTATGTTCTTTGCCGTCGTTCCCGAATTGGCTCAATAAAACATCTACAACATAATTCCACAAAACAAAAGGTGCGTAACAATGATTTTAGAATTTGTTACGCACCTTTTCTATTTACATCATTATTTCGTTCCAACCGAACAAAATAATGACATCTTTGTTACTTATTCATCTTTTGGAATTTGATTAGTTTTTTCTTGTATTCTTTCAAAAAATACTTAAACCATTTATCATTATTGTATTTATCCGCAATTCGATACGATTGTTCAATCTTTTCCTGTCGCTTCATATTCTCAAATGCCATAAGATTACCAATACGTTTCTGTGCTTTTTTGGCGTGCTTTGCCTTATAGCCCATTTCTTTCAATGCACCCAAAGACTCAATAGCACCTTCGTATTGCTTGTATTTAATCAAATCATCGGTTGTTTTGATTGCCAATTTATCACTACCGAATTGCGCCATAATTTCACGCAATGGCGTATGATAAACACTCATCTCACCCAATTTATTCTTATTATAAAACAATTCCAACTTCGCATACTCGATAAAGTACTTGGTTGTGTCGCCTTCTGCCAACAATTTATCTATTTCTTCCTTTTGTTTAACATATTCAAGCGGCTCTTCTATCTGACGTTTCAAAGAACGAATTTTTGTTTTATCCAAACGGCATTCATTGTTACCCTTAATCTGCATCGCCGTATTGATATACGTCTCCGCCGTGTAGAAATCGTTTTTACGAATACACTCCAAAATATCATAAACCAACACGTTTATCTCTTCTTGCTTCTTCTGGCAAACTTTGTTGTCTATCGCACGCAGATAAGAGTTCATAATGCGGACAATAGCCGTATCTTGCTGCATATTGTAGGCTTCTATCAAATCATTGGTAAGTGCCACCAAAGAATCCGCTTGCTCTGTGTTGCCTTGGAATATACAATACTCTGCCTTGGACATACGTTTTGCCGTTATCTCTCTTATTGCCCTTACATACATATCTGAAACGGCTTGCTTGTCCCCTTCCATTTTCGCCAAGCGGTTGGCTTTCTCCAAAACCTCTAAGGCTTTCTCATAGTTATTGACTTGCATAAACTGTCGGGTCTCAAAAAACTTCTCATCGACCTGCTTATCTATTGCCTTGGTCTTGGTTGCCGCCACAGCCACACTTTGCGACGGCTGTTTGTTATCCGAACTTTCTATATAATCTTTCTCAATCTGTGCCACTTCTTGCTCAGGCGGAGATACCGTATCCTTAATATAATTGTTGTACTCTATACTATATCCCGTATTTTGAGCAACATTTTCCAACGAATCCAATTTCGCATCACTCGGCGTGCTGCTTCCGTTCAACAACGCTATTTGTTTCAAAACAGAGTTCTCATACTCCCCTCCTACCATTGCCGAAAGTTCTTTGGCTTTGAACAACAAATCCGTTCGAGCCTCTTTATTCTTCGCTTCGGGCATCGATTTGGCTTGCTTTAAGTAACCATCAACAACTATATGCACCACCTGTTCAAACGAAGCATTGTCGTCAATGGCATCTCTATTCCTCTGAAAATAATCGTATGTGTTTTCCACAAAATCGCCTGCAACCTTTAACTCTCCTTTTGAGATAGCCTTTTTCGTTATATCTATATGGTTATCGTAAATTCCTTTCTGACAAATTTCCAAGTTCTTCTTAACGATATTTCCTCTGCAAATACCCAAATTATCTTTCTTACACCAAGTATCAAGTTCATTCAAAATATCATAAGCATAAGCATACTTACCTTGTTTTATCAAAGAAAGCGATTGCAATAAATTCTTATCATACGCATACGCCAACAGGTTTTGACAAAGCATCTTCTCCTCTTCCGTCGGCTTCATATTGGTAATAATATCCGTAAGGCGGTCTGTTGTCTTTATTATCTTACCGCTATCCAAACTCATCTTGCTCAATTCGTATTGAGCCATAATATTATCGTTTTTCAAAGCAATGGCTTTTTGCAAATACTCGTACGCCTGCGATTTCTTGTTATCCGCCAAAAGACTGACAGCCTTAGTATAATATATGCCCGACGCCCTCGGAGTAATGAAATCCACAACTTCTTTGTTGTGCTTGACAATTGCTTTAAGTTCTATGATTTTGTTATAAATCTCTTTGTCTCCGCTGTAACGCTGATTTTCTTCTAAGAACTGCGATGCCTTTTCTATTTGATATGAATACACGGCAATCATATCTATTTTGTCTGCCGATATGGAAGATATTGTTTTTATATGTTTATCAAAATTTTTGATAAGGTCTTTTTTCTGAACATCGCTCAGCGTCTGCGAAAAAGCACTTATTGAACCTAACAACATAAATGCAATCAGCACTATTCTTTTTGCCACGTCTTTCATTGTAATATATCTTTTGCTAAATCCCATATTGATTATTTGAACGGCAAAGGTAATACAAAAATTTGGTTTATCAACCTACGCAATTCCAATTTACCATACATTTGCTTAACCTATATGTTTTTTGTAATTATTTAATCATTACTTGTTTTGCCGAAATAACGGAAAGCAACACATTTCAAAAATTTCCGTCCCAAATTTTTGTCAGTTTATCAAAAG
The DNA here is from genome assembly GCA_002633275.1 of Bacteroidales bacterium Phil12. Lineage (GTDB taxonomy): Bacteria > Bacteroidota > Bacteroidia > Bacteroidales > P3 > Scybalousia_A. Next base: position 96,018 of record NWBO01000151.1, read on the forward strand.
TTTGTGCCTTTGCAACCGTTAAACGAATTGAAACAATGACCAAAACAATCGCAAATATCAGAAACAAAAACGTAACTATCTCTGCCCTAACCGTTAGGAGAGGAGATTTTAATATTGCGATAGTAGATACAAAGGATTTAATAATTAATATATATAATAAGGTATGCAGGTATGCTCATAAAAGTGCGTCTGCATATCTTTTTTTGTTCTGTAACAAGCAAGTGAGACAATATGCAAGGAAGTCAAAGTTGGTTGCACACTGTCAAGTGCCGAAACGGCTTTGGCAATGGACGAAATCAACGATGTCATATTGGTTTATTTGAGGCAGGTTAATTTGATAATTTGGTTTATTAGTTTGAAGATTATGTTCCAAATACACGAGTTTTTGTTCCGAAGTGGGAAGTTTTCATTCCAAACACGCCAATTCGTAAAACAGATAGTACTATATAGTATGCATATATAGTACTATCTATGGCTGTACATAGTACTATCTACGTCACGAATTGGCGTGTTTGGAACGAAAACCGACGTGTTTGGAAAATAAACTTCAAACAATGAAGTAGAAAACTGTCAATGAAAAAGCGGAGGTAACGGCGACTACGGTTATAAACGAGACGGCGAGGGAGTAAAACAAGATTACACCGAAGCAGCAAAATGGTTTAGCAAAGCAATGCAGCTGAGGGAGAAAGCGAAGAAGCATATCAGATATTAGATGAATTGAACGGCTGGAAATAACCTTTATTCTAATAAAACAAAGGGGACGTATTTTTCAATTCGTCCCCTTATTGTGTTTAATAAATAAACGTTCCTTAATATCAAATACCTTCAAAGTAAATCTCTTTATTAGTCGTTAAAAACTATTTCTTGCATTGTTTTCTCACAATAGTGGCATTGAATACTCAATGGGTCTTTGCCAACAACCTCAAATTGGGTGTCAATCTCCTCAACGTTTGTGATACAATTAGGATTGATGCACTTAACGATTTTATGGATTTGATGAGGAATTTCAAGACTTTTCTTCTCCTTTATCTCATAATCCTTGATAGTTATGATTGTTGCCGTAGGAGCAATGATTGCTATCTTATCCAATTCCTCTTGCGTGAAGTATTTGTTTTTAATCTTCAAGATACCTTTCTTGCCGTACTTCTTGCTACTAAGATTTGTTCCAATCAAAACCTCATCTTCATAACTATCCAAGCCCAATATACTGACCACTTTGAAAACTCTGTCCGCCTGAATATGGTCTATAACGGTACCGTTAGCTATTTTTTCAACTACAAGTTCTTTATTATTTGTTGTCATGACTTTATCTCCTATGTTTAATTATTTAACTTTATCTGCGTAACCAAGTATAGATGCTATCAATGCCTGACGAACATACATTCCGTTTTGTGCCTGTTGGAAATAGTATGCGTATGGCGTTTTATCAACGTCCATTGCAATCTCATTAACTCTTGGCAACGGGTGTAAAACTTTCATATTATCCTTGCAGCCTTTAAGAGTTGCGGCAGTCATTATGTAAGCATTCTTAACTTTTTCGTATTCTAACTGATCCGGAAATCTTTCTTTTTGAATACGGGTCATATATATGATGTCGGCGAAAGGTACAACGTCTTCCAATTTATCATATTCGTAGTACTTCAATCCCGAATTGGTTGCGAAATTCTTTACATTCTCAGGCATTGCCAACGATTCAGGAGAAACAAAATGAAATTCCGCATTGAAATTACTCATAGCCTGAACCAATGAATGTACGGTACGACCATATTTCAAATCACCTACCATGGCAATCTTTAAGTTATCCAACGTACCTTGTGTTTTACGAATGGAATACAAGTCCAACATACATTGCGTCGGATGTTGATTTGCTCCGTCGCCTGCATTGATTAAAGGAACGGGAGAAACCTCGCTTGCATATCTCGATGCGCCGTCTTTATGGTGTCTCATAACGATGATGTCCGTGTATGAAGAAACCATTTTGATTGTATCGTGCAAACTCTCGCCTTTTTGCAAAGAAGTAGCGGAAGGATTTGAAAAACCGATAACACGCGCTCCCAAACGATTGGCGGCAGTTTCAAAACTCAATCTTGTACGTGTTGAAGGCTCAAAGAATAACGAACCCACAACTTTGTCATTCAATATCGGCTGATTGGGATTTTTTTCAAATTTTTCAGCCAAATCCAATACCGTCAAATAATCCTCTTTCGTGTAGTCGGTAATTGAAATCAAGTTTTTACCTTTAAGATTTGTCATGATTGTGTTGTTTTTATTATTTTTAACTTTCTTTTTTCTATTGTGTAACAAGAACAAATTTTTGTTAATATTCAGTAAATTTTTGTTTAACGTTGTTTCGCTAATATCTCACACTAAAAAAAACGGCTTCCTTGAAAAAAAGAAAACCGCTATAACTCAAATAAAAATATGTATCGAAGAGTTGCTCCTCTGATTGACTCTCTTTGTCGTATCACATAATATAATTATCTTATCCCCCTTCATATTGGTTGCAAAATTACAACTTATTTTATAATCTGACGCAACAAAAGTGAAAAACTTATTAACAAATGCGTTTTATTTATCTTGTTCCGCTTTCAATGAGGCAGCTTTTTCCAAATCGGCTTTGGCTTCACTCATTCTACCCAACTTTTCGTAGGTCTTACCTCTGTTATACCACGCTTGATAAAAAGACGAATCTATTCTTATCGCTTTGGAAAAACAATCCAACGCCGTTGTGTAGTCTTCTTTGTATTTATAATTTATCCAGCCAACGTTATGAATGGCGTCTGCATTGCTACCGTCAATTTTCAATATCTGTTGATACATATCCAATGCCTGCTGAATAGCATCATGGTCTTGATAAAACATTGCCAAGGCATACATTGCATGCGTATTCTTCGGATTTATCTTTATAGTACTTTTCAAATAATCCACCGCCAAACCGTCGCCTTTAATTGCATACAAAAGCCCAAGTTCTTCAAACGGTTGTTCGTAATCACTTTTCAACTCTATTGCTTTCTTGTAATCTTTAACGGCTTGTATTGTGTCGCCGGTTTCTTTCATAGCCCAACCGCGAATGAAAAACGCCTTAGCATTCAATTTATTCAATTTGATAACCTTTTGTGCATTCTCAACACAGCGTTTATAATCCTGCAAATCCAAACTTAATTCCGCTATTTTCAAATATGCTTCCTCCGATTTGGAATCCTTAGATATTGCTTGTTGCAGTGCATTAAACGCCAAAGTTGTTTCTCCACGAGAAAAGAACACATCGGCTTCAAAAATATAATATTTGACTTGTTTGTCGTTGAAATCTATTGCTTGCTTAATATTATACAAGGCTTCTTTTGTATTACCCATATCGAAAAAGACTTGTCCTCTCTGATAATACAATTCAGCATTTTTAGATTCCTTTTTTATCTTGGCATCTAAAAATTTAATTTTCTCTTCGTTTGTAAGTTTATTGAAATCTTGCTCGGCTTGTTTGCCACCGCAACTTATTAATGTTATTATGGCTAACAATATTAAGAATAGTCTGCTAACACGTGTGTTCATGATAAATGTTTCCCTATGATTATACCCCTGTAAAATCTTTTGGTTGTAGTCGGGATGACCTGACTCGAACAGGCGACCCCTTCGTCCCGAACGAAGTGCGCTACCAACTGCGCTACATCCCGTAAATCTTTTGCAAAATTACAACTTTTTTCATTGCCCCACAATTTATGTGGCATAAAAATTCAAAATATTTAATTCTAACATCATTTTTTTCTACTCTCAAACCACTACAACCTTATTACAATATAGTATGAAGAATGGTTTGCGACTTGATTTGTTTCAATGTTATATGCGTTTCAAAGAAGTATATAAACGCCCCTAATAAAGCATTCCTGTCCTGAGAATTGCTTGTAAAATACGAATAAGTATCTTGAACAGCATTTATATAATCGTGAAGCAACAAAGATGTATGTTCATCCAATGTTTGAGTGTCTTGCAAAGCAACAAACTCGCCTTTATTCAAATCAAAAAAGGTTTTGCTTGTATCATAGTTATCCATAGGACTAAAACCTAACAATCTTGCAAAATGGTACAAGAAATATATATGAAAGTCTTTTAATTCCTTTGTATCCCCCGTATCGTTGATGGTATTTATGATATACATAAAAAACTCAAACATCTCTTCGCTTGGGTTTTCTTCTTTAAGCGATAAGCCGATAACCTCAGAAATAAAAAAAACTAATGATGTTCTTACAATATCTGTCGTTGTATTGGTTATATCACAACCAACAGAGCATTCCTTTATTGTATGTATATTTGATTTCTTACTATTATACAAAACAACTTCCAATGGCTGCAAAGGTTGAAAGTAGGAAGATTTAACACCCGACGATTTCTTTCTTCCGCCTTTTACAATACATGTCTGCAAACCATTATCCAATGTAAAAAGAGTTGCAATCGTGCTGCTTTCTTTATAATGAAAAGATTTCAAACAAATAGCGGGTGTCTTTTCTAACATTGTTATGTTATTGTGTTATATATTTCAAATATTGATTATGCGTTATCTTACAATCAAAAACTTTCCTTTTGCTTTGTTGTTACCTTCGTTTGCAGAGGAAAATACAAAATAAACTCCCGATGCTACTTTGTTACCCTCAAAGTTTCTACCGTCCCACACGGCTTGACCACCCAAAGATTTCAAATGAGCAACCATTTGTCCGTTTGCATCTGTTATCCTAACATCAGAATCTTCCACAAAACCTTTTATTGCAATAAGCCCATTGTAATCCGATCGCACCGGATTAGGAAATACTCTCAACTCCCTATCTTCTGTTTCCGGTGTCAAACTCTCGGCTCTATAAGAAACAATACCTCTATCCGTTCCGATAAATACCTCTCCCGTCAATGGATTTTGTGCTAACGCAGTTATTTTATTTGATATTAGCGGAGAGTTCTCCAATGTAAAATGATAATATTCCTTATCTCCGTTTGCACTCAGTACATACACACCGCTTCTTTCCGTTCCTATCCATTTGCGATTAGCACCGTCTATCATTATGCAACTAATGTTTTCAAAACTCAACAAATACTGCGGTATGCCGTCTTCATTATATACAATATTATTACATTGCACATTGTAATTTGATGAACCCATATCAAAAGCACCCGTCAAGGAATATATAACCTTAATACCTTTTTCAGTACCGATCCAAATTTCTCCATCCTTATCTTGTGTCATACAATTGACTGTTGAAGTCGATAAAAGCGAACCATTATTGGCGTCAATCAACTTCATCTCTCCTTGATTGTTCAGCAAAAGAATTTTGCCCGATGCTGTATAAATCAATTTGTAGGAATTGAAATAATCCAACGTCATTCCTTTTATCTCATCTCCGCCTATATAAGGTTGCGTATAAAAATTTCCCCACTCGCCGGTCTTTGTTTTATAAACAAAGCCGTATGGCACCAAAGAAACGGCAGCAAACATATTTCCAGATCTATCATACTTAACCGATGCCACACGATAAGTCCAACCGCCACCCGGTAAATCGTAAGGTCGCAAAAGGTTATCCGTATTGGTGGAGTCATATATCGTTGTAATGGTGTTATTATTTATATCAATAACTCCATTATTCCATGAAGCCGCAACCAAATGATTTTTATCCTTTGGATCTATTGAAATATCCACAACGTCTATCAGACTTTCCGAAGTCGCTCCATATTCTAACACCGTCCAATAAAAACCATTGTACGTATAAATATCGGCAGGCATATACTTATTGGAATTATCCGCATTCTTGCCGCCCGGAGCAACATACAAGTATCCGTCATCTGAATAAGTCAAAGCAAATACGCTATTACTCATCGGACCTGTTGGATAAATGATTTTCGCATTCGCAGTAGAACCATTAATATAATCGGGTATATGAATCAATCCCGTACTAACATGCGCAAACCAAATATCAGTACCATCTATACAAAAATCGTTGAAATTTATTTCTCTTATTCCCGGTATAGGATTCCATTCATTGCTATAAGCAACCAATTGTTTGAAATCCATATCATAGACAGTCATATACATATAGTATATAACACCTATCTTGTCGCCATATCTTTTAATCTTATTCATAAACACATCACTCCAAATTGTATCGGACTTTTCGCCGTCATATTGCAACAAATCGGAGTGCGTTGAGTTATCTCTAAGAATGTTTAACAATATAGTATTGTTTTCAAAGGGGATTATATCTTTTACTTCTTTATTCTTTTCACTTAGATTTTTGTTTTTCCAAGTTTGTGATGCAGCCAAAGTTTTGCTATCCTTATCGGCATACAACAGACCATTGACAGTACCTGCATAAATACTCGTATCATCTATATATATACAATTGACATTTATCGCCGAGGAGTTCTTACCTAAATACCATGTATCGTAAATCTCGTGTCTTTGCAAATCCAAAACCACAACACCGAAACCGCAAGACAAATACGCCTTATCATTGGAAAAATAAATGCTATTGATAGCCTTACTACCCTCTATGGCTCTATTCTTTATATCGGGAATATTATAAACATTGCTACCCTGAACAATATCTATATTGGAGTTTTCGTAGGTAATAACAGTACTTTTTGTTATGGTGTCGTAAGCCATAACATCAATGCCGGCATCGGACAAACCATTGACTTTATTGAGTGTTCTGATTTCTTGCGTTTGAGGATTGTAATAAAACAAGGCTGATTGCGCCGCAACCAAAACTTCATTACCGACCTTGGTAACCTGATGTGTTTGAGAATACGAAAGATGTGCCCTCCACTGACCTATACCAATGTTGTTTGTTTGAGTAAAAGAAGTCAAACAAACAACAATGAATAAATATAATATTATAACTCTTTTTATTTTCATAGTCTTATAAACGCAAAAGACTTTCGAGTTATTTTGCAAATCACCAAAATTATTCCAAAGATTCTTTTAATCTCTCTGCATTTTCCGCTAATTGCAACGCGTCCAGCACATCTTGAATATCGCCGTCCATAAATGCCGGCAAATTATACATAGTCCAGTTGATACGGTGGTCGGTTATCCTACTTTGAGGGTAATTATATGTACGGATTTTTGCACTTCTGTCGCCCGTAGATACCATAGTCTTACGCTTAGACGCAATACCCTCCAAATATTTCGCATATTCTTTTTCAAACAATCTTGTTCTCAAAACCGTCAAAGCCTTCTCCAAATTCTTAACCTGAGACTTTTGATCCTGACAAGAAACAACGATACCCGTAGGAATATGTGTCAAACGAATAGCCGAATATGTGGTATTGACCGACTGACCTCCCGGACCGCTTGCACAGAATATATCTTTACGAATATCACTCATCTTCAAATCCACATCAAACTCTTCGGCTTCGGGCAGAACAACAACGCTGGCTGCCGAAGTATGCACCCTACCTTGTGTTTCAGTCTGAGGAACACGCTGAACTCTATGAACACCGCTCTCGTATTTCATCTGACCATAAACTCCGTCCTTGCCACTAACGTTTATAACTATTTCCTTGTAACCGCCGGATGTTCCGGGTGTGTAATCCACGATTTCCGTTTTCCAACCTCTTTTCTCAAAATATTTGATATACATACGATATAAATCGCCTGCGAAAATACTTGCTTCATCTCCACCGGTACCGGCACGAATTTCGAATATTGCATTTTTACCGTCCTGCGGGTCGGCAGGAATTAACAAAAGACGAATATCTTCTTCCATTTTCTCTTGCTTTTGCTGAAATTCCGTTAATTCCAACTTCGCCATATCACGAAATTCTTCGTCTTTTTCGTTTTCTATAACATCTTTGGCGTTTTCTATATTTGCAAGAATATCTTTATATTCCTTATAAGCAGCGATAACAGGCTCCAAATCTTTATACTCCTTATTCAACTTGACATAGTTTTTCATATCGTTGATAATATCAGGGTCATTGATTTTTTCCTGCAATTGCAAATACTTTGTATTTATCGCTTCAAGTTTTTCAAGCATATCCGTCATAACCTATCTTCTCTTTTATTTTTTGTGTGCGATGCTTTCGCCACATCGCTTTTATTAAACCAAAAATCAATTTGCAAATTTACGAATATTAATACAAATAACGAAAAAATATTTTGTGAAAAGAAAATTTACTACCCTCTAAACAAAAATTCAATACCACCAACGATGTTTTTATTATCACTTATCGCCAAAATAATCACTCACATTAATAAAATAGTGTCTCACATTATTTTTCTAATGTGAGTGATTAAAAAATTAATATTAATGATAAAAAAACGATTGCTATAATTATTTTTTGCTTTGCTTAAAAGCAAAAAACGATTGAAAAGTAAAATTATTTATCAGTTTGATTTCTCATACAGCGAACACTACGACCAAAAGCACGAAAGCCATAAATGGTTACGTTTGTTGTAATTTCCGCCTTATTAAAATCTATCGAAGAAGACATGCCCGAAGCCTTGACATCGCCTGCCCAATAATAACCACGCATACCTTGATATTGAAAATTTCCTGTAAAGGCATTTCTAAGTCCTGCACACGGCAGACGCAATTGGTCATTACCTATCGAAATATAATAAGAACCCGCTCCCGTCGATTTTATCTCGTAACCCAAATCCAATAACGAACGCCATTCTTTTTCCGTTGGTAATCTATATCCACACGGACAAGGGTTATTCGTCTTGCCGTTATCCGACCATAAATCGTCTTTCGGGTATGCCACCCAATCGTTTGCACGAGCCGAATCGACTATAAAGTCTTTGCTTTTGATTGTATAATTCGGTGCTATCGTATTAGTGGTGTCCGACAAGCGTTTTTCGTGTCCGTCCGTCGCTCTTCCCCATTGGTACAAGTCGCCCCAACTGTCGGAAGAGGTTATATCGTTGCTCAACGCACCAAGATTTCTATCCAAAAATATCAAAACGCCTTCCGACGTCTGTATCGGTGCAAGTTCATAATAAACAAAATTTCCGTTTTCGGTTATAATAGGCTTGGCAAAACCCTCGTCATATTGACCAAAAGAGTTGATGCAAAAAAATAAACCGACAATGAACAAAGCATACTTGATATTACGGAATTTGGATTTCATATTTTAATTAAGATTTTTGAATTTATATAATTTGAATTTAGGTTTGGCTGTCAAAACAACGCCAAGACCAAAAGACAATGTATTGGATTCTTTTTCTATGGAGTTTTCCGTATCCAATTTATAGAAAAACTCGCCGACCAAAGTCATATAATAATTTGAAAGGAACTTATTGCTGTTTCCATTCATATTAAGACAATAATCAATAGAGGCATAAAGCATCTGATTATGCGGATAGACAACATTTGACTGCCTTTGGGCAAGATTTGAAAAGAAATTAGTGCCATAAAAAGTCATCATCTTTTTGCTATCATAATAGCCCAAAGTCGTTTGCCAATTATTACCATTAAGTTTAATTGTAGGAAAATAAGCGTATCCCGATTTGAAAGCCCATGTTGAGTTTTTCATATCTTTGGCAAAGAGATAATCAATGGCAAAAGTCAAATCAAGATTTTTATTAAAGATATCGTTTATTTTTACCTCGCCACCAATTCGACCATTTGACCAATGGTCTAAATCCAATGTGGAAATAGTGTCCAATTCTCCGCCATTGTGATGCCAAATAAAAGCATAATTCAAAAGACCGACAATTTTGTGTTCTTGGCTTGTGTTGGCATAACCACTGATACCCAATTCAAAAGATTCTCTATCTATATCGTTATAAAAATTAAAATTCTGCCAATTCACCCAAGCATCATTAGTCCAATATTTACCATTATAAAGCAATTGCAACCCCTCTTCGCCATCGGAAGTATAGGCAAGTTCTCTATTATATAAAGGTATAGGCAAATAATGATAATGCTGCGTTTCGATATTGCCCGCAACAAATTTCAGACGATTATTAACCTGCCAAACAATTCTCAAATAAGGTTTCCAATGAAACTGACTCTGAGCATTTGTATCGCTATAATAAGGCACGCTTACAAAATTGTAATTGCCATATTTATCAGCACCCCAATATCTAAGCAAATTAATTCCTGCCGAAATGAAAAGAAAAGAATTTAGTTTATACTCCACTTGCGGAATAGTACGAAAACCGCCAAGAGTATAGCCATAGGCTATTTTTCGAGTATATTCATTGTTTTTGAAGAACATTTGCGTTGGAATGGCAAGTGATATTGTCGATGTTTGATTACTATCCGCATCATTGTCATAAGGTATAGCATTTTTGTTTTGTGCAATAATAGGCACGCAAACACATATCAGCAATATTACAATAAATGTTCTTTTCACTATTTCTCAAATTAAAAAAGAAGCCCGATACGAGTCAGGCTTCTTTTTATTATCCAACAAATTCTAACCTAATAAGGCGTTGTTGTATTTTGTTAAACTTTCCAAAGCATTAGTTCTTACGTTGATGTAGTCAGTAACACCAAGAGCATTAAATTCTTCTTTCAACACATCTTCCGGATTTCCTGCAACGATGATATGTTTTACTTTACCTTTCAATACAGGAAGAGCAGCCTTTACAAATTCAGGATACTCGTCATCAGAAGAACAAAGAACGATTATATCAGGATTTTCTTTCAAAGCATCTTCGCAACCTTTAAGTATATCATCTGTTGGCTTGGATACTATATCGTAACCAGCAACTCCAAAGAAGTTTGTTGAAAATCCTTGACGTGCGTTTCTCATAGCCAAATTACCATAAAGCAAGTTAAATACCTTTGGTTTCTTTTCACTATTGATTACGCTAACTCTTAAAGCCTCAAATGGTTCAGCTGCACGCTTGCATTTCAATGGTTCAAACTCTTTTTCACCTTCACAACCGCAGCAACAGCAACCTTTTTTCTCCATATGAACTTCTTTTTCTGTGATGTTAGGATATTGATTTGTTCCAACGATAACAGTTTTTCTCTTTGCAACGTCTTTTGCTCTCAAAGCCTCTATTTCTTTAACAGATTTTTGAACATATCCAAGGCGAATAGCTTTCTCATATCCTCCTTGCTTTTCAACTTCCTTGAAATACTCCCAGGATTTCTCTGCGATGTTGTTTGTCAAAGTTTCGATGTAGTATGAACCTGCGGCAGGATCTACAATCTTGTCCAAATAACTTTCTTCTTTCAAAAGTATTTGCTGATTAGCTGCTATACGGCGAGAGAAATCGTCGCTTTGCTTGAATGCAACGTCAAAAGGCATAACTGCGATAGAATCCGCACCTGCAACAGCAACAGACATAGTCTCAGTTGTCGTTCTAAGCATATTTACATACGCATCGAAAACTGTTTTGTTGTATTTAGAATCTTCACAATGGATAAATATCTTTGCTGCATTGTCGTCCTTGGTGTATTGCTCTGCAATCTTAGTCCATAACAAACGTGCTGCACGTACCTTGGCAATTTCCATAAAATATGTACTGCCTGTTGCAAAAGACAACATCATTCTTTCGATACAATCTTCTGCCTTGATACCACGCTCAGTCATATAATATAGGTACTCATTTGCCATTGCCAATGAGAAGCCCAATTCTTGCGAAATATTACTTCCTGCGTTTGAGAATACATTTCCATTAACTGTAATGGTCTTGAACAAAGGTAAATTCTCCATTGCATATTTCATTATGCTTGCAGCCTCGTCCATATTCTGTTGATTGTCTCCCCAAAATCTGCCGTGCTTTAATGCAAAACAATATGAATCGTAATTAACGCTACCTTTAATTTCTTTTGCATTAACGCCGTTGTCCTTACAATATTCAACAAACAACTGCAATAAGTTCAAAAAGTTTTTAGATTTCAAAAAGTTTATTCTTATGTATTGAGGATAAATACCTTTCAAAAGAACGGCCAAATCTTCCTTAGTCTGAACATTCTTTGCATTGAAACCGATAGAATTAACTCCACGATCCAAACATTCCAATGCCATAGTATTTTGAGCCTTCAAGTCTTCCGTATCCATATCCATACGAATTTCCCAATCATTACCTTTTGACTGGTGTCCTCTTACGAAAGGCTTTTCGTTAGGATTGGTGTCCAAGTACTGCAAATCCTTCAAATCGCTTGCACGATAATAAGGTTTAACATCAAATCCCTCTATGGTTTTCCATATAAGTTTTTTGTTATAATCCGCACCTTTAAGGTCTTTCTCTATCGCTGCTTCCCATTGCTCGGTAGTAACCTCCGGAAACTGCTCAAATAATTTATCGTATGCCATATCTATATAAGTGTTTTTTTTATTTTCTTTCTGAACTGCAAAGATATAATTTTTTTTTGACAATCCTACAATAATCTTGTTTTTTTATGTTTCAAAAATCAAGATTAGCCGTTCAAAAACATTTTCCGCTGCAATTATTTTCTTAAAAACACTTGTAAATCAACTATATTATAAGAACAAAATTTCTTTATCACATTGTTTTCATATTTTTCTTTATTTTACTTCAACCGATAATGTTTCCATGTTTTCAAAAACACTTTTCTTTTACGTTTTCAATGCAAATATTTTGCTTATATGTGTAATAAGAAAATCAGTGTTAAACACTGATAAATTAGTTTCACACACTATTTTGTTAATGTTTAACACTATTTTTCTGATTAGTGATAATAATAAAACAAGCAGAGTTAAGCCTTTAAGCAAAACTCCGCCCATTATCGAAAATACTTACATCAATGTTTTTTATTCAACAATTAATGCAATTTCGTTTGCAATTATTTTATGATAATCTCGTCTATAAACACCCAAGACGTTTCTCCCGGAGATATATGCTTTTCAGGAGTTGTTTTTCTATTGACTGCAACCATTTTCACATAACGAGAATTTATCGGTTTCGTTGTTTGGAAAACTTTTGTTATAATTCCTTTTTTATATACGTCTATCGTGTTTTCTATCGTCTCCAACAAAGTAAAGTCTTTTCCATTGTCGCTAACATAATATTCCACACGTAAAGGCATAAATATCCAAGACTTTTCGTCTTGTACAAAATGACCGCCCAAAGAACTTACATTACTTTCTTCCCCAAGGTCGATAATCGCCTCAACATTGTTTCCAAAATAACCTTGCCAACAACCCAAACGCCAATTATCCGAACCCATTTTCTGGTCGATAAGTGCGTTGTCGCCACCTGCGGTGTATTGGTTGTTGTATTGGGTAAGAAGTTTTATTGTTCTGCCTTTTGGAATTTTGTAAAACGCACCACGAACATTTTTCGAGACTTTCAAACCTTGTGAATTGACAACATCGAAAGTTTGAGTTTTATCCAAAACAAAATTCTCTTGCTTTTTCAATGTCAAATCATCATTCAAATAATTGACTTTAACATTCAATGTATCGACAAATGCACCCGTACCCTCGTATTCCAAGTTAGGAACAACGGCAATAAGATTATCCGTTATCCTTGCCACAGGTCTTTCGTACGAAGTCAATTTGGAAGATGCCAAATCCTTTTCTCCAATCATTTGCATCTCCAATTGTCCGCCTTTCATCAAATCTTCGTGAGTCAGATAAAGTTTATTGTATTCTTTTCCATTGAATTTGATTGATTGAATATAAGGAGTGTTCTTGCCTTGTTTGCTTTTGATGACAAATTTGTTGCCGTTTTCCAAATTAATGGTAACCTTATCAAACAGCGGTGAGCCTATAACATACTGACCACTGACAGGAGAAACAGCATAAAATCCCATGGCACTCATAACATACCAAGCCGCCATTTGTCCGCAGTCATCGTTGCCGCAAACTCCGTCAGGTTTATCTGAATACAATGTTGTCAAAATCTGACGTACGAGTTTCTGTGTTTTATGTGGCTTGCCTATATAATTATAAAGGTATGCCGTATGATGAGATGGTTCGTTGCCATGTGCATATTGACCTATAAGGCCGGTAACATCGGCTTGGGCTCTGCCTGTTGTCTTTTCCTGAGAGTTGAAACACTCGTCCAATTTGTCTTCAAAACCTTTGTCGCCGCCCATTAACTGTACAAGAGTATTAATATCCTGCGGAACATAGAATGTATAATGCCAACCGTTGCCTTCGGTGTAATTCAAATCAACTTGTTTAGGGTCAAACTCAGGAAGAAATCTTCCGTTTTCTTTCGGTTGGATAAACTTGTTCTTGGTATTAAATAAGTTCTTATAGTATTGAGCCTTTTGAATGTATTCTTCATAAACATCGTCCTTACCAAGCATCTTAGCCGTCTGTGCAATACAATACATATTGTAACAAAACTCAACGGTCTTCGCAACCCCCTCGTGTTCGTATTCCGTAGAGATATAACCGTCGCGATTAAAGAACGGAAGACCTATCTTCTGCATATTGGCTGTGGCTATCATTGCATTCAAAGCCATTTCTTTTTGTGTCTCATCCGTTATAATACCTTTCGCAATCCACTCTGCCAATACGCTCACGCCGTGAATACCAATCATACAATACGTTTCCCAAGAGTGCAGTTCCCACATAGGTAATTCGTTTGTCTGATAGTAATAATCGATGAACGTATTGCCGAACTCCTTACACATATCCTGACGAATGATAGACAACAACGGATTTAACGCCCTGTATGTATCCCACAAAGAAAAGATACTGTATCTGTTGTAACCCACCGCACGTGCAATAGGATTTTGAGGTCTTACTCCGTCGATAAGATTATCCTTGTCCTTGTTGTTATTTATCATTGCACGATAAGAGCCATCGTCATCGGAATAAAGATTTGGTGCAATCATACAATGATATAACGATGTATAGAACGTACGTCTTTGTTCCTTCGTTCCGCCTTCTATTTCTATAACTTTCAAAGCCTTGTTCCAATTGTCGATACTCTGTTTTTTGTAATACGAGAAATCAAAAGGATATGCCTCGCTTTGCGTTGCAACTTTCAAGTTATTCAACGCTCCTTCCTTACTTACGGAAGATATTGCGACTCTTGCCTGCAATTTGTTGTCATTGCCTTTCGATTGTCCGAAATACAGATACAGTTTTCCGTCTTTAAGACTGCTGCTTTTTATTGTCTTGTAGAAATGTGCCGCAAAATAAACGCTTTGCTCTTCACTCCACGATTTGCTTGCCCTATATCCGACGACCGTATTGGAATCTCTTACCTCCACATTCCAATCCAAGGTATGGTCGCGGTGTTTCATATCTATAACCAACGCCATTGTGTCGTTCTTCGGGTAAGTATAAAGATGATGACCCAAACGCTCGGTTGCAGCCAGTTCGCATTGTATCCAGGATTTATTAAATCCTTTAACCTTGTAATACCCTGCTATTGCGTACTCGTCTTTATGAGAAAACTCCAAACGATTGTCGGCATAATCCTTTGAATGTACCGTCGGTGTGAAAAGAATATCGCACAAATCCTCACAACCAGTGCCGCTCAAATGCGTATGTGAGAAACCGTAGATTTTGTTATCGCTGTAATGATAACCCGAACAGCCGTCCCAACCCGACAAACGCGTATCGGGAGAAAGCTGAACCTGTCCGAAAGGAGCAACAACACCGGGATAAGTATGACCATGTTCATCGGTACCCACAAAAGGATTGACCGACTCCGCATACTGCGAGTACGAGTTCAAAGCAATGAAAACGCTCGCCAAACAAATAAATATCTTTTTCATTCTTATGTGATTTTTTTAATTTCCAAAACGATTTTGCAAAGTTAAGAACTTATCCCTTGCCGACCAAATTTCGCATCTGTTTTTAACCAAAATCGGTCGTTATAACGTTGCCATTTCCACAGATAGAAACTTATTGCCACCTTTCGTGCTTTAATTGTTAAAAAATAATTTTAATTTTCTGTTTATTCGCCTTTAATTTTCAAATTTGCGACACATATATATAATGTATGGTCCCAAGTTTTTGTTTATTCGTCCCAAGTTTTTATTCAAATAAGCCATACTTTCGTCCAAATAAGCCATACTTTCGTCCAAAACGCACAGAAACGTCGTTAAGGTTTGTACAAACCTTAGGTCGTGGTTTGTACGAACCTTGTGCTGTGGTTTGTACAAACCTTAACATCGTTTCTGTGCGTTTTGGACAACCGCTTGTGCGTTTTGGACAAAAGTTTGTGCGTTTTGGACAAAAAACAGAGACTGTCAAACAATAACTTCAAACGGTTAAATAAAAATCTCTAATCTTAAAAATCGTTTCTTAGTTATATAGAAACATATTTCTTACCACCGAAAGGCAAACTATTGTTCGTAATTGGAATCGTAGTCGTATTGCCCGGGAGAGTATTGTTCGTTGTCCCCGTTTTCGACGTTATTATCATCGTTTTGGTTTTCGTTATCCGTTTCGGCGTCTTGGTCTTTATTACAGTAGTTATCGATTTTGTCTTGTGCCTTGGTGTGTTTCTTTTCCAAGGCCCGGGTGTAATATTCGCAGGCTGTGTCTTTCTTGTTTTTGCGTTGGTAATTAACTCCGAGCAAATAAAAACTATCCGATATGTCTTCGTCCAACCCGGCTGCTCGTTCAAGATTCTTGATTGCCTTTGAGATTTGGCGTTTGTTGGTATAATACCTGCCCAAATTGTAATAGCCGCCCGCAAAATGGGGTTCGATGCTTATGGATTTCTTATACTCTTCCACCGCTTCCTTTTCCTTACCCAAACTCTCGTAAGCCATACCCAGATTGTTGTGAGCGTAGTGAGTGGCATTGTCCAAGGAAATGGCGTGCTTGAAATCCATAACCGCAAAATCATACAAAGCCATATTGCCATAGACTATGCCGCGATAATTGTAGGCATCGGCAAAAGTGCCGTTGAGTTGAATGGAATAATCAAGCATTTGCAAAGCCTCTTCGTAGCGAAACATTCGCAAAAAATTCACTCCGCGCAAAAAATATACGTAATAATTGGTATCAATCATAAGGCAGGTGTCCAAGAGTTTGTTAGATTCGACGTAATCTTTCTCCCAGCCTTTGGCGATTGCCCGATGCATATAAGCGTCGTGGTGAGTATAGCCGTTTTTTATCGCCATATACAGATAAACATCGGCAGAGGCGTATTCTCTTCTCTTTTCACTCAACACTCCAAGGACGTAATACATCACTCCTTGGTTGTCGGAAGCGGAAATATCGGCGGAGGAATTGTATGCAGCCACGTATTGTTCGTTTGAAAAGTAAAGCAGGGTAAGAAGATTTTTGTAAGCAAACAACTCGTCTTTGTCTTTGATGCTGTCGTTGATGATACAACGGTTTATGGCTAAGGTCGCTTTGTCGATATCTTTCTTTTGCAGGATTTTCAAGTCGTTCAGAATGTTTTTGTCAAAGTAACCATCGCCTATCTTTTGGACTATATCGCTTATGAGTTCGTCGTTGTTCGAACCTTGTTTGGCTAATAAACATATGTACATTATATCGGTAAGATTGTTACTCTCATCATCGTCGTAAAGAGTCTTACAAAGGTTTATTGCCAAGTCGGTATTGTTTTGCTTGTAGTGTATTTCGCAAGCCATATTGGTTAAAGCGGACAAGTTATAGTAATCCTCCTCCACTGCCGAGTTATAAATACTCAGAGCAACGTTAAGATTATTGTTGTTTATCGCTCTTCTCATCGCTTGTTCGTAATTATCCGTCTTTTGTGCGAATGAAACGAAAAAAGAACAAAGACAAATAAAGCAAAACAAAACTCCACGCATAACAAAAGCCTTTGTATTCATCACTTGTTTTTGATTTTTTCGCGCCATTTACTCAACAACGCCCAAGCCTTGCCGTATAATGTCGTAATCTTCGTTTGAAGTTAAATCCAACACCGTTGAAGGAATGCTTGCAATCTCACCGCGGTCTATTGCCAAGGCTATATCGTCTTCGTACTTCTCATAAATCAGTTCGGCGTTCTTATATATGCCGTCGGTATCGTTATCACGCGGAGCGGAAGTAACGAGCAATGGTCGGTTCAACTGTTCGATGATATTGATAAGCATTGGATTTTGTGTGATACGCACTCCTATCGTTCTTTTCTTGTTTTGAAAGATTTTGGGAGTGAGACTGCTTGCCTGCAAGACAAGTGTAAATTTGCCGCTGTCCAATGATTTAATAAACGAAAACTGATGATTGGTCAAAGGTTTGATATAATTGGACGCCATAGAGAGTGAAGAACAAAGAATAGAGAAATTGCTTTTTTCGAGTTTCTTTCCTTTGATTTCCGCCAAGCGATGTGCGGCTTTTCGCGAGTGTATATCGCAGACAAAAGCGTATAAAGTGTCTGTCGGAACGAGTAAAATGGAATCGTTCTCCAATAAATTCACCGCTTGCGATAGTTGTTTGGGTGAAAGGCTGTCGTCATACAATGTGATTAACATAGTTATATGATATTAAAACGTTGCAAAGATAATTCATTTCTCATTATTCAAGCCATAAAACAGGTGATAAAAAAACAAGTTGGCGTTTTGCCAACTTGTTTTTCTCTTTTAGATAAAACCTTTATACTATTTGCCGGACATTTTATTGATTATCTCCAAGTCTGCTTGGGCTCCTTTGGCATCGTTAAGGCTCTTCTTACACATATATCTTGTTTTAAGAGCGTTTAACTTCGTTTTATCATCTACTTTTTCGTTGTCGATAACAGAAGTCATATCGGCAATGGCTTCTTTATACTTCTTATCTTTGTAATAAGCGTTGGCACGGTTGTACAATGTACGCAAATCATCAGGATTTAACTCCAACATCTTTGTACAAGCCTCGATTGCTCCTGCGTTGTTCTTCAACATCGAATGGCAATTGTATTTGTAGTTGTACAATTTCAAATCGGCTTTTCCCAAACTCTCAGCTTTATTTAAGTCTTCCAATGCGGCTGCGATGCTTTCGGCTGTCTTCAAAGACACTTTGCAAGTTGCACGATTGAAATACATCTCGGCGTTATTGGCGTCTAACTCTATAACCTTGTCGTATGCTTTTATTGCGTTTTCAAAGTCTTTCTGCATTGCGTATGCAGATGCTATGTTTTTGTATGCAGCAACATCAGTTGCATCTATCGAAACAACTTTATTCAAAGCATTAACATAAGAAGCGTAATCTTTCAACGCAAGATAAGAGTTAGCCATCTCTGAATAACCATTCTTATCGTTTGGTTCTTTTTGAGTATAGATTGCAAGAGAGTTTAACGCATCTTGCGGCTGTGATAGTGCGTTGTAACTCTTTGCCATCATCAGATAAACAGAATTTACTGTGTCAATCTTAGAAGTAAATGTTGCGAAATCCTTGATAGCAGCAGCGTGGTCATTTGTATTGAACTCTGCCACGCCTTTGTAATAGTAAGCAAAATCCCAAGACGGTACCTCTGAATGGCAAGCATCGAAATTACTTATCATTGCTGCGTAATTCTTTGATGCGTTCAACTCGTTGTAGGTATTAATCCACTTGTTTAAGGTTTCTTCTTCACTTTGAGCGAAAACTACCATGCTTGAAAAAATCAAAGCAAGGGTTAAAACTGTTCTTTTCATAGTTGTATTGTTTTATTGTTAATTTCTTCTAATCACTCACAAACTTAAACGTTAATGAGCACTCTTTTATTTCCTTTTACAATTTGAATTTTATATACGTGATTTTCTTTCCTTCGTTTAAGAACATCTTTTCGTAAAACGTTTGAATGTCTTTTGCATCTCCCTCATAGTCGCTTGCATAAAGGTCGTCGTTCGCAAAAATTATGCCGTGATTGTTATTTTGCAAACTTTCAAAAGTATAATCAAACAATTCCTTGCTATCGGTTTTCAAATGCAAAACTCCGTCAGGCTTTATAACCTGAGCGTATCTGTTCAAAAATCTCTCACAAGTCAAACGGCGATTTTCATTATTGGGTTGAGGGTCGCAAAATGTAATCCAAATCTCATCAACCTCATCTTTATCAAAGAATTTCTCCAACAACTGAATGTGAGTTCTCAAAAAAGCAACGTTATTCATCTTATCCTCAAAAGCAGTCTTGCAACCACGCCACAATCTTGCCCCTTTTATGTCTATACCAATAAAATTCTTATTCGGATACTTCTTTGCCAAACCCACAGTATATTCACCTTTGCCACAACCCAACTCCAAAACAATAGGATTGTTGTTCTTAAAATACACTTCACGCCATTTGCCTTTAAGTTCAAAATCTTGGCTTTGAATATCTTCAAAACTGACTTGAAACAAATTGGTAAATGTCAAATTTTCTGCAAATCTTGCTAATTTATTCTTTCCCACGTTACACCAAAAATTAGTTTTGTGTATAAAGTCCTTTAACTTTACTTTTTATTGCAATAAATTCCTTCAAGTAATACGGCTCAAAATATGCCACGTCCTCAAAGTCGCTATTCTTATACTTCTCGAAGGACAAATAACCCATATCCTTAGCCTGCAAATATATGTCTTCGTCTAAAACATATCTGCCGTCGGTCAAGACGCTCTTGCATTTCTTTGCTCCGTCTCCGATTAAAATAATTTTTTCGCCCTTGAAATCTTTATAAATATCCCCTTCGACAATGTCCGCCGATATTTCTTTTAACGGCTGCAAGTCTTTATCGAAAAGCGATGTATAAACCTCCATACGTCTTGCATCAATCATTGGCAGATAAACACAATCTGGATATTTTTTTCTTGCTTTGTAAGCCAAGACTTGCAATGTGTCAATAGCCAACAAAGGAATGCTCAATCCGTATGCAAGACCTTTTGCCGTCGAAACACCGATACGCAAACCCGTATATGAACCAGGTCCTTTGCTTACTGCAACGGCGTTTATCTCGCTAAGACTGTAATACGTGTTCTCAAATATCTTCTCAATCAACACTGCCAACATTTTCGAGTGTGCATTCGGCTCTTTGCATTCCAAATAATTGAGTACAATATCTCCTCTTGTCAAACTTACCGAACATACATTGGTTACAGTCTCTATGTTTAATATCAAAGGCTTATTCTCTATCACGATAACATTTGTTTATATGATTTTGCAAATTTACGAAAATTTTGAAATGCACACAAATTTTGACGGATTAAATACCAAAGTTTTGTTTTCTCTATCTTGAAACAAAATCTCAATGTTTATTAAACTCATATCCTTATATAATAAGGATAACATAAGGCTTGTTATCCATTCCTCTATATATCAAAATATTTTCAAAAGTATTGGTTTGTGAAAAAAAATCTATAATTTTGCAAAAATTATGTTAAACACCAGTAAATTTTTCACTCACATCAGTGAAATAGTGTTTAACACTAATTTTGTAATAAGCAGTATTGATTTTTTAACAAATAAAATCCATAAACAGATGAATAGAAAAACCATCAAGGGGCTGCTGTTTTTAACACTCTTTATATTCACTTCGAGTGTTTTTGCCCAAAACTACAAAAAACAGACTTACAAGAATGACCCGATGAATGTCATTCATTACACGTTGAATAACGGTCTGCAAGTATATCTTTCCGTTAATAAAGACGAACCACGTATTCAGACTTACATTGCCGTTCGTGTAGGCAGCAAAAACGACCCGAGCGAATCGACAGGTCTTTCCCATTATCTTGAACATCTATTGTTCAAAGGAACTACACATTTCGGAACTTTGGATTGGAACAAGGAACAAGAGCAATTAAAGAAAATCGAAGCCTTGTATGAAGTCTATAACAAGACCACCGATGCCGCAAAACGCAAAGAGATATATCATCAAATAGATTCTGTTTCTTACGAAGCAAGTAAGTACGCCATACCTAACGAATATGACAAGATGATGTCCTTGATTGGGGCACAAAACACGAATGCTTTCACTTCAAACGATATGACTGTATATCAAGAAAACATTCCGTCAAACGAATTGGAACGTTGGTTGAAAATAGAAGGCGATAGATTTTCCAATCCTGTCTTTCGTTTATTCCATACCGAATTGGAAGCCGTTTATGAAGAGAAAAATATGAATATGGCTAACGACAGACGTACCGCTTACGAGAAACTAAACGAGGCTTTGTTCCCTAATCACCCTTATGGTACGCAGACGACAATAGGAACGATAGAACATTTGAAAAATCCTTCGTTGTCTAACATCAATAAGCATTTCCGTAACTACTATGTGCCGAACAATTACTGTATTGCAATGTCAGGTGATTTCGACCCGGACGAAGCAATAAAATTAATAGACAAATATTTCGGCAGCATCGAGCCTCGTTACATTCCTGACTTTTCTTACGTCAAGGAATCTCCGATTGAGCAAGTAAAAGTTGTGGAAGTAAATGGCTTGGAGGCAGAGAATGTAACCATTGCTTTTAGAATGGATGAGGGTAACGGTTCAAGAGATGTGCTTTTGGCAGAAATGACCGATGCTATTTTGATGAATGGTTCTTGCGGTATAATGGACGAAAACATAAATCAGAAACAACTTGCACAGTATGTTTATAGCGGTGTCAGTCCTTTGAATGATTATGCAAGTTTTCAGTTCGGTGGCGTCCCTAAACAAGGACAAAGTCTTGAAGATTTGAAAGACTTAATCCTTAAACAGATTGATATTTTGAAATCGGGCAATTGGGACGAAGAGTTGCTTAGAGCAGCAATCAACAACAAGAAACTTACAAATATGCAAGAATTGGAAAACAATGAAAGTCGCGCAATGAGTATGGCTATGGCGTATATTGAACACAGAAATTGGCAAGATGTTATAAACGAAACCGAAAATATGAGCAAGATTACCAAAGAAGAGATTGTAAATTTTGCAAAACGCATCTTCGGCGACAATAATTATGTTGTAGTTTATAAACGTCAAGGTGAAAAACGCGATGTACAAAAAGTTGATAAGCCTGCAATAACTCCTGTTGTAATGAATCGTGATGTTGAAAGCAATTTCTTAAAGGATATCAAATCTATGAACGTTGAGCCAATCGAACCTGTATTTGTCGATTTTGACAGAGATATGCAAAAAGGTAAAGCCAACGGCAACGAAATCTTGTACGTTAAAAACGATATGAATGGCAGATTTCAACTTGTATTCCGTTACAACTACGGTTCGTTGTACGACAAAAAAGCCGGCATTACCAACAACTTCCTTTCCCAATTGGAATCAACCAACCGCACACTCGCACAAATCAATCGTGAAATGTATGATATTGCATGCTCCTACTCTATTAACTTTGGTAGCAAGTATTCTATCGTAAATATATCGGGTCTTAGCGAGAATATGGATAAGGCTATATCTATCGTTGAGGATATTCTTAACAATCCTAAGATTTCCGACAACGCCGTTCAAAACTCCATCAACGATGTTTTGAAATCAAGACAAGACGCTAAATCAAGACAAAACACTATCTTCTCCAAAATGATTAACTATGTCAATTACGGCAAAGACAATATTCAAAAACGTTTTGTTACCAACGAAGAAGTAAAACAAATCACTTCGCAAGACATCGTCAATCAAATCA
This sequence comes from Bacteroidales bacterium Phil12, assembly GCA_002633275.1. Lineage (GTDB taxonomy): Bacteria > Bacteroidota > Bacteroidia > Bacteroidales > P3 > Scybalousia_A. The sequence continues at coordinate 119,415 of NWBO01000151.1, forward strand.
AAACAATGACTTCTCAACCTCAGCGTATCCTTTATTATGGCGATAAATCTTTATCCGAAATTGAAAAACACATTGCCGACAAACACAGCGTTCATGCTGCAAAGAAAGCATTAAAGCCTTCCAAGGATTTGGATTTGCTTCCGACCAAAGGCAATAACGTTTATTTCGCTCATTACGATGCAAAGCAATCTCTTTGCAGACAATTGACGACTTCAACTGCTTTTGATTTGAAAATGACTCCTATTATATCTATTTATAATGAGTACTTCGGAGGTTCGATGAATAGTATAGTTTTCCAAGAAATAAGAGAGAAACGTTCTTTGGCTTATTCTGCTGCATCATATTATATCTCTGCAAACGAGAACGGTCATCACAATATGGTAATGACCCATATAGGAACACAAAACGATAAACTCATAGATGCCTTGGCTGCATTCACAGATTTGTTGGATAATATGCCGATTTCTCAACAGAACTTCGATATAGCAAAACAATCTTTGGAAGCTGCATCTCGTACTTCTCGTACAAGAAATATGAGCATCATTAATTCTTATTTGAATTGTGAGGAATTAGGTTTGAAAAAATCGCCTGCACAAGACAATTACAATGCAATCAAAAAGCTGACTCTTAACGATGTTTTGAAATTCAATAAGAAATACATCAAAAATCAAAAGCGTAACGTTGTTGTTCTTGGCAACGAAAACGAAATTGATTTCAAAAATTTGGAGAAATACGGCAAAATAACCAAACTTTCTTTGGACGAAATCTTTGGCTACTAACCGCTGTTTTAATTAACTTCAAACAAATCTTTTAAGATTTTACGACAAACAAAGCGGAGCAAGAATAAAAACTTGCTTCGCTTATTTATTTGTATGTTTATACATCTGAATTTTTAATTTGTCAATATATAAAACATTTTCCACTCTATCCAAAAATTATATCACAAACCAATAAAATAGTGTTTAACATCATAAAAATAATCACTCACACTATTTTGATAATGTGAGTGATTATTTTTATAGTTTCAAGTATTGTAAAAATATTTGCAGGCTTTATTAAAATGATTAGTAAAAACACTGTAATGTTTATTGGATTTATTAAGGTGGTTATTCGTACGGATTTTATCCGAATAAAAGGGCTTAAAAGTTTATTTGACAAAGAAATAATTGAAATAAATCGCTATATGGCAACAAAAAACAAGGAATAAGCATAGCGTTTAACGAAAATTTCACTAACTTTGCCACCGATTTCAATATCATAATAACAAATAAGATAACCATGAAGTTTATCAAACACATAATATTGCCGCTGTTTTTATGCTTTTGTCAGTGCATCATCGCACAAAATGTAGTCATAGAGGTGAATTTCGACAAAAGTTTTGGCAAAGATAACAACTCTTCAATCAATAAAAACGTAGATATTTCGTACATCAACGACAGAGTTTCGTTACAAGAAGTTTCTGCACAAAGAATAGCGGTTGGCGAAGATTTGAAAGCCGTTGGTCGCATCACTCTTGACGGAGAGAAAGAAACTATCGTAAAAGTCGGCTTGCGTGAGTTCCATTTTCTTGGCGTTCCGGGAAACAGTTACTCGATAAAAGTGCTGCCTTATGACGATTCTGCTTATAATTTCTCGTTAAAAGAAGTTTTACCTGTGGAGTTTTCGATGGAGAAGAACGATAATATAAACTTCCCTGTTGAAGATGTGGATACGATGTTAAACAATTTCATTGCCGATAATTACAGAATGCTGCTAATAAAAGATTCCGCAACGATAAGCAATCTAAATAAGTTGGAGAAAAGTCTTACGGATAAATACGCAAGCAATCAATATATGGCAACGTATGTAAATTATGAGTTCGCATCGTTGAAATACGGCTTAACTATCGGCTCGCAAAAGAAAATAAGAGAAGAATTGTTTGCTTCTTCGCCTATTCTTTACGACAATATCGGTTATATGGATTGCTTTAATACGGTATTTTCTCATTATTTCTCGCAAGGATATAAGTTTATCAATCGAAACGATATTGAAAAGTATCTTGACGCCAACAACTACAATGGCTTTAATGACGCTTTGGGTCGCGACCCTGTGTTGGTCAATGAAGTGTTCAGGGAGTTGGTATTCTTGCAAGGAATGAAAGATGCTTATCTTGAAGGCGTGTTTGATAGAGAGCGTATATTGAAGATGATTGAAAAGTTTGTTTCTATCACCAAATTCGAGAAGCATCAACAGATTGCAAAGAATTTATTGGAGTATCTTCCGACGCGAGATTTCTTTGGTAAGAAAACAAAAGAGTTAATGGTTAAGGATATTGACGGAAACAAGGTCTCGATAAACAAGTTTATGGACAAACCTCTTGTTGTCGGTTTGATACAGTTGGATTGCACGTCTTGTTTGAAAGAATTGGAGACCATACATTATTTCTATGATTCCATAAAAGATAATTGTAATATAGTTATTATAAGTATGGACAACTCTTTTGAGAAGATGTATAACTTTGTTAAAAACTCAAAAGCAGGCAGCAAATATAAGTTCCCGTTTGTTCATTTTGATTTCAATTGGGATATTGTAGAGCAATACCATTTACATTTTTTGCCAAAGTTTATACTTATTAACCCCGACGGCACAATAAAACGCAATCCGTTTGATAATCCTTCAAGCGGCAGTTTGAAACAATTCTCAGATAAAAACAAATAAAACAATTATGTCTGATTCAATAGTAATCATACCTACGTATAATGAGAAAGAGAATATCGAAAACATCATTCGTTATACGTTCAAATTAAAGAAAGAATTTGATATTTTAGTTATTGACGACGGTTCTCCCGACGGCACGGCTGATATTGTCAAAAAACTTATGAACGAATTTCCAAAGCGTTTGATCTTGGAGCAAAGACAAGGAAAGTTAGGTTTAGGCACGGCTTATATTCACGGCTTTCGTTGGGCGTTGGACAGAGATTATCAATATGTTTTTGAAATGGACGCTGATTTCTCTCACCCGCCTAAGAAGTTAATAGATATGTATAACGCATGTTGCAACGACGGAGCAGATGTTGCGATTGGTTCAAGATACTTGGACGGCAAAATATCGGTAGTAAATTGGCCTATTGGCAGAGTTCTTATGTCGTATTGTGCAAGTATGTACGTAAGGTTTGTTTTAGGCGTAAAGATTTGCGATGCAACGGCCGGCTTTGTTTGTTATACTCGCAGGGTGTTGGAGAAGATGGATTTCAACAAGATTGAATTTGTAGGCTACGCCTTTCAGATTGAAATGAAATACACCGCTTATCGCTTAGGCTTCAACATCAAAGAAGTGCCAATTGTCTTTACCGACAGAGTACTCGGACAAAGCAAGATGAGTATGAAGATATTCAAAGAAGCATTCTTTGGAGTTTTCAAACTTAAATTCAGAAATTGGAAAAATTATTAAAAACACAAATATCAATATGAAAAAGACAAACGTTTTTATATTATTATTGCTATCCGTAAGTTGCCTTTTTGCACAAAAGCACTTGGATATTGAACACCTAATGGACGGAACTTATAGCATAAAACTTAATGTTTATAGTCCGAGATTTGAAAGCAACGACACTTATTCCTATTATGACAGCAAGCGTCAGAAACATATTGTCGATAAGAAAGGCAACGACAAGATTGTAACCGAACAAAAAAGCGAGCAAATCAAAGGTGCTCAGTACTTGGAGCAGGCAGGAAATGTCAAAGCCTACATCAAAAACAATAACCTATTTATCAACAACGGCACAGAAAAACAAATAACATTCGACGGCGACAGCCTTAACATTATCATCGGACAAAGCGTTCATAGAAACGAGTTCGGAATAAACAAGGGCTTGTTCTTCTCTGATAACGGAGAGTATTTGGCATATTATCGTATGGATCAATCAATGGTTGAGGATTATCCTTTGGTTAATACAATGACACGACAAGCCAAAGTAACTCCGATAAAATACCCTATGGCGGGTATGAAGTCGCACGAAGTCGAAGTCTTTGTTTATAACACCGCAACTAACAAACAAGTAAAGTTACAAACACGCAAAGACAACTCCATCGAAGAGCGTGAAAACTACTTAACCAATATTTGCTTCTCACCTAACGGCAAGACTGTCTATATTCAGAAACTTAACCGTAAGCAAAACCACATGTGGCTTGAAGCCTATAACTCTGACAACGGTCAAAAGATACGCACGCTTTTTGAAGAAGTAAGCAACAAGTACGTTGAACCAGAGCATCCTTTAACATTCTTACCAAAAGACCAGAGCAAATTCCTTTATTTCTCCGAAAAAGACGGCTGGCAACACTTATATATATATGATACCTTGGGCAAAGAAATCAAACAATTGACCAAAGGAAACTGGATTGTTAGTGAAATAGCCGGCTTCAACGACAAAGGAACTATTTGCTACGTATATGCAACCAAGGATTCGCCACTTGAACGCAATTTCTACGCAATAGAATTGAAAAGCGGCAAGATGACAAGAATAACTCTTGACCACGGAACTCACAATGTTGCATTTAACCCAAGCGGCACTATGTTTATAGACTCTTATTCTTCAACCGATGTTGCTTATCGTATTGTTCTAAGAGACCGCAAAGGCAATATCATTAAAGAATTGGACAAAGCACAAGACCCGTTCGACAATATCGATAACAAACCAATAATAACAATAGACTCCCTTATAGCAAAAGACGGCACGGTGTTATATACACGAATGATTAAGCCAAAAGACTTTAATCCAAACAAGAAATACCCTGTAATCGTCTATGTATATGGCGGCCCGCACGCACAGTTAATCACCGATTATTGGACAGCAGGTGCAGGCAACTTCTTACCATATCTTGCAACGCAAGGTTACATCGTTTGGACAATGGATTCAAGAGGCTCTGCCAATAGAGGCTATGAGTTCGAGAGCGCAATATGGCACAACTGCGGCACGAAAGAAATCGAAGACCAAATGTTAGGTATTGAGTATTTGAAATCCTTGCCTTATATCGACAGCGAACGTATTGGTGTCGATGGTTGGTCTTACGGCGGCTTTATGACATTGGGTATGACGTTGAGAAATCCTGGCGTATTCAAGGTTGCAACAGCCGGCGGCCCTGTCATTGATTGGAAATGGTACGAAGTTATGTACGGCGAACGCTATATGGGAACTATGCAAGACAACCCGGAAGGTTACAAGAACGCTTCCATACTTTCTTATATAGACAATATGGCTGAGGGTACTCATATCCTTGTTATGCAAGGCTACCAAGACAACACCGTTGTGCCACAACATTCTTTGGAGTTTATACGCCTATGCGTTGAAAAGAAAAAACCGGTTGATTACTTTATGTACACCAACCACGAACACAATGTAAGGGGCAAAGACCGTGTAGAATTGTACAAAAAAATCTTTAACTACTACGAAGATTATTTGAAATAAGCGTTTAACGACTTAAAATATAAACATTACGGCTTGATTGCGGTGTTTGACGGTTTGAATTTCTTTTTTGGAAAACTTAACTTCAAACACCGCAACGCCAAATAACAAAACAATTAACAAACAAAACAAACTTATGTTCACAGGAATTATAGAAAAAACAGCCAAAGTCGTAAATATAGAACAAGAAGGCACAAATTTTCATTTTACATTGCAGTGCGATATAGCCAAAGATTTACATATTGACCAAAGTTTCGCTCACGACGGCTGCTGCCTTACGGTTGTAAAGATTGATAAACAAAGCTCGACATACGTTGTTACGGCTATGAAAGAGACGATGATGCGAACCAATCTTGGCAAATGGCAAATTGGCGACGAAGTAAATGTGGAAAGAAGTATGCCACAAGACGGTCGTTTTGACGGACACATCGTTCAAGGCCACGTAGATACCACCGCCGTATGCACCAAAATCATAGACGAAAACGGCTCTTGGCGTTATTATTTCACCTACAACGATAGCGAGCGTGTGCAACCTACCGTTGAAAAAGGCAGTATCTGTGTCAATGGTGTGTCCTTAACCGTTGTCGATAGCCAAAACGATATGTTTTCCGTCTCAATCATACCTTACACCCAACAGCACACAAATTTCCATAACTTCAAAGTGGGTACGACAGTCAATATCGAATTTGATGTTATCGGCAAATATATCGCTCGCTTGATGCAACAATATATGCCTATTAGCAAATAACCCCACCGCCTAACACAACAACTTCTCGATGGAAGAAATACAAGACAGATGCGTAACCGTTTTCGTTCAAACTCCTTATTTGAGCGACGAAGCATTGCAGGATTATATTTATGAACTTAATTTTTTGATTACAACTCTTGGTGCAATAAGCATCAAAAGTTTTTCTCAAAGACTGCCGCAGACGGATTCTCGTACATACGTTGGAAGCGGCAAGTTGCAAGAGATAAAAACATATATCGATGCCAACGATTTGCAATACGTGGTCTTTGATGACGAACTATCACCCGCACAACTGCGAAACATAGAGTCCGTTTTGCATTGCAATGTCCTTGATAGAACACAGGTGATACTTAATATCTTTGCTCTTCACGCCTCAACCGCACACTCCAAAGTCCAAGTCGAACTCGCTCAATACAGATACCTTCTTCCACGCCTTAAACGTATGTGGAGCCACCTTGACAGACAAAAAGGCGGTCTTAATATGCGTGGTCCGGGAGAGACACAAATAGAGACAGACAGGCGAATTGTTCTTAGTAAAATCTCATTGTTGAAACAAAAACTCGTTGAAATCGATAAACAAAAGACACTACAACGCAAGAATCGTCAGCAACTCGTTCGCGTTGCCCTCGTGGGTTACACCAATGTAGGCAAATCTTCGCTTCTTAACCTGCTTTCCAAAAGCGATGTCTTGGCAGAAAACAAACTCTTCGCCACTCTTGACACCACCGTGCGTAAAGTTGTAATCGAAAACCTACCGTTTCTATTGACTGACACCGTAGGTTTTATTAGAAAGTTGCCCGAAACCTTACTCGAAAGTTTCAAAAGCACGTTGGACGAAGTAAGACAAGCGGATTTGTTGGTGCATGTCGTAGATATTTCCCACCATGATTTTGAACATCAGATTGACGAAGTAACCCGAACTCTTAACGAAATAGGTGCAGGCGACAAAGAAACGATAATAGTATTCAACAAGACCGACGCCTACACATACACTCAGAAAGAAGAGGACGACTTAACGCCAATCGAAAAGTTTAATTTCACTCTTGATGACTGGAAACGCACATACTACAACCACAACTCCCACCCCACCGTCTTTATCTCGGCAAAGAATAAAGATAATATTGAAGAACTCAAACAGACACTTTACAATAAAATCAAAGTAATTCACTCCAAAATCTACCCTTACAACAATTTCTTATATTGATTTTTTAATTCATTCGCCTACACATTCTATTCTACACTCTGCCATTTTTAACTTTGCTACCTAAACATAAAACTTCGTTCTTTGAGATATGAATTTTTTATATTGTGTTAAACACTTTAATTTGTAGTTATGCATTTCTTTGGCTTGATTTTCAGCTTTATAAACTGAATTTCAAGCCTTTTTCTTTGATATTTTTATTTTCTAACCTCAACTTTTTATTCTTTCGTTTGATGTTTGCGTCTAAATCGCTACAACTTTCATCTAAATCCCGAGAGTTTGCGTCTAAATCGCTGATATTCGAGAGGTCGAAATGCGCTTTTCACTTTCACGTTTCTCAACGGTTTAGACGAAAGTTGTAGCGATTTAGACGAAAGTTCCAACGATTTAGACAAGAACTGCAAGCGGTAGCATAAGAAACTAAGGCAACAAAACGCTTTGTTAAGTTTATCAGTTAAGAATTGCAAGCCAAAGAAAGCATTATCAAAGTTATCAAAAAGAGGTTACAGAATGTGGCAAAAAAGTTTTTGAATAGTAGGATTTTGGTGCAGAGGATTTTTTTTGTATTTTTGCAAATCATAAAAATTTACAAGACAAAGAAAGAAAATTTTCAATTAATAAAAGCAGAGTAAGAGAGGTCGAAATAAAAATTTCAAGAGAGTAAAATAAAAAAAGTGATGAATACGGAGCAAACAGAATATATAAAATCACAGTTTAAAGATATTGAGGCAAAACAATTGGAACAATTGGCATCGCTTTGCAGTCTATACAAGGATTGGAACAGCAAAATAAATGTGATTTCTCGAAAGGATATAGATAATATCTTCGTTCATCATATTCTTCATTCACTCGCAATAGCGAAAGTTATACGCTTCAAGGACAATACTTCCGTACTTGATGTCGGTACCGGCGGCGGCTTTCCCGGTATTCCCCTTGCGATAATGTTCCCAAACGCAAAATTTCATTTGATTGACCGAATTGCAAAGAAGATTAAAGTGGTTAATGCAATAAAAGATGCCTTGCAGTTAAACAATGTCGTGGCAGAACAATTGCCATGTGAGGAGGATAAAGAGCAATATGAGTTCATAGTTTCAAGAGCCGTTACCAACCTTAATGATTTTATGAAAATGACCAAAAACAAAGTAACCAACAAATGTAATAATGAGTTGAAAAACGGCATTCTTTACCTTAAAGGCGAGGATGTGTGCCAAGAACTCATAGGTTTCAAAGGCAAATATACATTATATAATGTACGTGATTTGTTCGATTACGAGTTTTTTGACACTAAACGCATACTGTATATTCCGCAATGCAGGTAAGGGCGATGCAGTTTCAAGAAAATGATGTTTAACATCAGGAAAAGGAATATAATGATTAGGAAACCGGTGTTTAACATCAGTTGAAAGAATATAATGATAAAAAAAAGAAATATTAATATCAGTAAAAAGAAATAAAAAGTTATGAGAAAAATTTGTTTTTTTGCGGTGTTTATAATCTTGTTTTCAAGCGTTATCGCACAAAATGAAGACAAGACAACACCTATTTCAATGTTTAAGACGACCAAGTCTTATGGTTTTGATAAACCTTTAATGTTTGATTCCATCGGAGCAAACGGTAAGAAGTTTTCTGCAAACGATTATCTTTGCGTTCCAAACGGCAAACAAGATATTGACCGCCTTAATGATATTGTTGCAAACAATGGAGTTGTAACATTGGACAATAGCGGCAAAGATTTCACTTCGCAGACGCTGTATTTTACGATAAATACGGATAAATATGTGAATAGAAACATTGAAATCAAAAGTAATGCGGCGTTTATTGTAAGCATTGACGGACAAAAAGCCGACGAGAAACTTGCTATGCAAAGCGAATGGGACTCTGCAACGGCCGTAACGATTAAAAAGTCTTTGGAACCGGGCAATCATATTGTGGGCATAAGCGTTATGTGTGAGGGTAATAAAACGTATAAACTCTCCACAACATTGGATTTGCAGAATAATGGAGAACTTCGTCCGACGATAGGCGATAATCGTTCGGGGCTGACCCTTCAAACTATGCTCTGCGGAGAAAATCCTTACCACACGTCGATTTCTGCTTCGGGCAAATATTATCTTGTTAAGTACTACGATACCGATACCAAAGGTTATAGTAAATATAGAATAGAAGTTCGTTCAAGCAATAACGACGAGATAATTTTCAAAGACGACAAGATAACTTCTTATGCGTGGATGCCGGTTTCGGATTTGTTGTATTATACCGAAAACAGCAAGGTTTTGACGCTAAATCCTGCGAGCGGAGAAAGAAAAGTGTTGATTGAGGATTTGAAAGATAACAGCACTGTTTCGTTTTTCGACAACGAGAAAGATTATATTCTATCTACGGTTATAAAGAACGACAATACTTCGGGAGATTTACGCCGAATGTATATGCCCGATGACAGAATACCGGGTTGGAGAGACAGGACTACTCTTAGTCTTGTTAAGGATATGAACGCACAACCTTTGTTCCATTCGCACAGTTCTACGTATCTTAATGATGTTTGTTCAAACGGAAACATTTTGTTTTCCATATCAAAAGACAATCCAACCAAACGACCATTTACGTTTAACTCCATATTTGAGTACAATCCTGACACAAAGAAATTGGATACTTTGGTCTTTGAAGACGGATTTGTCAATTACGCACAATATCTTCAAGACAACGAAAACATTGTATTGGTGGCAAGCAACGAAGCCTTTAATTCCATCGGCTCAACTCTGAAAAAAGGACAGATACCTAACGCTTTCAATTATTCAATATACATAATGAATTTGAAAACTAAGAAAATCACTCCCGTTGCCAAGAACTTCAATCCGTCGATTAACAGCATAATCGTTAGAAAGAACAATATCTATCTTACTTGTACAGACAAAGACTCTATAAATGTGTATCGCTACGACATAAACAAACAGACTTTTAATCTTTTGGATTTGGGCGTGGATATTGTCTTTTCGTTTGACGTATCAAAAGATGAGAAGACTTTTGTTTATTACGGCGAAAACTATAACAAACCTAAGAGAGTTTTCCGTGCCGTTGTGAATAACAACAACGAAGTTAAAACCACCGAAGTGTATTTTCCGAAAAAAGATGCTTTTGCTCAAATGGGTATAGGCAAAATGGAAACGTATTCATTCAAAATGCACGGCACGAATATAGACGGCCGCCTTTATTATCCGACAAACTTTGACAAAACAAAGAAATATCCAATGGTTGTGTATTATTATGGAGGCTGTACGCCTACGGATAGAAGTTTTGAGATGCGTTACTCTGCCTGGCTTTACACTCAACAAGACTATGTCGTTTATGTTATCAATCCTTCGGGAACTATTGGTTGGGGACAAGAGTTTGCTGCTCGACACGTAAATACTTGGGGAGACTTTACGGCTGATGAAATTATCGAAGGCGTTAAAAGAGTTTGCAAAGACCATTCGTTTATTGACAGCAAAAAAGTTGGCTGTATGGGTGCATCGTACGGAGGTTTTATGACACAGTACTTACAAACCAAGACAGATATTTTCGCAGCCGCTGTATCACACGCAGGTATCTCCAACATAACTTCATATTGGGGCGAAGGCTATTGGGGTTACTCTTATTCAGGTGCGGCTTCCGCCGATTCGTATCCTTGGAATAACCCTACGCTTTACACTCAGCACTCTCCGTTATTCAATGCTGACAAAATCAAAACGCCGTTATTGTTATTGCACGGCACATCGGACACCAACGTTCCTATTGGAGAGAGTATTCAGATGTATAATGCCTTGAAGATATTGGGTAAAGAAGTTGAGTTTATAACTGTTAAGGGCGAAAATCACGGTATTGTGGATTTCAATAAGCGTATGCAGTGGAACAACACCATATATGCGTGGTTCGCTAAATGTCTTAAAGGCGACAGTTCTTGGTGGGACTCTATGTATCCGAAAGAAGAGTTTTAAGGATTTATAATTAAAAATAACGGGGGCAAAGTTAAGGAAAATGATGTTAAACATCAGTAAAATAGTTTCACTAATCATTTTACCAATGTTAAACACTGATAAAACGATTTGCCGTATTAAAACAATGTATTAAAACATCAAAAAACAGAAAAGGTAAAGATTTTTGGAAAATACATTGTTCAAATAAAAAGTTTTCTATAACTTTGCCACCCGTAATTATTGGCGTAATATGACTAAACAAGATTTCTTAACACAGATTGATTATTGCAACCGATATAGTAAAGACAATGTAACGGTTCATCAATTGCACACATTTTTGAATGAGTTCTACGATATTATAATTCATTTCAAAAGAGAGATAACCATAGCGGCGTACTCCAAATCAAGAAGTGAAAAATTTGCGTTTCTATCAACGGAACTTATTATTGAAAGTGCAAAAGCGTTGAGTAATATGGACTATCGCGGAGCATATAGCACGGACAACGAAAACGTTACTGCGTACTTAATCGGCAATATTCTTTCGACACTAAAAGATATTAACACATCGCTCAATAAGTTTCATTTCAACGCCAATCACATTTCTTTTGACAAAAACGAAAATCACAGCCAAAAAGTATTGAAACTTAAAGAATCTGTTAGTAAATAACACTTCGTAAGAAAGGAAACTAAGGCAGATAAAGTGAAACTTCGTAAATTTGCACACATTCATAAAAAAGGAACGTATTAAATATTAATAATTAAAATACAAACATAATAAAAGATGATAACAAATAATTTTGCATCACGTCATAACGGGCCTCAATCAGCAGACGTTGAAAAGATGTTGAACGTTATTGACGTTAAATCTGTTGAAGAACTTATAGACAAAACAATTCCTAAACAAATTCGTTTGAAAGAAGATTTGGATTTACCTTTGGGTATGAACGAATACGAATATCTTAATCACATCAAGGCTCTTGCAAGCAAAAACAAGATATATCGTTCTTATATAGGTATGGGTTATTACAATAGTATCTTACCTGCCGTTTTGCAAAGAAACATTTTAGAAAATCCCGGCTGGTATACTTCTTATACTCCGTACCAAGCAGAGATTTCGCAGGGCAGATTGGAAGCGTTGATTACATTCCAAACCGTTATTGCTTCCATGACCAAAATGCCTTTGGCTAACTGTTCTTTGTTGGATGAAGCAACATCTGATGCTGAGGCTATGCTTATGTTCTTCTACTCTCGTTCTCGTCAGCAAGTAAAAGAAAACGTAAATAAATGCTTTATTGACGAAAACTTATTCCCTCAATGTATAGACGTTATCAAGACACGTGCTTTGCCTAAGGGTATAGAGTTGGTTATCGGCAATGCTCAAAATATTAAATTGGATAATACATTCTTTGGTGCAATACTTCAATATCCTGATTGCTTTGGTCAGGTTAATGACTATAAAGCATTCATCGATGAAGCTCACGCTAACGGTGTTAAAGTTAATTTGGCTGTTGATTTGATGTCATTGGCTTTGTTGGTTGCTCCCGGTGAATTAGGTGCAGACGCTGTTACGGGTACTGCTCAAAGATTTGGAAATCCTATGGGCTTTGGCGGTCCTTCTGCCGGCTTTATGGCTTGTACGGAAGAGTTCAAACGTAATATTCCGGGCAGAATAATAGGTATCACGGTTGATAAACAAGGAAACAAGGCTTATCGTTTGGCTCTTCAAACAAGAGAACAACATATCAAAAGAGAAAAAGCAACTTCCAACATCTGTACTGCAACAGCTTTAATGGCTATCGTTAGCGGTCAATACGCTGCATGGCATGGTCCTGAGGGTATCAAAGCAATCGCAGAGGATATTCACGCAATGGCTATCACTTTGGCTGAAAATGCAGAGAAATACGGATACAAACAATTGAATACTGTTTATTTCGATACTCTTCGTTTCTCCACTCCTGTTGCCGCAAAAGATGTTTTGGCAGAGGCTTTGAAACACGAGATGAACTTCAACCTTATAGATGACAACACTATTTCTATCGCTTTGGACGAAACAACTTCTATTTGCGATGTCAATGAGATTTTGGAAGTCTTGGCAACGGCAAACGGCAAGACAGCAGAAAAGGTTGATAAGTTATCTTCAAAAAAAATAATCCCAACAAATCTTAAACGTCAGAGCAAGTTCTTGACTTCAAAAGAATTTTCGTTGTATCATTCGGAAACAGAGATGATGCGTTACTTGAAAAAATTGGAAGTTAAAGATTTGTCCTTGAATCGTGCGATGATTCCGCTTGGCTCTTGCACAATGAAACTTAATGCTGCAATGGAGATGATTCCATTTACTTGGCCGGAATTTACTTTATTGCACCCATTCGCACCTGCTGACCAAACATTGGGCTATCAAGAGATGATAGAAAATATGAATAACATACTTTGCAAGGTTACCGGCTTTGCCAAAGTAAGTTTCCAACCGAACTCAGGTGCAGCAGGAGAATACGCAGGCTTGACGACAATCCGCAACTACCAACGTGCAAACGGTATGGAAGACAGAAAGGTTTGCTTAATTCCTGCATCGGCTCACGGAACTAACCCTGCAAGTGCCGCTATGGCAGGTATGGAAATCGTTATCGTTAAATCAACCGAATGCGGCGAGATTGACGTTGATGATTTGAAAGCAAAAGCAGAAGCAAACAAAGACAGACTTTCTTGTTTGATGATTACATATCCTTCAACTCACGGAGTATTTGAAGAAAGAATTTTGGATATTATCAAGATTATTCACGACAACGGCGGTTTGGTATATATGGACGGTGCTAATATGAACGCACAAGTTGGATACACCGGCCCGGGATATATGGGAGCAGATGTTTGCCACTTGAATTTACATAAAACATTCGCAATGCCTCACGGCGGTGGCGGTCCCGGCGTTGGTCCTATCGCTTGCTGCGAAAAACTTGTGGATTACTTACCTAACAACAGCATAATGAAAGTTGGTGGCAAGAAAGGTTCTGCTGTTGCAGGTGCCGGCTTCGGTTCTGCAATGTTGTTACCAATATCTTATGGTTATTTGATGATGCTTGGTCGCGATGGTTTGAAAGCCGCAACGGCGTTTGCTATCCTTAACGCAAACTATATGAGAGTACGTTTGCAAGACGCATACAACATCCTTTACACAGGCGAAAGAGGAATGTGTGCTCACGAGTTTATATTGGATTGCAACCAGTTCTCATTAAGTTCAGGCGTTCAATGTGGCGATGTTGCAAAACGTTTAATGGACTATGGCTTCCACGCTCCTACGGTAGCTTTCCCTGTTCATGGAACATTGATGATTGAGCCAACCGAAAGCGAACCGCTTAGCGAATTAGACCGTTTATGCGACGCTTTGATTCAGATTAGAAAAGAAATCAAAGACATCGAGGACGGCAAGGCAGACAAAGACAACAATGTTGTGATGAATGCTCCTCATACGATGAACGTTGTTTGTGCAGACAATTGGGAATTGCCTTACACTCGTCAAGAGGCCGCTTTCCCTATGCAGCACAATGACAAATATTGGCCTGCTTGCGGTAAAGTCGATGACGCTTACGGCGACAGAAACCTTGTAATCAAATGGGAAGAGTAAGTCATATAGACAAATTGCTTGTCGATTTATAGGCAAATTATTTATATCGGAATAAAATTTTTGATATATAAAACAAAAGGTGTGGATTTAATTATCTACACCTTTTTTATTTGTATTTATTTCCAAGTAATTCAATTCATCAAACTCGCATAAAGTATTATCAATTTGAAACTCATTATCTGTAAACACAAGTTTTGCTCTAAAAACCTTAGTTTTCCAGCTATTGCGTTGAAGTTAATAAGTAAAAATCCGACACACGCATTCAAAAGACAGATACTTTCGTTCCAATATCGGAGCAAAGTTTTCCAATCAGTGGATACTCGTGCAGTACATTACGCAATGTATTGCGGTACATTACGTAATGTACGCAAGTAGATTACGTAATGTACCGCACAAACTGCCGACGTTGGGACATAAAATGCCGATATTGGGACACGAGTATGCCGTATTTGGAAAACTTACCTCAAACAAACAGTTGTATAATTAAAATTCTTTATTTTCTATCGTATTAAAAGAATTGCATCTTTGCTCCGAGAGACAAGCCGAAAATGTTTCTAAAATGCACCTCGTTCTTCCAATCCCATATCATCGAACGAATATACAAATCGCAAGTACTCAATTCATAAAACAATGTAATACTCTTAATAAACTTACGTCGATTATTGGGAACAATCAGCGTTATGCGTTGCCCGACAAAGACGTTCAAACGAAACTTGGTGGAAATATCATAATATTTATCCGGATAACGACCAGGCTGCGAAGCCCAAAATTCATGACCAAAGATTGTATTCAAATAAAGCCCTGTCGTTAGCGGCTCAAATTCCCAGCCTTTTTTCATTGTAACTCGCCACGGTATAAAAGTCTCTTTGATTGTCATTGTCATCTTTGGTCTTGTACTTTTATATTTTGGCAAATAGCCGAACAACAGATGTGTCTCCCATTGATTTTTACGCCCGTAATCCCAACCGACACCCAATGAAAACAAGCCCATATTACCTGCATTTTGAATAATAAATTGCGTCGGAATAAGCGACTCCCAATCCGAACGATAACGATTGACACGCTGAACGTATTTAGGCGAATCCATTGTGTCTATCTGTGCCTGCGAAGCAATGGTCAAAGCCAAAAGCAGATTAAAAATCAACAATCTCGTATTCATAGCCGTTAGGAGTTAAAGTGAATATATAATAGTTACGTCCTTTGGCACAATCAGTACCATAATAGATGACACCATCGTCATAAAAAGTACTTATCTTTTGACTATGATTATGCCCGTAAGCACAAAACATCAGTCCCGGGAAAAACGAAGTATAATGCTGAAATGCCTTAACAACATTATTATTGAACTGGTCGTTAAACGGTGGTGCGTGCATAAGTATAACAGTCCTATCGAATAGTGCTGTATCGGCAACAATCTCACGTTCCATAAAATCAAAATTGGGAACTGCCGAAATGTAATCATATTCCGTTGCGTTGGTATTCAAACACACGAATTTAATTCGTGCAGCAATAAAACTAAAATCCTTTCTTCCAAACATTGCATCATAACAATTATCGCCCGTGCCAAGAAAATCGTGATTGCCGATAAGAGCAACATAAGGCATCTGCAATTTGTCAAGAGTGGAACGAGCCCATTCATATTCTTTTGTTGTACCTGTGTTGGTCAAATCGCCAAGATGAATAACAAAATCAATGTTTTTGCTGTTAATATCCGCAATTTCGTCCTCTGTTTCCGAATACCAACAATGCGTATCGCCGATAATTGCGATGCGTAGAGTTTGCCTATCACGAAAACGTTGTTCTATCTCTTTAATATGATGAGCATTTATATTTGTTTCTCCACTGAAACGCACATCGTATGGATGCACCTGAAAAACATCTTCGCAAGAAGCAAAAAGTATTACGATAAATAATAATGTTATAGTTTTCAAAAAACGAAATAATGATTTACCAAAAAGAAAGTCTTGCATGCTTACGGTTAAACGATTGGTTATTTTTCCGATGTTTCTCATAAGTTAAATTTCTTTAATATGTATTTGTCAGTATATATTGCTTAGCGTTTGTTTGTACTGCAAAATTAGAACTATTCCACTAAAACGCAAAATTGTTTCACTGTTTGGAACACAAATTACTCTATTTGGAACATTAATCTCTCTAATCGCAAAAATAGTTACGGACACTAATAAAATAGTGTCCGTAACTAATTCAATGATGTTTAATATTATTTTTTAATAAGAAGCACTCCTTTTGGCAACGTCTTATCAGTAGTTGTATTTAACAAAAGCCTCCATTGCTTCGTAACACGGCAAACCAAGTCTGTGATACAACTCGGCAGTGGCTCTGTTTCTGTCCTCCGCTCTTTGCCAAAACAACCTCTCGTCCTTACCTAAGAACGGTGCGCTTTCCATTTGCGACTGATGTTTTAATATAGACTTCCTTTTGGATAGCAACTCTTCGGGCGACATAGGGACACACATCTCTATGTTTTCTATCTCCCACTCTGCCCAAGCACCTCTGTACATCCAAACTCTACAATCTTTCAGCCAGTCTTCTTCTTTTCCGCTTTGCTTAAACTCATTCAAAGCCGCAAAAACAACGTCCGTACATTTCTTATGTGTTCCGTGAGGGTCGGCTAAATCACCTGCAACGTATATCTGATGCGGTTTGATTTGTTTTATCAAATCCATAACGATTTTAACGTCTTTCTCGCTCACAGGAAGTTTTTCAATCTTGCCACTTTCATAAAACGGCAAGTCAAGGAAATGTACCTTGTTCAAAGGAATATTATTGAATGTGCAAGCAGTACGTGCCTCTCCCCTACGAATTAATCCCTTTATCGTTAAAACATCTTTCGTATCAAAGTCGCCTACCTTTTTATTATTTAGGAATTGTTTTATTTCTTTGTATTTATTGGTGATAACATCGTCCTTTGAATCGGAGAACAATTGATTAAAGCCATTGATAAAATGAAGGAACCTCATCACTTCCTCGTCTCCAACGGCTATGTTGCCGCTTGTTTGATACGCAATATGTACATCGTGATTTTGTTTGACAAGTCTTTGTATCGTGCCGCCCATAGATATAACATCATCGTCGGGGTGTGGCGAAAAGACAATGACACGTTTAGGATACGGCACGGCTCTTTCGGGTCTGAACTCGTCATCTGCGTTTGGTTTTCCGCCCGGCCAACCGGTTATGGTACGTTGCAAATCATTAAAGACCTTTATATTCGCATCGTAAGCCGAGCCATATAACGCCAAAAGTTCCGAAAGTCCGTTTTCGTTATAGTCTTTATTGGTTAGTTTCAATATAGGCTTGCCCGTTTTCTTACACAACCAAACCAACGCACTGCGAACCAATTTATCGTTCCATACACACGAAGTTACCAACCACGGATTTATAATTCTTGTCAATTTACTTGCAGCCGACAAATCCACCACAACGTGTGCATCGTTGTGAGTTTGTAAATACGAAGCGGGAATACTGTCCGTTACATTGCCTTCAACGGTATTGCGAATCATATCCGCTTTTTCCTCGCCCCAAGCCGTAAGAAATATCTTCTTGGATTGCAATATGGTTTGCACGCCCATCGTTATCGCACACGGAGGAACGGATTCCGAAGTGTCGAAAGTCATCGACATTTCCTCTCTTGCAAGTTCATCGATAAGTATCAAACGCGTCAATGACGTATGTGTAGAACCCGGTTCGTTAGTTGCTATATTTCCGCTACGACCTATACCCAACAGCATTATATCGATACCGCCAAAACGCTCAATATCCTTTTCGTACAACGAGCAATATGTTTGCAGTCGCTGTTGTGGTATTTTTCCGTCGGGCGAAAAGATATTCTTTTCATCTATATCAACTTTATCCAACAGCCTTCGTCTTAACTGAGATATTGAACTATGATTTTTTTCGTCCTGCAACGGATAATATTCGTATGCATTAAATACCACCACGTTCGCAAAACTTATTTTGTCTTCCTTATGTCGTCGTACCAACTCGTCATAAACCAGTGTCAAGGAGTTACCTGTTCCAAGTCCCAACACGCAATATTGTCCGTCCGATTGCTTTTTTAGTATCTCTTTGACTACAATATCTGCCAAATGGATTACCGCTCTATCTATATCGGGAAAAATATCCGTTGATATTTTCTCCATTCTCGTTATCTCCGACTGCTCAACAGCCGTCTTCGGGGCGTATAACTTCTGCGGAACATCAACCAACGCTATTTGTGATGATAAATTCAAATTCATAAGTTAATTTTTCCCTTCTATATCTTTAAAATACTTATATGTCGAGACTTTCAACTCATCTGTCGATTCTTCATCGCAAACTATCAAACCTTTCGGATGATTTTGCAAAGCACTTATCGTCCACATCTGCGTTATCGGCCCTTCTATCGCTGCTTGCAATGCACGTGCCTTGTTATGTCCATTGACAAGAATCATAACTTTCTTTGCCTCCATAACAGTTGCAATTCCTACCGTCAAAGCCTGACGAGGAACTTTATTGATGTCGTTATCAAAAAATCTGCTGTTTGCTATGATAGTGTCTGTTGTCAATGTCTTTACTCTTGTACGAGAAGAGAATGATGAACAAGGTTCATTAAACGCCAAGTGCCCATCGGGCCCGACACCGCCCACAAACAAATCAATACCGCCAAACCTCCTTATCTCCGTCTCATAATTCCCACACTCTGCTTCTAAATCTTTTGCATTGCCGTCTATTATATGTATGTTCTCCTTTGGACAATCAACGTGATTGAAAAAATTACGAAACATATAATTATGATAACTCTCAGGGTGCGAAGTTTCCAATCCTACATACTCGTCCATATTAAACGTAACAACATTTTTGAAACTTACCTTCTTTTGCTCGTAAGCCTTTATCAACTCTTCGTACATTCCCAAAGGCGTTGAACCGGTCGGCAAGCCCAAAACAAAATTTTTCCTCTCTTTTGTCGGTACAAAAGCGTTTATCTTTCTTACCACATACTCCGCCGCCCAAACCGACATCGCCTTATAATCTTTCTCAATGACAACTCTCATACTCTTTTGCTGCTATTTAATGTTTATTATTTATTGTTTTGTGTTATTCTATTATCTGTTTAGATGTGTCGCTCTTTTGCTTATCATCGTTTTGCGTTTTCTCTATCAGCAACGGCAATTTGTGCTGTTCATGTTCCGCAACATTTTCTTTTTTTATCAAATCCAACAACACCTTTGCCGGCTGGTAATCTTCTTGTGCGGACTTGCGAAGATAAAACGTTGCTTTCTCAATATTCTTATCCACACCCATACCATAATAATAAAACTTGCCTACTTTGTATAACGCCTGCTTATCCTCGCTACGCGAAGCCGTAAAATAATATCTGAACGCCGTCTTATTGCTTTTCTCCACCGCATCTCCAATCTCATACATATTGCCAAGCGTCATCATTGCAGCCGTATTACCATTCTCTGCACTCTTTATCAGCCAATAAACAGCTTTGTCTTTATCCATCGCAACGCCATTTGTTCCATTCAAATAACGCATAGCCATTTCGTATTGGGCATTTGGATTTTCAATCTCTTTGTTTTGCGTTTGCTCCTGCTCATCTTGTGTTACGCTCTCGCTCAAAGTCTCGGTTGTGGTTTGAGTTATAGGCATAACAGATAAAGAATTTCTATTCATACAGTAATAATACGCAGTCACCCCCGCACCAATGACAATAACACACACCAGAACAATAATCCAAACCTTTTTCGTATTATTGTTTCGTTTCAAACGTTCTATTTCTTGCTTATCTGCTTCAATCTTCTGTCTTAATGCAGCTATCTCGTTTTGTTTCGTTTCTTCCGAAGATGCGCTCTCTTTTTTTACCAAATCTTTCAATGAAGTTTTTGATTGCTCTGTCATACCGCTATATTTATTTTGTTTTGCAAAATTAATATATTTTACAAGAAAATCCCTTACTTTATTTACAAATACATTCGTCTAAAATTCACAATAACTCCATCAAACACCTTTAAGCCAATCCATAGTATTAACTCCGTCAGCATAATCCGTAAATATCGGTTTTTGACAAGAGCCGAAACCAACAAAACTGACACCATTAACATTTAACTTCCCATTCATCGCAACGCATTGCAAAGTATCTTTTTGTTGTTCAATTATAGTTGCGAGGTCTTCAACACTATTGTAATACGAATAATTGACAACGGCAACAGGAGAATATAATTCCTCGTTTTCTCGCAGCAATATCGGAATTGCCTCGATAAAAGCGATGTTATTCATAATCATAATAGCCTTTTGGTAATCATAATTGTTACGATACTTGTTATGATTGATAATATCCGAATATCTCAAAAGGCTTTTGCTTAAAAAAGTAAAATCATAGTTTTGCGGAACAAACAAATGAGAAACACTGCGGCAACCTTGCGAAAAATAAAGGCAAATATCGTCTTCAAGCCCCGAAATATCATCGTTTTCTGTAATGATTGCAACACTATGTCGGCTCTTTCGGATTATATGTTTAGTGTTTGAAAAATACTGTTCAAAGACAAGAGAAGAAGAATCGCTGCCGGTGGCAATGACTCCGTGTATATTGTTTTTGTTGTTCAAGGTATCGGGTGAGGTGTAACGGATTTTGGATTTAATTTCGGGCAGAATGAGAGTTAATCTTTCGAGAAGAAAAGGGATAATGGTCTTGTCGCGGGACGAAAGTTTGATAACGGCATTGCAACCTGAGAGCAGCACGCACATAATGTCGTGAAAAGCAACGGCAGGTATGTTGCCCGCACACACGATAAGAATGTTTTTATTTTGTTCAATCGCCGTATTTAATTGAAAACCGTGAGCGATGAGTTCGTTTGCCACAAGATTTTTGTCGTTTAGCAAATGGCAAAGATTGTTTAAGGCTGTACGCTGCATGGATTGCAAGAACCAAGGGTTTTCTACTTCTGCCCTGTTCATCATTGTACGATAAGGCTCGGCAAACAACCCTTCCCTAATATCATTGCCAAGAATACAAAAGGCGTTTATTATATCGTTTATTGTCATAATAGTCGTAAATTTTTAATAATATCACACGTTTTACCCGTATGTGTTATTGCAAAATTAGTGTTAAACACTATTTCACTGATGTTAAACATTAATAAATTAGTGTTAAACATTATTTCAGTGTTATCAGACATTAATTTTCTATCTTCTCGCAATATCTTTATATAATGTCTGCAAAAGGATTTTTCCGCTTTGTTCGTTAAAGGCGTCAGTGCCAAAAAGACGTTTTTTTACGTCATTATCCCACACGACTATGTCGTTGTCGGTGATAAATCCGAAGCCGTTGGTAAAAACATAGAATGCGTAGTTTTCGTATTTAGCACCCAAAACATCACGAGAGTAAGTAAAATCATCGGTTGGTAAGTTCATCGCCGACAAAATGGTCTTGGCAATATCGGTTTGATTAACCAATGTGGTTATTGTTTGCGGAGTTGAGATTACTCCACCCGTGAATAGCATAGGAATATGATACAATTCAGGGTCTTGTCTATTAAGTTTTTCGGGCGAACTCGAAGCGTGGTCGGCAACCAATACGACCAATGTGTTATTCCATAAAGAGGATTGTTTTAGTTTATTAAGAAACTGCCCGAGGCAATCGTCGGTGTAGGCAACGCTATTGACGTATTTATCTTTAAACTTGTGGAAATCTACATCAAAAGGTTCGTGAGAAGAAAGAGTTAATAATGTTGTGAAAAACGGTTTTGAAGCATCGTAACCATTTATACGCTTAAAAAGATAGTCAAACATTATCCTGTCATTAACACCCCACTTGCTCATTCGTTCTTTTGGTGAAAAGGATTTGTAATCTATAACGTTTTTGTAGCCCGAGCCGTAGAAATAACTACGCATATTGGCGAAATTAACATCACCTCCGTAAATCATTTCGGTATTGTAGTTTGCCTTTGATAAAGTTTTGGCAATGGAAGGCAATGTTGAGGATTTTTCGGGGTATTTTATGATTGACATATCGGGCTGTGCGAGAAAACCGCTTAACACCGAGACAATACCTCTATCGGTCCTCATACCGTTACTATATGCTCTGTGAAAAGTTATCGATTGCTTGGCGATAGCGTTCAAATTAGGCGTAACTTCTTTGCCTTCATAAACGGATTTAACACCGTTTGCCGCTCCAATAAATCGTCCCGAAAAACTCTCCAATAATATTACCACCACATTTGGACGTTTGCTTGTCAGCCAAGCCTCATTGCTTAGTTTATCTTGTTTAAGCAACTGATTAAAACCTTTGATAGCAAAATCGTCATCATAAAAGCGACATTTATCAGCGAAGTTTTCTTTTTTGGTAAGTGAGTACATCAAGTTAAACTCGGGATTGACGGCTGCAAGGTTTAGGTTTTGGTTGTCGCAATAATAAACCATTCCCACGTTTGCCGTTGCTGTTGAAATGCCGCCACGAGTACATACTACAAGAATTGGCAAACAAAGGACAAGAAGCAATGTTGTTAAGGCTTTTTGTAACGCAGTGTCGGTACGAGATATGTTTGCTAACTTACCTACGGTCTTAATGTAAATGAATAGCATAGGGATAAAGTAGATTGCAAAGCAAAGTAAAAACTTCAAAACATCTTTGAAAGTTACACTATTAAGACTTTCCCCGAAATCTCTAAGATAAAAAAGCAAAGTCGTATCGATATGAAAACCCCAATACGAAAACAGCACGCAATCGACTGCAAAAACTATGGAAAGTAAGGTTAAAATTATTGTGTTGTATATCTTTAATATCCTTTTAAGGTCGAAAGATATAAAGATATGCAACACAAATATCAATACAGGAATGAAAACAAAATACGCCGCAAAACACCAATCCAACTTCAAACCGTGTGTAATTACCGCTAAGAAATCGGAAAACTTTACGCCTTTAATAGGATTGAAGAGCATAAACAACGGCTTCTGCACCACAAAACAAAAAATCCAAAAGGCGTAATTCGCTATTAGCGTTGCAAAATATTTTGCTTTCACTTCTTAATATCGTTTTATTTAGCGTTTGCAATCATTCCACGTTGCATAAGAAGATATTTAAGTTCGGGCTTCTTTCCTCTAAAACGCAAATACTGTTCGTCTGCATCGTTAGTACCACCGTGTGCAAGCACGAAATTTTTGAATTTGTCGGAAACTTGCTTATTGAAGATGTCGCCGGTTTCTTTCCAAGCCATAAAAGCATCGGCATCTAACATCTCGCTCCAAGTATAACAGTAATAACCGGCAGAATATCCACCACCAAAGATGTGTGTAAAGTAAGTACTTCTGTAACGTGGAGGTATCTGAGACGGAAGTTTGATTGCTTGCATTGCTTTGGCCTCAAAATCTTGTAAGTTTATCGTGTCATTAACGCCGATTAAGTGCATCTGCATATCCAACCAAGCGGCAGCCAACAATTCTGTGAAAATAAATCCTTGATTAAAGGTGCCGGCGGCTTGGATTTTATTTACCAAAGACTGAGGTATGACTTCGCCTTTTTCATTTTTAGCATAAGTTTTCAAAACTTCGGGTTGCATACACCAATGTTCTGCCAATTGTGAAGGAAGTTCAACGAAATCGGTCGGGACATTAGTTCCTGATGTTGAAGGATAAGTTCCGTCGGAAAGAAATTCATTGGTTGCGTGTCCCATTTCATGGAATACGGTTGCAACTTCATCGGCTGTAAGTGTCGTCCTGCCATTCTGCTTTGCGTAATTGAAACAAACCTGAATGATTGGGTCGATGTTTTTACCTTTATATTTATATTGTGGAGTGAATGCAGTACACCATGCTCCACCGCTCTTACCGTTGCGAACGTAAGCATCAAAGTACAAAATACCTTTATGTTTGCCGTTGGCGTCTTTTACTTCATAAACATCAACGTCATCAGCGTAAGTCTTGACGTTATCTAATTTCGTAAAAGTCAAACCATACAAACGTGTGATATTATCAAAACAACCTTTCTTTACATTCTCTATCTCAAAGTAAGGACGTGTCTGTTCTTCGTCCAAATCATAACGCAGTTTTTTCAACTTCTCGGCGTAATAATACATATCCCAACCTTCAAGTTTTGCGTTTTTCTCGTCTTTGGACAACATATTTTGAAATTCTTTTATGTCATTATTGGCTGTCTGAACGGCATACTTTAAACAATAATCCATAATAGAATCCGCTGCCTTCGGTGTTTTTGCCATTCTTTCCTCCAACTGCCAAGATGCGAAGTTTTCGTAGCCAAGTATATTCGCCATTTGGGCTCTTAGATGAAGAATTTGCTCGGTTATTTTGTTGTTGTCGTATTGATTTCCATTATTACCGCGATTTATTCGTGCTTGGAAAATCTGCTGACGTAGGCTTCTGTTGTCGCTATAAGTCAAAAACGGTAACACACTTGAATTATCCAATGTGAAAATCCATTTACCCTCTTGCTTTTGTTCCTTAGCCGTCTGTGCAGCATTGTCAATAAGCCATTGAGGTAAGCCTTTCAAATCTTCTTTATTGGTGATAACTAATTTATAGTTCTTAGTTTCTGCCAAAACATTAGCATTGTATTTGTCATTCAAGGAAACCAATTGTTGATTAACCTCTTTAAGTTGTTTTTTCTTATCTTTATCCAACAAAGCACCATTGCGAACAAATCTGTCATAAGTTTTCTTCAACAGATGTTGTTGTTCCTCCGAAAGATTTTCTTTACTGCGATTGTCCCAAACAGTCTTTATACGATTGAATAGTTTTTCGTTCAAATTAATCTCTGCGTCGTGATTAGCCGTCAAAGGAGAAATTTTTTCTTGCAGGCTCTGTAATTCGTCGTTGGTATTGCAACCTATCATATTTGCATAAACAAGACTGACTCTTCTAAGTAACGCTCCACTATAATCCAATGCCTCTATCGTGTTGGCAAAAGTTGGTTTTTCACTATTATTGATTATAGAATCAATCTCTTTGTTATGAATTTTTATAGCCTCAACAAATGCAGGCTCATAGTCCTTTACTTGAATCTTATCAAAAGGAACAGTCTCAAACGGAGTATCCCATTCCATTAAAAGCGGATTGGTTACTTCCTTGTTGGCACACCCGCCAAAGAATAATACCGCTGCACTACACATTGCAAATAATGTCTTTTTCATATATGTTATGTTTTTATAATTTTCTATTTTTTGTCTTTGTCGTCTTGATGTGACGCATTTACCGTCTTTTTGAATTTGAATTTCGGTTCTTCACCGTTTCTCAACCTCTTTATATTTTTTCTGTGTGTCCAAAGAATAAACAACGCCACCAGTACCGAAAAAATCGCCATCGGTATTGTGATGTCTTCGTGCTTTGGTAACCAAAGTTTGCTCGTCAAATAAATTATCGGAAACGATACTGCCGCCGCCATTGAACTGACAGAAATATATTTGGTAAGAATAAAAGTCAATACAAACACACCCAAAACAAAAGGAATGATATTGTTGAACAACCCTATCACGGCTCCAAGCATCGTTGCCACACCTTTGCCACCCTTAAAGCCTGCAAAAACAGGCAGGGCGTGTCCGACAACCACTATTATCGCAACAGCCAATGAGTAATACGAATAATCGTTCAACCAACCCCAATCTCTAAGAAACGAACCGAATACATTGGCAGACAAATACACTGCCGTCCAACCTTTCGCCACGTCCAACGCCAATACTATCAATCCCGGCAACAATCCCAACACTCGTATCGTATTGGTTGCCCCTGCATTGTGCGACCCCTCCTTTCTAACGTCCGTTCCGAAGAAACTTTTGCCTATCCAAACAGCCGAAGGAATGCTTCCCAACAGGTACGCAACCACACAACCTAAAAACAATTGTAACGCTCTGTATATTGTAAATTCAGCCATACCAATCAATTTTTTTGTTAAAACATTTTGCAAAGATAGTAAATATTATCCAACTTTCAGTGTATAAAACCGCAAATCCATAGTCTGAAAATTTTATCGTTTTATTATCAATCGTTTATGCAATAAATGATATAAAAACAATAATCTCTCATATCGCAAAATTAGTGTTTAACACTATTTCAATAGTGTTAAACACTAATTTACTAATCAGGGACACTGAAAAATTGTTTAGCCTTATTATTTTTACCGCATCATTTCAAGATTGAATATTTATACATAAAGCCTGATTTTTACAAATAAAATAAAAGCCGCTATTTAACGTTATGGTGGTTATGAAAGACTTTAACAACCTAAAAACCGATGACAATTTAACGATTTCGCACTTGCAGTTTTTCCCTTGTGTGAAACAACTTGCGATGTTTGAAAAGAAAGGAAAAGTAAGCATAGATGTTTTTGAGAATTTCCCAAAACAAACTTTTAGAAATCGTGCCACAGTGTTGTCTTCGCAAGGTCTTTTGAACATAATCGTACCTGTCAAAAAGAAAAGTAAAGAAAAGATTTTGACTCGTGATATAGAAATATCTTATAGTGAAAAATGGAATACTGAAGCGTGGCGCACCATTTTTTCTTGCTATGGTAAAAGTCCGTTTTTCATATATTACGCCGATAAAATCAAGGAAATTCTTTTCCAACAACATACTTATTTAATGGATTTGAACTTCCATATCTTTGAATTTTTGAAACAATCCATGCACTTGCACTGCGAATTGTTTTTAACCTCTCATTACATCGAGCGAAAGCAAGACAATTATCGTGAAGCCTTTTTACCAAAAGACAGAATCAAAGACGGAGAAAATCTTGCATCGTATTACCAATGTTTTGACGATAAATTCGATTTTCAAACCAATCTTTCGGCTTTGGATTTGTTGTTTAATCTTGGTAACGAGTCGGGAGAATATCTTAGAAATGCAATCCGATAGTTGTTCCAAACGAAAAAGTTGAAAAAGGTTGCGTGTTACTATCTACTTTCAAGATGGTATGATTGTAATCGGCGTAAAGACGCAAGAAAACACGCTCATCAGTCCAAATATTAGTGAAAATACCAAAAGAATATTGCAGATGAGTTTGCTTTGGCAAGGTCATATAAAACTGAATAGTCTTTTGTGCAACGTAAGATAATCCGACAGCAGCACGTATTCCCACAAAAATTCTATGAAACACAGGATAAGAAGCCACTAAACCCATTTCGGCAGAAGATATATTGAAAAGAGAATCTTCCGCCCACGTCAAATCTTCGTTTTTCAGCCAATAACCATCACTTTTTGTACGAACCGTAAGCCCGATATTAGGATTAAAGAAATAAGCACCCTCAACGCCGAAACTACTTCCCGAATGAATGGTGTATTTCATATTGTTGTTGCCTCGCTGCGGGTAATCGTTCAAAGGAACGTTATATGAAAAATAAAGATTTGCATAATGAGGTTTTTCTTTTAAGAAATCTTCTTTTGAAACAGTGA
Organism: Bacteroidales bacterium Phil12; assembly: GCA_002633275.1. Taxonomy (GTDB): domain Bacteria; phylum Bacteroidota; class Bacteroidia; order Bacteroidales; family P3; genus Scybalousia_A. Next base: position 147,772 of record NWBO01000151.1, read on the forward strand.
AAGAATTGTGTGTTTTATTATTAAACCACCAATCTGTCAAGTCATACGAAATTTCTGTTGCCAATACACCGATACTTGCACCCGCCATAACATCGTGCATCCAGTGTCTGTTGTTCATAACACGCGAAATTCCGACTAAGGTTGCCGCACTAAAACCGGCAATACTTATCCACGGATATTGGTCTTTGTATTCCTTACTCAAAATAGTCGCTCCGACAAAAGCAAAAGCCGTATGACCGGAGGGAAAAGACTTAAAACCTCCCCAATCGGGTCTTAACTCGGAGTAATTATTCTTAACAATCATCACAGTCGATAATTCCAAAGCGTAAGATAACAAAACGCTTGCATTAAATTGCTTCCAAGAAGAATGACCATTAAGCCCAAAAGATTTTAATGCGTAAGCAAAAGCCAAAGGAGAGAACTGCAAATAATCGTCATAGTGATAACGAAAATTCGGTATTGAACCGTTACGAATTTGTCTGAAATTAATATCTTTATTCTTATACAAAAGAGTATTTAATGCCAAAGGGACGGCAACGTATGTGGATTGGAATATTGGGGAAGCAAAAAAGGAATTAATTTTATCTGTGTTCGATTTTTCTTTGTGTTGTAAGGAATCAAAAACGAGAGATGTTTCTTTGTCATTTGCTTTAATCGGAACAGCATAACAAAGAAGCAAAAAAAGAAAGACTGCACAAAAAACATTGCTTATATTTATATGTGCAGTCTTTTCATTCATCGATATATTAGAATGGTAAATCGTCCGAATCTTCCGCAGGAATTTCATTTTCTATCGTGCCGTTCGTAGGTTGATTGCTAATAGGCGGCTGTTGATATGTAGGTTGAGGCTGTGGAGCAGGCTGTTGCATTTGAGTTGGTTGGGAAGCGTATGGTTGTTGTGAAAACTGAGGTTGCCCCATAGGCTGTTGAGCGTATGGTTGTGAGTATTGAGGGTATGGTTGTTGCGGTGTAGCAGAAGCAAATGTGGCAAAATCGTTGCAACGACAATCAGTATACCAACGTTCGTTATATTCTCTTGATTCGATAGTGAATGTTATTTTTACGGTTGTACCCAAAGGCAGATTTTTCAATGCAGTCAATCTATCTTCGCCCCATACCGAAAACGCTATCTTACGAGGAAACTGTTCCTCTGTATCTATCACAAATCCGCCTCTTGCCCATGGTCCTCTTGCTGACTCTCCTCTTGTTTCGGGCAATAACAAAATTAATTTTCCTATTATTTCCATTTTATTTTTTGTTTTTATCTTTATACTACACTATCTACCCTTGTAAATAATGTGTGATTTGAGAGAATTAGTGTTTAACACTAATTTGCCGATGTTTAACATTATTTTATCAGTGTTAAACACTAATTCAGCCAAATCATTATTTATTTTATTGCTGTTTAACTTTAAGCCATTTATCCAACCAATCAAAGAAGTTTCTTTGCCAAAGAATACCGTTTTGAGGTTTCAAAACCCAGTGTGTTTCATCAGGGAAATAAAGATAACGTGCAGGAATACCACGATTAAGTGCGGCATTGTAAGCAGCCATACCCTGAGAAGCTACGATACGGAAATCAAATTCGGAGTGAATAACCATAATAGGTGTATCCCACTTATCAACGAACAGATGCGGCGAGTTTGCGTAAGATTTCTTCACCTTTGGGTCTTTACTCCAATAAGGACCGCCCAAATCCCAATTAACAAACCACATTTCTTCGGTCTCCAAATATTGTTGTTCCAAATTGAACATACCATTGTGGGCAATAAAAGCCTTAAATCTCTTGTCATGATGTCCGGCAAGCCAATAAACGCTGTAACCTCCGAAACTTGCACCTACTGCTCCCCTATGGTCTTTATCAACATAACTTTCTTTTGATACTTCATCGATAGCCGTGAAATAATCTCTCATACATTGTCCGCCGTAATCACCGCTGATTTCTTCCAACCACTCTTGACCAAATCCGGGAAGACCTCTACGATTAGGAGCAACGATGATATAACCGTTGGCAGCCATAATTTGGAAATTCCATCTGTAAGACCAAAACTGAGAAACGGTGCTTTGAGGACCGCCTTCGCAATAAAGTAATGTAGGATACTTTTTGGTAGAATCAAAATCAGGCGGATAAATCACCCAAGTGTGCAAATCTTTGCCGTCAGTGGCTTTCAACCAACGTTCTTCAACCTTACCCCATTTAACCTTGGCCATAAGGTCGTCATTAACGGTGGAAATTTTTGTTTCTTTGCCACTCTTTTCATCAACACTCCATATCTCGACAGGATTGGACATACTCATTCTTGTTGCAATCAACTTGTTGTTTGTAGGAATGACGGCAGTGTAATCACATACGGAATTGGTGATTTGTTTAATCTCTTTGGTCTGTAAATTCAATTTATAGATATTGTCTTTTGCGTGATAATCCGATACGAAATATATATATTTGTTATCAGAAGAGTATTTCAATCCGTTAGCATTTTGATCGAAATCTTCTGTCATATAAGTAACTTGCTTTGTTGCGAAACCATAAACCATAAGACGGATTTTGTCTGCCTCATAGCCGTCTCTTTCCATACTTTCCCACGCAATGGTTTTGCCGTCATTGGAGAAAACAGGATTTTGGTCGTAACCCATCATTCCTTGTGAGATATTCTCGGTTGTTTGCTTCTCCAAATCATAGATAAATATGTCGCTGTTGGTCGAATAAGCATATTCCTTGCCGACTTTCTTTCTGCAAGTGTAAGCAATTCTCTTACCGTCATTACTCCAAGCGATTTGCTCCATACCACCCCACGGACGCATAGGACTTTCAAACTCCGTACCGTCCAAAAGATTGATACCCTCTTTTACTTTTGAACCGTCAAATTCTGCAACAAACGGTTGAGGGATATTATCTACCCAATTGTCCCAATGTCTGTACGCAAGGTCATCATTAATTCTGCCGGTAGTTTTGTCCAAGCCTTCTTTCAAATAAGCATATTTATCTTTCTTTGCCAAAGCTCTCACATAAACTATATGTTTGCCGTCAGGAGCGTAAGAAAATCCCTCCAAATCGCCTTCTTTGAAGTCCGAAATTTTCTTTCTTGACGTTCCGTCCAAATTCATTTCGTAAATATTTACGTCATCTGCGTCAGCATAAATAAAACCTATCTTATCGCCTTTCGGATTGAAGATAACATTAAACTCACTATTCTTTGTCTGAGTCAGTTGTTTAACATTACCACCGTCAGAATCCATAATATAAACTTCGGCATTACCTTTGTTTTGTTTTATATCGTAATACGTAACGGTATAAAGCACCTTGCTTCCGTCAGGAGAGACACTAACGTCCCCTATCCTACCAAAAGACCATAAAACCTCAGGAGAAAGCACTCCGTTCTTAACCTCGATTTGAGGTTTTCCGATAGCATCTTTATCTTTGACGCTCTGCTGTTGGCAACTTGTAAATGCAAGAATTGCAGATAAAGCACCCAAAATCAACTTTCTATTCATATCATTTTGTTTTGTTATAATCAGTTTTGCAAAATTACGAAAAAAACAAAGACAAGAAAAATTATTACTGCAAAAAAAACTTTTCAGCACCGCTTTACCTCGTCTTAAATATTTGATTTCCCCGTAAGGATTTTTAATGTTTAATAAGCATTTTCTAATGTTTAAAACTATTTTACTAATGTTTAATATTATTTTATCAGTGTTAAACACTAATTTGACAGTATCAGTGAAAAATTTTTGCTTATCAAATATCATTACAGTGAAATTATAAAGCAAGCATAAAATGTCTCTTATATCTCTACGAAAAAGCAATAACAGAAAATTGTCTTATATAAAAAATTCGCTAAAAAAGGTATTCAAAAAATTTTCTTTTGAAACAAATATTATATACAATGAAAATAATATTTTTTTACTTCTTTTTTCAAAAAGTTTTCGTCCAATTGGTCGGACGCATTGTGTATTCCCTTAATTTCTCCGTTCTTGAAAAGAATATTTATCTGTTGGTCGTTAAATGAATACGCACGGTTGTGCATTTCGTCCGTCGTTGTGAAATATGTTTTTATATCTTCCTTTGAAAAACCCTTATATTTGGGGCGTTCAAACAATGACTGGTAATGTTTTTCCAGCTCTTCGTTCGAGTATTTCTCGTTTTTAACAAAGATTTTGCCTATCTCACGATTTACCAAAGAGTACGCAAGAAAAGAAAGTATCTTATCGCTATGATTTGACCACGTTTTGACGGCAGACCATATATCGGTATCGTCCAAAAGAATAAATTTAGACAATGCTTCTTCATTATCGATGTTTTGAGGTCCGTTTTCAAGGAAATAATATAAGTTGCGGCTTATCGGGTAATCGATTATATCAAGTCTGTTTTCGTCTGCCAAAAATTTTGCACGGCGAAGAATATTTCTTAGTAAGCAATCCGCTCCGACAACAGTCTTGTGCATATACACCTGCCAATACATCAATCGGCGGGATATGATAAATTTTTCTATGCTATACACACCCTTTTCGTCTATTACCAGCTCGTCGTTGTGGATAGAGAACATACTCATAATTCTATCCGTTCCGATGACGCCTTCACTCACACCCGTAAAAAAACTGTCCCTTGTCAGATAATCCAATCTGTCAATATCCACTTGGGAAGAAACCAACTGATGCAGAAACTTCTTCTCGTATCTGTCTTCAAAGATTTCGATAACCTCGTTTTCGCAACCGAGTTTTTGCATTATACGTTTGGAAATTTCTTCGTGATGACACGAAAAAAAGAAATGTTCCAAACAATGAGAAAATGGAGAATGTCCTGTATCGTGAAGTAATATCGCTTTTATTGTTGCTTCATATTCTGCATTAGTTATACAGTAGCCTTTTTCTCTAAGTCCTTGTAAGGCTTTAATCATTAAGTGCATCGCTCCGATGGAATGAGAAAATCTCGTATGCTCAGCACAAGGATAAACCAAATTGGATAAACCTAATTGTTTTATTCGTCTCAATCTTTGCACATAAGGACTTTGAATAAGGTTGTATATACTTTCAAAAGGAATATGAATAAATCCATAGACAGGATCGTTGATTATTTTAAGTTTGTTAGGTGTATTTTCCATTTTCTGTTAATTAATATGTACTAAAAATGGTAAATACCGAACCATATCACATATATACATAATATATGGTTCAATATTTACCATTAAACGTTTTGATATTCTACCAAACGTACTTGACTGAGAATGCCAAACCCTTTGCCCAAAATCCGGAAGACGGAATCAATTGGAAAGAAGGCATCCAATCCAAAGCAAATGTGAAAGGTATTGCATTAGGATGCCATTCAACGCCCAAAATACCATTGATACCAAGACCAAAACCGGACTCGTCATCGTCATCATCCCACATACCTAACGAAGCTCCGAAACCATAATAGACACGAAAGCCGTAGTCAAGTTTTTGTTCCCATTCGTACAAACCTGTTGCACGAAAACCACCATTGTGGAAATCTATAACACCTTCCAAAGCATTGTTACCTGTGTATTTTTTGATATTAAGACCGTAGTCCCAACCAAATTTAACACCGACTCCCCAATTCTGGGCTTGAAGTCCTACTGCCATCATTACGACAGCGATTAATACAAATAGTTTTTTCATTTCGATTAAAATTGTTTTAATTACTAATTACCGGTGTGCAAAGTTATAATATTTTTCACATATAAACGATTTACTCATTTATTTTTCCAAATTATTCCCAAGGGATAGTAGTTTTTTATTTATTAAAATTATTTCAAAATATTTTAACGTTTCAATAAAATTATATATTTTTGCAACCTAAATATTAGAATTAATAACCTATTAAAATAGAATTAAAATGAGCTTAAAAGGAACAAAAACAGAAAAAAACATTTTAACGTTTTTTGCAGGCGAATCCCAAGCAAAAAATCGTTACACTTTCTTTGCAAAACAAGCAAAAAAAGAAGGTTTTGAACAAATTGCAGCCATATTTATGGAGACTGCTTTACAAGAAGAAGAACACGCAAAACTTCTTTTCAAAATGTTGGAAGGCGGTGCTGTTGAAATTACCGCTTCATTCCCTGCCGGTGTTATAGGCACAACAAAAGAAAATTTGAAAGCTGCTGCCGCTGGCGAAAATGAGGAATGGACAGAAGGATATCCTAACGGTGCAAAAGTCGCAGACGAAGAAGGTTTCCCTGAAATAGCAAAAAAATTCCGTGCTATCGCAACTGTTGAAAAACGCCACGAAGAAAGATATTTGAAACTTCTTGAAAGAATGGAGAAAGACGAAATCTTTTGGAGCGAAGAAGAACAATGCTGGATTTGTCGTAACTGCGGCTTCCGTTACAAAGGAAAAGAAGCTCCTGAACAATGTCCTTGCTGCGACCACCCTAAGGCTTATTTTGAAAGAGAAGCATCTAATTTCTAAAATATGACCGAAAGACTTCTTGAATATTATATTTAAGAAGTCTTTTTTATTGTAAAAATCATTAATAAAACCATTTGGCATAGCACTTATACATATCAATTTTGCCAAATGGTTTTATTTTTATTCAAAATCTCAAAAAAATTTAATAATACCACATAACAAAACAACATTCTTAAACAGCAGAACAAATTTTCCACTATGCCCACGCAATAAACCTTTTAACAAAAAAGTTATATCTTTGCAAAAATTTATAAAACAACATAATATTTTCTAAGGCAATATTTTTAATAAAAACATATAACTTTTCACTATTATGGAAACAGAAATGATTTGGGATTTTGTACTTCGCCTTTGCGTGGCTGCCGGTTTGGGCGGTGCAATTGGTTTTGAAAGAGAAATACACGCCAAAGAAGCCGGCATAAAAACACATCTGTTGGTTTCTATGGGTTCTTGCCTTTTTATGATTTTAAGTATCTACGGTTTTAATGGTCTTTATGGAGCAGAACATAGTTCATTCGACCCCTCACGTATTGCTGCCCAAGTGGTAACAGGTATAGGTTTTTTGGGTGCAGGAACAATTATTTTGCGAAAAAACGTTATACGTGGCTTGACCACTGCTGCCGGTTTATGGGTTACTTGTGCCATCGGCTTAACGTGTGGTTGCAAATTTTATCTTGTTGCAATCATCTCCACCGCATTGGTTTTGATAAGCATATTTCTATCAAATTATTTCTTAAAACGTTTCACCGAAATTTACACATCCATAACTTTCATTGCAAGCAATCAAGAAGAAATATTGATATTATTCGGCAAACTTAAAAAAGATAATATCATAGTCAAAAACTACACCCTCAAAAAAATATTTTACGACAACAAAGAAAAATATGCCGTTACCATAGACATAAAAACCCGCCAAAAAGAGAACAAAACATCTTTTTCTTACCTAACCAAAGAATTTGAAGGTTTTCAAATAACGGATATTGAATAGTCTCAATATAAAATCAACTTACAATCACTATCAATAAGCAAAGTAATAGAAATAAGTTTAGTGGTATTTATAAAAAATTATACCATATACAATACCAATAAATAGGTATGTGATACAAAGAAATTAATCTCACACACTAAAAAATTAATGTTTAACACTAAAAAAATAATCAGTGAAACTATTTTACTAATCTCACTGATTATTTTTTGCTTTTATTAAAAGGGATTTTTCGTTTATCTATTCGATGGATTTTAATCTATTTTTATTCCTTTTATATCCACCAATTTGTTTATTATTGCGTATATCGTAAGACCCGCAGGGGAATGTATGTTGAGTTTTTTTGCAATGTTTCTTCTGTGAGTGGTTACGGTATTGACTGAAATAAACAATTTATCGGCGATTTCTTTATTTGTCAAGCCCTTTACAACACCTGCAACAATATCTTTCTCTCTATCGGTCAGCATTTCTTCGTTTTGGGGCTGCAAAGGCTCTTCATCTTGCAGCGGTTGTTTGCTTGCGTTCAGTGTTTCCAATCTTCTGACTTCGGGCATCACCAAACAAGACTCCAACTTATTATGAATGTATAAATCGTATTCACAAATAAACAAGTGTTGCAGGATATGATACATATAATTGTACGAGCTCGAAGTATAATACTTGATGATTATGTTTTTCAACTCCGAGAGTTTTGCTTCGGTGGAAGAAGTGTGCATTTTAGAGCTTTCGGTAGAAAGATTTTTGAATGGCTTGCCTTGTTTCAACTCATCGATATGACAGAAAATCTTTTTGTCTTCCGTTTCCATATGTGCTTTCAACTCTTCGCAATATTCATCAAAAAATTTAATAATCAAAAATGTTACATCATTATCGGACGATGCTCCCAAAGCGTCAATCAAATGGCGACGAATGTGAGGCAAAAAGAAATTCAACATATAAATGTGTGTATTTTGCAAGTACGAACATAAAGCACTCAAATCAATTTCGCCCTGCATAGGACGAATTTCTCCTGCCGAGTAAGTGAAATTGACAACAGCCAACAAAGTCTTTACATCTATGGAATTTTCATTGCATATTTGTTCTATCGTTTTGTCGCCGACCCCAAGTGGAATATCAAATCGTGATACTACTTGCAGCAATCGTTCTCCCGAAGAAAGGACTTCGTTCATCTTATCATCTTTTGAGTATTTTTCTTTCATAGCGTTTGCTTTTATTTGTTTGATATAACGCAAAAAATGTTTTTTTATTCTTTGCCAAAACAAAAATACTTATTAATGTGTATTGGCTGTATAATATTAATGTTCTAATTTTGCAAAACAAAATAGAGGTGTGAAAGAATATGTTACTTTCTGATTTGAAAACGGGCGACAAAGGTGTTGTTGTAAAAGTTTCGGGACACGGTGCTTTTAGGAAAAGAATCTTGGAAATGGGTTTTGTTCGTGGCAACGAAGTCGATGTAATTCTCAACGCTCCGCTTAAAGACCCCATAAAATATAAAATACTTAATTTTGAAGTCTCATTACGAAGAAAAGATGCCGAAAAGATAGAGGTCGTATCGATTGATGAAGCCAACGAATGGAATGAGAAAGATAGTGATGTAGCAACTGAGGAGAGAAACGATTTGAACGGTATAATTTCCGACGATTGCGGGGAGAGAATGAAGCGTTTGGCTCAAAAAAAATCACATATTATCAATGTTGCGTTGGTCGGCAATCCAAATTGCGGCAAAACATCCATATTTAACATAGCGGCACATACTCACGAACACGTCGGTAATTACAGCGGCGTTACGGTTGATGAGAAAAAAGGCACGTTTGAATACAAAAACTACACATTTAACCTTACCGATTTACCGGGAACATATTCTCTTAGTGCATACTCTCCCGAAGAACTATTTGTCCGTCGTCATATTATGCAAAGCAAACCGGACGTTATTCTCAACGTTGTCGATGCGTCCAATATCGAGAGAAATCTTTACTTGACTACACAAGTAATCGATATGGACGTAAGAATGGTTATGGCGTTGAATATGTACGATGAGTTGGAGGCAAGTGGCGATAAATTGGACTACAACCAACTTGCCAAACTATTAGGTGTGCCAATCGTTCCCACTACCGCAAGAAACGGACAGGGTATAAACGAATTGTTTGATAAGATTATCGATGTCTATGAGGATAGAGACAATGATGCCCACCATATTCACATAAATCACGGCGAGGCAATAGAAAAGCGAATAAGCCAACTGAGAAACGCTTTATACGAACACGGATTTTCAGATGAGATGTCCACGCGTTTTTTAGCGATAAAACTTTTGGAAAACGACTCTTCAATGGAGAATTTTCTGAAAAAAAACGACCCTGATAATGATGTAATAAAATTAAGAGACCAATTAAGTGCGGATTTTGGCAAAGAAATCAAAACAGATTTGGAGACAGCAATAACAGATGCCAAATACGGATTTATCAGAGGTGCATTGAAAGAGGTATATACCAAGAACACTAAGAAAAACCAAAACAAGATAACCGAACAAATAGACAATATCGTTACCAATAAGTATTTGGGATTTCCGATGTTTATTTTGTTTATGTTCATAACATTCTTTGCTACCTTTTTCATCGGACAATATCCTATGGATTGGATAGATAATCTATTTACATGGCTTGGAGAAGAAGCCCGAGACCTAATGCCAAACGGACCATTAAAGGATTTGATTTCCGATGGTATCATCTCAGGTGTCGGAAGTGTGATTGTATTTCTACCTAATATACTTATCCTTTATTTGTTTATATCTTTTATGGAAGATTCGGGATATATGTCTCGTGCAGCATTTATAATGGATAAACTTATGCATAAAATGGGATTGCACGGCAAGAGTTTTATTCCGATGATTATGGGATTTGGTTGCAATATACCTGCCATTATGGCAACACGTACTATCGAGGATAGAAAATCAAGACTTATCACCATTTTGATTATTCCTCTTATGTCTTGTTCTGCAAGAATACCGGTTTATTTGATACTTATCGGGGCGTTTTTCCCTTCCAACGCTGCGTTGATATTATTGCTTTTATATTTACTTGGTATGGCTTTGGCTGTCATTATGGCAAAACTTTTCAGCAAGTTTGTTGTCAAAGGCGAGAGTACTCCTTTCGTTATGGAGTTACCACCTTACAGAATGCCGACGACTAAATCCGTTATCCGCCACACTTGGTCGAAAGGCAAAGAGTATTTGAAGAAAATGGGAACAATTATTCTATTCGCTTCAATATTGGTTTGGGCTTTGGGATACTATCCGAATCATAACGCATACAACAATCCGAAAGAACAAATGGAAAATTCCTATCTTGGCTCTATCGGAAAAACCATCGAACCGGTGATGAAACCTTGCGGATTTGATTGGAAACAAAGCGTATCACTGTTAAGCGGTGCTTTTGCGAAGGAAATAGTGGCTTCAACAATGGGTGTGCTATACTCTTCCGAAGATTCCACTCACATAAACAATCAAATCAATATCGCTAATAGCAAAGCCGATTTAACCGATAATCAATCCGCAATTCTGAATAGTGAAACTATTTCAACGAATAATGAAACTAATTTATCAATCTCTCACACTAATAACGCGAAAACACCTGTTACCGAAACAATGGAAGAAGAGTCCGACGACACATTACGTATTTCCAAACTTATACGTAACAACATATCGTCTTTGTCTGCCTTTTCTATGCTTGTTTTCGTATTGCTTTATATGCCTTGCTTATCGGCAGTCATAGCAATAAAAGAAGAAACAGGCAAATGGCAATGGTCTTTATTCGTTGTTTGCTACACGATAGCGTTGGCTTGGATTTGTTCAACGATAATATTCCAAATCGGCTCACTGTTAATATAAAAAACACATAAACTTATAAAATAAACTCCTCTATGACCTTTCAAAACATTATAGTTATATCACTGATTGCTCTAAGCACTTTTCTTACAATCAAGCATATTAGAAAAACGCTTGGCGGCAAAGGAAATTCCTGCTGCAACGATTGTGATAATTGCCATTATGGTCATTCTTGCGATAAAAACAAATCAAAAAACGACAAATACGCAAAAGAAAGTAATTAAATCATTAGTTCTATTTTATTATAATTGTTTCATATTACCGAAAAGTAGGATTATTGCGAAATAAGCACCTACTTTTTTCATTTGTACAAACGGAATATAAAAATTTATTGTAACTTTGCCGGCAAATACTAACATCTCAACGAATTATACACAAGAGAAAATGCAAAACTCTGAAAAAAGAACTCGCATATCTGTTTCCAAAACGCCAAATACCAATTTTTGGCAAAAGGATATTAATCTTAAAGACAAGAGTACAATGCACTTGAAAGCAACGGCCAAAGATTTTTTCTCAATCAAAGACGACAGGGATTTGATTGCCTTTTACGACATTTATAACAATGATGCCAATGGATTGAAAGGTAGAAAAATTTTTGCTTTGGGTGAAGGTAGCAATACGGTATTTGTCAATTCTGTGATAGATGCAGTGATTTTGAAAATGGATTTGTGTGGTTACAATATCATTCGCTCCAATGAAGAGAATGTTTGGGTTTGCTGCAAAAGCGGTGTGTTGTTTAGAGATTTTGTTACCGAAATGTGTGAAAACAATTACTCAGGTTTGGAAAATCTTTCGGGAATTTACGGCACTGTCGGGGCTGCTCCCGTTCAGAATATAGGTGCTTATGGTATGGAAGTCAAAGATACTATCGAAAGCGTGAGATACTTTGATATGAATGACGGTAAATTTCATACGATAAGCAACAAAGACTGCAATTTCGGTTATAGAAATTCTATTTTCAAATATCAAGACGGAAGCAAAATCATTAGCGATGTAACGTTTAAGTTAAATAAACATTTTTCTCTCAATACTTCTTATTCTACCGTTGCTAAATTGTTCGAGGGTATGGATAAAACCAATATCACTCCTACTATTGTCTGCCGTAAAATCAAATCTCTAAGAGACAGCAAGCTCCCCGACCCGAGTGTTTTGGGCAATTGCGGTTCGTTTTTCAAAAATCCGGTAATTTCGGTTGAGCATTACAACAAGTTACACGCAATATATTCCGATATTGTGGCGTTTGACGACAAGGAGGGTAAGAAAATCGGGGCAGGTTGGTTAATAGAAAAATGTGGTTTCAAAGGAAAAAAAATCGGTGGCATCGGTATGTATGACAAACAGTCTTTGGTTTTGGTCAATCACGGAGCAAAATCTTCAAAGGAGTTGATTGATTACGCCCAAGAGGTCATAAAAACCGTTAAACTGCGTTTTGATATTACTCTTGTGGCTGAACCGCATTTTTTGAGTTAGTTGGATTTTAATGGTATAAGGTATAAATTTTTTAGTATGTGATTTTAGAAAATTAGTGTTTAACATTAGAAAATTAATATTAAACATTAGCGAATTAGTGTTAAACATTATTTCAAGGATAATAGTACATAATAAAACGGTATAAATAACAGGATTATGGATTTGAAAGATAAGGCAATTGTTTTTTGGCAAAAGTTTTCTACATTGAAAGATAAATTAATGGATATTGACTCTTTGAATGACGATGAGGCTGACGAAATTCTTCAAAAGTTAGATGCGTATTTGAAAGAGTATAGTAAGGGAGTTGATTTCGTATTATCGGATTTGAATGAGCAGGGGCGCGATATTAATTTCACAGCCTTGGGCGACGAGAACTTCTTTGAAGATGTTATTGCATTGGTTGAGAATTGTCCGATAATGGATTTTTGGAGTTGCAGTGCCTTTTCAAAAGCACAGGGTAAGCATTGCTCGATAGAATATGAGAATATACGTTTGCAGAGTAAGGATTTATTTTTCTTACCAATGGAGAGTGAAGAAATAAACGACAAGATTGGTTTGAAAATTGCAGGCAAAGGCTTAATAAAAAATGACAACACGCTTACGGCTGCATATTTGCTTTGCGAGAAAATGATTGGCGAATACAACGCAACGACACTTATCGATTATTTCGATATAGAAAAACTGCCGATAGCATACGAAAAGGAAGGTTTTCTACCTTTGGATTATCTGCCTGACTTCACAGAGTGGAAAATTGAAAAGATTGAAAAGCAGTAATCATTCAATATTGCGTTCAAATCTTCGTTTAAGAATTTTTCTTCTCGAAGCGGTAGAGTTTTTCATTTATTAAATATGTTATTATCTCAATTGTAAAAAATACATTATCTTTGCACGTTGAAATAAAAAAACAAACAAAAGATGTTTACTATATTAAAAAAAGAATTAAATAGTTTCTTAACCTCACTTATAGGATACATAACAATCTTTGTATTTTTGATTATTAACGGATTACTTCTTTGGGTGATAAAATCAGGTGTCAATGTATTTGATTCGGCAGTGGCAAGTCTGTATGGACTGTTCTTTATTTCGCCATGGGTATTTCTGTTTCTAATATCGGCAATAACGATGAAGATGTTTGCCGAGGAAAAGAAAAACGGTACGATAGAAATACTTTTAACAAGACCCGTTAGCGATTTATCAATAATTATGGGCAAGTTTTTTGCTGCTTTGATTATAGTAATACTATCGGTTTTGCCGACATTTATATATATGATTTGCATTTACCAACTCGGTTCACCGAAAGGTAATTTGGATATTGGAGGAATATTAGGCTCGTATATCGGCTTGGTATTTCTTGGCGGCATATTTGCTTCCATCGGAATTTTCTGTTCATCGCTTACAAACAATCAAATAGTTGCGTTTATCATTTCCATTGTCTTTTGTTTGGTTGCTTATATCGGTTTTGATTTCATTGCACAGATACCGTTTTTACAACGATTCGATTTAACGATAAGTCAATTCGGAATTGCAAATCATTATGAATCCATATCAAGAGGAGTTATCGACACACGAGATGTACTATACTTCTTATCCGCAACAGCATTGTTTATTTTACTTACCAAGATAAGTTTGCAGAGCCGTAATTGGAAAAAATAATTATGAAACAAACATTTCAAGACTTGTTATGAAAAATATAAATATGAACGACAACCCACAGCAAAAACATAATTCAAAAAAATCTTTACGTTCGCTAATAAGCGGGATAATCAATCCCGTAAGTGCAAAAGCCGATGTAAAACGCTCTCATATCATTCAATTTGTCGTAGCATTAGCCGTTTTGATTTTATTGAATGTGTTGGGAAGTTTTTTATTCACAAAAATAGATTTAACACAAGAAAAACGTTACTCTTTATCCAAATCAACAAAACAGTTATTGGTCGGCGGTAAAAAAGGTCAGAAGAAAGTCGATGATATGATAATGATTCGTTGTTATTTGGACGGAAAAGATTTGCCTGCTTCGTACAAAGAATTGCGAAACGCCACAAGAGATTTATTGAAAGAGATGCGTTCATACAATTCAAACATAGAATTTGAATTTGTTGCCCCGACAGATATAAAAGAAGAGAAAGACAAAGCCGAGTTTTACCAAAAACTATTCACAAAAGGCTTTCAACCATTGCTTATTCGTAGTACGGACGGCGACAAAATAGAACAGCAATATATATTTCCTTACATAGAGATTTCCAATGGTAATCAGACGACAATAAAATCATTGATTTCCACAAAAACCGGTGTATCGGAGGACGAAGTTATTAAATCCTCAATACAGAATCTTGAATACACTGTTTATTCTTCAATACGCAATTTAATTCAAGGCATAAAACCTTCGATAGCGTTTCTTTATGGACAAGGCGAAGCAGATGCGTCGTATTTACTTGACTTTATCCAGACCTTAGATGAAAGTTACACTATTGACTCAATTACAATAAACGGTCAGATTGATGCTTTGATGGAGCGTTCTTACGATACTATAAACAACAATGTAAAGAAGTTTCGCAAAAAATTTGAATGTCTTATAGTGGCAAAACCAACGCAGCCGTTTTCTCCAAAAGACCTATATATCATTGACCAATACATAATGCATGGAGGTAAAGTTCTTTGGTTGATTGACCCATTGACGGCAAGCATGGACTCGTTGCAATCAAAGGCTCGTACTATGGCCATAAGCAATTTTACCGGAGCGGAAGATATTCTACAATCCTACGGAATAAAACTTAACAACGATTTGGTTATGGACTTGCAATGTGTAAAGGTTCCGATAGTTACAGGTACATATCAAAGCGGCCAGCCACAGATGACATTCTACCCTTGGAACTTCTTTCCTTCTGTTTCTCCGACAAAACATATAATATCCAACAAAATAAACCCTGTAAAACTGACATTTGTTTCCACCATTGACACTGTTGCCGGCAATAACTCCACAACATCATACCCGATACTTACTTCTTCATCTAACACTCGTTTGTTAAACGCCCCTGTTGAAGTTTCACTTCAAATGTTAAAACAAAAACAAGACCCTCGTCTGTTCAATCAAGGCGAAAAAACTCTTGCCCTTCTTACCGAAGGAGTGTTCGCATCACCTTTTCGCAATCGTTTGCCCGAAGAAATGCTTAACAATCCTATGATTGCCAATAAGACAATGTCTGACACAACGGCAATGATTGTTATTGCAGATGGAGACATTGCCCTTAATACTTTTAAGAACAATCAAGTAGTACCATTAGGCTACGATGTTTATACAGGACAAATGTTCGGTAATAAAGAATTTCTTATAAACTGTGTAAATTACCTTTGCGGCGACAAAGACCTTATTCCTTTACGTTCAAGAGAAGTTATCGTAAGAAAATTGGATATGGCAAAGATTGACCGTATCAAAACACAATGGCAAGTTGTCAATATGGTCGTACCTGTCTTGATTATCTCTTTAATGGGTGCTATAATTATTTTTATTAGAAAACGTAAAAACATAAGAAAATAAATGAAAAAACTTAGATTAACTAAATTCAAAAGCCTAAACAGGAAACAAAAGAATTTAGCAGGTTTGATTTTGATTGCAGTCATTGCGATTATCGTTTGTTTGATTTATTTTTTAGCCAATAACACTACGACAATCAAACAAAATCTTCAAATAGAAAACATCAACGATATTTCAAAGATAATAATCAAGGACAAAGACAATCGAACAATTATCTTGGAGAAAAAAGATAATGATTCTTGGACTGTCAATAAAAAATTCGAGGCTAATAAAGTCCTTATAAGCACCGTACTTGAAACGTTTAAGGATATGCGTATTCGCGAGCCGATACCAAAAGCCGCACGAAACAATGTTGTCAAGGATTTGGCGACAATGGGCAAAACGGTAGAGGTTTATACTATGGGTTATGCAATACATATAGGCTCTATCAAGTTATTTAAGAAAGAGAAATTGGAGAAGACTTATTATGTCGGCACTGAAACTCCCGATGAAATGGGTACATTTATCCTAAAAAAAGGTGATAACACGCCATACATCGTGCATATTCCTAATTTCAGAGGTTATCTATCCTCTCGTTTTTCAACTATTGAAGATTTATGGAGAACGCATAATGTTTTCAAATATAAGCAATCCGAAATTGAGAGCATAAAAGTCGAATTGCCTAACGATACAAAGGAAAACTACACGTTGGTAAACAACGGCAACGGCTTTTCATTCATAACTTCTGACGGCAAAACGCTGACTGCCTTTGATACAAACAAAGTGTTAGCATTCCTTTCCTCATTTGTGGAGATGAACTACGAAAGAGTTGCCAAGAATATTCCGCAAGTGGAGAAAGACACCATTTTCACAAAAGCCCCGTCGTTCATAATCACGTTAAACGACAAGAAAGGCAAAACCGAAACGCTGAAAACATTTGTTAAATTGTCCGACCCGACGTCTATTGCCAAAGACGACAAAGACTTTTATCAAATCTTTGATGTTAATCGCTGCTACGCCTTATCTTCACGCTATGCAACGGATACTTTGATAATGCAGTTTTTCAACTTGGACAATGTCCTAAAACCCGCATCGTATTTTTATATCGGGGCTGAGGGCATTCCTTTGCCAAGATAAATTGATAATAACTAACGCAGCAAACGAACAAACAAGACCAATTAAAAAAATACTTGGTCTTGTTTTTTTATGGACATTAAACAAAATTTTGTTTTTAACTCATATTAGCAAAATAATATCCCTAATCACTGAATTAGTTACTGACACTGATAAAATAGTATCAGTAATTAGTAAATTAGTTACAGACATTAATAAAATGGTCTTAGTTAATCATTTTTATGATTAAGAGAACAAGGATAACGATATAATAATTCTTAAACACTTGTCAATTTTTCAAAATATTATATCTTTGCACTTGAAATATAACAATGATATCAGTATGAAAAAACTATTGTCTTCAATTTTTTGCATTCTTGCTACAATTATGGCGAATGCAGGTAATGATTTCTCTTTATACAAGGGAG
This sequence comes from Bacteroidales bacterium Phil12, assembly GCA_002633275.1. Lineage (GTDB taxonomy): Bacteria > Bacteroidota > Bacteroidia > Bacteroidales > P3 > Scybalousia_A. The sequence goes on from NWBO01000151.1 coordinate 165,586, forward strand.
TTTGGGCTAATGATAATGCAGAAGCCGTAATAACAGATTCTGTTTGCATTTTTTACACGAAGGAAGATTCTTCTATGAAAGCGATTCTCGAAGTCCCGAGTATCGGAGTTTTACATAGCACGATTTTCTCGCCAAACGGTTCGGTTTCTTTTCCTACAAATGTACAGCCTCTTACAATGAAAATTTCCAATGGAATGCTATATATTGGCGGTCAGATTCTAAAAAAAGTTGAAAATATAGAAACAGTCGAACCATACGAAATGAAGAAGTGTTTATCGGCCGATAATGTAGGTGAATGCTTACAAGAATGGCGAATGGGCGTTGCATACGGCAATAATGACGGTATGCCATATTGTGAAGTAAATACCAATCGCCATATGTTCGTTTATCTTATAAATCCTTTTATGGTATATATCCGTGCTGCGGCTACACGAAACAATGACAACGGAACACTATTCTTTCAAAACATCAGAATGATGAAAAACCAAAATACAGGCGAATTTACAAGCGAGATATATCCCAATAATTTGTCAATTGCCCAAAACGACCTAAAAATAGACAACTCTAAATTTCTACCAAATACCTGTACATTTAATTCTGACGGTGGCATTTATTGGTCTTTAATATCGTTTTCTGCCGACACCATAAAAATCAACGGCTGTGGAGAAACCTACACAGTTGCTCGGCAAACGGCTGAAAGCACGATGAAAGAGTGGATTAAATATATACGATATTAGCAATACATCTCTTTTAATATCCAAGACATACCATATAGATTTGATAGCGACAGATATGTCTCCAATAGATGCTTTTCACAAAAGCACTATTCCCAAAACAACAAAAAAGAGAGACGATACCTTTTCAGTATCGTCTCTTTTTGTGTGGTCCCTCTTGGGCTCGAACCAAGGACCCTCTGATTATGAGTCAGATGCTCTAACCAACTGAGCTAAGGGACCCGACCATTAAAAACTTTAAGCCTTATGAAAACGTTTGCAAAGTTACACTTTTTCTTTTTACCTACCAAATAAATCTAAAACTTTTTTCAAATATTTTTTTCTTATCATTGATTAACAAATTATTACAATTTGATATTTTTTTCGTATTTATTGTTATTTCTTCCTCATTTAATACAAATTTTCTAATGTTTAACACTAATTTATTAATGTTTAATATTATTTTTTTAATGTTTAATATTATTTCGCTCGTTATTGATAATAATTTTTAGTTGTCAATCATCAAAAATGCCAAGCCATACACCAATTTCAACAAAACTATTATAAAGAAATTCCGAACACATCTTAACACAATATACAAACTAACCTATAAAACGTATATACTAACAAGAATAGAATAACCATATACGCACTAAATCTTTTCGCACCTCAATGCAAAACATTCACAAAAAAATTAAGCGACATATCGATTAAAAAATCTCAAACGTCGCTTAACACAATTAAATCATCACTTTGTTGTTGTCCCATCAAGATTCGAACTTGAGTTAAGAGAGCCAGAATCTCTCGTGTTGCCACTACACTATGGGACATTACCCCTTAAAATTTCAGTTTGCAAAATTATAACAAATAATTTAACTGACAAAATTTTTATTCACTTTTTTGCTTCTCCACCTCCATAGTCGGAATAAACAATGCGATTATTTAACGCTTCCGCTACACTTACGCCTACTTTATAGACTTTATTTTTATCTCGCATTCGGGGAATAGCTGAGTCTTCTTTTTATTCTGCTCTGCTATCTGTGCTTCAAGTTCTTTTTTCGTCGAACCGCGGACAGTCATTCTCTCCTCAGCAACACCTTTCGTTACCAAATAATTCTTTATCGCCTGAGCACGCTTCCTTGAATTTTCTTTATCCTTTGTCGTACTTTCTCCGTCCGTTACTATTCTACCGATTATCTCAACATTCATACGAGAGTACTCATTCAAAACCTTAGCAATCTCATCTAATATCGGAAATGACCCCTGCATAACTATTACCGTGTCCTTTTCGTCTGTGTCATACATCAACGCACCGCTGAGTTTCAAAGTCGAACCTGCTTTAATCTCACTCAATCTTACCGACAACACACTATCTTTTTTACCCACACGACTTTCGTACGAAGTAGTTGTTTTGTAATTAAAATATCCGGGCTTTACAACGCTTATCTCGTATGTATGATGAGGAATAAGTTTAAGTTTTGTTCTACCGGCATCGGTCAAATCCATAACCAACGCATCGGTATTGGCGTCCTTGATTCGTATATTCGCCGTTGTCCTCGTCTTGGCAATAGAATCATAGACCTCAATATATAAAGGCGTATGTTGAGTATATACTTCCGCTCTTATGGAATGTCCCAAACCGCCGTCATGCAAATTATCCAACACTACAATATAACTATCCCCTTTTTTAGCATCTATGTAACGTCCGTATGCAACATTACTTTCCTTTGAAATATTGGCAGCCATACCCGTCAAAGACAATCCTATCTGTCCTTTCTTATCCGGATTTGGAGAGGAAAGAATACTTCTTATCGGTTTTACCCTGTTCTTCTCTACCCTATTACAAAAATATCTGTCTGTGTATTTATAGACAAGCATATCGTAATCATCTTGCTCGCTTTTCGGCGTTACGTCTATTATAAGTTTGCCATCGTATGGACAATCTATTTTATACCAAACCGAGTTATGCTCCGCCTCAAAGACATTCTTGGTTTGAGCATCTCTGCCAATTTCATTAACATAGCCGAAACCCTGCAACGGTTCAGTTGGTCCAAACGTGGAATCTAACGGTAATTGAACTGCAAAAAAGCAATCTGCGGAACGTGGTGGCAATGCCATCTCGGCAGGTTTCTCGATAACAACAGGTTTCTTTTTCTTTGCCGATTTCTTCTTTGCCGTTTGTCCAAATACTCCAAAAGAAGAAATGCAGACAATCAATATTACAAAAATTATGCGTTTCATATTTATGCTGTTTATTAATTTAATTTTTGCAAAATTATACAAAAATTCCTTGTCTTCAAAACTTTTCCTTGTTTTTTTTATGATTACAACAAGTTTTTATTTCCCAAATTACATTTTCACTGCACACAATACCCAAAAGCATAATATTAAACATTAATAAATTAATATCAAACACTGGTAAAATAGTATTAAACACCGGTGAATGGGTCTCACAGATTAAAAATTTATATGCCATTGTTCAATTTATAATCACCATAATAATAAAATTTGTATCTTTGCAATCCAAAAGATTAAGTTCTGTTTGCTTTACGGCGTAAGTACCGACAACACCGCCGTCAAAACAAAAGAACAAGTAAAAACATATAAAACGTTTTAATATTATGCAGGCGATTACAAAAACCAATTTCAATTTTCCAAAACAAAAAAGTCTCTATGTAGGCAAGGTTAGAGATGTTTATAATATTGATGACAAATACCTTGCAATGGTAGTTACCGACCGTATCAGTGCTTTTGACGTAGTCCTTCCAAAAGGTATTCCTTTCAAAGGACAAATACTTAATCAAATTGCAGCCGAGTTTTTGGATTTGACGGCAGACATCGTTCCGAATTGGAAAATTGCAACACCGGATCCAATGGTTACGATAGGCAGAAAATGTGAGGGGTTCCGCATTGAGATGATTGTAAGAGGTTATTTGGCGGGCAGTGCTTACCGTGCTTACAAAGATGGTGCGACAACATTGTGCGGCGTCGAGTTACCAAAAGGAATGAAAGAAAACGACAAGTTCCCGACTCCTATCATAACTCCGACAACCAAAGCCGATGAAGGCCATGACGAAAACATTTCCAAAGAAGAAATAATTGCACAAGGTATTGTTTCCAAAGAAGATTACGAACAATTGGAGAAATATGCTTTGGCTTTGTTTGAAAGAGGTAGCGAAATAGCAAACAAACACGGACTTATCTTGGTTGATACCAAGTATGAGTTTGGTAAAGCAGACGGCAAGATTTATTTGATTGACGAAATCCATACTCCCGACTCTTCACGTTATTTCTATTTGGAGGGTTATGAAGAAAGACAACGCAATGGAGAAAAACAACGTCAGTTAAGCAAAGAGTTCGTCAGAGAATGGCTTATGGATAACGGTTTTCAAGGTAAGAGTGGTCAAAAAGTTCCCGAGATGACAGACGAGATTATTGAGGGTATCTCCAACCGTTACATCGAATTGTACGAAAACATTACAGGTAAAAAGTTCGTTAAAGCCGATGAAAACTCCGATATTGCAAAAAGAATAGAGGACAATGTTACATCCTGCATTAACAACTTGTAATATATTTACATTGAATTTACGATGAAGAAAATTCTTTTCACACTTGTCTTTGCCGCTATAACACTTTGTTTGGTTTCGTGCGGCAAAGACAAGGTTTATGAGCAACGCCACGAATTTGAAAACTATGCTTGGGAGCGTCTTACAGATGCGAAAACAATTACGTTCAGCGATATAAACATCGAGGACACTGCAAGTGTTTATGATATTTATGTATATGTTCGCCATACGCCTTATATAAATGAAGAGGTTTTGAAATTCATTATGCAAATTACAACTCCCGACGGTATCACAAGAATTTCGCACCACGCAATCAAACTCAAAGACAGATTTGATAAAGACTGGAAAGGCGATGCGGCAGGAGACTTGATTGATTTAAGCGAAAAGTGTCGTTCTTTCGTTAGTTTTCCAATCAAAGGGGCGTACAAAATAGACCTTATCAATGTTGGTGGCAAGGTTAAGACTGTTGGTATTATGGATATAGGTGTAAAAGTTGTTAAATCCGATTTGGAGAATTACAAAAATGCTGAATAATCCATACGATATACTTGAACATAATCCATATAAAGAACATATTCTTCCCATATTGGCTACACTCCCCTCAACACCGGGAGTGTATCAATATTTTGATAAAAAAGGTACAGTGATATATGTCGGCAAAGCAAAGAATTTGAAATCACGTGTATTGTCGTACTTTCGCAACGACGCTTCACATAACTTAAAAACGCAGTTATTGGTTCGCAAGATAGCCGATATACATTTCGTTCATGTGCAAAGTGAGACCGAAGCGTTACTTATGGAAAACAATCTTATCAAACGCTTCAAACCAAAATACAATATCCTATTAAAAGACGACAAAACCTACCCTTGGATTCGCATTACCAACGAAGAGTTTCCCCGTATATTCACCACTCGCCACATTATACACGACGGCTCACTATACTTTGGTCCCTATCCGTCGGGTAAGATGCTTAAAGAACTTATGACTTTAATCCGTCAAGTCTTTACTTACCGCACTTGCTCTTATCAACTGACGGAAGAATCAATTGCAAAAAACAAGTTCCGCCCATGCCTCAACGCACAAATAGGACTTTGCGAAAGTCCTTGCACGGGTGAGCAGACAAGAGTGGAATACAACAAAGATATTGCGGGTATAAAACAAATCATCAAGGGTTCTTTTTCCATGTATCTGAAAGACCTAAAAGAAAAAATGATGTCATACGCCAAGGAATTAAAGTTTGAAAAGGCTCAAATAGTCAAAGAACGCATAACTTTGTTGGAGAATTACAGCGCAAGCACGGCAATAATCAGTGCATATTCTCATGATATGGAGGTTTATTCCTATGAAGACAGTTCGGACGTATTGTTTATCAATATGACAAAAGTCGTCGAGGGCAAAATAAACACCTCTTTCTGCACCGAAGTTGCAAAGAAATTGGATATGAGTAATGCGGAGATCTTCACTTCTGCCATAATCCAAAACCGTTTGCGAATGAACTGGTGTTCAAGAGAAATTATCGTACCCGAGAAGTTGGATTTGCCAAACGATTATGTACAGCAAACCGTTCCTATATCAGGCGACAAAAAAAAGTTGTTGGAGTTCTCCATTCATAATACACACCTATATAAAACGCAGAAGCAAAACAAACAAAAAATCCTTGACCCCGCTCGTTGGAGCAATAAAGTTGTTTTGGAGATGCAACGAGATTTGCACTTGGATCGCCCACCTCATCATATAGAGTGTTTTGACAATTCAAACATTCAAGGAAACCAGCCCGTAGCGTCTTGCGTTGTTTTTCGAGAAGGCAAACCGAGTAACAAGGAGTATCGCCATTTCAATGTCAAAACCGTTGTCGGTCCTGACGATTTCGCTTCCATGCGAGAGATTGTCTTTCGCAGATATTCGCGTCTATTGGAGGAAGGCAAGGATTTACCGGATTTGATTGTAATAGACGGTGGCAAAGGACAATTGTCAAGTGCGGTGGAAGCGTTGAAGAAAGCCAATGTTTATGATAAAGTAATCGTTGTCGGCCTTGCTAAACGCCTTGAAGAGATTTACTTTCCCGACGACCCCAACCCTATTTGCTTGGACAAGCGGTGTCATACCCTGCAAATCATTCAACATATACGAGACGAGGCACATCGTTTCGGAATTACTTTTCATAGAGACAAACGCTCCAAAGCCACTTTCCGTACCGAACTTACCGATATTGAGGGCATAGGTGAGAAAACCGCACAAGAGTTGTTACTTAAATTCACTTCCGTTGCTAAGATAAAAAACGCAACATTTGAATCTTTGGCTCAATGTATAGGTAAGTCCAAAGCAGAGAAAGTTTTCAAATATTTTCATAATTAATCTACCAAATTAGTGTCTCTAACTAATTTACTAATCATTAACACTAATTTATTAATGTCTCACACTAATAAAGCGAAAACAGTTATTATTTCCCTATAATAAAAAACAACGATATTTTGATTATTAATTGCTGTGTTTTTCAGTCGTGCATATCGCATTTCTAATTATTTGCATACTAAAACAAGAGTAACGGCGTTCATAAACATATAATAAACATTTCCCACTATGAAAAACAAAAGTATTTTAACGCTATTGACAATGATTTTGGCTGTAACGCCTTTTACGTCTTGTTCTCAGAACAAACAAAATAATGGTAAAAATATGGAAAACAAGAAAACTTTAATAGTATTCTTTTCAAGAACAGGAGAGAATTATGGTGTGGGTGATATCAATAAAGGCAACACTCACATAATTGCAGAAATGATTGCAGAGCAAACTAACGGCACATTGTTCCAAGTAGTACCCGAAAAAGAATATCCACACGCTTACAACGACTGTGTTGCATTGGCAAAACAAGAAAAACAATCCAATGCTCGTCCTGCTATCAAGGGCGATGTAGCTGTTGAGGATTATGATGTGATTTATATCGGCTATCCTAATTGGTGGGCAGATATGCCGATGCCGATATACACTTTTATAGAGAAACATAACTGGCAAAACAAGACAGTTATTCCTTTCTGCACACATGAAGGCAGCGGTTTATCAAATACCGAAGACTACATAAAGAAGGCTTGCAAGGGTGCAACAGTTTTACAAGGCTTGGAGGTACAAGGCTCTATCGCTCAAAAATCACAAGACCAAGCAAGAAAAACTGTACAAAATTGGATTGCCAATCATTCAAAATAAATTACGAAAACACAAATGCAATAACACTTATCCATACTCACAGGATGGACGAGTGTTATTGTGATATTATAACATAATATCAATGATATTAAAAATATGGCGAACACAAAAGATGTTATGATACTGACTGGGGCAGGTCAAATCGGTTTGGCAATAGCACGTAGAATAGGCTACAATATGAAAATCGTTATAGGCGATAAGAACGAGGCTAATGCCAATAGTATTGCTCAGATAATGAATAATGCAGGTTTTGATGCTGTTGCTGTGGAAATGGATTTATCTTGTAGAAAATCTATTCTTAACCTTATTGCCGAAGCAAAGAAATATGGAGAAATTGCCATGTTGGTTAATGCCGCCGGCGTATCTCCAAGTCAGGCATCTATCGAAACTATTCTTAAAGTGGATTTGTATGGTACTGCCGTGCTTTTGGAAGAAGTCGGAAAAGTTATAAAGAATGGTGGTGTTGGTGTTACTATATCCAGCCAATCGGGACACCGTATGCCTGCTCTTTCTGTTATAGAAGATGAACTGCTTGCTACAACCCCTACCGAAGAATTACTTTCTTTGGATATTCTGCAAGAAAAAAATATTCGCGATACTCTTCACGCTTACCAAATAGCTAAACGCTGCAACGTAAAACGTGTAATGACAGAAGCAATTAAATGGAGTACACACAAAGCAAGAATAAATTCAATTTCTCCCGGTATTATCGTTACTCCATTAGCTATTGACGAATTTAACGGAATACGTGGCGATTTTTATAAAAATATGTTCGCCAAATGCCCTGCTGCTCGCCCCGGCACAGCCGATGAAGTTGCAAACGTTGCAGAACTGCTTATGAGTAACAAAGGTGCATTCATAACAGGAGCCGACTTTTTGATTGACGGCGGAGCAACAGCATCATATTTCTATGGTCCGCTCAGACCTCAAACGAAATGAGTAAAGACTTACTTAATAAGTTAAAGTATTAACAAAGCTGTTTATCGGCAAAAAGTAAGTATAATACTCATCTGTCAATACTCATAGACTATGTTGCAGCACAGTTTCTACCAATACTTTGGTCAGAGTAGTAGTTAAAATAAATAAAAACATAGGAAATAATTTATAGTTTCTCTCTGTATTCTGTTGGTGAAAGCCCTGTATTGTTGCGAACAAACCGGCTGAAATATGAGGGAGAGGAAAAGTCCATTTGGTCTGCAATGGTTGCGAGGGTCTGTTTTTTGTCTTTCATAAGAGTTGTAAGTTCATTTAATGCAAAACGGTTAATCCAGTCGGAAGCATTGCGCCCGCTGACTTTTAGACAAATCTGTGACAAATATTTTGGGGTTATACACAGCTTGGAAGCATAGTAGGCAACATCCCTATGCTTCCGAGCTGTACCGTTTTCCAGTTCACTTATGAATCTCCTGAACAATAGTTCCGCCTGTCCGTGTTTCACCGCTTCTTGATTGATTTTAGCGTGTATTCCAAACAGATCGAGCTTGAATGATTCCACAAGATACCCCAGTGCTTCACGACTGAACGGGTGTTTTGTCCATTCAGCGTGCTGACGTAAAGACTGCATCGAAGTGTCACAAAGTTTCGCTTCTTCCGGTGTAAGGTGAAGCACGGGATTGTGCAACAACGCAAGATGTCCTTTCAGCCGATATTCATTCTGAGAATCGTTGAGATATGAAAAACGATAAGAAAGATAAAACACTGTCGCACGAAAATCATCTGAAACACAAATATTTGAAACAGACTTACCGTTTATCCAAATAATGAAGTCATTTTCTTTCATGCTGAATTTCTCATCTCCCATAAGAAAAGTCCCGCTTCCTTTGTGGCATAACACATGTACACAATAATCAACAAATTTATCAGAATTGAGTTCGCTGAAATCGTTGGAAAACACAACCGTCTCTCCATCTACTTGGGGAAGATTGTCTATATTTCCACTTATATTCTTCAGAAACAGTTGTTCGCTTTTCATTTTTACCTTTTAATTTTAGTCGCAAAGGTACTGAAATTATATGTATTAGTCGGATTTTGACTCCCGATTTATTACAACAAAAACAAAAATACAGCAAAAAGTGTCAGCTTTCCTGCAATTGTAATAACAAGCGACAAGCGGAAGAGCAGTAATTTTGCATCAGGAAATTAAAATGGCTAAAACAAATATTACACAATGAAAACAACTGTAAACATCTTAAAAATCAAAACGGTGCTAATCATTTGCACCATAATATCAATCATTAATTCTCAAAACGTTCTGGCACAAGAAAAAATAAATCAGACTGCCGGACATAATGTTCTTGGTAAATTCGCTCCTCAGTTTGCAGAACTCAACGACAAGGTTCTCTTCGGGGAAGACGTTTGGAACGACAGTACGTTGAACTTGCACGACCGTTCAATGATTACAATCTCTATACTTATGGGAAAGGGAATGCTCGACTCTTCTTTCAAGTCACATCTTGAATTAGGAAAGAAACACGGTATCACCCGCAAGGAAATAGTTGCACTTATCACGCAAGGTGCTTTCTATGCCGGATGGCCCAATGCATGGGCTGCGTTCCGTATAGCAAAAGAAGTATGGACTGACGAGACAGAAGCCGCAACAGACAAAGAACGTTTCCAGCAAGAAATGATTTTTCCTATCGGCGAACCGAACACAGCCTACGCGAAGTATTTCATAGGCAACAGCTATCTCGCTCCAGTATCGACAGAGCAGGTCAAATTCACTAATGTCACATTCGAACCCCGTTGTCGTAACAACTGGCACATACATCACGCAACAAAAGGAGGCGGTCAGATGCTTGTCGGCGTGGCCGGACGCGGATGGTATCAGGAAGAAGAAAAACCTGCACAGGAGATTCTGCCCGGCACAGTCATCCATATTCCCGCTAATGTAAAGCACTGGCATGGAGCAGCTGCTGACGGTTGGTTTGCCCATCTCGCTTTTGAACTTCCTGGAGAAAATACTTCTAATGAATGGCTTGAACCTGTCACTGATGAAGAATACAATAAATTAAAATAATAATATGCACAAATCATTAGTAATGCTTTTTTGCCTGCTACAAGTATTAGCTTTGGCAGGTCAAAATTTGACAAATAGAACAAAAATGGATACAATGAATTTGACAAACGAATGGGATAAGATATTCCCACAGAGTGACAAGGTGGAACACTCAAAAGTAACTTTCCACAACCGCTACGGCATTACCATTGCCGCCGATCTGTACAAACCAAAAGGCACGGAAGGTCCGTATGCAGCCATAGCCGTCTGCGGTCCTTACGGAGCAGATAAGGAGCAAGTGTCAGGACTCTATGCACAGACTCTCGCTGAGCGCGGATTTTTGACCATAGCTTTCGACCCCTCGTTCTACGGCGAGAGCGGTGGCGAACCCTGTTACCTCACGTCGCCCGAAATCAGCGTCGATGATTTCAGTGCAGCCGTTGATTACCTCGTGACAAATCCGGAGGTCGATCCTGAGCGTGTAGGTATTTTAGGCATCTGCGGATGGGGAGGATTCGCTCTTGCTGCAGCTGCCAACGACCCACGTATCAAGGCAACAGTCACCTCGACGATGTACGATATGTGTCGTGTAATCGCCAACGGCTACTTTGGCGCAATGAACGCCGACGACCGCTACAAACTCAAACAGACCCTCAACGCCCAGCGTACCGAAGACTATCGCAACGGAACGTATGCTGTTGATGGCGGTGTCATTGACCCGGTGCCAGAGGACGCTTCCACATTCGTCAAACGTTATCACGACTTCTACAAGACGTCCCGTGGCTATCAGAAACGTTCGCCAAATTCCAACAACGGCAAACTCCGTACTGTTGCACTCGGATTCCTCAGCCATCCGCTGCTTTCGTATATCAGTGAAATTCGCAATCCGGTGATGATAATCCACGGTTCGAAAGCTCATTCGCTCTATTTCAGCAAAGATGCCTACCAGCAACTCACGGGCGACAACAAAGAACTGGTTATCATTGACGGTGCAGACCACACCGACCTTTACGACAATCTCGAGAAGATTCCTTTCGACCGCATTGACGGTTTCTTCAAAACTAACCTTATTAAATAATGATGAAAAGACTAATTGGAATGGCAATACTGCTGTTTACGTGTACCGTCGGACTACAAGCATGCAGTTTGCCTCAGAAAAAAACAAATCAAGCAACAAAAAAAGATATGAAAACTTTGATTGTGTATTTTTCCTTTACGGCAGGAAATACAAAAACAATCGCCGAAAAGATTCAGAAAGAAATCGGTGGCGACATCGTAAGGCTTGAGACTGTCAAGCCTTACCCAAAAGACTATGAGACAGCCGTTTCTCAAGGTCAGCATGAAGTTGAACGCAGATATAAGCCCGAATTGAAACCGTTGGGTGTTGATTTGAAAGACTACGACCGCATTATCGTTGGCTCTCCCACATGGTGGTATAAGATGGCGCCAGCCGTCTTGACATTCCTTTCTTCCAATGATTTCACAGGAAAAGAAGTGGTTCCTTTTATGACGAATGCCGGCTGGCCGGGCACCGTGATAAAGGATATGACTGCCGAAGCAAAAAGACATGGGGCAACGGTAAGTGATGCCCACGAATTCCGCTTCAGCTCCAACTCTACCCACTACGACAAGATGGAAACACCTGAAAGTGAACTCACACAGTGGATCAATCAATTAAAAAATAAGCGATTATGAAACCTTATATCATTAGTCACATGATGATGTCCGTGGACGGACGCATCGATTGCCCGATGGTGGCACAAATCAGCGGTGAGGAATATTACACCTCGCTGGATAGTTTCGGCACCAGTTCCAAATTGTCCGGTCGTGTGACGGCGGCATTGGAATGTAGTGCAGTAAAGGAAGAAATATCAGAGAACTCCGATGCCGTACTTGGCGGCGAGTCTGTACATAAGGAAACGGAAAGCGAGGAATATACCATCGTGGTTGATACGTATGGACGACTCCAAATGTCTGCCAGCGAGGCAGACGGTCACCCGTTGCTCGTTATGATGAGTGAAAACGTATCAGAAAGCCACTTGGAAATGCTACGAAAGAACCATGTATCATGGATTGCTACGGGCAACAATCGTATTGACTTGCATCGTGCAATAGAGATTTTGGGAGAACAGTTCAGTGTAAAACGATTGATTATTGTCGGCGGTGGAAATATCAATGGCGGTTTTCTTGAAGCCGGTTTGATAGACGAGGTCAGCGTGATGATGGCTCCGGGTATTGACGGTCGCAAGGGCGAGACTGCCGTGTTCGACGGCTGCACATGGAATGGCGTATCTCCTTATCACTTGAAATTACAAAGTGTCAAGCAAGTACCGGACACGGAAGTAATTTGGGCGCGTTATACAATGAAAAAATAGTATTGAATTCACGTTAAAATAGTTACTGTAATTAATAAAATAATCACTCACACTATTTTTCTAATGTGAGTGATTATTTTTGTGATGTGAGTGAAAAATTTTACAACTATTCTTTAACGAATGAATTTTGCTAAAAAGGATAGTTTGCCGTTGGATAAAACATTTCTCAAATCCATTCTCTCTGTTTTGGAAAAACCTATATAAACCATATAAGCCAACAAAAGCAAATCAACTGCACAAGCCAATAAAATTTTCACAACAAAATTACTTGCAATCAATCGCTCCACCATAAGCCAAGAGGTTATAATAATAGCCGCAACAACGATACACGGCACGATAACGTTTTTGAAATATTGCTTAACATTCATTTCGGCAACGTTTTTTGCAATCAACATTATCGCCAATACATCTAATACTTCCACCGCCATAACAATTATAAATATATAGTGATACGGTAACGACAACCGCAGACTTACGTACGACAACAACAATGGCAACAACCAAAACACGCATTCACAGATATTGTATAACTTTATTCGTCCCGTTGCCATAAAGACAACGTCCAATTGTTGGTGTAAACTATTGACCAATGTGTTTAGTAAAAGAATTTGGACAAACAGAACAGAATATTGCGGCACATCTCCAAGCCATATATTGAGTATTTCATTTGTTGCAAACAGCAACGGCACAACCAACAAAGCATCTAAAACAAATACGCTCTTAGATGCAAGAAAGAAAACTTTGAACATATTTGTTTTATCGTCTTTGGCATAACTGCGTGTTATGTATGGATTGACTACAACAGAGATATTATTCAAAAACATCGTTACCGCACTTTTGAGTTGATAGGCAACACCACGCGCAGCATTGACAGCAGTTCCGCCGAATACGTTCAAAAGCATATTTAATCCGTTTTGCGTAACGGTAAATGAAGCATTGCCTAAAAATCTCCAACCGGCAAAACTCATCATTTGCCTAAGCAACGAGCGGTCGTATGTTTTCTTCAATTTACATTCAACAAAATGTTTTCGGCAATACATAACGGTTAAAATTCTTATAAGCAACGTTACACAAAATACCGCAACTCCGTAGAAAATCAAACTATCCACCGCTATAAACGGCAATATCAATACCGCCAAAAGTTTCAATACTCCGTCGATTATAGTCATAAGGGCATAAAAACCCATTTTCTCGTGAGCAATGACACAAGCGTCGTAGGGCGTTGTTATAATAGAAATAACCGTTGCCAACAATGAGAGCTGGAATACAAATCCCGCAGCAAACATTCGCGAAGTTTCTATATTGGCTTTGTAATTCAAAAACCAAAGACCAACAACCTCAACAAGGATTATAAACACTACCCCGATAATTAGGTTAATCGTTATGCTTGTGTTAAACACTGAGGAAAGTTTTTGAGCATTGCCTTTACCCATTTCATAGTTCAAAAACCTTTGTGTGGAAGCCGTGAAAAGTACTTTAATAGACTCAAACATCGCAACTACACTGCCGACAAGAGAAAACAATCCGAAATCGTCTTCGCCCAACGCTTTCAACAAAACTCTTGAAGTATAAAAATAGATAACAGTCAAAAGTGCCATGCGTATATACATCACGGCTGTGTTTTTTACCAATACTTCTCCTTGTTTTGTGTTTTGAGTCATTAAACCTTGATTCCTGCTTTTTTGTTTATATGTCTGTAATAGATTTTACGGCAAGTCTCATACAAATCAAAGTTTATCCAATAAAGAATAATGCAAATAAGACGCACAAATATATTGGCGTTGCGTTTATAAAAGGAATAACCGTTTTTCCATAACAATCTACGGCGAAAACGTCCCTTTTGCTGAGTTATTTTGCTTGTTACTTGAATTAGCGGCAGGTTATTGGAAACTACTTTTAATAGTTTACGTTGTTGTTTAGAGGAAATATCGAAATTAATATCGCCAAAAGCTCTCACACCTAACATAACCTGAATATATCTCTTAGCACTCCAATTGTCGTCAGCCCTTTCGCTATACTCAATGCAAGAATGCGAGGAAACAAAAACACGTTTGCCGTCAATCAAACTTTTAATTATCGGCGCAAGAAAAGATATAAATGTATAGGAATATGCTGTCAAATCGCCAAGATATGGTTTTATCATATCAAGGTTATATAGTATCGAAAGATAATATAGTTCGCCTTTCTTGGTTTTATCGGAATAATAATTCAAAAAGTCATCTACCGAATAAATGAAACGATTTTCGTGCTTAACTTTATTCAACAAAGAATACTTGACTGCTGCGGTTTTACCGTCATCATCATATTGTTTTATATCTTCAAAGATTTTGTCGATGCTACCGGGTAACACCTTATCGTCATCTGATATGCACCAACACCATTTAGTATTTACCAAAAGATAACATATCGCCACGTTCGTCGCCATTCCAACGTTGAAACTCCAACTATTGACAGTGATGTTTTTTACAAATTCCACATCGAAATTCTCTTCAATCATCTTTTTGACATCATACGACGAATGATTGTCCGATATAACAATTTTGTATTCGCCTATATGCCCTTGCGAATAAAGGTTGAAAAGAAGATTTTTCAATCTTTCCTCTCTATTGTATGTAGGTATAAGTACGGTTAAATCCATAATAAAAATGTTTATTGCTGCAACCAATCCAGCATTAAGTTTATTCCCTCTTGTTTGCTCACTATCGGCTGCCATTTAATTATATTTTTTGCTTTTGTTATGTCGGCTACAAAAACTTTTTGGTCGCTTTCTCTCCAAGGCAACTGTTTGTATTGCATTTTTATATCAAATTTGTTTTCCAACATATCAAACAATTCCAATAAAGACAATGAATTTTCTATTCCTCCACCAATATTGAAAACTTGTCCGTAGGCTTCCTTGCAATCTTTCGCCTTGAAATACAAATTAACAACGTCTTTGCCGTGCAGAACATCTCTAACCTGCTTTCCTGTCCCCGAAATAGTAAAAGGTTCTTTGGCAATATTGTTTTTTATCTCCAAAGCCTTTTGACAAAACCAACCAATCCAACCTTGATCAAAGGTAGCATGTTGATTTGTCCCATACATGGAAGAATGCCTGAACACAATAGTTTTCAAACCATATATTCTATGAAAATCCAATAAGTATTGGTCCGCCGTACCTTTGGAACAACCATACGGAGAATGGAAATCCAAATTTATTGTTTCGGGATAACCATTCGGATATTCCTTACAAATATAACGAGAGGCGTTTTCGTCAAAATGAAATTGCTCGAAATCTCCATAGACTTTATTTGTAGAAGAATAAAGTATAACCGTATGCGGAGAATATTTCCTAACAGAATCCAAAACATTAAAAGTACCCAAAGCATTAGTTTCAAAATCTTGTCGAGGATTGGAAATACTTGTCGTCATTGCCACTTGACCGGCAAGATGAAAGATGTAATTGGGCTGAACTTCCTTGATAATTGTTTCTATATCATTAACATTTCTTGTATCTGCGGGATAATACTTAAATTCTCCCAACGAACGCAACCATTGTAAATTTCTATCGCTGCCAAATCTGTAAAGATTATCCACAATAAACAATTCCTCGTTTCTTTTCATTACTTCGGCTGCCAAATTACTACCGATAAATCCGCAACCACCGGTTATAAGATATTTCATAGTCTTATTGTCTTGCTAATTCTTTTAATCTATTTTTTACATCAAAGTTTATATGCATCGATGTCAGTTTTTCCAACTTTTCAACGCTGCATTCCAAATTCATTGTCTCGTTTTCCCTATATGGTATTGCTCCGTAATTAATTTTTGAGCAAGAGCCTAACTCTGTTTTCAAGGTCTCAATGATTTCTTTCAAAGAAATACTTTCTCCACTTGACACATTCAAGATTTCACCCTTGACTTTATCGTAATTTTCCAATATCTTTGAAATACAAATCACGAAATCCTTTACATAAATAAAGTCCCTTTTTTGCTTGCACAATGTTACGTTCAACTCTTTATTGTCTTTCAAAGAAGAAATAACGTATGGAATAAATTTTTGTTTATTTTGATATTTTCCGAACAAATTACCCGGACGCACAACCATTGTCGGAAAAGAATAATTTCTATAAAGCATCAACGCAGTATTAACTGTCAGTTGTTTAACCAATGCGTAAGGCGAATCGGGACATTCTCTCATATCCTCTTTGTACGGAGAAGGCACGCTACCATACTCTTCCGAAGTTCCAAACTGGATAAACAATTTCAGCGTCTTGCAATCCTTAAAACGTTTATACAAATTCATCAAAATTTTCAAGTTTGTTGAAATCATATCATCAAACAAACCCAAATCTCTATCCGCCGTTACAATGGAAGCAAGGTTGATAATATAATCGGGTGGCTCGATATTTTTATCGATACTATCCTCAATCAAATTTATTTCATACTTTTCAACCATTGTATATTGTTCAAAATACTCTTTATCAATAAACCTGTCGAATACAACAATATCGTAGTCCCGATAAAGGTTTTCGACTATATTTTTACCAATAAATCCGCTACCACCAATCAAAAACAATCTTTCCATCAGGCTTTCGTAGTTTTATTATCTTTTAATTTTATAAACTACTGTACTTTTCTATTTGCTCAATACACAAATCCAATACGTTTTCGCTATTATAACGTTTGTACCAATCGACAGTCAAAGCAACGCATTGCTCTATATTCATTTTTGGTTTCCAACCCAAACGAAAATATGCTTTGGAAATATCCAACATTAATAAGTTGGCTTCGTGCAGTGCGTTCGCATCGGACAAATCTCTCAATTCGCCATTGCCATAACACTTAACCACCATTTGTGCAACGTCCCAAACAGGAATAATACTATCAATGGTAGGACCGAAATTCCAACCCTCACAGTATTTTGTAGGTTCGTTCCACATCTTTTGTGCCAACATCATATAGCCCCGTAACGGCTCTAAGACATGTTGCCACGGGCGAACGGCTTTTGGAGAGCGTATGACTATCGCCTGCCCTTTCTCCAAACTGCGAATACAATCCGGAATTATTCTATCCATAGCCCAATCGCCACCACCTATAACATTACCGGCACGAACAGATGCCAAAGATTTTTTGTGCAATTCGTATTTTTTGGTATTAAAGAAACTGCGTCTCCAAGAAGATATGGCAATCTCGGCTGCACCTTTGGAAGAAGAATATGGGTCATAGCCGCCCATAGGTTCATTTTCTTTATAGCCCCATAGTTGTTCCTTGTTTTCGTAACATTTATCTGTGGTTATCATCACACAAACCCTGACGCTCGGAGTTATTCGGACTGCTTCCATAATATTGATGCTGCCCATAACATTAACTTGATATGTCTCCACAGGTTTTTCGTACGACAACCTTACCAACGGCTGTGCCGCCAAATGAAAGACTATTTCTGGTTGATAAGTATTGAAAATTTCTTTTACTTCATCTATATTGCAAATATCTTCTATTATATCAGCCTTAATACACTTGCCGATTTGGGATAACACAAAATTATCTTTTTCGCTATATGGCTCTAAACCTATACCTATAACTTCGGCTCCAAGATGATGCAACCAAATAGCAAGCCACGAGCCCTTAAAACCGGTGTGTCCGGTTATAAGAACTTTTTTACCTTTATAAAAATTATTGAATGATTCCTCCATTTTCTTACCAAACTTTCCAAGGTGCATTACCCTCGTCCCACATAGCGTTCAACTCTTTGTTATCTCTTAGTATGTCCATAGGTTTCCAAAAACCCGTATGCTTATAAGCGTGCATCTTGCCGTCCATTGCCAATCGTTCCAAAGGTTTTCTCTCAAAGATACAAGTATCATCGCCCTGCGGTAAATAATCAAAAACTTCGGGTTCGCAAACAAAATATCCTGCATTTACCCAAGCACCGTCCCCTGCCGGTTTTTCCTTGAATGAGGTTATCATACTCGTGTCATTATCCAAAACAACGCTACCGAATTTGCCTACCGGTTGATACACCGTCATGGAAATGGCTGCTTTTGAAAGTTCGTGCTGTTTAACAGTGTCTGCTATATCCACATCACTAACACCGTCGCCGTAAGTCAAACAAAAACGTTCGTTACCAATATATTTTTGAATTTTTTTAATTCTTCCTCCCGTCTGAGTATTTAAGCCGGTGTCTATTAAAGTGATTTTCCAATCTTCCACATTTTGATTATGCACCTGTATGGAATTATCTTTTAATCCCACCGTCATATCGCAGTTATGGATAAAATAATTGGTAAAATACTCCTTAATCATATAGTGTTTATATCCGCAACAGACAACAAACTCATTGATGCCGTAATGTGAATATATCTTCATTATATGCCATAATATGGGTTTGCCACCTATCTCAACCATTGGTTTTGGCATAAGTCCAGTAACTTCGCTAAGCCTTGTACCCAATCCACCTGCTAAAATAACCGCTTTCATATTAATTTATTTTTTATCTATAAAATTCTTTATCGTTTGTATCATATATTGCAATTTCTCTTGTGTCATTGCAGGATAAACACCAACCCAAAACGTGGAGTTCATTATTTTGTTCGTGTTTTTCAAATCTCCGATAATTTTGTAGTGCTGTCCTTCCACATAATTTTCAAATGCAGGGTGGCAAACGAGATTACCTGCAAAAAGATTTCTTGTTTGAATGTTATGATTTTCCAAATAAGAAGTCAAATCATTACGAGAAAAGCCTGCATTGTCTTCAACAGTCATCAAAAAGCCGAACCAAGACGGAAAAGAATCGGCTTGTGCCTTTGGTAAAATCAAACCTTTCGTGCCGACCAAACCTTTATATAAAACATCGAAATTCTCTCTTCTTCTTTGGACTATATAATCCAATTTCTGTAATTGAGCGCAACCTATCGAGGCTTGTAAATCCGTTGCCTTTAAGTTATATCCCAAATGAGAATATACATATTTGTGGTCATAGCCTAATGGCAATTTTCCATACTGCTTTGAAAATCTATGCTTACATGTATTATCCATTCCGGAGACGCACCAACAGTCTCTTCCCCAATCACGGAAAGAATTGATTATTCTATGCAAAACGGCATTGTTTGTATAAACCGCTCCTCCCTCACCCATTGTTATATGATGCGGCGGGTAAAACGATGAAGTGCCTATATCTCCTATCGTTCCGGTCTTACGTTTCTCGCCATTGATTACATATTCCGAGCCCAAAGCATCACAATTGTCTTCAATCAACCATAGATTGTGTTTATCGCAAAAGGATTTGACTGCCTGCAAATCAAAAGGATTTCCAAGAGTGTGGGCAATCATAACCGCCTTCGTCTTTGTGGTCAGTGCTTTTTCTAAATCCCTAACATCTACATTATACTCCGGAATCGTTACATCGACAAAAATTGGCACGGCACCATATTGCAAAATCGGAGCAACAGTTGTCGGAAAACTTGCAGCAACAGTTATAACTTCATCGCCTTTCTTGATTTGTCTTTCTTTTAACAGCGGCGAAGTCAAACACATAAACGCCAAAAGATTTGCAGAAGAGCCCGAATTACAAAGGGAAACAAAACCTAAGTTCAACCATTTGGCAAAATCTTTTTCAAATTTCGTTGCCCAAGGTCCTGCCGTAAGCCAAAAATCCAATGAAGAATCAACCAAATTAACCATTTCCTTTTCGTCAAAGTATCTTCCCCCGTAATTAATGTAGGTCTTGCCTGCGACAAATTCACTTTCCTTGTGAGTTTCCTCATAATATTGTTTTGTCAAATCCAATATCTGACATTTTATTTCTTCCGCCTTTGTCATCATTTCGATTATTTATTCTGCAAAATTAATATAAAATTCATTCATTACAAAATTTTACGTCCTTTATATTGATTTAGCAAACGTTTATTGTGAATTTACGAAAATAATGTGTGATACCGGAAAATTAGTGTTAAACACTAAAAAATTAATATTAAACATTAGTAAAATAGTATTAAACATTATTTTTTCGGTATGTGATAATAAAAAATTCAAGACTCAATCCAAAAAATTTTCAGAAAGAGCCTTGAAGAAATAAAAAACACTTAATATACTAAAAACCTACTTCACAATAAGTTTCTTCGTTGCTATGTTATTGTTTGAAACAACGCTTACGATATATGTACCGCTTGTCAAATTGTTAATTTGGATTGTGTCGTTGGCAGCTTTATTTGAATAAACAATTCGTCCTTGCAAATCCGTTACTCTCACCATACAATCCTTAACATTGCTTATCGTTACATATTCTGTTGCAGGGTTAGGATAGATGTTTATATTCAAATTATTCTCATGAACCTCTGCAATTGCGTTTTTATTGTCGTTTGAATAAACAAAGTTATCTATGCAAAGATATGTCGGAATATTGATACCATACTCACCTACATAATTACTCTCCAAAGTGAATTTCACTTTGCTTACTTGTCCCAAAGAAGCCAAATCCAAAAATCTCCAATCATCACGATTACCCAAAGCAACGCCATTGTCATCTAATATAAAATCTATTAGATATAGTTCAGCCGTACCGGTAACCGCTCCACTCTCATCATATCCCGTTGCAATAACTTTGAACCAACCGCTTTCCAATGGGTCTGTTGCAGGATAATTATAAGAAGCCATCGATTGGCAAACATATACGCCTTTCGGATAAAATGTATTGCCGTCTTGCTTGCTTACTGCCAAATGTTCCTCTGTATTGTATGATGAAAAATAACCATGCAAATAAGTTTTGCCTTCTCCTTCAAAACCACTAAGAGAAGCAGAAGCATAATAGTTATTATTATAGCCCGTACCACTGTTCTCCGTTGCAGTTGCCGTTTCAACATCGGTAATATTGGAAAGTCCCCAACCAAAATCAAATTCATATCCGTAGGATTCAACAGCAACTCCCGGAAACACCAATCCACCGCTTGTGTAATTTTTGTGAAAAGCGTTCTCATTTTCTATAAACTCGTCGTAATTCTCAAATGAAGGCAATTCAAATGTATTTGCATCTGCCAAAAGACCTTCCATATCCGCAATAACGTATGGCTGTCCTGCATTGATGACTGCAACACCCGACAAATCGAAACCTGCCGAATATGTATTTTCCGATATTGCATCGTAAATGATATTACCTTGTGAATCCTTACTTACACCTGCCAAAACATCAACGATACGAACAAAACGAATGTTTGATTTATCCAATTTTTCGTTGTCTGCCAATTCGTCCAAATCAAAGCCTACGCCGTAATTGTAATCATATACGCCGGCAAGGTTTTTATAATTTGAGCCGGCAAGGTCTGTCTCTGTTGCCGTACTTATCGACGGAAAACGAAAATAATCTTTTCCGTTGGAAGAGACTTCAACAAAGGCAAGTTCAAGGAATGATTCGTCAAAAGCATTTTCAAACACTACGAAATCATATCCTGCTCCGTTCATAATAGGTCTGTCAAAAGTGATAACTGCACTACCTCCGTTTCCCAAAGATACACAACGCAAATTATCCGATGCTGCAACGCCTATTGCATCGTAAGGTTTTCCGTAAGTAACAACTTTATCTGCGTTTTCGCCTGTTGTCGATTGAGTGCCTCTATTAACTTCCACTCCGTTAGCCCATGCTACTATTGAAGGGTCTGTTTTAGCAATTTTTTGAGCCGATAATGACAAGGAAACAAATCCTAATGCCAAAATAAAAATACTTTTCTTCATAATTTTTATACTATATAAAATTCATTAAACTTCCCTAACAAATTTTAAGATAGTTGATTTCTTGAAGAAAAGTATTCAAAAAAATAAAAAAATAACAAACTACAAGTTATTATCCTCTTCCCCTTAGATAATCAACAATCTCAACATTTATGGCAGGTCTCCTGACTTACTTAGCAATAACGCCTTCCCATTGACACAGAATCAAAAGTGGCTTGTATGTTACGCCTTTTAACGAATACAGTAGTGGGTCTGTACAGGATTCTCACCTGTTTCCCTATTAATCTCTACTTAAAAAAGTAAAAAGAACCACAAATGCATTTGCAAAAGTACAACTTTTTCTTTTACCAACAACAATAATTATAAAAAAACAGCATAAAACCATTAATTTTATGCTGTAATTTTTTGTTTTCGATTATTGCTCATCCTATTTACATGACTCAGAAATCAAAGAAGTGTTTTTAATTTTTTAATCTCTCACATCAGTAAAATAGTTAGTGAAACTATTTTGCTAATCATTAACACTATTTAGAATTTATAAGTCATACCCAACGACGGCATTATCGGTAATTGATCGACACGTTGCGCTTTTATTCTGTCGTAATAGAACATATTATTGCGGTTATATACGTTGGTTACACTTGCTTCTATCTCCAAAATGGAATGACGAGCCAAATCAAAACGTTTCTTAACCGAAATATCCAATCGATGATATGACGGCAGGCGTTTGGCATTCAATTCACCATACAAAGTTGTCAATGCTCCCGATGAAGATGTGTAATCGCTGCCTATACCACCGCCGAAATCCAAGACCTCTCCAAAACCTGCCGTTGCAGTAAATGGAAAGCCCGAACCATAATTCCAACGAGCGCTAAATTCCCAATCTCTTGCCATACCTACTTGGTAAGAAACAAGAACATTGACATTGTGTCTGCGATCATAATGCGGAGCATAGGTACGCGTTTCGCTTGTTTTTTCAACCTTGCCAAGAGAATAAATTGCCCAAACATAAAGTCTGCCGTTTGAATATTTCAAACTCACATCTCCTCCGTAAGCATAGCCTTCTTCAACTGCGAAATTCTTTTTCAAGTGGTCGGGATAGGAAGCATGCTCGCTGTCGTTGTTGTATAGTCTGTCTCTATTGATTGCAATTAAATTGGACATTGTTTTGTAATATCCTTCCATGTTAAACGAAAGATGTGAAAACATATCCCATTCAAATCCGAATATAAAGTGATTTGACTTTTCTATATAGTTGGTTACATCTTCTCCTCTGTATGAAGAAACAACTCCGCCCGGTAGATTGACATCTGTTGTCAAATAACCGGTAAATAAATTGACTATATCTCTATCGGATTTAGTGTCGATAAAACTCTGAGAGTATTTACCGACAGCTGCTTTTACGCGAAAACGATCCGTAATATTATATTTCAAAGACAAACGTGGCTCAAAAACAACTTCCGAAGCCGACGCATAATAAGAAATACGCATACTCGGTTCATATAAAAAGTTACCCAAAAATCCTTTGAATATCATATAAAGTCCAATATCGGAAGTGTATTGTTTGTAACTCTCCGTCTGTTGCTCAAATTTAGTGTCGGTGGTGTTCCACATCATATCAACACCGTAACGTAAGAGATTTTTACCAAAGAACTGCGTTGCGTCCAAACTTCCGTTAAAAGAACCTATGCTACTTGTTTGATTTGAGTTTTTGTCCGCTTGATTCATTTCCATAGAATAATCGGAATACGCCAAGACTGCTTGAACTATCGAAGAAGAGTTTTGCGGCACAATTATAACATTTGCTCCCAAACCCGAATTTCGCCAATTGAAATCTGCGATGTTTTTATAACCTTTTACATCGTCAGTAAAATTAAACCCGAAAACACTTGCCTTTGTTCCGCTTTGTGTTGCGAGAGTTACCTTACCATATAAATCCAAAAAATCATAAGGTAATTCAGTATCCATATATTTATATATCGAAGAAGATGTATGAGAAAGATACGAGTTTTTTGCTGTAAATAAATAGGAAAGTGAATAATCTCTATTGTCTTTATCTGCTATTATCGGACCTTCCACAATCGCCGATGCTCCAAAAGTTGAAAGAGAAAGTTTTCCCGAAACAGCTTTTTTATTACCTTCTCTTGTGGTTATATCCATTATTGAAGAAAGTCTGCCGCCATAACGTGCATTGAAGCCACCTGTATATATATCTGCGTTACGTATCACATCGGTTTCAAAAACAGAAAACAATCCTATGGAGTGGAATGGATTATATATAACCATACCGTCCAAAAGGACTTTGTTTTGAATTGCCGAACCGCCACGTATATAGAGTTGCCCGCCTTGGTCTCCCGAAAAAACAACACCCGGTAAAACTTGAATATATTGCGCCAAATCTGCCTGCCCACCTATTGAGGGCATTTTCTGAATATCCATAGCCGTTACCTGTTCAACAGACACGCGAGATTCTTGTCTTGCCATATCCTTTGCGGCTGAAATCTCAACAATATTTAATGTTTTGCTTTGGGGCGTTAGTTCGATTTTCAAATTTATTGGTTGATTTGGATTAACGTCTATATGTATCGTTGTATCGGCAAAGCCCAACGATGATATTTTTATTGTTTGCTTGCCTTTGGGTACTTTATTTATAACAAAATAGCCATTTATGTCTGTGCTTGAACCTAACCTTGTGTTTTCAACTATAACATTGGCGAACATCAAAGCATCTCCGTTTGAAGCGTCATAAACAAATCCTTTTACAACACCATTCTGTGCAAAAACCGTAAGACAAAAGAAATATACAATAATTATAGAAAATATTTTTTTCATTGTTCCCCATAAATTTTTGTTTAACACTATTTCACTAATCTCTCACACTATTTTACTAATCATTAACACTATTTTATTAATCGCTCACACTATTTCACTAATCAATGATTACACGTGAAGAATCTTAAACACCAATTCTTTCATAATAGTATCCGCCGTTGTGTTCGGGGCTGTGCCGATTCCCTTACTTTTAAGATCGTATTCGTTAAATAATGCAATGATATTAAGAAGTTGTTCGTTCGAATAATAATTCAAAGCCGTAACATAATCTTTTGCTGCGAAAGGCGAGCGAAAGTTCAAGGCTCGTGCAATATTCTCCGCATTTCGAGGATAAACCTCAGAAGCTATCAGAAGTTTAGTGAAGTATGAAAACAATATAGGCATAAACATCTGAATAGGCATCTCTTTTTGATTTTCTGCGAAATAATTTATTATTTGATTTGATTTTAGAACATTCTTTACACTTAACGCTTTTTGCAATTCAAATATCGAATAATTCTTACTAATACCTATAAATTCGCTTATATCGTCGTAAGTAATGTTTTTACGAGTGGTGATATTCAATATCATCTTGTCAATTTCGTTTGCAATCTTTTGCAAATCGTTACCAAGATAATCGTTTAGCATATTAGCAGCCGTTTCGTCTATTGTAAATTGTTTGCTTTGGACGTATGAAACAATCCATTTGGCAACATTATAGTCAGGAATTTTATTACTTTCCACAACTACGCCGGCATTTTTGACAATAGCGTTTTTACATTTTATATCAAATTCCTTTGCTTTGTTACAAATGACAAGTATGGTTGAGGGTTGGGAATTATTCAAATACAATAGGATTTTAGGCCACTGGCTTTTGTCCATTAACTGGGCTTCTTTGAGAAGAACAAGACGTTTATCAGTCATTAAAGGGTATTGACGACAAGCAGATACCAACATCTCGGCTGTTGTATCTCTGCCATAGAGAATTGTTTGGTTAAAATCCCTATTATCCTCGCTTATGACATTATCTTCAAATTCTTTGCAGATTAAATCAATATAAAAAGGTTCATCTCCTTTTAGAAGATACACGCTTGCAAAATCTTTTGATTTTATTGATGATTTAATTTGTTTGATTTGAGCTTGTATTGTCGTTGCCATTTCCAAAAAAGAAAAAAGAATCCTACGTAAAGCCTTA
Organism: Bacteroidales bacterium Phil12; assembly: GCA_002633275.1. Lineage (GTDB taxonomy): Bacteria > Bacteroidota > Bacteroidia > Bacteroidales > P3 > Scybalousia_A. The sequence continues at coordinate 192,145 of NWBO01000151.1, forward strand.
CCTAAGATTCTTTATTTATAAAATTAAACCTATTATCTGAACACTTTTATCTTAAAAACATCCATTAATTATTTCTTTCTCAACTCTCTTGAACCGACTCTGTCCATAGCACAACGGAATCCAATCCAATCAGTTGCTTGTGCCTGATCCAAATAACGTCTTTCGCCAGGAGACAAGAACATTGCTCTATCTTTCCACGAGCCGCCCTTGATTACACGTGCTTTATCATTCAATAACGAATGCTTCCCGTATTCATACATACCATTGGAGATTTCAACTTTTGCAGTTTCTTCTTCGTCATCGTCCGAACTTACAGTCTCTTCGTCTTCATCAGTTGCTGCATTTAATCCCGAAGATTTCTCCATTGCAGAAGCATAATCGCCCCAAGCACTTTCGTCCAATTGAGAAGCCAAATCACCATCTAAATAGTTGATATTATCTGCTTGACGATAATTTCTTCTACCTATGTTTTCTTGAACAGTTACCTCACGATAAGTTATACGACCCAATGAATCTTTTTCGGCAATCATACCGTCTTCATCCAATACCTTTGTCATATAAACGTTACCACGATAAGGATTTATATCCCCTGCATCTTGTGCTGTGTTAGGACGGAAAACGTCCATAACCCACTCGGATACATTACCTGCCATATTGTATAGACCATAGTCATTAGGGAAGTAATAATTTACAGGTGCTGTGTATTCCCAATGGTCATTCAACACACTTGCAACGCCCATACCATCACCTCTTGAACGTTTGAAGTTAGCAAGCATTTCTCCGTAATATTTCTTTTGATCCGTACGAACAACATGACCGTTCCAAGGATAAATTCTTCTTTCAATAATACGACCTTCCTTAGTTGTGTTACCAATCAAACCAAGTGCAGCATACTCCCACTCTGCTTCTGTCGGAAGACGGAATTTAGGAAATATGATACCATCACCCATATTTACTTTTCTTGTTCCTTCGCTGTTAGGGTCAAGGTCTTTCAAATCTTTTTTTACATACCCCTCATACTGTCCGGTAAGATAAGCCTCTGTTGTAAATACATTCTCATTGGATTGGTCTTGGTCAAATTCCAAAACACCTGCATCAATAAGAGCCTTTTCATTTAGACGATCCGTTCTCCAAGCACAATAGTCCGTTGCCTGAATCCAATTAACACCAACAACAGGATAATTTGCCCAAGCAGGATGACGGAAATAATAATCCACCATAGGCTCATTGTAAGTAAGTTTTGTTCTCCAAACCAATGTATCTGGGAGTTGCTTTTGACAATATTCAGGATAATCTACATAAACTCTGTTTAGCCAATACAAATATTCCCTATAATCTTGATTTGTAACCTCACATTCATCCATATAAAAGGAAGAAACGGTAACTTTACGCGGTTGGTTATCCCATTCATAACGAACGTTATCCGTTGTACGCCCCATGATAAATGCTCCACCCTCTATAAATACCATTCCCGGAGGTGTTGCCATTTCGGTGTTTTTGGCAGATTCAAATCCGCCCCACTTGGAATCATCGTAATTCCAACCTGTTTTTTTAGATGAATTTTTGTTCGAGCAACCCACCACAAGTAACAAAGCAGATACACCCAATACAATTTTAGTTAATGATGCTATGGTTCTCATATTATTATTTATTTTTTTCCTTACACTAATCATTTACGCAAAAACACTTTATTTTGTTTCAAAAGCCACAAATTAAAACGATGGACACTTAATTGCTCTAATCTTCTTGTGTTTTTCAGGACAAGGGAACTTCGCTCCCAATGAAATTTCGTGAGCACCGCCCGAAACATTCGATAAAGAAGACACCGTTATATCGTAACTATATCCAATTTTGTAATCACCCCATTCCAATCCGAACAACAAAACAACTGCATCTTTATTCTCAAACGCCATAGATTGACGGAACCAGGCTCCAAAGATGAACGGACTCCAATCCAAATACGCTCCATAATTCAAAGTATTGAATTTGCCTTGATGTTGATAAATAATATTTGGCGATATTACAGGCTGACCAAAGAAAGAATTTGTTCTACGAGTATCTCTTCTCAAATTGAAACGAAATCCTGCATTTGCCGTGAATTTTATTGGCAGACGATTATAAGAAATAAAGCCTTCATCCGGACGAAGTAAATTTACAGCGGCAACACCTACATACCAATTTTCAGAAAACAACAACGCACCCGCACCAATATCGAAATAATTCTTTGAGGTATTATCAGGCTGTTGAGCCAAAGTACTTCCATAAATTTGACCGTAACGAGTATCAATCATATCAGGGAATACCAACTCGTCCCAATTCAATGCGTGATTTGTGAATTGTGCCTGCGCTGCAAGATTCAAAGTTATATCCCTATTTATTTTGATTCTTAAAGAATAAATCAATTCTGCCGTATTTACTCTATAAAAATCACTCTGCTTATCACTCATAATATATACACCGATACCACCGGAAATAGCATCAAAATATTGATCGTATGATGCGGCAAAGGTTTTGAAAGCCCCAAGTGAAGGCCACTGATCACGATAAGAGATTCCGACTCTCGGACAAACAGCCGAACCTGCGAAAGCCGGATTCGTATAAATCGGATTAGCGAAAAACTGCGAGAAATGAGGATCTTGTGCTTTCAATTCCAAACTACAAGACATTGCCATGCAAGCCAATAATAAACATAGTATCTTCCTTTTCATTATACTCATGAGTTATATTTTCTTAATTTTGTATAATTCTTTTCTATTTTCAGACTGCAATATTACAAAAATATTCTGATATAGCCGCTAAATTTGTCAAGAAAAACATAAAAAATATATTTTTTCTTTCTATAATATTCTTATTATACTTGATACAGCAAAAAAATGTTACGCTTTATCTTTCTTTTTTTAGAAGACAAACGCTGTATGCCGAAACCCCCTCACTTCTTCCCGTAAATCCTAATTTTTCGGTTGTTGTAGCTTTAATTGTAATATCTTCTTCGTCCAAATTCAAAATTTCCGCCAAAGTTTTTTGCATTTGGCTAATAAAATTACCAATCTTAGGTTTCTGTAAGCAAATAGTCGTATCTATATTTTCGATTACATAACCTTTTGCCGTAATTTTATCAAAAGTATCTTTCAACAATTCTTTACTGTCAATATCTTTATATTCCTCCTTGCTATCTGGATATTGAAAGCCTATATCTCTAAGATTTGCTGCCCCAAGCAATGAATCTATTATGGCGTGAATAAGACAATCTGCATCTGAATGTCCCAATGCCCCAAAGGGAGCATCTTTAATCTCAATACCCCCCAAAAAGAATTTACGCTCGGGTACTAACCTATGCACATCATACCCAAATCCGACTTTCAGTTTCATATCCTTAGGCTATTAAAAACTAAACGACAAAGAAACTCTAAGCGTATTCTTCAACGGATTGTTGTTATGCGATGCTGTCGGCACCAAATAAGACAAATCTATCCCCAAAGAATTGTATTTCAATCCGACGCCCATTGTAAGATATTGTCTATCGCCTTTTAATTTATTCTCGTAAAAATAACCGGCACGTACAGCAAGCAGGTTATTGTACCAATATTCTGCACCAACAGACCAATTGATTTCTTTCAATTCTTCTGAAAATCCATCGGGAGCATCATAAAAAGACTGAAATACTCCTTGCAAGATACCTACATTATTCTCTTTACCCAATAAAACTTCTCCGTCTTCGTTTCTAATCGGAGGCGTAGGAACCAACAATTTATTCAAATCCACCATAAAAGAAAACTTATTGAACTGATCCATATCGTAGGTATATCTACCTCCTATCCTTAAATTGGCAGGTAGAAAACTCGAAATCATATCATCATCCGAATAAGAAATCTTATTACCTAAATTGGAGATTTGAACACCGAAAGCAACCTGTTGAGGCTTATCTGCCGCTATATCTCTTTGATAATACAAACCTAAATCCGCTGCAACAGCATTGGCTGCATGAGTTGTTGATGATCCTACATTCTGTCCTTGCGTTAAGTCAGAACGTATATATCTACCGGTAACGGAAGCCGATAAATATTCCGATAATTTCATCGAATAAGACACATCTACCGCAAACTCATTGGGGCTATATGTTCCCAAAGAAGTACCTTGATTATCTGTAAACTGAATATTTCCCAAAGAAAAATATGTTAAAGAAAAACCGACCGCGCTTCTATTATTTAGTTTATAATATCCCGACAAATATGCCAAGTCAATATCCCCTGCTATATCCCTTAGCCAAGGTGAATATGTAAAAGAAGCCTGCATTTTTTTGTCTGCAAAAGCCAATTTGGCAGCATTCCAGTGATTGGAATTTGCATCAGGGGTTGTTGCTGCACCTATATCACCCATAGAACCCGCCCTTGAATCGGGTGCAATCATCAATAATGGCACTGCCGTAGGTATAATTCTTGCACCTTTTCGTTGTTGTCTTAGTAATTGAGCTTGATAATCTTCATCATCTATTATACCCGGACTTGTTTGAGCAAAAGCAATCAATGTAACAACATTCAAAACAGTCGTCAATATAAAACCTTTTTTTATAGTCATAACTTTGTCTTTTTATTCCGTTAGTTCAAATCACTTAAACGCTATAAGTTTTATTTTATTTTATTTATCAAGGATAATTTCTCAATCGAGCAATACCATTTTGTTTCCTCTCACTATTTTATCCCCGTCTTTTGTGTTCAATATTATTGTGTAGAAGTAAATTCCTTTTTGAACCTTAGCTCCACCAAGAGTCGTGCCATTCCAAACAATCGGTCCTATTGTGTAATCCCCTATCTTATCGCTAATATCAAATTCACTTACTATCGCACCTTGCTGATTGAATATCTTGATATATGCCGAATTAATGGTTTGTGGCTGATTGTAACGAAGCTCAATAGAAGTTGAATTATTAAAAGGATTCGGATAATTGATGGTTTGATATTCTTTACTATCCGAAGGCTTAACCGTGAATTTGATTGTTTTTTCGGAAGAGAAATTATAAATATTCCAAACCTTTAATGTCAATGTATGTTCTCCCTGAGCCAAATTCTTAAAAGAATAAGAAATATATCCCTTATTAGCATCATCTTTATCTTCCGTATAGTAATCATTCAATATAAACGTGTTGGCTGCATTATCCAAGCGAGCAACAATATCGTGACCCAATCCCGAACCTACCGTATTGATAAACGCAGTATCATAAACGACAGCATACAAATTAGGATTTTCATCGCAAATACCACCACTCACAAAATTAGTGTCATTTAAGTATAAATTGATTTGCGGTCTTGAAACATTAAAATCATTATTATTTGTATCAATTCCGCCAAGTATAAAATCTTTTGAATATCCCGTAGCATCTATACTATCTGTCTGTGCATAATAACTCAACTTACCCTGACCATAATTATATGCGATATCTTTTGGTACAATAAACGTATGTGTGAAATATCCATTAACAACCTGAGCCGTTCCTCTATGCAAAATATTATTTTGTTGCTCGAAAGCCAAATCCGCTTGCGTCATATTAAGATTTGAATTGTTAAGCATATAATATGTTGTCTTCTTATCGTACAAAGACACTCTGACAATTCCGTTAAAGTCCTCAACACGCTTGCCATTATTATCAACGATTTCTCCTTCTATATTTACAGTGGATAAAGCACGTATGGTATCCAAATAATCAAAACTTCCGTTGTTATAGGTTGCGTTATTTATTTTAAGGGTTCTCACATTGTACTTTGGAAGTGATAATCTCAACGCAGGGTCGCCTATAAGAGTTATACTTCTTTCCGATGTCGCCAATCTATTGCCATATAATCCTGTATTGACACGGTTTTTTGCGTATTGCATCACCTGACCAAAAGTTAGCGGTTCGCCATTATCTTGTCTTTCCAAAGCGTATTTGAAAAGACTTTTATTGATAGGGTCGTTTGAAGATATTTTTCTTGCAGCGGCAATCAACGCGATACCCGCACCCTTCCCGCTCGTAAGCATATACTCTCCCGCAGACTGTTTTTCCGCTAAGTCAAACCTATTAAATTCACAGGTGGAAGTAATCATAAGACAGAGTTTGTTGTAATTATCCCACGATGTAATATCCGTAATAGTGATAAGTCTTTCGCTTGATAAGTGGTCCGGCGAACCATGTCCCAAATAATTAAACAACAAGCAGCCGTTTTTCAATCTTGCATTAACGGCATTCGAGGCATCGGGATAAGTAGAACCCGAAGATGTGCTATACTCTTTGTAAGCGTCCTCATAAACCTTTTGAACATTCAAACCCGGTTGCGTTTCATCGATTTGCTGATAAATATGTTCGGCATTGTCTCTAAAATACCTCTCATACAATTCGTCCATATCGTCGCTCGTAAGCATAACAGCATTACGCCAATCTCCATTCTCCTTATTAAGCAAATCCGACCTGCTTATATATCTCAAACATTTATCAACAATATCGTTTGCCGTATTGGTATCACTCACAGGTATGCGGCCAATACCCACAAACAGGCTGTCGTAAGTGCTGTTTGTCGCTTTGTCGTCAAGAGCAGCCAAGACATCATCGGAAGTAAAGTTTCTATCGCCATTTGATGTAAAAGCATTGCTCTGATATGTAGGAACGTAATTATTATTGTATTGCAATATGTTTTTGTTGTCATAAGTGCCGTCGCCGAACAGTAAAACATTTTCGGGATATTTACCATTCGTTTTGTTTTTCATCATTCTTATAAATTCTCTTAAAGCAAGAAAATCCTTTGTACCCGAAGAAAATTCATTATATACTTGTTGCAAAGTAACAACGGCAACTTTTATTTTATCGTAGTCCCTATGTATTTGAGCCAAACGCTCTGCTTGATTTACAAACTTCGGATGCGTGATAATTACAAACTGTGCGGAATCTATTCCGTGCAGATTTTGATTTTCCACCGTGTCTTCCAAAGTCGGCGTTGCAAAGGAACTACCGGCCAAAACAACGATATTCCTTAATGTATCATTATTTACATTAAATCGAAGAATATTGTTCTCTAAACTTTCAGCCTCTATACTCTGCACATTAGTCGCATCGCTTACGTCCCAAATCATCGGATTGGATACCTTTATGTTATCCACACAGTATTGAGTGGCTTTGCCGTCATCGGTAGGCAAGGAATAAAATCTCAGATAATTATTGTTAAACGATAAACTCTTTGTGTAATTCACAAGTATGTAATCAAGCCAACCTTCCGAGGTCGCAGTAGAAGAATTAAAGTGAATGGTTATGTTGTTATTAGGTGTCGTTATCAGAGTATTGGCTGTAAATACGCCACTGTTAGCAACTTCTCCGTTGATTGTCGTACCTATATTTATCGTTCCTATACTTTTTCCGTTCAAACCTATATCGTAACTGCTGTTTTGCGTACTATTGGCAAGCAATTGAATTTTTATCTCGCTATTCTCCGTCCCCGACACACCGGCAAGTGCAATCGGAATTTGTAAATCGGTGGATGTCGGCAAGAATTTCTCACCAAACCAATAGCTGCCCGATTTTGCCAAATTCACTAACTCTCGCTTGTAAAACACATAGTCTTTCGAGGTGTTCAACGTCTGCGAAACCTCATCTAAAACCGCCATCGGCTTTATTCTTTTCTTCTGTCCTATGTTTTTATCAAAGGTTATAAAATATTTTGTAGCGGTTGCATATGGGTGCAATGAGAATGAAAATTTCTGTGTCTTTGAGTTGAAAATCGTGTTAGTGGTTGCCTGAGCATAAAACAAGGCATAACGTTCTTGTTTATTGACGTAAATGGCGTTTTCTTTCAAATCGGAAAATTTGTAATCCGCATTGATTTCGCTTATCGCTTTTCCTGTGTTGCCATATATGGAAAGATTGTCGAAATCAATATCTTTTTCATCTACTCCCAACGTAATGAAATCGTTGTAAGTCAATTTATAAACTCCGTCAGAGGCAACGCTCACAGAATACCATACACCGCTTGACAAAACAGATTTTTCAACATACGAAGGCTTCTGAGAAAAAGTTCCGTAAGCGATGAAAAGAAAAACAATCAACGTTATATATTTAAGTCTACTCAACATACTCTCAAAATATTTAATCTTATATAAAACACAAAAAGTTCTATTTTATTGTAATATCACATAACAAAAATGGCATATAATATCATTAATTTCTTTTTTCGATTAACAAAACTCTTGCCACAAATGGAAATATTCTTTTGTATTATCATTTGAATACGTAATAATTTGAAAACTTGGATAGATAAAAAGACAAAATTAGTGTTTAACACTATTTCGCTAATGTTTAACATTATTTTATCAGTGTTAAACACTAATTTTGCAATATCACTTATTAATTTTTTCCATCGATATTTGCTGTTGATAAAAAAACTTCATAACTTTGCAAATCGAAGCAAAAGAAATATTGATTATGGGAAGATTTTTAGCAATAGACTATGGCTTAAAGCGTGTAGGGTTGGCTGTAAGCGATTACGGACAAGTGATTGCCACGAAACTTACGACTGTTTCCACTTTGGAGATATTCCCTTTTTTGGAAGATTATATGAAAAAAGAAGATGTGGATTTGATTGTTGTAGGAAACCCTAAGCAAATGGACAATTCACCAAGCGAGAGTGCGGGGGCTGTCAAGATTTTTGTGGATAATCTATCCGATACATTTCCTGAAATGGATATTTATATGATAGACGAACGTTATACAAGCAAAATGGCGTCTCAAAGCATAGCACAAAGCGGTATGAAAAAGAAAAAACGTCAGCAAAAAGGACTTATTGACACTATCGCGGCCGTTTTTATTCTTCAAGATTTTATGAAGATGTATCAAGGCGGAGTTAAAATAGACCAAATTGGGGACAATGATACCGCAGAATAGAAATTAAATAACAAAAAATAAATTTTTAACAAAATGATACTTCCAATAGTTGGCTACGGTCATTCAATCTTACGAAAAAAAACAGAAAACATTACCAAAGACTATCCTAACATCAAACAGTTGATAGCCGATATGTTTGAAACAATGTACAAGGCAAGTGGCGTTGGTTTGGCTGCTCCTCAGATAAATTTACCGATAAGTGTGCTTGTTATCGACACTGATGTCTTTAAGGAATCTTATCCCGAAGGCGAGGGTTGGAGAGTTGCAATCATCAATCCCGAAATTCTTGAAGTTTCCGAAGATACTTGGGCTTTTGAAGAGGGTTGTCTGTCGGTTCCGGGTATTCACGAAGATGTTATACGCCCAAGCAGTATTAAAGTAAGGTATTTTGACGAAGATTTTAACGAACACGAAGAAGTTTTGACGGGTGTTCGTGCAAGAGTTTTCCAACATGAGTACGACCATTTGCAAGGTAAAGTTTTTGTTGAGCGTTTATCCAATATCAAACGCGCTTTTCTAAAACGTCGTTTGAAAGATATTGAACAGAATAAGATTCGTACGGATTACAAAATGATTAAATAACGCATCAAAAACAATGGAAAAAAATTTTAATCATACATATATAATAAAGGTATTAACTCTTGGCATCGCTATATTGGCTTTCGTTGCTTGCTCTTCGCAAGAGACAAAACAAAAGAAACGTCAAGATGAAATAACTGCATACGCCGAAGCGATAAACACAAATCCCACTGCCCTAAATCCTCAAAAAGCGGACACGATGATTAATCTTTACAATAATTATATCAAAGATTATCCGCAGGACACGATGAGCGAGTTTTATTTGTTCCAGATGTACAATATTTATTCGGCTATGAATAATTGCGATTCGGCTCTTGCGTGTTTGGATAGGATTATCAAGGAATATCCCAATGGCAAAAAAGTCGGTGCGGCTTATTTTTTCAAAGGTGTTGTATTGAACGATGTTTGTTTGAATAAGGAAGAAAGCATTAAAGCATTTGAAAAATACATAGAACTATATCCAAACAATCCTCATGTTGAAACAGCAAAACGTATGATTCAACTTGACACGATGAAAAAGCCTATGCAATTGCTCGAAAAAAGCAATGACAATGAAGCTAAATAATTCCAAAATTTGCTTTAATGATTTTAGTTAAAACGTATATGATATGAAAACTTTTGATAAAGATTTGTACCGCTTACCAAGTGGAAAGACGATAGAATTTGAGTTTTACGGACACGCATCGTTAAGCATCGCTTACGACGGAGTTGTTATGTACATTGACCCGGTAAGTACCGAAGCCGATTATACTCAATTACCAAAAGCGGATATAATACTTGTAACGCACGAGCATAATGATCATTTTGACAAAAATGCTATCGAAAATATTTCTTCTCACAACACTATTTTAATCACCAACACTGATAAAATAGTATTAAACACTGATAAAATAATCACTGACACTAATAAAATAGTGTTAAACACCCACGAAACGTTCAAAGACAAAAATAAAGACATAACCATAACTGCCTTTGCCGCACATAACACCACTGCGGGTAGAGATAAGTTTCACCCGACAAATCGTGATAACGGATATTTGATAACTATCGAGGATTTTAGCATATATGTTTCGGGCGATACGGAAATGGTAGAAGATGATGCGAGAATTAAGAATTGCGATATTTTATTCCTTGCCGTTAATCAGCCTTACACTATGACAATAGAGCAAGCAGAACATTTTGCATCGATTATTAATCCAAAAATATTTTATCCATACCACACAACCGACACCGATATGGATAAATTAAAAGAAACATTCGCCAAATATGATTTCAAAACAATTATTCACCCGATGCAATAGTTTTGTTTTGGCTTTGCAATAAAAAGAAAATGTTTTTCACTCACCTTTTTAATTAAAAATGCTGTCAAAATAAATAATAAAGAGTCTGTCAAATTTTTCGGCAGACTCTTTATTTTTATAACCATATCTATGGTTATAAAACTATTTCTTGATAAAATATTTATATTCGTGATAATCGCCGCATTTGATTTCAGCACGATAATATCCGTCCTCCAAATCCTTATAATCTATGATTTCATCAAAAATATTCTTCTTGTCAAAATCTTTACTCATCACCTCTTGTTTTGTTTTGCGGTTAAGGATTTTTACACTCATCGGATTTTGCTCATTTCCTTTGTTGAAAAAGATTATACGCAATTCCTTTTTGGCAACATTATTAAATGTGGAAAGTTTAGCCGCATCGTGTTTGATTTTTGAATTATCCGAAGTTGCTATAAAGTCATACTCGATTTTGCAACCGAAGTCAGGCTCAAAAGTCTCTAACACTTGTGTCATATCTTCATTGTATATCATCGCATAACCTTCTCCTTGGTCAGGATTTGCCCACCAAGAAAATCCGTCGCAACCATCGTCTTCAATCTTTATTATATATTCGTTTTCGGGTAAATCAACTTTTTGAATATATTCTGTGTTTGGCGACATCTGACTACGTTCGTAAAATTTCTTTTCAAATCCCTCGTAACGTTTTTGTGAGATAGCGTATTTGTCGTCAGCCATATTATTTGTTTTGAATACAAGATTGAATTTGGTTGGTAGATAATGCGTTTGTTGTGGCTGTGCATTATTATCTCTTCCTGCACCATACTTGTCTGACAACTCTCGATGTTTATAGTTTTTATCGGAGATAAAGAAAATATCATTGGCAATCTGATAGCCGGGTTCGCCCGAACCATAACTATTATAGTATTCAAACAACATTTTTATATCCAACTCATTGTTTTTAACAAATGGTGTCAAATCAAAATAATGTTCCTGAACTTTTGTACCAGGGCACCAACCGGCACGTTTATATATCCAAGTTCCGCCTTGCGGTTGGATTGGATTGCAACCGCAATCGTCTTTCCAAACAACGGTGTCGATGACAACGTTTTCATTGGCAACATAAACAAAACTTTTTTTCAAAAATTCGGCAGCCGCATTCAAAGTATCGCCGCCATGTCCCGACAATTGCAAACGAGACAAGACTTTTTTAGTTCCTTTTGGTACGGTGATTTTCTTTGTTCCCAAATATTCATCGATAGTTGTGTCTTCGCCACCAAATGGATAATAATCGTGATAAACTGACGCTACATCAATAAAAGTAGGTTTACTTTTCTTACCCTCTGTTGTAAAAATAAAATCTGTCGTTGCAAGAAAGCCGTCCTGATAACCCTCATATTGCATAACTATTTCAACAGTGTCTTGTAATAACGGCAAATATTCGGTAATATTCCACGACCATATATGATCCCACTTCGTTATATTTTCACCTTGATTGTACCAGCCGGAATAAGGTGTAATCATTCGCCCAAGTTTATAGTCTTGTGTCTTTCCGTCTTTGTTTGTACGCAATACCACATTGATAGAATAATCCCAATCGGAGCAACCTCTGTCTGGGCATTGCAAATGCAAATCAAGTTGAATATCCGTTACATTTTTATCTTTCAAATCGAAATATGTTTTCTTTGGATATTCCAATCGTGTTTCCAAATGAGTACGATTGTGAGGAGTTATTGTAAATCTATTCTCCTGTGCATCTGCTGTATTTATCATCGTCATTAAACCTAATGACAAAAACGCGATGCGTGCTAATTTTGTTGTTTTGTGTAACATGTTGTTATTTGTATTTATTGTGTTATTATTAAATTTGTCTTAAAACTGATTTCTTTGACGAACTACTTCGTAAATCAAAACGCCTGCCGCAACACTTACATTTAAAGATTCTATCTCTCCGTTCATCGGAATTTTCAGCAATTCGTCTGACATTTTCAAGGCTTCTTTGCTTACGCCTTTATCTTCCGCTCCCATAATTATACACAACGGCTCTTGCATATTTACTTGCGTGTAATTACTGTTGGCTTTCTCAGAAGCGGAGTATAGTTTTATTCCGCTCGCTTTAAGAAAATTCAACGTAGTTTTTGTATTCAAAGATTTACATATAGGCATTCTCAAAACTGCACCGGCAGAAGTTTTAACGGCATCTGAATTGATTTGTGCCGAACCTTCATTTGGTAATATGATACAATCAACGCCCGCACATTCTGCTGTACGAATTATTGCCCCGACATTTCTTACGTCCGTCAAATGATCCAAAAACAAAATAAATGGCATTCTGCCTTGCTCAAATATATTCATCACCACCTCTTCCAATGAAGAATACTCTACAAATGAACAATACGCAACAACGCCTTGATGATTTGCTCCTTTGACAATACTATCAAGTTTTTCTATTGGTACATATTGTAATTTGACACTTTGTTTTGAATTTCTTAATTCTTCTTTCAGTTGTCTAATATTATCAGAATTGAGATTGGATTGCAAAAGAATTTTATCGATACCTTTACCCTCTCTTATCGCTTCTATTATCGGGCGTATGCCATATATTATATTATTCATCGTTTGTGTTGTTTTCGTTTTTAATCGTAAAATAATGTTTTATTCGGATATAATCTTTCCGTCGCTTATTACAAGTTTTCTATCGCTCATAGATGAAAATTTCTCGCTGTGAGTTACAATGACAAAGGTTTGATGAAATTTTTCTCTTAGTAAGAAAAACAAATCAAACAATGATTGTGCGTTCTTAGAATCTAAATTACCGCTCGGCTCGTCAGCCAACACCAATGCAGGAGAATTTATCAACGCTCTTGCTATTGCCACTCTCTGTTGCTCGCCACCTGAAAGTTCGTTAGGAAAATTATTTTCCTTACCATTTATTGATAATATCGCAAAAAGCTCTTTGGCTTTGGCTTCCGCCTGTTTTCTATCTCCGCCATACAGTATGGCAGGCATAATAACGTTTTCCAACGCCGTAAATTCCGCAAGTAAATAATGAAACTGAAATACAAATCCTATTTCTTTGTTTCTAAACATCGACAATTCCTTATCCGACAATTTGGTTATATCCTTACCATTTATCAGAATTTCGCCACTATCCGCCTTATCTAACGTACCTATAATATTCAGCAACGTTGTTTTCCCTGCACCCGATGCCCCTGTTATAGAAACAATCTCGCCGTCTTGGATTTCAAAACTAATATCTTTCAATACTTGTAGGTCATCGTAAGATTTTGATATGTTATTTACTTTTATCATCTGTCAATGTTTTTATTGTTAAATACTATCGTTCCGAAAGAAAGCGAAAGATTCCACGGACTGTTGTTTGCATTCTCTCTTTGAGTGTATGACAACGCCAAACTGATGTTGCCGATCGGCGTTGAAACTACGAAATTCAAAGCACTGATTATATACATTTTTTGAAAAAAGTCCCCATAATACGGCTGGTTCTTATCATTGGCAAGAATTTCCCTTATAGGCAAAAATCCATAAAGACCGAAACGTAACGAACTCTTCCCTAAAAACGATTTTTCTATCCTCCATATTTGTTCCGTACCAAAAGCAAAAAACTGGTTTGCCCTATATTCCGGATAAAACACCGTATATGTTTCAAGCGTCGGGGCAAAAGAACCTGCACTCATTAGCGAAGATTTTCTTGTTGAAAACAAATCTTGAAACGAATAGAAACTTTTGGTAATTATACCGAACGCATAATTGTCGCTTATATCATGAAATATTTTTGTCTGCAAACTAAACTGAAACCACGAATGATTTTTGGTAAATACATAGTCGTCCGAAATACTTGTTCTGTCCGAAAAATAAGTATTACCGGGATTAAATTTTTCTTTACCCGTAATATACTGCACATTAAAATTGATAAAACCGCCTTTCGTTGGGAAAAACTGATCATCCAAAGTATTAAACTCGGCAAACATTTCCAAGTCCAAATTTTGAAATTTGGTTACATCATTTGTGTCCGTGCTAAGAATATAATCGTTATTGAAATACTCGGATTTAGTATCGCCAACACCCGACTTAAAGACCAATTTACCACGCCTACCAATAGGAATACCTATGCGAAGTTGGGCATTGTTTTCGTATTGTATTATATAGTTATTTGCCGAATACTCAAACAAACCGCTACGATTACGAAAATAATTCCAACGATTGTAATTAATTTGCGCATCAATATAAAAAGGCAACACCTTGCTCGGAAAATCCATTCGATACGACAAATTAGCCGAAGAATAGTATCGCCCCATATAATTATTTGAGCGAATAGTGTAGTTGTATCTATGAAACAAATTATATTCTAAGCCAACATACAAATTGCTTATCGGATCGGTAGAAAGCATACCGCCAACGCTCGCTTGAAGTATGTTTTTAGTTTTTACATTCAAGTCCAAAACATAAGAATCCAAGAAACTATTGTAGTAAGCTGTCGGTTCAATACTTTTAATGCTTGGCATGGCTGCAATATTCATATAGTTGGAACGCAGTTTATCCAACGTCAGTTCTTTACCTTTCATATTCATAAGCAAAAGGTCTTCTATATGTCTTGTCGCATAAGGATTAACGCCGTGAATGGCAACATTGCCTATTTTCAAATCTTTTTTCCGTGCATTGAAATCACTTCTCCGCTTATCGAACTCTTCTTTTGACATCTTGTAGTCCGTAAAAGCCCTAATATCTTTGATATAATTTTGTGCAGTCAAGTAACCCTGATTTATACATCTTTGTTTATCGGAAAAATCCATAATGGAGATAAATTTCATATTGGGTTCAATCATCACGGACTTCTCGGTAGGAATTTCGTATTTAGAGTTCTCGCTCACCATATTCTCGATATAAAGCACGAGGTCATCTTCGTTAGGTTCGCTGAAATTATCCACAACCTTAACCCCTATCACAATATCGGGAGCAAAGTATTCGTCCATTTCGTATGAAGGAAAATTGTTATACACTCCCCCGTCGCACATCATTTTGCCGTCAATAACCATTGGAGAAAAGAAAAACGGCAGCGTCATTGAAGCACGAATACTTTTGGCAATATTTCCACTGCGTTGAACCGACTGTTTTTTGCTTGAAATATCGGAAGCAATACAAAAGAATGGCAACATAAGATTGTTATAATCGCCTTTGCAAACCTCATTGGCTGTGGCAAAAAATTGCATAAAGGCATAATCCATTTGCACGGGATTAACCAAACTCATCGGCAAGTCCGCCTTAAATTTTTTATCCACATGCAAAGCCGCCTTAAACATCACAGCGTTTTTATCTGACATCTGGTAATAATAACGATACTTGTCATCGATTTTTCTTGCCGTCCAATCTTCAAAGTTTGAAGAATAAAATATTTGTTCTATCTCATCGGGAGAATAACCGGCAGCATACAACCCGCCGACAATCGCTCCCATTGACGTTCCTGCCACATAATCTATCGGAATGCCGTTTTCTTCAAGTGCTTTCAACACTCCGATATGTGCCAATCCCTTAGCACCGCCCCCACTCAACACCAAACCTATTTTCGGACGATTTTCCTTGTTTGAAACAATGGTATCCGCATCGTTATCTTGGCTGTAAAGACAACCAATCGACCATAAAACCAACAATATGCAGACAAAAAAACGCTTCATTCTATCACCATTGCACAAAGAATAATTAATAATGTACAAAATTACGAATAAAATTTGATATACCTAACAAATCTTCTTTCCAATACATCAAAAATTATACATATATATAATATCAATCCTCTTTTTAGTGTATCGGTTTTACCATCTCCTCTTTTCGCCAAACTGATGTTTAACACTAATCAATTAATCACTCACATTGTTTTACTAATCACTCACACTATTTTTTTAATATCAGTGATTATTTTTACGATTAGTTTATCCATTACAATAAACTCCACATAAAGATTACACAAAATATTATACCTTTGCAAAACAAATTCAACTACTATGGAGGAAATATTTAACGAATTAAAAGCATTGGCATCGGAAGAAAAGAAAGAGGTTTTATCTTATTTTTTCAAAACGGGCAAGGGACAATACGCTGAAGGTGATAAATTTTTAGGCGTTACTGTGCCGAACATCAGATTGGCTTCAAAAAAACATACAAATTTAGATTTTAAGACAATAAGAGAAATTCTTCATTCTCCTTATCACGAGATGCGTATGTGTGCCTTGCTTATCTTGGTTGGCAAGATGTCAAAAGCGAAAAAAGACACTGCATTACAGAAAGAGATATTTGATTTTTACCTTTCGCAAACGAAATACATCAACAATTGGGACTTGGTTGATTTATCGGCGCCTAAGATTGTGGGGCAATATCTTTTGGACAAGCCACGCGATATTCTTTATAGGTTAGCGGATAGTCCATTGCTTTGGGATAATAGGATAGCAATTGTTTCCACGCATACGTTTATCCGCAACGATGACTTTGAGGACACATATAAATTGTCAGTAAAAATGATGCACCACCCACACGATTTGATACATAAAGCGATTGGTTGGATGCTACGTGAGACGGAGAAACACAATTACGAAAATCTTTTTAAGTTTATTGAAAAGTACCGTCACGAAATGCCTCGAACTATGTTGCGTTACGCAATAGAGCATTTCCCTGCCGAGCAACGCAAATACTTAATGGGAAAATAAGAAACGAGAAGATAGTTTTTCAAGAACAAAAACGGCACACAAATGTTTGTGTGCCGAATACTCTGTAAATTCTATTATGAGTGATTAATCATATATAAACTTTTTTTCAATCTTTTTCATTGGTTCTTTGCCCTCTTGCTGCATATACTTCTTGTAAAACCATATCATTTGGTCGCAAGCCTCTTCTTTCATTACCTCACTATCAAAGGCATTAAGTTTTTCCTCCCAATAGTCTGCTTTTTTGAAAATCCCCATCCATACTTTCTGCTACTCTTCATCGCACATAATACAATCAACATCTCCACGCATATAATTTTCAAGATATTCAAATTCTTGTGGAGTTAAAATAATTTTCTCTTCTTCCATTGCTTTATATATTTGTGGTTCTCTTATATTTTCAACCGACCACATTCTTTATTCCTGAAAGATTTTTAATACCGTCTCCGTCCAGCAATCCTCCTCTTGTTGGTATAGAAAGATTAGTGGGTCTAAGCACAAATTTAAGTAATCCCAAACTTCCTCCATGCCAAATATAGATATGTTAAAAATAAAAAATACACCTCAAAAGGAGGCGCATTATAGGGATACGTTCCAAGATATCTAAATGTCTATAAATAAAAAAGTAGTCTCGGGCAGACTTGAACTGCCGACCCCTACATTATCAGTGTAGTGCTCTAACCAACTGAGCTACGAGACTATTTATAAATAAAAACGGAATCAACAAAGAATTTTCACCCAAATTCCAAACTTTCTCTAATTGCCTTAATAAACTACCACATTCATTAACCTAACACAAAAACACTTCTTTATCTTCTTTTTCAAAACC
>NWBO01000152.1:0-12435 GCA_002633275.1 Bacteroidales bacterium Phil12
GATGCTCTAAACCAACTGAGCTATACTCCCCTAATTGCGTTTGCAAAATTACAACCTTTTTTTATACCCACCAAATAAATTTTCAAAAAAATTAAAAATTTTATTCATTTTATTGTTCTATCAATAATTAAAATCATCATTTTTATAAACTATTTCACCATTCAAAATAGTCATTTCCAATTTATTAGAAAATGTCATACCCTCAAAAGGCGACCATTTACATTTTGATAAAATATTTTGCTTTGTTACTTGCGTTTTTTCGTTCGGATTGATTAAAATAAGGTCTGCAAAGTACCCTTTTTTAATAAATCCACGTCTTTTTATACCAAATCTTATTGCAGGATTGTAACACATTTTCTGTGCAATCAAATTCATATCCCAATTTTCTTGCTTTGCAATTTCTAACATCACAAGCAAAGAAAACTGCAAGGACGGGATACCACTTGGTGCTTGAAAATAGTTTTTACGTTTTTCTTCCAACAAATGTGGAGCGTGATCGGTAGCTACCATATCTATATATCCATCTTTTAACGCCCTTCGCAAGGCATCTCTATCCGCTTTGCTCTTTATTGCAGGGTTACACTTGATAAGATTGCCGTATTTTTCGTAATCTTCATCGCAAAATAGCAAATGATTGACCGAAACTTCCGAAGTTATATGTTTTTTATCTAATGGTTGATTGGTCAAAAAGCTTAATTCTTCTTTTGTTGTGATATGTGCTATATGAAAATCAGTGTCATACTTCTTTGCCAAATCAACGGCAAGTTTCGTACTTTTGTAACAAACGGCATTATCACGAATAAGGGCGTGTATGTTTTTGGGCAGTGGCATTAAATTTTCATATTTCGCTTTATTGTTTTTTATTAATTGCTCGTCTTCGCAATGTGCAACGATGATTTTTTTACTTTTTTTGAAAAGAGTTTCTATTGACTTTGCATCATCGACTAACATATTGCCCGTAGAAGAGCCTAAAAACAATTTCAAACCTGCCAAATATTCATCATCAAAATTCGTTGCCTCTTCTATATTGTTATTCGTTACGCCAAAAAACAACTTAAAATTGCAACGCATATTATGTTTTGCAAGTTCAAGTTTATCATAAAACTTTTCCTTTGATGTTATTGTCGGAGTGTTGTTAGGCATATCAAACACTGTTGTAACACCGCCTGCCAAAGCAGCCAACGACTCGCTTTGCATATCGGCTTTGTACTCCGCACCTGGCTGACGAAAATGAACGTGAGCATCAATAACGCCCGGCAATATAATCTTACCTTTACAATCTATCGTTTCCGTATTTTTAGGTAAAGAAATATCCTCATCGGAGATTTCTTTTATAAAATCATTCTCAATGAGGATATTTTTCGGAGTATCTATAACGATACCGTCTTTTAGATATATATTCATTTATTTATGAAAATAATTCGTCCTTATTAACATCTTCTGCTATTGCTTCATCAACCAAAATTCTGCCGCAATATTCACATACATAAATTCTTTTATGCATCATAACGTCCATTTGTCTTTGACGAGTAACTTTATTAAAACAGCCACCGCAAGCATCTCTATCCACTTTGACAACAGCCAAGCCATTATGAGCATTACCTCTTATACGCTTAAAGGCTTGAAGATATTTTTCGCCTTTTGGTTCTTGCACCAAAGATTCTTCTTCTTTTAGTTGACGTTCCAATAATTTGGTTTCTTGCTCGGAAGTCTCTTTAACAATTGTCTCCAACTCTGCTTGTTTATGTTCAAGATCGCTTTGTTTTTGAGAAAGTTTTTCTTTTGCTTCTTCAATAGTTTTATCTATTGATGCTATTTCGTTATTGGCTTCACGTATTCTTTTTTCGCAAAGTTCAATCTCCAATTGTTGAAATTCTATTTCTTTGGCTATTGAATCATGTTCACGAATATTTTTTACTTTTTTTAATTGACTTTCGAACTTCTCTATCGAAGCATTATGTTCTTCTATCGCTTGTTTATGTTCTGCAATTCTGTTTTGGCATTCTTCTTTTGCAACGCCTTGATTACTTATTCTTGTATTCAATCCCTCTATGGTGTCCTGCAAAAGCTGCACTTGTTCAGGTAATTCTCCTCTTACTTTACGAATCTTGTCTATCTCTGATTCTATTTTCTGTAATCTATAAAGAGATGTTAATAATTTTTCAACACTTTTGTCTGCATCCATTGCATGAAAAATAACCTTAGGCTCTTCTTTCTTTGTCTTCTTTGCCATATCTTTATATGAATTTTACTCTGTTATTCTCGTCCGATAAATATAGGGGTGCAAAATTACACATTTTTTTCGATATAATATCAAAAAATCTTTGTTTTATGAATTTTTCACTTTCAAAGTGTCCTATATCCGCCAAAACAATTTTATCTTCATTCGACAAGTAATCGTGATATTTCAAATCCCCTGTAAGATAAATATCACACCCTTTGTCTATCGCATTTTCTATTAAAAAACTACCGCTACCTCCACAAAAACCTACACGTTTAATTCTCTTTTGCTCATCGCCTATATACTTTATCGCATCAATACCTAAGTTCTTTTTTATCCTTTCTAAATATTCCTTAACCGTTGTTTCACTTTTCAATTCCCCTATTGCTCCACCGCCCCAAAACTCTTCTTCATTAGGAAATCTGCTTTTATCCAACCTTTCAATATTTTTCACTCCCAAGACCTTAGATAACATAAAACTTACACCACTCTTTGCATTATCCATATTGGTGTGAGATGCGTAAATAGCGATGTTATGCGTTAAAGCCAAAGTCAAAATATCTTTTATCTGTCTGTCAAAAACTATTTTCTTTATACCTTTATATATAAACGGATGATGCGACACTATCATATTGCAACCTTTATCTATCGCCTCCGACAACGTTTGTTTGAAAACGTCCAAACAAATCACAACTCCCTTACATACTTCTTCTTTATTACCAACAATCAATCCCGCATTGTCATAATCTTCCTGCCAGTGCAAGGGTGCGACTTCTTCCAAACAATTTATTATATCTTTTATCTTTACTTCTTTATTCATAACCTTTATTCTTCTTTCATCTTTACATAATCATACCGCTACCATAACACAAATGACAATCCGTATCATATATAACACCATATTGTCCTTGTGCAACGCCTTGTATTCTTTCGTCAAAACGGACATGGTATGTTTCGCCCTGCTTACTTATCCAACCTTTTGTAAAGTCGGGAGTATGGCGAATTTTGAAACGTATCTCTTTTTCTCCGTTAAAATCGCCGAAAACATCTTCCGTAATAAAGTGCATACCTTTCAAATCCATCTCCATTCCATATTGCGTTATAGGGTCGTAGCCCTGCGAAACATACAAAACATTATTAGGTATATCTTTTTTAACCACAAACCAAGGACCTCCACTTAACCCTAAACCTTTTCTCTGCCCAATGGTATGAAACCAAAAACCTTTATGCTTGCCCAATACTTTACCCGTCTCTAACTCAACAATATCGCCTTGCTTTTCTCCCAAATATCTTTTTATGAAATCATTGTAGTTGATTTTGCCAAGAAAACATATACCTTGCGAATCTTTTCGTTTTGCACTCGGCAGCTTCTCTTCAACGGCTATCGCCCTCACTTCACTTTTATCCAAATGACCTATCGGGAAAATAGTTTTCTTTAACTGTTCGTCAGTTATCTGTGCCAAGAAATCCGTTTGGTCTTTCACAGGGTCTTTGGCTGTGGAGAGAAACTTTTTACCATTTATTTCCGTTGTTGTGCAGTAATGTCCCGTTGCTATAATATCAAAATCCTTCCCCCATTTATCATTAAACGCTCCGAACTTTATAAGCCTGTTGCACATTACATCAGGGTTTGGCGTAAGCCCTCTTGCAACCGTATCGACAGTATATTTGACTACGCTATCAAAATACTCTTGCTGCAAATTAACCACCTCCATTTTGCAGCCGTACTTACGAGCCACAAACGAAGTTATCTCTATATCTTCTTCTTTTGGGCATTGAGAATTGTCCATACCAATCATTATATAGAATATTGTTGGCGTTATGCCCTGTTCTTTCAATTTATAAACCACAACGGAGGAATCCACTCCTCCTGAAACTAATGCTGCTACATTCATATTGCAAAATTAGTATTTATTTCTCTAATTTGACACAACTATTTTTGTTAAAAACTTTTCATTCATACAATTTTATATAAATTCTCACGTTTTCATTTTAAACAAACTTAAAACATAATAACCATGAAAAAATTATTTACCACGCTTGTGATATTTCTATCATTAAGCCTTTGTGCAACGGCACAGAATGATGAGTACATCCCGAAACTTAGATTTGAAATAGGCGCTAATTTCGGCATTGAATCTTTCTTTTCTTCGGATTTAAGCATCTTGGACAACCAGCCGCATGAGAATTATTTCGGTCAGTCTGTCGCAATCAACTTAGGTGTTCGCACTTCAAGTGTATTTGCTGGCTTAGACTTTATCGGGACTGCTTTGCAACCGAACCACGACGAAGACATTACTTTGTACGCATTAGGTATTTATACCGGTGATTATTATCCTTTCAATAACCGCTTTGGGGCAAAACTTGCCGTAGGCTGTTATTGGAGATACTATACAAATGAATTTATCGTCAATGACAGGGAATACAAGTACAATAGACACGGCTTTATGGCATCAGTTCTTGCAGGTCTGTACTTCAAGGCAAATAGTAATACAAATATTGAAGCAACTATCAAATATAGTGCGAGTACTTTTGAGAACAACGACAAAACAATTGACGGCATTCCTTCCACTTTGCCAAAGAATAGCGTGTTAAGTTCCATCACTCCTTCAATAGGTATCAATTTTTTTATACCATAAAAAACATTTTTAGAATACTTTTTGTTTAACCACATAGTTTTTCATATTAAATGGCGGTCATTTCATTATATGACCGCCATTTTTATTTATTTTATTGCCCACAATTTCCCAATTTATTTTCCAAAACTCTAAAAGTTTGAACATAAAAATGGCGAGATTTTAAAAGAAAAACATCACGGCTGCCATCCAAATAAAAAAGTCCGTCAAATCTACTTGATTTGACGGACTAAACATATTTATGAGCAATTTTTAGAATCTGTAACCTAAACTGATTGTCATATTGTTTGAAGTAGCATCAATGTCTTTGATTATGTCATTGAAACCTTTTTGGTAAGAGAATTGAATACCAAATTGATTGTACCAAACACCAATACCTACGTTAAAGCCATAGTCCATTCTGTTGTAATCATCAACATCGCTAATAGTTTTATCAATGATATTTTTGGTTGTACCTAATACAGTTAAATCTTCTTTGTATTTACCATAGTAGTCGAATGAAATAAATGGTCCAACGTTCAAATCGATTGACAAACTTGGGATAACATTGAAGTTCAAACCAACGTGAGGAGTCAAACCAATGTTGTGAGAGAATAAAGTGAATTCACTTCTATTGTTGCTATTAACTTCAATTTCGTTTTTGTAGCCACGAGAATTCAAATTAACATCAACACCCCAGTAGAATATATTTGAAATCGGAGAATCGAAACCGAAATCAACTTTATATCCAATGTTAT
The DNA here is from genome assembly GCA_002633275.1 of Bacteroidales bacterium Phil12. Taxonomy (GTDB): domain Bacteria; phylum Bacteroidota; class Bacteroidia; order Bacteroidales; family P3; genus Scybalousia_A. The sequence goes on from NWBO01000152.1 coordinate 5,595, forward strand.
TGGACGTATTTTTTGCCCAATCACCGGATACGTTCATCATATTCAAACCAACTTTAACGTGAGTTGAACCTCCGTCTAATAATCCTTTTGCTTCCGTTTGAGCAGTCAATCCCAAAACCATTAAGCATACTGCTAATAATGTCTTTTTCATTTCTTTTTATTATTTTATTAATTTACGCCTTCATCCTTTTAAGCGACTCGGCTATCTCTTTACTTTTTTACCATTCTTGATTGCTGAAACATTACAACTTCCGTGCCACAAAAGTTTTATTTGATAAAATTTTTAGTATTTAAAAGTATTTTTAATAGTGTTTAATACCGTTTTATTAGTGTGCGCGATTATTTTACTAGTCATTAATACTAATTTACTAATCACTCACATTATTTTACTAATATTAGTGATTAATTTAATGAAAACACTTACACTTTCGCCGACAGGAAAAATTTAGAAAAAAGTATCACACAAATAGTTAATAACAATTACTAAAAAAGCGGCAACTTCAAAAAAAGAAATTACCGCCTTCAATTACAAACATTTTATGTCTATTTGTTAATAGCGTTTTTGCATCAACCACCGAAGTTGTCGTACATAATGTTTTCAGGCGGAACGCCCAAATTATCCAACATTGTGGTAACAGCTTTGGACATTGGTCCAGGTCCGCACATATAGTACTCAATATCTTCCGGTGCTTTATGATCTTTAAGATATGTCTCGTACATAACATTATGAACAAAGCCTGCCGTGTATGCAACACTGGCCTTGTCTGCCGCAGGGTCAGGTCTATCCAATGCCAAATGGAATTTGAAGTTAGGAAATTCCTTTTCCAAAGCCATAAAGTCGTCCAAATAGAATACTTCATTAAGCGCTCTTGCACCGTAGAAATAATGCATTTGTCTGTCTGTTGTATGCAATGTTTTTGCCATGTGCATAATCTGAGCACGCAGCGGAGCCATACCTGCTCCACCACCAACCCAAATCATTTCGTTCTTAGTATCGAAATGAGGGTGGAACTCTCCGTAAGGACCACTCATAATAACTTTATCACCCGGCTTCAAACTGAAAATGTATGAAGATGCAATACCCGGATTTACATCCATAAAGCCGCTTCTATCCGGTTTGAACGGTGGAGTTGCGATACGAACCGTAAGCATAAACACATTGCCTTCGGCAGGATAGTTAGCCATTGAATAAGCACGTATCGTAGGCTCAGAGTTAGTACATTTCAAATCGAACATTTTGAATTTCTCCCAACTTGGCAAGTACTCATCTCCTATCAAGCCTTTATCGTAATCGGCATAATTGATTTGGAATGCAGGAATCTTGATTTGAGCATAAGAACCAGGCAAGAAATCCATGTGAGCACCCTCCGGCAACTGAACTTTGAACTCTTTGATAAACGTTGCAACGTTCTTGTTGGAAATAACGGTACATTCGTATTCCTTAACACCCAATACAGATTCAGGAACTTTGATTTTCATATCGTTTTTAACCTTAACCTGACAGCCTAAACGGAAGTGGTTTTCTTGTTCCTTACGTGAGAAATGGGCTTTTTCAGTAGGAAGAATTTCTCCGCCACCTTCCAAAACTTGACATTTACATTGACCGCAAGAACCTTTACCACCACAAGCCGAAGGTAAAAAGATTTTCTGCTCGGCAAGTGTGCTTAACAATGAAGAACCTGTCTGTACGGTTACGTCTTTTTTACCGTTGATATTGATTGTTACTTTGCCTGACGGAACAAGTTTCTTTCTTGCCACCAACAGCACCGTAACCAAAAGCAATACGATAATTAAAAATATTACTATACTTAATATAATTTGCATACTGTTTCCTCCTTATAGTTTAATACCGCTAAATGCTTGAAAAGCCATAGCCATAAGTCCTGTAATAATGAACGCAATACCCAAACCTCTCAATGCAGGAGGAATATTGCTGTATTTCAATCTCTCTCTTATGGCTGCAATGCCGATAATAGCCAAAAGCCAACCGATACCGCTACCAAAAGCAAAAGAAAGTACTTCTATATTGGAATAATCTCTCTTTTGCATAAACAATGAACAACCAAGAATGGCACAATTCACTGCTATCAAAGGTAAGAATATTCCCAATTGAGAATATAACGAAGGAGAATATCTTTCAATAAACATCTCTACCAACTGAACTATACCCGCAATAACGGCTATGAACAATATAAAGGAAAGAAAACTCAAATCTACGTTTGCAAAAGAATCGGAAATCCAAGTCAATGCACCCGGTTGCAAAAGATATTTGTCTATAAGATAATTTACAGGAACGGTGATAACCAATACAAAGGTTACTGCCAATCCTAACCCCATAGAAGTTTTCACGGTTTTTGATATTGCCAGGTATGAACACATACCAAGGAAGAAGGCAAATATCATATTGTCAATAAATACTGACTTGATAAATATATTTAATGCTTCCATATCTTAGTCCTCCTATTCTTTTTCCAATAAATCTTTATTACGGCTGCGGTGTATCCATATAATGATACCTAAAAGTATCAAAGCCATTGCAGGCATAACCATAAGTCCGTTAGGAATATATCCCTCAGGCATAATTCTTATATCCCAAAGAGTACCTGAACCGAATAACTCTCTTACAAAACCTATGATGATAAGGATAATACCATATCCCAATCCGTTACCCAATCCGTCCATTAAGGAAGGCCAAGGTTTGTTGCTCATTGCAAACGCTTCCAAACGACCCATAACGATACAGTTTGTAATAATTAATCCGACATATACCGAAAGTTGTTTGCTCGCATCATACACAAAGGCTCTCAATACTTGATCGACAATGATTACAAGGAATGACACAATAACCAACTGTACAATGATACGGATACGTGGTGGAATCGTATTACGAAGAAGTGATATTATGACATTACTCATCATAATCACAACCGTAACGGATAAAGCCATAACAACGGCAGGTTGTAACTTAACCGTAACTGCCAACGCCGAACAAATACCAAGTACCTGTACTATGATAGGATTTTCTTTCGAGAACGGCGTCTTTATCAATTTCATATCTCTTGGACCAAACAACGGGTCTTTTTTCTTTGCTATCTCACTCATCTCCGTACTACTTTTTTAATGTGTTAAAATAAGGTAAATAGAACTTCAAACAATCTTCAATCATTGCAGAGACACCATTGGAAGTCAAGGTAGCACCCGACAAGGCATCAACCGCATGAGGATTTTGCGTTCCTACACGTTTTTCAACTTTAACGCTCACAAACTCATCGCCCTCGTACATAGTCTTATTCTCAAAAGACTTTGCGAAGTTAGGGTCGTCAGTGATTTTTGAACCCAAGCCCGGAGTTTCGCTTTCGTGGTCGAAAATAACTCCTGAGATAGTATTCAAATCACTTTTCAAAGCAACATTCCCCCAAACATCGCCCCAAAGACCTGTACCCCTTACAGGAACAATGTATATCGTTTGTCCGTCGTCTTTCTTGCAAACATAAACAGGAAGTTTAACATCAGTCGCACCACCTTTAAGACTCTTGTATTGAGATTTAACATTAACATCGAAAGGACGCTCGCTGCCTTTTTGTTGTTTTCCCTCAGAATATTCATCAATTATTTCTCCATTACCATTGACGGTATATTCTGCGATGATATATTTGTCATAGTTTTCTTCTGCAACATTTCTTTCGACTTTAATACCGGCCGAAGCAAGTAATTGTTGCATCTGCTCTGCTTTAATATTCTTTTGCTGATAAGGTTTCAACCCAACCGCAAGCAATGCAAGTACGGTCGCAACAATCAAAACCAAAACAACAGAATATATATATATATATTTATTACTGAAATTTTTCATCTCTTGTTCCTCCTATTTATTGTTAGTTGCCGCAACCAATCTTTTCTTTCTTCTTCTGACGTTCGCATCAACCACATAGTAATCGATAAGCGGAGCAAATACGTTCATCAAAAGAATAGCCAACATCATTCCTTCCGGATATGCAGGATTGACAACACGAATCAAGACAGCCATAATACCAATCAAAAAGCCGTAAATGTATTTACCGCAATTGGTATGTGCAGCCGTTACAGGGTCTGTTGCCATAAACACAGCACCAAAAGCAAAACCACCCAACAAGAAGTGATAATAGAAAGGCATATTCATATAATCGTTTGCTCCGATAAGGTTAAAGATAATTCCCATCAAAGCGCCACCGCAGAATATTGAAAGCATAATTCTCCACGATGCTATACCGGTTACCAACAATATAAATGCACCTAACAAGATTGCTATCAAAGAAGTTTCACCGACAGAACCCGGAATAAATCCGCAAATCATATCACAAACGCTTGCAGCAGGCATTGCAGCACCTGCCAACATTTCGCCAAGTGGAGTTGGGCCTGTTACACCCTCCGGCATATCGTAAATCCAAACCATATCACCTGACATGTGCGAAGGATATGCAAAGAACAAGAATGCTCTTGCAACCAATGCAGGGTTCATAAAATTCATACCAGTTCCACCAAAAACTTCTTTACCTATCAATGTTCCGAAAACAACTGCCAAACCCAATTGCCACAAAGGTGTTGTAGGAGGACATATCATCGGTATCAAAAGACCTGTTACCAAATATCCTTCATTGACTTCTTCGTTCCTTATCTGAGCGAACATAAACTCAATAAACAAACCCACAACATAAGAAACAATTATCATTGGCAATACTCTCAAAAAGCCATACCAAAAGATTGTCCAAAAGCCCGGCATAGCAACGTCTTTCAAAGAATGGAAATGTTGCCAACCCACGTTATACATACCAAACAACAATGCAGGTATCAAGGCAATGACAACAACGATTATGGCTCTCTTGGAATCTATCGCATCACGAAAATGCGCCCCTTTTGCCTTTGCCGTTTTATTGCTTACGAACGAGAAACTCTCAAAAGCCTCAAAAGTAGATGCCAACCAATGTAGTTTTTGTCCCTTTGCGACTTTCGGTCTTGTCTGTTCAAAAAATTTTTCTACAAAGTTCATTTCTTTATATTTTTTATTCTTTTACTAATTTAGATCTTGGCTTATAAACCTTGCTCACGCATCAATTCCAATCCGCTGCGAACTATCGCTTGAACATCGGTCTTGGAAACATCTATAACCTCGCATAAAGCAAAATCTTCCGCATCAACTTCATAAATTCCCAACTCTTCCATACGATCAATATCCTTCGTAAGACAAGCCTTTACAAGCTGCATAGGATAAATATCCAAAGGCACAACTTTCTCAAAATCGCCTGTAAAGATATATGCTCTCTGTCCTCCGTGAATATTGGAATCGATATGAACAGGTTTCTTTGAGCAAAAAGCGGTAAAGCCTTTCAAGAATGTTTTCGAGATACTGAATTTCTTAAATCCCGGCATCATCCAACCCAAACCTTCTTTGTAATCGCCTTCCTCGATAACGGTTACTTGTGTATCGTAATAACCCAAATATCCGTCGCTTTCAACTCTTGTTCCCGTCAAAACATTACCACTTATGTAACGAAGATGCTTATCGCTCACATTACCCTCAAACATTTTTCTCAGGTTGATACCCTTTGTTGTCTCAAAGTAACAAGGATTTTTCACTTCCTCGCCCGTCAAAGCAACTATCGTCTTAGCGTAATACTTGCCGTCCAAGAACAATCTGCCTATGGCTGCCAAATCCATAACCGTCAAATACCAAATACGCATACCCTTATTTATCGGCTTTATTCTCTGCGACTGAACAGACACATTGCCATAAGGATGCTTGCCCTCAAAAGTCAAAACCTCAACATTCTGCAAGCCTTTTATTTCTTCGCCCGTGTTCTTGTTGATTGAAAGATACAAAGGTTTTGAAGTCATCTTCTTCAAAGCGTCTATACCGACTTGCATTGCAGCCTTTTGTCCTTTAACCAACAAATCATAATCGGCAGCAAGAGGAGCAGAATCGAAACCTTTTATGATGATATACTCAGGTGTTGCATCCGCATCGGGAATAATATCGTAAGGACGCTGACGAAGTAATGCCCAAGTACCAGATTCCCACATTTTTTCTCTAATCTGTTCGCCACTTAACTCTGCGATAGACTGTTTGCCGAAATCGACTGCACTATCCAAACCGTCTGCTGTTATACGTATTTCTTCTATCACACGTTTTGCCCCACGTTTAACCTCAACGATTTGACCGCTTACAGGAGAAACGAATTTTACTTTCGGATTTTGTTTAACGTAAAAGACAGGACTTCCGACCTGAACCTTATCGCCGACATCTACCAAAAGTTTAGGCGTAACACCTATAACGTCCAAAGGCTTCAAAGCAAAAGAAACATCGCTGAGCGATTTGATTTCTTTCTTGGCTTCTCCGAACAAATGGATGTCTAAACCCTTAGGTATTTTAATAACTTTTGACATAATGTATTTGTATTTTATATTTTTTATAATGAGGTTGCAAAGTTACAAATCTTTTTTGAAAGATAGGGAATAACATCAAAAGATTTTACAAATTATCTTCCCTCTCGATACATCGCATATCCTTATCTCAGACCTCTGTGTCAATTATGCAAATCCTGAATTTTTGATTTATTCATCGCCATTTTACGCTCCACGCACCGATTTTTTAATTAAATCATTTGAAAAACGTACTTAATAAAGGGAATTTTTTGTTCGATATACTCAAAAACATACTTAATATAGTCCAAAACGTATTTGACGAAGCCTGTTTCGTAACCCATATCGCCAAAAACGTGTTCCACGAAGCCTAACTTTTTTCCAAGTCAGCCCAATACTTTTCCAAGTCAGCCCGACTCTCGTTCAAGTCAGCCTGAAACGTGCATCA
>NWBO01000152.1:12501-96725 GCA_002633275.1 Bacteroidales bacterium Phil12
GCACGTTTCAGGCTGACTTGGAAAAGTATTGGGCTGAGTTGGAAATTTGTCAGGCTGACTTGGAAAAAAGTTAGGCTGTTTTGAACACCGATATCAGTGTTCTTGATGTAAAACTTCAAAGCACAAGAAACAAACTTCAAAGCGTAAGCGACAAGTATCAAAGCAGAAAATTAAAATATCAAGACAAAGAATGAAAATATCAAAGCATAGAATTAAAATATCAGGGAAGAAGAATGAAAATAAAAGGAGGGTTTTCGTGCTTTGCAATGAAAAAGTTTTGCCATAAAACAATTATTTTATAACTTTGCACTCCGTTAGACCTTTGAACGGCTTTATTTAATAAAAAAGTTACACCTTTATATATATAATAGAGGCGAGGGAAAAGGAAAACGAGACGAAAAAAGATTTTGTAACGAATAACAAATAAAATATAACGATAATGAAAAAAGTAGGTTTGATGTTGGCACTTGTTTTAAGCGTTGCTTCATTTACAAGTTGCTTCTCACAGAATGAAAAAGCAAAATCCAATATCAATTGGATGGGTGTTCAAGATGCAATCAATCAGTCCCAAAAAGACGGCAAAGACGCAAAACTGTTCTTTATAGACTGCTATACGTCGTGGTGTGGCTGGTGCAAAGTGTTGGACCAAAAAACTTTCTCCAACGATACTGTTGCCGCAATACTTAATTACTATTATTATCCTTGTAAGTTCGATGCCGAAGGCTCCGAGGACGTAACTATTGGCAAAAACACCTACAAAGGTAACGCAAAAGCAGGCAAACGCGGAGGAACTCACGAATTGATGAAAGTGATTTGGGAAGGACAGAACGGCGGCGGCTATCCTTCGATGTCGATAAGACGAGGCGATTTCACGAATTTGGAGTGCGTTATGGGATATGTCGAGGCTCCGAAATTGGAAGTGATATTGGTTTATTACGCAGAAAAGTTCAACAAAGATATGTCTATCGAGAAATTTGCTTCGCAGTACAACGATGTGTTCAGAAGCGACGTTTTGAAAAAAGTTTTTAAGAAATAATTCAAAAATATATCCCGATACGGCAACGGACAATAAGGTCAAGAAATTGAAAGTGGCGGATATCGGGTAAAAAAAGTTTTTATATATGGATAATAGTGAATGTATCAAATGTTTGATGCAAAAGAATATAGTCGTTGCGGTGGGTTGTACCGAACCTGTTGCAGTGGCTCTTTGCGTTGCAAAAGCAAAGGAAATCTTGAACAAAGAAGTTGAAGAGATAGAATTAAAGTTATCGAAAAACATTATCAAGAACGCAATGGGTGTCGGTATCCCTGCGACCGGTATGGTGGGCTTGCCGATAGCGATTGCCTTGGGGGTGGTTTGCGGAGATTCGTCCAAGGAATTGGAGGTTTTGGAAAACGCAAAAGATAATGTGGAAAAAGCAAAGGATTGGTTGAAGACACATTCGATAAATATGTCGGCAGCGCAGAAAGATGAAAAACTTTATATAGAATGTATAGCGAAAAACAAAAACTCTTTTGCCAAAACGATAATTGCTCAAACGCATACCAATTTTATTCATATAGAAAACAACGGAGAAGTTATCCTGCATAAAGATTTGCAATCCGACGACAACTGCACGTCGGACGATATATTGGAAAAACTTAACGCCAAAATGATTTGGGACTACGCCACCAACGAACCGATAGAGAATTTGGAATGGATAAACGACACGGTGGCGTTGAACGGTAAGTGTAGCGAAGAAAGTTTGAAAGGCAACTACGGATTACAAATCGGCAAAAACTTATTTGATTCGTGGGATAAAAGCATAAGAAGTGAGATTATAGGACGCAGTTGTGCGGCTTGCGATGCACGAATGGACGGCATAACGCTTCCCATCTATTCCAACAGCGGCAGCGGTAATCAAGGAATAACTTGTACTTTGCCTGTGTATTATTTCGGCGTTAAAAAGAACTCTCCGAAAGAAGACATAACACGTGCTTTGACTTTGTCGCATCTTATGAGCATTTATATAAAGAGTAAAATCGGTCGTTTGTCGGCTTTATGCGGAGTTGTGAATGCATCAATGGGGGCTTCGAGCGGTATAACTTATTTGTCGGGCGGCACGTTCCAACAGATGTGTTATGCAATCAACAATATGATTAATACAATCACGGGAATGGTCTGCGACGGAGCAAAACCGTCTTGTTCGTTGAAGATGTCCGCATGTTTGAACAGTGCTTTTGACTCGGTTATGTTGGCGATGAAAGATATTGTGGTCGATTCGACCGACGGTATTGCCGAAAAGGATATTGACAGAAGTATTGAGGACGTTGGTCGCATCGGCAAGTACGCTATGGATTCTATGGACGATATGGTTTTGGATATTATGACCCACAAAAAACACTAACGAAATACAACACAAAAACAAAGCGATTAAAGTTTCATAAAACAAATATCACTTAACACAAAAATAGTGTTTAACACTGCGAAAATAATCTCACTGACTAATCTACTGAATAGTGAGATTATTTTTATTAATAGAGACAAGGGAATAATGAATGGAGATAAGCTAATTGCGAATAATGATAAACAAGCGATAAGTGGTTATAAGGAAATAGATAATAACGAAAAACACTTACAAAACGGCAATAAAAAAAATAGAGACCTCATAATGAGGTCTCTATTTTTACCTGTGGAGTTGCAGAGATTCGAACTCTGGTCCAAACAAGAGAAACCGAAGTTTTCTACACGCTTATTCTATTGTTTGATTGTCGGCAAAAGGCAGTGAATAGACACGCTTTCCTTTTGCTTAGCCTCTAAAAACTTCATCAAACGTACGAGACACTTGTCTGACTAAACCTTTCTGATGATGCACCCCCTTGATTGAGAAAACCGAAGGTTAGGAATCTTCTCAGGAGCGTCTTGCTCAGCAACCTTGTGCCGATAAAGAGTAGTGTACTATACTTCGACTACGCAGCAAGAGCGTAATTATTTTCGCCAATTAATTTTTCGTAACCAAGTTTTAAGTTAATTGTTACCTGTAACTGCGTGCTTGCTTGAGCCTCTACCTTGCTGTCAAAACCAACCCAACCCCAAAGTATTACTCTTACAATTCAGTTTGCAAAATTATAACAAAACTGCGGATTGACAAAATATTTCGCTCTTTTTCTCACTATTTAGCACAAATTAATCACAACAAAACGTCAATTTTTACGTTTTTCAAGCCGATTTATCACCATTTTCTCTATTTTAATCTGTATAATCGCTAAAATTAATTCAACGATAAATCAACTACTTAACAAAAATAATACATTTTTTTCATATTTTTTACTCGAAAAATTTGGTCACAATTCAAAAAGATAGTAATTTTGCAAACGCAACTGAGGGATACGAAAAAACGAATCTTGAAGTAAGCAAAACGGTCTGGTAGTTCAGCTTGGTTAGAATACATGCCTGTCACGCATGGGGTCGCGAGTTCGAGTCTCGTCCAGACCGCCGAGAAAGAGATGCTAAAATTAGCATCTTTTTTTTGTTGTTAGAACTTTACATACTATATCTTTAATAACAATCTTTATTAGTATCATTCCGACACAAATAAACAGCAAAACAAATTCAAAAATCATTTTAACAATAAGTAAATTTTAACAAAATAAATAAGCGAGAGATTTCGCAAAACCTCTCGCTGTTTCACTTATTATCGTTTCGCTTATCCTATAATATATGTTCCTCAACCGCTTTTGAAAATTCCTTAACAGCAGCAGCCAAATCATCATTGACAATTATCTTATCAAAGAATTTTGCATAACTTATCTCCATTTCAGCCCTTTGAATACGCTTGTTTAACGTCTCTTCTGTTTCCGTTCCCCTATTAATCAAACGATGCTTTAACACTTCAACACTCGGCGGCATTATAAAAATACTATACGCCTTATCCCCCAAAGTCTTTTTTATATTCACTCCACCTTTAACATCGACATCAAAAACAGGGTGTCTGTCCTCGCCGTTTATTCTATCTATCTCACTTTTCAAAGTACCGTAAAAAAGATTATCATAGACCTGTTCGTACTCCAAAAAATCCGATGCCTCTATCCTCTTGTTAAACTCCGACGGAGAAAGGAAATAATAATCTTTGCCATCGACTTCTCCCTGTCTTGGAGTTCGTGTTGTCGCCGAAACCGAAAAACCAAATCTGTCGGGATATAGTTCAAAAATCTTCTTTAATATTGTAGTCTTGCCACTACCACTCGGTGCCGAAACAATCAAATTCATAGTTCAATAATTTTTAATTGTTATTGTCAAATTAATGTTTAACATCAGTAAAATAATATTAAACATTAATAGAATAGTGTTAAACATCAGTACAACGATATTTAATACCAATAAATCCTTTACACATCAAAATTTGACAATCAATAAAAATGCTTTTTAGTTGAAACGTCTGTCAATTATACCTTCAAGTGTAGTGTATGCCAATGATGTCTTTGCCCAACGTTTTTGCTTTTGGAATGTTTCCACAATATCCATAGATGCCTCGAATGTGGAGCAAGCATTCAAATCACATACAAATTTATTATAGTCTTTTATATTACCCGAAAACAAATCATTGATAAACATAAATTTCTCACTAACGCCAATAGCGGACATCAGGTCTTTGTTATTCGCTTGTTCAAAAGTATCTGCGATTGAACGATGTTGTTTATCCGTTTTTACCTCCGATTTCACTTGCTCCGTAATGGTGCGTATCGAAGAAGTTTGAGAAGACGGCATGGAGGCTTGTTGCATCGCTGTTCTGTCCAAGGTTTTATCTTTCATCACTCTTTGATGCAAGAAATCCAATACTGACGATGTCGGCTTCTCTTCTTTCGTTTCCGTTTGCTCGGGTTCTTGTTCTCTTTCCTCTGCCGTATCTTCTTTTGGCGGTTGCGGTTCTTGTTTTTCTTCTATTGGCGGTTGCGGTTCAACCTTTGCAGATTCTACGACTTCCTCCTTTTTAGGTGCTTCGATACATCCTTCTTCATTCTCCTTAACATTGGTTTCCTCAATCGGAGAAACAATTGGCGAAGAAACTTTTTGCGTTTGCAATTCCAATGTAGAATCTTTCACCGATACCATATCGATACCTTTTTCCAGCAACCGATTGTTTTGTTCCAATAACTGCCGGTTTATCATCAAGAGTTTCTCTACGTTTGTCTGCAAAAGATTTATTTTCTCGTTCAAATTATTTACTTTTTCGTCTCTTGCATTATTTGTTTGCTGCAAATAATCAAACAAAGAGTTCAAAAATTCTTCTGTCTTATTTCTTAAATCGTTCATATCGTTATTTATTTTTCGTAGTTACAGGTATTGCAATCGAAGTAAAGTTTCTTGGTAAAGAGGTTTCTATTTTCAAATGCTTATTAGTACTTGGTCGCAAAAATTCAATACCATAAATGCAATATCTTAATATTTTGTTACCTTGTTTTTGTCTTTGAAAAACGCTGTCGCCATACACCGGATTACCAATCTGTGAAAGCAAAAAGCGGTTAAGATATGGTTTATCGCCGATTTGAGTAATGTCTATTTGAAAATAATCATTGTCTCCCATAGATAAATCTTCCTTTGTCGTGTATTGCAAAAAGACCGTTTGAGATTTATCGTTCTGTTCCTTCGCCAATGAATAAATACCATTGTTTTCCTCAATTGAAAACCTGATTTTATCATTCTTATGTTTCAATTGATTTTCCACAACAGCAGATATATGAAACTTAAAACTCTCTTTTTGTTTTTCCAACCAATTAAGTACCATTTTGTTTTTCGCCATAAGACACACGCCGCTTTCGTCCGTTTGCGGAGCAAAGACAACATACAACTCGTTTCTATGATACTTGTTTTTCAGATAGGATTTAGTCATACTCAAAAGTGTATCATCTTTCTTATCCTTGTATTCCGTAACGCTTTGACCCGAAAGTTTGCTCACAATGATAACCTCTCTGTCCTCGTACAAAATGGATATATCTCGTTTTTCCTTTGCAATATGCTTCCCGCCACTGTATCGTTGGTATTCTATCACGTCGCCCTTGTGCAGAATGTATTCAAAAGACTTCAAAGACGCTCCTTGCATAGAAAAACAATTATATAAAATCATTTTCTTAGCCTTTGTTGCAGACACTTGCGGAAAATAATTCTGAACAAAATCCAATAGTTTCGTCTCTTGTTTTACCTCAATTTTCATTTTATTTTTGAATTATTCGGCAAAAGTAAGGAATTTTTAGTAATTTCGCACTTGATTTCAGGAAAACAAAGCATAAAATGACAATAGAAATTAAAAACCTTACCAAGATATACAACACACAAAAAGCATTGGATAATGTTTCGCTTAGTGCTTCACAAGGAGAGATTGTCGGTTTGCTTGGTCCGAACGGCGCAGGTAAAAGTACTATGATGAAAATCATTACTTGTTTTATCCCTCCTACAAGCGGCGAAGTAAAGGTATGTGGTTTCGATATATTTGACAATCCAATGGAAGTTCGCTCATCTATCGGCTATCTTCCCGAACAAAATCCTTTGTATTTGGATTTATATGTCAGAGAATCTTTGGAATTTATCGCAGGATTGCATCATCTTAAAGGTGAAGCAAAGAAGCAAAGAGTTGAACAGATGGTTGAACTTGTGGGCTTGACAAAAGAAGTCAATAAAAAGATAGGTGCTTTGTCAAAAGGTTATCGTCAAAGAGTAGGACTTGCACAAGCAATGATTCACGACCCTAAGGTTTTGATTTTAGACGAACCGACAACCGGACTTGACCCTAATCAATTGGTGGAAATACGCCAAATTATCCGTCAAATGGGTAAAGAAAAAACAGTCTTGCTTTCAACACATATTATGCAGGAAGTGGAAGCTGTTTGTTCCCGTGCAATAATCATAAACAACGGACAATTGGTTGCTGACGATTCCATACAACACCTTTCCGAAGGTGGTTCATTGGAAAAAACATTTAGAAAAATAACTATGGGCAATTAAGCAAAAATTTTTGATGAAAGCCAAACTAATCATATTATACATATTTACATTATTCTCGTTAGAGACACTATCGCAGTCGTTAGAGACACCAACGTACTCGTTTCTCAAACTAAAAGCGGATACAATAACGTTCTACGGAGAGTCTCAAACACAGTTCAAAGCATTTACCAAAAAATTCTCGCAAATGGTTCGTCTTGGCAATCGGCAAATAAACATATTGCATTTAGGCGACTCACATTTGCAAGCAGATTTATATACAGGTCAGGTAAGAAAGAATTTCCAATCATTTATGGCAGGTTTGGAAGGAACACGTGGTATGATAACGCCTTTTCTAAAAGGTTCGCCTGATTCTTACAAGATAAAATTTTCACCCGATTGGCATTCGATAAATATTTTGTCGTCCTCCAATCACTCTCATCTCGGTTTATGGGGAACAACTGCTTACACCAATTCACTGAACAGCACGATAAACGTTAATGTGAATAACAAAAATCCTGTAAAATATGATTTTAACAGAATGAGATTATATCACTCTGCCTTGACTGATAAAGACAATATAGTAATAAACGACATCAACATCGCATATCAAAAAGTTATTAACGAAGATGCAGGTTACACGGAATTTGTTTTTGCAGATTATTTGCAGGATATAAACATAACAATTTCCAAATCATCTAACGATACATTCTATCTATATGGCTTGTATTTTTCCAATGACGATGCGGGCGTAGTTTATAACGTTACGGGAACAAATGGTGCAACGGCTTTATCATATATTAATGCCGATAAATTTTCTTCTCAACTTGCAACTATAAACACCGACCTTATCATAATTTCATTGGGCACTAACGACACATACGAGCCCGGCGGAGAGAACACATTTGAAAACAACCTGACGACATTAGTCAAAAATATTCGCCAAACCAAGCCTCTAAATCCTATACTGTTGATTACTCCTGTGGAATGTTATCACCATCGACGAACTATTAATCCGCGACAGACAAAGACCGTAGAAATAATCAACCGAGTGGCTGAACAAAACGGTTGCATGTATCTGGATATGTATCAAGTTATGGGTGGCAAAAATAGTTGTAATCAACTGCTGCGTAACTCCCTTATGCAAAAAGACCGAGTGCATCTGACCGCTAAGGGGTACCAACTTGAAGGCGATTTGTTGTATAACGCTCTTTGGGACGCTTTGGAAAAAAACTTTTAATTATGCTTTGTCAGTCAGATTAATTATTATAAATTTGCAAAATATTTTTAACATTTATAGTCAAACACATAAAAATAATAAAATTATGACAAAAATAGCGATAAACGGTTTCGGCCGTATCGGAAGAGTTTCTTTCAGGAACATGCAAAGAAAAACAAATTTGGAAGTTGTTGCCATCAACGATTTGACAGATGCTGCAACACTTGCACATTTATTAAAATATGATTCCGTTCATGGAATCTTTGATGCAGAAATATCTTCCGAAGGAGATTACTTAATCGTAAATGGAAAGAAAATAAGAGTCTTCGCAGAGAAAGACCCTGCAAATCTTCCTTGGAAAGATTTGGGAATAGACATCGTTATAGAATCAACAGGCTTGTTTAAGACAAGAGAATTGATGTCTAAACATATCGCAGCAGGTGCTAAAAAAGTAATTTTGACCGTTCCTGCCGCAAAAGCCGAAGATGTAGATGCAACAGTTGTTTTGGGTGTAAATGACGAAGTACTTACAAAGGATATTACTTTTGTATCAAACGCTTCTTGCACTACTAACTGTTTGGCTCCTATCGCAAAAGTCCTAAACGACAACTTCGGAGTTGTTAAAGGTTATATGAACACCGTTCATTCGTACACTAACGACCAAAAAATCCTTGACCTTCCTCACAAAGATTTGAGAAGAGCCAGAGCTGCTGCTTGCAGTATCATTCCTACTTCAACAGGTGCTGCGAAAGCCGTTGGTTTAGTTATCCCTGAATTGAAAGGTAAATTGGACGGTATATCAATGCGTGTTCCTACTCCTGACGGTTCTGTTGTTGATTTGACAGTTGAACTTAAAAACGCTGCAACAAAAGAACAAATCAATGCTGCAATGAAAAAAGCCGCAGAAGGCCCTATGAAAGGCATTTTGGAATACACCGATGCTCCATTGGTATCGATAGATATTATCAACAACAGACATTCTTCAATATTTGATTCTCAATTGACAATGGTTATGAGCGACAATTTCGTTAAAGTTGTTTCTTGGTACGACAACGAAAACGGATATTCTAACCGTATTTGCGATTTGGCAGAAAGAATGGCTGCTTTGTTGTAATTTGAGTTCTTTGAATTTTTAATTATAAAGAAATAAAAAAGAAAACGACGTATTATCGAAATAATACGTCGTTTTTTCTTTATATACATTATTTTCTTTTACCAATAATCACAAAAATTTTCACATAACGGCTTATAATCTTATAACATCAATGACTGCAAAATTAGTATCACTAATCATTAAAATAATATGAGTGATTAATAAAATAGTGTGAGTGATTAATTTTTTCATTGCTTTATCTCGTTTATCAAAAGTCGCCAAGCAAAACATATAAACCAACAAAAAAGTATCTTTTTTTCATTTTTTTGAAACGTTATCTGAAATAATGTCGTACTTTTGCAACTTCAAAATAAGAGAATGCCCGATCGCTTAAAAGGACAAAGGCAAAAATTAAAATTTTATAGAAATGAAAAAAATTAAAGTATTCGTGTTAGCCGTTTTAGCAATGGCTTCAACAAGTGCAATTGCACAATCTTCACCTTGGTGGTTCGAAGGACAATTAGGAGTTAATTACACATCTTTGGACGACGCTCTTGAAACAAAGAACACTAATTTCAACATCGGCTTCGGTGCAAATTATAAATTGAGCAATGCTTGGTCTGTTGGTGCTAATCTAACTTACTCTTATTGGAGTGTTGATACAAAAGTTACAGACACTGACGGTAATATGTTCTATGTTAATCCACAAGTTGTTTATACAAAACCTATGTGGGGCAGAATGTCTTGGACACCAAGTGCAAAACTTATCTTAGGTTTCGGAGACGACACTCAGATAGGTGTAAGTGTTGATTTGTTGGCTTTTGAATACAAAATTTCTGAAAGATGGGCATTAGGAATGGCTTGCGATCTTGGTCAAATATCATTTATCAACAGTGATAATAACGGTTCTAATGTAAATTTCCAACTTGGCAGAAATACATCTACATTGGGTGATTTGGGATTCAGATTTGGTTTCCACTTCTATCTATAATAGATTGTTAAAACCGATTATTATAACAAAGATTGTTATAATACAAAACAAATCAAGGCAGCGTCCTTTTTGGACGCTGCCTTTTTTATATCATCATATTTTTGTCAATAATCGCTAAAATATTTCCACTAATCCATATAAGAAAAATTAAACCACAAAATTTATTGCATTCTAATAAAATTTTCGTACCTTTGCGGTTGAAAATAAATATAAGCATTGCTATGAAAAGAATATTTTTTGTATTAATTGCTACTGTTTTAACTTTGGGTTTTGCTAACGTTGCTGCTCAAAATGACAACAAAAAAGAATCCTTTAATGCCGGCGAGGTGATTATGGAGCATTTGGGCGATTCACATTCTTGGCATATTTTAACATATAAAGACAAACATATAAGCATTCCGTTGCCTGTGATATTGATTAATGAAGGCGAAATTACGTGCTTTATGTCCTCAAAGTTTCATAATGGCGAAGCGATTTACAAAGGCTTCAAACTTGGCAGCGAAAAAGACGGCGAGGGATTGAAAAATAAAATTATTTGCGTAGATGCCAATGGCAAATACACAGGTAAAAAGCCTTTGGATTTCTCTATAACAAAGAACGTTTTCGGAATATTCATCATTGCAGTGATTATATGCGGAGTTGTTTTATCGGCTGCAAAAAAAGCCAAACAACGTGAAGGCAAAGAGCCGAAAGGTGTTCAAACGGTCGTGGAATATTTAGTTGGTTTTATAAGCACCGATATAGCCATTCCGTCTATTGGAGAGGGAGCGTATTTGAAATATATGAATTACTTGTTAAGTGTATTTACTTTTATATTTCTTTGTAACATTATGGGCTTGTTCCCATTCTTCCCGGGCGGAGCAAACATCACAGGAAATATTGCCGTAACGGTAACATTGGCGTTATTCACCTTTGTAATAACTCAATTTTCGAGTACAAAAGCATTCTGGAAACATACCATAAATCCTGATGCCCCTATATGGTTGAAACTTCCTGTTCCTTTGATGCCTGCTTTGGAGATTGTGGAGATATTTACCAAACCGTTTTCTTTGGCTGTTCGACTTTTCGCCAATATCACGGCAGGACACGTTATTATGCTGTCATTGGTATGTATAATCTTTATTTTCGGGCAAATGAATGTTGTTTTGGGCTATGGCACAAGCATAGTTCCGGTTATATTCAGCGTTTTTATGATGCTTATTGAAATATTGGTGGCATTTATTCAGGCATACGTCTTTACACTATTGTCTGCAATTTATATTGGAATGGTTAGAGTTAAGCACTGATGCAAAACGAGATAATCACAAAACTCAACGCTTTTATTCGTAAGTACTACAAAAATCTTGTAGTTCGTGGCATTATTTATACTCTTTTGCTTTTGATTGTGTTCTTTGTCGCTCTTAACGTCATTGAATATTTCGGTTGGACAAGCACAACATTCAGAAGCATTGTGTTTTACTCTTACTTATTGCTGACACTGTTTGTAGTATGTTACTGGATAATTTTTCCGTTATTCAAACTATTTCGCATTGGTAAGACATTATCGTACTCGCAAGCCGCAAAAATTATCGGAAACTACTTTTCGGATATACAGGATAAACTTCTTAATCTTTTGCAACTGCAAGAGATCGCAAAGACAAGTGATAACGAATTACTATCTGCCGCAATCGAACAAAAGACAAGGCTTTTAAGTCCTGTACCATTTCAAAAAGCCGTTGATACATCAAAGACCAAGCAATTTTCCAAATATCTTATCGTGGTTTTGATTGCCGTCGGTATTTTAGCATTTGCTTTTCCGAGATTGTTTTCAGAGCCGAGCAAAAGATATATAAATCACAATACTTTTTATGAGAAACCTGCTCCGTTCAGTTTCAAAATCCTTTCGCCATTAAAAGCAGTGCAGCAAAGCGATTATAATGTAAAAGTGCAGGTCAGTGGTAAGATGTTACCCGAAAAAGTAAATGTTATTGTCAATGGTCAGCGTTTTGAAATGAAAAAAGAATACAAAACACATTTTTCGTATATCATTTCGCAAATTCAAGCAACTTCTTCCGTGCAGTTTGAAGCGGCTGACGTATATAGCAAGGTTTATAACGTGATTGTTAATCCAAAACCAATCCTAACGGATTTAACCGCCGAAATTATTTATCCGCCTTACACGAAAATAAAAAACGAGACGATAAACAATGTAACCGATTTATCCTTACCAAAAGGCACTAAAATCGTTTGGCATCTGAAAACAAAGGATTGCCAAACCGTGATAATGACCAAACGTAACGAAACTCCAAATGCTGCAACACCTCAAACCTCAACTTCAAAAGAAATAACTTTGAATAAAAAAGGTTCGGCGGATATTCAAGAAACCTACCTAAACAGTACAAATATCGTTTTGAAAACAAAGAATAATTTCACGGTATCTTCCGACAGCATTGCGTTCAACATAAACACCATTGCCGATGAGAAACCTTTTATTGCCGTTATTGAGCAAAAAGATTCAATCATTATAGACAATATTTATTTTCGTGGCCAGATAAAAGACGATTATGGTTTTTCAAAACTTGAATTTCATCTGAAAGTAACACCATCGGGTAGCAATGTTTCTAAAATTCACACCAAGCGTTTGACTATAACCGAAAACGAAACAGCACAAGAGTTTTATCATATGGCAACTCTTGGCGAGTACGACGTTCATAAAGGCGACAAAGTGGATTATTGGTTTGAGATTTGGGATAATGATGCTATAAATGGGGCAAAGAGTACAAAATCGCAGACATTTGTCATAAATATTCCAAGTGAGCAGCAAATAGACAGCCAAATCTCTCAAAACAGTGAGGATATAAGAAAACAAGCCGATAAAACCATTGACGAGATAAAACGTTTGCAAAACGAAATAAAGGAATTGACAAGAAAACTTACGGAAAAGAAAGAACTTTCTTGGCAGGACGAAAAAGACTTGAATGATATTAAACATCAGCAAAATGATATTAAACAAAAAATTGACGATATTAAACAAAAAATAAACGAAAACACTTCTTTGGAAGAGAAGTACAAAGATACCGACCCTGAATTGATAGAAAAACAAAAGCAAATCGAAGACCTTTTCAATCAATTGCAGAATAAAGATTTGGAAGATTTACTAAAACAACTTGATAACTTAATCAACAAAAACTTTAACAAAGACCAAATCAACGAACAATTGAACAAAATTTCCAAGAAGAATGAAGATATTTCCAAACAATTGGATAAGAATTTGGAGATGTACAAACGCTTGGACGTTGAGAAAGATATCAATGATAATATCGAAAAACTGCGTCAGTTGGCGGAAAAACAAAAGCAGTTAAGCGAAGAAACGAAAAACACTAAATCGTCAAAACAAGATAAACAACAAAACCTTCAAAAACGTCAGCAAGACCTCAACAACGAGTTTAAGGACTTGCAAAAGAAAATGGACGAAACCAAACGTAAGGACGCACAATTGGAAACGCCTTTCAATGTAAAACAAGACAAACAAAAGGAAAATCAAATCCAAAACCAACAACAAAAAGCAAACGACAACTTAAAAAACAATAACAACAAGAACGCTTCCAAAAATCAACAACAAGCCGCCGAGCAAATGCAACAGATGGCTGAGGATATGGAACAACAATTGGACGAGAGAGGGGAAGAGCAACTTGGAGAGGATATTGACGATGTTAGAAGCATACTTAAAAATTTGGTTACCTTGTCAAAAAAACAGGAAGACTTGATTTATTCCACTCAAAACACCACAACATCTAATCCTGAGTATCAAAAAATCATCAACTCCCAAAATACTATAAAGGAAAGTATGCAAACCATTTCCGACAGCCTTTATGCGATAAGCAAGCGCCAACCGCAGGTAAGTAAAGTTATTAATGACGAAACTTTTAAGGTTAAAGAAAATATCGATAAGAGTTTGGAATCTCTCCTTTTCTTTAATCAAAGTTATTATACCAATTACAAAAATTCCAAAGCCTCAACTTCGCAACAGTATTCAATGTCTTCGATGAACAATTTGGCACTTCTTCTTGCTGAGAGTTTAGATAATATGAATAAACAGCAACAGCAGATGAAAAGCAACAAGAAGAACAATAGCAAAAACGCCAAAAATCAATGTAACAACCCTTCACAAGGCAAGCAAGGTAAGAGTGCAAAATCTATGAGGGAACTTCAAGAAGCCCTTAACAAGGAAATAGAACGTTTGAGTAAGGAATTGGAAAAACGAGGTAACAAATCCTCACAAAAGATAGGTGAAAACAGCGAAATCAATGAGCGTTTGGCAAAGGCGGCAGCCCAACAAGGAATGATTCGTCAGATGATGCAACAATATTTGCAGGAACTTAAACAAGAGGGCGGCAAGGCTGTGGGCGAAATGAACAAAGCCCTGAAAGATATGGAGAATACCGAAAAAGATATAGTAAATAAACGAATAAACAGTCAGACACTAAATCGCCAAAAACAGATTCTCACTCGTATGCTTGAAAGCGAAAAAGCCGAGATGAAGAAAGGAAAAGAAGAAAAACGAGAATCCAAAAGCGGAATAGACAAAAGAATAGAAAACAATAAGGAATTTGAAGAGTTTAAGAAGTTGAAAAATAGAGATATGGAGTTACTGCGAAAGATACCACCCGTATATTCTTCGTACTATAAGACAAAAATATCAGAATATTTTAGTAATTTTGAAACCTCAAATGCAAACATAAAAAATAAATAGTTGCCATGGAAAAGATATACATCGCCAAAGGTCAATATGCAAAATTCGAGACTTTTATGGAACAAATCTGCGAAAAAAATCGCTTGTATAGTTACATCGGTGCTATGAATATGGCGTTGGAAAGTGTTATAAAATTCGCAAATCAAGACTTAATTCTTTCGGTTTCTCACTACAAAGACGGCATCCGTTTTTCCGTTCAAACGGAGAATGATTTGTTTTCATCGATAAGTTTTTCCGACACGACCAATGCAGATTTCGAGACGCTGTTTCTTATTAAATCTTTGCCCGATGATATAAATATTTCCGATGACGGCAAATCTATTGACTTGTTCTTCGCAATCGACGGCATCGAAGAAGAATTGGCAATGAGTAGAAAAGAGAAAATCAAGGCATATTCCTTTCGTAAAGTAACTGTTACAAGATAATGGCAATAAGTTTTTCATTAGAAAAGTCTTTTACGTTTAACAACCGTTTGAAAACCAAAGCGTGGATTAAACAGATTATTGAAAAACAAGGCTGCAAGTGTGGAGATATTTCTTACGTCTTTGCTTGCGACGAAAAAGTTTTGGAAATCAACAAACAGTTTCTTCAACACGATTTTTACACCGATATTATCACCTTCGACTATGTAGAAAACGATGTAATATCGGGTGATATTTTCATTTCGGTGGATAGGGTCAAAGAAAATGCAAAGGCTTTCAACACAACCTTTGATGAAGAACTGCACCGCGTTATTATTCACGGAGTGTTACACCTATTAGGCTATAAAGACCACAGCGAAAAAGACGAAAAAATTATGCGTCAAATGGAAAACGAAAGTCTTAAATTGTTTTATTCGTAGTTTCAAATATAAGTATAAGATAACATTTACAAAATAATCACTGACACCATTTTACTGATGTTTAATATTATTTTACCAATGTTTAACACTAATTCGCTAAAAACACATACTTGTCAAACAGAACCTAATTTTTAGTATTCAGCAACCCTAAAAGGTGTTTTTTTAACAAATAAGAAAGATATAATCAAAAGAAATGTTTTCAAAGTTTGATATAATCGTTGTAGGAGCAGGGCATGCAGGCTGCGAAGCGGCGTTGGCAAGTGCCAAGTTGGGTAATAAAACATTGTTAATAACACAAAACTTAAACAATATAGCACAATTGTCGTGCAATCCTGCGATGGGCGGAGTTGCCAAAGGGCAGATAGTTCGTGAAATTGACGCTCTTGGCGGTTATTCGGGCATAAACACCGATTTACACACCATGCAATTTCGTATGCTTAATGCTTCCAAAGGTCCTGCAATGCATTCCCCAAGAGCGCAAGTAGATGACATTACTTTTCCAATAGGTTGGAGACAAAAACTTGAAAACACCGAAAATCTTTCCCTTTGGCAAGATGATGTAACTGCCATAACTACATCGCAAAACAAAGTAACCGGCATAAAGACTAAACTCGGCATAACCATAAAATCCTCTGCCGTAATCCTAACGAACGGAACTTTTTTAAGCGGAAGAATACATATAGGCACAACTTCTTTTGACGGTGGCAGGATAGGAGAAAACAACAGCGAAAATCTAACAAAATGTCTTGTAAGATTAGGCTTTACTTCTGCCAAACTTAAAACCGGAACTCCGATGAGAGTCGATGGAAGAACAATCAATTTCTCTAAATTAACAGAACAGCAAGGCGATGAAAATCCTTTACAGTTTTCGTTTCTTTATAAACGCAAGAAAGCGCTCATTCAACGTTCGTGTTTTATAGCCAATACAAACCTTGTCGTGCATGATATTCTTAGGACAGGTTTTAAGGATTCGCCAATGTTTCAAGGTAGAATCCAAGGCAAGGGACCACGTTATTGTCCGTCAATTGAAGACAAGATTGAAAGGTTTTATGATAAGGATCATCACCAACTATTCATCGAACCCGAGAGTAATATGACCAATCTCTGGTATATAAACGGTTTTTCTTCTTCATTGCCATTGGACGTCCAGTTTAAGGCTTTGAAGCATATTGAAGGCTTTGAACATGCAGTTATTGAGAAGCCTGGCTATGCGATAGAGTATGATTACTTCCCTCCTACCCAACTAAAAAACACTTTGGAAACAAAGGAAATCAAAAATCTATTCTTTGCAGGACAAATCAACGGCACAACAGGATATGAAGAAGCCGCTTGTCAGGGGCTTATGGCCGGAATAAACGCCAATCAGTCTATAAAAAATCTTGAACCATTTGTTCTTAAACGTAGTGAGGCATACATAGGTGTGCTTATCGATGATTTGATAACCAAAGGCGTTGATGAACCTTACAGAATGTTTACTTCAAGAGCCGAATACCGAATACTTTTGCGACAAGACAATGCTGATGAACGCCTTACCGAAAAAGGATTTAATCTTCACTTGGCAGACGAAGTGCGTATGAGAAATCTTGAAAAGAAGTTAAAGTATCGCGACAATCTAATCTCATATATCAAAACCACCAACACTTCGCCAGACGAGGTCAATACAACTCTTGAAAGTCTTTCCACTCCGAAAATCGCTAACCCTACAAAGATAGGTAACCTATTGCTTCGTCCGCAAATTGATTTGAATGATTTGATTGGTGCCATTCCTTATCTAAACGACCAAGTCAATAAAATACCTGCCGGCAAGCGACAAGAAATAATTTCCTTGGCTCAAACACATATCAAATACGAGAACTACATTCAAAAGGAGCAAGAAACGGTTGAGCGTATCAATAAGTACGAAAAACTTATCATTAAAGACGATTTTGATTACCAATCCCTGAAATCTCTTTCCTTTGAAGCAAGAGAGAAATTGTCAAAGATACGTCCTCACACCATTGCACAAGCCTCACGTATCTCAGGTGTTTCTCCTGCCGATATTTCTGTTTTGGTGCTATACATTTCAAGATAATTGGACATCTACAATCCTTTGCTTGCAATTTAGATTTACAAAGACGAGATGAGTTTATAAAATTGTTTCGTTTGAAGATTTTTGCATAGAAAGTATTTCGGCAAAACGTTTTTGTGAAGGAGTGCCGACAATGGCAGGTTTGAATGGAAATTGCTTATCGAAAATTTCCGCAGCAGCAATATCTACATTGTATATTTCATTTTCCACATAACGCCCTTGTAATCCTTTCAAAGCGTTGTCATATAATTCCATTACCTGCAAGGCTTTGAAATATTTGTTATCCGCTGTACGAATATAGAAATCCTCAGAGGCTACAAAACCCATTCGAGAATAAATATCGGGGTCGCCACACAACACAATCGCACGAAATCCCATTTGTTTGGCTAATGTTTTCGTGTGTTCGACTAACATTCTCGCAATGCCCTTACGCCAAAATATCGGCAGCACGCATATCGGTCCCAAAGTCAATACCTCGTATTTATTTCCGTTGTCAGCAAGGATAACCGATTTTGTATAAACCACATTCCCCACCACATTCCCCTCAACCTCAGCCACGAAATCCAATTCCTTAACAAAGCCGAAACTGTTTCTCATTATATGCAAAAGATAATGCTCATAACATTTCGGAGTGTAGTAGTTCCAAAACGCTTCCCTTGTAACAAATTCTGTTTGCTTATAGTCCGCTTCTTGTTCTTGTCGCAATATTACCTGAATGTCGTTTGCTTTCATCGTTCTACGTTTATCATTCGTCGTTTCCTATATCTTACAATTTGCAAAAATAACACATTACACAACAATTTTAATATCAAACATCAGTAAATTAGTGTTAAACACCAGCAAATTAGTGTTAATGATTAAAAAATTAGTTTCTCACACTATTTTATTAATAACACTTTTCGATAAAACAAGAATATGTTCCGATGCCTCAATAAAAGTAAAGACCTAATAAATTGCAAACATTACCAAAGCGAAAGCAAAGGTCAGAATAGTGATGATTATTGCTGGTTTATAGAATGCACGTGGGGAAATCCTCACACCTTCTTTTTCTGCCTGCTCAATAACTATAAGATTCGCCATTGCACCAACGACGGTTAGATTTCCTGCCAATGTTGAAGAGGCAGCCAACGCCAACCACAGCAATTGACTATT
This sequence comes from Bacteroidales bacterium Phil12, assembly GCA_002633275.1. Taxonomy (GTDB): domain Bacteria; phylum Bacteroidota; class Bacteroidia; order Bacteroidales; family P3; genus Scybalousia_A. Next base: position 31,553 of record NWBO01000152.1, read on the forward strand.
TGCCAAAGTCATTATAGGCAACATCAAAATAGTGTATGGCACATTGGACAAAACTTGCGACAAGACCAATGACAAAGCGAATATAACCGCAACGCCAAGCATATTCTCTTTCATCGATAGTTCAAAAACAGATGCCAAGACACCACTCTGTTTAACTGCTGCAACAATAATAAACAAAGATGCAAAAAACAAAAGCAACGACCAATCAACCCCTTCAAAAACATCTTTCGCCTTTTGCTTGGATACCATAAGCACAAAAGCCGAACCAACAAGGGCAATCAAAGGTATCGATAAATTCAAAATCTTTCCTATAAAAAATCCGACAACTACAAGCAAGAAAATCACAAGTGTCGGCAAGGCTGATTTTATATCATATTTAGCCGTTTTTTCTTCCGTATCGGCAGTTGTTTTTATTATATTCTTTGTTCCATTGAAAGATAAAAATTCTTTGTTCGTATGTTTTATGACAAAGATTATAATAATCATTGAAACGACTGCTATCGGCAACATATAAAACATAAACTTCGCATAAGAAATTCCCGACGTTATGCCTATAATCATATTCTGCGGATTGCCGGTTATTGCCATAAGACTGCCCGCATTTGAAGAAAATATCTCGCCAAGTAAGAAAGGAATAGGGTTTAATGAAAATTTTTTACAGATATTTATTATCACCGGAGTGAAAAGTAAAACCACCGCATCATTTACCAAGAATGCGGAAGCAACTCCAGTAACAAAAACAATAAGAGTTAAAAGTCTTGAAGTGTTTTGTGCCGACGATATTGCTTTGTTGGATATAAATTCAAATACACCTTGCAATTTCAAAGCGGATATTATTATCATCATACCCAACAGCAAAGCGATTGTATTGAAATCAATACTTTTTATTGCATCTTCAAAACTTATCGACCCGAAAACAATCATCAACACACAACCTATATATGCCGATGTTTTTCGGTCTATATTCATTTGGGGCAATCCGTTGAAGATTATGCCAAGATACGATAAGGCAAATATGACAAGTGTTATGATTTGCGTTAATGCCATAAAGACTGCAAGAGAATTACTTCTTGTTGTAGCGATTCATGGTTATATCCATTCCTTGCATAACAAAAGATTTTATTATATCGTAAATTTTGGCGATTTGTGGCTGCAACAATTTCTCTTCTTCGTCAGAAAATTTGCCAAGTACGAAATCGATTTGTTCGCCTTTATGAAAATCGCTACCGATACCGCAGCGCATACGGTTGAATGTGGAAGTGTTTATCAGTTCTATGATATTCTTCAAACCATTATGGCCTCCGTCCGAACCTTTTAGTCTTAACCTTAAAGTACCAAATGGCAATGCAAGGTCATCGACAATTATCAACATATTTTCAAGCGATATGTTTTCCTTATCCAACCAATAACGAACAGCCTTACCGCTAAGGTTCATATACGTTGTAGGTTTGATTATTATCAATTGGCGTCCCATAAGTTTGGCTTCACATTTGAAAGCATATCTGTCTGAAATGAATTTATAATTTTGATTGTTCTTTTCATTAATCTGCTTTACCAATTCATCGACAACCATATAACCGATATTGTGTCGTGTATTATCGTACTCCTTATCGGGATTTCCCAAACCGACAATAAGATATTTATTCATATCAATTACTTTTTCTTTTTTGAATATTCTTAAAAATTTTAACATCTCAGCAAACAATTCTCACGAGCGTCAAAACATTTTTCTAATGTTAAACATCATTGCAGCGATGTTTAACACTAATTTACTCGTTTCACTAATTAATTTTATGAAAACACTCCTAAATAAATAACAGGCTGTAATTGTTGCAGCCTGTTATCTTGATGTAAAAGAATGTTGAAATATTGATTATTTCTTTCTTTTCTATTATTCAGCAGCAGGAGTTTCTGCTTCTGAGTCTGCACCTGCGTTACGAGCAGCATTACGAGTAGAATTAACCGTTACCACAACCGAAGATTTAACTTCCATAACCTCCACATCAGGAATATTGATTTCATTAACCTTGATGCCTTGTGCTATGTTCAATTTGCTAATATCCAAAACAACTTCTTGTGGTATTGCGTTAGGAATTCCGCAAAGACGGATTTTTCTAATCTTGATTTGTAATTTACCACCTTGCAATACGCCGGGAGCAGTACCCGTTGTTTTTACAGGAACAGCGATTGTGATAGGTTTATCATCAAAAATTCTCAAAAAGTCTGCGTGTAAAACCTCATCAGATACCGGGTGATACTGAATATCCTGCAAGATAGCCATTGTCTTATTACCATCAATATTCAATTCAACGTAATGAGTTTCCGGTGTGAATAACAATGCTTTGAAGTCTTTTGAAGGAACTGCGAATATTTGTTGTTCTTCTTTTCCGCCATAAAGGACACATGGAACCATGTTTTCTCTTCTCAAAGCCTTAGCATCTTTTTTCCCTACGTTCTTTCTTGAAGAACCGCTCATTGATACTGTTTTCATTTTGAAATGTTTTTTTTATTATTAATGTATTATAAAAAGTTTTGCAAAATTACGTCTTTTTTCCGAACTGACAAAATCCTTAGAACTTAGTCTGTACGCCCACTTGTGCAACCGCTTGTTCGTAAAGGTTGGCAATACTCTCCGAATTTTGAACTCTGCGTATTGCTTCTGCACATATAGGAGCAATGGACAAGACCTTAATTTTCTTGCTTTCTCTTTTCAAAGGAATAGTGTCTGTTACTATTAATTCTTCTATTGAAGAGTTTTCTATCTTTTCGATTGCTTCTCCCGACAAAACAGGGTGTGTAATCATTGCCTTTACACTGTTTGCACCGCTTTCTTTGATTAATTTAGCGGCATTGCAAAGCGTTCCACCCGTGTCAATAATATCATCAACCAAAATAACATCTTTGCCTTTGACATCACCTATCAACTGCATGGATCCTATTTCGTTTGGACGAGAACGTTGTTTGTGGCACATCACAAAGCCTGTACCCAAAATCTTTGAATAAGTTGAAGCACGTTTTGTTCCACCTGCATCAGGAGATGCTATAAGAACATTTTCCACATTACTGTACAATCCTCTTAAATAAGGAATAAATACGCTGGAAGCCAACAAGTGATCCACAGGAATATTGAAAAATCCTTGTATCTGGTCTGCGTGCAAATCTATTGTAATAACACGATTAACACCTGCTGCTTGCAACAAATCAGCCATAAGTTTCGCTGCTATTGGAACTCTTGGCTTGTCTTTTCTATCTTGACGTGCAAATCCGAAATAAGGTATGACGGCAACAATTCTACGTGCAGAAGCACGTTTTGCAGCATCAACCATCATCAATAACTCCATTATATTATCGGTTGGAGCGAAAGTAGATTGAATGATAAAAACGTTTGCACCTCTTACTGTTTGTTCCAAAGAAGGCTGAAATTCTCCGTCTGCATACTGCAAACATATAGATTCTCCAAGAGGCTTTCCATAACTTGCCGCAATCTTCTCTGCTAAATATCTACTTGCACGACAAGAAAATATTACTGAGTTATCTTTCTCTAATTCTGACATTTTTTAATACATTTTGTGTGTTATTCCCAAAACTTTCAAGTTGCAAAATTACATTTTTTTTACCAATTCAGAAAATTTTTTCAAAAAAATGCTTGCATATTAAAAAAAAGTCGTAATTTTGCACTCGGAAATCAGATGAACAAATGAGCTTCTGTGGTGGAATTGGTAGACACGCTAGACTCAAAATCTGGTGCGAGCAATCGCTTAAGGGTTCAAGTCCCTTCAGAAGTACTTAAAGAGGTAAGTTAAATTTACCTCTTTTCTTTTTGTCGTTTTCGTAAGGTGTCTTTCTCCTTTAAGGATTAGAAAAAAAGGTGCAATAAATCAAATAAAAATATTTCCATTTTTCAACGAAAATATCTTTAATCTCGGTAACCCGAAAATAAATTTCATCTATCAAGAATGCCATTCACGTATTTACCATTCGCTTTGTTTTTAATCACAAAACGCAAAAAACAAAAAAATTTTGCCAATTATTTGAATTAATATTTATATCTTTGCAGTTCCTAATAACAAATGTTATAGTATTTTCAATTCGGTAATAATGTTTTATACATTTACAAAAAATTTACTAAGATGAAAAAGATTTTAATAACACTATTGCTTTGTTTTATCGGTATAGGAGTGTCTTTGGCTGATGTTGCCAACCCAAAACCAACAAATGTAAAACAATCCGATGGAACGACATTAACCATTACCACTCACGGTGATGAAAGAGTTCATTGGTACAGAACTATCGATGAATATACCGTTATGATTAATGATGACAACGATTTTGTTTATGCCATTAGTGATGGCGTAGGCGGAATGAAATGTTCAAACATCATTGCCCACAATCCAAACGAGCGTTCGGCGGCGGAAGAAAATTTTCTTTTAAGTTTGAAAAAGCGTATGTTTTATTCCTCTGACCAAGTCAGCATTATGACCCAGTACGACAAGGCTCTTAATGATTTTAATAAAAACAGCGTCAAACTTAAAGCCAACAGCGACGGCGTTGAAGAGTTTAAACTTATCGTAATCCTTATGTCTTTCAAAGATGTGGTCTTCTCCACTCCTAAGGAAGACATTGACGCTTTGTTTAACCAAGTAGGTTATTCTGCTAACGGCCACCCGGGTTCTGTTCATGACTATTTCCACGCATCTTCAAATGGAAAACTAAATGTTATCTCCACCGTTATCGGCCCTTATGTAGCGGACAGCAACCTTGCCTATTATGGAGGTTCCCACACTTCCGGCTCTTATTATTATGGTGCAAGGGCATTGCTTAGAGAAGGACTTTTACAAGCCAACGACGATATTGATTTTTCACAATATACCAATGGAGAAGGTAACGAAGTCTCTTGTATCTATATGATTTATGCAGGCTATCCTCAATCCGCCAACCCTAATCACCCCGAATTAATTTGGCCTCACCAAGGCTATATGTACCCTTCTATGACTCTTGACGGAGTAACCATACAAAAATATAGTTGTTCTTCCGAATATCCTGGAACATACAACAATCCGTCTCCGCTTGTTATAGGCACTATATGCCACGAGTTTTCCCATGCTTTGGGACAGCCCGACTATTATGATACAGACTACGAACTTAACGGTCAAGCCTTTCACCCTGGTGAGTGGGATATTATGGCAAGTGGCAATTACAACGGCAATGGTATGTATCCTCCTTTGTGGCATGCTATGGAAAGAAATGTCAGAGGCTACGTTGATATTGAGGAAGCAAACGTTGATAATGATTACACTCTTGAAGATTTAAGCGTATCGGGAAAAGCATTGCGATTGTCTTATGATAATTCCTTGGATTGGAATCTTTCAAAAGAGTATTTCATATTGGAGAATCGTCGTACAACAGGTTTCGATTACTACTTACCCGGCAACGGTATGTTAATTTTCAAAGTGGATAGAAATCCGGAAGGTTGGTCGTCCAATTGTGCCAACTGTAATACGTCTCGCTTAGGCTTTCAATTGGTAACGGCAGACAATTCTCATTCGGAATATTATTATTCCGAAGCACAAACTTTCCCGGGAACTACCAACAAACGTTCTTTCACAGACAACACCACTCCGTCTTCCAAATCTTTTGACAATTACAATCTAAACAAACCTTTGTATCGCATAACAGAAAACAAGACTACTGGCAACATTACTTTCCATGTCGGCGACACGACAAACTTCGTTGATATTTACAACACCGATATTGCATACAAAAACGACACAATAACTGCCGCTGCAAGCGTTAAAGCAAACAATCTCTCTATTATTGAAAAAGGTGTATTGTACGATTTGAACAATATTCCAAATAGCAACTCCACAAAAATAATAGATAACACATCTTCCACAACCACAATAGGTGTAAATTTGACAGGCTTATCGGCAAACGAAACATATTTCATTCGTCCTTATGTAAAAACAGCCACAAATATTTCTTACGGAGAAAGTATAAGAATAAAAGTCCCTTGTCCATCTGTAAGTGTCTTTCCTTTTGTTGAGGACTTTTCAAACGGCATCAGTGATTGTTGGAGCGAAGAGAACAAAATCTATAAAAACACTAACTGGGATACTAATTCCGATGGTGAGGCACACATCTCTACGGACTACGTTATGGTAAATAATTATGGTGCTGTCAAGCCGGAGATAACTTTGATTACTCCTGCTTTGAATACCGAAGTATTGGACGAGCCTATCCTTGTATTCGACCATTATCAAAAACCTATCAACAGCGTTAGCGATAACCTTATAGTTTATTACAAAACATCTTTGGAAAGTTCTTGGCAATTGCTGAAAGACTTCAACTCTGCAAATATTTCAACATGGGCAACCGACACAATAACATTACCTGTAAAAAGCAATACGTTATATATAGGTTTCAAAGCCTCATTGCGTGGTAAAGACGGAGTATATTTAGATAATGTTACCATAACTGACAAGAAAGTAAATTCTTGGCCTGTTGTAACCTTTGAAGGAATTGAGAATATAACAGATGTAAGTGCAACATTCAAGGCAAATGTTTTTCAAAGCGGATACACTGATTTGATAAATAAAGGCTTTGTTTTGAGTACCAATAACAGCGAACCGACTATTAACGATATTGTTGTTTCAACCAACAATTCTTCTATTGGAGAATTTGAACTAACCACAAACGACTTGCAAAGTTCATCATTATATTACGTTCGTGCTTTTGCACAAAACCAAGGTATGATTTCTTATTCCGATGTTATGACTTTTGCAACAAGATGTCCAAAGGTTAGCAATTTTCCTTATTCTGCCGATATGACTTCGACAGACACTTTATGTTTTGAACTTGTTGGCGACAAACTTATTCTTCCTATCTTCGATTTTTCCAATCAAGACAGCCTTTCTGTTATTTACAAAACAACAAAGAATACCACCAATGCCGACAACCATAATATATCTTTATATTACCGTAACGGTGTTGAGGGCGATTGGGAACTTATCTCCACCAATCCTGCACAAGACAATGAAACAATAACTATCGCCATTCCTACTCTAAATCACCAAAACGACAACTCTTATCTTGCGTTCGAGGGGTTAAAAATTTCTACCGGCGAATACAATCTTAGCGACTTAATAATAAAAGCCGTATTGCAAGTACCTATCGTTGAAACCGACACGGCTTATCTTTCGGATTACAACAAGATATTTGCGCAGGGTAATGTTATAAGCCAAAGCATGAGCGAAGTAACCGAACGTGGTTTTGTATATTCCAAAACTAACAGCGAACCGACTACCGACGATAGCAAAATTTTAGCGGGTTCGGGCGAAGGTGTTTTCAATGCGACTATAAACAATTTGGATACTTTGACAACATACTATGTCCGCAGTTTTGCAACCAATAACTACGGTACAACATACGGCAAAACATTCAAAATAACTACGCCATTCATTCCTATTTACAACAACACTATTTCTTCCGACCAACACTTATGTGCGGGCAGCGTGGCTTCCAACCTTATAGGCACAACGCCAACAGGTGGTAACGGCTCTTACACCTACTTATGGATAACTTCAACCGATAGCATCAATTGGACACCATGTGATGAGGGCAGCACAAATGACAATGATTGGTACGCTCCACAACAAAAATTCGTTACCACTTATTACAAACGTGTCGTTTATTCTTATGTTTCTATCGACACATCTAACACCGTTACAATTAAAGTTGATGCTGCCTCAAAGGGCGGTAATGTCTTCGCTCTTCAAGATAATGTAAGACAAAACGAAGAAGCAAGATTTCAACTTCGTGCTTATGTCGGAGATATTATGTATTGGGAGCGTCTTCGTCCGGGTTATGATTGGCAAGAAATAGAAAACTCTGCCGATATGATATATTTAAGCGATTATCCCGAAGATATGGGCGAATATTCCTACCGTGCCATTGTTCAGAGCGGAACTTGTAATGCTGTTATTTCGGGAGAAGGAAAGGTAAATGTCTTACAAGGTGTGGGGCTTGAATATATTGATAACGAAATAACGTTGAGTTTAACTCCAAATCCTGCAAAGGACATCGTTTATCTGACAACAAATTTTGAGACAGACAAAGTAAATATAACCGTAACGGATTCAAAAGGCGTAAAAGTTATATACCAAAACGTTCCTTTACATAAAGGCAAAAATGCTTTGTCCGTTGATACCCTTAATGAGGGCACATATATCATCACCATACAAAACGAAAACATTCACATAAACACGAAACTCGTAATTTCAAAATAAATGAACACAAACCATTTGGAACAACATATCTTAAACGCATTGGAAGAGGATATTCGTCAAGGGGATTTCTCTTCCATTGCCTGCATCGACGAAAATGCACAACGAAAAGTCAAACTTATTGCAAAGGACAGCGGCATATTATGCGGTGTAGATGTTTTTTGCAAGGTCTTTGAACTTATGGACAGCAAAAAAGACATTCAAATACAAAGATTTCTTAACGACGGCACAAATGTCAAAAAAGGCGACATTATACTTAAAATATCAGGCAACGCCCGTAATATCTTGGGAGCGGAACGTACAGCTCTTAACTACATACAATTAATGAGCGGCATTGCAACAACCACCAACACCTACGTTAAAGAATTGGAGGGAATGCATACTCGTCTTTTGGACACGCGTAAGACTACTCCCGGTCTTAGAATGTTGGAAAAATATGCTGTTAAAACGGGGGGCGGCGTTAATCATCGTATAGGTCTTTTTGATATGATTATGCTAAAAGACAATCATATTGATTTTGCAGGCGGCATCAAACAAGCCATAACCAAGACCAACGAATATTTGAAAGCCAACAACCTTAACCTTAAAATCGAAATAGAGGTTCGCAACTTCGATGAACTCGGCCAAGTGCTTCAATGCGGCAATGTGGATAGAATAATGCTGGACAATTTCACGCCCGAAGATTTGAGCGAAGCCGTAAAAATCATTGACGGCAGGTACGAAACCGAAGCAAGCGGCGGAATAAACTTCGCAACACTTAAAACATACGCTCAAAGCAATGTGGATTTTATTTCCGTAGGGGCTTTAACACACCATATATCGGCTATGGATATTTCGCTTGTCAGTGATTGAAAAAACAGTGTCCCACATTGTGAAATTAGTGTGGGACACTGTTTCACTAATGTTTAACACTAATTTATTAATGTTTAACACCGGTTTTGTGAAAACCCCCTTTTGTTTTTTGCTTTACTACAAACGAGTTTTTTTAATAATATACATTTAATGGGACATAACTCCTACATCAAAGAAAAGAAGAGTTTTTTTAAAGATAAGAAGTTTCTTTATTGGCGACCTGTAAGACAATGTCTGCATACTTCCCGATTGTTGGTTTTGCCGGGCTTTCAGGGAGTGCCGCTGTTCGATGTGCTGTTGTTTTTCGCCAAAGGATTAAAAGCCGGCGTTATAAACCAAAGGGCGGCTGCCATGTCGTTCCATATTTTTTTATCTTTGTTTCCGCTATTGTTGGCAGGTTTCACGCTTCTGCCTTTCTTTCATTTGGAACATTATATACCATTGATTTTGGAAACGTTAAATCAGTTTTTTCCTGACAGCACAAAAGATTTTATTCAAATGACGGTAACCGATTTGCTCAGCACAAAACACAACGGATTGATGTCCATAGGTTTTATTTCCGCTATTTGGGTTGCTTCTTCCGGATTCAATTCCCTGCTTCTGACATTCAACCAATCCGCTCACACAAACAAAAAAATAAAGTTCTTCAAACGCCGAACCATTTCCATCCTTATGGTTTTGGGTATGTTTACGGCTGTGATAATCAGTTTTACCCTTATATTCTTTTCCCGAAATCTTATATCCTTTTTCATAAATTCGGACATAATCAGCACAAATACGCAATTGTATATATTCAAGGTTGTGAAATGGTCGATAATCGTTTTTTTGATTTATCTCGGTATGGCGACGATTTATTACACTACACCCGTAAATCGCGAAGGTTACAAATTCTTTTCGGCAGGAGCGACAATGGCAACCATTATGTTTATATTGATGTCGAACGGCTTTAATTTCTATATATTGCATTTTTCAAGATACAATGCCATGTATGGCTCGATAGGTGCCATAATTATATTTCTTTTGTGGATATACTTAAATTCGTTCGTATTGATTTTAGGTTTTGAACTCAACGCCTCGATAGCCGAAGCATATCTTGAAGGACACAGCATAAAAAAAACAGCTTCTTCACGAAAGATAAAAATTTCCCGTACATCGGTCAATATGCTTAACACAAAAAGATTAAAAATTATGTTCAACCGCAGCAGAATGAAAAAAGTGTTTGGAAAAGCGAAATAAACAAGCATCGGTTCGCCACGTTAATTGATGGTGGTTATATTATTTGGAGTAGATTTGCAAAACATCGGAGATAAACGTTCCAACTTGATACAAGCATTCCAATGTCAGCAGTTTTTCTTTTTTTTCAGTGTGTATCTTTGTACCACTGAGTTTGGTTGTAGGTTTGTGCTTCGCTGTTGGTACTCGGTTCGGAGGTGGTTATGCCAGAATAGTTTTTTATGGGGATAACACCGTAAGTTGCAGAATAAAAACTTTCCGTATGTACCTTGTAAGGGACAACCCTGTTTATCTGCTGCGTAAATTGTGCAAAACAATCACTATCCTGACCGCATAACGCTTTAACATAATCGCCGTAATCGTAAAACAAAACAGGATTATATCCGTCCATACGTTGGATGCTGTCAAGAAAGGTGGTATCAAAAGTATATTTTTGATTGATACACTTCATCAACGCCGCCAAACCGTCCAACTCTCCGCAATCTATTACCGCCAACGTCCCAAAAGGGTCTTCATACGAAGAATAAAAACCATAAAATGCCTTGCAGATTGCTCTGTAATCGGGATTTTCCGCAAACAGATATTTCCCCATTTCACGATAAGGCATACCTATCGCCATAACTTCGGTGGGACTGGCTATTATATGTTTGGTTACATTTCGTAACTCGTATGCTGCTTCCAACGACGACATATAACAGCCGCTGAACAATATATACTCCATAAACATCCCGCAAGCATCGATACTGCCCGCAAGAGTAGATATATCGGTCTGATATTCGGGATAAAGCCCGCCGAAAAAACGGCTGTCTGCCGAACATTCATAATCGCCACGGCTATGCGCTGCGTCAGGTTCTTTTGATTTGTCATCGGCGACAGGCAACCAGCCCATACCGTGAGAACCTATAATCATGGCATAACTTTCGGCAGGGGCAAATCGCTTCACATCGTTAAGAATTGAAGTAATACCTGCCTGTGTCGTATATTGAGGATTGGTGTAAGTCTTCAAAACCGAACGGCGAGGAGTTCCGTCTTTGCAGACTATCTCGAACATTTGTGCCTCCGTGGCACTGGTTGCAAGAAAAACCAAAACCTTTCCTCCATTCAGCCCCGAGGTCTTTATGACTTGCTCCATATCGGCGATATTGTCATAAAAATAGTTTGTCAAATTATTCGTCCAAGGGAAATAAACAAAGGTGGTGCGTTCCACACGTTCGGGCTTATCATCGCCGTTGCAGGATATAAGGACGCAAACGATAAAGAGGAAAACGATTGTTTTCGTTATCCTCTTTATCGCTTTTCTGCTTTCGCAGATATGCTTTGATATTATCTTCATTTGTTATTTTATTTCTTACGAACAGCACGAACGTTGCGTGCATCCGCTCTGTAAGTAACCGTTTTTGCGCCGTTATTCCAAGAATAAGCGTTCGTACTTTCATTTATTGCTGTGCTTGACCAATATTCGCCGCTTAAACCGACACTGCCATTAAACTGGTTGATTGCAGGTAAATACCATACTATATCTTCTGTGGCAAACGACATATTATAAAAAATTTGGCCTTCGTCACCAGTCTCTTTCGTCACTTTACACTTATTCTTTTTTATACAAACAAGAGCAGCAAAATCAGAAATATTTTCGTTGCTTCCGCTTTCAAAATCTTTCTCAATAAAAGGACTACCCATAAGATTTGACTCAGATTCTGTGATCGGCACTATAAAATTCGGGTCAAGAGACAAAGTATTCGCCAATCCATTGCTTTCATCAAAGGCATTTAATGAAGAAGTTATTTTGCCATAATCAAATGTAATAGTACTTGGCTTCCATAACCACAACAATGGACTAGACTCTTGAATTGTTACACCGGTACCAACGTATTGTTTGTATTGCGAAATTAACCAATTACCAGGAATATAAGTTTCAGCTATACCAATCACAGATACTTTTTTACTCTTATATCTAACGACTCTATTCCACACAAAACCGTAAGGCTTCGCTCCAACTTCTTCTATCTGTTCCCAACCGGTATTGCCGACCCAATTAGGACATTTCTGCTTAATGGTTTTGGTTTGAACGACTTTATTGTTGCACAATATCTCCAATTCAATATCACGGTCAGAAGTTCCGGCATTCTCCGTTATAAAAGCATAAAACGTTTTTGTTCCTGTACTTCCCGTAATGGAAGTTACTCTCGCAAAGTCGTTATGAGACGTACTTTCATCAGGCCAATAACCTTGCTCCTCCGGACCCACAAGGTTTTCACGGAACTTGCAAACGGTTGCATTTTTGGTTCTGATAGTATAATCATTTCTACCGTCAAGGTCTTTCGCATTGACAGTGATAGGAACTATAAGGTAGTGTGCATCGACTTGGTCGGGAACATCGATTTCAATATCATATTCAGGAGTAATGGATAATCTGTATGTCGTGGTCTTGCCCATTTCCCACTCACCCGAAAGAGAAGCAGTAAGAGTAATATCGCCTTTATTTACGGTTGTGAAAACAACCTTGACAGTTACTCCGTCCAATGTCTGCGGCAACATCATAAAAGTACCCTCATCAGTTGTTATACCCGTATTAGTACCACCTTCGCTGCCGTTCATGGATTTATTCAAATTTTGTGAGAAACTATTTTTCTGATTACCAAGATTCCAACTGCCGTTAGCCATATTGTAATCGCCTTCGGACTTGACATTTTCAAGAGTAATGCTCTTGATTGAGCCTATACGCATCTCGCTGCCTACAACGAATTTAACGGCAGAGAGGATATGCTTGAAATTAAGCGGTTGAACCTCGTTCAAATCACCCTTGACACCGTCGGCAGTGGCAACCAAAATATCTTTCTGGTCTGTTGCCGCATCAGGAACGGTATATGAAAGCGTTTTGCTTGCAGGTGTAGTCGGGGAAGTAAGACCTGCTGCATCAATAGGAGCGTAAGCGCAGAAGTCAAACTCGTATTCATCGCCGGGCCAATAGTATATTGTATTTGTTTTCCAAGTGCTGCCGTCTTTGACAGCATCTTGCGAGAAAAAGAAATGTTCTGACGGAGTGCCGTTTTGCTTCATATATGCCAAAACATGGAACTTATCATAGAAATTGCCCGTACCCGTTACCGGAACGCCACGCGTCGGGCGGGTTGCGGTGTTATTAGACACATCGATGCCGTCGGATACAACGGTGCGGACACAAAGAGTGTCTTTTGAAGTTTTTGAACGTAACACAAAACGGTTGGCGGTATATTCGTTACTACGGGAAAAACCTCTTGTCGTTGCGTTGTTGTCGGAAGACACACCGAAACAGATATAATCGCACGGTATTCCCTTACCGCTTTTGTCAAGCAGTTCATCGTCATTACATGATAATAACAGCAATCCCGACAGTATTGCCAATACACTTGCCTTTATGATACCTATGTTTTTCATATATTAAGTATTTTTTCTGTTCTTCTTTCTTTGTCGGAGTCTCGCTGCTCCGCTCTCTTTGTGAGCGTAAGGGGACATTCAACCCCTTACACCCTGTGTTATTTCACTGCCTGTTTAAACAACGCTTAACGGTGTTACAGGCAACAGGAATTTTTAATTATTTTCTTGATTATTTTCGTCTGTCGTAACATTCTTAGGATCTTGTTCCTCCCAAGTTGTAACACCAATAGTAAATTCAATAGGCACCATAGGATTGTTTGGATCAACAGTATTGTTACCCATTCTACATACCAAAGTATAAGCATTTCCTTGTTGTAAATCAAAATTATAAGTTACTTCGCGTGTATATGATTTTACAGTGTATTCTCCATCTTCATTTGAAGCATCAACCAACTGTCTTACTTCAAATTCGACATATATCGTACGTTCTCCTATACCAGGAATCAAGAATTTTGACTCACTTTCAAGAAAATCTGTATTTGACGGTTTAATTATTTTGGTATTAAGTGCCTCTCCATTATCTGAATTGTTTGTACTGATAAGTTTGTCATATTCTATGGTCAAATTTTGAGTACCATAATTTGACCATGAACCAGCAACTGTTTTTCCTGTAACTGTACCAGGAGTTATAGTTGCACTGCTGTAACAATTTTTGATTTGTACTTTCTTTACAACAATTCTTACAGGTGAGTTTTGTGGAAACTCATTTTTTACCTGAAATTTAACTTTGGACAATAAGTGAACAAAATTCAACTTCACTGTCGGCATATTTGTAGTTATTGCTGTAATAACCATCTCATCTGGTCTTGCATAAATGAGGTCACGAGAACCATCATTAGTGTATTTAATTTCTCCACCTTCTGATTTTGGAGTCATTTCTATACCATTTGCTACGATAGGTTCTGGATATATTGCCTCAAATTGGTAAGTATTATCTTTTTCCCAATACTTGAAATTATCATAACTACCATTACCATTTAATCTCTGACCATTAAAAACAACTTGTTCTTGTCCATCTGTACCAGTTCTCCAACCATACACAAAACACTCAGGTAAATTAGTCTGATTAATAATTAAAGAACGTGTGCTTTTACCTACGAAAGGTGAAAATGTAATGGCTCCTTTGTTGTTAGCCATCTCTAACGTTTCATCTTGGTTACAGCCGGTAAGCAATGCTGCCGCAGCCAAACCGATTAAAAAAATTTTTTTCATTTTTGTAATTTTTTAATTGTTAATAATTAATTTTCTAAAATATGTATTGAAACATCTTTTTACATTCATTTACATAGGAAGGTCTATCTCTTCTTCATCTCCCCAACCGCTGACATCTACATTAAAGCCCGAACCTCCTTCTTTGCCTTCTTCGTCGGTTATTTCAAGACCTTTTATCACAATAACGCCTCCTTGCGGCTGTGTCTCCACCTGCTCCGTAATATCGAAGTCAAAAGATTTGGTTTTACCATTCTTTAAGCGAACCTCCAAATTCAGACCGTACTTGCCACCCTTACCCGTTTTCGAGTAGTGCTGGTTAGGAAATCCCGGCACTCCGAAAGAACGAACCGTTGCCTGCACGCCGTAATCTTTCACACTCGCATCGAAAAGCACCGTTACCACTTCATCGGAAGTGTTTCCGTTATGCAGATACACCGAGCCTGCCATACCCGCCATAGCACCGCGAGCCAATGCCAAATACTGCGCACCATAACTGAACTCACAACGCACAACATAGGTAAATACCAATGGGTGCATAGTAACAGGCAACAATGTAGGCTCTATCGTACGCTCCACCTCGTAAGACTCCATATAATTACCGTAAAGCATATCGGGAGGATTGACCGTAACCTCGCTCTTGGTCTCCATATACGGATTACCCATATATGAAGAACGCGTTCTGGTACGTGTGGTAGCCCTTGCCTTTACGTATGACTGCATTCCGTCAAAGACTATATACTCCGAATCGTCATTGTAGAACAGCAAAGCATGTTTGCCTATCGGCATACGAACCACCTGTCTTTCGGGGGCAATATGTATCTCGTCATACTTACCGTCTGCATTATAAATATGTATCGCCAATCCCTCGGGAATACCCGGACGCAACTCATCGTAAGCCACGCCGAAAGTTTCCGCAAACGACGGATAATTGTACCAATCCGTACCGTTCTCGTATGTGTATTGCCATTCCTTTTCGTATTGTGCCTCTATTCGCACATCGGATTTCGGAGAATGAGCATAGTGATCGAAACACAACTCCTTATGCTCGCAAGAAGAAATCAACAAAAGTATGCCGCAAAGCAAAAAAGCGTGTTTTATATATATCAACGTTCTTTTCATTTCGCACCTCCTTTCTCGTTGTTGGTATTACCTCTGCCAAGAAGCCATACCAATGACACTTCCACTTTGGTCGGACCGAACCAATGACGCTGCTTTGTGGTCTGCCAAACATAGTGTCCGTCCAACGGAATATACTCATAATACTTCCCGCCCTGATAACCCACACCGAGCGTAAAATCTATGTTAAACCTGCGGGCAATAGGCAAAGAATAGCCGTAAGCAATTCCGACAGCATAATTAGCATCGTTCAACAACGTTCCTCCCGGCTCGCCGCCTATATAACCCTTATTGTTCCACTCAAAGTCATAAGTGAAAGCACTTCCATAAACACCTATATGATGTCCCGTAAGCGGTTTTTCTTTGGCTTTCTTTCCAAACCAATAATTGGCGGTAACTTCTCCGCCATAGATACGCCAGTAACGATGATGTCTGTCGGTTTTCCACCAACCGTACATCCAATCTACTCCCAAAGAAAAGTTATTGCCCAAATAAACTTCGCCACCTATATTGGGAACCGCAAGCAAATCATAGAGCATATTGGTTTTAAGTGAAAGATATATCGGACTGCAAGACTGCAAAAACATAGTATCTACAACAAATACCGTATCGGTAACGACAATCGTATCGGTTTTCTTAGAAATATCCTCGCCCGCCATTGCCATTGTATCGCCATCGGTCAAAACACCCGTTGCAGACTTGGTATCCTCTTTTCCAACCGTTGATTTTTCACGCAAGGAAACGGAAACAACTCCTGCATAACGCACTGCGGGGAAGAAATGTTCAAGCATATAATTCCACGTCCTACCGTAATTGTAATCCATAAGCCTTTTCTTACGGCTGTCGATTAACGCTCCGCGTTTGTCGTACGTAAATTCGGGAACATCACGGATTATATGCAGCACATCTTCTTTGTGCGGCATATTCGAAGCCTCCACCAACTGAGCAAGGTAATCCCACGCAATATAAGTCTCTTCGTGACGGTCGATAAGGCTGTCGGCAATATCCACACGCTCACGAATATATTTTTCCAAAGCATTGCGACGATTTTTCGCCAAACCTTGATTTAATTTCGGACCACCCTCGGGCGAAGCCGAACCGCGAAAAGAAACCGATGTAAGTTCAACGGTGGAATCCTGTTGAACGTCTTTCAAATAAGAAACTATTTCTGCCAAACGTCGGGCATTATCTCCGAAATTAGGGTCAAGATACGTACGTGAAACACGGAAACCAACCAAAAACTCCTTACAAATCTGTTTCGTCGAAACAGCGGAATCAATTTGGGTGGTAATAGTATCACGAACGGAACTCTCCACCACACTGGCACTCACTCCCGAACTTAGTAAAAGAAAGGCTGCTGCAAATAACAGATTTTTATATCTGCTCTTCTTTAATTTCTGATTTTCCCCCCCCCCCTACTGCTGACGCAAGGAAGGTCTCTCGATAATCCTCTGGCACTGTTTAATTTGATTTTTGATGCTAACTCCATCAAATCGCTATTTACTTTATCACTCAACATTATCGTAAAAATTAAACATTCAACCTTATTTTTTTCAAAAAAATTTTTTTCTTAAACTTATCAAAAAATAATAAAAATTTTATACAATAAAATCCTGCGTAATATCAGTGATACCTCTTACGATTCAATTTTATTCACAAAAATTTATTACTGATTAAATTAACTCATTAACTCAACTACTCTGTTAATCAGGTGCAAAATTATAAAATAATTTCATAATGACAATAAAAAGTCGCAAAAATCGTTCAAAAAACCAAAATCCCCCCCCCCATAAAAATTTTGCTGCCAACCCTTATCCCGTAACGCTTTTCGCAGGGTAAATTTTTTTTGTTTTTATTGTTCGATATATATGCAAAAAACTCGTTTTTTTTATCAAAATTCCCTCGTTTTTCGAGAAAATTTCAAAAAAACAACTCAAAAAAATATGTTTTTCACTCGTTTTTCATTTTTCTTTGACACACCAAAAACATATACCGCTTACCACAAAATCTGTGTCCCATCCTATTTCACTGATGTTTAACATTAATTTTCCAATAACCCCTACTGATAAATCAGCATCCGTTCTATGCAAAAAAGAGAAATTTCTTTTAAGGACAAATTAGGTTTCGTGTTAAAAAAATTGAAATTTTTTAACATAAAGATAAAGTCGTGTTAAAAAAATTAAGATTTTTTAACATAAGGATAAAGTCGTGTTAAAAAAATTAAGATTTTTTAACATGATAAAGATTCAATAATTTCGGAATTTTTAGGCTCTTCACGTTCTCCGAAATAGATAAATAGATTCATCAACTCGATATTTATATAATAATTCTCCTTGCCTAATCTTTCTTTTTGCAGAAGTCCTAAATCCACAATCCTATTTAAATAACTTGCTGCCGTCTGTCTTGAAATCTGCATATTCTCAACAAGGTGGTCAATCTTTGTATAAGGATGATAAAACAGAATATTCAAAAGTTCGTGGCTATACTTACTACCGAAATTGGAACGAATAATCTTTTTGTACATTGCCATCAATTTCCCAATCTCTTTCACCAAAGAGATAGTCTCTTGCGCCGTTACCTCAACACCTTTCAAAATAAAAACAATCCACTCCTCCCATTCTTTTTCGTTATCAGTATTTTTATCTCTTATCGCCTGTATCAAATGATAATATTCTGCTTTGTTATGTGTTATATATCGACTCAAATACAATATAGGCAAATCCAACAATCCGGAAATAACAAGATACAATATATTAATGATACGCCCAGTTCTGCCGTTGCCATCATAAAACGGATGAATGCTTTCAAACTGGTGGTGTATTATAGCCATTTTAATCAAAGGGTCTAACGGACACATCTGCTCGTCATTGATAAACTGCTCCAAGTTATTCATATATCTGACGATATCCGCTCCGTCTTGTGGAGGAATATAAACTATTTTTCCGTCATTCTCTCGTTTTAGTTGTGTGCCTGGTGTTGTTCTGAACCCCGCCGAGTTGTTTTCCAAGACCTGTTGCACATATTTAATATCATTTAACGACAATACATTTTTGTTTCTTACCCTGACAAAGCCAGAGTTTATAGCCTCACGATAAAACAATACTTCTTTTGTGGCTGCATTGACAAGCATAGTGCTAAGATCCAATCCGGCAAGGTATAAATCATCTTGCGTGGTAACTATGTTTTCAACAGCCGAACTGTCCTTCGCTTCTTGAAGCGTTAAGGTACTTATAAGGATACGTTCATTAGGTATTGTTTGTGCGACACCTTTCAATTCGGCGAGTTTGCGATTTGCAGCATTGAGTTGTTTTAACACTTCTTTGGTCTCCAAATCATACTGCAATGGCAGTGTCGGTATATTATATACGCCTTGTTGTGTGAATATATTTGTATTTTCCATTATGCAATTTATTTATTGTCTGTCGCCGTTATATAATTTACAACTTCCTCTATTCTTTTTCTCTATCGGATTATAGAAAAAATTTGCGTATGCAAAATTAGAAATAAAAACAAAAATAGAAAAATTATCAAAGGAAAATTATCAAACTTTTATCAAGGAGAATATAAAGATGTATTGGAAAATACAAAAAACGAGACAAAGAAACAACGTATTGAAATAAGTTTTTGTAATTTTGCAACTTCATTTCAAAAAAATAAACTTACGAAAAAAGATATGAAGAAAAGATTTTTGATATTTGCCGTTATCGTTCTGAGTTTTTACGGCATCAAGGCTCAAAGCCATATAGATGAATTGTCAGTCAATGTACGTTCAAGTTTTGAGTATAACCACAATAGCATAAACGATGAAGACCATAAAGGTTTTAACGGCGAACATTTTAATATCAATATGCAAGGCCATATAACGGATAACATTACCTATCGTATCCGCCAGCGTTTTCATAAGGATATGGTCAAAGGAAACAACTTTTTTAACGCAACCGACTTCCTTTATATAGACTGGAAAATAAATGAACATTGGTCGTTGAACTTCGGGCGTCAGGAAATATTTATCGGAGGATACGAATACGATTACGCACCGATAGATGTGTATTTCTATGGTGATTTCTGCAATGCTTTACCAGAATGTTACGGCTTTGCATCAAGTATAGCGTATAATTTTAACAAGCAACAGCAATTGGTGTTTCAAGTATCCAACTCGCCGTTTTATGGCGGCAATTCCAATATGTTAAGTTACAATCTTGCGTGGTTCGGCAACATCGCTCCGTGGTGGAAAACCATTTGGTCGGTCAATGAAAGCGAATACGCTGACGGAGAGTTTGAAAATATGATTGCTCTTGGCAACAAAATAGGAACGGACAACGTTTATTTGGAAGCAGATTTCATCAATCGGTATCGCAAAGATTATAAAAATTTCTTACTTGACAATTGGGGCTTTGTTGCAAAATTCAACTACACATACAACAACTTTAACTTCTTTGCGAAAGGCGGCTACGACAAAGATAAATACAGATTTCTTTTACCTGTGGGCGACAACAAATTTGAATATAAACATATAGGCGGCGGTGTCGAGTATTTTCCTTTGAAAGATAACAAAGACGTAAGACTGCACGCCGTTTATCATTATACACAAGAGAATTTGGCAGACGTACCGAACGAAACGAAGAAATATACTCACAATGTTTTGATAGGTGCAACGTGGAAGATTAACGTAATAAAAAAATAATTCACAACATTAATTCATAAAACTATGAAACCAAACAAAATGAACGCCTCTCAACGAGCGGTTAAAGAAGCAGTGATTTTTCTTTTTATTCTTGTCGTTGTCTGTGTGTGTATAGGTTGGAAAATGGGTGCAGGTAATATGCTTAACACCATAATGGCAACGGCTCACGACTTGCTACTGAACACTTGTTTTTGGCTTATGGGTGTAACTGTCTTGACAGGTGCTTTGAGTAAGTTGTTCGCAGAATTTGGCGTGGTATCACTATTGGAAAAAGTGTTGCGTCCATTGATGAAGCCTTTGTATAACTTGCCCGGAGGAGCAGCACTGGGTGCGGTTATGACCTTTCTTTCGGATAATCCGGCAATAATTGCCCTTAGCAAGGATAGACGTTTCTCATCGTATTTCAAGAAATATCAACTTATATCTTTAACAAACTTCGGAACGGCTTTCGGTATGGGTTTCGTGGTTATAATAACGATGATTGGCTATGGACATGTCGATGGAGCGTTAATAGGATTGTTCGGTGCGTTTTGCGGTTCCATAATCTCAACACGTATAATGCAACGCTCGGTACTTAAAACCTATCCGTCTTTGGACGAACCCGTTTGTTCGGAATCTCCGAAACAAGTTCAAATCGAAGAAGCGGAAGCCGAAAGTAAAGAAAGTACTTTTATGCGATTTCTTAACGCTATCTTGGACGGAGGAAAAAATGGCGTGGAATTGGGATTACAGATAATTCCCGGCGTGCTTATCATAACGACTGCCGTAATACTTGTAACCTTCGGTGCCAACCCTGAGACAGGTGTATATGACGGCGGAGTTTCGCAAGGCGTTCCTCTTTTGCCGTGGCTTGCTCAAAAAATACATTGGGTGTTCGAATGGTTGTTCGGCTTTAAGAATATGGAGTTGATTGCTTTCCCTATGACGGCGTTGGGTTCTGTGGGAGCGGCGTTAGGAATGGCAAAGACTTTTGTTATCAAAGGCATCTTGGACGGTAATGCCGTTGCTGTATGTACTGCAATAGGTATGTGCTGGTCAGGATATTTTTCAACTCATACGGCAATGTTGGATTCGTTAGGTTATAGAAAATGTATCTCAAAGGCTTTGGGTGCTCACACAATAGCAGGTCTTTGTGCAGGAATTATCGCCCACTTCGTTTATTTGGGTTACAGTCTTATATTTTAAGCAAAGAAATTTTTTATATCATTAAAGACGAAAATAGTGTTAAACATCAGTCGAACGATGTTTAACACTGTTTTTTTAATATTAAACACTATTTTTTGCAACTGAGAATAAAAATATTTGTTTAATAATGACAAGGATAGGGTTTATGAAAAAAATATACTAACTTTGCAAGCGCATAACGAAAGAATATTAACGCAAAAAGTATATAAACAAATGGATTTCAAAAAAGAATTTAAGGCGTTCGCAACAAAAGGCAGAAACATCAACTCTCTGACCTTTGACAGATACAACAGATATTTTAACACAAGAAGTGCTTATATCAACCCGACGATTATAGAAGAACGTCAGTTGAATGTGGCTCAAATGGACGTGTTCTCTCGTTTGATGATGGACAGAATAATATTCTTGGGAACAGCGATTGACGATGACGTGGCGAATATAATACAAGCCCAATTGTTGTTTTTGGAGAGCACAGACAGCAGAAGCGACATTCAGATTTACTTAAATTCTCCAGGAGGATATGTTCAAGCAGGTTTGGGAATATATGACACAATGCAATACATAGCTCCTGACGTTTCAACGATATGTACCGGATTGGCAGCAAGTATGGCAAGTGTTTTGTTGTGTGCGGGGGCTCCTAAGAAAAGAGTTGCTTTGGAACATTCGAGAGTAATGATTCATCAACCTATGGGTGGTGCGGAAGGTCAGGCTTCGGATATTGCAATAGCAGCAACAGAGATACTTAAAACAAAGAAAGAACTCTACACAATTATATCCAAACATAGCGGCCAGCCTTTTGAGAAAATCGAAGCCGACGGCGACAGAGACCATTGGCTGACAAGTGCCGAAGCAAAAGAATATGGAATGATTGACGAGATATTGGTAAGAAAAAACAAATAATATCTTAAAAAGAAAGTTTTCAATATAATGAAAAAGATTTTGTTGGCGTTTATTGCCGTTGTAGGTGTATTGTTCGCATCGTGTTCCAATGACAAGAAAGTCGTTGTGGATATTGCGGAATTAAGTGAGGGCGATGTGGTAGTGATTTATCAAGACCCAGATATGATTAATGCCAGAACAAGCGAGCAAATAGCAACGGCAAAGATAAAGAATGGAAAGTGCGAAATTGTTTTAGACTCTTTGGAATTTGAAGGCAAGATAAAAGAATGTGCAATAACAATAGTTAATCAAAATAAACAATTCGGAGCAAGTTTGCCTTGTATAATCGAAAAAGGAAAGACAATCACGATAACAATTACAGGTGTTGCCGATTATCTTGCACGAAAGAATATACTTAACATCTCATATAAGGGTAGTAAATTCGCAGAAGATTTCTCTAGTTTTTGGAAAGATGTCAATGATTCGTTTATGGAACTTTCAAGAAACAATAACGATGTAAAGACTTTCAAGAAACAAGTGGAGTTATACAAGAGTTTCATAAAGAAATATCCGCAAAGCGGCTACGCATATTCGGTATTGATAAGCGAAATGCAAACACTTCAAAACGCAGATAACCCTATAATGGATTATTGTAGAGAACTATCCAACGAACAAACGGATAATGTTTGGCAGAAATACTTATCGCAAGCATATAAATACAAGATAGTTCAACAGACCGCCAATTCGACTTTGGTATTTACTGCACTAAATCAGCAGGGAGACACTTTGACGGAGCGAGATGTGAAAGGAGAATTGATTTTGGTTGATTTCTGGGCTTCTTGGTGCAAACCATGTTTGGAGGCTTTGCCAAAGATAGAAAAGGTTTGGGAGAAATACAAAGGCAAAGGACTTAGCGTTGTTTCGATAAGTGTGGATACTAATCCTAATGATTGGATAAAATTCATAGAAAAAAATCCTATGAAATGGACTTCCCTTATCGGCAACGGTCAAGAGATTACTCAGAGATATAATTTCCAATACATACCTCATCTTATCTTGGCTGACAAAAATGGTAAAATACTTCAAAACGGTATAGACATTGAAAAATTAGACGAATTGATAGAGAAAAACATCGATAAATAAAACGACAAAAATAAATATTATGGAATTGACAGCAAAACAAATTGCAGAGTTTTTGAATGGTAAAATAGAGGGAAACGATGCAGTTACGGTTAATAAGGTTTGCAAGATAGAAGAAGGCAAAGAGAATGGACTTTCTTTTTTGGCAAACCCGAAATATACGCATTATATATATGACACAAAAGCCTCTGTGGTTATTCTTGGCGAAGATGTGGTTTTGGAAAAGCCTACGAGTGCTACACTTATCAGAGTTAAAGATGCATATAGTTCTTTTGCAACATTGTTGGATATTTACGAACAATACACCAAAGCCAATATGCAAGAAAGAAAAGGTATCTCCTCTTTGGCTGCCATAAATAAAGAAGCGAAAATCGAAGAGAATTGTTATATTGGCGAATTTACCGTTATAGACAGGAATGCTAAGATTGGTAAAAACGCGAAGATATATCCGCAAGTGTATATCGGAGAAAATGTAACGATTGGCGATAACGTAACAATTTTTGCGGGTGTAAAAATTTATCACGATATAAACATAGGAAACAATTGTATTATTCATTCGGGTGTTGTCATTGGTGCGGACGGTTTTGGCTTTGCTC
Organism: Bacteroidales bacterium Phil12; assembly: GCA_002633275.1. GTDB lineage: Bacteria > Bacteroidota > Bacteroidia > Bacteroidales > P3 > Scybalousia_A. The sequence goes on from NWBO01000152.1 coordinate 56,149, forward strand.
CTTTGCCTGACGGCACTTTCAAAAAAATTCCTCAGACCGGTAATGTCGTAATAGAAGATGATGTTGAGATAGGTGCGAATACTTGTGTGGATCGTTCCACAATGGGGGCAACGATTATACGCAAAGGAACTAAGGTTGATAATCTTTGCCAAATTGCACACAATGTAACGATAGGCAGTAACACTGTAATGTCAGCACAGACGGGACTTGCCGGCAGCACACACTTGGGAAGTTATTGCTTTGTGGGAGGTCAGGTAGGTTTTGCAGGACATCTGACAGTTGGCGACAGAGCTAAGATAGGTGCTCAAAGCGGTGTTTTCGGCGATATTAAAGAAAACGAACAAATATTCGGTTATCCTGCTTTTTCAGCAAAGAGTTACTTCCGCTCTTCCGTACTTTTCAAAAGACTTCCCGAAATGGAGAAACGTCTTAGGGAATTAGAGCAAAAAATCAAACAATACGAAGACAACAAATAAGACAATAACCTAACCATATATTGCGATGCCGACAAAGACAGTTATACAAAATACGTTGAAATCACTAAACATTATTGATTGGTGCGACGTTTTTTCCAGTATGACACTCATTGTCGGCATTATTTATTCTCCTTTCTTTTTTACAGTAGGTTTGATAATGATGCTTGTCAGAGTTCTGTTCATAGGTAATATGAAAGAAAAAATCAAAAAGTTGAAACAATCCTATAACATCTTACTTTGTTTGCTTGGTATCTATTTGCTCAATATCGTTGGAATGCTTTGGTCGAGCAATCTGCAATACGGGCTATTTGAACTCAATCACAAAATGCCTTTCTTAGTCTTGCCGCTGTTTTGTCTTGTAATATCCCCGATAAAAAAACAGTTTTGGCAAGTGCTTTTATTTGCATATATCGTTGCAATAACCATTGGCGTTGCGATAGGACTGATAAACTACGTTATAGACCCATACGCCGACGGACGTTTCTTGGTGCCTACGGCAAGGAATATATCGTTTGCGTTCCATTTGTGCTTTGCTATTTCGGTAATGATAATAGCGGAGAATCAACATAAGGATTTAAGAAAATTTTTAACGCCTATCGTTATTTTATTTACAGTATATATTTTTGTGGCTTCATTAATCAGCGGAATAGTTACACTGATTATTTTAATGACTTTCGCACTTATTTCAATCATACGAAAAAAACGAAAATCATATTCCATTATCGCTATAAGTATTTGTGCCATCGCCTTGGTTTTATGTGGTGTTTGGCTATCAAAACAAATAGATAATTATTTCACTCCCAAGCAGGAATTTGCTCTTGATATAAAAGAAAAAACTGCTTTGGGTAACGATTATATTCCTTTCGATAATAAATTCATCGAAAACGGATATTATGTCTATATGTATTCTTGCCCGAGTGAGGTTGAGAGTGCTTGGAAACAGCGAACGGGACTTAACTTGACAGATTACTGCACAGACAACGAGGGCTTACAATACTACAAATACGATGATATTATTTATAGATACCTCAACTCAAAAGGATTGAAAAAAGACGCATCGGGCGTTGCTGCTCTTACAGACAAAGATATCGAAAACATCAAAAAAGGATATGCCAACGTGGTTTATGCCGAGAGATTTTCGTTAAGACCGCGTTTGTATCAGACATTCTTTGAATTTGAACACTATCTGCGTTCGGGAGAAGTAAGAGAAATGTCCGTAATACAGAGATATTTTTGGTCGAAGAATGCTATCAATATAATAAAACAACATATCCTTATAGGCTGTGGCACGGGCGATACAAGAGATGAACTTACCGCTCCGATTATGGGAAAACATCCCGAATTATGTACAACAGGCTGCAATCCGCACAATCAATTCCTTTACACCTTTGCGGCTTTCGGTTTGTTGGGCATTGCTGTTATGTTGATATATATACTTTACCTTCCTATAAAACTACAATTGTTCAAAAATTTGTATTTCTGCGTTTTCTTCATCATTGCCATTTGTTGGATGTTTGCAGAAAGCAGTTTTGAGAGTTTTGAAGGTATGACGTTTATTTCGGCATTGATGTCCGCTTTCTGTTATAACGCTTATTTGTTAGAGCAAAAAAAGAAGATAAACAATCAAAAAGAAAGTTTATCTTCAACATTCAATGCAAACTTATAATTAACAAATCAAAAATATTATTTATCTAATCTTTTTTCTATTGCTTTGGCAACAGTGAAGAATTGATACGCTGCATCGTATTTGGCTTTGATAAATCCGCGAACACCATAACGAAAACCACCTTGAATTATGTAACTTTTTATAAAACTCCACGTCGGACGGTACAATAACGCAAAAGGTTTGTATTCTCTTTTCTTTTTCTTCTGCAATTCAAAATCTGTGTAGCGGTTTAGTTTCTCCAAACGGTTATATAATCTTTCTTCGTCCAAATGAATAAACATCGCATTTTTCTCTTTTGTCGGAATTTTTTCCACCTTACCTTGTATTTGCGGAAGAGAATGTATTATCTCCGGCCAGTAAGTCCCTTGCTTGATAAAAAATCTCAGTTGCCAATCCTTTAACGAATTGCCAAAATATGCACTCATAAATTTATTCTTTCGTTGAATAAACAAGCCTTGTGGCGGATTGGGTTGCTCAATGACACGATACAAATAATTTTTTAGTTCAATTGTTACAAGTTCATCGGCATCTACAACAAGCACGTACGGATATTTCGCCTTAGATATTGCAAAATTCCTCGCAGGTTCCACTATCCTATACTTACCTCGTGGAAAAGTAAATATATCGCAGCCATATTTCTTTGCAATGTCAAGCGTCGAATCGGTGGATTCCATATCGCAAATCACGATTTGGTCGAAATCCTTTACGCTTTTAAGCACTTGTTCCAAGTATTGCTCCGCATTATATGTGTTTATTACTACCGATATTTGCATTACGTAAATTCTATATAATAATCACAAGTTTCTTTTTCGCAGTGTCTGTTATCCGTAAAACAAAAATACTCCTAAATAAAACGTCAATTGATTTTAGTTTTACGGCATCACAGCACACAAAAACGATAAGTATTAAAATATTTGTGTCAATTCCTTAAAAATAGATTCTTTGATTGAAGGCAAAAGTGTTTTAAGGTCTATGATATTGACATTGTATTTCTCAAACGCCAAATCCATTTTACAATCCACTCTGTTGGCTATTCCCTCTTCGCTATTAGGCGAAAACTCAACGTAAATAACTATATTTTGAACCTGTTTCTCAACTGCCGAAACGAACTCCTCATGTGCGTATGCTTTTTTCACTCCTTCTTGTTTCAATGCAGCCACCAATTTTTCCACAAGTTTCTTTCTCGAACGACGGGCAAACCAAGAAGGCTTGCGTTTCTTGTCTTTCAAACCTTTTGCCAACTGTTTGTTTGCTTCCTTATTGGTCATAAAAAGTTGTTTTTTGAATTAAATATCCCGAGCTAAGGCTATATTTTTACAAGTCCTGCAAAACCCATAAAAGCCATAGCCAAAATACCGGCGGATATTAATGCTATCGGCGTACCTTTAACTCCTTTTGGAACACCTACCAAATCCAAATGCTCCCTTATACCTGCGAACAACACCAATGCTAATGTGAAGCCAAGTGCGATTGATACCGAATAAACAAGTCCTTGCAAAAGCGTGAATTGTTTCTGAACCACCAAAATAGCTATACCCAACACCGCACAGTTTGTTGTAATCAATGGCAAGAACACTCCCAATGCTTGATACAATGACGGACTTATTTTCTTCAATATTATTTCCACCATTTGCACCAATGAAGCAATAACCAAGATAAACATAATAGTCTGCAAGAACTCCAAATGCAATGGGACTAATATATAATTCTGAATAAGGAATGTAACCAACGTTGCAATAGTCATAACAAACACTACCGCCATACCCATACCCGAAGCAGTACTAACTTTTTTGGATACGCCAAGAAAAGGACAAATTCCCAAAAACTGACTAAGCACAACATTGCTTACAAATACTGCAAATACAAATAGCTTCAAATATTCCATATCTTTACAGGTTTTAATATTTATTTCATACTTCTTTTCGTTACAGAGTGCAAAGATAACAAAAATCTATGAGTTGAAGAATTTTTTGTTTGTTTTTTTGATTTTTATTCCATTAAAGAAAATATCGCATCATAATTTCAAAGGTGCGATTATTCATATAAAAACATAAGGCGACCCCATTAAAAACTTAGAAAGTCGCCTTACAAAAATAGTGTTTAACACTATTTTATTAGTTACAGTAATTATTTTACTAATGTTTAACACTAATTTTTCTTTTCACATAAAATTTTTCTGCCGTTTGTTATCAAAATATTTTTATCTGTTCTCGTTTTCTTTTTTAATATTTTTATCCTGTTTTGATAACAATGCGAAGAAAAAATACCATGTTTAAAGATTATATTTTACACCGCCGATAAACCATCTGCCAGGTTGAGGGATATTTCCTATATCGAAATATTCCCGATTCATCATATTGGTGCAGGAAATATAGAAATTGAAATGGCGGTATTGGTAACTAAGATTGCCATCCATAGTGAAAAATGGCGAGAAAGACTGTTCGCTTTCGTTAAACTTCACTTCATCGTTTTCTATATACCTATCATATTTTATATATGAGCCTTCCCTAACACAGAACTTACCCGCAAGAGTAAGAGTCAGGTTTTTGATTATCGGAAGGGTTAAACGCACGCTCGCTTTGTGTTTAAGATAATTCAGAGCATAGGCAGAAATATAATCAATATTGCCTTGTTCTTGGTGCATATACGAATAAGAAATATTTAATGTGGAATTAGGTAATAGAAAGCCTATAAAACTATTCAAAAACAATTTGCTATCGAACTCAACTCCATATTTATCGAGTTTATTAATGTTTCTGCTTTGCCATTTTTCATCACTTGGAGAATATTTCACCCAATCTATCATATCGCTGCCTTTCATAAAATAAATATTGAGCGAGGTCTGTGCAACGGCATTGGTATTTTTTGCTCCAATTTCAAAACTCAAAGATTTTTCTTGTTTCAAATCAGGATTGGATTGATGAATGGCGTCCTTGTAATATAATTCTGTAAAAGAAGGCAGCCTTGAAGACGAATTGAATGAAGCATACGCCTGCCAATGATTATTGAAAAAGTAATTGAAATTAATACTTGGATAAACGTTGAATAGTTTCTGATTGAAAGATGTATTTTGGAATGTCATAAGTCCCAAAGTCAAATCCGCCTTATCAAACAAGTATCTTCCTTGCAAAAAGTATGAGAAATTTATTCTATCCTTGTGATGATTGTAATGATTGCCGTGTAATGTGCAAGGCTCTCCCAAAACAGAGGATAATATTTCTTCGTAACGTATATCGGAGCCAAAATTCAAACGAAAACGCTTAAAAGAATACACAAATGATACGTTGTTCCCGAAAACATTGGTCTTATGATAATTCGGTGTTGATACGTCTTTGATTAATTCGTATTCGTCCGTGTGTTGATTGTAATAAATCGAGGGAATTATTGAAAAATTCTCCGCAATATCGAATTTGCCTTTCAAAGAGGTTAAAAAGGACGATGTCTTGTCGTGTTGATTTGGGTATTTGGCAGAATAAAATGTGTTTGCCCCGTATGATTTGTTGTTATACCCTATCTGAAAATCCAACTTATTGTTTCTGTTGAAATTTATGCGATTTTGATACAATAGATTATATATATTGTAATCGCTGTTTGCTATATAGCCCTCGCTATTCTTGTATCCGAAGGAAAGATAATTCTCAACGTTTTTGTAAGTGTAGGCTGCGGACAATTCTGTATTGACAAAACCGTGTTCTCCACCCTCCAAAGTAACGTCAAAAGACTTATCGACATTTTTCTTGGTTACAATATTTATTCCTCCGCTGAAAGCAGATGCGCCATAAATGATAGCCGTCGGGCCTTTAATGACTTCTATACGTTCTATATCGGAAATATTTATCGGAATATCCAAAGAATAATGACCTGTGTGAGGATTGGTGATATTTATGCCGTTAAGGAGTACGGCTGTTTGGTCAAAATTACCACCACGAAGTGAAATATCGGCTTGAACCGAGTGAGCCCCACGAGTTTGAATATCTATGCCGGTGGCAAAGGACAAAAGTTCGGCAACGGATTGGGGTTTGAGGTTTTCTATTTCTTGTTTGGTAATTATGGTAACTATCTTGCCTTCTTGATTTATAGGCGTTGAAAGTTCATCGCTTATAGTTACCTCCTGCAAAGTATCGAACATTGCAATGGTGTCTTTTGTCGTTTGAGCCTTTACGGTTTTTGCTCCCAAACTCGACAACATCATTATAGATACAACACCTATCGTTACCGCTTTGTGCATTGAATTGTATGCACTGTAACTTTTCCGTTCAAAACGCTTGAAGCGGAAAGTTTTTTTTCTTAAAAACTGATTTTTTAACATAGTTCGTCTTGATTTTTTGTTAATGATTATTTTATTAGTGTTAAACACCAAAACACTGATTAGTGTAACTAATTTCTTAATTAATGGAAAAATTTTACCGCTATCCTTAAACAAAGCGACAAAAAGAAATATGATTTTCCTTTTGCCGCTTATCGTTATCAGTTTTCGTTGCTAATATGATTTTTTATTTAATTTTTGACCTCTTTTCAGCAACAAAAACGTTTTTATTTATATTGTTGCAATTGCAATTCGCCGTTCAAATACATTGAAGCGTTCATTGCAAGGGCTCCCATCTCGTCTTCGCCAGGATAAACGTATATCGGAGCAATCCAATCTATACGGTCTGACAATTCTTTTACGAAAGGTTTTCCGTATGCTATACCTCCTGTAATCAGGATAGCATCAATTTTCTTTACCTTGCCGTGTAATACTGCTGCCTGAGCACCCACTTCTTTTGCTACTTGATATGCCATTGCGGATTGTATGAAAGCATATTTTTCATCGCCTTCTTTGGCTTTTATCTCCACTGTCAAAGCGTCGTTTGTTCCCAAATAAGCAACAAAACCGCCCTCGCCAACAATCATTTTACGGATTTGTGCTTCTGTGTATTTACCACTAAAACACAAAGAAATGAGTTTGGTCATAGGAACAGAGCCACTTCTTTCAGGAGAGAACGGACCGTCGCCGTCCAAAGCCTGATTAGCGTCTATAACTTTACCCAAATGATGAGCGCCAACGCTGATACCACCGCCTAAATGGACAACAATCAAATTCAAATCCTCATACTTTTTGCCTTCTCCGTGTTCTCTTGCATAACGACGAGCGATAGCCTTTTGGTTCAAGCAATGAAAAATGGAATTTCTCGGCATAAGAGGATGACCGCTAAGTTTAGCGATTTCTTCTCTTTCATCGGTAACACCGGCATCGGCGATAACGGCTTTAACACCGATTTCCTTTGCTATTTCGTTGGCAATCAAACCGCCTAAATTACAAGCGTGTTGTCCTGCATAACCTATCTGCAAATCGTGAATCATTTCCGGTGTTACTTCCCATATACCGCCTTCGGTAGATTTGGTCAAACCACCACGTCCGATGACAATCTTAAAATCTTTAATATTGAAACCTGCTTGCGCAACCTCTTTCAAACAAAGCTCTTTTCTAAAAGCATATTGGTCTGCGATATGTTCAAAAACTTTCAAATCCTCCGCGGGATGTTTGATGTTTTTGTCAAATAGTTTGTTCTCTCCGTCAAAAACAGCAATCTTTGTAGATGTGCTGCCCGGATTAATTGCTAAAATTAATTGATTATACATATTTCTTTTTCTTTTATATGCAGATTTTAATAGGTTGCAAAGATAAGAATATTTTTTTAATAAAAGACTGTTTTTGCTTGTAATATTCATTTTTTTTATATCTTTGCAAGCAATTAGACTAATTATTAACAGTAAATACAATACAATTATGGCATTAGAAATTAACGATTCTAACTTCGAGGAGTTAGTTGTAAAAGAAAGTAAATTGGTGGTTTTGGATTGTGGTGCAACTTGGTGCGGACCTTGCCAACATATCGCTCCTATAATAGATGAATTGGCAAAAGAATATGAAGGAAAAGCCGTTGTTGCGAAGTGCGATGTTGATCAAGCACCGGAAATTCCTTCCAAGTTCGGCATTCGCAACGTTCCTACTGTTTTATTCCTAAAAAACGGAAATCTTTTGGACAAAATGGTAGGTGCAAACAGCAAAAATGCTTACAAAGAAAAAATCGAACAGTATCTTTAATCAAACGGCAGTCCTGCAATTTTGTTGCGGGGCTGTTTTTTGTCTTTCTTTCAATTGCAATCTGCAAATAATGAAGTAGCCCTTGTATTTTCTTATGACAAATGATTTGGAAAACATATCGTACGGCTCGATAGAGTTGCGAGCGAAACAAGTAGTTGAAGGCTTTTTGTCCGGTCTGCACAAAAGTCCTTTTCATGGTTTTTCAGTAGAATTTGCAGATTATCGGGCTTACAACTCCGGCGAAAGCACAAGGTTTATCGATTGGAAACTTTTCGCAAGAACCGACAAACTTTTCATAAAAAACTATCAGCAAGAAACCAATCTGCGTTGCACGATAGCAATAGATGACAGCCTTTCGATGTGTTTTCCGTTCGATAAAAAATCGGGCGATTTCAACAATCCGAACAAGATAACTTTTGCCGTCTATGCCGCTGCCGCAATACTTCAAATGCTATACAAACAACGAGATGCTTTTTCACTCGGACTGATGTCCGATACCATTGATTTTTTAAGTGATACCAAATCGTCAATATCTCACAAGAAATTTTTATTTACACTGCTTGAAAAATTAATTCGTCAAGACAGAAAAGCATTCAAAGACAACACCGATATTTCACCGCTTTTGCATCAATTGGCAACACAAATCCACAAACGCTCTTTGGTTGTAATTTTCACGGATTTACTGTCCGCCAACGAGAATACCGACGAATTTATAAAATCTCTTCAACATCTTAAATTCGCAAAGCACGAAGTAATTCTCTTTCATGTGTTTGATAAAAATTTAGAAGAAAATCTCGAATACAAAAACCGTCCCTACAAGTTCATCGATGCCGAAACAAAGCAGGAATTAAAAGTAAATCCTACGGAAATAAGAGACAAGTACAAAGAAATCATGACTTCTTGTTTTGAAAAGATTCACTCGGCTTGCAACAATATGCAAATAGATTACGTTGAGTGCGATATAAACAAAGGATTCGACCAAATTCTTATTCCTTACTTTTATAAGCGTATCCGTATGAGATAATTTAATTCTTTCCATCAATTCTCAAACCTTTTACATTTATTCAAATTTGACCTTTTCGTTTTTCTATCGCAGGTTATCGTTTATATGCTTGATGCTACCGTTTTTCTGTCGCAAGGGAATAGTAGAAAAGTCATGACTTTTCGCCATAAAAAGTCGTATCTTTTTACACTAAAAAGTCATGACTTTTTGACTTTTTTGTATTGAAGTTTCCAAAATCAGCAGCAGATTTGTTTTTTTCTGCTGCTAAGTTCAGAAAATTTGTTGCTAATTTCAGAAAGTCTGCTTGTAATTTTGAAAACATCAATGCGGACTACTCAAAAAGTCCGACTTTTTACCCCAAAAAGTCACTCTTTTTACCATAAAAAGTCGGACTTTTTTACATCTTTGAAGCCGACTTTTCAGATTTAGCAGCGAATTTCTCCAAATTTCAACAAGTAATATCTTTTTTACCATAGATTGTGCCACCTTATTACTTCCTGAAACAGATAACAACTACGGCCTATGGCAAAAAACATTTACATAAAGGATAAAAACTAAAAAACATCGGGAGTATAAACAAACTAAAAAGAAAGACCGACTGCGCAAAACGGCAATCGGTATCAACATTCACTTTATTTAATAACAAATTAATTATCCTTCCAAAACAAGGCTGACGCAATCCATTTGTCCTCCAACGGGCGGATTGAGTTTGCTTATCTTTAATTTTATATGTATTATTTGCTTAAAATTGTCTTTTACACAATCGATTATTCTACGTCCCACGTGTTCCAATAAATGCGACGGCACAGCCATCTGTTCTTTTATAACGGCATAAACCTTTGAATAATCAACGGTATCAGTAACGTTATCTGTTGTTTCGGCCTTCGTTGTATCGGCATCGAACCAAATACTGACAGAAAAACCTGTGCCTATCGCCTGTTCTTCTTTGAAGCAACCGTGATAGGCATAGAAATTCATATTTTCTATGGAAATTTGTGCCATATTAAATAGTAGAAGTAAATTGATTTAAGAAACGAACGTCATTTTCAAAATACTGACGCAAGTCTTTGACATCGTATTTCAACATTGCAATTCTCTCGACGCCCATACCGAAAGCAAAACCGGAATAAACATCAGGGTCAATACCGCTTGCCTTCAAAACATTCGGATCAACCATTCCGCAACCCAAGATTTCCAACCAACCGGTGTGTTTGCATATATTACAACCTTTACCACCGCAAATAGTACAAGAAATATCCATTTCGGCACTCGGCTCCGTGAATGGGAAATACGAAGGACGCAAACGTATCTGAGTATCTGCACCGAACATTTCCTTAACAAAGTAAAGAAGAGTTTGTTTCAAGTCGGCAAAACTTACACCTTTATCTATATACAATCCTTCAACTTGATGGAATATGCAATGAGCCCTTGCCGATATTGCTTCATTACGAAAAACTCTTCCCGGTGCGATAATACGAATCGGAGGTTGGGTATGCTCCATTGTTCTAACCTGAACCGAAGAAGTGTGAGTACGAAGCAGGATATTGTTTTGGTCTTCGCGATTTTCTACAAAGAATGTATCTTGCATATCTCTTGCAGGGTGCTCCGGCGGGAAGTTAAGAGCAGAAAATACATGCCAATCGTCCTCGATTTCGGGACCTTCCGCAACCGTATATCCGAGATGAGAAAATATATCTATTATTTCTTTTCTTACGGTTGTTAAAGGATGAATGCTGCCAAGTGAAAGCAAATCGGCAGGCTTTGTTAAATCTTCTTTCGGCTTTGACTCCTCTTGTTGTTGAGCCATTGCCTCTCTGAGAAATTCTATCTTCTGCTGAATAGAGTTTTTTAATTCGTTTATAATTGCACCAACATCTTTTTTCTGTTCATTAGGCAGTTCTTTGAATTGAGCAAACAAATCGTTTATCAGACCTTTCTTGCCCAAATACTCTATTCTTATTTTCTCCAACTCTTCTTTTGTTGAGGCTTTGAGTATTTTTATTTCTTCTAACTTTTGTTTTATGGTATCTTGTAACATATATCAAAATCTATAAATGTCGTTAAAATACTTTTTAATCGTTCGACAAACCGACATAATCGGATTATATTTATTCGCTATCGGCAAACTATCGTCTTATTATTCGATAATTTCCACAGTCATACGAATATCTTCCAAAGGTCTGTCGTTTCTATCGGTCTTAACAGCAGCAATTTTGTCGATAACCTCTAATCCTTCCACAACTTGACCAAAAACTGTGTAATCTCCGTCAAGGAAAGGAACACCACCCTCTTTGGTATAAGTGTCGCGTTGAAGAACAGAGAATTTCTTGCCCATACGCATTTCAAAGTTATCCAACTCGGCAGGAGTATAAACTTTACCTTGACAAATATAGAACTGACAAGCGGAAGAAGCCTTTTGTGGATTCATATCTCTTGCTGCGGCTAACGCACCTTTCTTGTGAATAATGTTTTCATTAAATTCAGCCGGAACTCTGTATCCCAAATCGCCATTACCTAACATCTGACCTTTCTTTGCAGTCTTACTGTTAGGGTCGCCGCCTTGAATCATAAATTCTTTAATAACTCTGTGAAAAAGAGTTGAATCTAAAACTCCGTCTTTTACAATCTTGATAAAATTGTCTCTGTGTTGTGGAGTTTCATTGTATAAAACCGCTTTCATATCTCCATAAGGAGTTGAAATAAGTACCGTAGTCTGTTTTTCTTGTGTCATTGTATTCTGCGTATTTTCAGCCGTTTGAGAAGTTTTATTGGATTTGCAGCCAACGAAAACCATACTTAGAACGGCAAATAAAGTTAAAATTTTTTTTGTACCTTTCATTTTTTTATTATATTTGCAAACTGATTTAACCACCATTGGTTTAACTTAATTTGAAAGTGCAATATTACAAAAATTTTCTGTTATGAAGAAGAATATTTTGAAAACTTTTGCGATGATAATGATTTTTTCTATCGCTATACCATTTTTCAGTGGCTGCAACAAAGATTTAGACGGCTGCGGTTTGACTGTTGTTGCCGTTGATGGCAATGATGTTTCGGAAGACGGACAATACAACACTCGTATATCGGAAGCAAAAATTCATATCGGTAAAAACAATGGAACAATTACTCGTGATGGCATAAGTGATGCTCACGGCGAAGCATATTTTTTCTTTGACAACGAAGCCATTTTCGATATTACCATAACTTATGGCGAAGCCCCTGACACAAAAGTAGGTTCGGCAACCGTAAGATTGAAAGAAGGCCAAAAAATAAGAAAAGTAGTTCCTTTGTATTAACATAATTCTTTGGCGAGAATTGTTTGCAAAACTTCGGTTATTGCAAGGGTTGTGTTTTGTTATCAAAACAAATTTCCAGCATCGCCATTCAAAACAAGAAAACATAAATAAAATAAGGAGAAAACGAATATCGCTTCGTTCTCTCCTTTTATTGTTGTTTTTATGTTTAACACTAAGAATTTTTTATTTAACACTATTTTTTTGATATTTAACCTAAATTATTTTGATTGAATATCTCTTCAATCAAATCGTTTTCAAAACCGTGCGAAGTCAAAAAATATTTCAACCGATACTTCTTTTGATATTCGTCCTCGACTTGTAAGGATTTCAGTTTCTTTTCAAATAAATATTGTAACACATTTCGGTATTCTTCCATATCTATTTGCTCAAATGCGGAGTTAATACAAGAGGCTTCTATCCCCTTTGCCAACAACATTCGTTTGATTTTGATTTTTCCCCACCGACTTTGACGAATTTTGCTCACGGTATATAATTTTGCATATCTATCGTGATTGATATAATTTTCGTCAATCAACAAATCGATTATCTTATCCGATTGCCGAACAGTCATTCCGTATTTCAAAAGATGCGACTTAACATCTTTTGCACAACTTTCCTGCAAACTGCAATACCTTTTTGCGTAATCTATCCCTTCTTCAAGCGTTTCAAATCTTTTCTGCCCCATAAAAAATCAAGTTTTATGCTTTGGAAATCACTGCACGCCTTTCATGGGTGCGATGCCATTCCATTGTTTTTGCAAAATTAAAATAAATTTTCAAAAAACGCTTTATCAAACAAATATTTAATAATTTTGCAAACTATGAAAACACATTTGAAATCATTTTACATAATCGTCTTTGCGGCATTCGTTTTATTTTCGTCTTGCAAAAAAGAAAAGAACAGTCTTTACAGCATTTCCATATCGCCAAACGCTATGGTGGGTACTCCTGCCGAAGTTTTTTCGATAGGACAAATCAAAATGTTTCAAGCAAGCAACAATTTCATATCACTTTTGATTGCCGACATTGCACAAGACACTTCAATACATAACTTTGCCATTGCTCCGACATATCTTTTGAACAATCTGCTTATAGATTCCACGCTTTTGTCTTGGCAAGAAAGTTTCATCAAACATTATTCCCTTACTTCCTTATCACAAACACAAAGAAAGAAAACCGAAAACGATTTTTTGAATGCTGTCAAGGATATAGATTCTTCAATAATCATCAATAGCGATATTGTTTTTGAAAACGATGAGACAATTAAAATTTCTCAGTCTTTTGAAAAAATATTAATGTATGAAGACAACGCTCCGAACGATATTGATAATATTTTCACAACTTCCGAAAACAAAAAAACTCGTTTGGATTTCATAACCATAAGTTCGGATATTCGCACCTATATAACCGATATGGAGCAAACGATTGAACTTCCCATTGGCAACGGCAATTATATGCTTATGCTTATTCGTCCATTGAACCAATCGTTACGACAATACGCAAAAAACTTTACGGAAGAGAAATATTTTTCTTTAATAAACAATATGCAGGAGCGAAAAATCAATGTTTCTTTTCCTCTTATTAATATTAAGGACAGCACTATAATTCCTTTGCCGTCATATCACGATAATGACACAACGGTTACTTTTCCAAAGACACTTTCAATCCTTTATTCATTTTCACTCCAAAAAGCATCACAAGCCGATTTGAACACAGCGGTAACACACAACCGCAACAAGAATATACTTAGCAACAACACCTCAGAACCTATTAAATTTTCCTCGCCATTTTTGTTTATCATAAGAGGTAAAAGTTCCAATTGGATTATGTTTTGCGGAGCATTTTGCAAACCTTTGGAATAATTTTTTTCTAACCTTGTGTTTTTGTTTTCTTTTGTCGTTTTGTCAAATACTCAATCCAAACCAACCAAAGCATAAAAATAATTATGTACATCATCGGTCGGGCAATCCAATCGTGAATTGGCTGAAAAATATCGGGATTTGCGGCAAATACATAGGTCAAAACAAATATTCTTACCGCATTAAAAAACAATATAACCACACTTCCGAATAGAAAATACATTCCTTTGCCCCACCACACGCCACGGCACAAAACCATTATCAGCAAAAATTGTAACAATTGCTTGACACCCGAACAATCAACGCAAACTTCCATAGTTGAAGTAATGGATTTGTCGCCATTTGGTAACAAGTCATAAAAATAATAAGTCGTTCCGTCAATGTAATATGATATATCGGTAAAATTTTTAAGCATAATATTTGAACCTTTGAAGGCAATAGTTTTGAAAAAATCATAAACATCATTGGTATATGCCCCGAAAAGCCAAGTATTCATATCGCTCGTCCAATAGATAAAATGAAAAACTATTGTAGCAACCGACAATAAAGCAACATCTTTAATTATCGTTTTATTGCTTTCATTTTTCCAAATATCTTTTACGTATGCTACTATTTTCTCAACCGCTTTAATCAATTCCTTATTGAAATATATGTACGTACGAAGTGCAAAAGTAATGAAATTTTACGTATTCATTATCTCAAAGCAATAATTTCGCGTATTATTTTCTCAAAAGAAAACATCTGTATCTGTAACGCAATCACATTTCTAAGCAAAGCGAATTTTTATAATCGTTATTTGTGTAATTAATGTATTTTTTATAATTTTGCAGTCTATTAAGTTTTTAACCTAAAATATTTACGACAATGAGAATAGGAATGCCTGAAATTTTATTGATAGCAGCAGTAGTTTTGTTGTTGTTCGGAGGTAAGAAAATTCCCGAGTTGATGAAAGGTCTCGGCAAGGGAGTAAAAAGTTTTAAGGACGGAATGAACGGAGAATTAGATTCCGAAGACAAAGACAAACCAAGCAAAAAAGAATAAGTATTTTTGCAAAACTGATGTTAAACATCAGTAAAATAGTGTTAAACATTAGCAAAATAGTATTTAACACTAATTCATCAGTGTTAAACGCCATTTTAACGGTATTTAACTTTTTGAAAATCATATAAGGACTTCAAGCGTTTATTCGCCCAATGAGTACAACAAATGATAACGAAACATTTTGGGATCACCTTGACGATTTACGCTCTGTTATAATAAGGATAGTCGTTATAACGTTGGTGTTTGCCGTTGCAGCATTCTTTTTTAAGGATTGGCTGTTTAGCATTGTGTTTGCTCCAAAAAGTTCTTCGTTTATTACATACAAATTGCTCAAAGGAGATGAGTTTGATATTTTTTTAATGAATACCGAACTCACAGGCCAATTTATGATGCACTTAAAGGTATCGCTCGTTGCGGGAATTATTGCTGCTTCGCCGTATATTATTTACGAATTGTTCAAATTTATTTCGCCGGCATTGTATGCAAATGAAAAAAAATACTCTTCACACATTGTTTTTGCGGCGTATGTTATGTTTGTTTTGGGAGCGGTAGTGAATTATTTTTTGATATTTCCTTTGACGATAAGGTTCCTCGGCACATACGAGGTAAGTAATCAGGTAAGCAATATGCTTACACTCGGGTCTTATATGAATACATTGCTTATGATGACATTGGTCTTTGGGATTTTGTTTGAAATACCTGTCATGTCGTGGTTGCTTGCCAAATTCGGGTTAATTAAATCCAAGTTTATGAAACGATACCGCCGCCACGCCATTGTGGTAATCCTCATACTTGCAGCAATAGTAACGCCGACAAGTGATATATTCACTTTGACGATAGTATTCTTACCGATATGGTTGCTTTACGAAATATCGATAATTGTTGTAAAGAGAATAGAGAATTAAGTTTCACCTAAATAAAATAAACGTTCTATGAAACACAAAACATTAAAAACAATCAGAGTAACATTGGCGGTAATATTTTTTACGCTAATAACACTGTTATTCTTGGACTTTACAGGTGCATTGAACCTGTATCTCGGTTGGATTGCCAAAATCCAGTTTTTGCCGGCACTATTGGCATTAAACTTTGGAGTTGTCTTGGTTTTGGTTGCACTGACATTGATTTTCGGAAGAATTTATTGTTCCGTTATATGCCCTCTTGGAGTTTTCCAAGACATTGTTGCCCATATCAATTCGATAAGACACAAAAACCGTTACCATTATCACAAAGAAATGAAGATACTTCGTTATAGTGTTTTGGTGATATTCATTATTGCTTTGGTGGCAGGCATCGGTTCATTGGTGGCATTACTTGCTCCTTATTCGTCTTGGGGAAGAATGGTTCAGAGTTTATTTCAGCCGATATACATTTGGATAAACAATTTCTTTGCATACATAGCCCAAAGAATGGATTCTTACGCTTTTTATTCGCAAGAGGTTTGGATAAGAAGTGTATCTACTTTTGTGATTGCTTTAATTAGTTTTTTGGTTATTGGAATTATTGCGTGGAAAACCGGTCGTGGTTATTGCAATAGTGTTTGTCCTGTCGGCACAATACTGAGTTTTTTGTCGCGTTTTTCTCTTTTGAAGATAAATATAGATGAAGACAAATGTATTCATTGCGACAAATGTACCAAGAATTGCAAGGCTTCATGTATTAATGGGAAAGAAAACTTTGTTGATTACTCGCGTTGTGTTGTTTGTGGCGATTGCCAAAGCGTTTGCCCGAAAGATGCAATCAGTTATTCATTCAAAAAGAAGAAAACTGTGGCAAAACCTTCTACATCTGCAACAGAAAACAAGGTTGATGAGTCCAAAAGAGCCTTTTTACTTTCTGCAACCGCTCTTGCAAGCACCACCGTGTTTGCACAAGACAAGAAAAAAGTCGATGGCGGCTTGGCAATAATAGAAGAAAAGAAACAATACGAAAGAACAACGCAAATAGTCCCGCCCGGTGCCAAGAGCATAAAAAATCTTCAACAACATTGCACCGGCTGTCAATTGTGCGTATCCAAATGTCCTAACGATGTTTTGCGGCCTTCAACAGATTTAATGCACTTAATGCAACCTGTAATGAGTTTTGAGAAAGGTGCGTGCAGAGTTGAATGTACCGCTTGTTCATCAGTCTGCCCGACAGGTGCAATCCAAAAAATTTCCAAAGAAGATAAGACCGCAATCCAAATCGGACACGCCGTTTGGGTAAAACAAAACTGCATTGTCGTAACCGATGAACATCAATGTGGCAACTGTGCAAGACATTGTCCGAGCGGAGCAATAACAATGATACCTCTACACCCTGACAAAGACGATACACTAATGGTTCCAGCCGTTAATGAAAACCGTTGTATAGGTTGCGGTATGTGTGAATACGTTTGCCCTTCTCGACCTTTCGCCGCTATTTATGTGGAAGGCAATGCTGTTCATAAAACAATATAATGTCGTACTTTGATTTTTGATTGTCCAACACACTAAAACAATAATCAAAACAACGAACATTTAAGTTTTCAACATTAAAATAAGAAACAAATGGAAAACAAAAATATATCAAGACGCGAATTTTTGAAAAAAATGGGCTTAGGCGTTGCAGCAACAAGTGTTGTCGCTGCTGCTTGCTCGGACAAAAAAAGTGAGAACAATTCCGCAATTGAAATTCCGAAAGGCAAGATGACTTACCGCCAAAACCCAAAAACAAAAGAAAAAGTCTCATTACTCGGTTATGGTATGATGCGTCTGCCTGTTGTAGCCACAAACGATGACAAAAACAACGGAAGTGCAAGAGAATCCGATGCCCCGATAGACCAAGAAATGGTAAATAAATTGGTTGATTTCGCAATCGAACACGGCGTTAATTACTTTGACACATCTCCGGCATACTGCAAAGGTCAAAGTGAGAAAGCTACCGGTATCGCTCTTTCAAGACACAAACGCAGCGAGTACTTTATCGCCACCAAACTCTCCAACTTTGCTCCCGAAACTTGGAATTACAAATCCTCCGTTCAGATGTTCCAAAACTCTTTAAAAGAATTGCAGGTGGATTATGTCGATTACTTGCTTCTGCACGGCGTTGGTATGGGTAGCGGTATGGAAGAATACAATGCCCGTTACGTAAATAATGGCGTTTTGGATTACTTACTTGGACAGCGTGAAAAAGGTATTATCCGCAATCTTGGATTTTCATTTCATGGCGATGTTGCCGTATTCGATTATCTGTTGTCTATGCACGATAAATACAAATGGGATTTCGTTCAAATACAAATGAATTATATGGATTGGCACTACGCCAAACAGATAAACCCTCGCAATGTCAATGCGGAGTATCTTTATGGAGAATTATCCAAACGAAACATTCCGGTTGTAATCATGGAACCTTTACTTGGCGGACGTTTGGTCAAGATGCCCGATGCTATCGTTAAACAAATGAAACAGCGTGAGCCGGAGTATAGTGTTGCGTCTTGGGCATTAAGATTTTTGGGTACATTTGACGGAGTTATGACATGTTTAAGCGGTATGACGGAGATGTCTCATTTGCAAGACAATCTTCACACTCTTTGTCCATTGAAGCCGTTAAATAATGAAGAGATGAACTTCCTTTATTCCATTGCCAAAACTATGGTAGAGATGAACACCATACCTTGCAATGAGTGTCAATATTGTATGCCATGCCCTTACGGATTGGATATACCGAGCATTTTTACCCATTATAATCGTTGCATTGTTGAGGGAAACATCTCGCAAAGCACTGCTGACGAAAATTATAAGAAAGCCCGCCGAGCATTTCTCATAGGATACGATCGCAAAGTGCCTAAACTTCGTCAAGCAAATATGTGTACAAGTTGCGGCGAGTGTATTTCTCATTGCCCGCAGCGAATAGCGATACCGTCGGAGTTGCAGCGAATAGACCAATACGTGGAAAAGATAAAACAGAATACACTTTAATATTTAATTCATTATTTTTCTTTTAAGGCGAATTTTTCAATTAAATTCGCCTTTTTTATTTTAACGTGAGTTCGACGAATAAAATACCTTTAATTTACAAGAAATTAGCGAACAAATTTGTAAGTGATTGAACCTTTTTGCAGTTCAGGAGCGTCTTCTTTGGCACTGAATTTTGAACGTTTGGCGGCTTGTTCACATTGTCTCCAAATATTAACGTCCATAAGTGTTGTTCCTTTTGCTCCTGCATGTGCTTCAACAACGTTGCCTTGCTGATCAACTTTTATATCAACAACGACTTTACCCGTATCATTCTTATTGGTTTTTGGTTGTGAAAGGGCTTTTGCCCCTCTGCCTGCCAAAGAAAATGATGCCCCATTATTGCCAGTCCCCTCACCGCTTTGACCTGCACCACTGCCGCTGCCTTTGGAAGTTCCGTCGCCACCGCCTTCGCCTTTACCACTACCACCTTTCTTTACTTTGCCTTTTTGAAATAAAGCGGTGTTATCCACTTTGGGAGTAGTCTCTTTGGGCTGTGTTATAGGCTTGCTTTTAGTGTTTTTAGCAGTTAATGGAGTAGGGTCTGTGTCTTGTGTAACGGCGGACTCGTCATCGTTCGATGATTGTGAAGGCTCTTCGGTTGTTTCTCCTCCGCCAAGAGCACCTGCATAACCATCTTCAATCTCGGCTTGCGTCAAATCATCGGCACTCATCTCCACACCAATCTCAGGTGGTGGCGGATCTTGATAAGGTAAGCCGACAACCAATAACAATAACAACGCAAGCGAATGAACAACGAATGTAACAACGCCGCTTATCAGTTTTCGTTTATTTTCGTTATTTAATTCCATTGCTTACTTTACTTGGTTGCCTTTGATGTTGAAGATGCTGCTTCGGTTGCAAGAATAACTTTGTGTTTTGTGTTATTGCGTTGGTTGATATGATTAACCACATCAATGACATTAACTATGTATTGAACAGGAACGGTTTTGTCTGCATGAAGTTTAACCGTACCTTCCTGAGTATCGGACAAAAGAGCTTCAAGATATGGTTCCATTTCATCTAATTGCTTTGGTTGGTTCTCTACATAATACACCATATTCTCGTCAATAGATACCGTTACATTCTGTTTTGCCATAGTCTGTCCCGAAGTAGATTGGGGCAAAAGCATCTTTATAGCATTCGGACTTATCAATGTACTTGTCAGCATAAAGAATATCAACAACAAGAATACAAGATCCGACATTGAAGAAGAATTGAACTGCGGAGTTATTTTGTTTCTACTCTGAATCATCATATTGATAAATTATGCAGCAGGTTCATGTAACAAATCCATAAATTCGTTGGTGCGGCTCTCCAATATGAACACAACTTTATTTATTCTACCGACCAATATACTATAAAGGAATGAAGCAATAAGACCGACAATCAAACCGCCGACAGTTGTTACCATTGCTTCGTAAATACCGCTTGACAATAGTTGAATATCTATATTGTTACCTGCGTTTGCCATATCAAAGAAAGCCTTAATCATACCTGTAACCGTGCCAAGAAAACCTATTGACGGAGCAAGGTTACTTACGGTTGCTATCATACTTACACCGCTTTCCAATTTTGCAACCTCCATTTTACCAACATTCTCAACAGCTTGGTTTATATCATTCAACGGTCTGCCCAAACGAGACAATCCTTTTTCAACCATTCTGCCAATAGGCGAATCATTGGCTGCACAAAGATTTTTAGCACCTTGTAAATCCGAATTGTGAATGCAGTTTTTAACGTTATTCATAAAAGAAGTGTCTTCTTTCAAAGCTTTGTTCAAAGCTATATACCTCTCAACAAAAAGATATATGACAAGAATAGAAAGAATTGCCAAGACAATCATTATCCACCCGCCCGCTTTGGCAAGAGAAAATATGTCCAAATGTTTAGTTGTAGTTTGTGCTGCTTGCTCTGCTACCGCACCTGCTTGTAATAACAATGAATTGAACATTTACTTTATTGTTTTTTATTGGTTATTGATTATTGTTTGATTTATTTGATAAATATCTTTTCCACTTGCGTGCCTTTCGATGAAGTGATATGAATTATATATGTTCCACTCTCGAAGTTGGACACGTCTAATTGTTCCGGCATTGTATCCGAAGAATAAACCAATGTGCCAAGTGTGGAATATATTTCAGTCTTTGTAATTCGTCTTCTGTCGCCCTGCATAGAGAAGTTAATGACATCGCTTGCCGGATTAGGGAAAACGCTGACGTAATAATTAATTTCCTCACCCTCTGTTAAGGCACTTTTTGCTGTGATAAATTCATAATCTTCACTCCAAAGGCTGCGAGCTACGGAATCTTTGGTAACTACAACCTCGTCTCCCGTATTAGGGTCGATTTCTGTGGTTTCGTACGTAATTGTGCAAACTGTACGAACTTTAATCTTGTATTCCGTATTCTCGCTCAAACCGGCAGGAGCAAAAATAGGATAATCCTTAACCACGAAAGGTGTTCCGCCGTATGATTGATTCTTTGTGGCGAATAAAACCTCCCATTGATTGTCGCCGTCCTTACCCGGTGTCCATTCCAATTTAGCAGTAACATGTGTTGCGTTATCCAAATGCAAGCCCATAACTTTTTCGCACAATGCAGCACGTGTGTGGAACGGACGCATATTACTCCATTCGCTATTCATATCAGGACAAACGGCTCTGACGTAACTTGTGTATGAACGATTACTTTCCAAATCCGACAAAACAACACTTGTTCCTTCAACCGTAATGGTATCGCCCTCTCCAACCGTATGTCCCGAAAAACCATATTCTACTTGGAACAGTGTCTGTCCTTCTCCCGCTTGCCATGTCAATTCCACTTCATCGGTATGAACATACACGGTATCCAAGCCTATTGGAACGTTATTACAAGCATGTAATGTGGTAAAAGACTTTTGAGTCGAATATGTGGTATCGTAATAATTTTCATTGTATTTATTTATCACCCAAACTCTATAATAATACATTGTTGAAGCATCTAAATTGATTAGATCCGAAGATATTGCTTTGGGATAAACTTTATTGGAATTAAAAGTACTTCTTGTGTATTCCGCACCAGGAGCATTAAGTGTCGGATTTGAAGTTTTGGAATAAACAAAACCAACATCATGCAAAACAGAAGCATTTCCCATAGAATCTATGCTACCTTTTAACGTTGCTGTTGTCAAAGAAAGATTATCAACATAGCCGGTAGAAGAATAATCATTGATAGGTGCAGCTGTGGTAAAAGTGTCTTTTATAGAATACACGTATTCTGTATCCTGTCCGGTTTTCTTAAACGTTATAAAAGCCTGTACCCAATAATCGGTATTAGGATTTAAGTAATCCTCGTACTTATATAGTTCGTATGAATACGTTTCATTCTTCTTTGGTGCGACAGTATCATATCTTATAGTATCGCCAGCTGTCGGGTTGTTCAATGGTGCAATAAAAAAGCCTCGTCTTTTAATCTCCGCAACACGACTGCCAAGATTTGCAATCTCACCTTTTACTTTTACCGTTGTAGGCGTTATGTTCTCAATACTATTGATTGTTACCGTTTGGGCTTGCAATCCGACAATTATCGTACTGCAAAACAACACAAAGAAAATACTTATCCTTTTCATCTTTCTTCTACCTTTTACAAAATTTGTGGCAAATATACAAAACTTTTTATTATCCTAAATCAAATTTGATATTTATTTTACTTTTTCCTTAACTTTCGTTTTGTTTCTAACAACAGAATAAAGCAACAAAAGTACAGCGAAGAATGTGAATGGTCGCATCAACATATCGCCGTTTAAGGAAAAGAATGTCTGTTTATCCAACAATGGAACATCATAAACAAAAGCCTTTTGCTCCCAATAAGGACCTTTATCAACCGTCTGTCCCTTGGCATTAATCAAGCCCGAATATCCAGTGTTGGCACAAACCGAAACATATCTACGATTTTCTATTGCACGCAAAGACGAGATAGCAAAATACTGTTTATACCCCGGAGTGTCGCCCCACCAACCTACATTTGTTATGATTTGCAAAAAATTCGCCCCATTCTTAACGAACTTACGAGTGTAATTACCATCAACACTTTCCCAACAAATAGGAACTCCAATGCTTATCTGTCTATTCTGTGAATAAAAATTATTTACTTTTTCATCAACTCCAAGAGTACCTACCGTTCCACCCATATCCAATGCCAACTTCTCTATAAAAGGTAAATATTTAGTAAAAGGAAGTTTCTCCACGCCCACAACCAAAACGCTTTTATGTCTTAGTTGAATATCATTTTGAACGGAATTTTTGTTAAACATTATTCCCGTATTGCACGATTCGTAATATTGATTATTCACTCCTCGAAGTTCTCTTGCCGCCGCGGTCTTCACTCCTTCGGGCAAAAGTTTTCGAGTTGATATGCCTGCTATTACCTCACAATTCGTGTTGCCGACAAAGTTTTTCAAATCCAAAACGCTTGGTACTCCGTCCAAAAGATCTTCCCAAGCATATTCTTGAATACAACTCTCCGGTAGTACCAAGAAATCAATTTTATCGGTTAAATGTGGCTGCGCAATATCTTTTACCCTTTGTATAATCTCCGATGGTTCCAAGTTGTACTGCTCGTTATACGGATCTAAATTAGGCTGAACAATCAACACCTTTGCACTTTGTTTGCTTTCGTCTTCGTATGTGTAGTACAAAACCAACGACCAAACAATGGGTGCAACAACAACCAACACGACAAGAATTTGATACTTATATTTTAATACAACCCTTTTAAACGCATTGTCTCTAACATTTTCCTCTGCCTCGATTTCATTCTCTTTAATAATGTCCCTAAAATAAATATTAGTGTTAAACATGCGTTTAACGAATAGGTAAATCAGAATATTAGTTATAAGTATCCATAACGTGCCTCCTTCCATTCCCAAAACGCTATACCACTGCACCAATATCGGATATGACGCAAAGGAATTGCCGAGATTCAACCACGGAAAATTAATATCCCAAAAGAATTGTATATGTTCAAACGCAACCCAATATATAATAAGGAAAAAATACGCTCCCTGCTTTTGACTTGCGACTTTCTTTGAAAACGAATACAATTGAAACACAATACTCATAAACGCTGCTTCGGCTATCGGGACAACATATCCTATCGGAGAAGCATTACTTATCCAATACGTGTTCGCAAACGCAAATATCAAAAACGCAGGATACGTATAGCAGAATGTTGCAGTGGGGTGAAACTTCTTATCTTTGCTGTTCGCAACATAATCTTCAATAAATAGCAACGGCACAAACGCTACAAGCATCAAAAATCCCAAACTCATAACTCCTGCCCAAGCAACAGCCATAAACACTCCCGTAATCGTCGATAATATTATCAAATTGCGTTTTTTCATTGTAATTGTTTTTTCATATTTATCCTCTTTGAGCTTTGCTGATTTACGCACTTTCAACTCTCTTTTATTTTATTAATAAACGTCTGTTGTAGCAATAACTTTGCTCATCTTAACGTCAAAGTCTTCCGTTGGTACTTGCTTTACTATTTGAAAATCAAAGCAAACACCAAACTTTTTGCAATCGCAAGTTTTGAGTAGCCTATCATAAAATCCTCGTCCTCTACCCATACGATTTCTCTGTCTGTCAAACGCAACGCCCGGAATAATCATCAAATCTATTCTCTTGTAATCCAAAAACTCTTCGCCAATAGGTTCTAATATTCCGAACTGCTCCCCTGCTTTCATGGAGTCAAGTCCCAAGTATTTTCTCAGAACCAAATCCTCACCCTCAACACACGGCAAAAGTATCGTCTTATCTTTATACCATTTATTAACGAACTCGTGTGTATCCACCTCATCATTCATCGACCAATACAACAATACTGTCTTTGCGTCCTTAAACTCCTGCATAGTTTCCACTTTATCAAAGATTGGTTCCGAGAGTTGTTGTTTTTCCTCCAAAGAATACTCGACTTTGGTCTTACGAATAAGTTTTCTAAGCGATTGTTTTTGTTCTTTGATGTCCATATAATTCTTAATACGTTGAAGCCTTAATGCCCAAACTTCTTATTTTATCCGCAAAATGTTCCAATTCTTGTTTTTCCACCTTTATCAAATGTTTTGCAGGCGGTATTCTATCCAAAGAATAGAACATAACTTCTCTCGGGTTGGTCTTTTTAACCACTTCCATATAAGGAATAAACTCGCTATCCACCGTATTATCTATCGTCTCGCCGTCATTTTCTCCCCTAAGAAGCATAGTTTGAATTATACAATCCTTACCAAAACGAATGATATTCTCTTTAATCTCTTCAAAATCGGCACTGACAGGTTTAGAAATCAGTTTATACATTCTTTCTGTTCCTGCATCTATCTTCAACAACGGGTTATCTATCAAATGTAAGGCTTTCCAAACATTTTCCTTGCCAAGCATCGTGCTATTGGTCAGTATTGTTGTCTTAGCCATAGGCATATATTTTTGTCTAACCTCCAACACATCTTCAACAATACCCAAAATCTCGGGATGTAATGTCGGCTCTCCGTTACCCGAAAACGTTATGGAATCGACCTTTGCTCTTTGCTCTTCGTTATTCTGCTCGCACCATTTAATAAGATTTGACTTTATCTCTTTTCTATCATTGAAAGGTACTTGAACTCTTGTGTCTATTTCGTTCCAACCGCATTCGCAATAAATACAATTGAAACTACAATACTTTTTCTGCGTCGGCAAAACATTAACGCCCAACGATGTTCCCAATCTGCGAGAATGTATCGGTCCGACAATAATCTCTTCAAATAACATTATACTCTCTTTTAATTGTTCTAAAATCCTTATTCAACGTTTCGCTTACCTTACTTTAATCTTTTCTATCGGTAATAAACGGATATATTTCCTTGAAGAATATTTCTTTTTCCACTATACGATAATGCGGTTTGTAGCAATTTCTATAACCATTACTATGCACCCATGCATATTCGCCCTTTGCTATCAATTCCTCTATAAACTTTTTATCTTTATCATAGTTATCCAACGTTACATTGTTCTTTTCTATCCAATTCGTTACTTGAACCCACATCGCATAAAACTCTTCCAATGTATGTTTATGCTCAACTTTCGATGAGCTAATGAAACAATCCGCAAGTCGCTCTTTTGTTATATATCCATTCAATACGTTTGATAAATTTACCCTCACAAAATCGCCGCTCACTCCCACAAATTCGTAAATCGGATACACGTAATTAAACTCCTGCGTCAGTTCCCAATCGATAAAAGACGTTACTTTTTCTTTGTCGCTCACCAAGTGTTCCGAGCCAAAGACGGATTGAAAAAAACTTTTATACAAATCTTGCAACGTCGATTGCGGAAAATCTCTTAAATTCTTCTTAACAAAATGTTCAATCTGCCACTCATCTAATTTTATCTTTCCATTATCCTTTTGAGCCACCGAAATATTAATCGTAATTGCCACCCAAACCAATACAACCGCCAATATTTTTACCGCTTTTCTCATAGTATCGACTTCCATTCTCTGTCTTTTCAGTTTGCAAATTTACAAAAATATATCAAATAACTTCTTTACACCGTCTTTCACATTTGAAAAATATATTATCACCATTCAATTGCTTTCATTTGTCTCTACCTTAAATAACGTGAGTTCGACAAAAAATAATTGAAAAATATTTAATTGGCAGCGAGTTTGTTTTTCTGCTGCTAATTTCAGAAAGTCGGCTTGTAATTTTGGAAACATCAATGCGGACTACTCAAAAAAGCCCCTTTTTTACCTCAAAAAACCACCTTTTTTACCCTAAAAAAGCCCCTTTTTTGACATCTCCGATGCCGACTTTTCAAAATTACAACTGATTTCTCCAAATTTCAGAGAAGTCATATCTCTTTTTATCATAAAAATCTTGGATTTTCATCACGGAAAGTGTAATCTTTTCATTGCCTCTTGCCACGATAGAAACAATACAACTTGTATGTTTCCGAAAAAACAAAACAAAAACGGATAAGAACTCAATTAAAGCACCTATCCGTAAGAATAAATAAATCAATTTAATATTATTAAAGATTGATATTTTTTATAGCCGTGTCCAAACGCAAAAGTATTTCGTCTTTGCCAAGAACTCGCATAATATCCAACATATTCGGTCCTTTGGTGTCCCCGACAACAGCCAAACGAAGACAATTCATAATCTGTCCCATATTCAATTCGTTACTTTGAATATACTGCATTAAGAAATCTTCCGCTTTTTGAGCCCAATCGCTATCTTCTATCGCTTTCAAATACTCGGATATTGTGGTCATAATCGCCCCTGTTCCGTCTTTCCAACGTTTTTTCAAAGCCTTTTCTGCATAAGTCGTAGGGGCTACGAAGAAGTAATCACTCTGCAACCACAATTCATTAGAAAATGAACATCTTTCTTTAATCAAGCCGACAACTTGTTCAACCTTGTCAATCGTTGTCGTAATGTTTTTAGTATTTAATTCGTCAAAATAAGTCTTTGCTAAATCGCTATTTGAAACCTTTTGCAAGTATTGATGATTAAACC
Source organism: Bacteroidales bacterium Phil12 (assembly GCA_002633275.1). Lineage (GTDB taxonomy): Bacteria > Bacteroidota > Bacteroidia > Bacteroidales > P3 > Scybalousia_A. The sequence goes on from NWBO01000152.1 coordinate 84,083, forward strand.
ATTTGGCTTTTTCCACATCAAACTTCGCTCCGTGTTTGGAAATTCTTTCGATAGAAAATTTATTTACCAATTCCTCCAACGAGAATATCTCTTGCTCTGTGCCGTCGTTCCAGCCCAAAAGTGCCAACATATTGACAACGGCTTCTGGCAAGTAACCACTCTCACGGTATCCCGATGAAATCTCGCCGCTCTTAGGGTCCTGCCATTGTAAAGGAAAGACAGGAAAACCAAGTCTGTCGCCGTCTCGTTTAGATAGTTTGCCCTTACCGTCAGGTTTCAAAAGCAAAGGCAGGTGTGCGAACTTAGGCATTGTGTCTTCCCAACCAAAGGCACGATAAAGGCTAACGTGCAACGGGCATGAAGGAAGCCACTCTTCACCGCGAATGACATGTGATATTTGCATCAAGTGGTCATCAACAATATTAGCCAAATGGTATGTAGGCATACCGTCGCTCTTATATAAAACCTTATCGTCAAGCAAAGACGACTCCATTTTAATGTGCCCTCTTATCAAATCATCGAACTCTATCGTTTGACCCTCCTCGAATTTGAAACGAATGACGTATGCTTCGCCGTTATCCAACAATCGTTGCACCTCATCTTGTGGAAGCGAAAGGGAATTGCGTAAAGATTGACGCGTTTTGCAATCGTATTGGAATGTTGCTTTTTGGCTTTCGGCTTCCGAACGTTTTTGTGCCAACTCCTCTGCTGTGTCAAAGGCGTAATATGCTTTACCTTTGGCTACCAAATCCAAAGCATATTGCTTGTACATTGGTTTTCTCTCCGATTGTTTGTATGGACCGTAATCGCCACCGATACCTACACCTTCATCAAAATTTAAGCCCAACCATTTGAATGCTTCTATAATATATTCTTCCGCTCCGGGAACGAAACGCGTTTGGTCGGTGTCTTCGATACGAAGCAAGAAATCGCCGTTGTTTTGTTTAGCGAAAAGATAGTTATATAACGCCGTACGAACGCCACCGATATGCAGTGGTCCGGTTGGGGACGGAGCAAATCTGACTCTAACTCTGTTTTCCATTATTATATTGTTGTTTTAATCATTATTTAACATACTCGTATTGTCCTTTATCGTCAATAACACTAACAAAAGTTTTATCGGATTGTTCAACATAACCCGTAAACTGTGCAGCGATATTGAAACTTTCGGACAAAGCGATAATTTCCTTAGCAATACTTTTAGGACAATAAATCTCCATTCTCTGCCCCATATTGAATACTTGGTACATCTCTTGACGTGGTGTAGCACTTTCTTTTTCAATCATAGCGAACAAAGGCGGCAAAGCAAACAAATTGTCTTTCACAATATGCAAGCCGTCACAGAAATTCAATACCTTTGACATACTTCCACCTGTGCAGTGAATAAGTGCGTGAATATTTTTGCCGTATTGCTTCAATAGTTTTGATATAACCGGTGCGTAGGTACGTGTCGGAGAAAGAACCAACTTACCTGCCGTTGTGGTAATTTGTTTGACGTCTTTATCCAAAAGCGTTGAAGCGTTGCCAAGCATTTGGTTCGATATAACTATCTCTTCTGTCAGTTTCTTGTTGCCACAATACACAACCTCATCAGGAAGATTGTTATCAAAACTTTCAGGGAATAGTTTGGCAAGAGCGTGTTCAAAAACATCGTGGCGAGCAGATGTCAAACCATTTGAACCCATACCGCCGTTATATTCTTTTTCGTATGTCGCCTGTCCAAACGACGCCAAAGAAACTATAACATCGCCTGCCTTTATATCGGCACTAAGAATATCGTCTCTTTTGCTGCGTGCCGTAACAGTACTATCGACAATAATAGTACGTACCAAATCGCCAACATCAGCAGTTTCGCCACCTGTGGAATAAATTCCTACGCCCAAATCTCGCATCGTCTGTAAAAATTCCTCAGTTCCCTCGATAACGGCTTTAATAACTTCGCCCGGAATAAGATTTTTGTTTCTGCCTATTGTGGAAGATAACAAGATATTGTCAGTTATACCCGCACACAAAAGGTCATCGGTATTCATAACCACCGCATCTTGGGCAATACCTTTCCATACCGAAATATCCCCCGTTTGTTTCCAATACATATAAGCCAAAGAACTCTTTGTTCCTGCTCCGTCGGCATGCATTATGTTACAATAATCTTTATCCCCTCCCAATATATCCGGAATAACTTTACAAAAAGCATTCGGAAAGATGCCTTTGTCAATATTCTTTATTGCGTTATGTACATCTTCTTTCTTTGCCGAAACACCTCTTAAATTATATTTTTGCTGTGTCATATCTTTGAAACATTTTTCTATTCGTAATCTGGTAATTCTTCTTCGTAATGAGAAGCAAAATCTTTAATTTGATTAATCAATTCGTCCATTTTATCAATTTCGGCAGAGTACCAATCTTCGTTTAGCTGCATCATCTTTTTCTGTCTGTGCGAAATTTCAAGATAAGGATTAATCACAGAAAACAAGGCTTCCGAAACATCAATACGTAAATCCTCCAAACCCCAATTTTCGCACATTATACATAAATTCAAATAAAATCCGATTTGCCGTGCAGCCTCCAAACGATTTTGGGCTTGGAAACGAATCGTACCAATATTATACCTATCTATATAGTCCTTGAAACTGTTTAGACTTAAATACATCATATTTTTCGATGTATCGTATTCTTTAAGCAAATAATTGATAACCGAAAAATCTGCAAGGCTTAGCGGATAAGAATGTATCGTGTAAGGTATAGCAGTTGTTATATGATTGATTAAGGACTTCGCTTTGTCAAATTTTTCTTGCTGAATAAGTTTGTATGCTAACGTACTCGCATTTTCAACATACATAGTAATTATACTGCGTTCAATCTCATTGAAGTAAATATTTTTATTGAAATTATAAAATTCAAAACCGTGCATTATATTCGCGTACATCTTGTCTTCATTGATATTATCCAACGGCTCTTTTGAAGTAACCTTATTTGTTAATCTGTATGCAAAACCCTCCAAAGACAGATAATCGTCCAAAGATAAGTAATCCATATTTGAATAGGACGAAAAATAAATAGGTCTATCACTATTGGAAGCAATCAAATCCAAGATAATCATATCGTTTTTATTAATCGCTCCGTCATTAATATCGAAATAAATAGGCTTGCCGCCAACAAGAGTTGAAAATTTATTGTAATTAAGGTTTTTGACATACAAACCAAATTTCATATCAGAAGTCTTGTCGTCTTTAAGCAAACGTATCGCCTTGGCAAGAGAGATGGTATCAAAATTAGGCAACAAACGAACTTCTTCCATAACACCTGTCTTATAGTCGTTAGGAGAAAAAATCATTTTCAAAGGTTTGTTGTCGTACATCTTTGTTGTCAGTTGCTTTACATAATAATCATTGTTAAGCAATTGACGATTGATAACCCTTACATCGGTTCGTATGTTTTCCACGTATTGAGCATACCATAAAGGATATGTATCGTTGTCGCCATCAACAAAAAGTATTGCATCTTTATCACACGAATTAAGCATAGATATTGCAAAATTACGCGCCGTGTATTGATGTCTGTGATTGTGGTCATTGATATTTTGAATAAACAACCAAATCGGCACTATCAAAAATATTGGCAGAACATACCTTGGGTGCTTTACCTTGATAAGGTTTGCGATTATCTGCGAAATACCTAACATCCCTATACCAATCCAAATACTTACCGCCATAAACGATGGCAAAAAGACATAATCTCTTTCCCTTGGCTCATAGGCAGCCATATTGGTATAAACGACTATGGCAAAAGAATACATTATAAATATTGTAGCGACGAACAAAAACCTTTTGCTGTCTTTGGCTATATGATAAAAAGCACCAAGTAAGCAAAGAATCAAAGGAATTGCAAAATACTTGTTGTTCGCTCTATTCTTGATTGTTTGAAATGTCTTCCCCTCATCAATATTGAGTAATTTGTCCAAATAATACCAACCGGTCTGCCATTGCCCATTTGTTATATCGCCATAGCCTTGCATATCGTTGGTTTTTCCAGAGAAATTCCACATCAAGTATCTTAAATACATATAACCGAATTGGTATCGGGCAAAAAAATCAAGGTTTTGCAAAAAAGACGGTTTTTGTCTTTCTTCTCCGTTGATAAGAAACGTTTTCTTAGGGCTTCCAACCCAAGAAACATAACCGTCTTCGTACGAAGAAGACGTATAGTTCCACATACGAGGAAACACTGTATTGAACTGCTTATCAAAGACAGGCTCAACCCTATTATTTTTCAAAACAAAATCTTCCGCAGGCAATGCCGTATAATAAGGCCCGTATAACAGCGGAGCAGAATAATACGATTGACGGGTAATATACGAATGCACGTTTTGTGCTGTATTCAATGGGTATTCATTCATCGGCAAAGGCTGAGAACTTCTTATCATAAGCACAACATAAGTCGAAGAGCCTATAAAGAAAAACAACATACAAAATACCGCACTATTGACAAACGCCCATCGTTTGCGAAACGAGATATATAACAACGCCCCACTAATAAGTATTATGCCCAAAATAGTCAGCCACACCGATAAACTGAATAATTGAATCAGCCAATCGAATGCATTAACGAATATGAACAATACTCCAATGGAAATCAAAACACAATAAACTATGCCCTTAACAGTAATTTTCCTATAATGAAACCAAACAATAAATACTATCGCTGGTATAACCAAAAGCGTCAATGGATGTACCCCATAAGACAAGCCTAACACCAATGAAAGTAATATCAGGTATTTTTCTTTCGGATTCTCTTCCCACTGAATGATGATATACAAACAAAGCGTTGTAAATAAAAACGACAAAGAATAAACCTCAGCCTCAGTGGCACTATTCCAAAACGAATCGGTAAAAGCAAACATCAATGACGACATAACTGCTGCCGCCGTATTGCCGATAGGTTTGGGAGAATATTTATTGAATAAATACAAAAACAAATGATACAACAACATTATGCTTAACCCTGCCGCTATTGCCGATACGGAATTTACCAATGTCGCTATAAATTTAACGTTGCCGAATGACAATGAAGCAAACAAAGCGGATATTAGTTGATACAATGGCGAGCCGGGTTGATGTCCTACGGAAAGATTCTTTGAGGACATTATAAATTCTCCACAATCCCAAAACGCCACTGTCGGATACATTGTAAATATATACAATAGTGTGGAGAACAAGAATACTACCCAACCTATAATATTTACTATCTTCTTGTATCGTTTATCCATAGTTGCTATTAACGTACAGATTGCATTTATCGTATATATTTTTACCAATTTACAAACGCTTTGGTGAAAATATCATCTACAAGTTCTTCGTTTATTTGCTTGATTAAATCTTCTTCAACGGAGGACAAGTTTAGCGAAGCGTCATATTCCTTATATCTTGAAAATACTTGCTCGAAATTACTTTTACTATCCGTTCTATTGGTATATTTCACCTTTACCGATATTGTCAATCTGTTCTTTGCTGCTTGGTCTGTCGAACCAATAGCGGTAGGAGTTACATTATATGATGTTATTGTACCGGTAAATACGGCATCGGCTTCATCTTGCGTCTCTGTCAAGGTTGTACCGCTGCGTATCTTGTTTATTAAAGAATAGGTAAGTTCCGACGACAAAATAGGCTGCACTATACTCGCCCTATTGATAAAATTATCAACGTGAAATGTTTTTGTTTCAGCGTTTATGCTCGCTCCCGTAAAAGAATAGCCCCCTTTACAAGACACAAAAACAATAAGGCTCAACAATAATCCAACTATGAGATATTTTTTCTTATCGAACTTCATCGGTAATTTATCAATTTATTTTGTCAATCGTTTGTCGCAATACGTTTATTACTCAACACAAATTTTTTCAACCTTGTCGCCTATATGAACAAAGAAAATGCCCTTGTTTTCCAAGTTGATTGTTGTTTGAGAATTATAGTTAGGAATGTCCTTGACCAAAACTCCCAAAGCATCATAAATTCTAATATGTGCAGGTTGCGTTGTATTTATTCTAAAACTACCGCTTGTCGGATTAGGATACAATGTAATATCGAAATTTTGTGTAGCATCATTCAATGCTGAGTATTGTTCATAATTTACATTCAAATCATCGATGTACAATGAACCTGCCTCTTCTGCCGAAAAATCCATAGACAATGATATGGCAAAAAATATTAATTCGTCAGCGTCTTTTGAATACATAACAGGCATTGTAAATTCCTCAAAACCCTCGGTAGATTCTTCATCCACATACACGCCACCGCCTGCAAGGGTTCTAACTCCCGTTGAATTATCCACTAATGCCGCTGCAAGCAAAAAGCCATCGCCCTCAGTCTTTTTTTCAAATTTATATTTACCAGTTATCTCGCTTACTCTCAACGATGAATTGCTTATATCGACTCCGTCAGACAACAAGCCCAACATCTTATTAATCAATTCCTCATAGTCAATATCTCCCATATCTATACTATCTGTACCATTTTGGAACAGTTCCATCAAATCCGTAATATTCTCCGTCGTTATATTGATTGTTGCGTTTGTCAATAATGAAGGAATGAAAACTTTATCCAAACTATCTATTTGAACGAATTGTTGAATAAGTGTTACAAGTGTTTGAGGCAAACGCTTAGGAGTAAGTTTTACCGAATAATTGCCTTCAACTGCTTCGTTTGATTTACTTACGTCGCAAAGGGGAGTATTACCTAAAAATGGTATGGATGCAGGCACGGCAAGGGTACTCCATGAAGCAGGAATGTTATCATTCCAATTTTCAAAGCCGGCGTTTTCAAACTGATTTTGTGCATAAATCGTAAAACATGGCAATAATGCCGCAATCATTAATAAAATCCTTTTCATCTCAGTTAATGTCTTTTTTTTAATTTAATATATCTATTTTTTACTATTGTTTAACACCACTTTACTGATGTTTAATATTATTTTGCTGATGTTTAATACTAATTAAATAGTGTTTAACACTAATTTACTAATATCACTATTTATTTTTTCGCTATCTTTATTTATTCTAAAATCATCAAATAAAAAGTTATTTTCTACTGACCATACTTGCTTATAAACACTATTCGCATCAAACGAACTTCCTCTTCGGTGTATTCATCTTCGCCCAACTCTTCCAAAACAGTGGCAACGTCGTCGGTTTCCAAATCCTTAAAACATTCCAAAATCTCTTCTCTGTGGTCTTCTTCCACAACCTGATTGACATAATAGGATATATCCAGTTTATTGCCGAAAGATATTATTCTTTCAATGGAATCCAATAGTTCTTCCATATCCATATTCTTGCCTTTTGCAATATCGGCAAAATCTATCTTCTTATCAATGCTTTTAATGATATAAGTCTTTATTCCTGTTGCCGAACTTTGGTTGCTTTTAACGATAAGTTGTTCAGGAGGAATTATATCGTTATCTTCCACATATTGTTTGATTGCATCACAAAACTGCTGGCCATATCTTTTTGCCTTAGCCTCTCCCACTCCAATAATCTTGGACATTTTTTCCAAAGAAGTGGGGTATTGGATAGTCATATCCACCAACGAACGCTCCTCAAAGATTATGTTAGGAGCCAATTTCTCCTTGTTGGCGATAGACTTACGAATATCTTTCAATATAGCAAACAACGTATCATCAGCACCCGAACCCGCAGAACCAGGTGCGACCATTTCCACATCATCAAAAGAATCGGGATTTTCAAAATCGTGGTCTTCGGGAACCAATATCTCGTATGGGTGTTCTCTATAAGTTTCCGCTTTTGGTAACAATTTCAAAAGGCCGAATGATTCAATGTCTTTTTTAATAAACCCTTCGATTATACATTGTCTTACGACTGCTTTCCAATGTAGTTTGCTTTTGTCCTTGCCATAACCGAACAAATCCAATTTATGATAACGGCAAGTTTTTATATCCGCACTTGCATTGCCTATAAGAATATTTACTATGGATTCTGCCTTGAACATTTGTTTTGTTTGTTCCACAACTTCCAATACAGCCAAAATATCCTCGCTTGCTTCAACTCTTTTTTTAGGATGAAGACAGTTATCACAGTTACCGCAAGACACTTCTTTGTATTCTTCTCCAAAATAAGTCAGAAGTGTTGTACGACGACAGACTGAACTTTCTGCATAAGAGGTTGCAGACTCCATTAACTGAACAGCCACTTCCCTTTCGGTTAAAGTCTTATTGACCAAAAACCTTTCCAACTTGTTCATATCCTTTTCGGAATAAAAGGCAATACATTTACCTTCGCCTCCGTCCCTACCTGCACGACCTGTTTCTTGATAATATCCTTCCAAACTCTTAGGCATATCGTAATGAATAACATATCTTACGTCTGGTTTGTCTATACCCATACCAAAAGCAATGGTTGCACAAATGACATCGATGTCTTCCATTAGGAATTTGTCTTGCGTTACGGCTCTTTGCTTGGCATCTAAACCTGCATGATAAGGCATTGCTTTTATACCGTTAAGATTAAGTATTTGAGAGACCTCCTCGACTTTTTTTCTTGCCAAGCAATATATTATACCGCTTTTATGCTCGTTGTTTTTGATAAACCGAATAATTTCTTTAATCAAAAGTTTCTCGTCATCGGGTTTAGGACGTACTTCATAATATAGATTTGGTCGATTAAAAGATGCAATATACAATTGGGCGTCCTCTATATTCAAGTTTTTAAGTATATCGTTACGGACTTTTTCCGTGGCAGTGGCCGTCAAGGCTATAATAGGTATATCTTGCCCGATATTATTCACCATTTCTCTTATACGTCTGTATTCAGGGCGGAAGTCATGTCCCCACTCACTTATACAATGCGCTTCATCAATAGCCACAAAAGAGAGTTTTACTTGTTTAAGGAACTCGGTGTTTTCAGATTTCATCAAAGATTCAGGGGCGATGTAAAGCATCTTGGTTTTACCCGACAGAATATCGTTTTTAACTTTCGTACTTTCGTGTTTCCCAAGAGAAGAGTTAAGAAAATGAGCAACGCTTTTTTCACCTTGCATTTGACGAATGGCATCTACTTGGTTTTTCATAAGTGCGATAAGCGGCGATATAACTATCGCCAAGCCGTCCATAAGCATCGCTGGAAGTTGGTAACAAAGACTCTTGCCACCGCCCGTAGGCATTATGACCATAACATTTTTGCCTGAGAGCAAATCTTCAATAACCTCTTTCTGATACCCTTTAAACTGCGTAAATCCAAAGATTCGTCGTAACTCCGAATATATCTTTTCTTGCGAAAATTCCTGCTTTACCTCTTCCATAACTTAATTTCTTGAAAAAACTTTGTAACTTTGCACCTTAAACATACGTTATTTGGAAAACAAAATTAATGATTTTTTCAATATGATGACTAATTTTGACGTAAAAAATGTAATAAAAGATACAATTTTACAAGAAGCAGAAGTGATAAAAACGCTTACAAACTACGTAGATGACGATTTCGAGAAGTCCGTACAAGCAATATTTCAGTCCAAAGGAAGAGTAATAATAACCGGTATAGGTAAATCCGCCAAGATTGCCGACAAAATAGCGGCCACTCTCAACTCCACAGGCACACCTTCGTTGTTTATGCACGCCGCAGAAGCAATCCACGGCGATTTGGGAATGATTCAAAAGGGAGATATTGTCATCGTAATCTCTAAATCAGGCAACACTCCCGAGATAAAAGTCCTCGTTCCTTTGATAAAGGCTTTCGGTAATACGACAATCGCAATATGCGGTGAGAAGAGTTCGTTTCTCGCCCAAAACTGTGATTACTTCCTAAACTGCTACGTGGATAAAGAAGCCGACCCCAACAACCTCGCTCCCACATGCTCAACCACTGCTCAATTGGTTATCGGCGATGCTTTGAGTGTGGCTCTTCTGCATCTGAGAGGTTTTACAAGCAAAGACTTCGCCAAATACCACCCGGGCGGCTCTTTGGGCAAACGCCTTTATATGAAAGTGAGAGACCTCTATCGCAGCAACGAAAAACCTTGGATTGACGACACGACACCCCTATCCGACGCCTTGATAGAGATTTCTTCCAAACGTTTGGGCTGTACCGCCGTTGTCAAAGGCTCGAAAGTAATCGGAATAATCACCGACGGAGATTTGCGACGCTTTCTCGGAACTCACAAAGAAAACATCAATATGCAGGCGGCGGCTTGTATGATTATGACCAAAACACCTATGACCATACACGAAGAAGACTACGCCGTCAAAGCATTGAATATAATGCGTGAGAAGTCCATAACGCAACTGTTGGTCGTAGATGACGACAACAACTACTTAGGTGTTATTCACTTGCACGACCTTATAAGAGAGGGCATCATATAAACAAACACAACAATGAAAAAAATACCACATACCTACGTCATAATCTTCGCCATGATTTTACTTTCGGCTGTCGCCACTTGGGTTTTACCCGGTGCAGAGCCGCAAACATGGCAAGTGTTTTCATCATTCTTCAAAGGCTTCCAACGAGCACCGTCCATTATCGCATTTATATTGATTATCGGAGGAGCCTTTTGGATTCTCAACGAAACAAAAGCCGTCGAGTACGGAGTCGATAAACTTATACGTTCAAGCAAGAAATTCGAGAAGTACGCTCTGTTCAGAATGATTGGAGTAAATAATTTGATAATCTCCACAATTATGATTCTCTTCTCCTTATTCGGTGCAATATTCGGAATGAGCGAAGAGACGATAGCCTTTGTTATGGTTATGATACCTTTAAGCAAACAAATGGGCTACGACGAATACGTGGGAGTTTGTATGTGCTTCTTGGCGGCGGGATTGGGCTTTGCCGGTTGCTTACTAAACCCTTTCACTCTCGGCATTGCACAAAACATAGCAGGCATTCAGATGTTCTCGGGCATAGAATATCGTTTTGTCATCTGGCTTATATTCACTGCGTGCGGCATTGCATTCGTTCTTTCCTATGCCCATAAACACAAGGTCGATAAATCAATCTCTTCTGCCGACACTTCCACCGATTTGCAAAGCATAACCAACAAACGCATACCTCAATTATCATTGCTCGTCTTGGGATTGGTTATCGTGGCTTTGGTTGTTGGAGTAACGGTCTTTAAGTGGGAATTTGAGCAAATCGCTGCTTTGTTCTTCGCAATGGCGATAATCGTCGGCTTAATCGCAAGAAAAACTCCTTCCCAGATAGCAAAAAGTTTTATCGACGGCTGCAAAGATATGCTTTCGGCAGCAATGGTTGTGGCTTTGGCAAGCGGAATATTGGTAATATTGGAGGACGGCAAAGTTATCACCATGATGCTTGACGGCATCACGCACTCACTTGGCGGCACTTCACAAATGGGAACGCTGAGCATAATGTACGGATTTCAGACCTTGCTAAACGCAATAATAACTTCGGGAACGGCGAAAGCCGCCTTACTTATGCCGATATTCACCGAAATATCCAACGGTGTGGGGCTTTCGTTGCAGAGTACGGTTACAGCATTTCATATCGGCGACGGCTTTACCAACCTTATCACCCCTGCAAGCGGAGTATTGGTTGCGGTGCTTTCCGTTGCCAAGATACCGTACGCCCAATGGGTTAAATTCTCGTGGAAATTCATTCTTGCGATGATAGTTTTGGGTTATCTGCTTTTACTTCCGACCCTTTGGTTCAAACTGCCCGGCTTTTAATCAAGGCTTTGTTTGCTCTTTTTGCATTACTTATCGCAACGTGCTTTGCAAAAACAAAAAAGTCCGCCCTTTATTCGGCGGACTTTTTCTCGGTTAGTTGCGTGCTACCAACTCACACCGCTTTTTCTTAAATTATATTGCGCTACTTTGTCCCCTTTTTTTGCTGCTTTCCTATACCAATACACCGCTTGTGCGTAATCCTGCCGAACACCCTTGCCATTATAATAGCACACTCCAAGGTTATTCATCGCATCTGCGAGTCCTTGTTCCGCTGCTTTCCTATACCAATACACCGCTTGTGCGTAATCCTGCTTTACGCCCCAGCCATGTTCATAGTACACTCCAAGGTTGTGCTGTGCCATTGCGAGTCCTTGTTCTGCCGCTTTCCTACACCAATACACCGCTTGTGCGTAATCCTGCTGAACACCCTTGCCATTATAATAGCACACTCCAAGGTTGTGCTGTGCCCTTGCGTCTCCTTGTTCCGCTGCTTTCCTATACCAATACACCGCTTGTACGTAATCCTGCTTTACGCCCCTTCCATGTTCATAGTACACTCCAAGGTTGTGCTGTGCCATTGCGTATCCTTGTTCCGCCGATTTCCTATACCAATACACCGCTTGCTTGTAATCCTGTTGAACACCATAGCCATCTGTATAGCACGCTCCAAGGTTGTACTGTGCCCTTGCGTCTCCTTGTTCCGCTGCTTTCCTATACCAATACACCGCTTGCTTGTCATCCTGCTTTACGCCCTTGCCTTTTTTATAGCACACTCCAAGGTTGTGCTGTGCCCTTGCGAGTCCTTGTTCCGCCGCTTTCCTAAACCAATACACCGCTTGTGCGTAATCCTGCTGAACACCCTCGCCATTATAATAGCACGATCCAAGGTTGTACTGTGCAACTGCGTCTCCTTGTTCCGCTGCTTTCCTAAACCAATACACCGCTTGTGCGTAAT
>NWBO01000152.1:96821-104764 GCA_002633275.1 Bacteroidales bacterium Phil12
TTGCATAGCACAATCCAAGGTTTGACTGTGCAGCTGCGTTCCCTTGTTCCGCTGATTTCCTATACCAATACACCGCTTGTACGTAATCTTGTGGAAAGCCATCTTCTCCAAAATCATAGCACACTCCAAGGTTGTACTGTGCAACTGCGTCTCCTTGTTCTGCCAATGTCTTAATTCCGTTTATATCCATATCCTGCGCAACTGCTGACAGCCCTATGCCCAAGCAGAGGAGAATTGTTGTTAAGATTTTTATTTTCATCTCTAATTGTTTTATTTATTACTAAAATTCTCTTTCACACGTGTTTCAGATTCAAATTAATTTTTCTGAACTTCGCCGTTTCGAGTTTCTTATCCACCGTTACGCTCGGTTTGTAGATAACCGTCTTGTTCGTAACCGTTGCCGCAGTTGCGTCCGCTTCCTCATCAACAGCTTTTGCGTGGAATGTAGGAGTGAATATGCCCAACTTATCCAATTTTATCTGAATGCCGTTCTGCAACGCCTGACGTACAACCATCGCAAAAGCATCTACAAAATGCTTCGCCTCGTTGTCCGAGATCGTCGATTCAACCGCTATCTGAGACGCCAACGATTTTGTTAAAACCTTGCCCGCACTCGATATTTTAGGCGTATAAACATCTTTCTTCTCATTCTTTACATAAACCGTTCTCTTTACTATTTTATATGGAATACTTGCCATAATTCTCTATTGTTTTAATTGTTGATTAATTCGTTTTGATTTCTTTTTCCTCTCTCGGAGCATTAAACATATTGTGTTTTAATCTGAGAATAATACTCCAACTTCGTATCTTCCATAGCCCTTTTGAGTTTCACATCGGGGCGGAAATTGATTTTAACCTTTTGGATTGAATCCGTGGTTACATCTTCGAGGTTTTCGTTCGATTTGGTTTTCAACGAAGGCGAAAAAGTCCCCAATCCATCTACCTTAACAGTCTGTCCGTTAAGCATTGCCGAAGTTATCTGGTCTGCCAATTCGTCCATAAGCAACAACACCTCGGGGCTTCCATCGACAATGATTTGGTTAATTTCTCTGCAATATCTTCTTCGGTGTATGTACCTTGAACACGATGCTTTACAATGTATTGCATTTTCTTTTCGCCTTTAACCCATAGGCTTTTTTTGGTTCTATAATAATGTAATGCCATAACTTTGTGTTTTTAATTTTTTGAACATTTTATTTTAATTTTTATTTACTTATCCAAACTTTTCGTCTGTTTATTTAAGATTTTCATTTATTTATTTGAAGTTCGTATCCCAATCAGCACATACTTGCGTCCCAATATCGGAAGTTCGTGTCCCAATGTCGGAAGTTCGTGCGCTACTTTACGTAATCTACTGCGGTACATTACGTAAAGTAGCGCAATACATTACGTAATGTGCTGCACGAGTTTCCACTGAGTGGGACATTTTGTTCCGATATTGGGACGCAAGTCTCAAACATTTACTTATCAAGTTCAAAACAACAGCCGTAAATCTCTGATAAATATTCTTAAAAATCAGAGTTTTATATATTAATATGTTACCTTGAAATTGTTTCATAAAGCAAAGCGACTACCTCATGGATTTTGGAATATATCTGACTTTCTGCAACGGGGCACGATTCAGGGCTTTGACCAATTCTTTTGAAGACTGAAACGAACATTTCACCCTCGAAACGGTTTTCAAATCGACTTTTTCCGCCGTATCTTGGGCTTGGGCGTCCAATCGTGGGTGCAGCCAGCCGAGTTTGCCCAACTGAACGGGACAACCCTTAGACAGATACGACAAAATAACGTCACTGATTTCATCCATTGCCAAAGCGGTCTCGGCAGCGGATAGGGTGCAGCTCACTTCAACTTCTTTGCATATTGTTTCGTTTGTGATTGCGGATTTTTGCAACAGGGCAGCGATGTATTTTTCTTCGACCTTGCCTGTTTTCAGGTTATTGACTTTTCGCTTTTTGATAAAGTATTCCAATTTCATTGTCGTAATATTTTAATCTATTTTCGGGTTAATTATGTTTTTATTTTACTTGCTTGTTACAAAACAAAAAAAGATATGCAGACACACTCAAACGAGCGTATCCGCATACCTTATTATATATAGTAATATTGAAATCTTCTGTATTTAGTATCGCAATATTGAAAATCCCCCCCCCTCAACAGGGTTCCGAATGAGGCAGTTACGTTTTTACTTGTGATATTTGCGATTGTTTTTACCATTGTTTCAATTCGTTTAACGGCTGCAAAGATACAAAATGTTTTGATAAACTGACAAATTTTTGGGACGAAAAATCACAATCAACGGAAATCTATCGAGAGATTGGACAGTTCGGTGTCTTTATGTATGGACGGCAGATTGTTTTGTCTGACTATCACGGTGTGATTTCTGCCTTTCAAAGATTTCGGCAGGGTCAGGCGTTGTTTATATATGACTTGGTCGTTTGCCAAACGCAAAAGATAACCCGTTTGTTTCTCAAAGCGGTTGTACATTCTCACAACAATCTGATTGTTTCCCTTTTCCAAAGGCAATAAAATCTTTTCCTCACGGAATTTGCAGCGATAAGGATTCAAATGCTTCATTACGGAGCGACCGTTCAAATAAACCTCAATGCCGTTGCCCGCACCGACGTCCATTATAATGTCGTGAGCTTTGTCGGTTTCCACGTTCTGCATCAGGTAATATGTCTCCAAAATATCGCAATCGAACATCGCTGTATTTTTGTCTGTCTTTTGCCAAGAGGCATATCTTGTCGGAGGAGTGTTTATGTCGGTGCGGATAACGGAAGGAGAGTCAAACATTCCTCCCGCCGGGCCGCAAAGATAGTAATCGCCGAAAGTGGTTGTTATGTTAGAAGCAAGAGGTTGAGGATTGTCGGCGGTGAGGGTTAAAGTGTAGTTCTTTCCGTCTATTTCAACCGATAACTCCTTGCCAATCTCTTGGGAAGTGTAAGTAAATTCCAATTCGCGAAGATTGTTTTTGACGATATTCCATTGGTAACTGACATCACTGCGGTAGTTACTGTAATAGTCAAAACAAGAATAACTGTGGTTAGCTATACGTTCGCCCTGCGTGATTTGTTTTTCCACAGGACGGTTGAACGTTGCTTTGATAACACTGATTTCATCGCCGTAGGCGTTGTTGTCAAGTACGAATGTTATTTGATTTCCTTTGACAGTGGTCTTGGCATTGCAGGAAAGGAGTTTGGTGTCAGGCACGGTAAGGGTTATTCTGTCGTTTGCAGGACGTTTTCCTGAGAGAATCAAATACAAAGTGTTGTCTTTTTGGGTTACTGCACCCCAATCGAAAGACGTTTGGAAAGGCGATGCTTCGGTATTGTAAATGGCTTCGCCGTTTTTGTCAAGCCACGAGCCTATTTGCTGCAACACTTGGCGTTCAAACTCCACAATGGAGCCGTCGCCTTTGGGACCTATATTCAAAAGAAAGTTTCCGCCGTGTGCAACAACGTTGATAAGGCTGCGTAACTTCTCATTAACTTTGTCTTTTACCTCACCGCGCTGCTGCCATGAACGATAACTCCATGTTTCATCGAACATAGAGGCTGCCGTTTGCCAAGCCGTTTGCAGTGTGGATTCAGGATATTTGTTATCAGCCATCACACTGAAATCATAGAAGTCGTTACCAAGGCGACCGCTTACCATACAGTTCGGTTGCAGTTTATGAACCAAATCGTAGAGTTCCTTGCTTTGTTGCGGTGTGTTCGAGCCCATATCAAACCAAAGTTCCGATATAGAACCGTAATTTGTAAGCAATTCTATTACTTGTTCCTTATTGTACTGGTGATGTTGGGGTGTAATGAAATCACTGTTATGGCTGGAAATAGGATATGCGTGAGGATAGTGCCAATCTATGAGTGAAAAGTATATGCCGAAGTTGATGCCCGCCCGTTTGCAAGCCTCTGCCATTTCTTTGACGAAGTCGCGTTTGCATGGAGTGGCGTCGTAGGAGTTGTAGTCTGTGGTTGCGGTACGGAACATACAGAAGCCGTCGTGATGTTTGGAGGTTATGACAACAGATTTCATTCCCGAACGTTTGGCAAGAGCGACGACAGAGTCTGCATTAAAGTTTATCGGGTTAAAACTCTTGGCGGTGCTGCCGTACCAGTCGCTGAATATCCCGGCAAAGGACTGTATCTGTTCGCTGTATCCCTGCTTGACAGGTTTTCCGTCCCACACTCCGCCCAATTCGGAGTACAATCCGAAGTGAATAAACATTGAATATTTGTTTGCGTGCCATTTGTCGAACGCTTCTTTTGATATTTGGGCGTTTGTTCCAAAAGTTGCAATGCAAAGTGCAAGCAAAATGAATAGTTTTCTCATAATATTTCGTGCGTTGTTGTTAATAAATAATTGTTTGTCGTCTTTGTCAAACACGGATTGCAGAATTTAGCGTCTTTGTTCGCCACCGCCCTCTTGGTCGTCGTGGCTTTGCAATTGTTGTTTTTGAACTTGTTTGTTTTGATAGAACTTGCCGAATTTGTATCTCAAAGAAACGTGAAACATCGGTCGGTCTTTTTGCCTCCATGTCTCGTATCTGTAATTCATATATGTGCTTTCGTTATACGAGTCTTTGAATTGCGGAAGTCTTACGGAGAACGACACGTTTAGTTTCTTGTCGAAGAAATCTCTGCTTAAAGATATATTGGAGTATTGCCAGCCCGAGCCTTTTCCGAATCCCGTTATATCGGAGGAATAGTACATAAAAAACGCACTCAATCTTATGTCCCACATAATGGTTCCAAAGACGTTTGCCTGAATATTGTAGGAAAATCCGTCGTTGCTTACGGCTTTTATACCGCCGGCTGTGGAGGCTATATGCGTGTAATCGACACCACCGCTTATACCTATATACCACGTAGTACCGATGGACTTGTTGTAAGACAAATCCAAGCCCAATCTATCCGATGTACCGAAGTTTATGGGATAAGTTATCTGTGCCAAAGCATTGTAATCCGTTATTCCCCAACTGTCGTCCAAAGGAACACGCATGGTCTCGCTTTCGTTGTATGAGTGTGAGTAAGAAAGAGACGGGAAAAATGCGAAGTCGGAGGAATAAGATAAGTAGAAACTGTGAGTGTATGAAGGTTCCAATGCAGGGTTGCCCGTAGAATAGTTGTAATCATCGGATTTTTTAACAAAAGGATTTAACTGGCTTGACCAAGGACGGCGCAAACGGTATGAATAGTTAAGTCCCAACTCCTTATCGTCCGAGAATTTGTAACCCAATCTCACATTGGGAAAGACGTTGAAATAATGCAATGTGTTTATTTCTCCGTTATTGACTTGTTCGCCTTTGGTGTTTGTCTGTTCCATACGCAAACCCAAACGCACGGATAACTTCTTGTCGAAGTATTTGTTGGTCAATGAAGCATAGAATGAGTTTATATTCTCCGTGTATTTGAAGCGGTTGGATTCGTATGGGTTATTGGCGTATTCGTTTGTGGCTTGATTGAAAAGCAATGAGTTGTAATCTCTGTCCGAATAACTGATTTTTGATTTTATACCCATCTCGAAACGGTTGCCGCGTCCCAAAGGTTTGTAATAATCAGCCCTGAATGAAGCGTTATGGCTTTCGCTTTCGTTTTGTCTTTTGTAGCCCTGACGTCTCAGAAGTTCTTCGTCTGTTGCATTGTCTTTGTTGTAATACGCCACATCGCTCAATGAAGAAGTTTCGTTGCTGTTGGTGGAATAATCCAAGTCCATGGAGAACTTGGTATCGTCAGCGGAAAGTTTTTTTACGTAACCGAGACCAAAACTTGCCGAAGAACCCTTGGATTGATAACCTGACGTGTTGAAATACGAGGAATCCACATCGTAGTAATGGGGAGCGTGGGACATATATGTCTCATCCGTACTTTGATTGAAAGGACTTTTGTTGTAATTATAGCGTGCATCAAAAGAAATAGTGGAAGTTGTGTCCAAAGAATAAGACGCCGAGAAATCCACACCTCTCCAAGCCGAAGTCGCATCATCCGCTCCCGAATAATATTTGAAAAGCGTCGTATCTTTATCCACCCATGTATATCTGTAAGACGAGTCGTCCTTATAATCAGTACCGTACCACGAATTGGAATTATTCAGCCCTGCGGAGATAATCCACTTATCATTGACAAAGTTCAACCGCATTCCCTCGTTAAAAGAGTAATTGATATTGTCTTCGTATCCGCTGCCCAAATTTACAGTCCCGTTCAATCCGTAGTTTTTGGCCTTTTTCATTTTTATATTGATGATACCTGCCGTACCTTCGGCGTCATAACGCACACCGGGATTTTTCAGCACTTCGAATTGTTCAATCATTTCGGGCGACATACTCTTTAACATATCTTTGATACCGTCCCAATCCATTTTCAATTCCCTGCCGTTGTATTGGAACTGCACTCCGCTCTTGCCGTTCAGCGTCAGTTTCTCATCGCCGTCAATCATCACACCGGGAACCAATCGCAGCAAGTCAAACGCATTCGATACCATTGCCGCCATATTCTCATCGATATTGACATTCATTTTGTCGTCATCGATTTCAATACGTTTTCTTTGAGCCGTAATCTCCACAACCTGCAACTCATCTTTCTCCATTGCAATCACGCCCAAATCGATATCCTTACCTTCAATGAAATCTTTCTCGCTTATTTCCCGTCTGAAAATATGATAACCGACGTACGAAACCTTTAAGATAAGGTTTCTTTTCTTTATCTTTTTGAACTCAAATTCACCGTTTTCGTTTGTTGTTTCACCCTTAAAGATTCCGATAGTATCCGTTTTGTACTGCAATATACAGTTTGCGAACATAAGTTTTTCACCGCTTTGACCGTCTTGCACAACGCCTTTGATATTCACTCTTTGAGCCATTGCGACACAACCCACAAACAAAATTAAGAAGTATATAATCACCTTTTTCATACCATATATATGTTTAATTACCTAAAATCTTTGAGAAAGTAACAACGATATAACGCCAAAAGCCCGTAATTATTTTTCTTTCCTCAAAAAAACCTTGCACAATAGAGAACATATTCGTACTTTTGCACCCGCTACACGCTAAAACAAACGGAATTTATTGATATTAACAAAAAAACATCACAAAAATGAAATTGGAATACTTTATCAAAAAGCGAAAAGTCTTTAATTTGAAAAGTGGCAAAACCGAAGAAAAGTACATTGCCGCTCTGTTGCAAAAATCACGAATTACCAACGAAAGCATATATAAGAAAGTTGAAGTCAGTTGCACGCTTTCCGCTCCCGAAGCCGCTTTGGCGATGGACGAAATCAGCGATGTTATTTTATTTTATCTTCGATGCGGCTGTCCCGTTCAATTGGGCAAACTGGGTTGGTTGCACCCTTCTTTGGACGCCAAAGCCCAAGATGACCCCCAAAAAGTTGATTTGAAAACGGTTTCAAGGGTAAAATGTACATTTCAGCCCTCGATGGCGGTGGTCAAAGCACTAAATACCGTCCCGTTGCAGAAAGTTAAATACTTCCCGAAGGCTATTAAATAATCATTTGTCGCAAGTTGATATTTTAGGAACACAACATTATACGTAACACACTAACTTATAGATGTATTGATTTGAGTTTTACGTCTATTAGTTTGAAGTTTATGTGTAAAATACACTGATTAGCGTTCCAAACAGACTGATTCTCGTTCCAATCAGTGGAGAAACGCAACGTATATAGTACTATATAGTGAGCATATATAGTACTATATATAGTCGCTATATAGTACTATATACGTTCGAATTTCAGCCTGTTTGGAACGAGAATCAGTCTGTTTGGAATGCCAACTGGTGTATTTGGAAAATTTTCTTCAAACCGCAAACGATAAAACAGAGAGCGGAAAGAGGAAAATATAGATTATACATATTAATATAAAGGATAGAAAATTTAAGATAGAGAGTGGAAAAAATAAAAATCAGCAGTTAATCGTTTGA
>NWBO01000153.1 GCA_002633275.1 Bacteroidales bacterium Phil12
ATCATGCAATTACTGAATGCTGATGGCAATAAGATAGGCGATCAGGTAACTAAACCGGTTACAGACGGTAAGGTATCTTTCACTATTTCTGTAGATGAACAAAAAGAAGTGTCGAAAGCATTGTTCTGGGCTGAATACGTACCGGAAAGTGGTGCTGCTAATAAAGTATATAACACTGCTGATTTGAGAGCAGTAGGATATAATACTGCATCATTCGATCTGACAAATGATGCGTTGATGGCAGCCAGCGACGCTTTCTGCGGAAAATTGGAAACGATTGGCAATGCCAGTGTGACATTGAAACGCCCGTTCGCTAATGTGAGCGTAAAACCGAAGAATCCGGAAGTAGCTGCGGCAGCTAATAAACTGGAAATAAAATATAACGCTTTGAGCGGATATGATATTTTAGAGGGTAAATGTTCTGCTACGGCTCCTGTGACTTTTACAAATGCAAGTTTTGCTTCTGCGGATGGCAATTGGTTCGCTAATTTCTTTTTTGCTCCTTCAAATGTAGGTAAATTTACAGAAGAAATAACCATGGCATTGAGTGGCGGATATAGTAAAGAGATTAAAATACCGGCAAATACATTACCTTTGGATGCTAATATGCAGATTATGGCTAAATTTGAAATCGGAGATGGAAACTTTGACATTGAAGTAGGAGTGGATCCGGATTATGAAGCGTTGGAAATGAAGGTTGGTAGTTATATCAATGCAGAAGGTAGAGTGGTACGTGATGCAGCAGATGCTGTCGGTATTGTTTTCAAAATGGAGGCTATCGGTAGTGATGTGCCGGCTAATTATCCTGTAGCACTTCAGGGCAAGACAATTGCCGGATATGCGGTAGCGATTGAGAATGTAGCGACTGCTCGTCAAACTCTTAATACGGAATTATTGACTACTTTGGCTGAAACAGCTGCAGGTATGACAAATGGAACACAGACTACGGACGTTTTATTAACAGGTCTTGGAGATGTTGCGTTTAAAACAACTTATGAGAAATGGGTGGGAGAACATGCTCTTGCTAGTGAGAATTTGAGTGCATGGTATATTCCTACATTGTCGCAATTGAGTGCGTTTATGGGTACATTGTTTACAATGAAAGAGGTGCCTGCTACTGGTAGTGAGGACTTTAAAAATATTCCGGAGTTTGAATTTGTCAATGGCAAAATGTTTGATAGAACACCGATTAATACAGTGAATTATGCTTCCAGTACCATCAATAACCAAAATAATGTTTCTGGCGTACGTATTAATGTGACTGATGGTGCTGTAACTAATGCACAGGAGGCGGGTATCAGTGTTAAGGCAGCTCTTAATCAACAAGCTCTTTGCCGTCCAATGATTACGATTTTTAAATAGTCACTATTCGACCTTACTCAATAGAAATTCAAGGAAAGTGGGATTCCCCCGTCCCGCTTTACCTTCTTCTTACATTGAAACTTTTGAAAATAGCCCTCTAATCTTATACCTAGAAAAGAAAATAATATGCACACCACATTTCGCCTATCGGTTTTTCTTTTGTTCATGGTACAGTTATTCTGTAGCTGTACATCTGACTCGCTGCCCGAACCGGACAGTACGCAGCCAGAGACGCCTGCCGGAATTCCCGATGCCTATCAGGATAAGATACGGACGCAACCTTATCCCAAAGGAGATAATGAATTGTATCTGAATCCTGCTCCTCTTATTGTTCCTCAAGCCATGAAGACGGGCGAAAGACTGCAATTTTCCCTTTCACGTACTGAAGATTTCAACAGTTCCGAAACGCTACTTTCCGAACCGCAGGAATGGTGTATGTATAATCTTCATCGTCGTTTGGAGGTCGGCACATGGTATTGGCGCTTTCGTTCCACCAATCTTAATGGAACTACGCCCGGTGAATGGAGTGCTATCTATCGTTTCGAAGTAAAGAATGATACACCGGAATTTGTAACACCTCCTTTTCAGACATTCTTAGCAAATGCTCCCCGTCTGCATCCTCGTATTTACTGTTTTTTAGACGACCGTATCGGAGAGGCTCGTAACCGTGTCACTTCACACCCTGAATATAAAGAACTACAAAGTCGTGCTTCTCTGGCATTGAAAGCCGAATACACCGGAATGACTGATTTATATAGCCGTGCAGAAGAGCTCCGGCAACATGCCACTTATCTTTATCAGGCTTATCACCTGACCCAAAAAGAAATTTATGCCGAAAAGTTGCGTCAGCTTCTCGAAGCTCTGATTGTCGCTCCCCCTGCCGATGGACAACTTTTTGCATCCAACTTTACTGCCAGCAACATCACATGGTGTCTTGTTGCAGCCTACGATCTGCTTTATAATAACTTGTCTGCTTCCGATCGTACTGCTGCCGAAGAACTGATGATGCGTGTGGCACGTTACTATTACAAGGTAAATTGCGGTTTTCAGGAAAACCATCTCTTTGATAATCATTTTTGGCAGCAGAATATGCGCATCCTCTTTCAAGTGGCTTTGTCGCTTTACGACAAACCGGCCTATTCTTCCGAAGTGCTGCCCATGATGGAGTATTATTATGAATTGTGGACAGCCCGAGCTCCTGCCTCCGGTTTCAATCGTGATGGTATATGGCACAATGGCACCGGTTATTTCAGTGCCAATATATTGACTTTGGCGTATATGCCGTCTCTTCTTTCATTCATCAGTCAGTACGATTTTCTATCGCATCCGTGGTATCAGAATGTTGGACGTTCGTTGGTTTATACTTGCCCGCCGGGATCGAAAAGTAACGGCTTTGGTGACAGTAGTGAAAAGGGGAGCGAACCCAACCGGCTGATTGCCGCTTTTGCTGACTATCTGGCGTGTGAAACGGGTAATTCCTATGCCGGATGGTATGCCGGAGAATGTCGGGACCTGTTGCGTCGGGATTATGAATTGCGTCTTTACCGGATGTGTACCGATCAGGATTACAATACAACTTTTCCTGCCGGGGCTGATAAAATGGTTTGGTATAAAGACGCTGGTGAAGTAGCCATGCACAGTGCCCCGGAAGATACAGAAAGGGATCTTGCACTCTCGTTCCGTTCCAGTACATTCGGGTCCGGCAGTCACACTACTGCCAGTCAGAATGCTTTTAACCTGTTGTATAAAGGTGTCGATGTGTATCGCAGTACGGGTTATTATCAGAATTTCAGCGATGCTCATAATCTGATGTCCTATCGCCATACGAGGGCGCATAATTCACTGTTGGTAAACGGCATCGGGCAACCTTATTCTACCGAAGGTTATGGCAGTGTGACGCGTGCTATGGGCGGACAGCATATCAGTTACTGTTTGGGAGATGTTTCACATGCTTACAGAGGTATCAGCAATGACCCGATGTGGGTTGGCTACTTCAAGCAGGCAGGTATTGAGCAGACGCCTGAAAATGGATTCGGTGCCACTCCGTTGACTAAATACCGTCGGCACGTGTTGATGCTTCATCCTCATACAGTAATAGTGTATGATGAATTGGAGGCATCGGAGGCTGTTCGCTGGGAGTGGCTGTTGCATAGTCCTACGGAATTTAAGATTGATGCGGTAAAGAAAACGTTGTCTACAGATAATAAGACCAAAGGATGGGTGGCTGTGACACAACTTTTTGGAGGACATGTTTTTACGCTGTCCCAAACGGACCGTTTTGTAGTGCCGCCCGCCATCACCGGAGCGGAGTATCCCAACCAGTGGCATTTGACTGCACGGGTTGACGGTTGTTCTGCCACCCGTTTCTTGGCTATAATTCAGGTAGGAGATGAGGCTGTTTCTATTATTAACCGTGACGGTGATACCTTTAACGTAGGCGACTGGACGATCAAAGCGGTTTTGGATGCTTCCAAGGCACCGGAACTGACAGTGAATCATCGCACCGAACAAGCAGTATTTAGTTATGGAACAGACAATCCTGCGTTGAATGGCAATTTTTACTCTCGACAATATACGGGTTCCTCGTTGCTTTACGATGAGATAGACGGGGTTTATCAGGTGGTTGAAATGACCGACCGGAGTCCTATATCTACTCGGGTAGTAAATCAATGATAAACAATGAAACATAGTGAATATAAATAACAAACAGAATATGATGAAAAGTAGAATTATTTGCATTTTGTTGCTTCTTGTCGGTGTATCCGGCATTTATGCCCAGAGTTTGACCGTTACCGGTAAGGTGGTGGACAACGAAGGCTTGGAAGTGATTGGAGGAAATGTAACCGTGAAAGGAAAACAAAACACGGGTACCATTACCGATATCAATGGTAAATACACCATTACCGTTAGTGATCCGCAGAAAGATGTCTTGGTTTTCTCTTTTATCGGATTGGAAAATATGGAAGTAGCCGTGAAAGGAAGGAAACAGATTGATGTGACCATGAAAGCTGCGTCGGTATTGTTGGATGAGGTGGTAGCTATCGGTTATGCAACAGTAAAGCGTAAAGACCTGACCGGTTCCGTGGCTTCTGTGAGAAGCGACGATTTGCTCAAAGTTCCTTCGTCTGATGTAACCCAAGCTTTAGCGGGACGTATGGCGGGTGTGCAGATTATACAAACAGACGGTCAGCCCGGTGCTACGATGTCAGTGCGTGTTCGTGGCGGTATATCAATTACGCAAAGCAACGAACCGCTTTATATTATCGACGGATTTCCGACGGAAGATGGCATGGCCAGCCTTGATCCTGCCGATATTGAAAGTATCGACGTGTTGAAAGATGCTTCGGCAACAGCCATCTACGG
>NWBO01000154.1:0-242 GCA_002633275.1 Bacteroidales bacterium Phil12
CATAAAGTTGTAGGCATTGATGATGCCCGTACAGACTATCAAGGCTATGACTATCCACCACCAGGACAAGGAGAACAGCCCCCACTGATAAAACATCAAGGCCATGGCAGAGAAATGAAAAAGCAGCCTTGTCATCTGTCCGGTGGATTTCATATCGTCCACGAAGCTGATGAACGTCACCAGTGTCAAGGCAAGCAGGAACCAGGGATATTCAAAGTCACTCGTCAGGAAATAGGCCAACG
>NWBO01000154.1:292-18403 GCA_002633275.1 Bacteroidales bacterium Phil12
TCATTGGGCTTGTCGATGATATTGCACCTATCAGCTATTCTAAAATAAAAAAGTTCTGCTAAAAACAGCAGAACCAGTATAAGCAGATAATACATAACAGTATTTTCCTCTTTAATTTTTAATTCTTAATTGTTTACTTTTATATTTGAGAACGATTTTATCGTTCTCACTATCCCCTCCTCTGCCCTCACCGGCATTCTGTCAATACCCAGGGCAGCCTTTATCTTCGCATTACTCACCACATAATTCTCTGTCAACTTGCGCAGACGCTCTTCATTCAAAGGCAAATGGAGCAGAGTCCCAAAACGGGCACAGAACTCCATCAGTCCTCTGTTTATCTTCCAGATATGCGGTTTACGGTCCAAAGCCCGACACATCAAAGCTATCAGCTCATTTGTGGACAAGGCTTCGTCATCTCCCATGTGGTAGATACCACTCGCCACCTCCTTGGTCAACAGCCCTTTCACCACATAGCAGAGATTGTCTATCGAAGTAAAAGACCTTCTGTTCTCAAAAGCCCCCAAAGGCCAGGGAACACCTTTTTTCACCACATTATAAAGAAGATTCAGATTGCCTTTGTTACCGGGACCATGAATCATGCAGGGACGCAGGATATAAACCTGCTTGTCATCACAAGGATTAGCTTTCAATTCTCCATTTTCAACCTTCAACTTGTCAAGGATGTAATTCTCGGCAGCTATCTTACTTTCCCCATAAGGCCCTACCGGAGCAGGCACCACATCTTCAGTCAGCATATCCCCTGCCACACTGTCTGCAGCGGCTTTCANNATTAATATCAAAATAGGATTGGGCAGCAGACCGGTTTTTCGTATCATGGGCTTTACCAGCCAGATGAATAATGGCATCGAATTCAGGAAGATTCCGCATCGGAAAAGAAGCCGGTTCGATATCCTTCCAGAAAAAAGTCTTTACCACCCCCTCCTTTTCAGGAGCGACAATATCCAGTCCGTAAAGGCTATGACGTTCCTTTAGGGCAACAACGAGATTGGAACCCACAAAGCCGTGGATTCCAGTGACGAGTATGTTCATTGAAATATGCTAAAAAATATACTGACCGGAAACGTGATTATTGGTTATGTATTTAATAAAATAAGTATCTCCAATGACAGAGAAGAAAATATACCACGTCGTATTAGAATTACGTTGATAAGTGATGTAATACATATCCTTACCATAACGCTCAAAAAAAGCGGGCGCTTTCTTTTTTAATTTAGAATGAATGTTCTGTTGAATATCAGCTATCAGTTCTTCCACATAAGAAATAGCAAAAGGATAAGTACCCAAATACTCCTTCTCAACAAGTATTTTTATAAGCCCATACAAATCCTCCTCTACTTCGGGAGCGAATACGACTCTCATCCAAACAAAGCCTTTATACGAGGGCAAAGTCTATCCAATAATTCTTCACCAGAAATAGCATGCCTAATGTCATCACGTCCTTCCGTAACGATATTCGGATTATTCTCATTACCCGTATATACAACTACCGGTTCACCAACATTCGGCACCATCGGTTCTTGTTCCTTATATGGCTTGTTCTTCTTCATGAATCCAATCTTTCTACAAAGATACCCGGGAATATCAAGATATCCTAATAATTGATTGATAAATATCAAAAGTTTGCCTGACAACCTTATCTATAGAAAATTCTTCTTCCGCCAACAGACGAGAGTTCCTTCCAAACTCCTTCCTCTTCGCATCATCTTCTATCAATAGGCCGATGGCATCAGCCAACGCCCTACTGTCCTTGGCAGGAACCAAATAACCATTATATCCGGATTTCACGCATTCACGGCAACCCGGTACATCGGTTGTTACAATAGGACGCCCTACCGCACATGCTTCAATCAAGGATTTGGGCAAACCTTCCCGATAGGAAGGCAGTACAACGATATCGCTATCCGTATATATAGGAAACATTTGAGCCTGATATCCTATCCATTCAATATAATCATCGACAAGAAGAGACCTTAGCTTTTCTTCCCCCAAAACAGCCAGATTTTCTTTGTCGCAATCACCTGCCAATATGAATTTTACTTTTCCAATAAATCGCTTTTGAAGTAATTTGGCTGCATCAATGAACTCCATCACCCCCTTATCCAACAATATCCTTGCAGGAAAGAGTACCTTTAATTGAGTCTTGCCAGGAGCTTGGGAAAAAACAAATTCATTCAAATCTACTCCCGAGCCCTTTATCAGAAAAATATGGGACGAGGGAACCAGATTGAAGCCTTTGATCATCCCCACATCATCCGGATTCTGAAGAATAAAGGAAAAAGACTTACTTTTGAATGCAATGCGAATCAAAGTCCTTATCAACTTCTGCAAAATCCCATTCCTGCCGTTCGTAAAGTTATACCCCAATCCACTTATTGCATTCACAACATGATGTTGCCCTGACAGCTTAGCTGCAACAGAACCTAACAATGCAGCCTTTAAAGTAACATGATGAATTATATTAGGTCTATACTTTTTGTAGTTTGTATATAACTGAAAAATACATTTCAATTCATGCAAAGGATTACTTCCGGAACGGTCAAAAGGAATATCGATAAAGCGAATCCCTTTCCCTTGTAAAAACTGTTTTCTTCCGGTATCCCGTGACAATAAATAAACTTCATATCCCTGCTGAATAGCATTCAGGGCAATAGGCAAACGATGGGAAATAAAGAACCAATCAACATTGGTAACAAAGAAAAGCTTTTTCATTTTATCATAATCTGCCGTCAACGGATTCTTTGGGCAAGAAACCTTTAACATCAAACACAACAGACCGTGTCTTCGACAAACTTTCGATATCTATTCCCGTAAACAGTTGATGGGCAACCGCCAACACAACCGAATCAAACTTTTCTTCAGGA
Source organism: Bacteroidales bacterium Phil12 (assembly GCA_002633275.1). Lineage (GTDB taxonomy): Bacteria > Bacteroidota > Bacteroidia > Bacteroidales > P3 > Scybalousia_A. The sequence goes on from NWBO01000154.1 coordinate 3,175, forward strand.
AGTTCATTGATCACTTCAATTCCATATTCATGCTTTACGATATCCGGATTTGCCCACGGATCATAAACGGTTATATTCAGATTGTATCCCTTCAAAGCCTCATAAATATCTATCACTTTCGTATTACGTACATCCGGACAATTCTCCTTGAAAGTAAAACCGAGTATCAGTATATTAGAGTTCAAAACCTGAATTCCTTTTTTCAGCATCAGTTTTATCACTTGACCAGCCACATACTCTCCCATACCATCATTCATACGACGACCGGCCAATATGATTTCAGGATTATAGCCATAACTCTGTGCACACTGGGCCAGATAATAAGGGTCTACGCCAATGCAGTGTCCTCCAACCAGCCCCGGCTTAAAGGGAAGAAAATTCCATTTGGTACTTGCAGCCTCCAATACATCCTGAGTATCAATCCCCATACGCATGAATATCTTGGAAAGCTCATTGACAAAGGCTATATTGATATCACGTTGCGAATTCTCAATGACTTTGGCCGCCTCTGCCACCTTCATCGTGGGAGCCAAATGTGTTCCGGCAGATATAACAGAAGCATACACTTCGTTCACTTTCTTACCAATTTCAGGAGTTGAACCTGAAGTCACTTTCTTTATCTTCTCGACTGTGTGTAGCTTGTCACCCGGATTGATACGTTCGGGGGAATAGCCTGCAAAGAAATCCGTATTGAATTTCAAACCGGATATTCTTTCCACTACCGGAATACATTCATCCTCAGTCACACCCGGATATACTGTAGATTCATACACTACAATATCACCTTTGGAAATCACTTTCCCCACAGTAGTACTTGCATTGTACAGAGGAGTCAAGTCCGGATTATGGTTATGATCCACAGGGGTAGGAACTGCCACAACATAGAAGTTGCAATCACGAATGTCTTCAATGTCAGCCGTGCACTTGAAGCCATTGGCAATGGCAGACTGCAGCAATTCGTCCGAAACTTCAAGGGTAGCATCGTGTCCTGCCATCAATGCATTCACACGGGATTTATTCATGTCAAAACCAACAGTTTTGTATTTGGTAGAGAACAAACGAGCCAAAGGAAGCCCTACGTAACCGAGACCGATTACGGCAATTTTTACTGTATCCATAAGATTTTCAGTATTTATTAGGAAGTTTAGTTTATTAGCTAATAGAAAGGGAAAAAAGAATGAGTGAATCAAATATTATGCCAATACCATTTGACAGCTTCTTTCAGACCGTCGCGCATGCTGTATTCCGGAATATAACCAAGAAGTTTTCTAGCCTTATCAATACAAGCCAAAGAATGAGGTATATCACCCTGCCGATTCGGGCCATGAAGAATCTCCACATCAGCAATTTTCGGATCAAACTCACTCAAATATTCCTTCAAATAATTCACCAGCTGATTCAATGTAGTCCTTTCTCCAAAAGCGGTATTATAAACCTGATTGACTGCATCCGGATTGGTGGTTGTCATGGCAAGCATATTCATCTGGATTACATTGTCAATGTAAGTAAAATCACGGCTGTATTCACCATCACCGTTAATCACGGGACTCTCGTGTGCCATCAATTTCTTCACAAATAAGGGGATAACAGCAGCATAAGCACCAAAGGGGTCCTGACGACGTCCGAATACGTTAAAATAGCGTAAGCCGATACATTCCATTCCATAAGTACGTGCAAATACATCCGCATAAAGCTCGTTCACATATTTGGTTACAGCATAAGGAGATAACGGTCTACCGATCACATCTTCCACTTTGGGAAGAGACTGGCTATCTCCATAAGTGGATGAACTTGCCGCATACATAAAGCGTTTCACTCCTGCATCACGGGCAGCAATCAACATATTCAGGAAGCCACTAATATTAACTGCATTAGTAGTGGCAGGGTCTTTGATGGAACGGGGTACAGAACCCAATGCTGCCTCATGCAGAATATAATCGACTCCTACTACTGCCTCCTGGCAATCAGAGAAATTACGGATGTCACCTACAATCAGTTTAAATGTATCAGGATATTGATTCAATAACGGAAGAAGATTCTCAATCTTCCCTGTTGCGAAGTTGTCCAAACATACAACTTCATAATTATGGGCAAGTAAATACTCGCAAAGGTTAGAGCCGATAAAGCCAGCACCTCCTGTTACTAAAACTCTTATCATTTTACTTTTCACTTCTACTTTGTTTGACTATATTTTTAAGAATTTCGTAGGGAGCATTTAAAGCTCCATCATGCCATTGCTTATTTCTATCATACCAACCATTCATCCCCATAATAGCTACATGAGAAAAACCATAACTCATCTCTATAATAACTCCTTTACCAGTTCTGTTATCTATAACATAATCGAACCCAACACATTGAAAGCCTAAAGAATCTGAAACACTAAATGCAGAATTTATTATATCATCAGTTAATAAATCCTTTTTATACTTGACTTCCCCGCCACCTGACGCTCTAAAATCATGGCTTCTAATAGGACGGTATAATCCAGATAATTTATCCTTTACGACAACAACTTTCATATCAAATCCATCATTAGGAATAAATTCTTGCAAATATACATATCCTTTTTCGTGGGGAAATTTCTGTGACTCTTTCAAAACTCTTAAGAATTCTGGAACTCTTTTTAATTTAGAAAAGAAAGTAGCTTTATCATGTGATGAACGAATATTTGATGTTGTTTTATACAATAAACTAGGTGATGGATTATAACCCTTGCCAAACATTCGTTTAGCATATGATATTAATTGCTTCTTATTTTCTATCTTTCTAACATTATGAGAACCCGATCCTGTCCTCAATTTTGCAATGATTGGAAAAATAATTTCCTTATTACTAATCGCATTTTTTAAGGTATCAACATCATAAAATACCCACGAATTAGGAATTGGCGCTCCTACAGCTTTCAACGCATACATTTCCGCAACCTTATCATCAAAGTGCCATGCATCATTAAAATCTGGGAATACTTTCAAGTTTGGATTTTTAAGTTTTAAAGAATAAATAATGTTTCTTGCTTCAAGCATATCAATATAGTTGTATTGGCTAAAATGCCACAAGAAAACATCATAATCTTGAATAATATCAATAGGATTACACTTTGTTATGTCAATTTCAACATATTCAATTTTATTTAATTGTAAATATTCTATCCAAGGATAAACCCATGAGGTAGAATGCAGTTTCCCATCAGGAACATTAACAAAAACTCTCATTCTATGATATTTTAATATTTTTTTTATATAGTCTAGAATTGTTATAGCCTGCCACCAACAATTTGGCATACCTTAATCTAAGTCGTTTTAAATACCAATATATATTTCTTTTTTTCCTCCTCTCAGCATAGTACTCATTCAATAATGATGAGCGCAATTTATTATATTCTTCTGTAGATAATTGATTAATTTTAGATGTATAGTGCTTGACTGTATTTTCATCTACCCCCTTATTGATGTGTAGCTTGTCTTTTCCAATATAAATAGGTACAATCTTATAAGAAAATATCTTATTATTCCTTATATCAACCTCTAAAACATAAGAGGACCTATTATTTTCAGAAAGTTTTACCAATGGAGCTTTAGATACCGATGTATATACATCATCAAAACAAAAGTTTCCAAGGCTATAAGCTATTAATGATGATTTATGCATTTCTATACCTTGTGCCACATGAGGATGATGACCGTAATAGATATAATCATTATACGATGCAAAAGTTCTAGCGACAGAAACAGAATCAAGGCTTGGATAATTTACATGCTCTAATCCTGCATGAACCGAAAGAATACTTAAATATCCATCTTCTTTATCATTAACAAATAACTCTTTAACAACTTCGGTATTAAACGCATTCACACCATAACGTCCATATTGAACAGCATTCAGAGGATTTGTAGAATAACAGCAAAAACCATGTAATGACAATTTATTTTCATCTACTGTCAATCTTACAGATTTTCCCTCAGAACCAAAATATTCTATACCATTCTCTTTTAACAACTGTTTTGTTGTTTCATACCCTTCTTTACCATAATCAAAAATATGGTTGTTGGCTAGAGTAACAGCGTCTATATGAAGATATTTTAAAATTTCAACATTCTCAACATCTGAATATATATACGCAGATTTAGCACCATTTCTTTTCTGCTTAACTGAAAACGGTGTCTCAAGATTACCAATCACATAATCAGCAATAGATAAATAGTCTGCAATGTCTTTAAAGTATATTTCAATATTGGAGTTGTTCCTTTTTGATAAAATTCCAAATAAAGCAATATCTCCTAAAAGTACTAATTTCATTACTAAAATTCATTTAAATAATCAGACAATCGTTTTGCTTGTACTACAGAATTGAAAATTGTTTTCGCTAATTTTTTACCTAATACTGATTTTTTCATTGCTTCTTCATAATTATCCAAAATAGATTTTATCTGTCCAGCGAAAGCTTCATTATCATCGGCTCTAACAATATACGAATTCACAGTATTTAAATACAATGGTATATCACCTACCGATGTAACTACTATAGGATTTCCTGTAGAAAGATATTCTCCTAATTTAGTAGGAAATCCACCCGACGACTGCAAACCAGATGGTCTGGCTAAAGCTAATATCTTAGCATTTACTAACAATGATGGTATTTCTTCTCTAGAGGCTTTACCATAAAATATAACATTTTTCAAATCTAATTCTTTAACATATTTCTTTATAGCATCAAACTCCTCTTCTTTATTTGTGCCACCTATCATTAATAATTTTATGGAATATCTTGCTTTTTCTATATAATAAAATGAATCTATCAAATTATAGATTCCATCTTTATTACCAGACATATTTCCACAATATGCAATATATTCACCAAAATTTGTTTTTTCTTTTTTAATTTGAAATCGTGAAAAGTCCACAGTCATAGGAATTTCTATCATTTTACATTTAGAGGAAACCTTATATTGAAAATACTTCATCAATGGTTTTGTCATTACTATTAAACCATCAAATAATCTATACGTAGTATTAACATATATAGCAGCTTTTATTTTAGAAATCATCCCGTTTTTCATTAAGACAAATGGAAATTCGCTCTTTTCTTGTAACAATTTTATACCAGTTATTTTAGAAATTAAAGCAATGGGATAAATTAAAAGCAAACTATTTGATACTAATATTATAAAATCATACTCACTTGATAGTATATTTTTCAAAATCCTCAATAAAGCTATTAAAAGAGAGAACTTATATTTTGTTCCTAAATTATAGCATTTAACGCCATCAAGTTCTATTTCAGCTATATCATTCTGGGCTGATGATAATATTGTAACTTGATGTCCCAACTCTACCAATCCTTTAGAATAAGATAAAAAACGATTTACAGAAGCATTTCCTGAAGGAATAGGTAGAGTATTAATTATCGCAATTTTTTTCATTATGTTTCTATTCCTTCCTCCAAACTATCTTATTTACCACTCCTGTATAACTCTGGATTATCTTCACAATCTTAGCTGATACATTCTTGTCCATATAATTAGGAACTGGAAGACCACAATCACCATTTATATTCATTTCCACAGCTATATCAACTGCTTGAAGTAACGACTTCTCGTCAATACCTGCCAGCACAAAACCTGCTTTATCCAAAGCTTCAGGACGTTCCGTGCTGGTACGGATACAGACTGCCGGGAAAGGATGCCCTACACTGGTGAAGAATGAAGACTCCTCGGGCAACGTGCCGCTGTCACTCACTACCACAAAAGCATTCATTTGCAGGCAATTGTAATCGTGAAAACCCAACGGTTCGTGCTGTATTACGCGTTTGTCCAGTTTAAATCCGCTGGCAGCAAGACGGTTGCGACTCCGAGGATGACAGCTGTAAAGTATAGGCATATCATATTTCTCTGCCATTCTGTTGATGGCTGTAAACAACGAAGAGAAATTTTTTTCCGTATCAATGTTCTCTTCACGGTGGGCAGAGAGCAGGATATACCTGCCCTTCTCCAGACCCAAGCTACAGTGGATGTCACTTGACTCAATCTCTGCCAAATTCTGGTACAAAACCTCAGCCATAGGGCTGCCCGTAACATAAGTGCGCTCCTTGGGAAGACCGCACTCTGCCAGGTAACGACGAGCATGTTCGCTGTAAGCCAAGTTCACATCGCTGATAATGTCCACAATACGGCGGTTAGTCTCCTCGGGAAGGTTCTCATCCTTGCAGCGGTTACCTGCCTCCATGTGGAAGATGGGAATATGCAGGCGCTTCGCACCTATCACGCTCAAGCAGGAGTTGGTATCGCCCAAGACCAGCACGGCATCAGGCTGAGTCTGTACCATCAGCTTGTAAGAAGCATTAATGATGTTGCCCATCGTGGAGCCAAGGTCGTCGCCTACCGCATCCATATAAACCTCAGGGTCCTGCAACTTCAAGTCTTTAAAGAAAACACCATTCAAGTTATAGTCGTAGTTCTGGCCCGTATGCGCCAGGATGGTGTCAAAATACTTGCGACATTTGTTGATTACCGCAGCCAAACGGATAATTTCAGGGCGGGTACCCACAATAATCAATAACTTGAGTCTGCCATTATTCGCAAACTTGATATTAGAATAATCGGTTCTTAATTCCATAATAATTTATTCTACAAGTAAGAAATAAGTATCGGGTCTATCCGGATCAAACGGTTCATTGGCCCACATCAACGTTACCAGGTCCTCATTGTTGCTCAGGTTTATGATGTTGTGGGTATAGCCGGGAAGCATGTGAACCGCTTCAATTCTATCGCCACTCACCTCAAAGTCCAAGACTTCGTCACTCCCCACCTGGCGCTGCTGGATGAGCGCTTTGCCCGACACGACTATGAAAAATTCCCATTTTGTATGATGCCAATGCTGCCCCTTGGTTATGCCTGGCTTGGAAATGTTCACCGAGAACTGCCCACAGTCCGTAGTCTTCAGCAATTCCGTAAATGAACCGCGGACATCTACATTCATCGTCAAGGGGAAGATTGCCTTTTCCTTGGGCAAATAGCTCAGAAAAGTGCTATAGAGTTTCTTGGCAAATGAATTCTTCGGAATTTCGGGCATCATCAAAGTCTGAGGCTGTTCCTTGAATATTTTCAATAAACGCACAATCTCGCCCAACGTCACTTTGTGAGTGATGGGAGCCGCGCAATATTTTCCGCTGGCTTGGAATAGAGGTTCCACCCCGTCAAACTCGCAGCGATGTTCATTACCCTTCAAGGCGCCAATCATCTCTTCCACCAAGTCATCAATATAGAGCAGATCCAGTTCCACAGCAGGATCATTCACCTGAATGGGGAGGTCATTCGCCATGTTATGACAGAAAGTCGCCACGACACTGTTATAGTTCGGGCGGCACCATTTCCCGAATAGGTTGGGAAAACGGTAAACCAGCACTTTGGCACTGGTCTCTGTGCCATAATCAAAAAACAGCTCTTCGCCCGCCTTCTTGCTCTTGCCGTATTCCGATGTGCCGAAACGCCCGGCAAAGGTCGCCTGGATGCTCGAAGAGAGCATCACGGGGCATTTGTTCCCATACTTCTTCAGCGTGCCAAGCAGCGTGGAGGCAAAGCCGAAATTACCTTGCATAAACTCTTCCGCATTCTGCGGGCGGTTCACACCCGCCAGATTGAACACAAAATCACAGTCCGAGCAATAAGCGTCTAGTTCTTCAGGGCGGGAGTCTATGTCATACTCGTACACCTCGGAAACTGTCAGATTGCCATAACACCGAGCTTTGTCCTCCTTGATATTGTTCAGTTGGGCACAAAGGTTACGACCGACGAACCCACGGGCACCGGTCACTAAAATTTTCATAAGGATTCAATTATTTATTCACTACGAATTTCCTTCGCTTTGGCACGGGGCTGGAGTCCCAAGTCTTCACGGATAAAATTCAGCTTGAACAGCAACTTTTTCATGCCCTCCACGTCCAAACGAGTGGTGTTGTGGCTGTGGTAATCCTCTATACAAGCAATGTCCTCGTTCCCTTCCGTGAAGAATTTGTCGTAGTTTAGGTCACGGGTATCGCAAGGGATGCGATAATAGTCCCCCATGTCAATCGCCTTCGCCATCTCCTCGCGGGTAACTAGTGTCTCGTACAGCTTTTCACCGTGGCGTGTGCCGATAATCTTCACTTCTGTGTCACCGTACATGGGATTTATCTGGGCATAGGTATCCTTCAAGGCACATGCCAATACATCCAACGTGGCGGCAGGAGCTTTCTGGACAAAAAGGTCACCGTTCCTGCCATGCGTAAACGCATAGATTACCAAATCCACCGCATCGTCCAATGTCATCATGAAACGAGTCATGTTCGGGTCAGTGATGGTGATGGGCTTGCCGTTCTTTATCTGCTCCACCCACAAGGGAATCACAGAGCCGCGGCTTGCCATCACATTACCGTAGCGGGTACAGCAAATAGTTGTCTCTGCCCCGTCGCCCAGGGCACGGCCCTTAGCTATTGCCACCTTCTCCATCATTGCCTTGCTGATGCCCATAGCATTGATGGGATAGGCAGCCTTGTCGGTAGAAAGCACCACCACATTCTTCACTCCATGCACAATAGCTGATTCCAGTACATTATCCGTACCGATTACATTGGTCTGTACCGCCTGCAACGGGAAGAACTCGCAACTGGGTACTTGTTTCAAGGCGGCAGCTGCAAACACATAGTCCACTCCCACCATTGCACCATCTACGGACTGTCGGTCACGAACATTACCGATATAGAATTTTACTTTCGGATTTTGCAGGTGATGGCGCATATCATCCTGCTTCTTCTCGTCACGGCTGAATATGCGAATCTCTTTGATATCGCTATCAAGAAAACGACGAAGAACGGCATTGCCGAAGCTGCCGGTACCTCCTGTAATAAGAAGGATTTTATTTTTGAAGATGGACATAATCTAAGAATTCTTTTATAAAACTATCCCTTCGACTTTCAAGAATTGAGAGTGTGTACAATTTTGACATCTCAAAATTCCTCTTTGCATAAGATTTCATTTTTTCTTTACTGAATGATAATAATAAATTGCATATTGCAGAGACATTTCCTTTTTTAAACAAGCATTTTTCATCTAACAATTCTGGAATACCTGCAACTTTAGAACCCAATGCAGGACAAGCATAAGACATTGCCTCAACTAAAGCTCTTGGCAAACCCTCTTGTTTACTTGGTTGAATATAGATATCAATTCTTTTTAAATATAACGAAACTTCATTCCTATTTAAAAAACCTAAAAATTTAACATTATCTTCAACCCCCAGTTTTTTTGCAATTTTTAGTAAACGAGTTTTATCACCTCCACCAGCCAAGTAATAATCAAACGTTACACCAAGTTTTTTTAAATTTGCTATTGCTTTAATGACATAAGCTTGTCCTTTATAAGCAACATCTACCGCAGCCAAAGTTCCAATTATCAAATTATTATCATTATTATCTATTCTCAATAACCTTTCGGATAAAACTTTATCATCAATATTGTTCAAATATACATCGCTGCAACCTATTGATCTTCCTTTTGAAGGATATCTGGCTTGTAAAAAAGAATTCGTTACATACATTGCATATTTAGACTCTTTTACAACCTTTCTTAACCTCCAAAACTCCATTGGAGCCACAATTTTTCCTAATAATCCATGATTCCAATATGCATCCCAAGGGCAACCTACTATCACCAATAAATATGGTTTAGAATACTTTTGGGCTATTTTTATTATTTGCCTTCCAATACGAGTAGGCATATGTATCACACAAGCATCAACTTTTCTTACTACTTCTTCTATTATGCTATTATTTTTATATTCAGAAAACAATAACTTCCTAAAAGTATTTATCCTATATGAATCTACTATTTCTACATTTTTGTATAAAATCTGAGGCTGAATAGGCTCTTCATTAACTTCTTCAACATTGCACAAACAATATAATTGTTCACAATATTTTAGATACCTCGGAATTATCACATTTGACAATGAATGCTCATAATATTTTCCGTTATATAAACTAACTTTTGTCGCTGCACTAAATAACAACTTCATAATAAACATTTTTATAATTTAATCCCACCATATTCAAACTAAAGATGTTCAAAAACACATTATAGAAAAATTATCTCAACACATTTGATCAATAAAATCTATTTAACCAATTTTTAAAATCATATTTATCAATGTATATATTAACAGTCTCATCATAAGGAGAATTCACAAAATCTACTATTTGTGTTTCATCATCTATTCCCCAAATAAAAATGTTGTTCCTATTATAAAACTCACTTTCTTGTATTTCTACGAAATTCGTTAATAATTTTTTTTGAAAAAACAATGCTTCCAACGGTCTTAATGTTAATCCCTTTTGCTCTGGAGGTACTATATCAACTATACATTTAGAATGTAGAATATTATCTATAACTACATCATACGGCATCCATTTTTTTATACTTTCTTGTCTTTTACTACCAGTAATAGAAAATGTATATTTAAGATTATACCTTTTCAGTAATTCTTCCAATTCTATAAGCTTATCCTTTCTTCCTTTATCCGCTCCTACAAAGAAAAAATCCATGATTTCTTTTGAATCAAAAGGAGTTTGTAACAAACTCTTAAAATAAAACTGTGTATTGTATTTCAATGCATATTTTTCACAATCTTCATAATCATATGACCATTTTTCAATGGTAGGATTTATATATTGCAAATCGGACGGTATATATATATGATTCCAAAACCAATATATAACTCTTGCATTGGGATTTTTTCTTTTGATATAATTAGCAGCTTGAATAGTCAAAACTGAATCAAATATGATGATAACGTCTTTCGTTATAAAATTTCTAAATTCCTTAGAGTACCAAATACTAAAAAATGGAAGCTTCAATTTCATATGCAAAAACCTCATTGCTTTTTGCCAATCAAATTTTAAAGGCTTATAAATAATACCGGTATCTACCGAAGTTACATATTCATGATAAAATAGAATTCTATCATTTATTGTAAAAAGTTTCATAAATGGGAAATATATAACAAATACACTATATCCATTAGGAGGTTATAGATCATTCTACTAAACTATTTAATAAAATATTATCATAAAAAATCAATGGTACTACTTTAGTCACTAAAGAAGTTGAATGCATGGCATATATAATACACAAATATGTAAATGCATATATATATAATTTTATTCCATCAAAAAGTTTGTGTTTTATCAGTATTATGTTGGATATAAATATTATATTCACTATTCCAATATATCTGTATAATCTAAGAAAAGACAATGAATTAAAAACTAATGGCAATAAAAAGATCAAAGTGATATTAATAAACAAAACCATCTGACTACCATTACTTATATAAAGTAATGGTTTCTGACTACTACTAACCGATACAGATCTCAACGCTAAATGATTAATTATACGTTTATCATATAAATAAATCAATCCTAAATTTATCAAAAAAGTCAATACAACCAATTGCTTCGTAAGACTAGATGTTTCTTGCATATATAATGTCGTTCTTTCCATAAGTAAACCTGAAGCTACATATAAAATTATAAAGCATATTATTGAACCTATTATTACACATTTTATATTTGAAAGAGAATTCTTATTAATCAGCAAAAATGATATATAAAACAATATTGAAACATGAATGGAAGCAGCTAATAATGTTATAATAAAATATTTAATTCTACTTGACATACTATTCCTATCCATCAAGAATGGTAAAGCGTTCAAGAACAAAGAAAATGCAAAAAAATTTCTACACTGTTCAATATCTAAAATTGAAAAATTAATTAAATACAACGATGCTATTAAAGAACAACAATATGAGTATTTGATAATGAAATTATATAATGAATAAAGCGCCAATGCATATATAATTAATTTAAACTCTAAATAATTATAGCCTAAATTATCAAAAATACTACATAATAAGCCATATCCCAAATCACTAAATGTATGATTTAGATATGATACTTGATAGTTGTAAAAATCTGGAAGAGACTCGTTCCATGCAAGAATCCATATAAAAAATAGTATTATGGATGTTAGAAATTTGCTTCTCTTAAAAATTAATCCTAAAATAGACAAAACTATAAATAATAATATAAGAATATTCATACTTATACTTTTCTCTTTTTTAATTCAACTTATTAAGGACTAAAGTGTTTATATCTGTAAAGCACGGAAACTAAAGTAAAAACAACATCATATTGACCGAAATATATTTTTTTTCACCAATTGTATTAGTACCGCTTTTTCTGCCTGGTCCATAATAAGATAATAAACACAAATTGACACGACAATAAAATTCAATATAGTAGTCAGAACCAAACGTCTCCACCCTAATAAATTGTGATTAATCGTTAAAAATAATAATACGGTTATTAATACAGTGACAATAATAGGCAACCAAACTATTTTTACATGCTTATAAACATCAAAGTCCACAATTTTTCTTATAAAGTACCAGCCTATAAACATATTAAAAATTCCTCTTGTCAGAATACGACTACCAAAGACTAATATAGGAGATAAATTAGATTTTAACAAAATAACAGCTAAACAAAAATCAATAATAAAAGAAAGCGATATACATATTTGATAATTTCTTATTTTACCAGTCGCGATAATTGTTGTATTATATACTCCTGTAGTAGCATCTATTACAGAACATACTAAAATCATTCTACAAAAGTCAACCGTATATTGCGGCACAGCACCCAACCACAAATGTAATACAAAATCCATATTCAAAATCAATGGAAATGCCATTACCCATACTAGTATAAATGAATATTTTGAAGCTCTATTCATCAATAAGTGTAATTTCTCATAATCTTGCTGCGCACATAATTTAACAACTTGAGGGTTAAATGCGGTAGTAAAACTTCCGACAAATTTTCCAACAGCACCATTTACTTGGTTAGCAAATCCTAAAGCTGTATTAGCAACTAAGCCTATAAAATTATTAAATAATAAACTAACCCCTTGTTGTGTAGCCACATTAGCCGAAGAAGTAACCAAATTCCATCCAGAAAAAGATAATAGACTTACACTATAATTCTTTTGCCATATAAAAGAAAAGCGATATTGTTTAAATTTAATCTTAACATAAACAAAGTAACAAAAATATAATATTGCAGCACTAACCAGCATCAAGAAAGCATAAAAAAACAATTTATTGTTACCATAATTCAGCAATATGATAGATGAAAGCAATTGTAATATAGCTTCTAAAATAGATAAATAGGCATATACAGACATATTCTCATGAGCAATAATTACAGCATCATAAGGAATACGCACTATGTGGAAACAAAAAATTAATAATGAACAGTGAAATACAACAAATGCATCTACTTGCTTCTCTATAGGTATAACAGTAAAATTTTTCAATATATAAAGGCCTATAGTTTCTCCCAATAATATGGCAACAAATGCAACAATAATATGAATTGTCATTGACATAGAAAAGACCCGTCTCAAAACATCCGGCCCACTTCCTTTCCCCAATTCAAAATTTAAAAAACGGCTTGTTGCTTTTGATAAAGAAGATTGAAAAATAGACAACAACGCTACAATACCTCCAACTACATTATATATTCCAAGATCCTCTACGCCCAAAGATTCTAGTACAATGCGAGATGTATAAAGCATTGCAAACATAACTATTAATGTTCGCATATAAAGATATAAGGTATTCTTTGCAATACGCCTATTGCTATTGGCTATGCTCATCCTCTTTTTCATAAGTGTCCAATTTTAGTAAGCACTCAATTTAGGGCATACTCCTTAAGTAAGACACTATATAGTGCTAAAAAACGTTTTTTCACAAAAAATAATTCAGATTTTACATTATCTAGTGAAATCTTATTGACTTTTTTGAGTGCTTACTGCATTTAAGGCATCTTAAAAGTACGATGTGTATTCCTATCTACCCTTCTCCTATCTCCTCCACCAGCGACGCATGCACAAACGTCGTCGCCACCGCCATCACCCCCTCGATGTTCACCACCACCCTCCTGTCATGGCGCACACGCATAAACACCCCTTCCACTCCTTCGAAGATGCCGCCGGTGATGCGTACCCGTGTTCCTTGGGAGAGGTTCAGTTCGGTGGGTTCAAGATAGAGCACAGCCTGGTCGTAGGTGCCAGACACGGCGATGAAGCTGCGCATCTGTGAGTCCGGGATGACGATGGGCTGGCGGGTCTCGCGGTCCATGATATAGCGGATAGGGATGTTCATGCCCGGTTCGTTCTTTATTTCATCCATACGCTCGCGGGTGGAGCGGACGAAGACCAGGTTATGGACTGCAGGAACAAGCTTGCGCAAGCGGCGCTCTTTCCTCACGACATACTCATAGCGCATGGGTATATAGTTTTCAATACCCTCTGCATCCAGGTAATCCTTGAAAAAAAGCTCTCGGCTATAGGTGACACGCACTGCATACCAGTGCATTTCTGCATTCTCGTTCACGAAAAAATATGATTGGGGGACACCGGAGTAGCGAAGTACCTCCCGGTCAAGTAATGTAATGCGGTTACTTTAAATAGGCTATATGCATTCATTTTATTTCAAAACCCTCCACCATCTCGGAAGGAAGGCGACGAAATAGTTATATTCAAGCTATCTTGCGATAAGCCGTTATCAACGAAACGTTTATGATAAAAGAAATGTTTTATAACACGTTCCGTTTAATGAACGCAAAGGTAACGTCAAGAAATGAAAGTACAAAATATTCTGATTGATAAAATGATAATCTTTTTTAATGCAGACATCATCACACTATATATCAAAGAATTACGCCTATTAGGTAAGATACACGCGCACGTACGTCATTTCTTATCTTTTTAAAGAAAGGGTGTGTTACATATATAACCATAGGTTCCGGTACCTCACCCTATACATACAGACTACACACACGCTTCACTAGTTCACGGAGAGGGGCACCACAGATTACACAGATTGGCACAGAGGAGCACAGAGAAGAATTCTTCGCTACGTTCTGAGTGACGGATACTCACGGAAACAAAAGGATGATACGCACGGACATACACAAAAGTGATACGCACAGAAATTACAAAAATCCGTGCCAATCCGTGTAATACATAGTGCACAGACTCCTCTTTTTTATTAATTTTGCACCCGATTCGTTAACTTAATATAAAATTATATTTTCAAATTGTAGTTATGAGAACAAAAAAACGCCAAT
>NWBO01000155.1 GCA_002633275.1 Bacteroidales bacterium Phil12
TGAAGTATGCTCCTTTCATATTAATTATTTTATGGCTTATCTTTATATCTGTATACGATAAAAAGTGGCCAAGAACAAATATATCTTATCATGATATAGATACACTTACATATAATCAATTTGCTTTTCCTGAACTATTAGAAGAAGAAGACAAGAAAATTATTGAAAGATACGGATATTTAGATTATTTCATCATAATAGATGAAAGTAAAGAAAGACTTAAACTGGATACTACTATAAAAGAAAAAACGAAAAGATTTAGCTTTTTAGAAGATGTTTATATGAGTAAAGAAGAAAATGTAAAATGGGAAAATCAATATGTTTTAGATAGTATAGAGCATATTGTTAACTATACCAAAGAAAAGATTCTAGATAGATACCGAAAAAGAAAAAAGTACGATATACATGAAAAGAAACTGTCAGATATAAATAACTAATTAAATGAAGTATACTCCTTTCATATTAATCATTTTATGGATTATCTTTATATCTGTATACGATAAAGAGTGGCCAAGAACAAATATATCTAACCATGATATAGATACACTTACATATAATCAATTTGCTTTTCCTGAACTATTGGAAGAAGAAGACAAAAAAATTATAGAAAGATTTGAATATTTACAGTATTTAATAGAGGTAGATGAAAGCAAGAAAAGATTTAAATTAAATGATAAGATAAAAGAAAAAACAAAATCTTTCAACTTTCAAGAAGATGTATACATAAACTATCAACAAAATGCAATAAGAATGAATGAATTAGTCTTAGATAAAATAGAAAACTTTGTTGAATTTACTACTGAAAGCTATTTAGACAGATACAGAAAAAGAAAAAAGTATGATGTGCACGAAAAGAAACTGTCAGATATAAACAACTAATTAAATGAAGTATGCTCCTTTCATATTAATTATTCTATGGCTTATTTTTATATCTGTGTACGATAAAGAGTGGCCAAGAACAAATATCTCACAACATGATGTGGATATTCTTCTATATAATAAATTTGATTTTCCTGAATTATTAGAAGAAGAAGACAAGAAAATTATTGAACAATTTGATTATTTAGAATATTTGATAGAGGTAGACGAAAAGAAAGAAAAACTTAAACTAAATGATATAACAAAAGAAAAAACTAAGAAGTTTAACTTCATCACAGATATTTATATAGGTACAGAAAACAATGTAAAATATTTGAATCAACATATACTAGATAGTATAGATAACTTTGTTAATATTACTACCAAAAGCTATTTAGACAGATATAGAAAAAGAAAACTGTACGATGTACATGAAAAGAAACTGTTAGATATAAACAACTAAATAAGTTATTGTTATACCATCAGTGTAACATTATAAAAATAAACCATGAAACAAAAAGTAATTATGTACATTGGTGCCATACTATGTATAGCACTATTAGTGTTAGGAATGAAATACGAGAGTTTAAAAGAATATGCGGTGATTGCCCCATTCATTTATTTCCTAATTTTACTTCCATTTGAAATCGGAAAAAGACACAAAAAATATGAAAACGTATTCCGGGGAATACTTATCTTTTTTATCTTATTGTCAATTATCTTATTATATCTTCCTATCCATATCAATGTACTATACTTAAAAATTTCCGTGTCATGTTGTATGGTAGGAGGGCTTATCTTAGTTATAAGAAATCTCGTAAATGCCTATAAAGAAAAGAATAGAAGAGTCCTTATAGGAAGCAGTATGCAACTGGCTTTATACATTTTCATCTTCTATAGCCTAATTAAACTATTCCAATAAAGAGATAACAATAATATATATCCATTA
Organism: Bacteroidales bacterium Phil12; assembly: GCA_002633275.1. Classification (GTDB taxonomy): domain Bacteria; phylum Bacteroidota; class Bacteroidia; order Bacteroidales; family P3; genus Scybalousia_A. The sequence goes on from NWBO01000155.1 coordinate 1,808, forward strand.
AATTTATTTCTAAATAGCTTGGTAATAAAAAAGAAAAAACTACTTTTGTTACCAAACATCTGGCTTATGAAAACACGACTCTTCACAGCATTGCTGTTTATTATCTATTGCGGCAATGTATTCAGTGATACAAACACTGAAAAATCTCAGTATGTGGATAGCATAGAGAGTGATTCTACCATGAATGAGTACCGAATATTCGACAAAACATTTATAAAAGAAAAAGATAAGCTTTTGTGGGAATGTCAACTCAATGGTATAAAGGAGATGAGTGATTCTATTTTACAACCAAGCGATATCAAATTAACCGGTTATACATTCAATAAAGAGATTAACAACGCGCAAGAGTTTGAAAATATACAGATTGAAATGACTCACATGCCCATTCTAGTTAAAAACTCGATGGATATATATTATGTAATGGAGCCCGACTCTGCTTCGTTTTTAGAATTTCGAATTGCTCTAAAGTTTTTGATGCCTGCCACAGAAGGCGAATATTTATTAGTTAATTATATGTTACCATACGATGGTTTTAAAAGCACCTATCAATTTAAATCAAGAGACTTAAGTGAAATAACACTCCACTGGCTTGTCAAAGGGAAAAAAATAGAGACCAAATGTCTTGTATCAAAAGAGAAGGGAATTATTTACGATAACTTCCTTTACTTTATAGCTTCTCCTACCGAATCCGAATTACTTCGTTTCATATCTATCCAACAACCGAAAACCCAACAACCGGATAAAGAGCAAAATAAATACAGTTTTCAAAGAAAAGAGAGTGTATACAATATCATTGGAATGGAAGTTTGTCGAAGTAGTGTAACATATACTGTTGTAAATAAAAAAGATAGAGGATTAGAAAGTTATGGCGTAGGTACAAATAACAGTTCCTGTGCACCAGGTTGGTATTCAAATATATCCTCTTCATCTTCTAGCGTTAAATTAAATGGAAAACTTCATTTCAAATGGAAATATGGTTATGGTCCTAATTTTTC
>NWBO01000156.1 GCA_002633275.1 Bacteroidales bacterium Phil12
TTTATTTTTGGCGCAGAACCACAGACGTACATTTTTCCGATTCTGACTTTCTGAAAATTTTCACTTTAATGAGAGTTATATAGCCTATACTTTATAATATGCCACATACAGCCAATGACATTAAAAAGACTACCTAATTAAAGAATCACCTATATGCAGTTTAGCTAAAAGTCAAGAGAACAGATATATAAGGTACTTAATACAGAAATCCCCCTCCCCATGCAGCCAGTGACCTAAAATAATATATAAGAGTGGCTGTAGCGCGTGTCCACAACCTCCAATAGTCCCCCTCTGTATATTGATATAAAAAAGAATTATTAATCATTTAAACTTTTATCAATATGAGAAATTTAGTTATCATGCCAACAGAGAAAAGAACTTTGAATTTAGGTGAGTATGCAGAAGAAGCTACTATAATTGTGGAAGAAACTGCAAAGCCAAGCATTACTTTCTTGGAAGCAAATACAGATTCTATCACACTGGATGAGCTTGCAAACAAATGTGTCGTTCCAACTTGGGCAAACCAAGAATTAACCATTGCACACCAAGACTTTATTTCTTGTGTGCATGAAGCTGCAAGTACATTCTATGCAGGTGAAAAGGTGAGTTTTCCAGAAATAAGAGTTTCACATATAGTACGTGGTAGAATACCGTCCGCACTAGGCAAGAAAGCAAGTGAACTGTTAGAATGTGAGAAGACACAATTCTATCAAAGACTTGCATTTGCTTTTACTGTTCCAACTATTTTTGAAACAATAAGAGGACAAAAACTTGAATTGTGCATAGGTGGGGTAAGAAATTACAGTGACTTGAATCTGTACCGTTCTTCCAAAGGCTTGGAGAAATTTTCTTGTTTTATAGGTTGGAGAATGAAAATTTGTTCTAATCAGATTCTTACTGGTGAGGGTGTGAGGTTCAACATGGAAGTAACCAATATCAGTGAACTTTACAGAAATGTACTGGAATTGTTTAACAGCTTCAATGCAGCCAAAGAAATACATTTGATGCAAACATTATCAGACACTTATCTATCTGAAACACAGTTTGCACAAGTGGTAGGCAGAATGAGAATGTATCAAGCACTTTCACCAGCAAGACAGAAAGCAATACCAAGACTTTTAATCACTGACAGCCAAATAAATAGTGTGTGTCGTGATTATTACACAAATGAAGTGTTTGGAGTGAAAGATAATGCTATATCTCTTTTTGATTTTCATAATTTACTCACACAATCAAACAAAAATAGCTACATAGACAGCTATTTACAACGTGGGGTAAATGCTACAGAGATAAGTGTTGGATTAAACAATGTATTACAAGGACTGGATAATAAATATTCTTGGTTCTTGGGCTAAACTAACTAATAGGGCATCTATTTATTTAGGTGTCCTTTTTTTATTCACTTAAAAATACTACAAAATGAATGATAATGAAAAACTAGTACTATGGAGCATACTAGTAGTACTGTTACTAATAATAATTGGTATTATCAATCCCTTTTTGCTGATACTGATTTTATCTATCTTTATTTATATACAATCATAAATACTCACTAATATATAAAGTGAATGTTTTGCTAGAAATCAACACATTAGCTAATTGGCTTGTATGTTGGTAATGGTGAGACATTCACTTTTATTTATTTACATATAAAACAGAACATTATGAGTTTAAAATATTCAAGCACTACAGCAGATTATTTAGTTTGGTCTGATGCAATGAATTTAATAAGAAAATTGGCTAAAGATGGGAATTATAAAATTTCACTTCTTATAGCTTTGGGGTGTTTCACTGGTTTAAGAATATCTGATATTCTAGCTTTGAGATGGAAACAGATATTAAATACCAGTGAATTTACAGTAATAGAGAAAAAGACAAATAAGGTGAGAACTATTAGAATAAATGCCCAACTTGGGCAGCACATTAAAGAATGTTATGAACAGATAAAGCCAATAGGAATTAACTCACCTATTTTAGTGAGCCAAAAAGGAACTGTTTTCACTATCCAAAGAATCAATGTGATACTAAAAGAGGTGAAAAAGAGGTATAAACTACGTTTAGGCAATTTCAGTTGCCATTCACTTAGAAAGACTTTTGGCAGACAAGTTTATAATATGAACAGTGACAATTCAGAACTAGCCTTAGTTAAACTTATGGAACTGTTTAATCATTCCAGTGTAACCATTACTAAAAGATATTTAGGTTTAAGGCAGGAAGAACTACTAAATACTTATGACTGTCTAAGTTTCTAATCTGTTGGAGTGTGACAAGGTTTGAAGTTTCTGAACAATTTATAGAAATAGAAAATTTTGTCACATTCTGATAGTTCTAGCAGATTGCAACTAGTTCCGTAACGGAGTGGGAGATTCTCTTTTTTTAAAGGCATGATATGGCTTGTAGTTTATGGTATGTGCGATTTTGGGGCAAATTTATCCTCACAGATAACGCTATAATTGCAAATGAATCATTAATTTTGTGGACTAATTAACTAAAAGCGCAATAGA
>NWBO01000157.1 GCA_002633275.1 Bacteroidales bacterium Phil12
TTCGACCCCCCCCTCCGGCACCAAGTATTGTCATATAGTCAACATCAACGTTCTTTCCTAAAAAGTGAGTGTTGCCAATATGACGTTACGCGATGTGTGATACTAAGTCTTTTGCGTATGTTTTGTGCAATTTAATGAAGTTCACTTTTTGTTAGTTCTTTACATCTCATATCACCTAAGGTAATCTGTGTCTATGACATGTTATGGCAGAAATTAATGTTTGCTCATCGTTACATTAATTTCTGCCATATAAATTGTTAGCTAGATTTGTGTTGGTATCACTGAATAAACCTAGTTTTTCATGTTGTACGGATTCAGCCTTGGAAAATAAAAAATTGACGACAGCTATGGCAAAAACTTACACCGAGTATGAACAAAAATGTTCTCTCAAAGTCTCTAGCCCATATAAATTGCGAAACAATAAAAATTCTTTATTTGTTAGGACTATAAAAATGCTAATTTGTTCAATTGGACAGCGGTGATATGAATTTTAAAAATGTCATTTTATTTCAAAAAATAATATTTATAGATATCACTCAGAAATATTTACATATTTAAAGTATGTAAATTACATAGAAATAAACAGACGGCTTGTATAAAATACTGAATTTTAATATATTTTTTATTGACAAAGTTCAAAAATTATGATATAATAGTTTCATTGAGTTAAAAAATAAAACAATAACTTCATAATTTGGAGGCATATTGTTTTAGTAATTATGTTTGCTAAAAATGGTCTAATTGTATATATAGTATAAAAACTAAAAGTTGAAAGGAAACGTGGTAAAGTTTGGCAAAAAAGAACATGCTAACAACAAAAGAACTTGATTCTGTAAAAGTTACAAATAAACCACAGAAATTATTTGATGGTGACGGACTTTATTTATATATCCCTGCTAAGCCACTGAAAGGAAAAGTTATAAAGAAATGGTGTTATTATTTCTATTTTTGGGATGTAACATCTAAAAAGACAAAACAAGCAGTGTATAAAGGGTGGATAGGAGAATACCCTGCGACCACTTTGGCTGAAGCTAGGCGTATAAAAGACGAATTAAAAAAAGTTAAAAATCCCAACGATGTATATGAGGAACTCGATAAAGACAGAGTGGAAAGCCAATTAAAAACATTTGGTGAGGTTGCAGAACTTTGGTTCGAAGAGTATCAGCGTATCGTGGCTGAATCGACAATTGAAAAAGTCGAGCAACGTATGAGGGCACATATCAGGAAACATGAAAATTATAATAAGAAACTATGTGACATCAGGACTAAAGATATTGCAGATCATCTAAAAACGGTGAATGCTCCCACCGCTGAAAAATTAAAAGCTATTTACAACGCTACGTTTAAATACGCGCGTGAGTATGGTTATGCTGATAGAGATGGAAAAGAACTCATAAACCCAACGCCGAAGGATGCTTTGCTAAGGCATAAAGCTCATAAAGAAAAAAAATATCCCGGCATCACTGATGAACGAAAGTTGGCTGGGCTCATACGCGCTATATATGGTTATGAATGCAAGATTGTTCGTGGAGCACTGTTTTTTTTGCTTCACTGTGGAACGCGCGGTGGTGATATGAGGAATATAAAATGGGAAAATATTGACTGGGATAATAAGGTAATAAATGTGGAAAAAACCAAAAACAATCACCCATTCGTTGTTCCGATGAGCCGCCAAGTGGAAAATATGTTGCTAAATATAAAAGAGCAAAGACGATGTGAGCCTGACCCTGAAGAGTATGTCTTTCACCGTGAAGGGATGTTTAAAAGTCGGATGAGCAATATGACAACAAACTCAGCTCTTCGCCGTTTGGGATACGACACAATTCAAGAACATACTTCTCATGGTTTCCGAACGACTTTTTCAACTTTAGCTCATGAAAAATGGGATAAAGAGATTGGATACGGCGTAATAGAACAACAAATAGATCATAAATCACATACCACTGCTGTATCGCGAATTTATAATGAATCTGAGCATTTAGATGATAGGCGGGTTTTGATGCAGAAATGGTCGGATTATATCGATGAATTAGCTATAAAAAAATTTGATAACTGATTTTTTATAAAGTAATCAGGGGCACCTGTTAGTTGGTGATTTTTGAGAAACAACAATAAAAAAGCCGGTCATAGACCGGCTTAATCTCTATTCGGTTTCAACATCATAATGGTCTTCCAGTATACATATTCTATATTTTATATTTTTATTCCCTAAATACTCACTTATATATTGAAAGCCATCCTCACCCAGTATTAATCTATAATTTCTTCCCATTTCCTTAACACCAGCATAGCCATTAAATATTAGTTCATCTCGTCCACATATTATTACATATATTTCAACTTGGCTTACTGTGTATTTTTTGTCGCTGATTGTATCTCTAATTTTATATCGTTCGATTTGATACACGTAATATCCAACAGACCTGAATGTTATTGATATGACTCGATATCTTGTCATATCCTCAAATTCTTCTTTAATGATCGATAGACACTTTGAAATATGAGTTATTACAAAGCCCTCCTTTAATACCTTATATTTTTATCAGCTTTTCGCGTCTATTTTTCCCTTTAAGAAGAGAGTAGATTATTCTATACTGACAGATCGCATTTGTAAAATTCTTACATCACCCACACTATTACTAGGTAAAGATTAAGAAGTCCTAGATATAAGATCTCTAAAAATAAGATGATCTTTATGCTATATTTCCCTGTTTTTTGGCTAAAATGAGCCATTTTTAGCGTGTTCTTTATTAAGAAGACATATTTATCCTTTTCATAAAACAACACTGCTAATTTTTGATTTTTTTAGATTGAGTATACTAATTAAATATAAATAGCTTATATAGCATACAGATATACCTTAATAAAATGCATAAAAACACAGTCAGATCGCAAGAAAATAGCACTTTTTATTTCAAAAACAAGCAAATATTTAATACTTTTAGTATGTCTATATGATATAAATAAATCTATTTAACTGCAAAATATCGATATACATACATATTTACCGATACTAGAATGATATTTTTAATATTTTATAACTACATATTGACAATAAGTTCATTTTGTGATATAATTACTTATAACATACGGAGATGTACTAAAATAGTAATTTCCCTTTGTAAAACAACGTTATTGTATCTTTTGGGTACCCCCTTACTATGGGTAACATTAAAAATAAGGGGGAGTATATTATGTATATGACAATCTAATAATATAGATAACTATCTTGATTATACATTGACAGTATACATTAAAAAATTAACAGAGAAAGGTGGTGATAGCGATGACTATATATGAAATGAGGATAAAATAGAATGCAAGAAGATCTATATGAAGCGTATGTACCAAAAGTTATCTTAGGCATAATAGCGGTGTTAAATAAGGTTGATGCGAACAAAGCTACAGGCCAAAAAACAAAAATTGAAACATTAAAAAACTTGAAGTGGCCTCTTTTCGCGGAGATCGCACTTAGTGTAGTGATTGAGATATCGATATCCGAGGGTACTTACCGTAATGCGATCAAAAAAATCATTAAAAAATGTAAGGCGGCTAAATCAATAGACGAATATGAGTATGTATGCGCCCAGTTTAGCCACTACGCTATACCATGTCGCAATGAAATATTAAAAAAGGCACAGGAACACTTGACGAATAAACAGGCCGTAGAATGGCCTGTAAATGATGATTTTGATTTTTGGCTGGGAAACACTTTAATTGACATAGTAATTACTGTCACAGGTTTGTTTGAATTATTCAATAAAAACATGGGAAGCAAGAAACCACTTCATATTAAAACCACTGACAACTTTAAAAACGAGACAGATAAAAAAATAAGAAATGCAGTATCTAAGCGCACCCATCATGAAATGGCAATTCCAACCATACCTAAAAACTGGACAAATATTAATAATGGTGGGTTCCATGATAATCAAGAGCCGCTAATAACTAATGACGATAAAACCTACCTAAAATATATGCTTGATCATACCAACGATCTGACAGAGGTTTTTAATGCGATAAATATAGCGCAACATACAAAATGGCGCATAAATCGGAAAATTCTTGAAATAATAAAAAATGTCTATGATGAAGATTTAATTATAAATGGACTTCCCCTGATAGAGGATAGACCAATATCGAATTGTCCGACCGGTGACGACAAGCGGTCATTAGCAGTTTGGCAGGAAGAAGCCGAGTATATTAGTGGGAAAAATAACAAAAATAATAACAAAAAACTACAATTCGCCAAAGCACTAGATGAAGCTGATTTACTAAAAGAATATGAATCATTCTACTTTGTATATCATGCTGACTGGCGCGGTCGGATCTATCCTGTTGGGTTAATCAATCCGCAGGGCGCGGACTGGCAAAAAGCTTTACTTGAATTTGCGGATGGCATTCCGATTACTGAAAAAGGGGCTTATTGGTTAAGAATACATTTAGCAAATACGTATGGGGCTGATAAGTGCAATTTTGAAAATAGAGTAAAATGGGTAGAAGAACACGAACCAGAAATATTAAAAAACGCCGATGATCCAATGGGGACGATATTTTGGCGTGAAGCCGCAGAACCGTTCTGTTTCTTGGCAGCTTGTATCGAGTATTCCAGATATAAAAGAGAAGGCAATGATTATATTTCTCGTCTTCCTATTTCGCTTGACGCGACATGCTCAACGTTACAGCATTGGGCCGCGCTATTAAAAGATAACGAACTAGCCAGATCAACTAACGTGACTTTCAATAAAAATGGCAGATGTGATTTATATCAGGAAATCGCTGATAAAGCTCTGGAACTTATTAAGGAAAAAAGAGATGAAGAGGCAGCTCAATATATTATAAAAAACAATTTGATTACGAGGAAATTAGTAAAAAAAATAGCTATGAATTACGCCAATGGTATCACCTATTTTACAGCACAAGGTTATATTTACGATTTCCTTTATGATTCATTGGTCGGTAATAGATATAAGTTGAAGCTAGAAATCATTAGTATGATAACCAAAAATACATGGAATGCTACTAAAGATACACTAAATGCCCCTTATCTTGGAATGATGTATTTGCATAAACTTTGCAAAATTCACAATCGTTACTGTCCAGATAAAGCTATAGAGTGGAAAGCTCCATCCGGATTCCCGGTTCGTCAGCTATATATAAAACCTAATAAATACACAAAGGCTCTACAGGTGGGTGGCAAGATAGAATCATATAAAGATATGCCTGTCTGGTCTAATGGAGATAAAAAGATCAGAATAGAAGCATACAAAAAGAGTAGTAAAAAAGACAAAAAAAAGCAATCAAATAGTCTACCTGCGAACTTTGTTCAGTCAATGGATGCGGCGTTATTAGTAAAAATAATAAATGAAGCAAATAGGTCAATAGGAACATCTGATTTTATGCTAATTCATGATAGCTTTGGTTTACATGCGGCATATTGTGAGAAATTTCATGACATATTGATAAATTGTTTTATTGATATGTATAAGAAATATAATCCGCTAGAGGGCATCGGGGAGAATATACGAATGGCAATAAATAACATGAGTAAAATGCCTGATCCACCACAAATAGGAGATATTGACTTTAGTCAGATAGTACCATCTAATTATCTTTTTTCTTAAAATAGCATAGTTTTGCCATGACATATTGTTTTTATATATTGAGGCAACACTTTATACTTTAATAAAATAATGATTTAAAGGTTATTTCAATATATTTTATGGTAAATAATTATTTTACGATATAATAAAAAGTGCAGATATAGGAATAAGTATATAATATATACTTAATAAGTATAATTAATTAATAAATATGTATTTATATATTATATATAATTAATTTATATATGATAAACAAAAAAGGTTTTCGTCCTAGCGAACCTGTGAGCGACGGACTTCTGGAACGAACACCGTGAGTGACAGAATCCAACAGTTCGTGCTATATATTTATAATTATTATAAAAATAAATACGGCGGCGCGGCGCTCTCCAAGCGTAAGCCGCTTTATATTGTGGTTGTTTATGGGATGTAATAGTTTATTATTTAATAAAAACATAGTGCAGTTTACCCTGTATTTAATATATTGATATCAATAAAAAAGAGATTATCTAAAATTAATCTACGCTATTAGCGTTTTATACAAATCATAACTAAGGTCTTACCATATAGCTCTATGGTTTTATACGACACAATTTCTTTTATTAACAAGTATTAATTGATTAGTATATAAGTAACACAATGAAGTTGTGTTACTTGTAATGAAATGCCATGAATTCAGGCTATACCTTAATCTATGGCATTTTTATTATTATATTTCAAAAATAGGTCTTTCCTTTATACAACATAATATGATATAATATAGGACTTTGTTTCATATAAGGAGGATACCTCATGGAATTAGTAGAGCCTATCAGAGAGATTAAGAAACTTGAAAAAATGAAGAAATATCTCAAGGCTAGAAACCTTCGTGATTATTGTTTGTTTGTGCTTGGTATCAATTCAGGGCTTAGAGTTTCAGATTTGTTAAATTTAAAAATAGGGGATGTTGTCGAAAATGGTAAATTGAAAGACAGGATTCATCTTACTGAACAGAAAACTGGAAAAACTAAAGATTTTCCTATCAGTGACACAGCTTCCAAAGCTTTAAGAGAATACATAGATGAATTAAAGGATAGTAACTCTTCCGATTGTCTTTTTCAATCCCGCAAGGGGAAAAGCGCAATATCAAGAATTCAAGCTTGGCGTATTCTTAATGAGGCAGCTGCTCATTCTGGGCTAGGTAATGACGCAATCGGCACACATACTATGCGAAAAACTTTTGGGTATCATGCATATAAAAAAGGAATGGATATCACAGTCATTCAAAAGTTACTTAATCATTCCAGTCCTTCTATAACACTATCTTACATAGGGATTACCAGAGATGATCTTGATAATGTATATTTAAACCTTAATTTATGATGCTGTTGCTAAATTAACCTTTTTGCTTGTTCTTAATCTTAAGATACTCCCTAGCGTAGTGTTGATCACGTGCATACGTGAATATTTTGAATTTTTCATCTGGCGACATGTCTTTCATCATGTCAATTACTGTTCTTATTGTATCTTCTAAGTTATCAATAGAATTACCCTCTGTGCTGGTGACATAAATTTTAGGCTGATCGTCGCCAAGAATTAGCTCGTTCGGTGTGCATTCGAGCAACTCCATCATTTTAAAAAGTTTTTTTGATGATGGCATCTGACGGCCAGTCTCGATCTCAGACAGATAGCCAGTAGATACTTCTAACATCTCCGCGAAAACGGCTTGGGTATATCCCTTCCCAGCTCGTAGTCGCTTGATATTTTCCCCAATCTTTTTATAGTCATAGTTATTTTTCATATCGTCACCTCGTAAAACACATACTATGTGGTGTGGATATATAAAAACAATAGGATATAACTTGATTAAAATACATGTTTATCCCAATTATGATTGATATTCATGATATAGTTGTATATAATTTCATATATAGCTAGTATCATTGTTCTGAAAGGAGAATTTTAATGGAAGGGTGTGGAACAACACAAGATCTTCATAAGGCTTATGCATGAGTCAAAAAGTTGGCTGAATTAAGTTACCCACCTGTGATGTGGTGCCTTGGACGGATATACGAATATGGTGTTGGCACTGATATTTATAAAAAAATGTATTGAAAAGGGTGGTCGTATACAAATGTCTCATAGTGTAATTGAGATGAATTGTCCTGGCTGTGGAGCTCCTGTATTCGTCTCTGATAAGACGTGTAAGTATTGCCATAGACCGGTGGTTATTTCAACATTTAATAATGTATGTGATATGCCTATACAAGAAGTTAATAAATATGTTGATGTATATACTAATGTGCTCAGAGAAGTGCCTAATAGTCAGGCAATAAATTTTTCAATAGCAATGTGTTATCTGAAATTGAAGCTCTATGATAAGGCAATTAGAGCGTTTGACAAAGCGGTAGTATCTGAGCTCAATAATTCAGAAATATATTTTTATTCCGCAATATCTTTATTAAAGGGCAAAAAGGCGTTCTTACAACAACGTGCTACGATCGACCAGATTCAAGAATATATTAACGCCGCAATAACTATTGAACCAAAAGGAATATATTACTATTTCTGGGCATATATCAAATACGACTATTTTAAACGAAAATGTTTTGCCACATCACCTGATTATGTGGAGCTATTTGACAGAGCGAAATGCCTTGGTATTTCAGAATTTGATGTGTGTCAACTATATTCCATACTTGGAGTTATTAGGCCTGAGTGCCTTTAGTCCCGCCCAAAGGTCAATTAACTCTTTTTAAAAGAGTCTAATTGTTATATAAAACTAAAACATTTAGGAGGAAGTAAAATGGAAATGTTGTTGCCGTTACTATTCTTGGGAGTCGTTTGTTTCATATGTTTTCGTAAGAAGGATAACGCTATTGTGAAAAATCTTGGTAGGGGGAAAACAACGGAACAAATAGAATCACTTCGTTATTTCTACAATAAGGGCTGTGGTTATAAGATGGTTAGCGACGCAGAATATATTTCTATGTTGAAAAAACATCGCGATTCGCTAAATCTCCAACAGAGAAGTCTTTCAAAGATAGGAATCGATGAAGAAGAGGTTAACGAAATAAAACCGATAACGTTTGAAGGTTTTCTATACGCAGATAATCCTAAAGTACATGTTAAACAGAATACAAGTGGCAAATGGATCAGCTCAAATTATATGGTAACGTGGCTGTTTTTTAGTTCTACACAAATATATATATATACTTACACCTTCAGTATGACAGATGATAAAAAAATTGAAAATACAGAAGAATTTTTTTACAAGGACATCACTTCTGTTTCCACAACGTTTGAGACAGAAAAAATCCTTATGGCAGATGGCTCTAAAGAGAGGAAAGAATTTGAAATTTCAAGTAATAAACTGAAATTGGTGGTTCCTGGCGAAAAGATTTTTATAGCTCTAGAAAGCGTTGACAGCAATGTGGATGTAGATAGTACGATCCAAGGGCTGAAACAGAAAGTTCGTGAGAAAAAAATGTAAGCGTTACTTATACCTAATACATAAAAACCGAAGGTACTTCTGTTAGTGGATATTATCAGAAGTACCTTTGATTTACATAAAATGGAAAAGGGTGGATGTATGAATAGTAATGTAACGGCTAAGTGCGAACATGCACCTAAAGATACATTATATCGTCCCAAGATAGACTTTAAAAAAGCGTCAATCTTTGTTGTCCTATGTGTATCTGCTGCGATCATATTGTCTTTATCATTTGTGCTTTTATCATTGTTTTTTTTTAACACAACAATCAATTTTTTATCGTTTTATTTAATAGCACAGATAATAGTAATTGTCATCATGTTAAAAAAGATTATGATTTGGTTTATCAGAATATACCAAAGATATGCTCTTCCTGAACGGCGTTTAATGTGTTGTTTTACACCAAGTTGTTCAGAATATGCTGTTCTTGCCCTCAATAAATATGGTGTGATTATAGGGAGCTATAAAGCAGTAAAACGGATACTACGTTGTGCTCCTCCTGGGGGAGTTGATTATCCTTAATATCTAAGTTTTACGCATAATGAGAAGTCTATGAGATGTGGAGATCTAAAATAGCTGGGAGGTATTGTTTATGGGCTTATTCTCAAAAAACCCCAATGAAGCTTCGTATATTGGCAATAAAAAACATTGGGTTGATGTAATTAAAAATTCTGGTGCAGGAGATTTGCTAATCTGGAGGCAGCCGGAAGAAGATTTTAATACCGGTTCAACCCTAATAGTCATGCCTGGTGAAGAGGCCATCTTTATAAAGGGTGGCAAAATCGAGAATGTATTTACAAACGGGACATATAAGCTCTCCACAGAAAATTATCCGTTCATTAGCAGATTACGAAATGCTTTTAGCGGTGGTATTAGTACCTTTAATTGTGTGGTATATTTTGTACGTAGCTCCCATAGTGTAGAACTTTTATGGGGAACCGACTCTCCTATACAGGTGCGCGACCCTCTCATGCATATTGCTACAAGCATTCAAGCAAGAGGAGCGTATAAAATTAAAATAGAAAATCCATCTCTTTTCCTAACTAAACTACATGGTAACAATAAATCGTTTACTACTCAAGAGGATTTAATCATTTACTTTGCCAATGAGTTTCAGCAACATATAAAATCGATTCTTGCTAAATATATACTTGAGTTAAATAAGGAAATTCTTGGAATATGTGCAGAACAGACGAAGTTAGCAAATGAGATCCAGCCAATTTTTCATGACATTTTAAGTGGGTATGGAATAGAGTTGGTTACATTCTCTATCTCAGCAATTGATATTCCTAACAACGATCCTAACAGAAAAAAACTAGAGGAGGCTTTCGCCAGTAAGGGTATGATGAACATCCTTGGTGAAGATTGGGCAAAAATACAAGCGGCTGAAATTCTGAATACATTGGCTAAAAATCCAGGGGCAGGTGGGATGGCAGCAACCGCTGCTGGGATAGGAATGGGGGTTACAGCTGGGAGCGCATTTACAGAAATGGCACAGCAAATGTTTGTCCCAATTCAAAATACCAAATCAGCTGAAGTTCAGGCAACACATAATGCAAAGAACCGGAATAATCTCTTGACGGATAAAAATCAAAGTGTGGACGATGATCCTGTAAATCTTTTGAAAAAACTGAAAGTAATGTTGGATTCTGGCCTTATTACGCAAGAAATATATGATTCAAAAATGACCGAAATTATAAATAGAATGTAATGGAGGACTTGTCATGAAAAAAACAACGATATTAACTTATCTGATTCACCTTTTAATATTGTTCCTGTTTAACCTTTGGTATTACCTTTATACTAACTTTCCACATAACGTTTCTGCTTGGAGTGCATATGGTTTTATCCATTTCGGATATTTTATGATAATGATTATACCTCTTCTTGTACCTAAGAATAAAAATATTAGCACATTCTATTTTTCTATGTACACTATATCCATTTCGTATTGTGTAATAGAATTAATTACAGGTAGTTTTATTATTTTTTTAGATCCTATTAATTATAAAACACCACTATGTATACAAATAGCAATTATGGCTATATATTTAATAATCTTGTTTGCCAATATGATTGCCGACCATCACACGATAAAATCTACAAAAAATCATAATAGGTACATTAAGGAGTCGTGTATATTATTGAAGCCGTTGATTAATCAAGTAACCGATCCTATAATGCATAAAAATTTAGGGAGATTATATGATTTAATTAAATATAGCCCAGAACGGTCTTCATCATCCGCTCTAGAGGTCGAACTACTAATTGTAAGAAAAATTAAAAATTTAAGGATAAGCATTGAAAACAGAAATGATAGTGATACCTCAAGACTAATAACAGAGACCACGCAGTTGGTTGAAAAACGAAATCATTCCCTATATTTTAATGATTAAATATTGATATTAAGATATCTTTAATGTTCTATATTAACACATAGCCTCTATAAGTTATTTGATATCTGAATATCGATTTTAATTTATATACTTATTATATCTATATTGTGTTTGTACTTTTATTAAATCGTATATCGTTACTTTGATAATATATTATTCAAGTACATTAGTAATGAAACTAATGGGCTATGCTATCAGTTTTTTTATTATCCTCTCGACTTCGCCCTTGATCGGCATTCTATGAGGGGCCTTTACCTTGTAGATGTTTCTAAAACTATGAGGTAGTGCCGCGATGGTAGTTTTGTGATGATCGATAATGTGATCGTTGGGGTTATAAATAACATGAAGACTATCATAAAAACCATATTCAGAATCATAGTCATAAAAATATTCACCGAAAAGTCGTGCGTACATTTTTGTGATATGGTAGTCCACACGATATTTGGTCATAAGACTACCAAATGGTATCAGGGAGGGATTTAACAAGATCGTGATAATTGAAGGATCGATAACGTGTAAGATATATCCGAAGAAGCCACCTAAACTTGAGGCAACAATAACGTGTTTGTCTTCTTTACTTAGTTTTATTTTATTATATAAATGATTTAATATGTTAAGTGGATTATCTTTAGAGTAATCAAAAGTTGGAGAAAATATATTGTCGGTATAATTTTTTCTGAGCCATCTATATTTACTATTTTTTCCATCGCTGCCATATCCGTGAATGTTTGTAATCAAAATCTTTAGTCATCCTCTCTTAGTTTACAGTTCTGCGTGGCCAGTTCATCAATGAGATCTTTTATAGGAGAGACATAAATAGAATCTTTTTCTTTTGGTCTACTTTGTTTGCCCTCCTCGGAGAACGTTTTATTTTGATTACTGAGCTTCTTTTCCAATTCTCTCCATGCCAATGATAAGGATCTGAAATCCTGTATCTTTTTTTCTTCGCCTCCTGTCCTGATGATGGTTGGAGTATTCTCTGTATTTTTCTGATATCTTTCATGCATGAGTGCTAGAGCACTTTTTACGTTGGGGAAAAACTTCTTCTTTGAAGACGAGACATCTCTTTTGCACTGGATGCAGACACCATACCATTTGTTAATTCCGCTTAGTGGGGAGCCTCCCCAAGAAGTAATCCTCACGATGCCGCCGCAATCAGGGCAGGTGCTGCTCCATTCATTCTTTTGCCACAATTGAATAAGCATACCTAATGTTAGGTTACCGCAAAAAATATATGCTATTGATAAGCCAATGAATGGGGCAGTTGTATTATATAGTGAGGGTGTCGAAAGGATCTTATCTCTATTTTCCCATATTAGAGAATAATTTTTAAAAAATAAATTTTTCTCGTAGTTACCCCATTCTTCTACGTTTCTTAACGGTATCTCTATATCTCCCATACTACGTTTATATGCCTCTGTCTCCATAACGTTAAATTGAATCTGTTGCTGTTTTTTCATTTTAATTTCTCCCCTAATGTCGGTATATGGTATATAGTTGAATATTATATACAGTAATAATAGTATTTCATGCAATATATAATGTTATATACATTAATATTTTATAAAATTTAATAAATATATGGATAATAGTTTATGTTATGTGCTATAATAACTTTCGCTGAAAATTATCGAATGCTATCGCATCGAAAGTTCTCTATTATACATAATATTGTTGTTTTTGACAATTAAAAAAGGAGAGTATGTGAAGTTTTTATTCAAGGAGTGATCGTATTTATTAAAAAATGGTTATAATAAGTAATACAATATAGAAAACGATACATACATTTAAAAATAGGGGGATTATTATGGAAGATCGTAATAATAAACTTGATTCTATCATGGATTCTGTAATTCTTAATGATGAAATTTATGGGTTATGGGATACAAAGTTTTCTGTGGAAGGTGAACATAACCATATCTTGAGCAACATCATTAGATGTCAATATGAAAAGGATACAGATAACACAGGGACGGAAAAATCATATGAAATAAGTGGATACCAAATTGGGGAACCATGGAACGGTGATTTGTTAAATGCTGATATACTGTTTTTAAGTTCTAACCCTGGATTTACTTCTGAAGAGATATTTCCTCGTTATCATGGAGGAAAAGGTGAAAATATTAAATTTTCATTTTATGAGAAAAATAGTTCAAAAAATGAATGGCTTTCCATTAATGATGTGAGAGATTTTTTTAAAAACCGTTTTAATAATATTCCGTATACTAAATCAGGTGTTCCGAGCATCTACATAATTAAAGATGGAAAAGAACAAAAAAATGCGCGTGGAGTAAAGTTCTGGAAAATTATCGCGAAAATAACAGAAGATCTTTTGGGATGCTCATTAGAAGATAAAACACAGGATATTGAGTCTTATAAAAGAGAATTGTTTAAACATGTAGTGAGCATGGAAATAGTGCCATTTAAATCTAAAAGTGATAATGTACTAAGAAATGCAGTGCTTAATTATTGTTGGGAAAAATACTCACGTGAAATTTTTAGAATGAGTAACGCGCAGGTTGTATTCCTTATAGGTAAAAAAGCTCAAGAAACTTTTTGCCGTTGTGAGTTGAATGATAATGAGGCTATTTCTCGTCTGAGAGAAAGAAAAATTTTGTATTATGAAGATAAGAGGATTGTAGCTCTCCCTCATTTTAGCTCACGTAGAGAACATAGACGTGAGAATAACTTTTTGCCATCAGAATACTTTGAAAATGAGGTTGTCAGTGAGCTGAAAAGTGCAATAAATAAGCCGTAAATGGATATAATGCTCTAAGCAATATTTAAGGATCACTACTAAAATCTAGTATGTCCGGCAAGAATATTGGTTTTTGGAAAAACAAATTTTTATATAAAATATACAATTTGTTGTTGTTTTGCAATATATCTCTACTAATTAAATATAAAAATAGAAGAATCAATCAACAAAATACAGGTGTACATTCCCAAAATGAAATAATGAGGGCAAAATTTAATATATTAAAATTTATTATTCTAAAAAAAATATTGACATGTTTCAAAAAATGTGATATCTTTGTCTTGTTAAGCGTAAAGGGTAAGATATTTTTGTATGTATCATATAAGTTCCTATTGGTTGATATCTGGTTGGAGGTGTTTTTTGTACAAATAGAGTATATGGAAATAAAAATTGATAATATATAAAATAAGGAGAGATGAAAATATAGGAATATGAAAGAAAGGCCTTTATTTCGAGATATAAAATACGTTTGCGAGGTTTTAGGGCGATCGCCACAAACAATAAAACGATGGGTTAAAAAAGGGGCGTTTCCTCGCCCATGTAACCATAGTGAGTTTGGACTAGCGAGACTCGGCGGTACTGAGGCTTATATGTGGACGACTGATGACCTAAATAATTGGTATGCGGCGTTTACGGGGAAAAATGATTTATCGATCAAATTTTTTTGATCTATAAATGATATGAGGTACTATTGCCGTATCTATCTTTTGTTTTTAGATACGGTAATTTGATTAAGTCTATTATAAAAATTATGATGGGTAACAATAGTTTGTTCAATGGGATAAATATTATTTTATTTTAATATTATGCTATTTTATGTTCTATATACATAAGAACAGTAAAATTCAGTCACAGTCAATATTCGTGCCGCCCCCCTCCGGCACCAAATCTACA
>NWBO01000158.1 GCA_002633275.1 Bacteroidales bacterium Phil12
AAATAAATTCAGCCTCATTAAGAGACATATTTCTTTATAGGATACACTCTCGCAAATATGTCTCTTAAATAAATCTAATTCTAATGTTCAGACAGGTTTCTTGTAGAGATAGATTAGAGTGTTTTAACAAAAGAAGTCATCTTATACTTCCGACAACGCAACGGTTTTGAGTATAATATTGTTAAGTTGCAGATTAAAACTTTACTATGAAAAGAAATATTAGTATTATTTGTATTTCACTATTTTTTGTTTTATGTTTCGTATCTTGTGGTATGATACGAATATGTAATGAAACTGAGAAAACAATAAAAATGGCACAAAGCAGACCTGATTATACCGGTTTAACAGTTGATAAGTTAAAGGAAATAATTTTGTCGGATACGACACATTACAAATTTGTAATCTTTTGGAGTCCATGTTGTGGCTCTTGTACTTAACATATGTATTATACGTACCCATTAGTATACAGACAAGTTGGTTGTAAAGATGTCAGATGGTACTTTATTATGGATAATACCGGTGGAATAAAGTATGCAGATGAGGATTTGAAACGAACAGGTTTTGATATGTTTCCTAAATATTATATGTATGACACAACGGCAATATATTCAGATATAGAATATAAATTGCCTAATACGGCTAATTATATATTTGATAATGACAATTTGAAAATAAACGATAAATCGAAACTACCAACTAATTTTATTGTTAGTAAGGATAACAGATTAAAGAAAACCTGTTGGGTATATTCTAATGGAGAAAAACGTATTAACCCTGCCGACCCACAAATATGTACTCCTGATAAATGTTATTAATTGAGAGATGAGACAATATCGTAAAATTATTTTCAGCATTTTTATTCTTGTAGGAATATTAACTATTGCGTCTTGTAGTAAAAGCAACAAAGAGAAGTCTCCTACATTTGTAACAGTAAAACAATTGCAGAAAGAAATAGAAAAAATTAACGACAAATACAAGTTTTTTATTATTGCTGTCCGATAAATTTATAGATAGAATAGTTATCAAGATTTTTATCTGATAGCAATTATCAGTTTTATAATATTTACCTGATAAAGTCTTTTGAAAAAACCAGTTTTCAAATACTAAAACACAAAAATATTCGTTTCAAAGAAAAAATGAATTTTAAGATGAAAACAAGAGTTGATATAGCGGTAAAAAACAAGACTGAAAAAAATTATAATTGTGCCCAAGCAGTGGCAGCGGCTTATGCAGATTTGATGGGCATTGATGAACAAACGGCGTTGAATATGACTGCTGCTTTCGGCGTTGGTATGGGTAATATGGAAGGAACTTGTGGTGCTTTAACGGGAGCAGGTGTTGTGATTGGTATGATTACCAAAGATAAAGGGGAAGCAAGAAAGAGAATGAAGGTTGTAATGGACAAGTTTCAGAAACGTAACCATGTAACACAATGCAAATATCTTAAAGGCTTATCCACAGGCGTTGTACTTAGAGAATGTAAAGACTGCGTTGCAGATGCCTGCGTTTTTTTAGAATCGGCATTGGCTGATAAAATATAATTATAAGAAATTAAAAAAATATCAAACAAAAATAATAAAACACCTTAAAAGGCGTTATTATTTACAAAGAAATCTATCCTGTTGTCTGATACCCAACTCGTGCTTGCTTTTAATAGGGTATCGATGACAGGACTTTTTATTCCCTTGCCGAACTTGGTATTTCCGGTTATTGCAATTGCTTCGTCCCAAAGACCAAGTTGCAAAAATTTATCCAAAGTCTTTTTTCCACCTTCCACAACTAAGGAAGAAATACCATTATCGTATAAATTACCAAGCATTTGCGGAATAAATTCTTCATTATTTGAGATTTTTATGTAATGAGTATTCTCTCCGACATCTTGTCGTAATTTATCGTTAAAAACAATTGTTTTTTGCGAATCATCAAAAAAGTTTTTGGTTTTATCAAGACTTAGATTTTTGTCATAAGTTACACGGATAGGATTATTACCGCAAAGGTAACGAACATTCAAATTGCAGTTGTCATTAATAATTGTGTTAGCCCCGACAAAGAAAGCGTCATTGTCTTTACGCATCTTATGAACGAATACTTTCATCGCATCATTGGTTATCCAATACTGTTTATTGCCGTTACTTCTGTCAATATCCATAAAACCATCTAAGGTTTGGGCAAATTTCAAAATTACATAGGGACGATGTTTTTCTTGAAAACAAAAGAACCTTCGGTTTAGAAATCTACCTTGTTTTTCTTCCACACCGCAAGTAACTTCGATGCCTGCATCTTTCAGCATCTGTATTCCTCTGCCTGATACTTTTGGGTTGGGGTCGAAATTGGCGATAACACAACGCTTGATTCGGCTATCTACCAATAGTTTCGCACAAGGA
This sequence comes from Bacteroidales bacterium Phil12, assembly GCA_002633275.1. GTDB lineage: Bacteria > Bacteroidota > Bacteroidia > Bacteroidales > P3 > Scybalousia_A. The sequence continues at coordinate 2,385 of NWBO01000158.1, forward strand.
GGAGTCTTGCCGAAATGACTACATGGTTCTAAACTGACATAAACAGTCGCTTGTTTCAATAGGCTTTTGTCTTTGACTGAATTAATAGCATTGACCTCAGCGTGCCAAGAGCCTATCTGTTTGTGATAACCCTCGCCGATAATCTTGTTATCAACCACAACGACTGCTCCAACCATAGGATTAGGTGCAACATTTCCGCTACCCATACGTGCCAACTGAAAGCAACGTTCAATAAACATTTTATCCATTTCCATAATATTCGTAACTTTGCAACTGCAAAATTACACTAAAATAATGAAAACTAAATCGAATAGAATAACGGATATAGTGGATTATATACACGATGAACTGAAAAACAAATATCCGCAAAGCGAAATCAAAGCCTTTATAAATATATTGTTTCAAGAGTACGTCGGTATTAATTCCGCACATATTTTGGCGTTCAAAGACGATTGTGTTAATGAATCGGAATTGTTGAATATCGTTCTATCCACCGAGCGTTTGAAAAAATACGAACCAATACAATATATAATAGGTAGGACGGAGTTCTGCGGCTTAAAGATAAAGGTTACTTCTGATGTGCTTATCCCTCGTCCCGAAACAGAGGAAATGGTTTATGAAATTATCAACACTATTCGGCAAAATAATGTTAAACACCAAAACGCTGATATGAGAGAAGAAAAAAATATTAACATTATTGATTTATGTACGGGCAGTGGGTGTATTGCTTTGGCGTTGGATAAAAATATTAAAAATAGCAATGTTTCCGGTGTGGATATTTCCGATAAAGCGTTAGTGATTGCAAAAGAAAACAATAATAATCTTGCTTGCAATGTGAATTTCTATAAGTATGATGTTTTGTCTCCAAGCGAAACGCAAGATAAGTATGATATTATTGTTTCCAATCCTCCATACGTTTTGGAAAGGGAGAAAATTGATATGAAAAGGAACGTTTTGGACTACGAACCACATCTTGCTTTGTTTGTAAAAAACGAAAATCCGCTTCAATTTTATGAAAAAATCGAGATTTATGCACGAAAAAACCTTAAAATAGGCGGAAAAATCTTTTTGGAAGTAAATAATTTTTTTGTCAAAGACACTTTATCTTTGTTTTCTGAAAAAGAATATATTGCACAAGTTAGAAAGGATATCTTCAATAGAGAGCGTTTCATTTTTTTGCAAAAAAAGTCATAAATCTTTTGTCAGTTTCAAAAACTGTTGTACTTTTGCAAATGGAGAGTTGGCTGAGTGGTCGATAGCGGCAGTCTTGAAAACTGTTGACCTTCACGGGTTCGGGGGTTCGAATCCCTCACTCTCCGCATACCTTTTCAAAAATCAGAAATTACATAAAAATTTACTTAATTAAATTGCTGTTGTCTTGACAATGGTTCTGATGTGACTTACGGATAAATTCGTTTCCTTAAAAACTGTATTGAAAATTCAAAAAACACTTGCGGATTTGTTGGAATGGGGAAATAATTGTAACTTTGCACACTCAATTGCAAGGATAATCAAAATAGTAAAAATATATTAAACAATAAATAAAATGAATTACGATATAATTGTCATAGGAGCAGGTCCCGGTGGATACGTTGCAGCCGAAAAGGCAGCCAAAGCAGGGAAGAAAACTTTGTTGATTGAAAAAGAAAGATTGGGCGGTATATGCCTTAACTGGGGTTGTATTCCTACAAAAGCATTATTGAAATCAGCGCAAGCATTTCATTATGCAGAAAAAGCAGCTGAATATGGCGTTTGCGTGAGTGGGGAAGTTAAACCCGATTTTGCTAAAATGGTTGAACGCTCTCGTGGAGTTTCTGATGCGATGAATAAAGGCGTTGAGTTTTTGATGAACAAAAGCGGAGTGGAAGTTATGTTCGGTACAGCGAAACTTAATAGCGATAAATCTATAACCGTAACCAATTTACAAGGAGAAGCAACAAAGGTTGAGGGAGAACATATAATTTTGGCTGTTGGCGCTCATAGTCGTCAGTTACCTAATTTACCGCAAGACGGAAAGCACATAATAGGTTACAGAGAGGCTATGACTTTGGAAAAACAACCTGAGAGTATGGTTGTTGTTGGTTCGGGTGCGATAGGAAGTGAGTTTGCTCATTTTTATCAGACAATAGGCACAAAGGTAACACTTGTTGAGTTTATGCCGACAATAGTTCCTAACGAGGATAAAGAAGTCGCATCAACGCTTCAACGTTGTATGAAAAAGAATGGTATGAAGGTTTATACCGCAACGTCTGTCGATAAAGTGGAAGTAGTCAATGACAAATGCGTTGTTACACTTTCAGGCAAAAAAACCGAAACTTTGGAATGCGATGTTGTTCTTTCTGCCGTAGGAGTTGAAACCAATTTAAGCGGATTGGGATTGGAAGAAGCAGGTGTTGAATTTGAAAGAGGTAAAGTAAGTGTTAATGATTGGTATGAAACTAACGTCAAAGGCGTATATGCAATAGGTGATATAGTTCATGGTCCTGCATTGGCACATGTAGCATCGGCAGAAGCCGTTGTTTGTGTAAATCATATTCTGGGCAAAGAAGTTTCGCCTGTTAATTACGCAAATATACCGGGCTGTACATACACAACACCGGAGATTGCATCCGTTGGTTTGAATGAAGATAAAGCCAAAGAGCAAGGCTACGAAATAAAAGTAGGTAAGTTTATGTTTATGGCATCAGGTAAAGCCACAGCAGCAGGCAATAGAGACGGATTTGTCAAAATTGTTTTGAACGCAAAGACAGACCAAATTCTTGGTTGTTCGATGATAGGCGACAACGTAACTGAAATGATTGAAGAAATAGTTGTTGCAAGACAAATGAATTTGACAGGAAAACAAATTCTTTCAACCGTACATCCTCACCCAACAATGTCAGAGGGCGTTATGGAAGCATTGAACAATTGCTACGAATAAACAAATAGATATGGAAATTCAAAGCACACCGATAGAGGACTTGAAAATAATTAAACCCGACGTGTTTTTTGACAACAGAGGATACTTTTACGAATCATACAGCGAGAAGAAATTTTCTGATATTGGCATTACCAATAAATTCGTGCAAGATAATGAAAGCAAAAGTCAAAAAGGCGTTGTAAGGGGATTACATTTTCAAAATCCGCCGTATTGCCAGGCAAAACTTATAAGAGTTATTAAAGGAGAAGTGTTAGATGTAGCTGTAGATTTAAGAAAAAACTCTAAAACATACGGTCAGCATTTCAAAGTAATTCTTAACGAGGATAACAAATTAATGTTTTACATTCCAAAGGGGTTTGCTCATGGTTTTTTGACGTTAAAAGACGATACGATTTTCTCATATAAGTGCGATGAGTTTTATAACAAACAAAGCGAGGGCGGTATAATGTGGAACGACTCTTCGCTTGGTATTGATTGGGGTATTGATAATCCGATTACCTCGGAAAAAGATCAACATTACGTAAGTTTTAAGGATTTTGTAAGTCCTTTCTAAAAAATTCCTTTTATAAGTCGTTGGTGTGTTATTGCACTAACGACTTATATTTATTTTGAAACTATGGACGATAATCGATATGAAATATTAAAAAGATATTGGGGCTATGATTCTTTTCGCCCGATGCAAGAAGAGGTAATATCGTCCATTATGGAGAATAAAGACACTTTGGCTGTATTGCCCACAGGGGCGGGAAAGAGTCTTTGTTATCAGTTACCGGCGTTAATGAAAATTGGCATTTGCATAGTTGTCGAGCCGCTTATATCTTTGATTAAAGACCAAATGGATAGTTTGGCAAGGTTGGGTATTAAATCCGTTACGATAAACAGTATGCAATCGGTGGATAAACATCATGCGGCTATCAACCAATTAATGAATCACAGATGTAAGATATTGTTCATTGCCGCCGAAAGACTGATGAACTCAACGTTTAGGCAATATCTGACTCAGATTAAAGTTAGTTTTGTCGTGATAGATGAAGCCCATTGCATTTCACAATGGGGGCATAATTTCAGACCATCATATAGAAAATTGGCATCAATAAAGGATATTGTACATAATGTTCCGATTTTGGCTTTGACGGCAACGGCAACGCAGAAAGTACAAAAAGACATTACCGATAGTCTTCAAATGAAAAATCCTAATGTATTCCTTGGAGATTTTTATAGAAAAAATATTTCATTGACGGTAGAATATTGGGAGAAAAAGAAAGAGAGAGTAGTGGAATTAATAAAGTCTTTTAACGCCTGTGGAATCGTTTATTGCCGAAAACGTAGCGATACATATATATTAGCAAATTATCTTAAATCGCAAGGCGTAAGTGTTGTTGCATATAGTGCCGAACTTACTTCTTATGAAAGGAACAAAGCCCAAAATGATTGGATAAGCGAAAAAGTTCAAGTTATTGTTGCAACAACGGCTTTCGGTATGGGTATAGATAAACCCGATGTACGCTATGTTATCCATTACGATTTGCCTGATAATATAGAGAGTTTTTATCAAGAGTTTGGAAGGGCAGGACGTGATGGCAAACCTTCATCAAGTATAGTTTTGTATAGCAAAGATGATTTGAAAACACATAAGTATATATCGGAATACGCCTATCCCGATAAAGAAATAATAGCCAATGTTTATAAACTTCTTTGTTCAAAATACAGGATTTCTTATCAAAGTGGCAAAGGCGAGGAGTTTGGTTTCGATTTCGACGACTTTGTTTTGCAGTGCAGGGGATATACCGATTTGGTCGTTAGAAATGCTTTGAAGATTTTGCAGAATGAAGGCTGGGTGAGTTTTTATAAGCAGGAAAATCCGCAAAGTAAAGTCAAAATTCTTGTTACCAATGAGGAGTTAAACAAGTTTGTTGCCGAAAACGACGAATATTGGTATATTTTTGAGATGCTGTTAAGGGAGTTCCCCGATATTAGATACGATTGGGTAAATATAAACGAGAAGCGATTTGCAGACTTTGGCAGAGTAACGCAAACACAGGTGGAACGAGATTTACAACAACTCTCCAAATACAATATTATAGGTTATAAAACAAAACAACGAGGAAATATCGTAAAGTTTCTTCAAGACCGTCCGTTCTTTACAAACCATTTGTTAAGTAAAGAAATCTATTATTCACCAAGAGAATCCACAATTGCAAAGAGTGAATTGTTTAGACGCTGGATTGAGAGTTATTCTTGCAGGTGGCAAATGATATTAAATTATTTCGGACAACAAACAGAGAAATGTAATAATTGCGATAACTGTCATTTGCATAAGTAAAATAATCACTAATATTAGGTGAATAGTCATTAACATTATTAAAATAATCATTAACACTAATAAAATGGTTATTAATATTAATAAAATGATTGTTGATGCCGATACGACTATTCAAATAATTGAGCCAAAATATTGGTTGAAATAAAAAAAAGTTCTAAATTTGCAAATCGAAAGATTGAAGTTTATTTATTTTAACATAATAATTAAGACGTGAGAAAGCCATTAGTGTCAATTATTACAATTTGTTACAATGCACAAGATGTAATAGAATCAACGATAAACTCTGTTCGTATTCAAGATTACGAAAATATAGAATATATAGTTGTTGATGGCAATTCCTCTGACGATACAAAAATCATTATAGAGCAAAACAGAGATGCTATAACCAAATTCATCTCCGAGCCTGATAATGGTCTTTATTATGCTATGAATAAAGGTTTGGATATGGCAACGGGAGAATATGTTTGGTTCATAAATGCAGGTGATAGAATAGCACACTCAAATACTTTGAGTAAGATAATGTCGTCCTCTCTCATACTTCAAGATATTTATTACGGAAAAACAAAGATAATCAATAAACAAGGACAGACTATCGGCGAAAGAAGATTGACTCCTCCCGCAAGACTTAATCGTAATTCGTTCAAAATGGGTATGCTTGTTTGTCATCAAGCGATAATCATCAAGAAAAAACTTACCACTCATTACAATACCAAATACAGTATCACATCGGATTATGATTGGGTGCAAAGTGCAATTGAAAAAGCCAGTCCTGAAAAAATTCGGAATACTCATCTTACTTTCTGTAAGTTTTTGGAGGGTGGTATTTCTTCAAAACGAATGAATAAAGCCAATATGGAAAGATTTCACATAATGATTGAGCATTTTGGTTTGTTTCAAGCGTTGTTTTTTAACTTTATAATGTCTTTTCGTTTCATCAAATCAAAAATCAAAGGCGAACTTTAATTTTACAAACAATATAAAAAATAATAAGAAATGAAATTATTAGAAAATAAAATAGCACTTATCACCGGTGCTTCCAAAGGAATAGGAAAGAGCATAGCTCTTTTGTATGCAAAAGAAGGTTGTCAAGTTGCTTTTACCGATTTGAATCGTGATGAGGTAATGATTCAAACCGAAAAAGAGTTGAACGATTTAGGTGTAAAGGCAATGGGATTTGCTTCCAATGCAGCTTCTTTTGAAGACAGTGCAAGAGTTGTTGATGAGGTTGTTAAAGAATTTGGCAGAATAGATATTTTGGTAAATAACGCCGGAATTACAAAAGACAACTTGCTTATGCGAATGAGCGAAAAAGATTGGGACGCAGTTATCGCTGTTAATTTGAAGAGCGTTTTCAATCTTACTCACGCTGTTCAAAGATATATGTTGAAGCAAAAGTCCGGTTCTATCATCAATATGTCAAGCGTTGTCGGTGTTTCGGGTAATGCGGGTCAGGCTAACTATTCTGCATCTAAGGCAGGTATCATTGGTTTTACCAAATCCATTGCAAAGGAACTTGGTTCAAGAAATATTCGTTCAAATGCCATTGCTCCGGGATTTATCATCACCGATATGACGGCTCAAATACCGGAAGATGCTCGTAAGGCTTGGGAAGAAAAAATACCTTTGAGAAGAGGCGGACAGCCTGAGGAAGTTGCCAAAGTTGCAGTTTTCTTAGGTAGTGATTTATCTTCATACGTAAGCGGTCAGGTTATTCACGTTTGCGGTGCTATGAACTGTTAAAATAGTTTTGGGATTACTTGAAAAAACGACAAATATTCAGGCAAAAATAATATCACTGACTAATTTATTAATGTTTAACACTATTTTATTGATGTTTAACACTAATTTTGCGATAAGTGGTATTGATAAATTCAGAAATGATTTTACGCTGAAAATATTTGAGAGTAGTTCTTAAAACAATGAAAAAAGAATAATTAAAATATAAAAACATAAAATAACAAAAGAAATGGCAAGAGAAAAATTTGATCCTGCAATGGCTATCAACAGCGTTGCGGATATTTCACCGGAAAGAGGAGTAAATCCTAATGTTAATGATTCTGCAACGTTTTGTTTTCCAAAAGGACAAACGATGACCGATACATTCCACGGCGAGACCGAAGGATATTATCTATATTCTCGTCATTGGAATCCAAGCAATATGTCTTTGTGCAAGGCTTTGGCTGCAATGGAAGGAACACAAGCTGCTTGGGTAACAGGTTCCGGTATGGCTGCAATCACTTGTACTTTGATGGAATTGGCAAAAGCAGGTGATCATATCGTTGCATCGATGACTGTTTATGGTGGAACGTTTGCGTTCTTGAAAAACTATATCGTTAAATACGGTGTTGAGGTTACTTTTGTGGATACAACAAATTTGGAAGAAGTAAAGGCTGCTTGCAAACCTAACACAAAAGTTATCTATACCGAGACAATGTCAAATCCATTGTTGAGAATATCCAACGTTGGTGAGTTAAGAAAAATCGCTGATGGCTGCGGAGCAAAATTGGTCGTTGATAACACATTCACTCCAATGGTATTTTCTCCATACAGATTAGGCGCTCATATCGTTGTTTATTCAATGACAAAATACATCAATGGTAAGAACGACTGTGTTGCAGGTGCTATCTGTGGCGATGCAGATTTTATCAATAGTTTGATTGACGTTAATAACGGAACAGCAATGTTGTTGGGTCCTGTTTTGGATTCTTTCCGTTCGACATCAATATTGAAGAATTTGTATGATTTACATATCCGTATGAAGAAGCACTCTGAAAACGCTATGTATCTTGCAAAACGTTTCAATTCAATAGGCATAAAAGCAAATTATCCTGGCTTGGAAGACCATATAGACCATAAATTAATGGTTGAACAGTACAACGAACAATTTGGTTTCGGTGGTATGATAGCAATAGACCTTGGTACTGCTGAAAGAGCAAACGCTTTCATGGAAAAGATGCAGGAAAAAGGCGTAGGATATTTGGCTGTTTCTTTGGGATTCTTCCGTACGTTGTTCTCTTGTTCTGGAAAATCTACTTCAAGTGAAGTTCCGGAAGATGTTCAAAAGAAAATGGGTATGAGTGAAGGTTTGGTTCGTTATTCTGTTGGTTTGGATAACGATATGGAGATGACTTTCCAAAAGATAGAAGAAGCATTAAGAGAATTAAAATTCATTTAATAAAAATAACGTGTGGGCTTGGTGTATATACTATACGCCAAGCCTCTTTTATATCAAATTTATTTACTATTAACACTTAAAAACATTTTAATTATGAAGAAAATTTTTCTAACTTTAATCATGGGGCTATTTGCTATCAATGTGGCAAATTCTCAAATTGTTTATACGGATTTAACCGCCAATCCTGTAAACGTTACAAGTGAATATGCACTTAACTTGCTTGGCAAGGATGTGTTTATGATTCAAAATTATTCGGCAGAGGGTGAATATGTTTATTTTGCATGCTTTGAGCCGGGCAGTGCTATTGTTGCAACGCCTGCTGACTACAATGCAAATGTCAATGCCTTAATGGAAGGAACTGAAATAGGTTCAAATTCCAATTTCTGGGGATATGATGACAACTACAATAGTGTTGCGTTTTGCATATTGTGTCTTCCGGGAGAATTTAATTATGCCGATGTTATATCTTATGGTAAGCCATATGTAGGATTTAAGTTTAAGGGAACAGGTGCTAATATTCATTATGGCTGGGCACAGATAGATATTGTTGAAGGCTCTAATGGTGCAACAGTAACATTGAATGGTTATGCTTATCAATCCACTCCGAACACTCCTATCAAAGCAGGCGACAAAGGTTACAGTTCTTTGTTAAATACTCAAAGTGAAAATATTTCTGTAAGTATTTATCCTAACCCTGCCAGCGAAGTTATTAATATCAATTCCACAAAACAAGTGGATAAAGTTGAAATTTGCAATGCTTTGGGACAAATTGTTTTGACTGAAAATGCAAATAACAGCGTAAATATATCTTCTTTGAATAAGGGTGTATATTATATGACTGTCGTTGTGGAAAACGAAATCGTTACAACTAAATTTGTAAAAAGATAATAGTGTTTATATAATCCTCGCTTGTATAGGCGAGGATTTTTTATTTTATTAGAAAAAGATCGTGATACTTTTAGCAGACAGCGGTTCGACAAAGGTTGATTGGTGTTATATTGATGTGAAAGGCAAACGCATAGATTTCCAATCCAAAGGAATGAACCCATACAACATTACAAGAGAAAATTTATTGGCAGAGATAGAAGCCAATGTTTTGTCTAATTTGCCTACAAGAGACATAAAGGAAATGTATTTTTATGGTAGCGGCTGTTCAACCATACAGAAACAGGCGGAGATGGTAGATGTCTTCAAAATATATTTGCCAAATACCGAAATACATATTGAGGACGATTTGCTTGGGGCGGCGCGTGCTACTTGCGGACATCATTCAGGCGTTGCAGCGATATTAGGCACGGGTTCAAACTCTTGTCTTTACGATGGAGAGAATATTACGGAAAATTTGCCGTCATTGGGTTATGTTTTATGCGATGAGGGTGCCGGCACAAACATAGGTAAATTGGTGCTTAGGAATTATCTTCGTGGTCAATTCCCGTCAGACTTGCATAATGAGTTTAAGCAAGAATATCCCGGCGAAGAGGCTGACTTTTTGAACCGTTTGTATAAAGGCGAAGTCCCTAATTATTATTTGGCATCTTTTGCTAAGTTTGCCATAACAAGACAATCGCATCCGTACTGTTACGGGCTTATTGCCGAAGCCTTTGATAATTTCTTTAAGATGCAGGTAACTCAATATACCGATTATAACAAAGAACCGATAAACGTTGTTGGTTCTGTCGGTTATTATGCCCAAGAAGTGTTCAAGGATGTTGCCAAAAAATATGATATGTCGGTCAATAAAGTAATCAAAGCCCCTTTGGAGGCATTGGTAGATTATCATTTGCAGAAGTAAAAGAGTAATAAAAATCTATTTAAGAGCATCAAAGATTTTAATACCTTTGATGCTCTTTTTAGTGTCTCTAACTAAAAAATTAGTGTTAAACATTAGTGAAATAGTGTTAAACATTGGTAAAATGATTTCACTAATTATTCTATTCAAAATAAGTTTTACGGATTTATTATGATTATTACATAGTTAATGAAGTAAAAATAACGAAAAATTTAGTTTTTTGCCTTTTGCGATTAAAAACTATGTTTTGTGGAGGAAAATTTTCGTAATTTTGCAAATTCAAAAAAATAAATAGTTTAATTAATATGAGTGCAGAAAAGAGTTTTATAGAAAAGGTTAAAGATTGGTGCAAACAGTTTGTTGCAGATGCAGAGAGTCCATTTACGAAAAAAGGAGCAATATCCTATTCAATGGTACTTATAGGTAGTTGTATGTTTGCTTTGGCAGACTTTCTATTTGTTGTTCCTTACGGACTTGCACCGGGAGGAGTGTATGGCTTGATGTCGGTATTCAACAATTTGTGGGATTGGCCGATGAAAAATGTTATTTTTATGGACTTGCCTTTATTTATCATAGGATTGATATTTTTGGGCAGTAACTTTGGTATCAAAACATTGTTATCCATATTATTTACATGGTTATTCACATGGGCAATTGAAAGTTATGGATATATAGCAACGTTTGGCTACATTCCTTTAATTCATTCGGGAGAATATATAACACCGGAAGTTTTCGCTACATTGGGCACACAAGTACAGGAAATGTATTTGCCTGTAAGAGCATTGGGCGGTGGAATTATAGAATATTTCAAACCTGATTACATATTAAATACCGTTGTCGGAGGTTTGGTTTATGGTGTTTCCATATCAATCATATTCTACACGGGAGCAACTTCCGGCGGAAGCGATATTATATCGATGATTATACATAAGTATGCACATATTCCTTTGGGAACGATGGTTATCATTGTTGATTCCATTATCGCTTTGACTTCATTTGCAATCGGTGGAGATATACGTATTCCTATATTCTCGATTATATTCATATATTTGGAAGGTATTGTGATAAACAAGATTGTAACTGTCAATAAATATCAAACACTGCTCATCATAACGGATAATGTAGAGGGTATGAGAGATTTAATCCTTAAAGAATTGGAGCGCAGCGGCACGATATTTACAGGAAAAGGCTTATATCACAATGTTGAAAGAAATATGATTTATACAACAGTGAATAAGAAAGAATATAATGTAATAAAATTTGCAGCAAAGAAACTTGATCCTAATTGTTTTATAACAATTATCAGTAATACAGAAACTTTGGGAGAAGGTTTTCAACCTTTACCGGAAAAATAATTGAAAGGAAAGGAATGAAAAAAATGTGTTGTTGATACGTTTTTTCATTCCTTATTGTTTAATAATTGAAAATTTTATTGTACTTTTGCGTATCAAATAAAAACGACACTACAAGATGAATAACATAGATGTATTATTAGGCCTTCAATGGGGTGATGAGGGTAAAGGAAAAGTGGTAGATTATCTTACACCTCAATATGATATTATAGCAAGATTCAATGGCGGGCCAAATGCTGGACATACTCTTGAATTTAATGGTTTTAAGCATGTATTGAGAACCATACCTTCGGGAATTTGTCATAAGGATAAGATGAATGTTATCGGTAATGGCGTTTTGATTGAACCAAACATTTTTATGCAGGAAATAAAGGATTTGGAGGATAAAGGTTTTACACCTGCCGAAAATCTGCTTATTTCAAAGAAAGCACATCTGATATTGCCAACACATCGTTTGACTGATGCAGCAAATGAAAAATCAAAGGGAGATAGAAAGATAGGTTCTACATTGAAAGGTATCGGTCCTGCATATACTGATAAAATTGCGAGAACAGGTTTAAGGATAAACGATTTATTCGCTGCTGATTTTACAGATAAGTACAATAAATTAAAACAATTGCATATTCGCAATATAAATGCATTAGGTTATAGTGTCGAAGAGTTTAAGATAGAGGATAAGACACTTGAAGAATATGAGAAACTATGGTTTGATGCAGTAGAGAAATTAAAGAAACTTACTGTAATAGATACGGAATATTATATCAACGAACAGTTGAAACAAGGCAAGAAAATTTTAGCAGAAGGAGCGCAAGGAACGATGTTAGATGTTGATTTTGGCTCTTATCCTTTTGTTACTTCTTCTTCAACGGTTACGGCAGGAGTTTGCTCAGGCTTGGGCGTTGCTCCTCAAAACATAGGTAGAGTTTATGGTATTATCAAAGCATATTGTACAAGGGTAGGACAGGGACCATTCCCAACGGAATTGTTTGATGAAGTAGGGGACAAATTATGTGAGCAAGGTCATGAGTTTGGTTCTGTTACCGGAAGAAAGCGCCGTTGTGGTTGGTTGGATATGCCTGCGTTGAAATATGCTTGTATGATAAATGGTGTTACAGACTTGATGCTTATGAAAATTGATGTTATGGATAATTTTCCGACAGTCAAGATATGTACTCAATATGAGATGAATGGAACAAAAACCGAGAAATTGCCGTATAATTTGGAGGAAAAAATAAATCCTGTTTTCAAAGAATTTGACGGTTGGATGCAAAGCATAACTAAGATTAAAGACTTTAAGAATTTGCCTACACAAACACAGAATTACGTTGCATTCATAGAACAAGTGACGGGAATACCTGTAACTATGGTGTCGGTTTCTCCCGATAGAGAGGATACAATAATAAGAAACAATTAATATACACAATATGAAACGCTTGTTTTTGACGATAATGTTTTTTGCTGTTGCATTTAGCGTTAATGCTCAGCAAAAACTACGCAAGAGTGAAGTTCCGCAAGAGGTACGTATGGGCTTGGAGAACACTTATACCGATTATAAACTTGAATATTGGTATTTTGAGACAGGACAATACGTTGCTCAGATTAATATAGACAACAACACCGGAAGAGTTTTCTTTACTGCAACGGGAAATTGGCAATACACAATCTTTGATATTAAAGACGATGAATTGCCGACCTTGGTTGATGATTATTTTATAAAAAATTATCCGGGTTATCGCATTAAAAAATCTCAGTATATAGAAGATGTCAGTGGAGACAATTATTATCGTTTGATAATATCAATGAAAGGTGTTGGCCAAACTGAGTACGAGATGATATTTGACCCTCGCGGACGTCTGACAAAAACCAATGCACCTGACCCTAATTTCGTTAAAAAAGACTATATAGAGAGACTAAATCCAGAAGCCATAGAATATCGTCAAAAGAAAATGGCAGAACGAGAAGGTATCAATGGCGAGGGTGTGCAAGTTAATATCGAAAAAGAGAAAGCCAAAGACAAGAGTAGTAAAGAAGTTAAATTGTCTGCACAAGAGGAATTAGACACTCCAAAGATTCCGGAAGACGTTACAAAAGCATTTAAGAAGAAGTTTCCTCGTGCAGAAGCTAAATCATGGACAGAAGAAAACGGAAATTACAGAGCGGTTTATGATAAGCGTGGTACTGATGCAGAGGTGTTGATTTCAAAAGAGGGTACGTTTATTTCAACTACAACCAACATTGAAAAAGCACGTTATCCCCGTCTAATCACAAAGGACTTGCAGATACGTTATCCTAAGGCAAAGATTGAGAAGTTTCAAAAGGTTGATTACGATATGAAATATAAGAAATCCGTAACCGATAAGAAACTTGATACATATTATTATATTGAACTAACAGAGAAAATAAAAGGCAAAAAAGATAAAAAAACTATCAAACTGACTTATGACAAATCTTTTAAGTATCAAGGTTTGGCTGGCAGTGATGATGAGTATGCTGAGGAAGATTGATTCGTATGAATAAAGCCAAAGGGTTGCTTTTAGTTTTGTTATCCTTTGTTTCGATAACAACTTTTTGTCAAAATCAGATAGAATATCGTTCGGATTTCGGTAGGATTTATCCCGAAAATCCGAATGATATTGTTTTGACAAATAATGTTGTGTTCAACCATAAAGATATGACAATGTATTGCGACAGTGCTATATTTAATCAAAAAGATAATTTCTTTGATGCTTACGGCAATATCAAAATGGAACAAGGCGATTCTATTACTCTTTTTGGAGACTTTTTACATTACGATGGCGAAACCAAGATTGGTGAACTTAATGGCGATTTGGTAACTCTGAAAGATAACGACATTACTTTGCTTACCGATTATCTTGTCCTTGATAGGAATGTAAATACGGTAAGTTACTATTCGTCGGCAACAATATTTAATGATAAGGACACTTTGAGGAGTAAGGAGGGTGTTTATTTTATAGACACCGAAGAGTTTAGTTTTTATTATTCGGTTAAATTACGTTCCAAAGACGCTTACCTTGATGCCGATTCTTTGTTTTATAATTCCAAAACGAAACTTAGTCAATTCTATGGCGATACTGCATTGCTTATCGTTTATGATGATACAACTCATGTTGATAGCACGATAGTCTTGACGGCATTTGGAGAATACAATTCGGATAAAGAAACCGTTTTTTCAAACACTCGTCCTTTGATTTACACCAAAACGCAATTTTTTACCGGCGATACAATATTCTATGACAAAAAAGAGAAAAACGGCTACGCATTCAATAATATATATGTCGAAGATACAAGCGAAAATATCTTTCTTAATTGCGACAGTATAGTTTTGACAACAATCGATACCGTATCAACGGCAATCGTAACAGCCAATTTATTGGTACGGCAAGTAGATAAAGAGGACACTTTGCACTTTCATAGCGACACGTTGAGTATTGTTATGGACACGAGTTTCGAAGTTAAAGAACTTTTCGCCTTTAATCACTGCAAGTTTTATCGTAATGATATGCAGGGAGCGTGTGAGTTTGCCCACTACAATAGGAGTGATTCTTCAATGACGATGCTTAATCGCCCGGTGATTTGGACGGAAAACTCTCAAATGACCTCAGACACTATTATTTTAATCACTGACGAAAAAAAAATAAATACACTATTCATGCGGCCAAATACATTTATCGTTCAAAATTCAGACACAACAACATCTGAGTTTTTCAATCAAGTGAGCGGTAAAAACTTGGTCGGTTATTTCAATAACAACAAAATTTATTACGCAGAGATAGACGGCAACACTCGCAGCATATATTACCTTTGGGACGAGAATAAAAAGAAAAAAACAAAGGAACTTACGGGTGTGAATATCGGACTAAGCAAACTGTTGCACTTATATTTTGAAAAGGGTGAGTTGAAAAAGATGTCTGCGGTTACGGATGCGGAGTTTTTTATGGACAATTACAACAACATTTCGCAAGAGGAAAAACAGTTGAAGGGATTTATATACCTTGAAAACGACCGTCCGAAAACTAAGGAGGATATATTTATTCACAGACAGAACTAAACCTATTTTGTTGCTTCTGTCATATTGGCATAACACTGAAAAAAGGAATATTAATTGACTATGTCCAAATTCAATTTGAAAATATTAAAGAAAATGAAAGAAAAGAACATAAATTCAGAGAACCTCGACAAGAACGAGAATCAACAGTCTAAGGCTGAAAATCAACAAAACAATAATACCGAAGAGACAAACAAAGCAAAGGATAAGACAAAAAAAGATTTCAAAGACGATAAAAAAACTGATTCCAAGAAGTCTGAAACCGATAAAGTCGAATCTATGGGCGAGAAGTTGCAAGAAATGAACGACAAGTACTTGCGTTTGTATTCGGAATTCGAGAATTTCAGAAAGCGTACTTCAAAAGAGAAATTGGAATTAATATCCAATGCAGGCGAAAGGCTTATAAAAGAGTTGTTGCCTGTGTTAGATGATTTCGACAGGGCTTTGCAGTCAATGGCGAAAAGCGAGGACGAACAGACCAAGCAGACTTTGGAGGGCATAACCCTTATATATAAGAAGTTTTATGCTACTTTGGAGCGCGAGGGCTTGAAACCTATCAACGCCAAAGACCAAGTTTTTGATGAAAACTTACACGAAGCAATAGCCCAAATCCCTGCACCGAGCGAAGAGATGAAAGGTAAGGTTATCGATGAGACGACAAAAGGCTATTACCTAAACGAAAAAGTTATCCGCTACTCCAAAGTAGTGGTTGCGAACTAAGGTAACGCATAACATATTGGCGGTTGCGTTTTTACGCACCAAAGGTTTGTTGTTCGTAATTTGATAAAAAGAATAAAAAAACACAAAGATATGGCAAAACGAGATTATTATGAGGTCTTAGGTGTGAGCAAGACGGCGAGTGATGACGAATTGAAGAAAGCGTATAGGAAATTAGCGTTGAAATATCACCCCGATCGTAATCCCGGAGACAAAGAAGCGGAAGAAAAGTTCAAAGAAGCGGCAGAAGCATACAGCGTTTTGAGTGATAAGGACAAGCGTGCAAGATACGACCAGTTTGGTGAAGCGGGCTTAGGCTCAGACGGAGGTTTCTCAGGCGCAGGAATGGATATGAACGACATATTCTCTATGTTCGGCGACTTATTCGGCGGTCGTGGCGGCGGCTTTTCGGGATTTGACTTCGGCGGTTTTTCGAGCGGCGGTGGTTCAAGACGTTCTTCCCGTCGTGTAAATAAAGGTTCTAACTTGCGTATTCGCCTAAAACTTACTTTGGAAGATATTGAAAAAGGCGTAGAAAAGAAAATCAAAGTCTCCAAATACGTTCCTTGTAAGACATGTAACGGTAGCGGAGCAAGAGCGGGCAGCGGTATGGACACTTGTCCTCAATGCCACGGTTCGGGTGTAATAATCCAAACTCAGAGAACAATCCTTGGTCAGATGCAAACGCAGAGTGTCTGTCCGACATGTGGTGGCGAGGGTAAGGTAATCAAAGACAAATGTCCCGATTGTCATGGCGACGGTATCGTAAAAGGCGAGGATATAATAACGATAAACATTCCCGCAGGCGTTCAAGACGGTATGCAACTGTCTTTTTCGGGCAAGGGTAACGCAGGAGCGCGCAATGGTGTGGCGGGCGATTTGATTGTATCGATAGAAGAAATTCCTCATAGCGTCTTTGAGCGTAACGGCAACGATATTTGTTTGCAGACATACGTAACTTTCCCTCAGGCAGTGCAAGGAACGACTATCGAAGTGCCGACTCTGACCGGTAAAGTCAAGTTTAAGATTGAACAAGGTATGCCGAGCGGCAAGATATACAGATTGAAAGGTAAGGGACTTCCGGAATTTCAAAATCCATACACACGTGGCGACTTGTTGGTTCGAGTTGATGTTTGGGTGCCTAAGAATACGACAAAGCAGGATCGGGAATTGTTGGATAAACTCGACACTTTTGACAATTTCAAGCCTAACCCGACTCAAAAAGACCGCAGTTTCTTCGACAAGATGAAAGATATGTTTTCATAGAACTTATAAATATCTTTTACGACTTGAAATATGAGTTTTGATTTTTTGAAATATAAAATCAAATCAAGTATTTAATGACTATAAATTCAATATCAATAAACAGATATTTTGAAACTGCATTGGCAATACTAACAATTTACAACTGACTTTTGTGAAAAATTGTCAGTTGTAAATTTTTTCTTTTCTTAGTTTTATGCTTTTTTCTTTGAATTTTTTAGATTTAATCCATTGTGATTTAGCCTCAAACTTCAAATGACAGGTGTAAAACTTCAAATTGGAAAGCGTAAATATATAGTTGGAAGAAAGAGAAATTGAAAATAAAAACAAATTATTAACGTTTCAAAACGAAAAATAAGTATGAAAAAGTTTTGTATTATTATTTTGAGTTTGGTAGCCGTTGTTACGATTTATGCACAGAACAGTTCTAACATACCGAAGTTTATGGGTATTCCAATTGACGGAACTGAAAAACAGATGACAGAAAAACTGCAAACAAAAGGATTTACGGAAGGTAAAGATGAAGGCTGGCTTGAAGGTAAATTCAATGGACAAGATGTCGGACTTAAATTGATGACAAATAAAGGTAAGGTTTATAGAGTTTTTATAGTATATTACAGAACGGAATTCAAAAAGGTAATCATAAATGAATATAACTATTTATTTGAGCAGTTTAAGAACAATAAAAATTATAAATATTGTTATGGCAAACAATTGAATGATAATGAAAATTTGTCCTATCACCTTGCTATGCAAGACAAATCATACGAAGCCTCGTGGGTCGCGAAGATAGGGACTGTTGTTTGGTTTGATATAATCAGTAGTAATGGCAGATATAGTTTGTTATTGCGATATGATAATCCAAAAAACAGACCGAATGGTGAAGACCTTTGATTTTGGAGAGTTTGAATTTTGACTGAGAAAAACTAAAATAAAAGGAGTGAGAATTTTACATTCTCACTCCTTTTATTTA
Source organism: Bacteroidales bacterium Phil12 (assembly GCA_002633275.1). Classification (GTDB taxonomy): domain Bacteria; phylum Bacteroidota; class Bacteroidia; order Bacteroidales; family P3; genus Scybalousia_A. Next base: position 20,963 of record NWBO01000158.1, read on the forward strand.
TCATATGTATCTTGTGAAATTATAAAACCATTATGATGAAATAGCGTAAGCCCGTCTTCGGATAAAAACCTTCCATTTGGATACGACCTTTTCGTTTGTTTAAGTTCGTGGCATCGGAAAGACTTAAATTGCTCTTGCCGTCAATGGAGGTGATGATAAAGCCGCTGTTGATATTGTTCTCTTTCAATTTGCCTTTCTCTACACTGACAACATAAAGTCCGCCGTCCAAATTGTATTCTTTCATCTCCTTGTCCGTTACGGTGCGTATCTTGGCTCCCAAAACTTCGACAACGTTGCCGTTTTGTTTGCTTTCCAATTCATCGGCTGCACTCTGGCTTGATAAAGTTACGTTCTTGGTTAGGATTTCTTCGCCTCTGCGGATTGTAAATACGGCTGTCTCGTTCGGAGATAACTGTGTCATACTTTCAAGCATCTGTGAAGCGGTATGAACGTCCTTGCCGTTGATTTTGGTTATCACATCGCCTGCCTTGATGTCGGCTTTGTCGGACGCTCCGCCTTTAAGAACGCTCTCGACATACATACCGTTGTTGTCTTTTAAGTGTTTGTCGGTTTGCAATTGGCCATCAATCTCGGTGGTTATCAAACCGGCGTTGGCGATTTGCGTTTGGCCGTATTGAATTATGTCGCTGACAACTTTCTTTACTATATTGACAGGAATTGCAAAGGAGTAACCGGTGTATGAACCTGTGTTGGAGGATATGGCGGCGTTGATGCCAATCAATTCACCGGAGGTATTGACAAGCGCACCTCCGCTGTTGCCGGGATTCATAGCGGCATCGGTTTGGATAAATGAGGTAAGGCTTTCGGTACTGCCCTTAGAGGAAAGGATATTGATGTTCCTTGCTTTGGCAGATACGATGCCTGCGGTAACGGTGGAGGTAAGGTTGAACGGATTGCCCACAGCCAAAACCCATTCTCCGACTTCGACGTTGTCGCTGTTGCCGTAGGTTATGGGTTCTAAGTCGGTGGCGTCGATTTTTATTACTGCCAAATCGTTATTGGCGTCAGAGCCGACGATTGCGGCAGAGAAAACCCTTCTATCGTTGAGCGTTACAGTTATTGTGTCGGCGTCGGCTACAACATGGTGGTTGGTAACGATGTAACCGTCGTTGGAGATGATTACACCCGAGCCTGCGGTATGGTAAAAGAATTTGGATTTCTGCTTAGGTCTTGATTGAGCGAAAGGATCAAAGTTGAAGAATTGCGAAAAGAAGTCGTTGTCGAAGAAATCGTCGAAATAAGTCGCTGTATTTTGACGATATGAGCATTGAATATAAACAACGGAATGAAGACTTTTCTTGCAAGCCATAGTAAAGTCTTGTGCTTGCGAAGTTGTTGCAAACAAACATATTGCAACAATGGTTGAAACAAATAATCTTTTCATGACGTTTTAAGTTTTATTAACGATTGTATAACGCATAGTTTCGGTAAATAGTATTTATTTTGTGGTTTTTGTTGATTTTACATCAATAGATTTGATTTTTTTTATATCTTTGCAGCCTTGAAAAATGAAGGCTGAAAACTTAATAAAGACGATAGGAAAAAGAGTGGGACAGGTGCTGCTTGGCGTATTTGTCTTCGTATGGGTTGTTGTGGCGTTAATAAACACAACACCAGTGCAGTCGTTTTTGGCTTCGCAAGCGGCAAAGTTTTTTTCCGAGCAATGGAAAACAAAAGTGTCGATTGGGGCTTTGAGTGTTACGCCTTTCATTAACGCAGGTGTGAAAGATATTTACGTTGAAGACTTGAATAAAGACACTCTTTTGTATGCGTCATACGTAGAAGCCAATCTGTTTAACATACCAAAGGGGAAACACATAGTTGTAAGGAATGTGGAGTTGGATAATGCGGTGTGTCATCTTGTAAGAGAGAAAGGCAAGTTCAATTTTCAGTTTATAATAGATTATTTCGCCTCCGACAAACCGAAAGAAAAGAAAGAAAGTAAGCCGTTGGTCTTAGAGGTTAAGGATATACGTTTGAATGATGTGGATTTTGTGTTGGCGAATAAAGATAGCGAGACTCAGGTTAAGAAAGGTTTGTTCGCATCTAATCTTATAGTGTGCAACGATATTAATATGCGTGCCAAGAATTTCAAGATGAAAGGCGTGGATATACAAGCCGAAATAGAAAAATTATCGGTTAGAGAGCGTTGCGGCATTGCTATTAATGATTTTAAGGGCGAAGTAAAGGTGTCGGATAAGGGAATGGAGTTGCACAAAGGCATTGTTAAGACAGACGATTCATTTTTGGACTTGGATGCTACGATGGCTACGACGAGTTTTCATACATATTCGTCTTTCGTCGATTCGGTTTACTGCACTGTTAAGATTAATGAAGGCTCGTTTGTGGATATGAAAGAAGCGTGCTATTGGAACGAAAGGATAAGCGGTGCAAAACAAAAGGTGTATCTTGCGTGTGAGGTAGCGGGTACGATAAGCGATATGAGTATAAAGGCAATGGACGTTCGAGTATCGCAAACCAATATCAACGCAACAGGACGTATAACCGGGCTGACGGATATTAACAACACTGTATTCGATATAAACATCAATGAAATAGTTTCATCTGTTAAAGATTTCAAATCACTTAATGCAGGAACGCTTATACCCGATATGAAACTGCCTGATATGGTTGCCCGATTGGGAACGGTGGAAGTGCTTGGCGAATTTAAGGGCAAGATAAATGATTTTGCGACCAAACTTTTGATAAGTACCGATTTGGGTTCTGTTGATTTAATTGCTAAGGCAGAGCCGACAAAAGCCAATTTGACAAAATATGTTGCCGATATAAATTCCAAACGCCTGAACGTTGGAGTATTCTTGGATAATACTCTTTTAGGCAATACAACGTTGAATGCACAAGCGGAATTGGTCGGAACCAATCCCGAAACGATGCAAGGAGTTTTGACGGCGGATTTACGAAACTGCTATTTTAAGGGTAATAACTACAACGAAATAAAAGTACGTGGCGGTATTGACGGATATGATGTAAGCGCAAAGGCAAGTATTGACGATGAATTGGTGCAATTTAGTGGTAATTGCGGTGTGAATTATAAGGATAAACCGACAATAAGCCTGCAAGCAGATATTGAAAACTTGGATTTGCATAAGATGAACCTTATGTCGTTTGCTGATACTACCGCAACAATTACAACAAAGATTAACGCAAATGTTGATAATTTGGATTTGGAACATCTGAATTGCTCGGTAGAATTGCAAGCAACGGAAGTGAAAACCAAAGGCTCGGATTACAAGATTGCAAACATCAATTTCGTTACAATAAATCAAGACAACACTAATAAAATAAACTTAACAAGCGATATAATAGATGCCGATATTTTTGGAAAATTTACGCTAAATTCTTTAACAAACGATATAAATCATTTATTGACGAATTATATTCCTGACTTTTCGGCTGTCGTTTCCGATATTAATGAAAAGAAAGCAAAAGACGACAAGACAAATAAAGAAGATAAGCAAAGCAAAACAGATAACGCAAACTACGAAGCACAAAGCGATGTTGATTTTGCTGTAAGTGTGAAAAACGTAGATATTATTTGTTCGCTGTTTGATTTAGACCTTGACTTGCCAAAAGCAATGGATATTGACGGAAAAGTAAAGCAGGACACCTTGCTTGTTTGCAATGTCAATGCACCTAAAATACTTTACTCCAATATGGCTATTGACGGAAGTAAGATTAACGTTGCAACACGCAAAGGAGTATTGGAGTTAAGCGTTGATATGGATAAATTCGGTTTGTCGGATTCTTTGGCGTTCAAAGATGTTCGTTTGTTTAGCGAAATAGATTCCACAAACGTAAATCTATTGGCAAGAGTGGTGAAAAGTGATGATTCTTTAACCAATGCAAATATAGAACTGCATAGCACAATAGACGAAAACGGCTTTCAAGGTAATTTCCATAACACATTCCTAAATCTTCAAGGTACAAGAATAAACTTTAATAACAATCATATTATAGGTATTGCCAATAAGAATGTTTCTGTTTTGAATCTTATGATTTCTTCTGCAACAAGTAAGATTGTTATAGATGGTAAAGTAAGTGATAAAGAGGCATTAACTTGCAATTTCGAAAATGTTGATTTATCCGTAATTAATCCGTTTATTGCTTCTACGGGTATGACGCTTAAAGGTATATTGAATAGAAATGTTGTCCTTAGAAATGTTATCTCTTCGCCAACATTTACTTCCAATTTGGTCGTTGATGATTTGGAAGTAAATGATGTTTATTTGGGTAAAGCGTGGCTAAATGTAGATAACAATATTTCGCCCGACGTGTTTAATGCCAATATAAAAATTCTTCATAAAACCGAAGGCAATGATATTATACCATTGCAGGTTATTGGTTTGGTCGCTCCTACAAAAGAGGAGCAATTGGATTTGAAAGTAAGTATGAATGATTTTTCGTTGGTAGTTATCAAGTCTTTTGTTTCTTCATTTGCTTCGGAACTTGAAGGTTCATTGTCTTGTAAGGATTTATCGGTAAAAGGCAAGATGACTTCTCCCGATATTTGGGGAACTATTCACTGCAATAATGCAGCATTGAAAGTTAATATGTTGAATACAAAATATTGGTTGAATGACGATATAGTAATCAATAATAATAAAATTGTTTTCAAGGACTTTGCATTGAAAGACGTGCAGGGCAATGAGATTACTGTTAATGGAGATATTGCTCATCAGAATTTCCAATCTTTTGATTTGAATTTGCGTGTTGTTGCCGACAAAATTAAAATCCTTGACACAAAGGCAGGCAACGGAGAAATGTATTACGGAACGGCATACGCTTCGGCAAATGTCGATATTGCGACGCAGAATAATATGATAAACATTACCGGTAATGCAAGAACGGAACCCGGCACTTCTTTAACTGTGCCTGTAACGAGTAAAGAAAGTGCAATGGAAAACGATTTCATAACATTCGTCAATCCTTTGCAGACATTGGACAGCACAAGCGATGTTAAAGTGAAAACACAAGAAACTAAATCCATTGGCTACAATATTGATTTGGATTTGAATGTTAATCCCAACGCCAAACTATATATACCTATGGATTTTACGCAATTGAAAGGCGATTTGGCAGCAGCAGGTAATGGCGATTTGAAGATTACAATGAATTCCGAAGGACGATTTTCTATGATTGGCAGTGTTGCTATTGCTGACGGAACGTTCGGATTCAATATTATGGACGTTATGGAAAAGAAATTTATCTTGCAACAAGGCGGAACATTGACTTGGAACGGCGACCCTGCCAAAGGGGTCTTAGATGTTTCGGCTATATACAAGACAAAGGCTTCTCTAACTTCTGTGTTGGGTAATGGCTACAATAAGCCTGTTGATGTTGAGAGTATTATTCGACTTACAGGCGAGATGACAAACCCTAAACCTTCTTTTGATATTGTACTGCCTAATACCGATGAGCAAACAGTTGAGCAATTGTTTATGTATATCGATAAGAGCAATGAGAAAGTTATGTTGGAGCAAACGGCAAGTTTGCTTTTGACCAATCAATTCTATCCTTCGCAAGGCGGTTACGAAACAGGGGCGTTATCAACCGGTGTTACCTCGTCTGTTATGGGTGTTGCTTTCTCGCAATTGTCGGGAATGGTTAGCAATATGGTAAAAATCGTTGATATAGATTTGAATTACACTGTCGGAGGAACGGGCGAGAATGCAGTAGCCGACCAATTGGATGCTACTCTTTCGAAATCGTATGGTAAATGGACGGTTGAAGTGAATACATCTTTTGGAGGAGGAACGTCTTCAACTTCGGCTGCCACAACCAACAATGGTTCGCAAATCATTGGAGATGTTTCCTTGACTTACAAATACAACGAAAATCTAAACTTTGAGGTGTTCAACCACTCCAATGCAAATGATTTCACCAAATACAATATGTCTCCATACACGCAAGGAGCGAAGATAACTTACAAACGTGAGTACGACAGGGTGGAAGATATACTTAAACCTAAGAAAAACAAAAAGAATAAGACCAAAAAATAAATTTTTGTTATGAAAGCAAAACTACGTTTGATTGATAAGGAAAATAGTTACTCAAACGAGTAAATTAATATGAGTGATTAATTTATTAATCATTGAGATTATTTTACTGATGTGAGTGATTATTTTTTGGACTATGGAAGAGAGTTTTTTGAAAAGATATAGGCGTGTTTTTAATTGTTGAAAAGAAATAAAGAAAAGTACATACAAAAACAAAATAATATATTTAATAACTAAAAACTATGAAGAAGATTTTTTTAACCGTCATTATGAGTTTATGCGCTCTAATGCCGATTGCAAGAGCCGATGAAGGTATGTGGCTTTTGATGTTTATGGATAAGCAGACGTATAAGGATATGAAATCCAAAGGTCTGAAACTTACAGCCAAACAAATATATGATATAAACAAAGCATCTTTGAAAGACGCTATCATTCAGTTTGGCAGAGGTTGTACGGGAGAAATTGTTTCCGATCAAGGTTTGATTTTGACCAATCATCACTGCGGATACTCTTCAATACAATACCATTCAACAGTTGAACACGATTATTTGGCAAATGGCTTCTGGGCTTATAACAAAAGTGAAGAGTTGCCAACGCCTGGACTTACTGCTAAGTTCTTTGTTCGTATGGAAGACGTAACAGATGAAGTCCTTAAAGGGGTAACAGCATCAACATCTGAAAAAGACAGACGCGAGATAGTCCGCAACAACTCAAAGAAAGTTATTGAGAAAGCAACCAACGGCAATGGCTATACTGCCGAAGTTGCAACTATGTTCAACGGCAACCAATACATATTGTTCGTTTATGAAGTATATAAAGATGTTCGTTTGGTAGGCGCACCACCGTCGTCAATAGGTAAGTTTGGTTCTGATACGGACAACTGGATGTGGCCGCGTCATACTTGCGATTTCTCGGTATTCAGAGTGTATGCCGATAAAAACGGGAAACCTGCCGAATATTCCAAAGACAATGTGCCTTTGAAACCAAAACATTATTTGCCTGTTAATATCAAAGGTGTAAAGAATAATGATTTTTCAATGATTATCGGTTTTCCGGGAACAACAGATAGATTTCTTCCGTCGGCAGGCGTAAAGCAAGCGATAGATGTTTATAACCCTTCTGTGGTTACTGCACGTGAGGCGTTGAGAAATGTTATGGACGCTGATATGAAAGCAGACAACAAAGTAAGAATACAATATGCTGCCAAGTTTGCTTCTTTGAGCAATTATTGGAAGTTCTATATCGGACAAACTCAATGTTTGAATCGTTTGAATGTATATAAAACCAAATTGGAGATCGAAGAGCGTTTTGAGAAATGGATTAAAGAAGACAAGACCGGTAACAGACAAAAAGAATATGGAAATGTCTTGAACACGATTAATGATTATTATGCTTCAACATCTGAATACGATTACTTGCGTGTTTATACCAATGAAGCGATACTTAGAGGTTCTGCCGTTTTCACTATAACAAGATATTTGAAACCTATCGTGGATAAAATTCAAGCAGGTGCAAGTGATGAAGAAATAACTCCTATAATGGAGGGTTTGAAAGAAACTTTTGAAGGTATATTCAAAGATTACAACGAATCTACCGAACAGAAACTTATGGCAGCAGGTTTGGACGTATATTTTAGAAACGTTCCAATGACATTGCAAAGTACAGATTGTTTGAATCAAGCCTTTAAATACGGATATAATTTCAACGAAATAGCTGAGGATATTTTCAAAACATCTACTCTTGTTAGCAAAGAGAAATTGGATAAACTATTCAAAAGTAAAGATTTGAGCGTTATTATCAATGACCCTGCATACATATTGTATTGTCAAATGATTAATAACTATGCAGAGAAGATGCACTCCATTAACGATAAAAGAGAAGCATTTGACCGTGCAACACGTTTGTTTGTCAAGGGTGTTATGGAGATGGATAAGGATAAAGCCTTTGCTCCGAACGCCAATTCGACAATACGCTACACTTATGGCAATGTTAAGAATTACGCTCCAAAAGACGGTATCACATACAACTATTACACAACCTTGGACGGCGTTATGGATAAGGAGAACAATTCTTCTTGGGAATTTACCGTTCCTGCCAAATTGCGTCAGTTGTGGGAGAACAAAGACTTTGGTCAATATGCCGAAAACGGAACAATCCACACTTGCTTCATTACTAATAATGATATAACTGGCGGTAACTCCGGCTCGCCGACAATCAACGCAAAGGGTGAGTTAATCGGTTTGGCTTTCGACGGCAACTGGGAGGCTATGAGCGGAAATATTGCGTTCAACCCTGATATGCAAAGATGTATTTCAGTTGATATTCGTTATGTTTTGTTCATTATCGACAAGTTCGCAGGAGCAAAGAACTTAATTGATGAGATGAAAATCATTAAATAATTTCAGATTTACGAAACATTCTTTTTGTAAATCTAAACAAAATAGGTGTAAAGCAGCAATGTTTTGCACCTATTTGTTTTTCGTTTTTTTGATGTTTAACACTATTTCAGCCGTGTTTAACATTAACAAAATAGTGTTAAACATTATTTTCTTGAAACTTATTGCTTGTAATCTTAATTATCATTTCTTTATTTTGCAAATTAAACTTATTCATTTGCAATGTAAATCCGCAGATGTAAATAAAATTTTCGTACCTTTGCAAAACTTAATTGAAATTCACTGATAACTCATAAAAAACAATAGATATTAATATGAATGTGGCGATAGTAGGAACTGGTTATGTGGGGTTGGTATCGGGTACTTGCTTTGCTGAAATGGGGGTAGAGGTTACTTGTGTCGATGTGGATAAACAAAAGATTGACAATTTGCAAAACGGCATTATTCCTATTTATGAACCGGGCTTGGAGTCTATGGTTCATCGCAATGTCAAGGAAGGTCGTCTGCATTTTACTACCGATTTATCGGCTGTTATCAATAATATGGATTTGGTATTCTCAGCCGTTGGCACCCCTCCCGATGAAGACGGCAGTGCGGATTTGAAATACGTTATCGATGTAGCAAAACAATTCGGCAAAAGCATTACAAAATACAATGTCCTTGTTACCAAATCGACCGTACCGGTGGGAACATCGAAAATTATTAAGCAAGTTATCCAAGACGAATTGAGTAAAAGAAACATCAATATAGCTTTTGATGTGGCTTCCAATCCTGAGTTTTTGAAAGAGGGTGCGGCAATTAAGGATTTTATGTCGCCCGATAGAGTTGTGGTGGGAGTGGATAGCGAGCGTTGTAAGGATTTAATGACTAAATTGTACAGACCTTTTCTTTTGAATAACTTCCGTGTGATTTTTACCGACATACCTTCTGCCGAGATGATTAAATATGCGTCCAATAGTATGCTTGCCACAAGGATTAGTTTTATGAATGACATCGCCAACTTGTGCGAAAAAGTCGGTGCTGACGTCAATATGGTTCGTAAAGGCATAGGTTCTGATACCCGTATCGGCAGCAAATTCCTTTATCCGGGCTGCGGTTATGGCGGCTCGTGTTTTCCCAAAGACGTTAAGGCCTTAATAAAAACGGCTGAGAAATATGGCTACGATATGCGGGTGTTACGTGCCGTTGAAGAAGTTAATAAATATCAAAAGACCGTACCGTACAACAAACTCAAAACCTATTATGGCGAGAGTTTGAAAGGCAAAACCATTACCATTTGGGGACTTAGTTTCAAACCCGAGACGGACGATATGCGTGAGGCGACATCATTGGTTGTTATCGATTTACTTTTGAACAATGACTGCAAGATAAACGTTTATGACCCGGTGGCAATGAACGAATGTAAAAGAAGAATAGGCGATAAGGTTACTTACTTTTCGGATATGTACGAGGCGTTGAACAATACCGATGCCTTGTTGTTGCTTACCGAATGGAAGCAGTTTCGTCTGCCTGACTGGGATACGGTTAAAACCAAGATGAATACTCCACTTATTATTGATGGCAGAAATATTTATGATGACAAGGAGATGACCTCTAACGGCTTTATTTATTATAGTATAGGCAAATAAAATACGTTTAATTATGAATATAATGTTTAATATCAGCAAAACAAACACTCACATCGATAAAACGATGTTTAACACTATGCCTTTTATTGCAGGCATTTTTATTGTTTTTTCTGCGATGTTTATTTCGTTCTCTGCCGTCGCACAATCCAAATCCACTCTTGGTAATCGTTATCTTACTCAGGAAAAAAAGACAACTCACACTGTGCAATTCACTCTTGGTTACAACAAAATACAGAACAATGATTGGTCGTTGTATGGAAAGGGTTTGGTTGGTTTGCCTATCGGGCTTTCGTATGAATTTACCAAGAATAACTTTTGGTACGGCAAAGTGAAATACACCAATTACAGTATGAAATCCGTACAAAGAAGTGGTATTATTTACGATAATAGCGAGTATGTAGGCTTGCCGTATAAGGATGATGGCAGTGTTTCTCACCATTTGATTTCTTTGTCGGGTGGATTTGCTCATTATCCGAATTACAACAATAGGTTCAGTGCTGGTGCAATGCTTGGTGTAATGTTGGAAATGGAAGATGATATAAGGGAAATTTATGTTCAGGATGATATTGTTACGGATTATATCTCTTATAGCGATAAAGAACATTATGGTATTGTTTTGGGTGTAGATGTAGCGTATCAACATTATTTGACTGACAATATTTTTGTAGGGGTTGAGGGAAACTGTGGTTATATATTTATTTCTCGCGATTTTTGTTATTCCATTGGAGCGACAATCGGCTACACCTTTAAGCACAAAAAGAATTTCCGCTTCTAACTTTTTAATTCTAAGGCGAGAATTTTTATTTTTCTCGCCTTAATTTTTCAATTTCAATTCTTCACTTTATACTTTTTAGCCTCAATTTTTCAATTTGCAAACTTAATTTTTTTCTAACATATACACCCTTTTTAATTTTCCAACTTTCTATATATAAATTAACGTGAGTTTGACGAAATTAATCAAAAGATTATACGGATATTAAATATTTACAATACCTTTATATAGACGATGTCTATGATATTTGTGTGATTAATATTTTCTATGTTTTGTTCAAATGCTGCAAACACTTGATGAACTATTCTCATATTTTCTATAAAGATGTATAATTTACTTATTGTCAATAATTAAATTTGTCGAACTCACGTTAATATAGGAGTGCAGGAATTAACTATACATTATATATAAGGGATGAGAAAAATGTTAATTCATTAACAACGAAAAATATCTCGAATTGTAAAAATCATATTTCAAGTTATAGAAATAATATCTCAAAAGAATAAATTAGTGTTTAATGTTAGGGAAATGGTGTGAGAGACTAAAAAAATGGTGTTAGTGATTATTTTTCTTTTGATAGACATTAACGTGGTGGTATCGGTTAGATGTTTGCAGCCAATCGGAAAGAGTTGCCGTTAAAGTGAAATTACAATCCGAGAATAAGGCGTTGCTCACAGCGTTACTTTGAGAAACAAAAGCGTATAACTGATGCAAATTCAAAACTTCAAAGGCGTATTTCTCCAACTCCAAAAGAGACGATTTTGCATAGCCATTACCACGAAAAGATTTGGCTATATAGATGCCGATGCCCGCTTTGTGGTTTTTGAAATCCATATCATATAAATCAACACAGCCAACGGTAAAACGTTTGTTGTCTTGCTCAATATCAATCATCAATCTCAGTTGTTGGGTTGCGAAAATGTCGTCGTTTTGGGTGCTTAACACGTATTGTTCAATGGCGTGCAGAGAATAAAAACGGTTGCTTATTCCGTCGTTCCACGCAGTGGCGTCGTTTTCGTATTCGTAGATAAGGGAGCAGTCCTTGATTTCAACAGCTCGTAAGATTACTGTGTGTTTTGTCATCATATTGGAATTTTTTGCAAAAATAGTAATTTTTTATTTTGCTAATTGCACAAAAGTGTTTAATTTTGCAACTCTATTTCAAAACACTTAAATATAATTGTAAAAATGCAGAAATTAACCGAAATAATCGCAGCAGCAAAAGCAAAAGGTAAAAAAACTTTGGTTGCTGCTTACGCAAATGACTCTCATACTTTGGGAGCAACAAGCAAAGCTATTGACGAAGGTATTGTTGATGTTATCCTTGTAGGTGATAAAGCAACTATCGAAGCAACTTGCAAACAAGAAGGGATTGATATTAACAAGTACAAAGAAATCGTTCAAGAGGCTGACGAAGCAAAAGCCGCAAAGGTTGCCGTAAGTCTTATTAACGAAGGTAAAGGTCAAATCCTTATGAAAGGTCTTTGCTCAACAGACAAATATATGAGAGCCATTCTTGCAAAAGAAGGTGGCTTGATGCCTGCCGGAAAACCGGTGCTTTCCCACGTATCCGTATTTGAGATACCTGCTTATCACAAGTTGCTTATCACTTCTGACGTAGCAATTATTCCTGCTCCGGATTTCAAACAAAAGAAAGCCATCGTAAATTATGTTATCAATACCGCACACTCATTAGGTATAGAATGTCCTAAGGTTGCTATGATTGCTGCAACTGAACAGATGTTGGAAGGTATGCCTGCTTGCGTTGATGCTGCTTTGATTGCCGCTATGAACAAGAGAGGTCAGATAAAGGGTGCTGTTGTTGATGGTCCATTGGCTATGGACGTTGCAATAGATAAAGAATCTGCACAGATAAAGAAACTTGACAGCCAAGTGGCAGGAGATGCAGACTGTTTGGTATGGCCTGCAATTGAGCCGGGTAATGTATTCTACAAAACAGCAACGAAATTCGCAGGTGCGGAACTTGCAGCAATGGTTGTAGGTGCAAAAGTTCCTTGCGTGTTGTCTTCAAGAGGCGATTCAATCAATACCAAAACTTATTCGATTGCTTTGGCTGCGTTGAACGTTAAATAAATAAACTTCGATAGGTCTGATAAAACAATCAGCCCTATCATTTTAATATATTGCAAATGGAGAATTGGGCAGACGGATTAAAGGAAGTGGCTATAACGGTTACAGATGACAAAGGAGTATTTACTGATATGAATCTTCATTCCAAAAGAGTCAATCTAAAAGATGTAACCAAGACTGTTGTGGGGCAAGATATAAAGATGTGCCACAATGATAGGAGTAACGCCATAATAAAAAATATAATGCAAACCAAACAACCTAATGTTTATACCATAACCAAGAAGGGTCAAAAGAAACTAATCTATCAAGCCCCGTGGTTTAAGGATAACGGCGAATTTGGTGGCTTGGTGGAGTTATCACTTGTTATTCCTGAGCAGATGTCACATTATGACAGAGGTTGAGAATAGAATTTAGGCTTGACTTTTTGCCGACTTGGGTTAAATTGCAAAGAACTGAAAGTCATTTTAAGGAGCGTGGGAGAGTGATGAACGTTTATAAACTATTAAAGGCAAACAGGCTGATAAAGTCTTCGAGATTGAAACTTGCGGGAATACTTTTTTTGCATACGCTGAGAAAACGGTATTTCTGCGTGTTTTTTGATCCTGTGCTTGCTTGCAATTTACAGTGTCAGATGTGTTATTTCTCTGATGAAGAGAAACGAAAACAGATGCACGGCAAGTTTTCTAAGGAGGAGTTGGGTCTTGTTGCCAAAGAGTTTTTCCCATACGCATTGAAATTACAGATTGGTTGCGGAGCCGAACCTACATTGTATGGCGGCATCTCCGATATTTTGGATTTGGCGAAAAAATACGGCGTGCCGTATGTGTCAATGACAACCAACGCAAACCTATTGCAAAAAGACGATTTGCGGAAATATATCCTTAAAGGCTTAAATGAGATAACCATTTCGCTGCACGGAGTGTATAAACAAACATACGAGTTGCTGATGCAAAAAGCATCGTATGAGACATTCGTAAGCGTATTAAAGGATATAACCGAACTGAAAAAAGAGTTTAAGGACTTCAAACTGCGAATAAACTATACGATTAATGCCGATAATGTGTTGGAACTTGCAGATTTTTTTGAGGTGTTTAAGGATTGTGATTTTGATATACTTCAATTGCGACCTATTCAGCAAATAGGCAACAGCAAGTACGATAATTTCTCTCACAAAAAGATTATTGAAAACTACGAGAACACTATCGGTAAATTAAAGACCCAATGCAAGCAACGTGGTATCACAATTATTTGTCCCGACAAAAGCGATTTAACCAAACAAACCAATAACGAAAGCATCGTATTCGATTATACATATATTTATGCTTCGCCAAAAGAAGTCTTTGCTTCGGATTATGATATACATAGAGATACTTACCATTCTTATTGCAAGAAAAAGAAGTTTGCAAGTAATATTTTGAAACGTATTTTTGCCAAAAAACTTTCTTCCGACTTGAAAACAAAACTCAATTACGATATAAAATAAAACAGCCTTATGATAGATTTTGAATGTGATTATAATTGCGGTGCTCATCCGTTGATTATAGAAAATTTGGTAAGAACAAACGAAACCAAATCCCGAACATACGGTTTTGACGAGTGGTCGTATTCTGCCAAAGAGAAAATAAAACAAGCGGCGAACAATAATGATTTGGAGATATTCTTTCTAAACGGCGGCACTCAGACAAACGCAACGGTTATAGACTCTTTCTTGAAGGGTTATGAGGGTGTTGTTACCAACGATTGCGGACATATCAATGTTCATGAGGCAGGAGCGATAGAGGCTTTCGGTCATAAAGTTATTGCACTATCTTCTCATAATGGCAAATTAAATAAAAAAACTCTTGAAAACTTTCTCGATGAATTTCATAACGATGAAAGTAAAGACCACGTTGCACAACCGGGTATGGTTTATATTACTTTTCCTACCGAATTTGGAACAATTTATTCTAAACAGGAGATAGAAAATATTTATTCCATTTGTCGCCAAAACGATTTGCCGTTGTATATTGACGGAGCGAGATTGGGCTATGGTTTGATGAGCGATGAGTGTGATTTTGATTTATCTTGGCTTACTTACCATTGCGATTGTTTTTATATAGGTGGAACAAAATGTGGGGCTTTGTGTGGCGAGGCTGTTGTTTTCACACATAACAATGCTCCGAAAGGATTTTTCTCGAATATTAAGCGACATGGGGCTTTGAATGCCAAGAGCCGTTTGATTGGCGTTCAGTTTGACACTCTTTTTACGGATAATCTTTATTTCGATATATCGAAAAATGCTATCGATATGGCGAAACGATTGAAAGATATATTGCAACAAGCGGGATTTAAGTTTTATATTTTTTCGCCAACCAATCAACAATTTGTTATCATACCTAACGAAAAAGTCAAGGAGTTGGAAAGTCAAGTGGTTTTCACACATTGGTTTCCTTTTGATGCAGACAATTTTGTTTGTCGCTTTGTAACCTCTTGGGCTACCACAAAGGAAGAAATGGACGAGTTGGAAAAAATTCTTCTATAATAATCCTATAAAATTTTATTACTAATCGTTTTATTGATGTTAAAAACTATTTTATTAATATTTAACACTAATTTTCTGTTTAGTGATATTAATTTTTTGTCTTCACGTAATCCTATATTTTATTATGTTTTTGAAATTTTTTTATTAATTTATTGTAAAAATTTGGTTATTTCGGGAAAATATGTATAAATTTGCAAAAATTATAAACATAAAAATAATAATATGAGAAGATTTAACATTTTATTATTACTGATAATTTCGGTAATATTATGCTCGACAAAGAGTCAAGCACAGATGCAATCGGTAATAAACACAAGTACGTATCGTTCGATTGCTTCTTCTAACACCGTTTTTCCGGCTAAATCTATCGCAATTTCGCCTACAAAGATTATATCTGCCGGGAATTATTCTCCAAATGTATTGCTATCACCGATGGTTGCGGTATTTTGTTTAACGGATAATGATAGTAATAATAATCCTAATTATCCAAATTGTGGTGCAAATACAGGAGTTTTGTCAAATTTTCCTGTTTCTGATATGACTTTATATCAGGATGAAGTGTTTTTTTGTGGGAATATTAGCAATTCTCAAACTGATACTGCTTATTTTGCACATACATATTGGGAAAAGTTAGTGACGGGAGGCAATATTGAAATGTTTTCTTTTCCAAAACAAGAAGTAAATATAGTTTCTAAAATAGATGCATATGATAATGATATTGGAGAGAATAAAGTTTCCTTAATTGGAGTTGATACAATTCATCATCGTAGCCTGTTTATAGACGTTAATTTATCAATATCGCAATGTGAAATATATGCATTTGATTCAAGAAGAGTAAAATTATTAGACGTATCACATAATGCGAAGCATGTTGTTGTTTTGGGACAACTTGAAAATGGAATTTTCGCATTGTTATCCCACGATAAAAATGATTTACATAATTATGTGGGACAGATATACCATACTCCACAATTGTATTTAGATGATACTTTGGGACATTATCATTATTTATTAGAAATGTTTAAGCCAAATGATATGGACGTTGCAATAGTTGGATATTCTGCTATGGATGATATGAGTGGGACAACAATCAGTATGATAAATCTTTATAATATGGATGTTATGCAAACCCAAGCAGTTGATCAGTTTAATGAAGCAAGGTCAAATTTCAAATATATGAAAATGGATTTTGCAAATAAAGAGTTACTATGCTTAATAACCAATCCAATAACCGGATTTAATAATAATATCTTTACATTGCGACCATTAATTCCAAATGATTATTATACTGAGGTGGCTATACCAGACGGACATCATAATGCGGATTATTTTACAAGCCTTGTTCCATACAAAGGTGAACCGTTTTATATGGCGTTAGGCAAATTTTTTAGTGGTAAAATATTATTTTTTGATAAAAGACAGTATGATTTTTCGGATTTAACTTGTATGGAAAAAGCTCATTTTGACGTAAAAATAATAAAAGAAATAAAAAAGATGGAACAAATCAATTATGATTTGTTATATCCTATACCATATAGTCATTCCCAAGTTAGTTCTTTTCCAATAATATCAAATTATACAATAGAATGTCAATAAAAAATAAGGAGGATATTGAAATGAAAAAAGTATTTTTATTTATAGTATTGAGTTTTATCTCTTTTATATCGTTTTCTCAGGTTGAAGAAATAAATGGAAAGAAATACATACTGCCTGATGCTATTTCGACTGATGGTTGCAAAACATTTGATGGCACAGATAAATTGAAAATATCCGATGTCGTTAGTTTTGCACCAATCTATATCGACCCTTATTTCAATGGTGTAGTACTTTGGCAATATGATATAGCACAATTATTTCACGCAAATGATTCTTTGAATATTATTGGTATTGCCGGATATATACGAGTAGAACCTGTTGATACAATAGTGCACAATTTTTTAGGTATAGCAGATACATCTTTTAATATATTGGAAGAACAAGTCTTATCCAATACTTTTGGGAATCATGATAGTGCTTCTTATTATGAATTATTATTTGACAATCCTGTGAAAGTTATTGGAGATTTTTATGTTAGAACGGATTTTGCGAAACCGACAAATTATAATCTGAATGACACTATGTTTTTTGATAGTATGAATGTTAAATATAATTGGAATTATAATAATTGGAATGCTATCTGCGGTATTCTAATTCCATATATTCGTATAACAGAAAGATGTTCGCTAAAGAATGTAATAATGGTTGATAGTACACATTTTATTACTACATTAGCTTCTCCTATATCATCAAAATTGCATAGTGGTTGGAAGGATTTTTTCGATGTATCGGAATTCATTTATTATATAGAGAAGTTGGATGAAGTAAAAGGTCTTTATCTTTTCCCTCTTATCGGAGAAGATGACGATGATAACGATACCGTTTCTTCTGTTGCAAGCATAGAGGTGGATAATTACACATACGTTTTTCCAAATCCTGCAAACGAGAATATCACGGTACAAAGTTCATTCAAAATTCATGGTATAGAAATATTTAATGAGCAAGGACAGAAAGTTGAACAACTTAATCCGAATGGCTATAATATCTCAATAGATGTTTCTTCTTATCCGAAAGGAACGTATATCGCTAAAATAATAACCAAATCGGGAACGGCGAATAAGAAAATAATTGTTCAATAAAGGCAAAACATTGTTTGCTATACATATATAATATAAAGGTGTAAGAACAAGAAATCTTACACCTTTGTTTTGTTGTTGCATAAAATAGAAATATGACTAAACTTATAATTTGCTTGTAAAAATATGTTTTTTAATCTATGTCGTAAAAATTATCAACAGTTGAATAAAAAATTGTACCTTTGCAATCGTGAAAAAGAATAACGAAAAAACATATATTACTCTCAAAGGGGTTAAGGTAAATAACCTTAAAAATATAGATATACAGATACCGCAAAATTCTTTTACCGTTATTACGGGCGTATCGGGTAGCGGTAAATCTTCTTTGGCTTTCGATACTTTGTTTGCGGAAGGACAGAGACGTTATATTGAGTCTTTGTCTTCGTATGCACGACAGTTTATCGGCAGAATGAAGAAACCCGATGTAGATGTTATAGAGAATATCCCTCCTGCCATTGCTGTTGAGCAAAGAACAATGAACCGCAATCCGAGAAGTACGGTTGGCACAACGACAGAGATATATGAATACCTAAAACTATTATTCACAAAAATAGGCCGTACTTATTCTCCTATAAGCGGGCAGGAGGTTAAAAGAGATTCGGTAACCAATGTAGTAGATGTAGTTATCGAGAACTTTGTTTCTCAAAAGATTTACATCCTTTGTCCAATCGTTATGACCGATAATGAGAGCCAAGAAGAGAAACTCGATATACTGCTTCAAAGTGGTTATACCCGTTTGTTTTATAATGAACAGATAATAAGGATTGACGAAGTTATAGACAATAAAGAGTATGATAAATTAAACGACTCTTTGTTGTTGATTGATAGATTGACGATAAAACAAGACGATGAAGAGGTTTATCTTCGTTTAAGCGAAAGTGTGCATACCGCTTTCAATGAATCCAATGGCGATTGCGTTATATGGTCAGAGGAAAAGCAAGAAAAATTCTCAAACCGCTTTGAAAGAGACGGTATTCAATTCGTTAAACCTACCGAAAATTTCTTTTCGTTCAATAATTCTTATGGTGCTTGTCAAACTTGCAAAGGTTTGGGACAGATTGAGGGTATAAGCGAAGATTTGGTGATAACCAAGCCGTATTTGAGCGTATATGACGATGTGGTGAATTGTTGGAAAGGCGTTGTTATGAGTAAATTCAAAGAGGATTTCATACATAAAGCCCATAGAAAGTTCCCGATACATCGTCCTTATAATGAATTGACCGAAGAAGAAAAGCACCTGCTTTGGTATGGCGACAAAAACATTGTTGGTATTTATCAATTCTTTGAAATAATAAGAAAAGAAAGTTATAAAGTCCAATTCCGTGTTTTGTTATCCCGTTATACGGGTAGGACTGTATGTCCCGATTGCAACGGGACGCGTTTAAGAAAAGATGTTCAATATGTTAAAATCAATGGCAAGTCTTTGGTAGATTTGTTATTGATGCCGATAGAAGAATTATATGAGTTTTTCGATAATTTGGAACTTAACGAATATGAACTTAAAGCGTCGGAAAGAATTGTTAAAGAGATAAAATCAAGACTACATTATTTGTTGGAAGTAGGATTGAACTATATAACATTGAACAGACAATCTTCCACTTTGTCGGGTGGTGAGAGCCAGAGAATTGTTTTAGCAACTTCGATAGGTTCGCCATTGGTTGGAAGTATGTATATATTAGATGAGCCGACGATAGGACTGCACACCATAGACACCAATCGTTTGATAGGCGTTTTGAAAACATTAAGAGACGAGGGTAATACTGTCATTGTCGTAGAACATGATGAGGACGTTATCCGAAGTGCCGATTATGTGATAGATATAGGTCCTTATGCGGGAAGAAATGGTGGCGAAGTTGTCTTTTCAGGAACGGTTAAAGAGTTATTAAAAAGCAAAAAATCTTTAACGGCAAAGTATTTGCGAAAAGAACTTAACATCGCTGTACCAACCAAACATATTCAATCCAAAGAATATCTTATGATTGAGAATGCGTATGCCAATAATTTGCAAGATGTTACTTTCAAAGTGCCTTTACAGGAAAAAGTCGTCGTTTGCGGTGTCAGTGGCTCGGGTAAAAGTACTCTTGTCAATAAAGTATTCACCAATGCGTTGCGTATGCACTTCGATATAGCGGTAGATATGCAGCCTCATTGTTCAGAGGTTAAAGGTTCGTTGTCGTTGATAAAGGATATTCAGGTTGTGGATCAAAATCCATTGGGTAAATCATCTCGTTCAAACCCTGTGGTATATATCGGGGCTTTTGATGATATAAGGGAGTTGTTTGCTTCACAACCATTGGCGAAAGCAAGAGGCATCAAGGCGGGATATTTTTCTTTTAATGTAGATGGTGGTCGCTGTGATGTGTGTAAAGGCGAGGGCAAAGTGGATATACATATGCAGTTTATGGCAGATGTTACCCTTGAATGTGAAGAATGCCACGGCAGACGTTATAAGGAAGATGCGTTGGAGATTAAATACAAAGACAAAAATATCGCAGATGTGTTGGATATGACTGTTGATGAGGCTGTGGATTTCTTTGATGATAAAGCAAATTCATTGTGTGCAAAAATCAATCATAAGTTATCTGTCTTGCAGCGTACGGGTCTTGGTTATCTGCAATTGGGACAATCGTTGAGTACTGTCAGTGGTGGCGAAGCCCAAAGGATTAAACTTGCCACTTTTTTGTCCAAAGGAAACAGTCAAAAGCCGACATTGTTTATCTTTGACGAACCGACGACAGGTCTTCACTTTGATGATATAAATAAATTGAATCGATGTTTTGATGATTTGATTCGTTTCGGACATAGTGTTTTGATTATAGAACATCATTTAGACATAATAAAAACTGCCGATTGGTTGATAGAACTCGGACCTAAGGGCGGAAAACTCGGAGGAAAGATAATCTTTGAGGGAACACCCGAACAACTTGCGGGGGCAAATACTCCGACAAGTCAATTTTTGAAAGAAAAGATACAATAACATTATATTAAAAAATAAATACATTGCAATTATGAAAAGTATATCAAAAGTCGTTGCTATCATTTGTTTAGCGTTTAGCGTTTTAAGTATTTACGCACAAGGTGTGCAAACAGACAAAATTGATGTTAAACACTACGAAATCAGTCTTAATATTGATAATATTAGTGTTAAACATCATTTCGGTTATACGAGAATTGATTTTGATTTGAAGACCAACGAGCATAATATTGTCGAGTTTTCTCTTCAAAATCAAGTAGTGGATAGTGTTTTTGTGGGAAATACGCAAGTCAATACTCCTCCTCACAAAACGAATTTCACAATCGAAGGCAATAAAATCCGTTTTCCTTTGCCTGATTACACAGCAGGAATGTATGAAAATTATGTGGCCATTGTTTATTACCATGGCTCATCAACGGTTGAGAACAATTATATGGCTTGGGGCGGCTTGCACTATGATAACGATATTATCTACGCAATGAGCGTGGCTTTTAACGATTATCCTCACTCTTACGGCAGAAGTTGGTTCGTATGTAACGAAGATTTTGCGGACAAAGCAACTTATGATTTCTATATTTCGGTTGATAAAGACAAAGAGGCTTTTTGCAGTGGTGCGTTTATGGGTAAGGAAGAAAACGAAACTTTCGATACATACCACTACAAACTTACCCAAAGCGTTGCTCCGTATGTGGTAAGTATGACTATCGGAAAATTCTTTACGTACGAAAAAACTATTCACAGCGATACTTACGGTTATGATATACCTCTTGTTGTGAAATACATATATCCGTCGGATTCTGCCAAGATTGCGAAAAATTTTTCGGGTATGGAAAAAGCGTTTAATACATTGGAGAAACATTTCGGTAAGTTCCGTTTCAATAGGGTGGGATATACCGTTACTCCCAAAGGCAGTATGGAACATGTAGATAATATTTGCGTGGCTCGCTCGGCTATTTTGGATACTTCGATTAACGGAGTAAGTAACATCGTTCATGAATTGGGACATTCTTGGTTTGGTAATTTGGCTACATGCTTAACGGCAGAAGATATGTGGCTTAATGAAGGTTTTACGACCTACACGACATCTTTGACTTTGCAGGAGATATATGGAAAAGAAAGGGAAAAAGATTATTGGCGTCAGAAACACCAATACGTATTGCAGCACTTGCCATTGGAGGAAGGTGTATTGGCTGTAACACCGATAGATTCTTCTATGACATATTCTTCAACCGTATATGAGAAAGGAGCAATGGTTGCCAAAAATATTCAAGGTTATTTTGGCGATTCGGTATTCTTTGCTGCCGTAAAAGCAATGTTGGATAGTTTTGCTTTCAAGAATTACTCTTCTCAAATGGTCAGAGATTTTTTGTCTGAATACACCAATGACGAAAACTTCAAAACATTTTTCGATTGCTTGGTTTTTGGCGACAAACAGATAGATTATAATATGTATTGCGAAGACGGTATTTATAAATTCAAGTTCAATCATTCTCAATACGACAACATATTAAATATTCCCCACACAACGATGTATGGCGTTGAGGTTAGCGATTACGATGAGAGAATAATGAGTTTGACAACTAATGATGACGCTATTGTTCAGAGTGATAAAACCGTTAATTTTCCGAATGCTTTTGGTAAAATCAAAATAGAAAACGCAGACGATACTACTTTTGTTCGTCTTATCTTACATTGGACGGGTGCCAATGGTGAAAAACTTCCATACGGAGTGGAGAAACTTTCGCAAACTCATTATTGGACATTACAAACAAAGGATTTGAAAGACAAAAAAGCGGAACTTAGTCTTTATTTTGAGTTAAACGGCAGTGCAAACAGTTTCGATAATTCATTGGTGAATAATCTTCTTGGAAAGGATTCTGTTGTTCTTTTGTACAGAAAAGATATTAATTGCGAGTGGATACCTATCGAATTTACTATACCTAACAATAACAAAGGTTATATAAAAACTTCTTTTGTGGCAGCAGGAGATTATGTTATGGCAAGAGGAGACAAACAAATGGTTGGTCTGATAGACAAAACAAATAATGAAATCAACGGCATAAAAATATATCCTAATCCGTCGAAAAGTGTAGTAAATATAGAAGTTGAGGACTTTAACAACACAACACTTACAGCCTATTCGCTTAGTGGTAATCAAAAAATAAACATTCCGCTAAAAGCAAAAACGACTGCATATAAGTTTGACGTCAAAGATACGTATATTTTGTGCTTTACATTTGGCAATAAAACCTATTCAAAGAAAATTTTGGTGGAATAATCGTTTATTTTGCCGAAAAATGACAAAAAACTTCATTATCAGACTTACTTTCCGTTTTCTTATTCATTATTGTTTTGAAGATGCAAGACAAGGAGATAGAAAATATAATTTTACTTTGCAAACAAGGAAACCAAGATGCCAAGAGGGTCTTGTTTGAAATGTTTTCCCCGAAAATGCTTGCTCTTTGCAATAGGTATTTGAATAATATGCAAGACGCACAAGATGCGATGATAGACGGCTTTATTGCGGTGTATGATAATATCGATGGTTTCGTTCATCGAAATCTGCAAGGGTGGATTAACAGAATTATGATTAATACTTGTTTGGAGATGATGCGAAAACAAAAGAAAATTCTCTTGCAGGAAGATAATTCTTTCGCTGATGCGGATAACGATATAGAGATAGACAATCCCGAAAGGTTTTCAAAAAACGATGTTTTCAATGCTCTGCAAACTTTAACGCCTAACGAAAAAACCATATTCAATATGGCGGTTGTCGATGAACTGTCTCACGATGAAATATCGCAAATATTGAATTTGAAAAAGACTACAATAAAAACTACCATATACAAAGCGAAAATCAAACTTAGAAACTACTTATTGCAATTGGAAAAAGACAGGATTTAAGACTATGAAGATAGAAGATATATTTAAGAATAATTTACAAAACAGTGAAATGCCGGTTGATTCATCGCTTTGGAATGAATTGAATAATAGAATTTCTTCCAAAAACGGTGGCAACAATTCGGCAAATTCTCAAAGCGGCAATATCTCTACTAATGGCGGCAAAGGTTTGTTTAACAAAATTGCCTCTGCTGTCAAAGGTATGAAAGCCGCAACCATTGTGTCTGTTGCGAGCGTGGTTGTCGCTTCCACAATTGCAGCGGTTGTTATACTCAATAATGAAAACGAAAAAACGAATACCGATAAAAATAAAATAATCACTCACACTGATAAATTAGTGTTAAACACTAATGAACTAATCACTCACACTGATAATACGGCTTCGGATAACAATTTACAGCAGAGTGTAAAGAATAATTCCACACCTACTTCTAACGTTATGCCTTCGGTTGATTTTGATATAGATACTGCAAATACAAATATGTCTTCTTCCTCTCAAAACATCGTTTCTGCTCCTGAAATGATAGCAACTCAAACGCCTAATTCCGTTGTGCTGAACACCAATACAATGCCGACAAATCCTAATGTAACAAACCCTACCGAACAACACAATTCGCAGCGAACAAATTCCAAATATGAAATAAAAATTCTTATACCTAATGTTATAACACCGAATGGCGACGGCATCAACGATTGTTTTGCTATACAGCATATAGAAGACTATCGCGATAATATGCTTGTCATATACAATAGAAACAATAAGGTTGTGTATCAAAAACGTAACTATAATAATGAATTTTGTCCGCAAAATTTGGAAAACGGAACGTATTTTTACAATCTTGTCATAAGAAATCAAGGCTTTGAAAAGACTTTTCAAGGTGTGATAACTATAATTGAATAATCTTACCCATATTTTTTAGTTTTGGAAATCAGGAAATTAAAATTTTTTCCTGATTTTTTTTTTGTAAAATTGTCGATAAAAGAAAAAAACTCTTTAATATTGCAAAAAAATTAAGCAAATTTATTATGGCAACTACTAAGAAGAAAAAGACGACACCGGATAATACAAAAAAAAGACTAATCATCAGTTATGATAAACTGCCGGAAGCAGACAAAGAACTCTTTGAAGAAAAATACGAAGACGGTTTTATGGATTATGTTAAGACCGTAACCCGTCCGGACGGCACTCCTATGTTTGTTGTTCCATTGGAAACAGAAACGAGTATCTATATGGTGAAAATAGATATGCGTGTCGATACCAAGATGACGGACGATGAATTTGATAAAGAAATGCTGGGCGAAAGCAAAAATAGTCAAGACGATATTTCGGGACTTGATGAGGTCGAGCAAGAGGGTAGAGGTGCTAAAACATTTCGTCTGAACCACGGAGATTACGAATCATTGGATTCCATTGAAGAAGTTGTTGCGAAAGAAGATATGGTAGAAGCCGATTTTACTTCATTGGACGATATTGATGTGGCAGACGAAAATTCCCTTAAATAAATGAAATGTTTTAAGGTATCTGTTTTATTTGTTGTTCTTGCATTGAGTTTTTGCAGTATTGCACAAGACAAAAACAAAGTGCTTGGCGTGAAGGATATGCACGCTGATATAGATTATTATTATTCTAATTTGCAGCAAATACACCCTAATCCGTATCTGGTACTTAGCGAGCAAGAATTTCAAAACAAGATAGACAGCCTTAAACACTTAATAGATAAACCTCTTACCAAGCAAGAGTTTTTCTTGCACATATCTTCTTTTAATAAATACACCGATTTGCACACCAACATCAGAGGTTCAAAAAAGATGTTGAAGCAAAATGCGAACGTAACGTATAGTTTTCCTCGTTTTGATATGCAAGGAGATGTTGTTACGTTTTATGATAAAGACAGTGTGGCTTGCAGTCTTATTGCGGTCAATGATGTTTCCACTCGGCAGATAGAAGATTATTTCTTTTCGTGTAAAAATCTTGTGGAATTGAGTGATGACTACAATTTCTACGATATGCTGACGCTTTATATTGCAAATCATTTTTTTTCGGACACATTGAATTTGTCTTATACTACGCAAGGCAAAAATATTCAGACTATGAAAATCGCTCCCGGCAAAGCCAAAGACGATGTTAAGGGCAAGCGAACTTTTCATTTGAGTGTCGATAGTTTGCAAAGCATTGCCGTGTTTGAGATAAATAGTTTTAATCCAAAGAAAGTCAAGGATTATGTTAATTTTATAAAATATATAGATAATGTTTTCGATACTCTGAAACAAAAAAATATAAATCGGCTTTATTTGGATTTGACTTGCAACACGGGAGGATTGATTGCGTTTGAAGAACATCTGTTAAATTATTTGGTAACCGATGAAACAAGAAAAGTTTTGTGGGATTTGGTTGTAAAGCAATCGGCAAAACGGCGTTCTCAGCGTGGTTCTGTGCCATTGGTGGCAGATGGCAATTATCATCAACAACGACAATATTTCACGGCAAGAGATGTTAAAAACAAATTCAAAGGCGAAGTGTTTGTAATACAATCGCGCAAATCTTTTTCGGCAGCAAGTACTTTGGCCTCGCAACTGCAAACTTATAGGAAATCGACAATAATTGGCGAGGAGTGTCAAATCAAAGCCGTTTATACCGACCCTATACTTTTGACTCTGCCTAAATCGAAACTTATGTTTATGTGTGCAACAGGTTTTATTAAAAACGTTGGTGAAAACAAAACAAAAGGTGTTGTGCCTGATATTGAATACAAAATATATAATCCTTACGAGGAAATATCGATAGAGCAAGCCGAAATGATGCGACAAATTAATAATAAATACAAAATATTATGAGTATTAAATTACAAAGAACATCTGTGCTGTTGGCACTTTGTTTAACAATCGGTGGTTTTGTCAATGCACAAAACATTTCAAAAGAAAATCTTTCCAAACACGTCCATACACTTGCGAGCGACGAGATGCGAGGCCGTGATTACTTTACAAACGAATTGGATAACGCTGCAACGTACATCAAACAGCAGTTGAAAGATATGGGCTTGCAGCCTATGGATTACGATATAAAAGTTTCGGATTGGCTTGACTATTATGAAGAACTCTCCAAAACGGATACCACAATAGATTATACATCATTATTGGAGGACAGTGAGAATAATAAGGATAAAACATTTAAGAACTTTTACGTTGTTTTGAAAGGTAATAACCCTGCAAAGGATACTTTATACACTCTTTTGAATGTAGATTACAACGGAGCGGGTGTCGATACCATAAAAAAATATGAGGTAATCAAAAATTCGGCTAATTACCAAGCCTCAGGTTGTGCCGCTGCGTTGGAAATAGCACGTTATTTTGCCAAAAACCCAAGTCTTTTGAATAAAAACTTGATAATAATGTTTCAAGCAGCGCCTTCATTGTACTATGATATGACATATTTTACACACAAGACCAATCTGAAAAAGATAGAAGTTATCTTCGGTATGGACAACCTTGGCTATATCGATGAAGAGAATGGCAGCGGACAATATACTTACACCGTTAGCAACCGAATCAAAGATGCAAGCAAAATTCTTCAACCTGTGCTTTTGCAAGACATTGATTTACCTACAACGGCGGATTATGATGAATATTATCAGTATCCTTCAATCTATGTCAATGGAGATGTAATGGGTTATTATAATGATAATGCCGATAGTTTGAATTATGATTTGATGGCACAGATTACCGACCAAATGATAAAGGTTATTACTGCTTTTGATAAGGCTGACGTGGAAATTCTTCCGCAAACCACACTTAGCGACCTAAATGTTTTTGATGACCTTTCCTTAGAATTATTAGGCGGCCGTAACAAGAGTTATTTCGGTCTCAATTTGATGATTGGTAGCAACAAACACTATTACTCTTCCAACAAATATATGACCGGTAAAGCCGCTATGTCTTATTCTGCCGGTTTGTTCTTCAAATATCAGATGTCAAGGAGCTTTGCTTTGCGTTTGGACGCTAACTACGAGCGTGCTTACGCCAATCGCCACGACGGAAGGTTCAAGAGCGATGTTTTGAGCGTACCTTTAACATTTATGCTTGCAGCAGGAACTTATGGCTTTGAGTTTTATTATGGCGTTGGAGGTTATTTCGATTACAATTTGTCGGCAAAATTAAATAACAAGTCCGTTGATTGGGACGTTTTCAATCGCTACGAATGGGGTTGGCAATATACGATTGGTATGAGCTTCGGTCATTTTATGATTGCATATTACCAAAAAATCGGTTTGTCCAATATGATGAACACCGATATCGACGGTATGGGTAAGATAAAAAACCGCAACCAGTATTTCACAATAGGCTGGCATTTTTAGTGCGGTGCGGCTCGCACCCGCACAGGCAATTATCCTAAAACCTCAATGATTTTGTCGGCTAAAAAGGATGCAAGTTTATAATAAGATTCGACAGTCCAACCTGCCACGTGAGGAGTTAGAACGGTGTTTTTCATATTATACAATTGCTCCATATCTTGTTTTTGCAAAGGGGTGATATTTATTTGTTGGTTGAAATTCTCTATTTCCAACACGTCCAAACCACAGCCGAGTATTTTCTTTTCCTGCATCGCAGCCACCAAATCGTGCAGACTTACCACCTTGCCGCGGGAAGTGTTCAAAAGATAAAAAGGATGTGCGAATTTACCGATAAAATCGGCGTTTATCATATTGTTTGTTTCGTTCGTCAATGGGACGTGCAGCGAAAGTATATCCGTTTGAGAGAACAATTCGTCCAAAGAACATTGCGTGGCAAATTTATCCGAATAGGAGGTTTTGTATTTGTCGTATGCGATAACCTTACATTCAAAGCCCGAAAGTCTTTGTGCAAAAGCGTGTCCCATATTGCCGTAACCGATAATGCCGACGGTCTTGCCTTTGATTTCAAGACCTCGGTTTTCTTCTCTTTGCCACAAACCTTGACGAACATCTCTGTCCGCAAAATTTATTTTATTGAACAGTGAAAGCAACAGTCCCAACGTATGTTCGCCGACAGCATCGCGGTTGCCTTCGGGGGAGTTTAAGCATTTGATGTTTTTGCTCTTTGCGTAATCGACATCAATGGCGTCCATACCCGCACCGCTTCTTGCGATACATTTAAGTCTGACGGCATTGTCGATAATGGCCTTGTCGATTTTGACTTTGCTTCTGACAACGATGCAATCGTACTTATGAATGTTTTGTTTGACGTCCTCATAAGTATATTGCGGAAAGAAATCTATCTGATAGCCTTGTTTTTCAAGTTTTGTCGGCAGAACGCTGTGGGTTGCGTCTATTAGTAGGACGGTTTTGTTGTTTTTCATTTTGTTTGTTTTTGCCGTGAGCGGTATAGATGAAATTCACAAATTCGGAATAAGAACCGTTGTAAAGATTCATATCCACATAACCTTTGATGCCTGCAACGGAGCCTTTATGGGTGTATTGCCAGAATTTCCACTTAAAGTCTTTGGTCGGTTCGTTACAAAGTTTGCAAATCCATAAAGGATATTCATCGAAATCGCCGCAGATATATTTGTTATATGTTTCGACGTTGGTATAAATGATAGGGTTGCAGCCGTAATGTTTTTTAAGTTCTCGAAGACATTTGAGCAATTGGTTTTGAATATATTTTTTATCGTAGTTTCTTAAACGGTTGCCGTATGAAGCCTCGAAATCCACAACAGGAGGTAAATCGTTATCGGAGAGTTTGACGTTTTTGATGTAGTTTCTTGCTTGGACTTTGCCGTCTTTGTTGAAACGGAAGAAATGGTAAGCACCGACGATAACGTTTTGCTTTTTTGCTTCTTCCATATTGTTTTTTAGTTTCTTATCGACGAAGTCCGCTCCTTCGGTTGCTTTCATAAAAGCAAAGGATACATTGCTTTCGGCAACGATTTTCCAATCTATCTTACCTTGATGTGCAGATACGTCTATGCCCATTACGGGGTATTGTGCGGTATCAACTGCCAATTGCGGGCAGGCATAATATTTTTTGTAGTAATCAAATCCGTAAACGTAGGTAACAGCACAGACAACGGATAAGATTACCAATATCGCAGATATAATTAAAGCTCTTTTAGTCAATTTATTTTTCCTTTTCTTAGTCATTAATCAAAAATTTCTTAACCTTAGTCAATTCGGCGTTGTAGCGTTTTATCTCTTTGCCGTTTTGTGTTGTCAGCCAAACCATATCTTTCTCGAAATTGAAGACGATATTTGTCAGGTCTTGCAAAGATAGGTCGGTCGAAAAGATTTTATTGAACTGTTGAATGTTATCTGAATTTACATTGAAAACATCGTTGAAAGAGTAAGGCTTCTCTGTTTCTTTATCATAGTTATAGCAAAGAATTTCTCTTAAAGTATCTTTCGTTCCGCTGATGTGAGACTTCTTTTCAAACAATACACTGATGATGTCGTCAAATTCATATACGCTTTTAATGGTATGAAAATAGTAATTGGTGTCTGTTCTATCCATATTTTCGATACGTTTGATGCGTTTTGCGAAATTGCTTAAATCATTGGTGATAAACCTTGTTGCAGGGGTTAAATTAATATTGTCGTCGTCCTTTACAATATTTTGAGCATAGATAACTTTACCTCTTATGTTGTTGATAGAGTCCTTTATGTTGATTGACGCTGCCGCCATATTTTTCATAAGGTTTATGGAGCCAAGTTGAGTAATGTCCGTTTTTGTGTCTTTTGTTTTGTTACAAGATGCAAAGATTATACACACGGAAAATAACAAAACAGTGCCGACAACTTTATCGAGTTTTTTCATTTTTAGATTTCTTTTTATCAAAAATTGTCTTTTCTTCTTTATTTCTTATTAGGGTGGCGAAATTACAATATTTTTTGATAATAATGAGTTATTATATTAGAATAAAATATTACTTTTGTAAAAAAATATTAAAAACACACGCTGATATGAATATTCAATTTTTAGGAGCAACGAAGGAAGTTACCGGCAGTAAGCATTTGCTAACGACCAATAAAGGAACCAAAGTACTTTTGGATTGCGGTATGTATCAAGGTAAAGGCTTGGAAACAGATTCCGATAATAGAAATTTAGGATTTAATCCTGCCGAAATAGATTATCTTATTTTGTCTCACGCACATATCGACCATTGCGGTTTGATTCCATATATAGTAAAAAACGGTTTTAAGGGAACTATTGTTTGTACTCCTGCGACAAGAGATTTGTGTGCAATCCTTTTGGTGGATGCAGGCAAGATTCAAGAGCAAGATACAATAACATTCAACAAAAAACGAATAGCACAAGGCTTATCAACCGTAGAGCCTTTATATACAGCCGAAGATGCACGAGCAGCAATGCGTTATTTTATTTCCATACCTTATAATATAGAAGTTCGTTTTAACGATTTTTCTATAATGTTTACTGACAACGGACATATACTTGGCAGTGCTACTTGCAATATAAAGGTTTTTGAAGATGATAAAATCACTCGAATAGCATTTACAGGCGATATAGGTCGTTTTGGCGGAAGAATTTTGAAAGAGCCGCAAAATTTTCCGCAATGTGATTACCTTATTATGGAATCCACATACGGCGACCGAACACATGAACCTTTGATGGAAAGTGATAAGGAATTGTTGGAGGTCGTTAAAAAGACTTGTTTGAAAAAACGTGGTAAATTAATCATACCTTCATTTGCCGTCGGTAGAGCCCAAGATATTATTTTTGCATTGAATTATCTTTGGGAGACAGGTCAATTGCCGCCGGTGGAAGTATATGTCGATTCTCCATTAAGCCTAAACGCAACCAATATATTCAAACTTCATCAAGAGGATTTCAATGATAAACTTCAAGAGTTTATGAAAGTCGATCCCGACCCGTTCGGTTTTGATAAACTTCACTTTGTTCAATCTGCCGAAGAAAGCAAACAATTGAATTATTCATTATATCCTTGTATAATCATATCTTCAAGCGGTATGATGGAGGCAGGTCGTGTAAAGCATCATATTGCAAACAATATAGAAAAGCCTTCAACAACCATTCTTGGCGTCGGTTATTGTACTCCTTCCACTTTGGGATACAGAATACTCAGAGGCGACAAAGAAGTTTCCATATTCGGAGTAAAGCATACCGTTCGTGCCGATGTTATGAAATTGGAATCTTATTCGGCTCACGGCGATTACCAAGAAATAACAAGATTTATCTCTTGCCAGGATAAAAGTAAGTTGAAGCGATTGATACTTGTTCATGGCGAGGAGCAAACTCAGATGAAATTTGCTAAACACTTAAAAGAGCAGGGCTTCAAAAACATTTTTATCCCTAACAAAAGAGAGAAAATCGAGTTGGATTAAATAAAAACAATCAAAAGAAAAATATATGAGAACTTTAATCAAAAATATAAAAGATCTTTATCAGGTTGAAGACAATAAAAAAATGGCAGTTTGCGGTAGTGCCATGGCGGAGTTGCCTTGTATCGAAAACGCTTATATTATAGTTGAAAACGGCGTTATTAAGGATTTTGGCAAGATGTGTGATTTGAAAGACACTGATGCCGATAAAGTTTATGACGCACATAACAGATATGTTTTGCCGACATTCTGCGATTCGCACACACATTTGGTTTATGCAGGCAGTAGAGAGATAGAATATATAGATAAGATAAAAGGCCTTTCATACGAACAAATCGCCCAAAGGGGAGGTGGTATTGTTAATTCGGCAATACGTTTGCAGCAAACAGATGAGCAGAAACTTTACGAAGATGCAATGCAGCGTATCGATTCGATGATTAAACACGGCACGGGAGCAATAGAAATCAAATCGGGTTATGGATTTACCACAGAGGCTGAACTGAAAATGCTTCGTGTTATTCGTAAAATCAAAGAAAATTCTCCTGCCACAATCAAAGCTAACTTTTTGGGAGCGCACGGTGTTCCCATGGAATACAGGGGAAGACAATCGGAGTTTGTGGATTTGGTTATCAACGAAATGATACCGAGAGTTGCAGATGAGGGCTTGGCTGATTTTATCGACGTATTTTGTGATAGAGGATTTTTTACGGTGGAAGAAACCGACAGAATGTTGTTAGAGGGCGTTAAACATGGTTTGAAACCGAAGATTCATGCAAACGAATTGGCAAAAAGCGGTGGTATTCAAGTGGGTGTTAAATACAATGCTTTGAGTGTGGATCATATCGAACACACGGGAGAAGAGGAAATGGAAGCATTGAAAGCCTCTCAAACTATGCCTACAATCCTTCCGGGTGCAGCCTTTTTCTTGAATATGCCGTATGCTCCGGCAAGAGCGATGATGGAGTATGGTCTGCCGATTGCTATGGCAAGCGATTTCAATCCGGGTTCTTCTCCAAGCGGTAATATGCAATTGATTTTGACTTTCGCTTGCGTCAATTACAAACTCACACCTCAGGAGGCTATAAACGCCACGACGATAAACTCCGCCTATGCAATGGACGTTGTTGATAGTTGCGGAAGTATTTGCAGAGGCAAAAAAGCGAACTTCTATATCACAAAAGAAATTCCTACCATAGAATACATTCCTTACTACTATGGAGAAAACAAGGTTGATAAGGTATTTTTGAACGGAGTTGAACAATAAAAATAAATGGTATAACATAAAAACAAATAAAATTTATGGACTTTGAACAGATAAAACAAAGAGAATATTCTCAAAACAGAGATATGAGCATCAGCGGAGCATTCCCTATTTTGATGCGAAAGGTATATCTTTGGATGACGTTGGCATTGGTGATTACGGGATTTACTGCTTTTGGCGTGGCTTCATCGCCGAGTATTTTGCAGTGGCTTGTTATGAATAAATCTGCATTCTTGTTTGTGGCAATTGCCGAACTTGCATTGGTTTGGGGACTGAGTGCAGCCATAAACAGGCTGTCGCTTAGGAACGCCACGCTATTGTTTATAGCCTATTCCATACTTAACGGAGTAACTATGTCGTTTATATTTTTGGCTTATACAATGACTTCCATAGCAAACGTATTTTTCATAACAGCATCGACATTTGCCGTTATGGCTTTCTATGGTTATGTAACCAAAACAGATTTGAGTTCGATTGGAAGAATATGTATTATGGCGTTGATTGGAATAATTATTGCGACTTTGGTAAATGTCATATTTTTGAAAAGCAGCGGCTTTGATTTGATTGTAAGTTATATCGGCGTTTTGGTATTTGTGGGCTTGACGGCTTGGGATTCTCAAAAGATTAAAAATATGCTTTTGCAAGCACCTGACGCAAGCGAACAGGTGCAAAAGTTTGCTTTGTTGGGAGCATTGACTTTGTATTTGGATTTTATCAATATTTTCCTGTATTTGCTAAGAATTTTCGGCAGAAGAGAAGATTAAGTGATTTTCCAACGAAGTGTTTTTGCGTTTGAACGATTGGATTTTGTGAGAACTGAAAAACAATAAATAAATGCCCTTGATGAATGATTTTCGTTAAGGGCGTTTTTCATTACATATATATGTATGGAATTTTTACACAACAATGTCGAGCAAGGAGTAACTATAAAACGTTTTTATTTGAAATTGTCGAACGGAAATTATTTTGTATTTTTGCAAACGGAGACGAAAAATGATTTTTTGCATACATCGATGTTAATAAAATTGTGAAAAATTTTTTGAGGCGTAAATTTTTTCAACTTTTTATTGTTGAAAAGATTTTTTAATAAAAACGGCTGTCTTTTGTTAAAAAAACATTGTAATCGAATTGTAATAGATTGATAGTTTCAGTATTGTAGATAAATTACAATGTGATTGCGATAAACGAAAAAAAGTTGCAAAAAAATTTTTTTATTCCGAAAAATATTCATAAATAAAGCGAAATATTATTTAATTCTCGTATTGAAATATGTAATGTGTGGGAAATCAGATTGAAGTGATATTTTTTATTAAGGTGATGTAACTTCTTTTTAATTTTTAGTCTTGAAAAGTCTCATATACGAAAAAAAATTGAAACGTGTGCAAGAAAATAAAAAAAAATGTATTACTAAAATTTATAATTTTGCTACCTGAAAAAAATTCGCTGACTTATGCAGTTTGATACATTACAATTGAAAAAAATATGGGAAGAATGTCTTTCTATTTTAAGAGATGTTATAACTAAGGATGAATACCAGATGTGGTTTTCTTCCGTAAGTGCTGTAAAATATGAAGATGATTTCTTGTATTTGAGCGTACCTTCTAATTTTTACTATGAATACATCGAAGCTCATTATATAGATACTTTGATAAGCATAATAAGAAAAGTTGTTTCCCCACAAGCAAAAGTAAGATATGTAACCAAGGTAACGGAGAACAACTCAATGATGATGACAAGTGTCAATCATCCTTCTATTGAAAACCGTCCTCAAAATGCTCCCGTGGTATTGGAAGGAACGGATATTAAGCAATTGCCTAATCCTTTCGTTATTCCGGGTATCAACAGAATAAAAGTTGATTCCCAATTGAAAGACGAATATAATTTTGATAATTTTGTCGAGGGTTCTTGCAATAGATTTGCTCGCAGTGCAGGCTATGCCGTTGCACAAAATCCGGGAAAAACAGCGTTTAATCCCTTTTTGATTTATTCTCCCGTGGGATACGGAAAGACACATTTGGCTCACGCAATAGGAATAGAGACTAAGCGTTTGCACCCCGAGAAAACTGTTTTGTACATTGGAGCAGACCAGTTTCTAAGACAATATGTCAAAAGTTCAATGGACCATACCACAAGCGATTTTCTGCAATTCTATCAAATGATGATAGATGTTCTCATCATAGATGATATTCAGTTTTTGGAGGGTAAGTCAGGAACACAAGAGGTGTTCTTCCAAATTTTTAATTGGTTGCATTCGGCAGGAAAACAAATAATAATAACTTCCGACAAAGCACCGGCAGATATTACGAATTTTGAGCAAAGAGTTCTTTCTCGTTTGAAATGGGGATTGAGTGCCGAATTGCAGATGCCGGATGTTCAAACACGAATGGACATAATAAAAAAGAAAATAGAGAATGACGGTTGTGTTCCGATGCCTGATGAAGTCATAGAATATTTGGCTTACAGCGTTGATACATCTATTCGTGAATTGGAAGGAGCTTTGGTTTCCATTGTGGCACATGCAACACTTTCCAAATGCGATATTACAATAGATTTGGCTCGTGAAATTGTAGATAAATTCGTTAAATCCAACACAAGAGGGATAAGTATAGAATACATTCAGAAAGTTGTTTGCAATTATTTCAATATATCGATAGACCAAATGCTTTCACGTTCAAGAAAAGGCGATATAGTTGCTGCAAGACACATAAGTATGTATTTGTCAAGGAAACTGACTAAATCTTCTCTTGTTGCCATAGGAGCTAAATGCGGAAAGAAAGATCACGCTACGGTACTGCACGCTTGTAAATCTGTTGAAACTTCTTGCCAAACCAACAAGAACTATCGCAAGAATGTTGAGGATATTGAAAAGAAGCTAATGAATTAACAAGAATTGAATGTGTATCTGTGAAATATGATATACATTCAATTTTTTTGAAAATAATTGAATTGTTGAAATAGATGTAAAGAATGATGATTTATCAATTTGCTTTAAGAAATTATTGTCAGTGATTGGTGAAATGAATAATGAAACTGTTTTATTGATGTGAGAGATTATTTTTGTAGTGTGAGACACTGTTTTTATGAAAATTGCAAATTGATAATTTTGGATTAACAACATAGTATTTACATTTAATGTAACACAGAAAAATATGATATTGACGATATTAAACTTCCTTGGAGCTTTGGGGTTGTTCCTTTACGGAATGACCATTATGAGCGACAATTTACAGAAATTAGCAGGAGATGGTTTGAGAAGTTTGTTGAATAAAATGACTTCAAATCCTTTCAAAGGAATACTTACCGGTATTGGAATAACAATGATTATTCAAGCCTCGGCCGCAACGATTGTGTTTGCGGTTAGTTTTGTTAATGCCGGTTTGTTATCTTTGGCAGGTGCTATATCCATAATAATGGGTGCTAACATTGGAACGACTTTCACGGCGTGGTTGATTTCTTTGATAGGTATTAATTTCTCAATAAAAGACTTTTGTCTGCCGTTGATAGCAATAGCAATTCCTTTGATAATGTCAAAGAAATACAAAGCGCAAGGTAGTTTCATCATAGGCTTTTCTTTGATTTTCTACGGTTTGGCTATGATGCAGAGCATGCTTCCCGATTTCACAAAACCGGAGTATGCCGGGCTTATGGAAACTATTGCAAGTCTGTCGGGACATGGTTACGGCTCGATATTGTTGTTTGTATTGATTGGTTCCGTTGTTACATTCTGCATACAGTCTTCTTCTGCGATGATGGCGGTTACTTTGGTTATGTGTGCCAAAGGACTTATAAGTTTTGAAATGGCTTGTGCCTTGTGTTTGGGAGAAAATATCGGAACGACCATAACGGCAAACATCGCTGCAATGGTTGCCAACCGTACAGCCAAACGTGCTGCAAGAGCCCATTTGTTATTCAACATAACAGGAGTTGTTTGGATTTTGATTTTGTTTTATCCTGTTGTTTGGTTGATTCGTCGTTTGACGATGATGATAGGCTTGGAAGACCCGTACGTTCATAATATGAGTATTCCGATTGCTTTATCTCTTTTCCACTCGTTCTTTAATATTGTCAATTCCTTGCTTCTTGTAGGATTTATCCCGACTATGATAAAAATCCTTTATAAAATCGTTCCTAACGCAGAAGATGATGAGGAGTTCCGTTTGAAATATATTCGTCAGGGTATAATGCCTACGGGTGAGATAGCATTGGAGCCTGCAAAGAAAGAGATAGAAGTTTTCTCAAAACGTGTCGTCAGAATGTTCGGATTTATTCCTGATTTATTCTCTACAACGGATGCAAAACAGATAGCCAAAACAGCCGAACGGGTGCAGAAATATGAAGAAATAACGGATAGAATGGAGGTGGAGATAGCACATTATCTGACCAATGTATCGGAAAACGGCTTGTCGAAACGCGGTACAAAGGAAGTGGAGGCTATGCTTAGAATAGTGGATAACCTTGAAAGTATAGGCGATTCGTGTTATCAACTTTCGTTGTCTATCGAAAACAAAAACAAACAGAAGATAGAATTTTCGGAGCATATAACAGGAAATATCAAGAAGATGCTCGACATTGTCGGTAAGTCGTTGTCGCAAATGGATACCAATTTGAAAGAAAATTATTCGTTGGTAAAAATCGATGAAGCCGATAGTATCGAACAAGCCATAAACACTCTGCGTGATGAATTGCGATTTGAACACACGGAAGCAATCAAAAACAATGAGTATTCTTATCAAACCGGCATTTTCTATATAAATATGATTTCTCAACTTGAAAAACTTGGCGATTATGTTATCAATGTAACCGAAGCAATCACAGGAAAGAAAAACAGTTAGTTTTTCCATATATAACGTAAATCAAAAGAAAAATCGTTGCATAGTCGTGCAGCGATTTTTTCATTTTAAGAAATTTTTGGCAGTTGTTGTGTCATTTTGTCAGAAGCGAATTGTTGGCATATAGTTTGAAAGTTTTGCTTCGTATTTGAAAAAAAAGAATACAATATAGTTAAAGAGTAATAATTAAAAAAACAACATAATACAATGGGAAAGATAATCGGAATAGATTTAGGAACCACGAACAGCTGTGTGGCTGTTATGGAAGGAAATGAAACAGTGGTAATAACCAACAATGAGGGTAGAAGAACGACACCATCTGTTGTAGGTTTTGTTAAAGACGGCGAAAGAAAAGTCGGAGACCCTGCAAAAAGACAGGCTATAACCAATCCACAGAACACAGTATATAGTATCAAGAGATTTATGGGTATGAATTTTGACAATGTTCAAAATGAATTGGCTCATATACCTTATAAAGTGGTACGTGGCGACAACAATACTCCAAGAGTTGATATTAACGGAAAGTTCTACACTCCGCAAGAGATTTCCGCCATCATCTTGCAGAAAATGAAAAAAACGGCAGAGGATTATTTGGGTACAAGTGTTAATGAAGCAGTTATTACAGTACCTGCATATTTTAACGATGCACAAAGAAAAGCCACAAAAGAAGCCGGTGAAATTGCAGGATTGAATGTACGAAGAATTATCAACGAACCTACCGCAGCAGCATTGGCTTATGGCTTAGACAAGAAGAATGAAGATAGTATTGTAGCGGTATTTGACTTAGGTGGTGGTACGTTTGATATCAGTATTTTGGAATTGGGCGACGGAGTTTTTGAAGTTAAATCTACAAACGGAGATACTCACCTTGGTGGAGACGATTTTGATAGAAAGATTATCAATTTCTTGGCTGAGGAGTTTATGAAAGATCACCCTGCGGTAGATTTAAGAAAAGACCCTATGGCATTACAGAGATTGAAAGAGGCTGCCGAAAAGGCTAAGATAGAATTGTCATCTTCCACTTCAACAGAAATCAATCTGCCATACATTACTTCGATAGACAACATACCTCAACACTTGAATATCACTCTTTCAAGAAGCAAGTTTGAACAATTATGCGACGATTTGATTAAAGCATGTCTTGTTCCTTGCCAAAAGGCATTGGCTGATGCCAATATAGACAAGAGCCGTATCAATGAAGTAATACTTGTCGGAGGTTCTTCACGTATTCCTGCCGTACAGAAATTGGTTGAAGATTTCTTTGGCAAAGCACCGAACAAATCTGTAAATCCTGACGAAGTTGTTGCAATAGGTGCAGCTATTCAAGGTGGCGTTTTGACGGGAGAAGTTAAGGACGTATTGCTTTTGGACGTTACTCCGTTGTCATTGGGTATTGAGACTTTGGGTGGTGTGATGACCAAACTTATTGATGCCAACACAACCATACCTACCAAGAAATCGCAAGTGTTCTCAACAGCGCAAGACAATCAACCGAGTGTGGAGATTAACGTTTTACAAGGTGAGAGAACGCGTGCGGCTGACAACAAATCATTGGGACGTTTTCATTTGGACGATATACCGCCTGCAAGAAGAGGTGTTCCTCAGATTGAAGTTACGTTTGATATCGATGCCAACGGTATATTGAATGTATCTGCAATGGATAAAGCCACCGGCAAACAACAATCGATAAGAATAGAGGCTTCATCAGGCTTGTCAGAGGAAGAAATCAAGAGAATGAAAGCAGATGCAGAGGCTCACGCAAGTGAAGACCAGCGTTTGAAAGAAGAACAGGACAAGATTAACGCTGCCGATTCGATGATATTCCAAACGGAGAGTTTCTTAAAAGATAATGGAGATAAAGTGCCGGCTGATAAGAAAGGCGAAGTTGAGAGTGCATTGAAAGATTTGAAAGATGCTCACGCTAAAAGAGATTTGGCAGGTATAGACAGAGCAACGGAGAAATTGAACAATATCTTACAGTCTGTTTCTCAGAATATGTACCAAGGCGGAGCAAATCAAGGAGCGCAAGGCAATCCAAACCCTGATATGAATCAAGGTGCAAACCCTAACGCAGGTCAGAGCGGTTCAAATCAAAGCAACGACACCGCTACCGACACCGACTTCGAAGAAGTGAAGTAAATTTAATTAATCATAATGTTTATAGTAAAGCCTGAGATTTTAATGTCTCGGGCTTTTTTTCTTTTCTCTCTTTTGTTTTTTTCTTCTGTGCTTTGCACATTTTTTTTTGTTCTACCCGCAGGGGGGGGTGCGTAGCCGCACAGGTAATAGTCCTGTCGGAAACGACGTAATAAATAGAAAGAGAAACAAAAATTTTCGTCCCAAAAATTTGTCAGTTCAAAAACATTATTATACCTTTGCAACCGCTTAACAAAAGAAAACAATGGATAAAACAAATCAAAATATCACAATTTTTAACGTAACTACCTCATTCAGAACCCTGCGTAGGGGGGGGGGATTTTAGATTTAGCCTTAAATAATACACAGGATTTAATAATTAACATATATAATAAGGTATGCAGATACGCTCGTTTGGGTGTGTCTGCATACCTTTTTTATTTGCGTTACGGCGGTAAGCAACCAAAAGAGGTTTAACCTCAAAATAAAAACGATTAGTACGAAAAAAAGAAAAATTAACTTCAAATAAGGAAGCGGAAAATAGAGATTATACATTATATATAATGAGTAAAATTTTGAATATTTGAATATAAAGAATATAAATAAAACAATTTAATAACAAGTTAAAAACAAGGGAAGAAATGCAAAAGATGTTAAAAAATTTAGCTATACTACTGATGTTTGTGAGTGTAGGCGTACTGGTTACGAGTTGTAACAAATCTACAAAGAACGGTATTGAGTACATACCCTTTCAAAAAACAAAAGATGGTCGTTGGGGAATGATTTCTCCCGATGGTAAAGTTCTTTTCGAGGAAGAGTTTGAAGAACGACCGACAGTGGTACGAGACGGTAGATTTTTTGTAGAAACAAAAGATGGTTTTTGGAGGATGTATGAGGCAACCGAAAAACCAAAACAAATTGGTCCCGACTACGCATCTGTATCACCTTTTTATAATGGCAGAGCCGTAGTAGCCGAAAAAAATAAACCTGTATCAATTATTGATACAGAAGGTAAAACCGTAAAACTTCTTGATAAAATAGAAGGTAAAACAGTCCTTGAAGTAACTAAGTTTTATGATGGCTATGCGTTATTTCTGACAACCGATAAACTATTTGGCGTAATAAATACTAGCGGAAAATGTATCATAAAACCACAGTATGCTTTTATGGCCTATGCAGGTGATGACAAATTTTTTGCTTTCGATAAGAACATAAAAGAATTGGACGAAGAAAGTAAGTATAAAGCCCAACTACTAAACAGTAGTGGAAAAGTTATATACGAATTTGCTGGTGATAAGTATAAATCTTTGGGACTCTATCACCATGACCTTGGAGCCACCATGACTTATGGTAAAATGGAGGTATCTGTAAAAAGAAGTGGTAAGGAAGTTTGGGGTATTATTGATAGTAAGGGCGAATATATTGTAAAACCATCGGAGAAATATGAATTTATCAGCGAAATTCATGGGGATAAATTCATATATAAAAATGATGACAAATTTGGTCTTGCAAATATGAAAGGAGAAACTCTTATACGTGCAAAATATAATTCTTTGGAGTATATGTCCGATAATATATTATTGGCCGAAGAAAAAGATGGAGAAGAATATAAAAGCAAGTTAATTGACGAAAAAGATAATCAAATAGGAAACGATAGTTATTTAGCATGTTGGTCATTTGATGATTTTGACGGAAAGCATACTTTTGTTAAAGTTTCGGACAACGAATGGTCTATAATCGATAAGAAAGGAAAAGAACTGAAAGGTTTGCCTGATATGGTAAATGTGACTTTTTATCATGGATACAAGAGTATAGAAAGTGATTATGTGGATATGTCAAAAGTAATTTCTGCGTTAAATATAACAAATCAAAGTGTGTTAGACATAAATTTCAATATGTCTGTTCAACAAATATTTTCAGTTTTGAACAAAGAAAGAGGAGAGAGTTTAGAACCGGAAAACTACTCTGACAGAGATGTTCTTAATGTTTATGAAGACGTTGAAGGAGTTTCCTATCGATTGGAAATTGATTTCCCTGAAAAAATAGCTAAAAGAACATATAAAACAGAATACTATTATGGTTATGGTTATCAAGTTCCAGCAGGATATACATGGAATAATGTAAAACCAATTATATTTGGAATCAGGTTTAGCCAATCAGGTAAATTAAAAGGTAAAACACGCTCTGTATTTGACGCATTAGCCGATAAATTCAAATCAATGGGTACTGTTGTGAAACAAGGAGATAATGCAATAATTTTCAATCTTAAAGACGGAATATCTGCTTTGGTTTATATTGGAAGTAGCGAACTCTACGGAAGTGTTTACGCAGTGTGGGGAAAATTCAAAGCGGAAAATATAGACTTTGATGGATTTAATTCCTTAGATAGTGATGAAACAGTTACAGAAGAATAATGATGAGTTTGGAGACTAAACAGAATAATTGAAAATCCAAAGGTTCGCTAAGTAATTGGCGAACCTTTTTCTATTTTTCATTTTTGTATTTTATCCGAATATCAATTCTTTGAAAGTGTCGCCGCGATGCTCAAAGTTTTTGAATTGGTCGTATGACGTGGCAGCGGGAGAAAGAAGCACAGAAGTGTCAGGCTCGGCATTGGCTTTGCAATAAGTGGCAATATCTGTCCAATCGTTGGAAACAAAGTATGTTATATTGCTTTGATTGTCGTTATTCAAAATATCGTACATACGTTTGCCCGCCTTTCCTACGATAACAATATGCTTTATGCTCTTTTCCGATAAAAGTTCCTTGATTGGAGAATAATCGATGCCTCTGTCCATACCGCCAAGTATCAAAACACTAACGTTTTTCAATGTTCTGACGGCAGCTAATGTGGCTTGCGGAATTGTTGAAATGGAATCATCATAATATTTGACGCCATTCTTTTCGCCAATAAACTGCATACGGTGGCTCAATCCCTTAAAGTCAAGCATAGAAGCCTCCGCCGTGCTTACAGGTATATTCATAATTTTGGCAACATTCATAGCCGCCAGGATATTATATTTGTTATGCGTGCCGACAAGGTATTGGGACTGAGCAAAAGTATAATCATTCAAACCAAAACCGATAAGATTTGTTTGCTTAGTTTTGCAATCTTCTATTAAAGAGGAGTTCAAACGTTGAGAAAGGATTTTATCATCGCTATTATAAATAAAATAATCGCCTTTGCTTGCTTTGAAAAGCAGGTTTAACTTAGCATTCTGATAGTCTGTGAAAGAAGTGTAATGATCCAAGTGCTCCTCAAACAGATTTAATAAAACGGATATATGACAAGAACGCTTAACCAACTGCAATTGATGACAGGAAAGTTCCAAAACTATTTTCGTCTCGGCATCGATGCTGTCTATTATATCAAAGAATGGTATGCCTATATTTCCTGCAAGGAGGGTGTTGGCGTCTTGCGATTTTAGAATATGATATATCAAGGACGATGTAGTGGATTTGCCTTTCGTTCCGGTTATACCTATGGTTTGGTTGTGGAACAAACGCAAAAACAAATCGCATTGGTTTGTAAGTTTATTGAAATCCAATTGCGGATAATCCTTTGGAGCCATTCCGGGAGTAAGGATTATGGTTGAACATTCCTTTGATATTGTCGTTAAATCCTCTGTACGATAAAAAGTTTTATGACCTTTAACGTCTTCACTGATTTGAGCAAAGCGGTCTTTGTCGGCATCAAACAAATAAAATTGCTGCGGAATTAATTTATTCAAAAGTCTAAGAGTCGAAAGTCCTTCACGTCCCAAACCGACAATAGCAATATTTTGATTGGCGAGATGCTTTGCTAAAAGTGCTTTCTTCGTAAGCGGATAAAATTTATCGAAACAATCCAATAAGTCCGCCGGTAAATTGTTTTGCGAAAGCGGTTGATTTAAGAATTTTTTGAAGTCTTCTTTCGCATATTTAACATATAAATCCGTTGTCGTGTAATATTGCAAAAGGCTCTCGTCTTGTGTTATTCCGTACTTGCGAATATGTTCGCATAACGCCATATTCACTTCTTGCTTTGTGCCGACGCATTCAAACGGTTTGACGGCTTTTTCGCCCGTAAGTTCTTGAAAATAATTTTTTAACTTATCGTTGGCGAACAGGTTGCTGCCGAAAATTTCGGTTAATTGGTCTATATTCAAGAAAG
Organism: Bacteroidales bacterium Phil12; assembly: GCA_002633275.1. Lineage (GTDB taxonomy): Bacteria > Bacteroidota > Bacteroidia > Bacteroidales > P3 > Scybalousia_A. The sequence goes on from NWBO01000158.1 coordinate 65,665, forward strand.
GAGAGAGGATTATAAAAGCAAACAAGCATTTAGGACAGTTTCCACACCAAATATCTTGCTTCGAGCCGACATTACAAGATTTGAACACGTCAAAATAATCCAAACAAGAGAAAATCCGGGCGATTTTCAACTCGGAAATAGGTCGTAAAAACGAGAAATATTCTATATCGGGGCAAATATTTTGTTTGTAATATTCCCTAAAATCGTTTTCAAATTCAAGGCTTTTGCTGTATTGGTGATTAACTCCCGATAATGTGTCGGTGGCTTCGTTGGCGGAGTTCTCGTTGCTTAAAGCGATATATTTCTTGTTTGTTATAACCGAACACATCAAACAAGAAAAGGCAAGCATAGCAGAAAAAGGCGTGTGGCCGTTCAAGTAACCCAAAGCGTTTAACTCCAATAAGTGTTTGTCTATCGTGCGTTTGATTTCCAAAGTCTGAGCAGAAGAGAACGCTCCTCTTTCTATGCAGTCCTTTGTCGCCCCACGAGAATTGATAACAAGAGGTGTTATTTTCTTCGACTTGGCACGTAACAATTCCAATGTAACAACACTATCCTTACCGCCACCGATAGGTACGAGAAATTCATCATTGGTTTTCAAATTGCGAGTTTGTGGAACTGTGAAATTAGTATCGGTGATTAATAAATTAGTGTCAGTGATTAGTGAATTAGTGTGAGACACTAATTTATCAGTATCACACATTATTTTTTTGTTTTCGCCATTGATTATTGTAACAAAAGTATCAAGGTTTGTTTTTATGTTATTCAGATAAAAAAACTCTCCCAAGCCGTTAAACCAAAGTTTCTTCCAAAAACGTTGTTGGCTTTCGGTTAAACTGCCGCATTTAATCAAGATATTGGGACAACAAAAGGCTTTCCAATATGATATTAACTCGATAAGACCAATATGAAAGGCGATGTTTTCGATTAATTTCTGTTTGTTTTCGTCAAATGTGGGGTTTATGAAATCCTTGTTGTAGAATAGTTGATAAGGGGAGAAGTGATGCTCATCGCAAGAGAAAAAGAATTGAACTTTTATTCCATCTGCTTCTTGTGAAATGGTGTAGTTTTCGTATGTAAATGTGGAATGTTTCAGTCTTAACTCTTCGTACTTTCGACTATTATCTTGATACTCTGTCATAGCGGTTGTAAAAATTTTCTGCGAAATTACGAAAACTTTTTATAAATACATTATCTTTGCATTTTGAAAATTAAAAAAACAATGAGTGAAAGAGAGAAATTTATAGGGTTGGATAGAAAGGTGCTGAGTGTTTTCGCTCAAAATCCGTCGGAAGATTTTTCAATTAAAAAGGTGTATGGTATTTTGTCTATCAAGGACAGAAAAGTCAAAGATATTATAAAAGCGATTGTTGTCAATATGGCAAGGGAAAACATACTTGTCAAAAAAGGTTCGCAATATCATCTGCACGAGAAATACGCTAATAAAGACACTTCGAAAAAACATTATATAACGGGTGTCGTAGATTTTACCAAGAGTGGTAAAATTTTTGTTATACCTGATGAGGGACAAGAAGATATAAGAATTAATTCTTCAAATACATCACAGGCGTTAAACGGAGATAGGGTCAAAGTCTATGTGTTTCCAAAACGAAGAAATAGACCAAAGGAAGGGCAGATAGTAAGCATTATTGAAAGAAAGAGAACTCAGTTTGCAGGTATTATCACTAAGAAAAAAGATTTTGCGATAGTCAAGTGCAACGAGAATGAACTGCCGTATGTCGTTACAATTAAAGATTTTGACAATAACATCGAGGACGGAAGTAAAGTAATAATAAAGATAAAGGATTGGAAACCTTCGTCAAATCAACCGTTGGGTGAGATTGTAAAAGTTTTGGGTAAGCCGGGTGATAATGATGTGGAAATGGTCAGCATTTTGTTTGAAAACGATTTGGCTGTGGATTTCCCGAAAGAAGTTGAACAAGAGGTGGAGAAAATACCAAACACCGTAACAGCGAAAGATTTGGAGGGCAGAAAAGATTATCGTGATATGGTAACCTTTACCATAGACCCCAAAGACGCAAAAGACTTTGACGATGCGGTTTCTTTCAAACTATTGGATAATGGCAACTATTTGATAGGGGTTCATATTGCTGATGTCTCGCATTATGTGAAAATCGGAAGTGCAATAGACAAAGAGGCTTATAAGCGTGCAACCAGTGTTTATTTGGTGGATAGGACAATACCAATGCTGCCCGAAAAACTTTGCAATCAAGTATGCTCGTTGAGGGAAAATGAAGATTCGCTAACGTATAGTGTCGTCTTTGAATTTACACCGAAAGGAGGAGTTGTGGATTATACGATAGACAAAAGCGTTATACGTTCCAATAAACGTTTTACATACGAGCAGGCACAAGCAATAATAGAAGCAAGCGAGTATAATACAGCCTATCAATCCTCGGAGTATTCCACTCAGATTGTTTTGCTTTGGAAGATTGCAAAGATATTAAGAGATAATAGGTTTAAGCGTGGGGCTTTGAATTTTTCTTCGCCTGAGTTTCGTTTTGATTTAGATGAAAACAAAAAACCTGTTGCCGTGCATCTTGTGGAGGATAATGAGTCGCATTGGATGATAGAAGAATATATGTTGCTTGCCAATAGAGTTATTGCTCAAACGATTGGCAAAGTGGAAAAGAAACCTGCAAAAACCTTTGTGTATCGTGTTCATGATGAACCTAACCCCGAAAAAGTGGAAACGTTTAAGGCTTTCGCTCAGAAATTAGGTTACAAGATTAGCAACACTTCGAGAGAAAAATTGGTTGCATCTTACAATGATTTGTTTGATAAAGTCAAAGGATTGTCGCAAGAGACTTTGATAAGCAATATTGCTTTGCGTACGATGTCAAAGGCTTATTATTCAACGGACAATATCGGACATTATGGTTTGGCTTTTGATTATTATACACATTTTACTTCGCCTATTCGTCGTTATCCCGATTTGATGGTTCATAGACTTTTGTATGATTATCTTATAGACAAAAAACCTTCTGCCGACAAAGATTTTTATGAACAGTGTTGCAAGCATTGTTCCGATATGGAAAAATTGGCTGCCGATGCGGAACACGAAAGCATTAAATACAAGCAGGCGGAGTTTCTTATGGATAAACAAGGACAGGTGTTTGACGGAGAAGTCAGTGGGGTAAGCAAATGGGGTATTTACGTTATGATAGACGAGAATAAGTGCGAGGGCTTGGTGCGTATGGCTTCAATGACAGATGATTTCTATATGTTGGACGAGGATAATTATCAAATAATCGGCGAACATTATGGAAAAACTTATCAATTGGGACAAAAGGTAAAGATTAGGATTGAAAGCGTCAATATGCTTAAAAAACAAATCAATTTTGTCTTGGTTGAGAGTTAGTTTTGAATGATTGAAAGTTTTGTATTGTATATTTATATAAAGGAAGATGAATATAATAATTGCAGGAGACGGAGAGGTTGGTTTTCATTTAGCTAAAACACTTTCAAAGGTAAGACATAATATAACGGTTGTCGATCCGCATTCCGATTTGTTAAAACTTTTACAGACAGATAGCGACCTTTTGACCGTTACGGGCAATTCCACTTCGATAAGTGTGTTGAAAGAAGCCGGGATTAGTGATTGTGATTTACTAATAAGCGTATTGCATCAAGAGAATATAAATATCATAACTTGTATATTAGGAAAACGTTTGGGGGCAAAGAGAACCGTTGCAAGAGTTTCCACGATAGAGTATTTGAATGATGACAACAAAAGTATGTTCAAAGCCATGGGTATCGACGAAATGGTGTCTCCCGAACGTATAGCAGCAAAGGAAATCACTAATTTATTGATAAGAAATACTGCAACAGAAGTCTTTGATTTTTCAGGTGGATTGCTGAGCATATATATGACACGTTTGGATAAGCATACGGCATTTACGGATAAGACAATAGCAGACGTTGCAAAAGAGTTCCCTCAAATGGACGCCCGTATAGTATGTATCATTCGTTCGGGTCAGACCATTATTCCAGGTGGAGACGATTATTACAGGGAAGGTGATTTGATTTATCTTTTACTTCGTCCTCAGAGCCTTGAAATAGTTAAAACATTATTCAAAAAAACTGAAATTCAGATAAAAAACGCTATGATTCTTGGCGGAGGAAGAATTGGCAAACGAACAGCATTGAACATTCAAGACAAAATACAGTTGAAAATCATAGAACAAGATAGAGACAGATGCCTTAATCTTGTTGATGATTTGAATAATACAATGATAATAAACGGTAATGGTTCGGATATATCTTTGCTTATGGACGAAGGATTGAGACAAACAGATGCTTTCATAGCAACAACAGGCTCAACCGAGACCAATATTCTCAGTTGTCTGCATGCTCACAAGCAAGGAGTAAAGAAGACTATCGCTTTGGTGGAGAATATCAGTTACATAGATGTTTCGCAAGATATAGGCATAGATACCATAATTAACAAAAAACTGATAACTGCAAGTTATATTGCACGTTTTACTCTTTCGGGGGAAGTTACTTCGAGTAAATGGTTGTCGGGTATCGATGCAGAGGTTTTTGAAGTTATCGTAAAAGAGAAATCACCCGCTACAAAAGATATTATTATGAATTTGAAAATTCCAAGCGGAGTTTCCATAGGTGGTATAATCCGAGATGGCGAAAGTTTCATCGCAAGAGGAAATACAAGAATAGAAACCGGCGATAAAGTTGTTGTGTTTTCTTTGCCTGAAAGTGCCAACAAGGCTATGAAACTGTTTAATTAATATTTTGCAGATGATATTTCGTATGCTTGAAAGATGATTTTCCTTAATAGAAATATTAGTAACAGAACCATAACCAAAAGACAGGGACAATATATTGTTGCTTCATTGTGGCTTGTCATTCCTTTTCTTTGCAGTTTTGTCTATTATTTTTCTCCTTGCGGATTTACTTTCGCACAATCCTTGTTTGAATCATATAGTGGTTTTACAACGACAGGTGCAACGATAATCAAGCATCCCGAAGATTATCCTTCATGGCTTTTGATTTATAGAAGTTTTACACAATGGCTTGGAGGCTTAGGTTTTACCCTTATCATCATATTACTATTGGGAAAGCGTGCGGCAAATATGAATAACTTGTTCCATGCTGAATTTTTCTCCTTGACTAATCTTAAAATTTATCCGCATCTTTACAAAACCGTTCAAGTAATATTCATTTATTATACCGTACTTACTTTGCTTTGCTTTTGTGCTTTGTCTTTTCAAGGGTTAAACATCACTGATGCTTTGAGCCATGCTTTTTCTACAATATCCACAGGCGGTTTTTCAACCCATACGCAGAATATTGCGTATTTTCAAACCTCCGTTCAATGGACTATTATGGCGTTTATGTTTATTAGTGGAATAAGTTTCTTTTTAATTGTCAATTTGTTTCGCGGTCGTTTCCGTCCGTTATTCACTAATGAACAATTGAGATATTATGTTATCCTTATTTTGGCGGTTAGTATTTGTTTTGTTGTGTATTGGATAACGAAAGGGAATACTGATTTGGTTGAAAACATCAAAAATTCTCTGTTTTATTCTGTTTCTATCGTTTCTTCGACGGGTTATGATTTGCAGATAGGTAATATGGGCGAATTTGTAACGGCTTGTTTGGTGTTGTTGATGTTTATCGGAGGCTGTTCGGCATCTTCTTCGACGGGATTGAAGATTATAAGGGTTTTGATATTGTTTAGATTTTCTCGAACGGCCGCAACAAAAATTTTTCATCCACGTGCCGTTGTGCCGATAAGATATAATAAACGAATGGTGTCTTTGGAAGATATACGAAGAATATTCGGTTTCTTCTTTTTGTATATGATTGTTTTTGTTTTCGGAGTATTTTTCTTGTGTGTGGGTGGTAATGAACTTTCGAGTTCGATAGCAATGTCGGCAGCCAATCTTGGAAACATCGGTCCGGCTGTGGGTGAATATGCTTTAAATATTGATTATGCTTCGTTAAATATATTTTCGCAAGGCGTTTTGGTGGTATTGATGCTTTTGGGTAGGTTGGAAATTTATTCGTTTTTAGTAATATTTTTTAGGAAAAGATAGAATATTAAGAGCATAATAGTAAAAGATGATTTGAAATATAAATTGTAGATAATGGTGCGTATAACAGACAATATAACAAATGAAAATCCAAACAAAGTTATGTGGCTTACAACTTTGAAAGTTGTGGGTATCTTACTTTGTATGGAAAGCGTGTTTATGGCAGTTTGTAGTTTGGCGTCCTTATTTACAACTCAGGCAGCGGCTTTTCAATCCACAATATTAAGTGCGGTAATCACATTTTTAGTTGGGCTGACTATTTGGATAGTGTTTAAGAAGAATAAAATAGTTATGGACAAGCGTGCAGGCTTGCTTACCGTTACTTTTATTTGGGTTATATTTTCTTTATTTGGTTCATTGCCCGCCTATCTCGGTGGATATATCCCGACATTTACCGATGCTTTTTTTGAAACGATGAGCGGCTTTACCACAACAGGTTCTTCTATTTTGAATGACGTAGAAGAATTGCCATATTCCATAGGTCTTTGGCGTGTTGTAACGGAGTGGATTGGGGGAATTGGTATTGTGGTTATTATGTTGTCCGTTATATCCTTTTCAGGCGGTGGCGGTATGAGTTTGTTTGCAGCGGAAGTCGCCGGTATGGATAAACATAAGATAGCACCACATATTAGAAGCACGGCTTTTGCGTTACTTATAGTGTATGTGGCACAAACAATTGTATATTTTATTACTTATTTAGTTTTGGGTATGAATTTTTTTGATGCCGTTTGCCATGCTCTTACTTCGGTATCGACGTCCGGATTATCCTCAAAAAATGCTTCTGCGGCTGCTTTTTCGCCTGCCATTCAATACGCAATGATTGTCTTTATGTTTATTTCCGGACATAATCTTTTGTTGATATACTCTCTTTTCAAAGGACATTTCAAAGATATATGGAAACAAGAAGAAATGAAAGTCTATTGGGCTGTAATTGTAATAGCATCATTATTAATATTTGTTTTAACATATCAAAGTAATGTTCCTGTTGAACAAACGGCAAGAAACTCATTGTTTATGACACTTTCAACCATTACTTCAACAGGTTTGATAAACTGCGATATAAGTGCGTGGAATGTCAGTGCAGTGCTTATACTTATTATGCTTATGAATAGCGGAGCTATGAGCGGTTCAACATCGGGCGGATTGAAATTGGTACGAATGATTGTTTTATTCAAAAATGCAAGAAATACGATTAGTAAAGGTATTCATTCAAATGCTTTTATTCCTGTAACTATTAACGGTAAGATACTTCCGAACGAAACTCTTTACAATGTGTTCAATCTTTTTATGCTTTACATTATAACTTTGGTTGTCGGGGCGTTAATAATAGTTGCAACGGGTGTGGGGATTGAGGAGTCTTTTGTTGCAGGTATAACATCTTTGTGTAATATGGGGCCGGGGTTTGGAGAGAGTGCTTTTGGTAATTTTAGTCATTTCAGCAGCATTGCCAAATGGGTTATGGCGGCAATGATGTGTATCGGACGTTTGGAACTTGTAACGGTTTTCGCATTATTCTCCAAACAATTTTTAAGACGATAAAATTTCAAAAATATTGATTTATGTGTCTTTTAGTATATATATTTTGATTGAATTACAGAAAATAATCGTACCTTTGCTGTCAATAATAATTATAGAACACAGAAAAATATTTATAAATCATTAAAAAATACAACTATCATGGAAGACAATTTGAATTACACAACTTCTTTGACACAAGAAAATCAAAACAATTCATTACAAACCATTGAAATCACTCCAACATTACGTCAAGATTTTACCTCTACATTGAAATGGGGCAAATTCTTTGCAATTATGATGTTTGTAGGTGCAGGTATTATGGTTTTGATTAGCATATTGACTTGGAGTGCAAGTTCTGTTTTGGACGAAATGGATTTGGAAAGCTTTCCAACTACTATCGGTTTTGCATCACAAACAATAATATATTTGATTATTGCAGTTGTTTATGTAGTTTTGGGTTATTTCCTTTTGAAATCTGTTAATAAATTCCAGAATGGCTTACAGCAAAACGTCCAACAAGACACTAATGACGGTATGCATAATTTGAAACTCTTTATGCAAATAACAGGAGTTCTTACCATAGTTTCTATGGCTTTTATGCTTTTGGTTATGATTGGTGCAGTGGTATTGGCTCTGTCGGTAGCATTGTAAAATTTTACGAAACTTAAATAAAGAAAATCAATAATTAATAACAAATAAAATGGATAAGAGAAATCTTTTGCTTATAAGCAATTCGACAAATGCAGGTGAGAAATACTTGGATTGGTGTAAGACAATGATAAAAGAGTTTTGCGAAGAAAACAAAGTTTGCGACGTTTTGTTTATTCCTTACGCAGGTTTTGCGCAAGGATATGACAAATACGAGAAAAAAGTTGCCGATGTGTATGCAGAGTTTGGCGTTAAATTGCATTCGATTCATAGAGAAGAAAATCCTTTGCAGGCTGTTATAAACGCACAATGCATAGCCGTCGGTGGCGGTAATACTTTCTATTTGGTCAAAGAGATGCAACGTTTGGGCGTTATGCAAGCGATAAGAGAGAAAGCAATGGCTGGAACTCCTTATATGGGTTGGAGTGCAGGAAGTAATGTTGCCGGACTTTCTCTAAGAACAACGAACGATATGCCTATTGTTGAACCTGAAAGTTTTGAAACAATGGCTTTGGTACCTTTTCAAATCAATCCCCATTACACCGATTTCGTAGATCCAAAGCACGGCGGCGAAACAAGAGATGACCGTATCAATGAATATATTGCAGCCAACCAAACGACATTTGTTGCAGCCATACGCGAGGCTACGGCATTGCGTTTGAAAGACGGCAAATTGTCTTTGACAGGAAGAGATAACAAAATGAAAGTATTTCATTTCGGCAAAGAGACAAAAGAATATTCTTTAACGGACGATATTAATTTCTTGATGAAATAAGCGTTTGTTTTTAAGGATAAAACAAAAAATTCAGCCTTTTGACGTCATAATTTACGGCATATAAAAGGCTGAATTTTTATTGGTGATAATAATTTACCGATGTTTAATATTGTTTTATTAGTGTTTAATATTATTTTACTGATGTTTAATACTATTTTATCAGTGTTAAACACTAATTTTTCAATATTCGTTAAAAATTTTCACAGATTAGTTTGATACTGTCTTTACACTAATATCGGTAAATTTTCATCTTTTGTCGTTTAAGTCTTTTGTCATAAAAATTAAATGGATGCGGAAATCAACTCGGCATCGGCTTTAACTTTCTTAACTAATCCTTGCAATACGTTGCCAGGACCTACTTCGATAAATGTCGTAGCACCATCGGCAATCATATTTTGAACAATCTGAGTCCATTTGACAGGAGAAGTCAATTGTTTTACCAAGTTTTCTTTGATAAGTTTGGCATCCGTCATAGGCAAAGCATTAACGTTTTGATAGATTGGACAGATAGGGGTGGAGATTTCGGCTTCTTCGATACCTTTTGCCAACTCAACTCTTGCACTTTCCATTAATGGTGAATGAAACGCTCCTCCGACTTTCAAAGGCAAAGCTCTCTTTGCTCCCTTTTCTTTCAATATTTCGCAGGCTTTCTCAATTCCTGCCATAGTTCCCGAAATAACCAATTGACCGGGTGCATTGTAGTTTGCAGGAACAACAACTTCGTCTTTTATAGATGCACAAACTTCTTCTATAACTTCATTTGGCAAAGCGATAATTGCAGCCATTGTACTTGGATTGGCTTCGCATGCTTTTTGCATTGCATTGGCACGAATGGAAACCAATCTCAAACCGTCTTCAAACTTCATGGCTTTGCTTGCAACAAGAGCAGAAAATTCGCCAAGTGAATGTCCTGCAACCATATCGGGAGTAAATTTATCGCCCAAAGCATGTGCCAAAATAGTTGAATGTAAGAATACGGCAGGTTGAGTAACCTTTGTTTGTTTCAGTTCATCTTCCGTTCCATTGAACATTATCTCTGTAATATTGAAGCCAAGTATTTCGTTGGCTTTTTCAAACATTGCCTTGCATTCACTATTTGCTTCGTAAAGGTCTTTACCCATTCCTATGAATTGGGCTCCCTGACCGGGGAATACATACGCTTTTTTCATAGTTGTTTGTATTTTATTATTTTTATTGGACACTGTTCCGTTATATTGGAAAGCATCAATATTTTATTTCACATTTGAAATTATCTTTCAACAAGGTTATTGACGGAGAAATCTTTTGCAAGAAATTAAACCTTTCAACAGGTGATGTTGCAACGATTTTCTCTTTTCCATGCCAGGCAATAATTTCTATTTTCATACGAGGATAACGTGTTCTTTTAATAATAAATTGCGTTAAATCCTTGCGAAATTCGTCTATAATATCTTTCTTTTCTTGTGTAGAAACAAAAATTTGTGCTAAAAAGTCTTCATCTTTATACGGTTTGATTTGTGCATCTTGCATTGCCACTTTCAAATCGATAAACCTTTGTTTTTCGTTGTTTTCATAGTTATCGGATAATTGTTCGGTATCAGGATTGTCAGTATTGTGATAATCATAGTTTTCTTCGTTGTTTTCATCAAGATATTCAGCGGTATTGATTTTTTTTCCAATTTGTTCCATATACATTTTAATGCTTTTACGCACTTCGTCCATAGAGAAAGTTATGGATTTCTCGGGATTTTCGTTCTCTTTTTTCAATCTGTCGGAATTTGCTGTATTGACATCATAAGGAGAACTAAATCCGGCAATGGAGACAATGTTGGAAGAAACTTGTTTTTCAGTTACGGAGTTTTTTTTTCAGCCGTTGATTGAACTGCTGTTGTTGAAACTATGCTTTGTGGAGTGTTTTGCGGAGGTTGAACGGAAAGTGGTGTATGTGTTTGTGGATTTGCAGAAGTAGGACGTGCAGAAAGTTTTGCCATTATACTACACATTTTCATAAGCATCAACTCAACGCACAAACGTTTATTGTTGCTTGCTCTGTATTCCATAGCCGAAGTATTGGCGAAACTTAAAGCGTTAAGCAAAAACTTCATCGGTGCATTTTGGCTTTGCTGCAAATATCTCTGTTGAATAGACTGCGGAACGTTCATTAGTTCTATTGTCTTGTTGTCTTTGCCCACAAGCAAGTTGCGTATGTGTTTGCTAATCCCGTCAATGAAAGTATCCCCCTGAAAACCTTTTATCAAAATCTCGTCAAACAACATCAGACAAGACGCCATATCGTTTTGAAGCATATAGTCGATGAATTTGAAGAAATAATCATAATCCAAAATATTCAAAGACTCTATAACGCCTTTGTATGTTATGTTCCCACCGGAAAAAGCAATGATGAAATCAAACATACTCAACGCATCTCTCAAACCACCGTCGGCTTTCTCGGCGATAACGTCCAAGGCTTCTTTTTCATATTGTACGTTTTCAATCTTACATATATGCTCTAAATGATCAGATATATCTTTAATCGTTATACGATGAAAATCGAAGATTTGGCAACGTGATAATATCGTCGGAAGTATTTTATGTTTTTCTGTTGTTGCAAGAATGAATTTAACATACTTAGGCGGTTCTTCCAATGTTTTCAAAAAAGCGTTGAAAGCCGCTTGCGAAAGCATATGAACCTCGTCGATGATATAGACTTTGTATTTGCCTTTCATCGGAGGAACATTGACTTCTTTCACCAAGTCTCTTATGTTTTCTACACTATTGTTACTTGCGGCATCTAACTCAAAAATATTTATGGAAGTACCTTCGTTAAAGGTTTTACAGCTATCACATTCGTTGCAAGCCTCAACCTCGGGCGTTAGATTGGTACAATTTATTGTTTTAGCCAAAATTCTTGCACAAGTAGTCTTACCCACACCTCTTGGACCACAGAACAAAAACGCTTGTGCCAATTGATTGGACGCAATGGCGTTTTGTAAAGTGGAAGTAATATGTTTCTGACCCACGACACTCTCAAACGTTGTGGGACGATACTTACGTGCGGAAACAATATATGTGGAATCTACTGGCATAGATATTTCGTCAGTTTTTTTGTTTTTTCTGATTTTTTAAGTTTGGAAAGCGCTCTTTCTTTTATCTTGCGAACTCTTTCTTTTGTCATATTATGCCTTTCCGCAATCTCGTCCAAAGTCAGGCTTCTGTTTTGATTCAAACCGAAAAATTGATACAAAATATCTTTTTCTTGTTCAGGAAGTATTCCCAACACTTCGTCAATTTCTTTTGATAGAGATTCTTTCATAACAATGGCGTCGGAATCTTCAACATTATCCTGTTCGATAGTGTCAAGCATGACCATATCCTCGTCTTGTGCCAAAGGAGCATCAACACTCAATGCGTTTGTACCTGCGAGAATGGTCTCCATAAGTTTGTCCTTAGTTATACCTAACGCTGTTGCGAGTTCTTCTTCCGAAGGTGGGCGTTCATAAAGTTGTTCCAAGCGAGCCTTTTCCTTTTTTATTTTATTAAGCATTCCGACTTGGTGCAATGGTATTCTAATCAAACGACTCTGTTCGGCGATGGCTTGTAAAATACTCTGCCTTATCCACCAAACTGCAAAAGAAATAAATTTGAATCCTCTTGTTTCATCAAATCTTTCTGCTGCCTTAATAAGTCCGAGATTTCCTTCATTGATTAAATCGGACAGAGGTAATCCTTGATTTTGGTACTGTTTAGCAACTGAGACAACAAAACGCAGATTGCTATTGACAAGTTTAATCAGTGCTTTTTTATCTCCGCTTTTTATTCGTTGAGCTAAGGAAACTTCCTCATCGGCTGTAATTAGCGGCTCTTTACTAATATCTTGAAGGTATTGGTATAATGCACTGTCGTTCCTATTAGTAATAGATTTTGTTATCTTTAATTGTCGCATAAATTTCAGTGTTTTTGTTGGTGCAAAGTTAGAAATTATTGTCAGAGTGTGCAAATGATTTATAACAAAGTTTTCAACCGTGAATTGTTAATTACTTGATAAACTATTTGTATGCTCAGTGCGGATAACGATAAAAGAAAACAATTTATTGTATTTAATATTGCCAAAAAGCAAATGTATTTTTAGCAAATTAGTGTTAAACATCAATAAATTCTTTTCACTGATTATTTTTGTAAAATCAAGTATTTATTAATGGGTAGGTCTTGTTGATAAAATAAATGAGAAAGATGTTAATAGATTGTGTTTTGTTAGTAAAATAAATTAAAAAGGTGTTTTTCCGATTTGTATTCAAACAAGAAAAACACCTTATGATTTATTTGTGAAAGATTAGTCGCTTAAAGTTCTGTATGCTTCAAGGTCTTCAACATCGAAGTTTTCGATAAAGGCACGTCTTTCGTTAATTTTTTCTTGTGCGTGCTTTGTGAATAATTGTGCAGAAGCCATAAACATTTCATCTCTGTTTGCATCGATTATTAACAAATGTGCCATAATCAAATATCCTGCAATCTCTACCAAACGACGAGAATTAAATTCGTGAGCCTCAGAAGTAGAGCCGAAAGCATTGATTTTTTCAACACATTTCTCGTAATCTTCTCTTAAAGATACCAATGTTTGACGCATTGAAGAGAATTTTGCATCAACATCAGTCGCTTCCAATTCTTTAATTTTTGCTAAATAGCCTCCTGAAATCACGCCACGGATTGCAGCCACAACTTGCAACTGTGATGTTCCCTCGTAAATGGTTAAAATTCTCGCATCACGATAGAAACGCTCACAAGGGTAGTCTTTCATAAATCCAGAACCACCATATACTTGGATACAATCGTATGTGTTTTGGTTTGCATATTCGGAAGCAAACAATTTAACAAGCGGTGTCAAAATATCAGCCAAACGTGAATATGCTTTAAGTTTTTGACGTTCGTCCGTTTCAAGTTTTCTCTCTTTGGCAATGTCCTCATATATCTTGTACATATCTACTGCACGTGCTGTTTCGTATAGTAATGCTCTTGTGGCATCTGTCTTTGCACGCATAATAGATAGCAATTCTTTTACTTGGAAGAAATTAACGATTGGTTTGCCGAATTGTTCTCTTTCTTTGGCATATTGAAGAGCCTCTCTATATGCTGCTTCGGACAGTCCGACACTTTGAGCTGCAACACCCAAACGAGCTCCATTCATCAAAGACATAGTATATTTGATAAGACCAAGTTTTCTCTCGCCAACCAAGTATGCTTTTGCGTTAGTGAATACCAATTCGCCCGTTGGAGAACCATGAATACCAAGTTTCTTTTCAGTACGTCTTATTGTTACTCCGCCATCTTTTCTGTCGTGAATAAAGTATGAAAGACCTCTTCCGTCTGTTGTGCCTTCTTCACTACGAGCCAAAACCAATTTAATATCGGCATCGCCATTGGTAATAAAACGCTTAACGCCATTCAAACGCCAGCAGTTTTCTTTTTCGTCAAAAGTGGCTTTTAATCTTACAGACTGCAAATCACTACCTGCATCCGGTTCGGTTAAGTCCATAGAAAAAGTATAGCCTGCATTAACCAATGGAAGGTATGTACTTTTTTGTTGTTCGTCTCCAAACTCATAAATAGTTTCTGCACAATCCTGCAATCCCCAAATATTGGCAAAACCGCAATCTCCGCGAGCCACCAATTCGGCAGCCATAACGTATGGAACGTATGGGAAGTTCAATCCGGCATATTTACGAGGAATAGACAAACCATAAACACCTGCGTCCGTTAAAACTTTATGGTTTTCTTTCGTTCCGTCAGCGTAAATGATAGCGTTATCTTCTATTCTTACACCTTGTTCATCAACGCTTGCAGCGTTTACGTCCAAAACATCGCCACTAATCTCGCCAATCAAAGACAATACTTTGTTGTATGAATCTTTGGCATCTTCAACGTCCTTTGGAGCATAGTCAATATTTCCGTAATCTCTGAAATCTCTTTCTTTAAGTTTTATAATTTCATCCATTAAAGGATTGTCTAATTGAAAACTTAATGCTTTATTATCTTCAAAAAAATTAGCCATAATTATATATTCTTTAATGGATTATTTACTATTCTTTTTGTAATACTCAATAAGTTTCGGTACAACTTCAAACGCATCGCCAATAATTGTATAATCCGCAATAGCATTCAATGGAGCGTTAGGGTCGGTATTAATACTTATTATTTTGGAACTTTGATCCATACCTGCACGATGTTGAACTGCACCGCTAACGCCACAACCTATATATAATTTAGGACGCACAGTAACTCCTGTTTGACCAATCTGTCTTTCGTGTTCAACCAAGCCTGCATCGACAGCAGCACGTGTTGCACCAATCTCTCCACCAAGTGTGTCTGCCAATTGTTTCAAAAGAGCAAAACCGTTAGGTCTGTTCATTCCATAACCTCCGCAAACGATGATTTGAGCCCCCTTGATATTAACTTTTTGAGCCTCTATCTCACGAGATATAAACTCTATGCAGAAATCACTGTCCTGCGTGTAGTTTTTAACAGGCACTCTTACCAATTCACCCGAATGTTTCTCGTTGTATATTTCCTTTTTCATAACGCCCTCTCTGACTGTTGCCATTTGAGGACGGGTATGAGGATTGACAATCGTTGCTATGATGTTTCCACCAAAAGCAGGACGGATTTGATACAACAAATTATTTATTGTAGTATTGTTTTTTTTGTCTTCATAATCTCCGATTTCCAATGAAGTACAATCTGCCGTCAAACCGCAACGCAAATAAGACGCTACTCTCGGAGCCAAATCCCTACCAACTGACGTTGCACCAAACAAACAAATCTGAGGTTGTTTTTCTTTGATAAGTTTTGTAATGATTGCAAAATGAGGTAAAGTTTGATATGGGAACAACCTGCTGTCATCAGCATAATTTATAATATCAACACCGTAAGGATACAATGAAGACTCTAAATTTTTGACTTCATAACCGCAAACAACGGCTTCTACCTTAACTTTTAGTTCATCGGCCAATTTTCTTGCCTTAGAAATCAATTCCAATGAGACATCGGCTATAAAATTATCTTCCGTAATCTCACAATATACAAATATATTATTCATAACCTTAACCGATAATATGTGTGTTAATCAATTCTTTCACTAAGTTGTCAATATTGGCATCCGTAGGCTCTAACGTAACGTTGTCCTTGTGAGTCAATACAACACTATCAATCTTTTTAACTTTGGTAGGAGAACCGGTAAGACCCAAACGCTCGTCCTCTGCTTCAATATCCGCAGCATTGAACATCTTTATTTCGGCATTCTTGTACGCCATAAGTCTTTTGGCATTGTAATATCTTGCCTTAGGAGCGGAAGAATGAACGGTTACCAAAACAGGAAGATTGGTCTTTATGGTTTCAACACCTCTTTCCAATCTTCTTTTGATAGTTATGTCCTTATCCGTAATATCCACCAATTCTTCTGCGTATGTTATCTGAGGAATACCAAGTTTCTCTGCCGTTTGAGGGCCGACCTGTGCGGTATCTCCGTCAATGGCTTGACGACCACCGAATACAATATCCACTTTTCCTAATTTCTTAACGGCTTGCGATATTGCGTAAGACGTCGCCAAAGTATCAGAACCTGCAAGTTTTCTGTCTGAAACCACAACACCGCCGTCAGCACCTCTGAACATAGCATCTCTAACTATTTCAGCGGCTCTATCAGGACCCATTGTAACAATAGTAATTTCTGTATCTTTTTTACGATCTTTGATAGCCAAAGCCATTTCCAAAGCGTTCAAATCCTCAGGATTAAATATAGCAGCAAGAGCCTGTCTATTGACTGTGCCTTCTGCGGTCATGGCATCCTTACCAACGTTTCTGGTATCAGGAACTTGTTTAGCCAAAACAACAATTTTCAAACTCATTATATTATATATTTAGTTTTTGAAATGTATTATTTTACTTTTTTAAGACTGCAAAATTAAAACAAATTTTCAAATTAACGCCCCTTGCGGCAAAAAATCGCAATTTTATGGCATTTTACATTTTGTATTTTTAATAAAAAACTATCGTAACACTTGCGAAAAACATATATTCATTTGTTAAAATCATAACAACAAAACACAAAATACAATCATCATAAACTCACAGAAAAACCATAATAAAAAATTTTTGTACTTTTGCAATCACGAAAATAGTTATTGAAACTAATTTATTAATCACTCACATTAAAAAAATAGTTACTGAAACTAATTTAGTGATTACTCACATTGGAAAAATAAAGAATTAAAAACTGATGCGTTGGGGGTTGATTTTACAATACAATGGTAAGAATTATTACGGTTGGCAACGTCAAAAAACAGATGTTCCGACGGTTCAAGGTGTGCTTTGTAAGTGCTTTTCAAACGTGTTGCAAGAAGAAATAATCGTTTATGGTTGCGGACGCACCGATACGGGAGTGCATGCGAAGAACTATGTCGCCTACTTTGATTCCTCAAACCTCAAAGCGGATATGACCGATTGGCTTTTGTGGAAGATTAATGCCTATCTGCCTTTTGATATTCGGATAAACCACATTGTGAAAGTCCCCGAAGATTTCAATGCCCGCTTTGATGCCATATCACGAACGTACAGGTATTATATCGCAACGAAAAAACAGCCTTTTAACATCGAATTTGCCTGGTTTGTTCCTCAAAAACTTGATATAAAAAAGATGAATACCGCTGCACGTATTTTGTATCAGTACGATGATTTCACGTCTTTTTCCAAGTTAAACACGCAGACGATGACCAATGATTGCCAGATTTTGTATGCTCATTGGGAGAAGAAAGGGGAGTTTTTGATTTTTACGATACGAGCCAACCGTTTTTTACGTAATATGGTGCGAGCCATTGTCGGCACTCTTGTGGAGGTTGGCAAGGGAAGTCGCAGCGTTGAGGATTTTGCGAAAGTGATAGAGGCTAAAAACCGCAGTATAGCAGGACATTCGGCAGCGGCACACGGCTTGTTTTTAGAGGAAATAGAATACGATCCAGCTGTATTTCCGCGAAAATTGTTTGACTATCAGACGCCGAAAATCTTTGGATTTTAGACGATTTTCTATTTTTGTTAAACCAAAAATACTTGTTAGAAAATCAATACCATTAAATCAAAAATTAGTGTTAAACACTGATAAAATAATGTCTCACATTAATAAAATAGTGTTAAACATTATTTTTATGGTTTGTCGTATTATTTTAATGGAAATACTCATTGTTTTATTTTTCGTAAAAAGGGTGGTGGTCTTGCAAGGTGTGTCTTAAATCATCAGTTTTCAAATTGATATAAATCTCCGTGGCAGTTATACAAGAATGGCCTAACATCTCTTTGACTGCCACAAGGTTGGCTCCGTTGCGTATGAGTTCGGTGGCAAAAGAATGACGCAAAATATGGGGGTGGATTTTCTTTTTTATACCTGCTTTCAAAGCCGCTTCGTTCAACATTTTATTAATCGCTTGACGTGTCATTTTGCTACCACGTGTATGCGAAACAAACACATAATCACGACTTTTAGGCTGAATATTGACCTTGCTACGATAGTTTTTTATATACTTTTTGAGGTCATTCAAAACATTTGTGGCAATGGGAACGAACCTTTCTTTATCGCCCTTTCCGATGATGTCAAGATACCTTTGCTTGAAATTTATATTGTCAAGTTTAAGATTAATAAACTCACTAACACGAAGACCTGTCGCATAAAGAAACTCTATACTTAACCAATTTCTGTAACCATAGCTTGTCGAGGTGTCAATGGCATTCATCATTGCAAAAATTTCTTTTTCCTCCAAAATCACAGGCAGTTTTTGTTCAAGTTTTGGAGTTATAACCAATCGGGATATATCTTTTTGCAAAACATCGCTGAATACCAAAAATTTGAAAAATGCTCGCAAAGATTGTATTATACGTGTCTGTGAAGTGGCTTTAAGTAATTTTTCTTCTTTGTTTTTATCCTTAAACACAAGTATTGTTTGCAAAAATTCATCTATAATTTGTGGCGTTATGTCTTCAAATTCTTTGTCGGGATATTCAGTTGAAAGAAAATTGCAAAACCGTTCGCAATCACACATATATGCAATAGTGGTGTTGTCGCTTAAAGAACGCTCAACTTTCAAAAAATACTTAAATTGTTCTAAATATTTTGCACTATCCATAAATGTGTAGCCAAGTTTTAGTTGTGATTGTTTTTAGTGTTTTTTAGATGTCGTTTTATGTCGGTGTGATTTTACGTTTTTAGTGTTTAACACTATTTCGCTGATGTTTAATATTATTTTACTGATGTTTAATATTATTTTTGCCATTGCTTAAAGTCTTGGTCTGCCTATTATATTCATCTTCCTTTGAATTCTATTTGCTCTGCGATTAAGATATGAGGACGGATTGGCAGCATTACGCTTCAATGGGGAAGGTAGTATGGAGGCGAGCAAAGCGGCTTCGCGTTTTGACAGATGAGATGCCGAATGGTGAAAATAATATTGCGAAGCAGCCTCAACGCCATAGATTCCATCGCCAAACTCAATGATATTAAGATAAACTTCCATAATTCTTTTCTTTGACCAAAAGGTTTCCATTAACACCGTATGCCAAGCCTCTAAACCTTTACGGATATACGATTTTTGAATCCAAAGAAAAGCGTTTTTAGCAGTCTGTTGGGTAATAGTGCTACCGCCGAAAGCCTTTTTGCCTCTTGCTTTATTGACTTTTTGTGCGTGTTTTATCGCATCAATATCAAAACCTCTGTGATGCCTAAAATTATTATCCTCCGAAGCTATCACGGCAACAACCATATTAGGGGAGATGTCTTCGTATTTAATCCATTGTTTTTGCAATCTGACCTCTCTTTTGGAATCGAACATTTGTTCAACGCAACGTTGCACCATAAGAATGGTTATCGGTGGGTTAATCCATTTGTAAGCAAGGGTTATCACAATTGTCCATAAAAAATAAATCAAAACAACCAAACCCAAACGTTTGAAGAACTTTTTGAAAGAGAAATGACGTTTCTTTTTTTGTGTATTTGTAGTTGCTTGTGCCATAACATTATCTGATAAAATGAGGTGCAAAGTTAAGAAAAAAGAAAGTTATACCCATTATTTTCAATAAAAAACAAGTGTTTTTCATATACAAAACAAATTTTTTTCATACTTTTGCAAACTGAAAGTTAATAAGATTGGTTCGTAGCAGATGATAAATCCTAAAATATATATGGTTGTGGCGTTTTTATTCGGGTTAGTCGGCAGTTGTTTTGCCGAAAATCCTTTGTCAAATACAGACCGAACAAAAATTCCTTTAATTCCAACCGATACCATAACGATAAACATATCAAAAACGCCTAATACTAAGGATTTTGAAAGTGATTGTATTATAGAGATAACAAACGATACATTTTTGGAAACAAAAAACGATACAACCATTATTCTTACTTTATCAAAGGTTGCTGATGCCTACTCTTGGTATAAATATGACCCAAAAAGCGATATTAAAACGTTATTGGGTAATGGTGGTACGCAAATGGTGGCAATAAATGGCGGAAGCGATGAATATTTCATTATTGAAGCGACAATAACAGATGAGGAAGAACTTTTAACAAACGGAGATTTTGAAGCAGGAAATACTGGCTTTACAAGTGAATACACATATATTTCAGTGGCAGGCGATGATGCTTTGAGCGAAGAAAATAACTACGCAATAGGAATAAATCCAAAAGATTATAATACCGATTGGGTGGATTGCACGAATGGGACAAATGTATTTATTGCCAATGGCTCAAACGTGGATAATCAAAAAGTTTATTCCACAACGGCTATAATTAATCCCAACACCTATTATAGTTTATCATTCAAAGCGACGAACATTGCAGATATTAAGAATAGCGAGGAACTATCAAAATTTATGTTGTCAGTAAATGATGAAACGCTTGGAGGAGATATGTCGGTAGAAGCAACGCAGTGTGATTGGAAATCGTTCGATAGGATTTATTATAGTGATGACAATACAACGGCAAGTATAGATATTTTAAGTAAAACAACAGCTTCTAACGGTAATGACTTTGCTATTGATGATATATCTTTACGCCGTGTTTGTTTTGCATCGGATACTATTCATATAAGTACAATCCAGCCTAATTATATTGCAATCTATGACACAATATGTGAAAACGAAACTTACAATAAATATGATTTTATTGCCGATACAGCAGGCGAGTATGTCAAACGGTTGGTAAATCAATATGGTTGCGACAGTATCATTACCTTGTATCTTACGGTTAATCCTACGTATAACGATACTTTGTATTTGGTAGGTTGCGGCGAGGGATATAATGACGATAATTTCCTTATAGAACAATCGGGAATTTATACGAGAACATTGCAGACAATAGAGGGCTGCGACAGTATCGTAACCATTGTTTTCAAATACGTGGAGCCTTTCGTTGATAGCATTAGCGCAGAAATATATAAAGGAGATACATTTACTATGTATGGCTTTAATGAAAGTACTACCGGTTCGTATGAAATGGTTTATCAAGATACCAACGGCTGCGATAGTACATATTATTTGGATTTGAAGGTTATAAATTTCCGCTTTCCTAACGTGGTAACCCCTAACGGCGACGGAGTCAATGATATTTTCGATATAACAGATGTCTTGGAGCAAACCATATTTACCAATGTTACAATAAGAATTTACAACCGCTATGGCAGAACTATCTTTGAGGTGGAAAATCCAAAAACTATTGCCGATATGTGGGATCCGGATGCAACCAATACCCCGACAGGTACATACTTTTTCAGATTTACTGCCAAAAGCCAATCAAAAAATATTGACTTTGTCGGGACAATCGATGTGTTAAGGTAAAACCTTGATATATCAGCGAAATAAAAAACACACAAGCCAAAATAAATTAATCACTGACGTGTGCGTTTTAGTTATAAAGGCTACCAAATTGGTATCACTAATTATTTTGATAATATCACTAATTATTATTTTAGTTTCACTAACTATTTTTTTTCTTTTCACTTATTATTTTCGTCTTATCACTAATCGTTATAGTCGTATCACTAAACAACCTTGAAAATACATATTACAATAATGTATAATCTCAAATAGCAATATTTTTAGTAAAATTACTTATTGCGAATAGGAATACGTATTACAGTTTTGCATTTATCGGCAGCAACTTTGCGAGGGTCGGATAAATAAATTTCGTGATGATGACGATTTTCATTTATATCGTTGGCATAATTGTTTTGATTGATATAATCTTCCATTAAGGAAATGGATTGAGGTTCGCTGTCATAATCGCCTATATGCATCATCTGAACGCATAAGCCCTCATCAATTGTCAAAAACTTTGCTTGCGAACAATCCAATCCCTTTTTCTTTTTCGTTGCACTATCAACAGCCCAATCAAAATCCTTTTGAGTAACGAAATCGGGCAGACGGATAAGCGAAATCCATTGAAAGGCTTCTTTATCTTTGCCGTCAAAAAACTGCTTACCCTTATCGCTTAACCACCATAAGCCTTCAAGTGGAGGAACAACGTACTCAAAAAATCCTTCAATCTTGTAATCCGTTTTATAACTCATCTTCAAAGTATAAGCAACGGAATATAGAATTTCTATTGAGTGTTTGTACAATCCGTCTTCCTTATTGGGATTGCCAAAACCCTGCACCGAGATGTAATTCATTTTGGGAATGGTAACAATTTGAGGGTTGTTTTTTGGAAGATAATATTCCTTGTATTCTTTTTTGAAATCAAAAGCCATATACGTGCAAATAGTGTTTTAATACGTGTTAGTCAAAAAAATTAAAACAATCTTAGTGCATCGTTTAACGAAGTCTTTTTGTCGGTTGATTCTTTTCTTTTTCCGATGATAAGAGCGCAATTAACGTTGTAGTCTCCGCTTGGAAAATGTTTGGTATAACTGCCGGGAACTACCACAGAATTTTCAGGAACCATACCTGTGTAAATAACTTCTTTATCATTCGTTACATCGATTATCTTTGTCGAAGCGGTGATTGTTGTGCCTGCTCCCAAGACAGCACCTTGGCAAACTCTTGCTCCTTCGACCACAATGCAGCGAGAACCAATAAAACAATGGTCTTCTATTATGACCGGCTTAGCACCTATCGGTTCCAAAACGCCGCCAATACCGACACCGCCTGCAAGATGAACATTTTTGCCGATTTGTGCAGCACTGCCCACCGTTGCCCAAGTGTCAATCATAGTACCCTCATCGACGTATGCTCCTATATTTACAAATGACGGCATCATAACAACTCCGCTTGCCAAAAACGCTCCGTAACGAGCCACAGCACCGGGTACAACTCTGACGCCCCATTGCATAAAATCTTTCTTCAACGGAACTTTGTCGGCGTATTCAAAATCGCCTGCGTGCATATCTTTTACTTTGTTGATGGCAAAATAAAGATTTATCGCCTTTTGAATCCAAGAATTGATGACCCAATCGTCGCCTTGTTTTTCGGCAACACGAATTTCGCCTCTGTTAAGTAATGAAATAGTGTCGTTAATATCGTTTATTACATTCTTTTGCGACAAAAGTGAGCGGTCTTCCCACGCTTTTCCTATCGATTGTGTATCTATAAGCATAACCAAAAATTTTTATTTCACCTGCAAAGATAATACTTTTTGGAGTATAAATATGTTTTTTGATATTTTTCGTAAAATTTTTATCACATATTACAAAATTAGTGTTAAACACCGGTAGAATAATGTGAGTGATTAATAAATTAGTGTTAAACATCAGTAAAACGATTTGTCGTATTGTTTGAACGATAAGTGTAGGTAATGTAATGACGTGATGCAGAAGAAAATTTTCAAGAGTTTTCGGCGTAAAAATCAGTGGATAAAATATCAAGAACAAAAGAAAAATCAACTAAAAATCGAAATCTTTTTGTTTTTTGTGAAAAAACACGTAACTTTGCAACTGAATAAAGATTTGATAAATACACACGAAAATGTACATTGCAGTTGCAGGTAACATAGGCAGTGGAAAGACAACTCTGAGCGACTTGGTTGTAAAACATTATGGCTATACTGCCGTATCGGATCAGACAGAAGATAATCCGTATATCGTAAATTTCTATAACGATATGCGACGTTGGGCTTTTAACTTACAGGTTTATTTTTTGCAAAGACGTTATACGCATCTTATGGAGTCTTGGAAAAAATATAAAAATATTGTGCAGGATCGTACCATATATGAAGATGCTTTTATATTCGCTCCCAACTTACATTCGATGGGCTTGTTATCGACAACAGATTACGAGACATATATTTCTTTGTTTAATCTGTTAAATTCTTTGACACCGGCTCCGGATCTTCTTGTATATTTGAAAGCAAGCGTGCCTACACTTATAAATTTAATCACCAAAAGGGGAAGAATTTATGAGAGTTCCATTCGGTTGGATTACATAACCTCGTTAAATCAACGCTATGACGATTGGTTTGAATCGTACAAGGGAAGAAAGATTGTGGTGGATGTGGATAATTTGAATATAATAGAGTCGCCGGAAGCCTTAGGCGAAGTTTTTGAGAAGATAAATGCCGAACTAAATCCGTTATTCAAATGAAAAAACTTGCAGTAATACCCGCTCGATACGCTTCTTCAAGATTTGAAGGTAAGCCTTTGGCAGACATTTGTGGAAAGCCGATGATTCTTCACGTATATCAAGCCGTTCAAAACAGTAATTTGTTCGATGAAGTGGTTGTTGCAACTGATGACGATAGGATTTTTTCTACTGTTGTTAATGGTGGAGCAAAGGCGTTGATGACATCAAGCGAACTAAACAACGGAACGGAAAGAGTGGAACAAACATTAAGGATTTTGGAAGAACAGAACCCTAAAACGTATTATGATATTGTTGTCAATATTCAAGGAGATGAGCCGTTGATAAAACAAGAGATGTTAAAAGAATTGTTGTCGGGCTTTGAGAACAATGATGTGGATATTGCGACATTAAAGAAGGTTATAGAAAATAGGGAAGAAGTGTTGGATAGCAATGTTGTCAAGGTTGTAACGGCAAAGGATAACAAAGCGTTGTATTTCTCTCGTTGCCCGATTCCGTTCAATAGGGACGAGAGTGTGGAGAGTTTAATAGAGAAACGTATGTACTATAAACATATAGGTATATATGGTTATAGGAATGAAGTGTTGAAAAAAATAGTTGCTTTGAGTCAAACTGATTTGGAACGAACAGAGAAATTGGAACAATTGCGTTGGTTGGAGAACGGTTATAATATAGTTGCGATGACAACAGAACACGACACGGTTGGGGTTGATACCAAAGAGGATTTACAAAAGGTTATTGATATATTAAACAACAGATAAGTGGTAACACTGATTATTGAACAGAGTAGAAAATAAATATAAACACTATAATAAGTATTGATTATGAATGTTGCAGAGAATTTATACGATTATTTGAAATATAACGATAAAGCAGAACTTATTGGTTTTGGAACATTTTATGTGAAAACGTCTTCTGCCAAGATTAATGAGAAGACAGGCACGATAGAGCCGCCAAAGAAAGAGTTGTCTTTTAGTAGAGAACAGACGGGGGACAATGGTTTTGTTACTTTTATGGCAAAACACGAGTTTATCAGCGACAAAACAGCCTTGATGTGGATTAAACAATATTCGGATTCGCTTAATGAGAAGATACAAGCAGGTAAAAGTGTTGTTTTGAATAAGTTGGGTAAATTGGAAAAAGGTCTTTTGGAGGAATATACTTTCACACCTGCACAAGATTTGAATTTGTTGGATAATAGTTTTGCACTTGGGGCGTTGAAAAATGTTCAAACATTTGATTCAACAGATGATTTGCAAGTAATGCCGACATCACAGAAAACCGAACAAGTAGAAACAACCATACCGCAGGATTATCAACAGACAAAAACGGAAATAGAATCCCAAATAGAGAATGCCAAGAAAATAAAAGAAGAACAAAAGGTTCAAGAAACTTCTTCTCAAACTCAGGAGCGTATCATTGAGCATAGCGAAGCGACAATAAACACCACTGTTGAGCAACCTAAGAATGAAACTTCAAAAGAGATTGTCTCTGAAATGGAAAACAACAAATTGGATAACACAACAGATAAGGATAAAACACAGCAAACAATAGATAGAGCCTCTGAATTTACCGAAAAAGTTATTGTTGAGGATATTAAACCTGCACAAGAACAGGAAGAACAAAAGCAAAAGGAGGAGGACGATAAAGAATGCGATGATTTGTTGATGAAACAAGCCACTGAAATCGTGCGTAAGTATGAAAAAGAAGAAGATAAGGGAGATAAGAAGAATAAGAAAAACAAGAAAGAAAAGAAAATAAAACATTCCAACAAAAGAAAAAGAAATTGGTTGATAGTCCTTTGGATAATCATTGCTTTACTAATTTTGTGCGGAGCGTTTGTATTTGCTCATTGGTTTGGACTTTTGAAAGATATTAAGTTTCTAAAACCTGTAACTTCTCGTTTGGAATATTACATTCCTGTTCGTAAGGTTGAAACGCCAAAAGCAGAAAAAACTTTGACAATTACTCCAACTGAAACAGTTTCAGAGATTGAGCCTGTTGTTGAACAAGAGGAAGAAGTTGTTGTAGTTGAACCAACATCAATGGAACAACCTAAAAAGACTACATCGGTAGCCAAAAAACAAAAGAAGGTAAAAGAAAAGAAACAGCAAGAAACTCAGCCGGCACCACAAGAAGAAGTTGTTGTTGAGGATAACACTCCGATAGTTGTACAAAATCATTCAAAATTAGGTTTTGATGTTGTCAGCGGTTCTTTTGCAGACAAGAGTAAAGCACAAGAAAGAGCGAAAAAGGCAAGAAGTTTGGGCTATGACGGTTATGTTATCTCCAAGATAAAGAATGGTTCGCCGATTTATTATGTATCTTATGGTTCAAGGCGTACAAACAGTGAGGCAACGGATCTTTGTACGATGATAAAGAATCGTTTGTCTGGCGATTTCTATATTATTTCGCGATAACGGATAAGCGATACTGATAAATTTTTGTCTGTAAACAGAAATTTGTTTTCAGTAATGACTAATCTGAAAAGCGATACTTATAATTATTATACATTACCAAACGGGCTTAGGTTGGTGCATAAGTACGATGTATCAAACGTGGCTCATTTGGGAATTACTATTGATGCAGGCAGTAGGGACGAAAAGCCTTACGAGAATGGTATGGCTCATTTTATTGAACATTGTATTTTCAAGGGTACTGCAAAGCGTAAATATTATAGGATATTGTCAAGAATAGACGGTGTCGGGGGAGAACTCAATGCTTATACGACAAAAGAGGAAACAGTAGTTTATGCAACATTTCTTAATACTTATTACGAGAGAGCTGCCGAACTTTTGAGCGATATCGTTTTCAATAGCGTTTTTCCCGAAAAAGAGTTGGAGAAAGAGAAAACGGTTATCATAGATGAAATAAATTCTTATGAGGATAGCCCAGCGGAATTGATTTATGATGATTTCGAGCAATTGGTCTTTGGACGTACGGGGTTGGGACGTATGATTCTTGGAACGGAAGATAAAGTCAAATCCTTTTCTTCAACAATGGTTAAAGACTTTATTCAAAAGAATTGGTTTACCAACAGAATTGTTATTTCTTCTGTGGGCAATATTCCTTTTGAAAAGTTGGTTCGTTTGATTGAGAAGTATTTTTCGGATATTCCGACCAAGATTTCAGAAAAAAAACGTCATACGTCATACACATACATTCCCAAACAAATAAAGAAAAACAGAGATACTTATCAAGCACATGTTATGATTGGTAATATGTGTTATTCATATAAAAATCCAAAACGTGTTGCTTTTACTTTACTTAATAATATTTTGGGTTCGTCGGCTATGAATTCTCGATTGAATATGAATATAAGAGAGAAATATGGTAACACCTACACGATAGAATCTTCTTACACTGCATACCGAGATAGCGGAATTTTTCAGATTTATGCCGGCTGTGAAGAGCATTTCGCAGATAAGGTCTATGAACTTATCATTCGGGAATTGAAACTTTGTACCCAAAAACGTATCACTCAATCTTCTTTAACGCGTGGTAAAGAGCAACTCAAAGGACAATTAGCCATTCAATACGACAGCAATCAAAACGAGATGTTGTCTATCGGTAAGGCTCTTTTGAATTATGGCAGAGTCTCAACGTTGGAAGAAAATTTCAATGATATTGATGCCGTTACAGCCAAAGATATTTTGGAAGTCGCTAACGAAGAATTTTTAGAAGCAAAACTTTCTTCCATCATATATTATTAATGTAAGCATTTCTGTGTTTTCCTTAGCCGAAACCGAAATCTTGCTATTGGGATAAATTTTTGTTATTTTCTTTCTTTGACGGTTACATGTATGGTATCGCCTGCTTGTTTGCCAATCTTTTTCCGTATAGACTTCAAAACGCCAAGCAAATACTCTTCCGACCCCATACAAACGATAGACCCTTTGTATGGCTCACCGTCAAAAGTGGCATCAACCTTAACTCTGCCTTTGCCGAACTCTTTTCTAATATCGTAAGGGAAAACAATGTATGCTGCGTCCATATCAGGGTTTTTCTGTATCACAGCATCAAACTCGTAAATTCGTGGATTGATATTTAATACCTCTTTACTCATGTTTAACATCGTTTGATTAGTGTTTAATACTATTCAATTAGTGTTTAACACCAATATTCTGAAAATATGTAAAGAAATTTTTCAACTTGCAAAACCGTTATTTTAACCGATAGTCAGGGTATTGCCTTTGCTATCCTTGAAATTGCTTGTAACAATCAAGATTATATCCACTATCGTTCCAAATCCGAAAACGCCCAAGGTCAAAAGCCAAACTATTCCCGTTGCAATCTTACCTGCATAGAACCTATGAATACCGCTAACGCCTGCAAAACCCAAGCAACATAAAAGCAAAGCAATAAAACCGCTTTTTTCACTGTAAGCAGTGTTTGAATTGTCAAAACCCTCGCCTTTATAATGGAAAGCACCGTTAGAATTTTCTTCTTGTTTCTTTCCACATTTAGGACAATATACGGATTGTTTGCTTATAATCTCGCCACAATAAATGCAGTGCTTTTCATAATCATAACTCATAATTGTTTTCTTTTTATAATCTTTTGATTTCTTTACTTGGATTACTGAGCTAATATCTGTATAACGTTATCGGACATCTCCAACAAGCCGCCATTGATTTGAAAACTGTGTTCTTTATCCTGCATATCCACAAGTTTTATCTCTCCTTTGGCCAATGCCGACACGATGGGTGCGTGGTTGTTTAAAATCTCGAAATGTCCGTCAAGTCCTATGAGTTTGGCGTCCTTTATCTCACCTTCGAACATAGTTGAATCGGGCGTTATGATACTTATCTTCATAATCTCAAAGTTGTTTTACTTATGTTTTTTCATTATCTATTGATGTACGATAGCAAAGAACGACAATTTTATTTTATTTGCCTTATTCTTTGTATCGTACATCTTTTATTCAATCATTATTTATTTGCTTCCGCTAAGATTTTCTTGCCTTTTTCTATTGCTTCTTCGATAGTTCCGACCATCATAAAGGCGGCTTCCGGCATATCATCGACTTGTCCGTCAAGAATCATCTTAAATCCTTTAATGGTGTCGGCAATATCAACGAACGCACCTTTCATTCCTGTGAATTGCTCGGCAACAAAGAACGGCTGAGACAAAAACCTCTGAACCTTTCTCGCACGATTGACAACTAAACGGTCTTCTTCGGATAATTCCTCCATACCAAGTATGGCTATGATGTCTTGCAAATCATTATAGCGTTGCAAAATCTGTTTTACCCTTTGAGCCGTATTGTAATGCTCTTCACCCAAAACATCTGCCTTCAAAATTCTTGATGACGATTCCAAAGGATCAACAGCCGGATAGATACCCAACTCACTTATTTTTCGGGAAAGCACCGTCTGTGCGTCCAAGTGTGCAAACGTTGTGGCAGGAGCAGGGTCAGTCAAGTCGTCGGCAGGTACATACACGGCTTGAACCGATGTGATGGAACCGCGTTTTGTGGAAGTTATTCGCTCTTGCATAGCACCCATCTCCGAAGCAAGCGTAGGCTGATAGCCGACAGCAGACGGCATACGTCCCAACAATGCACTAACCTCGCTGCCTGCTTGTGTAAAACGGAAGATATTATCGATAAACAACAAAATATCCTTACCCTGAGCCTGACCTTCTCCGTCTCGATAGTACTCTGCCAAAGTCAAACCGCTCAAAGCCACTCTCGCTCTGCTTCCGGGTGGTTCGTTCATCTGTCCGAAAACAAGGGTACATTTGCTGTCTTTAAGTTTCTGCATATCCACTTTGGACAAATCCCAGCCACCTTGTTCCATACTTTTTTTGAATTCTTCGCCATAATCGATAACTCCACCGTCAAGCATATCACGTAAAAGGTCGTTGCCCTCACGGGTACGTTCTCCAACGCCTGTAAATACACTCTGACCCGAATAATGCATGGCGATGTTGTGAATCATCTCCATTATAAGCACTGTTTTACCCACGCCGGCGCCACCAAACAAACCAATCTTACCTCCCTTTGAATACGGTTCAATCAAGTCTATGACCTTAATACCGGTGAATAATACTTCGTTGTCTGTTGCCAAGTCTTCGAACTTCGGTGGTTCGTGATGAATAGGATAACGTTTAGAACCTTTAACCTCAGGTATTCCGTCAATGGTCTGACCAATAACGTTGAACAAGCGTCCGTTAATATCGTCGCCCACAGGCATCGTAATCGGCTCGCCCAAGTTTTCGACTTCCAAGCCGCGTTGTAAACCGTCGGTGCTATCCATTGCGATGCAGCGCACGGTGTTCTCGCCCAAATCCTGTTGAACTTCCAATATGACAACGTTTCCGTCAGCCTTTTTCACTCTCAACGCATCGTAGATGATAGGTAATTTATCGCCCTCGTCAAACTTTACATCGACAACCGCTCCGATGATTTGCGAAATCTTACCTTTATTTACTATTTCCATAGTGTTTAATATTATTTGTCTTATTTATCAGAATGCGAATTTACGATTTTTTTCGTTAAACGCCATTTTCTTTGCAATAAATTTTGCATTTTTTTGTTTTGCAGTGTGCTGAAAATAAAACGTTGCCTGCATATAAATATTATATGTTTGAAACTTTTTTTCTTTGCTTTGAGAAACGAACCTTACCAAACGACACAAAAACCTTACCGTTTGATATTTTTGTATCACCGCTTAAAGTTTTTGTATAAAACAGGGAGGTTTTTGTTCAAATCACGGAGGAAAACTTCAAGAGAAAAAATACGAAATTAAGGCGGCGAAATACAATTTCAATAGGAAAAATAAAAATTTCAAAAGGGGAAATAAAAGTCAAGGTAAGGAAAGTGAAATCAAATTATATAAAAGCGTGGATAAAGGCGAAAAGGGAAAAGATATTGTTAAATCAATATAAATTCGTAATTTTGCAAACGAATTAATCACAACAAAAGATATATTTTGAAAATAATAGAATTACAAAATACAAGCGAATTGACAAGACCTTGCGTTATAACGATAGGAATGTTTGACGGAGTGCATATAGGGCATAGGCAAATGCTTGAAGAATTAAAGACTTGGGCAAAAGAACTTGATTGCCTCAGCCTTGTTGTTACCTTCAAAAATCATCCGCGTCAAGTGTTGGACAAAAAATCCGACAACCCTGTAAAGTTTATCGACACCAAGAGCGAGAGATTTCAAAAGATTGCTTCATGCGGTGTTGATTACATTTTACCGATTGAATTTACCAAAGAGTTTGCTGCCCTTACCCCGATGCAATTTCTTGATGTTTTGCTTGAAAAAATCAATATAAAACTGCTTTTGCTCGGCTATGACAATCGTTTTGGCAACCCTATGAATAACGAATACGAAAGGCTTATAGAAGAAGGCGAGTACAGAGGAATAAAAATTCAAAAGGACGTTTCGGGAATTTACCATAAGGATATTGAAGTATCCTCAACTCAGATACGAAACGCTATAAGCGAAGGCAATATCAAAGAGGCAAACGCTATGTTATCAAGACCTTTTAGCATAACATCCAAGGTGGTGAGCGGTCTTCAAAACGGCAGAAAGATTGGTTTTCCGACGGCGAACATCGTTATATCGGACGAGAAAATCTTACCCAAAGCAGGGGTGTATGCAACAAGGACTATAATCGATGGAAAAACTTATTATTCCGTAACCAATATAGGCAACAACCCGACATTTGATGCGAAGAAAATAACCATTGAGACGCATATAATGGATTTTTGTGAGGATATTTATCAAAAGAGTTTGACAATAGAGTTTTTGGATTTCATTAGAGAGGAGAAAAAGTTCGCAAATCGTGATGAGTTATCCAAACAAATAAATAAGGATTTGAGTGATGCAAAAGCGTTTTTCAATACATTGGGTTAGGATTGTTGTTTGTGGGATATGTATCTTATGCGGCGAAAATGTATTTTCACAAAACGGTTATTTCACTTCGCTTCAACAAGCGATGCAATCGCCCGACAGCGTTATAAGTCTTAATTTGAAAAAACAGAAAATCAAAGAATTTCCTATGGAAATACTGCAAATGAAGAATATTCAACGCTTGGATATTTCGAGAAATTACATCAAAGAAATACCGCCTCAAATAAGCGAATTGAAACATCTGCATTATGTCAATTTTGCTCAGAACTATCTTACGGCATTACCCAAAGAAATGGCACAACTGCCTTTGGATACATTGATTTTGTGGGACAATCAGATAAGAGAGTTTGACGAGAGTTTTTCCACTGTCAATCTCAAACTGTTGGATATACGCGCCATTCTTATGACACGAAAAGAACAAAAAGCAATTAAACGGATTTTTCCTGAAACCAAAATCAAAAAAGACTACCCTTGCAATTGCGGACGTTAAAGGTTAAGGAAAACGAATAAAAAAGTTAAGGATATGTTGATAGCATTGGTGCAGACGGCGATAAAAGATTTTGATATAGAAAGCAACCTTCGTTACTTTACAAAGATTTGTAAGGATATTTCAAATGAAGTCGAGTGGATAATTTTGCCGGAGATGTTTATAACTGGTTTTGTTGCCGACACGTCGCTCGGTATTCAGAGCAAGGCGAAGGGATTGGAGTTTATGCGTAATCTTGCCAAGCAGAAAGCGTGTGGAGTTGAAGGTTCGCTAATGGTGGAAGAGGACGGCAAGTGTTATAATAGGCATTATTTGATTACGGACACTGCGGAATTTATGTATGATAAGCAGAAATTGTTTTCATTATCCAAGGAAGCCGAAACACTTTGTGCAGGAAACAAGGAGTGTATTGCAAAGTTCAAGGAATATAATGTAAGTTTAAGAACTTGTTATGACTTACGGTTTGCGGATATTTGCAAGAATAGTTACTCGGATGGCAGGTTCAAATATGATATAATGACGTTTGTGGCGTCGTGGCCGAAGAGTAGGAGCGAGCAATGGAAGATTTTATTGAAAGCACGTGCGATAGAGAATATGTGTTACGTTATCGGGGTGAATAGAGCAGGCAAGGATGCAAATGGTTACGACTATGTTGGCGACAGTTGTGTTATCAATAGCAAAGGAGAGGAGTTAAAACCTTTGGAAAACTCAACGCAGGAGATACTTTATTATGATATAAGCAAAGAATATTTGGATTCTATGCGAAAGAAATTTCCTGTATATATGGATTGGTAAAAGTAAAACGGCAGTGTGTTTAAGTACTTACACTGCCGTTTTTTTTGAATAAAGAAGAAAAAAAGTATAGAAAAGTTTGGTAGTTTAATTTTAATTGTATATCTTTGCAGCCGAAACGAAGTCAAAAGGAATTAAAATCATGTGTGAAACGGAATTAGCCAACGAAAGACATTTTTCAAAGAGTGTTATCGGTGATATAATTAAAATATCACTGAATGTTCGTTGCTTATGTGTTTCAATGAGGGTGTATGCTTCACAATACATCTTTTTCATCGGGAAAAACGCCTTTATTCGGTTCGCCTGCTAAGTAGTAAAACTTAGTAATAGGGTAGATGTATTTAGCAGGCTAATTTTTAGGAAAGTATTAAATGATGATGAATAATAAAAAAATATTAAAGGACATGAATAATATGAGACGTTTAATTTTAATATTAATAATAGTATTGTTTTCGGTAAATGTATATAGTCAAAATGAAACAATCTCTGGCGGAATAATCCCTCCTGACGGAACATATTGCGCAAAAAAATTGGATAATACTTATAAGAATGAGGTATATATCGTCGTAAAGAATGCGAAGATTACAGGAGTTTTTAAAGATAAGGTAAATGAAAAGAATAGAGTGAAAACAGCCAAAGTATTTTTTGCAAAACACGATGATAAAGGTATGCATGAATTGTATGGCATTACAGATAAAATAGACGGCACCTTAGATGAAAATGGATGCCAAAACTTAACGATTGCAGTAAATACAAAGGATAAAAAGAACACGTACTATGTATGGGTAGTAGCAAGCCGAGAAGAATGCTGGTATGAATTTGATGATTAAGTTGAATTAAAACAATTCGTTAATACAAACGGCAGTGTGGTTAAGTACTTACACTGCTGTTTTTTTGAATAAAGAAGAAAAGCACGTCTTTATTTATTTTGATTACGTTTTTGCTATTAATAAGTAGGTCTTGACTTATTAAAAATTATTCCCAAACGAAGTTGGTTTTGTCGGCTGCCAATTCAAAATGGTATTTGACGATGCCGATGTCAATCTTGGTGTAGATACCAAGACGCCTTTGCAATTTAACTTTATTGCCATTGATAGAAAAACGGAACGCTTGCTGATTGAGGGCGGTGGGAGCAAGAAGAGCATATTCAACTCCTTTTTTGAACCAATCGGGAGCGTTTTGTGCGTTTTTTGTTACTTGTTCGAAAGATTTTCGTTTGTGGTCGTTGCCCTGACTAACGCCATAACCAAAAGCAATGACGCAGATAAGTTTTTCGTTCGGGGCGATATTTATTTTGTTTTTCTTTTTGTTATATGTCAAAGCAACCCAACAAGTGTTTAAGCCAAGCATCTGACAAAGAAGTACCAATCTTTCGCCGTAGTATCCGCATTCGGTATCTTGGCCTTCGGATTTGTCGCCTAAGATAGCTATGTAATTGACGGCATTGGAGAATTTACCGTAGTGTGCAGTCATTGTGTTAAACGCATCGGGGTCATTGGTTACGATTTGAAAGTTAAGGGTACTTTCTTGCTTGATATCGTTGATTTCTTGCTGCAAGGCATTGATTTTTTCTTTCTCAATGGTTTTTGTTGTGTAGGCTCTGACGCTGTGGCGGGCTTGTACGGCTTGTAATATATCCATTTTCTATTTTGTTTTGTGTAATTATTTCGTCAAAGTGAGTAACAAATCTTTTTCTTTCTTCGGAAGAGATTGTTTTACCAAATCATAAGACTGTTTTACCAAATCTTTTATCATTTGAGTAGGAATGTCGGAATGAAAACTTACATCGCTCCAATGTTTTTTATTCATATGCCAAGCGGGAGTAATGCCTTCATATCTTTCTCTTAATTGTATAGCATCTTCGGGTATCATTTTAATGCAACATTTATCGAAAACGCTAATATTTACATAGCAAAACCATTTTGAACCAATGTAAAAGCAAAGAACTTCACTGCTATACGCATCTTTTAACGTAGTAAAAGGCATTTTTTCAGTAACATTGGGGAATGATAAACAATATTCTCTAAAATCTTCAATATTCATTTTAATTTTCCGTATCAAATAACACCTGCAAAATTACGATAAAATATTCATTTTTAAGAAATATTTTGACAAACGCGGGTATATTTTGTTTTTGTCCTTCAATTTTGTTGTACTTTTGCAATCTTAAAATTTTTGAAAAGAGGTGAATAATAAAGTTAAAGGATATACAGCAGGAATTGTGGCTGCCATTGCTTACGGAACTAATCCGCTCGGAGCGTTGTCTTTGTACAATGAGGGTTTAAATCCTTCAAGTGTTATTTTCTATCGCTTTATTTTTGCGGTGATTATTATGTTCGCTATTCTTAAATGGAAAAAAGTACCGCTCAAAGTAACTTCCTCTGAACTCAAATTATTAGCCTCATTAGGGGTTATATTTGTTGCTTCAAGTATTACTTTATACACTTCTTTCAATTATATGGATAGCGGAATTGCTTCTACTATTCTTTTTGCCTATCCCATTATGGTTGCAATCATTATGTCAGTCTTTTTCAAAGAAAAAACATCTTGGCTCACGATATTATCCATCGTTTTAAGTATTTCGGGCATCTGTCTTTTGTATAAAGGAGACGGAACTGCAACTCTTTCGTTGGTGGGAGTGATGTTGGTACTTTTATCTTCTTTGACTTATGCGGTGTATATAGTTATCGTCAATCGTGCAAAGATGGTTATGTCTCCTTTTAAGACTACTTTCTATATTATGGCTTTTGCAACCATAGCTGTTTTCTTGTATTCATTCACTTCGCCGTCAAATCATATCATTATGTTTCCGTCGTGGTCTTCTTTCGGTTGGAGTGTTATGTTAGCTTGTTTTCCTACAATTATCGCAATGACTTTTTTGAACATAGGAATTTTCTATATAGGCTCTACACCAACGGCCATAATGGGGGCTTTGGAACCTGTAACGGCAGTAATTATTTCCGTAACCATTTTTAACGGAGTATTTACCCTGCGTTTTGCTATTGGAATTGTGCTTATATTAATAGCCGTTTTGATAATCGTTGCAGGCAAATCCGTGCTTGACAAACTAAAACAAAAGCGAGTAGCGAGTAAAAAAATAAATTAAAAAGGTTTTTAATCCTTTTTGTATAGAATGCAGTTGCGTTGTAGTATGCTCGCTTGAAGCAGTGGGTTGTCTATTGTCTCGAATATGGATAAATCCGTTTCGTATGGTAAATTCAACTCAGCGATGTCTGAAACTATTTTATCCAATAATGACACTGAAAGATTAGTTCCTAACATCGTTATATCCAAATCCGATTCTGTTCGATAAGTTCCTTTTGAGCGAGAACCAAAGACCAAGACTTTTTCTATTTGTTCGTATTTTGCAAAAACTCTTTGCAGTTGTAATATTTCGTTTTCGGCTAATCCGTACATGATTTTATGAATTTTGAATTTCTGATACTTTGTTTTCTTTTTTGCTTATACA
This sequence comes from Bacteroidales bacterium Phil12, assembly GCA_002633275.1. Classification (GTDB taxonomy): domain Bacteria; phylum Bacteroidota; class Bacteroidia; order Bacteroidales; family P3; genus Scybalousia_A. The sequence goes on from NWBO01000158.1 coordinate 102,878, forward strand.
CAAAAGACCGATAAATGTTAGCAAACCGTTTAGCACCAATAGTTCAAAATCAAAGGAGTAATTGAACCACTCTTGCGAATTATTGTTAAGCACAAAGCATATTACAGGTGCAAGAACGCATACTATCGGCACAAATCTATCCTTGACTTTTCGTTTTGTGGTAAGACCAAAGAAGAATAAACCTAATAAAGGCCCGTAAGTTATGGAAGCCACTTGATAAAGAATATCTATCAAATGTTCGTTTTGGTTATGATAGTAGAAAATAATTACAGCAGTGAATAAAACGGCAAATGTTAAATGAACATAGTGGCGTATGGTTGTCTTTTGCTTTTCGGTCTTGTCTTGACGGCCTTCAAAATTCAAAAAGTCTATACAAAAAGCGGTTGTCAGTGATGTTAAAGCCCCGTCGGCACTTGGAAACAATGCCGAAATCAAACCTATGATAAAGACAATAGAGGCAATAGGCGGCAAATAATTTATTGCAATCTCCGGGAACAATCCGTCTCCCGTGGCAACGATACCATTTTTGAATTTATAGATATATAATGCGCTGCCAAGCATAAGAAACAAAAAATTGACAACAAACAAAATCAATGAAAACGTTACCATATTTTTTTGTGCGCTTTTAAGATTCTTGCAACTCAAATTCTTTTGCATCATTTCTTGGTCCAATCCCGTCATTGCGATACATATAAACGCTCCGCCCAAAAGTTGTTTCCACCAACAGTTGCGGCTCATCGAATCGGTCTCTATGAATGTGAAATAATCCGAATGAGAAATGTTTTCAATCATTCCTCCAAAAGAAAATCCAAGTTCATTTGCCACCATTACAAAACACATCACCAATGCAGCGAGCATAAAAGTCGTTTGCAAGGTGTCCGTCCAAATTATTGTCTTTACGCCTCCTTTTATTGTGAATGCCAATATCAAAGCCAAGAACAACGCAACCGTCAGTTCAAAAGGCAATCCCCAAGCCTTGAATACAAAATTGTACAAAACGATGATAACTATAAACATTCTAAGGCTTGCACCCAAACAGCGGGATAGCATAAAAAAGAAACTGCCTGTTTTATGCGAGTACTTGCCGTAACGTTTTTCCAAATACTTGTATATACTTACCAAATTGAGTTTGTAATATGTCGGCAGCAAAACAAAGGCTATGACAAGATAACCTATAAAATAGCCCAAAACCATAAGCATATAGGTAAACATTCTGTCATTGACCCAACCGGGAACGGACATAAATGTTACCCCGCTTAACGACGCTCCAATCATACCATAAGCCACGACAAACCAAGGTGATTTCTTGTTTCCCTGAAAGAAAGATTTGCTGTCCGCCTTGCGAGAAGTGATGTATGTTATACCGAAAAGCAATAGCGTATAAGCCACAAATGCAATAAATATGATTAATTCCATAGAGTTATCAAGTAATTTTTGTTTGAAGTGCAAAGTTACAATATTCTTAATTGATATAATGACATTCAATAATTGATTTATGAAATTTTTGTGTGAAACCATAAAATTAGTATCACTAATCAGTAAAATAGTGTGAGTGATTAAAAAATTAGTGTTAAACATCAGTAAAACGATTATTGATATTATTTTTTGAATAATAATAAAAGTTTTTTTTGATTACTGTAACCGATAATATTTGGGGAGAAATAGCGAGAAATATAAATAAATTCAAAACAATTAAATGATAATTATTGTAATTTTGCATTATAATTTTAGAAGCGATATATAAATACAGACAGATTATGAACTATCCCTCAATACACTTGGAGAATGTTATAAACGAGTTTAGCAAACTGCCCGGCGTTGGAAGCCGTACGGCACTAAGATTTGCATTGTACTTGCTTGATGCAGACGAAAAAGAAGCAAATTCTTTGGCACAATCCATTTCTTTGATGCGTTCGGAGATAAAACTTTGCAAACATTGTTTTTCCATTTCGGATAGCGATGAGTGTGAAGTGTGCAAGGACGCTAAACGAGACCATTCCGTAGTGTGCGTAGTGGAAAACATAAGAGATGTTATGGCGATTGAAAACACCAATTCATATTCGGGAGTTTATCATGTATTGGGCGGAGTTATTTCTCCGATAGACGGAATAGGAGCAGGGGATATTAAGATAAAAGAACTTGTGGAGCGTATTGCCAAAGAAGATATTCAAGAAATCATATTGGCATTGCCTACGACAATGGAAGGCGACACAACTTGTTTTTATATTAACAAATTGGTTAAAGATATGAACGTTAAAGTTTCAGCCATAGCAAGAGGCGTTTCCATTGGCGACAATATAGAATATACTGACGAAATCACTTTGTCTCGTTCAATTCTGAATCGCTTACCATTCGACAAAATATACGGCAGATAGTTTTTTAGTTTTTTATTGGGGTTATATTATTTTTTATTCAGTTTGGATAAAAATCTTAATTCTTTGCATTAAAATCATAAGTATTTATGTTAAAAACTTAATTCTTTCTATTAAAAGGAATAAAGAACATTGTTTTATAAATTCAAAACATTAATTTCTCTTTTGTTTGTTGATTTAATCTTGTAGTTACTATTTCGACTCTTCTTCTTTTTGTTTTTATCCTTTTTGTAATTGTTTTTCTGCCTTTGCTTTTTGTTTTTAATTCTTAGGTATTCATATAAATGGTCTGAGCGTTTGTGGTAAATGGTCTGATGGTTTTGGGTAAAACGGTCAGACCGTTTAGGGTAATTTATCAGACCATTTTGATGAAACGATAAGACCATTTACATATTTTCCTAAGGATTAAAAACGAAAACGTAAAGGATAAAAAACGAAAACCTGCGAATGAAAAACAAAAATAAGAAGTTGAAAAATTGTTTTGGCCGACAACAATATAATAAATAGAGAAATATTTTTTTGTTTTTATGCATTGATTTGCTTAAAAAGTCTTGTCAGAAAAATAAATAACAAAACAAAGGCTGTACCATAAATAAACTTATGGTACAGCCTAACCAAATGTTTTATTTTTCAGTATCAATTCCCCTCCTTAAAAAGGAATTAAAAACATTTATTCTATTTTCTTGCTTCTAAGAGCAACTCTAACATCTTGATTGCAGAGTCAGCGATCTTTGTTCCGGGACCGAAAACGGCAGCAACACCGGCTTTGAACAAGAAGTCATAGTCTTGCGGAGGAATAACACCACCGGCAATAACCATAATGTCCTCTCTGCCGAGTTTTTTCAACTCTTCAATAACCTGAGGTACCAAGGTCTTGTGGCCGGCAGCCAAAGAACTTACTCCCAAGATATGAACATCGTTTTCTACTGCTTGTTTTGCACTTTCTTCCGGAGTTTGGAACAATGGTCCCATATCAACGTCAAAACCTATATCGGCATAACCTGTTGCAACAACCTTAGCACCACGGTCGTGTCCGTCTTGACCCATTTTTGCAACCATTATACGAGGACGACGTCCCTCAATCTTTGCAAATTCGTCGCAAAGCTGTTGTGCTTTCTTGAAATCGTCGTTATTTTTTGTATCTTGACTATACACGCCTGAAATCAAATTAATTTTTGCTTTATATCTACCGAAATGTTCTTCCAATGCATAAGAAATTTCACCTAATGAAGCACGTTTTCTTGCTGCATCGATACTCAATTCAAGTAAGTTTCCTTCGCCTGTTGCAGCGCAGTTGCTTAGTTTTCTTAATGCTTCTTGACAATCGTCTTCGTTTCTTTCCGCTCTAAGTTTAGCCAAACGCTTGATTTGTGCTTCACGAACGGCGGAGTTATCAACCTCCAATGTGTCTATTGCATCTTCGTGAGCCAAACGATATTTATTAACACCCAATATAGTGTCTATTCCGCTATCGATACGTGCTTGTTTTCTTGCAGAAGATTCCTCAATTCTCATCTTAGGAACGCCTGATTCGATTGCAGCAGCCATACCGCCAAGTTTCTCGACCTCTTGAATATGTCCCCAAGCTCTGTGTGCTATCTCATTAGTCAAGGACTCAACATAATAACTTCCTGCCCATGGGTCTAATGAACGACAAATATTTGTCTCTTCCTGTAAATAAATCTGTGTATTACGTGCAATACGTGCAGAGAAATCGGTAGGCAATGCGATAGCCTCGTCCAAAGCATTTGTATGCAATGATTGAGTGTGTCCCAATGCCGCACCCATAGCCTCAATACAAGTTCTGCCAACATTGTTAAACGGATCTTGTTCTGTCAAAGACCAACCTGACGTCTGAGAGTGAGTACGCAATGCCAATGATTTTGGATTTTTAGGGTTGAATTGGCTAACCAATTTAGCCCAAAGCATACGAGCGGCACGCATCTTGGCAATCTCCATAAAGTGGTTCATACCTATTCCCCAGAAGAATGACAAACGAGGTGCAAACTCATCGACAGTCATACCTGCGTTGATACCTGCACGTATGTATTCCAATCCGTCTGCCAATGTGTAAGCCATTTCTATATCCGCCGTAGCACCTGCTTCCTGCATGTGATAACCCGAAATAGAGATGGAATTGAACTTAGGCATATTCTTAGAAGTATAAGCAAATATATCGGCAATGATTTTCATTGAAGGTTTTGGTGGGTAGATATATGTGTTACGAACCATAAACTCTTTAAGAATATCATTCTGTATTGTTCCTGCCAACTGTTCTTGTTTTACTCCTTGTTCTTCTGCTGCGATGATGTAGAATGCCAAGATAGGCAAAACAGCACCATTCATCGTCATGGAAACGGACATCTTGCCCAAATCTATTTGGTCAAACAATATCTTCATATCCAAGATGCTATCCACAGCAACACCGGCCTTTCCAACATCACCTATAACTCTTGGGTGGTCGGAGTCATATCCTCTATGGGTTGGTAAGTCAAAAGCAACAGACAAACCTTTCTGTCCTGCTGCGATGTTTCTTCTGTAAAACGCATTACTTTCTTCTGCCGTTGAAAATCCTGCATACTGACGTATTGTCCAAGGACGCATAACGTACATAGTTGAATAAGGTCCTCTTAGGAATGGTGCGACACCTGCTGCATAATTCAAGTGTTCCATACCTTCAAGGTCTATTGCACCATAGGCAGGTTTTACAGGTATTTGCTCAGGTGTAAGCCAATTTTTCTCGTTACCAACTTTTTGTTCCCAATCGTGGAAACTTTCGTACTTGTATGGGGCTTTAAAGTCCACATTTTCAAAATTTGGTCTCATATATTAAGTGTTTTTTATTTCTTAATTTGAATTGCAAAGGTAATCATTTTTTTGCAATTGCCGTAACTTTTTATGAAAAACTTGTTATTATTTTAATATTTTTACAAAAAACCTGTCTTTATGTATTCAAAAAATTTAGGATACAACAAATCTGTCTTTACTCAATAACAGAAAATTTTTCACTTATTTTGTTGCTAAAAATAGTGTGAGAGATTAGCGAATTAATGTGAGAGACTAATAAAATAGTGTTAAACATTAGAAAATTAGTTTCATTTATAGTTTTTATGATTAGTATTATGTGTAAAATATTAGTCGTATTTATTTAGCCATTACTATTATATAAGGAGAAATTATTACATACGATAAAATAAAACGTTTGGTTTTTCGTTATGAAAACCTAATTAAGTTTATTATGAACACTATTTTAGAAGTCAAGAATGTAACTAAGGCTTACGAAACTAAGGTTGCGTTGGACGATGTGTCTTTACAGGTTGAAAAGGGCTGTGTTTTCGGTCTTTTAGGTCCTAACGGAGCAGGTAAGACAACGCTTATCCGTATGATTAACCAGATAACCAAACCCGATAAAGGAGAAATACTTTTCAATGGCGAACCTTTGAAAGAAAAACATATACAACACGTCGGCTACTTGCCCGAAGAAAGAGGTCTTTACAAGAAAATGAAAGTCGGCGAAGAGGCTCTGTATCTTGCAAGGCTTAAAGGTATGAGCAGTACCCAAGCAAGGAAATCTTTGGATTACTGGTTTGAAAAATTTTCCATATCGGATTGGTACAACAAAAAGGTTCAAGAACTTTCCAAAGGTATGCAACAAAAGGTTCAGTTTATTACGACCGTTATGCACTCACCACAATTACTTATCTTCGATGAGCCTTTTTCTGGCTTCGACCCGCTGAATGCCGATTTGTTGAAAAACGAGATTTTGGAGTTAAGAGACAAGGGTGCAACCATTATTTTTTCTACTCACAATATGGAAAGCGTAGAGCAGATTTGCGATAATATAGTGCTTATAAATTCTTCGCATAAAGTTTTGGAGGGTAGCGTTAAGGAAGTTAAACAAAGATTTAAGAAAGGGGAGTTTGAACTTATTATTAACTCTGAATTTTCAAATGATTTGCTTACCGACGGAGTTGAATTGCTTGGCGAAAAATCCGAAAACGATACTTCGATTATTCGTTTGAAGATAGAAAAAGGCAAGAACGCAGATTTGCTTTCTCATATATTGAAGACTACCGATATAATTTCCTATAAAGAAATTCTTCCAAGTATGAACGAAATATTTATCCAAACAATAAAGAGTACAAAATGAATAAATTACTGATAATTATTAAACGAGAATATCTTTCAAAGGTCAAGAAAAAATCTTTCTTTGTATTGACTATTTTAGGACCTATTCTTATGTCGCTTTTGATAGTTTTGCCTGTTGTTTTGAAAGAAAATGTTTCCAAAACCTATACCGTTATGGTCGTGGATTCCACGCCTAAGACGGTTATTAATGGCGATACTATTGCGTTTTTTGACGGTAAATTTGTGAGCAATGAAAAGGTGATTTATTCTTATGGTAAGGATATTGAAAAGGCTCAAAATATGCTTAGGAATGATGAAGTCGATATGGTTTTGGAGATTGTTAAGTCCAACGATAAAGTACCTATCAAGACTTTTTCATATTTCGCCGATAACGAACCGTCATTGGAAGCAAAAGAAGATGTTCAGCAGCAAGTCAAACAGATATTCAAAAACTCGGTGTTAATGGTCAATTACGATATGAGTAAGGAGGATATTGCAATCGTTAATGACCCTCAAATAGAGTCTTACATCACCGATATTCGCACAGGAGAGAGGTCCAATTCCGAGATGAAAATGGTTTTGGGAGCAATTCTCGGAATTATGATTTACTTTTTCCTATTCTTTTTCGGCGGTCAGATTATGCGAAGTGTGGGGGAGGAGAAAACGTCTCGTATTGTGGAGGTTTTGGTGTCTTCGGTTAAAAGCATATATTTGTTGTTTGGTAAGATAATAGCCGTTGCGTTGGTAGGTTTGACGCAATTGGGACTTTGGATTGTTTTAACTTTATTGTTAATGGGGGGATTGAAAGTTGCACAACCTGATTGGTTTGCTGTGCAGCCACAAGAAAAAATAGAGTTGAACGAAAGAGTTTTTACGGCAAATAAGATTGATACTTTGAACATAGATACTTCACCGGCGAATGAAGCGATACAAGAATTGCAGTCAATAAACTTTCCGTTGATTCTTTCGATGTTTTTGGTTTATTTTTTACTTGGTTATCTATTGTATGGAACGTTGTTTGGGGCGGTAGGTTCTTTGTTGGACGAAGACTCTGATGCGAGTCAGTTTTCATTACCTATAACGGTGCCGTTGATTTTTGCGATAGTTTGTTTGCCGATGATTATGCAAGATCCTTCGTCGTCTTTGTCGCAATGGTTGAGTATTATTCCATTTACTTCGCCTATGATTATGCTTGTCCGCATTCCTTATGGGGTTGCGGTATGGCAGATAGTTGTGTCTGTTGTACTGTTGATTTTGACGGTTATCGCAAGTCTTTTTGTGGCTACGAAAATTTATCGTTCCGGCATTTTGATGTACGGAAAACAAGTAAAATATAAGGATTTATTTAAGTGGATTAAGAAAAAGGAAAACTAAGATTTTAGTTATAAACATTATTTCAATAGATATAAATGTCATTTTGCTGAATACAAGCATTATTTTATTGAACATAAACTTGCTTAAATTGGTTTCATTAAGCAAGTTTTTTTGATTGGTTATTTTGAAATTTTTAATTGGCAGCGAAGTTTTTTGATTTTAATAATAGACGCAGTTTTTGTGTTTGTTTAAGTAAGTAGATGTAAGCATTTTTTAGTGATAGTTATTTATAAGATGAGCACAAATAAAAAGGCATCAAAGTTAGATAACCTTGATGCCTTAATTCAAAAAAATTAGAACTTAGCTTCTAAGTTTCTTTTCAGCCATAATAGCGTTGTTCAAACGAGTTTTGTACTCAGGGTTTGAAGTACAATCTTTAATTGTTTGTTCCATAGAAGCAGCTTGTTTTTTAAGGTCAGCGTAAGCTTTCATAGCAGCAGCGCCATTAGATTTGTTTTGTTTTGCTTCTTTTAATTGATCAACGTATTTTTCAAAAGCTTTAACTTTTGCTTCACAAGGATCAACTGCAGGTTTTTTAGTCTCTTCTTTCTTTGCAGTTGTTTTAGTTTCTTGTTTTGCAGATTTTGCAGGAGCAGGAGTCTCTGCAACAGGTTCAGCCTCAGTTGCTGTTTCTTCTGCAACTATTTCAGTTGAAGTTTCCTCAGCAGGAGTTTCTGTTGTTGTTTCAGTAGCTTGTTTGCCGCCACAAGCAGCCATAAGAGCTACGATAGCTGCGCCTAATACGAAATGTTTAATTTTCATTGTTTTGATGTTTTTTTAATTAATTAATTAAATTATTAATACTTTAAGTATTGTCTATCTTTTTTATAATTCAAATATTTATTCGATGAATCGACTGCGAAAAAACGTTTCTCATATCGCACGCCTCTTTTCACAGGGCAAAAATACAAAAAAAGAACAAAAGAAGTCGTTATTTATTAAAAATATTTTGTTTTGTAAATGGTAAAAATTATTTGTATTGATTTAATCCTTTGATTTATTAATAATTATATTCTGTTGTTGAATTGATTCTTGATGAATAATTTCGTATAATTCTTTTACAAAACTTGCTTCTAAGTCATTGTTTTTTGCATTTTTAGTAATGCTTTCCAACACTTCTTGCCATCTTTTCGACTGAAATATTTGTAAATTCTTATCTTTTTTTACTTGTGCAATTTTGCGACTGACGGTCATTCGTTCGCTGAGAAATTCAATAATAGAATTGTCTATATCGTTTATTTGTTTTCTTAGCAGTCCCAATTCCTCAATATCTTCATTCTTGTTTTTATCTATTATAGGTAAATTTTGCAATAATTGTTTTAGTTGATTGGTGTTTAATTGTTGTTCTTTGTCTGTTAGTGCCGCACTCGGGTTTATATGTGTTTCAATCATCAAACCGTCAAAACCTGTCGATATGGCGTTAAATGCAATTTCTCTAACCAAATCCGCTTTTCCGGAAATATGAGACGGGTCGCATATTATGGGTATATCGTTGCGCAATCGTTTTAATTCCAAAGGTATTCTCCATAAAGGAGTTTGGCGATATTTGTTTATCGAAAGCGAAAACCCTCTATGAACGGCGATAATGTTTTTTATACCATGTTTTTCAAACCTTTCAATAGCCCCAAGCCATAAAGCAATATCCGGATTTAACGGATTTTTAACCATAACGGTCATATTGCTTTTATCCAAAGACTGTGCTATATCTTCTATTAAGAACGGATTTTGTGTAGTCCTTGCACCAATCCAAACAGCATCGAAACCGTTTTCCAAGCATTGCTCTGCCATATAAGGATTGGCGATCTCCGTACAAATTTTTAGGTTAAAATCTTTTTTGACTCTGCTAAGCCAGGCAAGACCCTGTTCTTTAACGCCCTCGAACCCACCCGGACGAGTGCGGGGTTTCCATAGACCAGCCCTGAAATAAGTAACACCTAAATCCTTAATGTTTTGAGCCGTTTGATACACTTGTTCAAAACTCTCGGCACTGCACGGACCACAAACGAGAATCATATTAATTGACGCTAATCAAAATCGTTTTCTCTAATGTCGGTGAAAAATATTCCTTGCTTTGCGAATACTCAATTATTGTGTCTATTACCTCTTGCGAAGGAACTTGTGGATATTCTTGTAAAAGCAAATCGCTTTCCCACATTGATAATTCCGAAAATATGTATAACTTTTCCATTTTTGTAATTTAGTTTTGGTTTGATTACGCCATTATAACGAAGAAAAGTTGTTATTATTATATTACGTATATAAAAAACTTACCAAAACATTGTTTTGGTAAGTTTAACCATTAATAGAATAATTATCGCAATAACTCTTTCGTGCAATTTTATACTGTTACATATATGTATAAACTATCGTCAAAATTGAATTTGAAAACAGGATATTTTATTTCATTGACAAAGACATGGAATTTTCTTCCGCCAAACGACGCATATTAATCAAAGCATAACGCATTCTACCCAAAGCCGTATTTATACTTACACCGGTTTTTTCGGCAATCTCCTTAAAAGACATATCGGCATAATGACGCATAACCAAAACCCTGCGTTGCTCTTTTGGTAATTGCTTGATAAGAAAACGAATATTCTTGTAAATTTGGTCTTTAATCATCTCGTCTTCTTTTGTCAAGTCGGGGTGATTCATAACATCGAAAACATTGTATTCATCGTTGGAATAAACCATACGGAACTTTTGATTTTTTCTTATGTAATCGATTACAAGATTGTGAGCGATGCGCATAACCCATTGAATGAACTTGCCCTCATCGTGATATGTGCCACTACGCAATGTGTTTATGACCTTAATGAATGTATCTTGAAAAATATCGTCAGCAAGAGCCTTGTCTTTGACCAAAGATATGATATAATTATATACCTTTTGTTGATGGCGTTCCAACAAAGTCTTAAAAACTTGTTGCTCTCCGTTTTGATATGCCATAACAAGTTCGTAATCGGTTCTGCTGTCTATAGTATTCATAAGAATATTATTTTAGTGTGTTTATTTTTCAAAAATAATAGTCTTATATTCATGAGATGTTCGTGCTTTTATTGTTTTGTATTATTACGAGTGCAAAGATATTGAATTTTTTTCAAACGGCAATGAAAATTTTACAAAAAATACATTGCCAATATGCTATTTGTTGATTTATAGTTAAATAAAAATTTTGTAATATCTGATTTTGTTTTTATAATATCAATAATCGTCGTAATAATATCGCAAATTGTAAAAATAATCTCAATAACCGGCAAAATAGTGTTAATAACTAATAAAATAATCTCAATAACTAATAAAATAGTTACTGACACTAATTTCGTGATATCACTAATTAATAACAGAGGAAATGAAAATGGTTAAAGAAAGCATATCGGCAGCCCCTCCGGGGGATATATTTTCGCGGATATATTTATTATTAAGTTTTTGCAATTCGTAAATAGAAAAATCATTGCTTGAAAACATTTGTTTTGCTTCGTTTTTGACGTTTTGTGCCGTTTGTTTGCCTTTGCGATAATAAATATTGGTATCATCTAAGGTACTCATAATAAGAAATAGCAATCTATGAAGGCAAAATTCATTGTCTTTATTGGTTTGATAAAAGCCTAACCAAGACGAAAACAATTCTTCGTAACCCTCTCTTGCCATAGCCAAAGCACCTTTGATGTTATTAGTTTTCAAAACATCGTTGCCGTGAGTTTCTTGCGGCTGAGAAAATTGGTCGGCTATCTTTTTGATTAAATCTTGTAATGATTGTTTTGAAATTTCAAAGTCATTGCCGTTGTTATTACTGCCATTTATAACTTTATATAATATATGTGCAGCACAAAAAACGACAATCCCCATAGAAAACAACGCACCTTTATGAGTATTGATGCCGTTGGTCGCGTCAAACATCGCTTTTTCGGCTTCAATTCCGATAGAACGAATGGAATTTATATCGGCAAGTTTTTCGTTAAAGCCAAGCAAGGCAAGTTTAGTGAAATAAGGATGTAAAGCGTTGATGCTTTTATTCATTAAAGCGTAATCCATATCCTGATGAGCCCCACTGTCGGATTTATCGACCAATCCCGGCTTTGGAGTTGTATCCAACTCTTCTTGTAAAGACTGTTTTGCCAACATAGAAACTATATAGGGTAGAGTAGTAGTATATGCAAATTTTATGGTATGACTAAGGCTTTTTGTCTTTATATAGTTCCTTAAAGCACTTGCACTAATCACTTCTTGTTCGGCTTCCAATCTTTTTATTTCAACAACATCGATACCTTTTTTCGGTAATGTTTCGTGCATAATTTCATTATATCGTTTTGTGAGAGCATCGGTTGGTTCGCTTCCGACAAAACGAATTTTTATGTTTAGACTCGGAGCAATGAATTTAACAAACAAATCCAAATCCAAATTTATATGTGTGTCCGTCGTATCATTCAAATCTTTAATGAAATACGTTGGAAAAGTGAGTTTAGATACTGCGTAGTCGCTGCCTTGTAATACCGTTACGTTTTCTAAATCTTTCGTACCGCTCTCTATCATTGCTTTGCGTTCGGAATATGAAAACATTGAAACGTCTTCTTTTACTGCAATTATGAATAGATTATCCACTTCTTTTGCAGATTGTTCTATCAAAAAACGATGCCCTTTGGTAAAAGGATTGCAATTCATCACTATGCAGCCATTTACTCCCTGTTTGCTATTGCTTTTAAGGTAATCGCAGTAATCATTAATGTTTTTAAGATTATTCTCCAATAAAATTGCTTTGTCGGATTGTGCCAAAATTTCAAAACCTAAGGAAGAGAAAATTTCTTTATTGGTTGGCTTGGTGAATACTTTTACGGAATTGTTATTCTGCGTTGCAATACTTATAAGATGCGAAATAAGTCTGTTACTTAATCCGTTTCCTTTTTCTTCATCGCTTACAGCCAAACATTTTATTATATTGCCTTTCAATCCGCCACCTGCCAAAATCCTATCATCATCTAAACGAAAAACACAAGCATAATAATCCACATCATCTAATCGTAAATCATTGCTATTTAGAAATTCTTCCACCTTTTTACAAGTAGATTTCAACGATAATGGCATTGTGCGTATTTCGTATTCCGAGTACATATTGATTTATGATATTGAATTTGTTTTAGAAATCGTTGAAAATTTCTTGATACTTTAACGAAAATTCGGGAGTGGAGGTTAAAAATTCTTCTGTTAATTGCTTGATACGACAAAGCAATTCTTGTGTTGTGTGAGTGAAATTTCTCATACAAAACCTTGCTTCGTTATCACACAAAAGGCATTTACGTTTTTCGTAACCGACTTGCTCACGACTTATAATATTGAAATTCTTGTCCAAAATATCAATATCAAACAAACGTCCCAATATATGGTTTTCTTCAATAAGACAACAAAATTGTTTTGCTTCCAAAGGTTCAGTATCGGTTGTTAAATAAAATTCGTAACCTGTTTTGAGTATATGTTCTTCACTATCTATGGTGTTTTTATTAAAGGTTTTTGTTATTTCATCTTTTGCTGCAAGACCTATTACTAATGCCTCTTTGTTGATTTTAACACTTCCCGGCATAACGACAGTCAGACAAATAAGCGTTTTACAATTCGTTTCGCTAAGAAATCTCCTCTGACGCTGTTGTCTGTTATCCCTGCTTTGCAATAGTTTCTCTAATGTAATAGATTCCATAGATGCGAATATTTTTGCTGATATGAAATTAAAATCACCAAAAGGCTTGTAAGTAAAAACGTCTTTTGCGTTTCATTTAATTACTTACAAGTCTTATAATGGCGATTTCTATCGTTTTTGATATATTCGGAATTATCCTTCAATATTTTTGATAACGTCCAAAACGCTGCCGTCTCTATTCATTACAACACCTACAACCTTGTCGCCAAATGGTAAAGGATCGGCATCGCCTATGATAGATTTGGCTTTCTTAGCAAGGTCATGAATATCTACGATGTTCAAACCGGCTTTCTTCAATCTTTCTGCTATCTCAGGACGGCGAGGATTTACAGCAATACCATATTCGGTAACTATAACATCTACGCTTGACCCCGGAGTGATTAAAGTTGTAACTTCATCGACAACGCAAGGTATTCTACCTCTTAACAATGGGCAAACAATGATTGACAAAGCAGCATCTTCCGCCGTATCTTGGTGTCCGCCTATTGCTCCACGGATAATTCCGTCAGAACCCACCAATACATTAACATTGAAATTAACATCAACTTCCAATGCACTCAAAATAACCATATCCAAATAGTGTGTTGCACTACCTTGTTCGTCTTTACTTGCGTATTCGTTGGCAGATGCTTCTTTGTGCATTTCGTTGTTTTTGATTGATTCGGCAGCAACTTTATCAAAAGACTGAACATCTATAAGTTTTTCAATCAAGCCTTCTTCAAACATTTTAACCATGTGTGCTGTTATACCACCCAAAGCGTAAGAAGCCTTGATGCCTTGTTCAATCATACTTTCTCTAATGTATTTAACAGCAGCCAATGATGCTCCACCGGAACCTGTTTGAATTGAAAAACCGTCTTTGAAATAACCTCCGTTGATAATAACTTTTGCAGCCTGTTTTGCAAGAAGTATATCACGAGGATTTTTTGTATCACGTATGGCACCCGAAGCAATCTTAGAAGAATCGCCAACACTTTCAACTTCTACAACGTAATCAACATAACTTTCAGAAATAGATGCAGGAGTATTAGGATAAGCAACCAAATCATCAGTCAATATAACCACTTTATCTGCATTTTGAGCGTCAGGTATAGCGTAACCTAACGAACCGCAAATGGATTTTGCGTTTTCACTTCTTGAAAATCCGCAAGCATTACCCAAAGCATCGGAAGAACTTGCGCCGATAAACGCAACATCTATATGTTCATCACCATTAACAATTGCACTGCCTCTGCCACCATGTGAGCGGAAGATTACAGGCTCTTTCATAAGTCCCTTTGATATTGCGTCAGCCAACTTACCTCTCATACCGGAAGTTGATATAGATGTAATCACACCGTTTTTAATGTGTTCGATAAGTGGCTCATGAACATCTTGCAAAGAAGAAGCCGCAAGACGAAGATTTTTATATCCCATTTGGGCTAACTTATCTACAACCATATTAACCACTTTGTCGCCACCACGGAAATGATGATGAAAACTTATGGTCATACCGTCTTTTAAGCCTGACTGTTTAATAGCCTGTTCCAAAGTAACTAATTTAGGAGATTCTTTTTGAAAATCTTTTTTGAATGTAGTCGCTTTATTTTCTGCACCTTTATATACTTGTTTATTCATTTTGGCAGCCTGTGCCTGTATATCTGCCATTCTATCTTTCAATGTACTCATTTTACAGCTCCTCCTTTGTTATAACACCTGCTGCCAATGCAAGTTCTATTGTATGTTCCGCTCTGATAACTACCGGTTTATCAACCATTTTTCCATTTACGGCTATAACGCCCGAACCTTTTGCTTGCGCTTCTTTAATTGCTGCAACAATAGTTTTTGCTTTCTCAATTTCTTTTTCAGTCGGGGTGAATACCTCGTTTATTATCTCTATTTGACGAGGGTTGATAATACTCTTGCCGTCAAATCCCAAACGTTTGATAAGTTCAACTTCCTTACGGAATGTTTCCATATCGTTAAGGTTTGAATAAACCGTATCCAAAGCGTATATACCTGCTGCACGAGCGGCAACAACGATTGTTTGACGAGCCAACAACAATTCATCTCCCGAAGGTGTTCTTTGTGCTTTTAGATTTGCACAATAGTCTTCTGCGCCTAATGCAATACCCATCATTCTTTTTGATGCTGTGGCTATTGCGTATGCGTTGATGATACCTTTGGTTGATTCGATGGCAGCCATTATCTGTGTTCTGCCCAAGCAACCTATTTCTTTTTCTACTTTTTCTATTTCGGCTTCCAACTCTTGTACTTCTTCGGCAGTCTCAGTCTTAGGCATACGTATTACATGTACGCCGGCCTTGACAACTGCTTCGACATCTTTCTTACCATACGGAGTGGAAAGCGGATTAACCCTGACAATCATCTCAATATTGCCGTAATCAATAGTCTTTAACGCATTATGCACCAATAAACGGGCTGCATCTTTTTCTGCCATTGTTACGGAATCTTCCAAGTCAAGCATTATAGAGTCAGGAGCGTAAATCATAGCGTCTGACATCATTGCGGGATTGTTACCCGGCACGAACATCATTGTTCTTCTTAATCTCTGCATTTTCTCATCTGATTTTTTAATTAGTAATTCATAATTGTAAGTTATTATTAATCATTTTGTAATATCACTTAACGAATGTGTGGCATTACATTAAAATTGCATCTATTTGCCAATTATTGAAACAAATCCAATATATTTTAATGTTTTTGATGATGTAATTATGATTAATCTGCTAATTATCAACTACTAATTACTAATTAATTACTAATCTTTCCAAACGTCTTTGCCTGTTGCTCTAACTGCGGCTGCCGTAACTCTTGCCCTTATTGTGCAATCTAATGCGCCTTTGTCAGTTGCTTTAATTTCTGCATCTTCAATGCCTAAACCTTGCAAAGTTTCGGTAATAACTTTTTTGATTTGACTTCCGAACTGATATTTTACAGTGGAGTCCAAATCAATCTGCACACCTTTGTTTTTCGATGGTGCAATCTGAATGAAAATATCGCCTGATTCCAATGTTCCGGCGAATGCTTCTTTTAATTCCATTGCTTTGATCTACAATTTTTATGTTATTATTTATGTCTATTCACTCAACAAAATTTCCTTATCGGCGCATATTAAAACCATATGTGATACGCACCAAAAAGGAAAGGCAAAATTACAAAGATTTTTTATAATCAAATCAATAAAATCGAAAAAAGATAGAATTTATTTACAAAACACAAAGCCATTATGTCTAAACACAAAAACAATATGGCTTATCGCAAAATTAGTGTTTAACACTACAAAAATAATGTTAAACATCATTCCACTAATGTTAAACACTATTTTTACAGTATCGGTTGATAAATAATTGTATTGAGTAACACGTTTTTAGAAATTGCCTATTGTAGGAGTAAAAATATGATTGCAAACAAGAAAAACAAGCGACAAACCATTTTGGAATGCCGCTTGTAAATTATATACTTTGATAAAGAAAATGAATTAAAGACTCTGACGCAAAATTTCTACAACATCGTTATGGTTCAATGCACTGTAATCGGTAGGATATAGTATCGTGCTTTTGGCAATTGCATCGAGCATATCTTCTTTTACTCCCAATTCGGCGGAGTGCATAACAAGACCTATTTCGTTCATCCATTTTTCCAAACAAGCAATACCTTCCAAAGCTATTTGTTTATCGTCTTTGCCGTCTTGTTTTACGTTCCAAACATTTAATGCAAAACGTTTGAATTTATCCATACCTTTGTTATTGTTGTTGCTGATAATATCGATAACATATTTATAATAAGGAATAGAAACAGCCGACAAAGTCATACCATGTGTTGCGTTTGTATGAGCGCCGATAGCCTGTCCAATCATATGAACAATCCAATCTCCGTTTTTACCTTTCTTCAAAAGAGTATTCAACGCCCAAGTCGCAATCCACATAATATTGCTTCGAGCTTCATAGTCTTTCGGATTTTCAACTGCAATCAAAGAACTGTGAATTAATGAGCGCATAAGACCTTCTGCAAGGTAATCCGTCGTGTTATCATCGAAATTAGAGAAATATTGCTCCATAATGTGGCTCATTATATCAAAGAAGCCTGCTACCATTTGGTATTGAGGAACAGTAAATGTGTATTCAGGGTTAAGTATAGTGAATTTAGGGAATAGTCTATCGTCAAAAACTTTACCTATTTTCAATTTTTCTTCATGGTTGGTTATAACCGAGCCGCCATTCATTTCGCTACCAGTTCCCACCATTGTCAAAATACTTGCAACAGGTATAATTTTACAAGTAGGGTCTTTTTGCTCCAAAAAATAAGTCTTCCAAGCGTCTGTTTCACAATAAGCCGAAGCAGCCACACCCTTTGCGTAGTCAATAACACTTCCTCCTCCGACGGCAAGTATTAAATCAACATTGTTATCCTTTGCCATTTTTGCACCTTCATACAATTTTTCAACAGTAGGATTGCTCATAACACCACTGTCTTCTATGATTGTCTTGCTTTCGGATTTAAGAATATCAACAACTTTGTCGTAAATTCCGTTGGTTTTTATTGAACCGCTGCCATACGAGAGCATTATCGTTTTACCATAATTTTTAAGTTCGTCTTTAAGAAAATTAAGACTTTCATTACCGAAATACAATTTGGTTGGGTTTGAATATTTGAAATTTCCTAACATAACGTTTATAAGTTTTAATAATTACGTCTTGTTAAACGAAAAGAATGTGGAAATATTGTTGAAAAAAATGTATTATTGAGGTAGTTATTTTTTGCAATAATATGTTTTTCTCTAATTCAATAAGACAGTTTTCTTTGCTAAAAATGAAAATAAAATGTGTTAATTTTTCAGAAAAATAACTTTTTGTGTTGCGATTTGAACAAAATGTTGTAGTTTTGCAAAAGTTTTAAGGTAAACTAATAAAGAATACAGATAAACTAACAATAAAAATAGTACAGACATGGAAAATATAGATTGGGGTAGTTTAGGTTTTGGCTACTACAAGACTGATTACAACGTACGTTGCTATTATCGTAATGGCAAATGGGGTGAATTGGAAGTATCTTCTTCCGAAGAAATAACGATGCATATGGCTGCCACAGTTCTTCACTATGGTCAGGCTGCTTTCGAAGGAATGAAAGCATTTCGCGGTGTTGATGGAAAAATACGTATGTTCCGTCCTTACGAAAACGCTAAACGTATGATTTCTTCTGCAAAGGGTGTTTTGATGGCAGAACCACCGGAGGAATTATTCGTTGAAGCATGTAAAAAATGCGTTAAATTGAACGAAAAATATGTTCCACCTTACGGAAGCGGAGCTTCATTATATTTACGTCCCATATTAGTCGGAACTGGTGCGCAAGTAGGCGTTCATCCTGCAAAAGAATATTTGTTTATGGTATTTGCTTGCCCTGTCGGACCATATTTCAAAGCAGGTTTTAAGCCTGTTAAATTCCAAATAGCAAAAGATTATGACCGTGCTGCTCCATTCGGAACAGGTAAATACAAAGTGGGTGGTAACTATGCTGCTTCATTGGTTTCCGGTGAAAGAGCTGCTAAGGAAGGTTATTCTAACTGTATTTATTTGAATGCCGCTACTCACGAATTTATCGATGAGGCAGGTGCTGCAAACTTCTTCGGTATTAAGAACAACACTTATTGCACTCCTGAATCTTCATCTATTCTTCCTTCAATTACCAATATGTCTTTGTGTCAGATTGCCGAAGACTTGGGAATGAAAGTTGAAAGAAGAAAAATTCCTGTTGAAGAGTTGGCTTCTTTCGAGGAAGTTGCTGCTTGCGGAACTGCTGCTGTGATTTCTCCTATCAATGAAATCACTGACAGAGAAACAGGAAAAACTTACAAATGGGGTGAAGAAGCAGGTCCTGTTTGCACAAAATTGTACGACACATTGAAAGGTATTCAAGAAGGTAGAATAGAAGACAAACATTCTTGGAATGTATTTGTTGATTAATCATTAACCGATGAGTATAACACATAAAGATTGGCAATTTATATCATTGCCAATCTTTATTTTTGAAGTTTCTAAAATGATGTTTAACACTGTTGAAATAATTAATGAAACTAAAAAAATAGTGTTTAAAACTAATTTTCTTTTTACCACAAGAAATAAAATATAAGCAATAGTGCATAGAATGAATTCAAAGCATAGAGAAACGATTACAATTGGTTTTGATGCCAAAAGGGCTGTGAGTAATACCACAGGTCTCGGGTCTTTTTCACGGACATTGATAAACGACCTGCTTAAAGACAGCAACGATTTTGATTTTATTTTCTACGCTCCCGATTTAGGAAAAGATTATTTGCGAGAACAAATCAATAAAGACGATAGATTACAAATAAAAACAAGTAATAAAAACCTTAAAATTTTCAAAGATTATTGGCGTAGCAAGGGTATTGTCAAGGATTTGATTAAAGATAAGGTTGATATTTTTCATGGTCTTAGCGGAGAATTGCCGCAAGGTATCAAAAAAAGCGGTATTAAAAGCGTTGTAACTATTCATGATTTGATATTTTTGAGGCATTCGGAGTTTTACAATCCTATCGATGTTAAAATCTATACACATAAGTTTTTCTCCACAATCAATCAGGCGGATAAGATAATAGCAATAAGCGAATGCACGAAACGAGATATTTTGCATTATTCAGATATAAAAGAAGATAAAATAGATGTTATCTATCAATCGTATAACAAGATTTACTCAACGATTGTAACAAACGACCAAAAACAAGCAATAAAACAAAAATATTCATTGCCCGATAGATTTATTCTTAATGTCGGCTCTATCGAAAGGCGAAAAAACATACTCTTGGCCGTTAAGGCTTTGAGCCAATTGGACAAAAGCATTCATCTGGTTATTGTCGGCAAAAAGACAGATTACTTAAAAGAAGTGGAGGGTTATATTGTTAAACATTCATTGGCGGATAGGGTTCATATATATCACAATATAAGCAACGAAGAACTAAGCGTTTTTTACAAGTTAGCCGAGATATTTGTTTATCCATCGATTTACGAAGGCTTTGGTGTTCCCATAATAGAGGCAATTGCTAACGATTTACCGGTGGTTGCTTGCAAAGGCTCTTGTTTGGAAGAAGCGGGAGGGGAGTATTCTTATTATGTCGGGACAAATGATGTTATTGCGATGAGTTTGGTACTAAACACACTTTTGGATAATGAGGACAAAAGGACGTTAGCCATAAACGAAAGTAAAAAGTATATTCAAAGATTTGCCAACACCAACGCTGTCGATAAGTATTGTAACGTCTATAATAGTCTGTGTAATCAGTAAAATAGTTTCACTGATTATTTTATTAGTTTCATTGATTATTTTATTTATCACTCTATTTAATTTTAGGAATATCGAAGATTTGTAATTTTGCAGATTAGAAAACAAAGTGGAGTATGACATATAAAGATTTAGATATAGACAGCAAACGTAAATACTATTCATTGCTTTGCGATATAATTACGCAAGAACGCCGATTGAACTTGGAAAAAGTCATTGATTTAAGAACCGAGCATTTTGTTCCAGTAATAGAAAACATCCATAAGTCGCAGAATGCGTCGGCAGTGTTAAGGACTTGCGATTGTTTGGGACTGCAAGAGGTAAGAGTTGTGGAAAATAATAACAAGTTCGCCGTTACGGACGATATTTCATTAGGTGCAAACAAATGGTTAAACATCAAAAAATACAATACGTTTGAAAACAATACCAAACGTTGTTTTGATGATTTGAGAAGTGAAGGCTACAAAATCATTGCTACAATGCCTCACGACAATGATATAAATTTGCAAGATATTGATATAACCCAAAAAACGGCAATAGTTTTCGGTAGCGAGGTCGATGGCATATCCCAAGAGGCTATTGACAACGCCGATTGTTTTATGAAAATCCCAATGTACGGATTTACCGAAAGTTTTAATATATCCGTTTCGGCTGCAATAACCTTACATTATCTTACCGACAAATTGCGTCAGAGCAATATACCTTGGCAATTGAGCGAAGAAAAACGCTTAAATACTTTAATCCATTGGGCATTGGAAAGCATAACGACCAAAGATAAAATTGCAAAAGAATTATTGAATAGAGTTATAAGTGTGAAATAAAAACGTTATTCTTGCGTTCTAAGATTTCAAACAGAAAAGAAAATGAAAATTAAAAGCATAATAATAGCAACTGTTTTATTGGTATTGGGCTGCTGCAAAACTGCCACAGCCCAACTATTCAAAGCCAATGTGTCGGCAGGTTTTGCTATTTCGCAGATTGACGGCGATGAACTCTATGGTTTTAAGCATTTAGGGTTCTCAGGTGGCGTTGGCGTTATGATGCCGATAATTCCCGACAAGACCGATGAGGGTTTTCAGTTATCCACCGAAATACTTCTTTCGCAACGAGGAGCGACAAACAATCATCTTACCGACCCGTTTGAATATCATTGCAATTTGACTTATATAGATGTGCCGTTGATGATTCATTATGTGGATAAACGTGGTGGTGTTACCCTCGGTGCAGGTATTCAATACGGCAGATTGATTTCCACAAAAGAATCTTGGACACTATACGATACTATGATAAATGGTATGGATAGACCACTGAACATAAACGACCATAATTTTAAGAAGAACGATTTGTCTGTCGTTGCTGATTTTCGTTTTACGATTTGGAGAAATTTCAAATTTGATGTGCGTTGGCAGTATTCGTTATTGCCGATTAGAAAAGATGTCGGCTTTTTTAATTCGTACAATCCCGATGATGACTATTACAAATCGTGGTATCGAGACTACAAAACACATAGTTTGACTTTCAAAATCATATATGTGTTCAACGAAGACAATGATACGTACCGCCGTACCAAGTACCGCAGAAGAAGATAAAGACAAAATTTTCTTGTTGCGTGTATAAAAATCACGTTTTTCCACTAAAATAATATTTTCAACACATAAAGACGACAACAATAATGATTACCGCTTTATTTCCCGGCTCGTTTGACCCCGTAACCAAGGGACACGAATCCATAGTAAAGAAAGCCCTGCCTATGTTCGACAAGATAATTGTGGCAATAGGCGAGAATACGATGAAAAAGAACTCTATGTTTTCATTGGAACAGCGATTACAGTGGTTGAAAGACACTTTTGGAAACTATGACAAGGTGCTGATAGATTCGTATTCGTGTTTGACAACGGATTATTGCAAAGCGAAAAATGTGAAATATATATTAAGAGGTTTGAGAGACACGGCGGATTTTCAGTATGAGAAAAACATAGCCGATGTGAATACAATGCTTGATTCGGAGATTGAAACGGTTTTTTTGCTTGCCGATAAGCAAGAAACAAATATATCGTCTTCGGTTGTAAGAGAGATGTTGCTATTTGGCAAAGATGTCAAAGAATTTATTCCAAAGGGAGTAATTATTCCTCATAAATAAGTCATAAAATTTTTACGACTTATTAGAAAATTAGTGTTAAACATCAGCAAAATAATGTGAGAAACTATTTTATTAGTGTTTAACACTAATTTTTGGGTATGTGATAAGCGAAAAACGATTGGATTATTTTGACATTTTTAACTATATATTGAAAAATACAGAAGTGCAAAAAATTATCTATATTTGCAAAAAATTATGTTTGATTGTGTCTGAGAGTTGAAATGGAGTTGAGCGACAAAGAAATAATCGAGGGTTGCAAAAACAATGACAGAAAATGTCAGCAGTTGTTGTATGACAGATATTCGAGTGTCTTGTTTGGTGTTTGTCTTAAAAATTCAAAATGTAAGGAAGACGCCGAAGATATTTTTCAAGATGCTTTTGTGAAACTCTATGCCAATTTGGGTAAATTTTCTTACTTGGGAAGTTTTGAAGGTTGGTTAAGAACTTTTTTTACTCGCGTTGCTTGGAACTACTATCGGGACAGAAAAGATAAGTATTTTAGGATTGAATTGAATGAAACCAATGCTCCGACTCACGAAAACATTGTTTTGGAGGATTATTCAAATGAACAATTGATTAATTGCTTGCAAAGATTGGACGATAAGGAGAGAATAATTTTGGTTTCGTTTGTTATAGAAAATCATTCGTGGGAAGAGATTGCCAAAAATATGAATTTGGAAGTTGCGACGGTGAGGTCGATGTGTTCAAGAGCGAAGAAAAAATTGTTACAAATGTTTTATAATATGGAAAAGGAGTAAGAAATGAAAATAGACGAGGATAAAATTTTTGAACAATTATCCGAACGTTTGAAGGATTACAAGCAAGAACCCGACAAACGATTATGGACAAATATTGAAAAGCAAATATCTAAGCCAAAGATGTCTGCCATAAAGGTTTTAACCATTGCAGGCGGTTTGATATTGGTGGGCGTTGTATGTGCTGTTGCTTTTGCACCGATGAAAGCAGCAAAACAAGAGCCGAAAATGGTCGCAAAAAATATTAAAACTCCGAAAATTGCAGCCGATAGAGTAGAAAATACAGCAGTAATACAAGACAAGGAGATTTTAACAGATATTAGCGAAAAAACTGCTGAAAAGACGATAGTAAAAACACAATCTTGCCCTGCAACAATTACGGATATTGATAAAGTTAGTGAAAAGAAAACGGAAAATTCAACATCGCAAATTAGCAATACACCTGCCGTTGCAAAAGTTGAGCCTCAAATTCCGACGAAAAAAGATACTCAAAATACCAAAACAACAACTAATAATAGCGTAACACAAGTTAAGACTAAGGTTTCAAATGGTGGTAACAATCCAACTGAAATGGAGGAAACAAATGAACTTGTTGTTATGCCGAATGCATTTCAGCCGAATAGCAGCGATGAAAAATTAAATACTTTCAAGCCTATGTATCATAAGGAATTGAGAAGTTTTGAGATGCAGATTTATGCTCGTAACGGTATGAAGGTCTTTAATTCAAAGGATGTCGATTATGGTTGGAATGGAGAGATAAAAGGCAAGACTGCCGACAAGGGAACATACGTTTATTATATTCAATACGAGGATATGAACGGTAAAGTGTATCAAAAGAAAGGTACTTTATGGTTGCATAGGTAGTGAGAATTATGGGATTAGAGTCAAGGAAAAAAAGAAAACGATAGTATTTTGATAATTGCAAGTAGCGTTTTAGTGCAAAATGTGTTTTATAGAGTATTCTTTAAGACACATTTTGTTGTTTTTTACATAAAAAACTTTGTCAAACGGGAAAAATATTTTAATTTTGTAACTCCATTAAGGAGGAGTACTATAAGTAACATAACATTAAACTTTGTGTAATGGATTTAAATAAAAACAATTATTGCGTGATAATGGCAGGCGGTATCGGGTCAAGGTTTTGGCCTATGTCGCGTACGGATAAACCTAAACAGTTCCTTGACGTAATGGGTGTGGGAGAAAGTCTGTTGCAGATGACTTATCATCGCTTTGAAAAGATTTGTCCAAAAAACAATATATATATTGTAACAAGTGCTGTTTATAAAGATTTGGTTAAACAACAACTTGAAGGTATTGAAGACGACAGAATAATTTGCGAACCGACCCGAAGGAATACTGCTCCGTGTATAGCGTATGCTAATTTCAGAATTTTGAATCAAAATCCGCAAGCAAATATTATCGTTGCTCCCTCTGACCACCTTATATTGAAAGAAGACAAATTCATTGACATTATCAACAAGTCTTTGGAGGTTGCAAAGGATAACGATATATTGATAACATTGGGTATCAAGCCATCTTATCCGAATACGGGTTATGGTTACATTCAGTATGATAGGGTCGGAGGTTTGCAAAACGATAATGACTTTAAGAAAGTCAAACTCTTTACCGAAAAACCTAACCTTGAAATGGCACAAATGTTTATTGACAGTGGCGATTTTTTGTGGAATGCCGGTATCTTTGTTTGGTCTTTGAATGCTATCAATAATGCGTTGCATGAGTTCTTACCTGATGTTTTCAATGCCTTTAATTCCGGCAGGGAACTTATAGGAACAGAAAAAGAAATGGATTTTATCAATGAAATTTATACTTCATGCCAATCCATTTCAATAGATTACGGCGTTATGGAAAAGGCCGCTAATGTTTATGTGATGCCTTCCGATTTCGGTTGGAGCGATGTAGGAACATGGAAAGCGTTATATGAGGTCAGAAAGAAAGACGCTACCGGTAATAGCATTACCGGTAAAAACGTTATGGTTTATAATTCCAAAAATAACGTAATAACTGTTGATGATAATAAATTGGCTGTCATTCAAGGAATGGACGATTATATTATTGTTAATTCAGCCAATGTGCTTTTGATTTGTAAAAAAGACGAAGAACAACGTGTAAAACAGTTTTTGACTGATATTGAAGTTCAAAAAGGAAAAGAATATTTATAATAGATATATAATAGAAAAATAAATAATGGAAGCAAGAAGAATTGAAATAAAAGAATTGTTTTGCGAAAGTGCAAAGCAATGGATTTCTCAGGATGTTTGTGTAAAAGGTTGGGTTAGAACCAAACGAGGTAATAAAAGTGTTGTATTTATTGCATTGAATGACGGTAGTACGATAAAAAATATTCAGATTGTTGCCGATGTTGCCAATTTTAGTGAAGATATATTGAATCAAATTACAACAGGTGCATGTATTTGTGCTGTTGGTAAATTGGTTGAATCCATGGGTAAAGGTCAGAGTGTGGAAATTCAGGCAAATAGTATAGAGATATACGGCACGGCAGACCCTCAGACATATCCATTGCAGAAAAAAGGGCATAGTTTGGAGTTTTTGAGAGGTATTGCACATTTAAGACCAAGAACAAATACCTTTGGAGCAGTGTTACGTATCAGACACAATATGGCTTTTGCAATACATAAATATTTTAATGACAGAGGTTTCTTTTATTGGCATTCTCCACTTATCACAGCTTCTGATTGTGAAGGAGCAGGAGAGATGTTTCAAGTAACAACTTTGGATTTGGACAACACTCCAAAGAACGAACAAGGCAAAACCGATTACACGCAGGATTTCTTTGGACAAAGTACTTTTTTAACTGTATCGGGTCAGTTGGAAGGAGAGTTGGGTGCAACATCAATTGGTAAGATATACACTTTCGGACCTACGTTTAGAGCAGAGAATAGTAACACTCCACGCCATTTGGCTGAGTTTTGGATGATAGAACCGGAGATGGCTTTCTATGACATCAACGACAATATGGATTTGGCAGAGGACTTTATAAAATATTTGGTTCGTTACGCTTTGGATAATTGCAAAGACGATATAGCCTTTTTGAATGATATGTATGACAAAGATTTAATCAATCGTTTGGAAGGTGTCTTGAAAGAAGACTTTGTTCGTCTGCCTTACAAAGAAGCCATAGATATTTTGGAAAAGAGCGGACATAAATTTGAAGTGTCTGTATCTTGGGGAATGGATTTGCAAAGCGAACATGAGAGATATTTGGTTGAACAGCATTTCAAACGTCCGGTTATTTTAATTGATTGGCCAAAGGAAATAAAGTCTTTCTATATGAAACAGAATGATGACGGAAAGACAGTGAGAGGTATGGACGTTTTGTTCCCTCAGATTGGTGAGATTATAGGTGGTAGCGAACGTGAGGCAGATTACAATAAACTTGTTTCCCGTATGAAGGAATTGAATATGAATATGGAGCATTATCAATGGTACTTGGATACTCGTAGATTTGGTTCGGCTCCTCATAGCGGTTTCGGTTTAGGCTTTGAGCGTTTGTTACTATTTGTAACAGGTATGGCAAATATCAGAGACGTTATACCTTTTGCCCGCTTCCCTAAGAATGCAATGTTTTAATATTTATATAGATTAAATAAAACTATGGTATCAAATTCTCTAACAACCAAGATGCAGCAAAAGTTTGCTCCTTCGCAGATTCAGTATATGAAACTGCTGCAACTTCCGTCTGCTTCTTTGGAAGATAGAATAAAGGAAGAAATTGAGAAAAATCCGTTGTTAGAAGAAGATGACCAACAAACAAAAGACGATACATCAATAGAAATTCCACGCATTAAGACCGATTCGAATGGTAAAGTGAGTACAAAAAATGTAGAAAAGAAAACAGAAGGATTTAAGGTTGATCCCGGTTCTTTTAATGCACAAGAAAATTCTATGTATGAAAGTCTTTTGGAACAGTTGGGCTTAGTTGATTTAACGGATACCGAATACGAAATTGGAAAAGAGATAATCGGCAACATCAATGAGAATGGTTATTTAACGAGAACCATAGATGCGTTGGCTGACGATTATTTCTTTTCTCATTCGCAAGAGATTGAAACAAATCAAATAGAGAAAGTGTTGAAGATTATTCAGACATTTGAACCGTCCGGCGTGGGGGCAAGGGATTTGAAAGAGTGTCTGTCGTTGCAAATAAAGAGAATAAAACAAAAAGGAGAAGACATCAACCTTGCCAAGCAGATAATTCTGTCGGATAATCTATTTGAAATGTTTAAGAATAAACAATACACGCAACTTCTATCTAAACTCTCTCGCTCAAAGTCTGATTTGGAAAAAGCCGAAAGTATTATACGCCAATTGAACCCTAAACCTTTTTCCGGAAGTGAAGGAATTTACGAAAACGTTTATGTAACCCCTGATTTCTATATTTGGAATAACGAGGGTAAGGTTGAATTTCAATTGACAAAGACTTTTAATAAAACCGTTAAGTTATCGCCCCACTATATCAATATGCTTGACGATTTGAAGAAAAATCCTAAGAAAAAAGAGAATAAAGAAGCCATAGCTTTCATTAAAGACAAGATTGAATCGGCTAATGAATTTATGTTGTCCTTGCAACGTAGAGATGAAACATTAGTAAAAGTTATGGCGGCAATAATTAAATTCAATTATGCTTATTTCCTTGACGGGGATATAACTAAACTAAAACCTATGCGATTGGTGGATATTGCTCAAATGACAGATAATGATATTTCTACAATCTCACGATTTGCATCAAACAAATATGCTCAAACGCATTTCGGATTATTCCAAATAAAAAAATTCTTCTCAAACGCTGTTGAAGATGAACAAGGTAATCAGATTTCTTCTGACACCATAAAGCAAGCACTAAGCAAAATAATAGCCACGGAGAATAAACAAAATCCATATCCTGACGAAAAATTGGTAGAATTGCTCAAAGACGAAGGCTATGTACTTGCAAGAAGAACTATTGCCAAATATAGAGATTTGTTAGGTATTCCCGTAGCAAGACTTAGAAAAACTATTAATTAAAATCAATTTATTGTTTAACCCAAAACTATTAAAACAGAATTTATAGGCAAATATGGATCCCTTACCCGCTGAAAGAATATTGGCAAAGATATTTAGGACGGTATTTTCACCGTATATGCTGTCTTCATATATTTTTTTATTTTGCTCTTATATGATTTTGGCTTGTAGGATATATTTTATTCTGTATCCGCAATTGTTTTTGGTGTTGTTATTATCCCAAATAGTGGCAACAGCACTCATACCTTATGTATATACACGCTATATATCGGCAAGCAGTAACACAAAACAAAGGCGAGATGTGTTGGCTTTTGCCCTTGTGGTAAGTATAATAAATTTTCTTTTGCTTAAAAATTTTGTACCTCAGACACTATTTACACCGATAGCGACTTCATTCGTTATAACCTTTACGACAATAATCCTTTTGCTGATTCAATCTTATTTTACACAAATCGACTTGCATTGTACCGTTATCGGAGTTATTGTTGGTTTTGCGTTATTGATGCCGTATTACAAAACATTTTTGTCGTTGTCGATTGTCTTGCTTGTTTCGGGCTTGGCATTGTCGGTTTATATAGTCTGCGGAAAAAGTAATCTAAAACAAATTGTATATTGTTTGATTACAGGATTTCTATCGGTTGGAATTTCGTTGTTGTTGTAATGAAAAAGAAAAAGTACATATTATTATATATATTGACTCTTATATGTTTTTTTGACGCATTTGCTCAAAATCAAGAGGACAGACATGCAAGAAACAAACGTATTGCCGATTCTTTATACTATGTTCATACGATAAAACCCCGTGAAGATAGTATTCGTCAGGCAAGATTAATGGAAACGGCTTCTAAGCATCAACAAACGCAGGATAATGATGAAAATACATTTGCTTCCAAATCTAAAAAATCGAAAGGTGATAACAAAAAATTAATCTCTCACACTAATTCAACGAATAGTGAGAAAAATTTATCAGTGTTAAACACTAAAAAACGCATATCGCAAGATAATATTCCAACGACTTCCACTGATGCAACGGCGGATACATCGAAGAGAAAAAATTGTACAAAAGTACCTTGTACGACACTATACCAAAACACATGGTTCTCCGAAAGAGTGAAATCCGAGAAAGTCTCTTTGAAAGATATACCGGATGAAGTTACCTTGAAACTTTGCGGTAAAAATTCAACGGATAAATTTGTTTTCCCTTGTAAAGGTATAAAGACTTCGGGATATGGTTGGCGTTGGGGACGACCTCATACGGGCATAGATATTGCACTTCGCACGGGGGATAAGATTTATGCTGCGTTCGATGGTGTCGTAAGGGTTGCCAAGTTCAATGGAGGTTATGGTAATATGGTACTTATTCGTCATTATAATAACTTGGAAACTCTTTATGGTCATATGTCGGAAATAAAAGTTAAGGTCGGACAAGAGGTTAAAGCAGGCGATGTTATCGGACTCGGAGGTTCTACCGGCAGAAGCACAGGCCCACATTTGCATTTTGAGTGTCGGTTGCTTTATGCGTGCTTTGACCCCGAATGGATTGTGGATATAAAGAATTTTGATTTGAAGACCAAATTGGTTCGTATAGATAAGTCATATTTTGGAACGTCAGCCTCGCAAGCAGCATACGACAAAAAAGAAAGCCTTACCAAACTTACAAAAGTAAATACACTGTTGGACGGAACGAAATATGTATCGGATAAAGAATTGAATAAACTTATTGCCAAGAAAGAAAAGGAGATGAATCAGCCCGTTAAAATCAATAACGAAGATAAGACAACGTGGAGATATTATCGAATAAAAGAAGATGATACATTGGAAGGGATAAGTTTGAAATATAGGGTAATGATAGAAGATCTTGTGAAAATGAATAATCTTAAAGATAATAATCTAACGGTAGGAGCAAAGATTAGAATCAGATAAGGTTATATAAAAATAAAAACGAATAACACAAAAACGAGTATATAATATGTCAAGTGAATTAAAGAATTTATCGTCGTACAATAAAGACGAAGTGCCTTCGGGCGAGAAATGTTCAATAGGAATAGTGGTTTCTGATTGGAATGATGAGATTACAAGCAATTTGCTTAAAGGTGCAATAGAAACATTGCTTCAACACGATACGGATGAAAAGGATATATTGGTTGAGCATGTGCCGGGAGCATACGAATTGCCGTTTGGAGCAAAGGCTTTGATAGATAGAAAAAAATTTGATGCCATAATATGTTTAGGTTGTATAATACAAGGCGAGACTCGTCATTTTGATTTTATTGCAGATGCTGTTGCCAATGGTATTATGAGAGTATCGTTGGACGAGGAGATACCTGTCGTTTTCGGCGTTTTAACAACCAACAATATAGAACAAGCAAGAGAAAGAAGCGGTGGTAGATTGGGAAACAAAGGTGTTGAGGCGGCTATAACGGCATTAAAGATGTCTGTTTTGTAAATAAAAATCGCTGTTTGTTTATAGGAATATATGAAGAGTTTGAGAATTGTATTTTTCGGTACGCCTGAGATTGCTGCCATAGAATTGGAGCATTTGGTGAGAAGTGGTTATAACGTTGTAGGAGTTGTTACCAATGTGGATAAACCGCAAGGTCGGGGAAAAGTTTTAACTCCTTGTGAAGTTAAGGTAAAAGCAGAGGAATTGGGGTTAAGGGTATTGCAGCCGAAGAGTATGAAAGATGAAGAGTTTTTGCAAGAGTTGAAATCTTTGCAAGCCGATATTCAAATAGTGGTAGCCTTTCGCATTATGCCAAAGGTTGTGTATGCTATGCCAAAGTATGGTACATTTAATATGCACACATCACTTTTGCCTCAATACAGAGGTGCTGCTCCTATAAATTGGGCGATAATCAACGGCGAAAAACATACCGGTATCACAACATTTCTATTGAATGACAAAATGGATTGTGGCGAAATTCTTTTACAACAAAAAGTAGAAATAACAGATACAACGAATGCCGAAGAGTTGTATAACATTATGGCAGAAAAAGGCAAAAAACTCATCACCGATACATTGGAGATGTTTGAGAGTGGAGAGGTAAAAACGATGAAACAAGATTTGTCTTTGCCAACTAAACCTGCTCCGAAGATTTTCAAACAAGATACGTACATAAATTGGGATAATTCGGCAAATAACGTAATAAATTTTATAAGAGGACTTGCCCCTTATCCGTCTGCAAAAGCAATATTTTTTGATTTTGACACCGAAAAAGAATATGAATTTAAGATTTTTGAGGCTAAAATATTTGACAAATCAATAAGAAACGCTATTGGAGATTTTTGGATTGAGGATAAAAGTAAAATATTGGTTCAGTGTTCGGATTCTGTTTTAGAAATAACTGATTTGCAATTGAATGGAAAGAAACGAATGCCTGCAAAAGAATTGATAAAAGGTTTTAGAATAAATGGTGTATTGAAAAAAAAGTAATTTATTTTGAAAATATCTTTGTAAAATTTTGTTGCATAATATTTTTTTGTATAACTTTGCGTCTGTAAAATAATTAAGTAAATTAAACATTTAAAACAATTAACAATTATGACAAAAAAAGATTTTGCAGACAAGATGTCTGAATTAAGCGGTTTGACAAAAACAGATTCTATGAAAGCTTACGATGCGTTTATTTCCGCAGCACAAGATTACCTTATGAAAGGTGAGAAAGTAACTCTTATGGGCTTTGGTACATTGTCAATTCAAGAAAAACCTGCAAGAACCGCAAGAAATCCTCGTACAGGCGAAGCTATTGCAGTTGAGGCAAAGAAGGTCGTTAAATTCAAAGCAGGAAAAGAACTTAGCGAAAAAGTGGCAGTTAATAAATAAAAAATGATTATCTGAACTACATTTAAGCGGTCTGTTCTAAACAAAGAACAGACCGCTTTTTTGTTTATTGCATTTGATTAAAAAGTTTCAAAGTCTTGCAAAATATATAGTTTTCATCTATTGCTTTTTTGTTTTGCATTATTTATCAAAACTATTAATGTTATCTTGCCAGGAACTGGTTATAAAAATTCTCTTTTCAATGTTGTTGAAAGCAAGGTTTTACGAATGGCAAAAATAGTTTCATTAATCAGCAAAATAGTCAGGGACACTAAAAAAATAGTTAGTGTAATCATTTTAACGATTGGTCGTAAAATTTCAATTAAAACAAAAGCTCCAATACATAAAAAGCAAAAAAACGTGATTGCTTGAAAATTATTCGATTTTTTAAGTCTTACTATTATAATTTTTTTGTAATTTTGTGCAATGATTGGGATTATGTTTCTTTTGATAAGAAAAATTTCAATTTTAATGATTATAATAATTAACTAATATAAAGATAGAAACAATGGATTTCAACTTAACAAAACAGGAAAATTTGTTTTTGCAAATGATTCGTGAGTTTGCAGAAAACGAAGTAAAGCCGTTGGCAGCCGAGATTGATGAGGAAGAGAGATTTCCTATCGAAACGGTTGAAAAAATGAGTAAAATTGGTATCATGGGTATTCCTATTCCTAAACAATATGGCGGTCAGGGTGGAACGACTCAAATGTATTCTATGGCAGTTGAAGAATTATCTAAGGTTTGTGCAACTACCGGTGTTGTCGTTTCTGCTCATACTTCTTTGTGTGCAGAGCCTATTTTGATGTTTGGAACAGAGGAACAAAAAACGAAATATTTGCCAAAACTTGCATCAGGAGAGTGGATAGGAGCATTCGGTTTGACAGAGCCTAATGCAGGAACGGACGCCGCAATGCAACAAACAACAGCCGTTGATGCAGGAGATAAATGGATATTGAATGGTTCTAAGATTTTTATCACTAACGCTTCTTACGCAAATGTTTATGTTGTTTTTGCGATGACTGATAAGAGTTTAGGTACAAAAGGTATCTCGGCATTCATTGTTGAAAAGGGATTTAAGGGATTTTCTATCGGTAAAAAAGAAAAGAAATTAGGTATTCGCGGTTCTGCTACTTGTGAGTTGATTTTTGAAAATTGCGAAGTTCCAAAGGAAAATCTTTTAGGTAAAGAAGGTAAAGGCTTTAAGATTGCCATGATGACTTTGGACGGAGGTCGTTTGGGTATTGCTTCACAGGCTTTGGGTATTGCACAGGGTGCTATGGACGAAACCGTTAAATATGTCAAGGAAAGAAAACAATTCGGCAGAGCCATAGGACAATTCCAAAATACTCAGTTTCAATTAGCGGATTTGGAGACAAAGATAAACGCTGCCAGATTTTTAGTTCGCAGTGCCGCTTCAAGAATAGATGCAGGATTGCCTTATAGCAAAGATGCTTCAATGGCTAAATTGTATGCAGCCGAAGTTGCAATGGAAATGACAACCAAAGCAATACAATTCCACGGGGGATATGGTTACACAAGAGAATATCCTGTCGAGCGTATGTTTAGAGATGCCAAGATTACCGAGATATATGAAGGAACATCAGAGGTTCAAAGAATGGTTATCGCATCACACCTATTGAAATAACATTGTATAAAGAACACAGAGATTTGATTAAAATCCATAAAAGTTGTTTTAGTAGGTTTAACAAATTAATAAGAGAGAATTAAAATGAATATAGTAGTTTGTATAAAACAAGTACCCGACACGACAGAAGTTAAAATAGATCCAAAGACAGGTACTTTGATAAGAGAAGGTGTGCCAAGTATTATGAACCCTGATGATAAGGGCGGTTTGGAATTGGCACTTAGATTAAAAGACGAATTTGGGGCAAATGTTACCGTTATCACTATGGGTCTTCCACAAGCAGATGCAATTCTTAGAGAAGCATTGGCAATGGGAGCAGATAGAGCCATTCTTTTGACAGATAGAAAACTTGGCGGAGCAGATACATTGGCTACTTCCCATGCTTTGGCCGGTGCGTTGAAAGAATTGGATTATGATTTGGTAATAACAGGCCGTCAAGCGATAGACGGAGATACGGCACAAGTCGGTCCTGAAATGGCAGAGCATTTGGATATTCCGCAAGTAACATATTTGGAAGATTGCAAATATGACGGAGACAAAACTTTGACAATTAAAAAGCAATTGGAGGACGGTTACCAAATTGTAGAGGTACAATTGCCTTGTTTGGTTTCTGTATTGGCTTCTTCGTACAAACCTCGTTATATGACGGTGAGCGGTATTGTTGAGTGTTTCGATAAAGAAGTTGAGATTTGGAATGCAGACAAAATCCAATGCGATGAAGAGAAATTAGGAAAGAAAGGTTCTCCTACAAATGTTAAGAAATCATTTGCAAAAGGTTTGAAAGCAAAAGGAGAGGTGTTTGAAGTAGAACCGGAGGAGGCTGTTGAAATCATTATCAACAAACTTAAAGAAAAACACATTATATAATTGATAGATGTTTTTAGTTATCCATTCATAATTTTGATTGTGGATAAAAAAGAAAATACATTTATTAAAAATTTAAGTAACGATGAATAAAGAAGATTATAAAAATATATTTGTATTTGTTGAGCAAAGAGAAGGTCAAATACAAAATGTCGGCTTGGAACTTTTGGGAAAAGCAAGAGAGTTAGCCAATGAACTCGGTCAAGAGGTTTATGCAATGTTTTTGGGAGATGGTATAAAATCTCAATCCAATGATTTGATTGCATACGGAGCAGATAAAGTGTTGTTGGTTGAGGATAAAAGTTTGGCTGTATATACCACCGAACCATACACTCAGGCAATAACCCAAATGATTAATGATTACAAACCTTCTATTGTGTTGATTGGTTCAACAACGATAGGAAGAGATTTGGGTCCAAGAATATCTGCAAGAGTAAATACAGGACTTACAGCCGATTGTACTAAATTGGAGATAAACGAAGAAGATAAAGAGTTGTGGAGTACTCGTCCTGCTTTTGGCGGCAATCTAATGGCTACGATTGTTTGCTCTAATCACCGTCCTCAAATGAGTACTGTTCGTCCTGGCGTTATGCAAAAAATGGCAAAGGACGATAGTAGAAAAGGAGAGGTTATTGATGTAAAAATCAATTTCAATACAGACAAATTCAAAGTTAAAGTATTGGAGACCGTTAAGAAAGCATCTGAGGTTGATATTACGGAAGCCAAAGTTTTAGTATCAGGTGGTCGTGGTGTTTGTAATAAAGAAGGCTTTAAGAAATTGGAAGATTTGGCAAAAGAACTTAAAGGCGAGATTTCAACATCAAGAGCAATGGTTGATGCAGGTGTTATCGGACACGAGCGTCAAGTTGGTCAAACGGGTAAGACTGTTCGTCCAGATTTGTATATGGCTTGTGGTATTTCGGGAGCAATCCAGCACCTTGCAGGTATGGAGTCAAGTGAATTTATTGTTGCAATCAACAAAGATAAATTTGCTCCTATTATGCAGATTGCAGACCTTGGTATCGTAGGCGATTTACACAAAATCATTCCTATGCTTACGGAAAGATTAAAAGCAGAGAAAAAATAAATTTATAATAAATAAAAACAAAAAAGTCGTTAAGTAGCGAAAATAATCAGTGATAATAATTTTTTAGTGTCTCACATTAATTTTTTAATTTCACACACTAAAAAATTAATGTGAGACACTAATTATGCTTCGTTACTTGACGCAAAATTTAGAAATGAAAAATATAGCAGAATTGCAGGATATTGCAACGCAGATAAGAAGAGATGTTTTGCGTATGGTCAATTCTTGCCAATCGGGGCATCCGGGCGGAAGTTTGGGTTGTGCAGATTTATTTACGGCTCTTTATTTCAAGGAGATGAATATTGATCCCCAAAATTATACACGTGGTGGCAAAGGCGAAGATATGTTTTTCCTTTCCATAGGACATATTGCCCCTGTTTGGTATAGTGCTTTGGCAAGAAGAGGATATTTCCCTATTAAAGAGTTAGCCACTCTTCGTCAGTTGGGTTCTCGTTTGCAGGGACACCCTTCGTTTCATGGCAATTTGCCGGGAGTAAGAGTTGCTTCTGGTTCTCTTGGTCAAGGAATGAGCGTTGCCGTTGGTGCTGCTCTTGCAAAGAAAATGGATAAAGACGATAACCTTGTTTATTCTTTGCATGGCGACGGAGAGATAGAAGAAGGACAGATTTGGGAGGCAGCAATGTTTGCCGGTGCAAATAAAGTGGATAACTTGATTAGTATCATTGACAGCAATGGCGTTCAAATTGACGGACGTTGTAAAGATGTTTGCTGCTCTGATTCTTTGAAAGATAAATTTTTGGCGTTTAAGTGGGATGTTTTGGAATGCAATGGTAACGATATGCAAGAGTTACTTGATACATTGGAAGAATGCAAAAAACACGCTCACAAAGGCAAACCTGTTATGCTTGTTATGCACACCAAAATGGGATATGGTGTCGATTTTATGGAAGATAATAACGGCTGGCATGGTAAGGCTCCAAACGATGAGCAAACCCAAAATGCGTTGTCTCAATTAAAGGAAACACTTGGCGATTATTAGAAATGGTTTCAAAGTTTCTGAAATATACGTTTGTAGCATTGTTGATTTTGCCATTTTGTGTTTATGGACAAAATGGTAAAACGACTCAACAAAACACGGAGAAGACAAGAATTTTGTTCATTGTGGATTGTTCTCACAATATGAACGAGAAATGGCAGAGTGCGACAAAGATAAAAATTACGCAAAACTTACTCTCCAATATTGTCGATTCATTGTCTAATTACGATAATGTTGAGTGTGCTATACGTGTGTTCGGAAGCGAAAAAGACTATACTCTTGGCGATTGTGAAGATACACATTTGTTAGTTCCTTTCTATCGTTTGAATCAAGATAACATTAAAGCAAAACTTAAAACCCTGACGCCAAAAGGTACTTCTGCTGTTGCGAAATCTTTGGAGAAATGTGCAGAGGATTTTCCAAAAGACAAGCATAGCAGGAATATTGTTGTGATGATTGTTGATAATATCGATAAGTGCGACGGTGATATAGATTTGATTTCAAAGACTATGCAAAAGCAAGGTAAGTATATCAAACCTTTTATCATCGGTATCAGCAAGGGAATGAAAAACAATTACGAAAACTGCGGAATATATTACGAAGCAAAAGGGGAGATTGATTTTTCAAAAGCCTTAAACACTATCGTAAGACAAGCAGTCCATAACACAACGACGCAGGTTAATTTGTTAAACGATAAAAACGAGAATACGGAAACTGACATACCTTTGATGTTTTTTGATAGCGAAAATCATAAACTACGATATAGTTTTATGCATAGTCTATCTACGCAAGGGATGAGTGATACTTTGGAAATAGACCCTCTGATAAATTATGACGTGGTTGCTATGACAATTCCACCTGTTGAGAAAAAAAACGTAACATTCTTAGCGGGCGAACACTCTGTAATAAATCTAAAAACACCGCAAGGAACGTTGTATATAAAGTATCTTAACAATGGAACGTCTTCTGCAAAACCTTATCCGGTTGCGATAAAGAAAGCAGACAATAGTCAAACGATAAATGTACAAATGATTAATACCAAACAGAAATACTTGATTGGCAAATACGATTTAGAGGTTATGACTTTGCCTGTATTAACCCTGAAAGGAGTGGAAGTAGGACAAAGTTCAACGACTACTATCGAAATACCCCAATCAGGATATTTGAGAATAGAAAAGCAAAAATCCGATATTATCGGTAGTATCTTTGTACAAAAGGATGGCAAAACTTTTTGGGTTCGTGATATTACGGAAGACAATTTGAAAGAAACGGTGGAATTGTTACCCGGCGTTTATACCATTGTTGCTAAGAGTAGGAGTGCTTTGAAATCAAGCAAAACATTTACACAAGAAATAAAGATAGAGTCAAACAAGACGACAAATATTACTTTGGGCGTCAAACAAAACAAGTAATAAAAAATGAAAGAATATAAAATCCTTGGAGAGAAAGACACTCGTAGCGGATTTGCAGAAGGTCTTTTACAAGCAGGAAAAGAAAACGAGAACGTTGTTGCACTTTGTGCGGATTTAACTCCGAGTGTTCGTATGGATTTGTTCGCAAAGGCTTTTCCGGAAAGATTTTTCCAAGTAGGTATTGCTGAAAGCAATATGATAAGCATTGCTTCGGGAATGGCTTTGAGTGGAAAAATTCCTTTCGTAGGTTCATTTGCGGCTTTTTCTGTTGGTAGAACTTACGACCAAATACGTCAGAGTGTGGCATATTCCGATACAAATGTTAAGATTGCAGGCTCTCATGCCGGTATTACATTAGGCGAAGATGGTGCAACACACCAGATATTGGAAGATATAGGTCTTATGCGTATGATGCCAAATATGGTTGTTATCAATCCTTGTGATTTCAATCAGACTAAGCAAGCCACAATAGCAGCGGCTAAATACAATGGTCCTGTATATCTTCGTTATGGAAGACCGAAAGTTCCTGTATTCATTCCTGATGATATGCCTTTTGAAATTGGTAAGGCTATCGTTTTGAGTGAAGGAACGGACGTTACTTTGTTTGCAACGGGTCATTTGGTATGGCAAGTCCTTGAAGCATGCAAACAATTGGAAAGCGAGGGTATAAGTGCAGAGGTTATAAACATTCACACCATTAAACCGTTGGATAAAGAGGCAATCCTTAACTCCGTTAAGAAAACAAAATGCTGTGTATCTTGCGAAGAACATATGTTCAACGGTGGTTTGTCAGATGCTATCGCTCAAACATTGGCTATGAATATGCCGACACCTATGGAGTTCATTGGTGTTGATGATGAGTTTGGACAATCAGGAAAGCCTATGCAGTTAATGGAGCATTATCATTTAATGGCAAAAGATATTGTCATTGCTGCAAAGAAAGTTATAAAAAGAAAATAAATACTTGCCCGTAACAGAAAGGAAGCAACTTTGTTGATACAATGAAGTTGTTTCCTTCTGTTGTTTAATAGCAGCGTAATAATATGTGAAACTAATAAAATAATCAGTGAGATTAATAAAATAATCAATGAAACTGATTGAATAGTATTAAACACTAAAAAAAACGATTATGAATGACAATCCCGAATTGAACCTTGCCTACGAATATTTGACACGAACCAACAAAAATGTGTTTCTAACAGGCAAAGCAGGTACAGGCAAGACAACTTTTTTAAGAAACCTCACAAAAACGATAAATAAACGCCATGTTGTCTTGGCACCTACGGGGATTGCGGCTTTACAAGCAGGTGGTACTACCATACATTCTTTTTTTCAATTACCTTTTCATATCTACATACCCGGTACTGACGTTAAAACGCGTAAATTCAGAAAAGATAAAATCAATCTTATTCGTTCGTTGGATCTTATCATCATTGACGAAATATCAATGGTGCGTTGCGATATTTTGGACGAAATAGATTTTTTGTTACGTCGTTTTCGCTACAATGCACGCAACAAACCTTTCGGTGGTGTTCAGATGTTGTTCATCGGAGATTTGTCTCAATTGCCGCCCGTTACCACCGAAACCGATTGTGAAGAACTGCGGCAATATTATGATAACTTTTATTTTTTCAGTGCCAAAGCATTGCAAAACTCGTCTTACATAACCATAACTCTTCAACATATCTACCGCCAAAGTGATAGGGAATTTATCAATATTCTTAACGCTGTTAGAGAAGATAAACTAACACCTGACATTGTCGAAGCCCTAAACAAAAGATATGTTGCCGATATAAATAAAAATATTCCCGAAAACTATATTGTACTCTGCACTCACAACCAGCAAGCAGACAGTATAAACAATATAAAACTTGACCAAATAGACAGCAAAGAATTTGTCTATACGGCAGACGTTCAAGGCGATTTCTTAGAAAACTCTTATCCGAATAGTTTTGAATTGAAGTTGAAAGAAGATGCCCAAGTTATGTTTCTTAAAAACGATTACAACAATGGTGCTTCGGGCAAAAAACGATATTACAACGGCAAGATAGGTAAAATAAAGGAACTGCACGAGAATTATATCGTTGTCAGA
The DNA here is from genome assembly GCA_002633275.1 of Bacteroidales bacterium Phil12. Classification (GTDB taxonomy): domain Bacteria; phylum Bacteroidota; class Bacteroidia; order Bacteroidales; family P3; genus Scybalousia_A. Next base: position 143,592 of record NWBO01000158.1, read on the forward strand.
TGTCCCGAAGATGATGAGGATATTACCGTTGAGCGTTACACTTGGGAAAGTATCAAATATGACATTGATAAGGAGACCAAAAATATCAAAGCCAATATTGTCGGCACGTTTTCTCAATTTCCTTTGCGACTTGCTTGGGCTGTTACCATACATAAATCGCAGGGACTGACTTTCGACAAAGTGGTAATAAATTCCAATAAAGCTTTCTCGCACGGGCAGGTTTATGTGGCACTTTCTCGTTGCAGAAGTTTGGATGGTATTATCCTTACAGCGATGTTTAACACTAATAGTGTGATGTTAGATAAAAATATAACGATGTTTAACACTAATTCACTGATAAACCCACCCAACGAAACGACATTATACACAGCTCAACAGAATTTCCTTATTGAAAACATTATAACTATATTTGATTTCTCAGATTTTACAACAAAAATCACTAAACTTGCATACCTTATACGTTCTTCCGTTATCGGCACTTTCCCTAAAATAGCCGAAAAATGTTTGGCAATAATAGATAGATATCAAACGTATATAGCCAAAGTTTCAAGTACTTTTGTCAAATGGTTGAATAATTTCAATAGACCTACAACACTCTCCACTGAGCAGATAGATAAATGTATCGCTCGCTGTCTTAAAGCCAAAGAATATTACGCAGCAAACATTGATTTTTTGAATGATTTGTTTTTGGATTTGATAAATATCGAATTGGATAATGCCGAAGAGAATATAACGTTGAAAGAGTTGATTATATCCTTATCGGTTGAAAAGGAGATAAAGTGTAGATTTTTGCAGTTTTTCAACGAAACATTTGAATCTATCGGCTTTATGGAATTGAAAAACAACCTGCTTGCGCAAGGAAATTCACTTCCGCTTGTATCTATTATTGGTGATATGGCAAAGAAAACATCGACGCAAAACGCTTCAAAACCTAAGCAAACATCGGATAATCTACAAAGTAAAGACAAACAAGAGACATCTTCGGACATTGAAGACGAGGAACTGTTTAATGCCTTGCGTTCATGGAGGGCAAAGGTAGCCAAAGAAAAGAATATCCCTGCTTATTGCGTTGTTTCACAAAAGGGATTGATAACTCTTAGTAACGAAAAGCCGACAACCAAATCCGAGTTTTTACATCTTAAATATCTTGGCAAAAAAACTTTTGAAAATTATGGCGAAGCTATATTGGAGATAATTAAAAACACAGGAAAGGGGTGTGAATAGACAAATAAACGAAGTTTATGCGATAGTCTCAACGATTAATGGATTTACAAAACAACCAAAAAGCGAGGAGTAATAAAAATCTCTCCTCGCTTTATTTTTACTTTAATAGGCTCATTCTAACACTGTGCAACAGAACGTAAGTGAGCAAGCAAAACGAGATGTTCAAAGAGCGTATGACCAAAACATAGCAGACCAAATAGTTACACAACAACAAGCACAAACAGAGCAACCGCAAAAAACTGCCATACAAGAAAAACAAACTGTAACAAATGAGCAACAAGAGACCGAGCAATCAGAAGAAACACAAGGACGCAAGAGCCTAAAAGAGCGAATGGAAAGTGGCGAAGTAATGGAGGACGGAGCAGAGCAGACTTATGACAATTTATTGGAGTTTTTTGACGATAATGAGGAAGATGTAAAAAGTGCGATAACCAATAAGATTGCCGACTTAGAAGAGAAGATAAAGAAAGCGAAGTCGCCAAAGAGTGCTGATATAGATAAGATAAAAGCAGCGAGACAGAAAGCGACAGTGTTACAAATGCAATTAGATTATTGGAAGCAAGTTGCTCAAATACCGACAGACAGAAAACAACAAAAAGAATACAGGGAACGCAAAGAAAAAGAGGTAGCACAACAGAGGAATACAAACGAAGAACAACAACAGAACCAAGAACAGATAAAAGAAAACAGCCAAACAAATACTGCAAAAGAAAAATATAATGCAGGGGAAAAAGTTGTAGGTCGTGAAACATCTTATATAATGCCTGACGGCACAGAATTAAAAGGAAGATATGTTGTTGTTGAAGCCGATAGTTTAACACCGAGCCACGATGCAAGACGTTCATTTGTACAAAATGAGGGTTTTCCTATTAATGAGAACGGCAGTACAATGAATAGCCGAGACTATGCACGACAGAGCAACGAGCAAGCAAAGGTTATAAGAATTGCGACAAAATATGATAAGCAAGCAGTAAGCAACCCTCCTATTGTGGATAGTAACGGAGTTGTATTAAGTGGCAATGGTCGAACAATGGCAGGGCAATATGCGTCAATGAATGGAACAGACAGCAGATATAATGAATATTTGCAGGAAATTTCCGAGCGGGATTTTGGGATAAGCGGTGAAGAAGTCAAGGGTATGCAACATCCGAGGGTTGTTATAGAATTGGATGAAGATATAGCCTATACCACAGAGAATTTTGACAAATTCAACAAGACGCAAGAGGAACAAGAAAGCACGACAGCGAGAGCTGTTAAAGTAACAAAGATATTAAAAGACAAGCCTAATATAATAAGACGAATTGGTGATTGGATTAGTGAGTTAGCGGAGAAAAAACAACGTGGCGGAATAGAAAGCAGGATAATACGCAATGGCAGTGATATTGTCAATTTATTGCTTCACGAGGGAATATTACAGCCAAATGAAACGACACAGTATTTGAATGGTGACGGGTCTTTGAATGGTAACGGAACGGAGTTTATCAGGGATATATTATTGGGTGCTTGTCTTGACGAAAAAGCTGTAAGTTTGGTGAAACGTCCCGAAAACAGCCAATTGAGAGATGTTATATTAAATTCAATAAACGAGATATTGGACAACAAACTATTGGGCGAAGAATATACCTTAAATGATGATATAAACAAAGCCATAGAAGTTGTTACAGAGTGTTTGGATAAAGGTATAACAATAGCCGATTTCTTTGCACAGACAACAATATTTGACAATAGAGGATTGCAAGGTAAGACCACACAATTATTGGCAGAGAAATTAAATAAAGAGGATAAAACAGCGTTTAAGGATATATTATCTTTATACAACAATTCTGCACGCAATGAAGCCAACGGAGAGAATTTATTTGGCGACAAAAGAAACAGAGAAGATATTTTAACACAAATAATAGCGAGATATGGACAACAAGACGAAACAACAAGCGAACAAGTTAATGATATTAATGTTAGCAGAGAAACAACAACAAGTACTCAAAGACAATCCGAACCTAACGCAGGAGGAAGCGAAAGAGATAGCGTTGCAAATGCTGAAAGAGGAAATGAAGAAATAGAAGTAGATGAAGTAGAACCGATAGGAACTAATAAATGGGGCAATATCTATCAAGGACAACAAGGTAAAGCCAAAGAATATGCACATTTGTTAGAAAAAGAACAAAGCGGATATGTTAAAGATGTGTTTTATAATAATGAGTTGGGAAACATAGATTTGAATTGGGGTAATGAAAAAGGAGGATTAAAACACATCATAGATAAACATATCAATAAAAGAGATGATTTCACATCGTTAGACGAAGCAATAGATACGATTGAAAATGTACTTGCTAACGGAAAAATGACAGAGCAAGGCACAAACCGTTCGTTTGATTATGGCGGTTACAGGGTATCTGTCGCACAAAGTAATGAGGGAAATTGGGTAATTACTGCCTTTGATAAAACAAGGAGTAAAGAAAATAAAGAAAAAAAGCCCGACACTACCATTGGAGACCAAAGTATCGCTAAAAAGGAGAATGGAACTCTTGTATCCCCTGACTTAGTTTCCGACGGCAAAGATACGACAACTTCCGAAACTGACAAAGAAAGTCGGCTGGAAAATAAAATAATATCGGACAAAGAAGCAGAAGCGTTAGAAAAAAAGTTTAATGATATAGATAGTAAAGCAAATAAAATTAAACAAAAAGCAATAAATATTATTGGTGGAATAAGAACACAGGATTATAATAACGCAACCGAAGAACAAAGAAATCAATTTGATAAATTAAAAGAAAAATATAATGCTGTAAGGAAATTAATACCGCTTGAAAAATTAGTAGCACTTGAATATTATGCGTCATATAAAGTTTCTGAATTTATGGTTGATTATGAAGAATACACAGACAACCATTCTATGGATAACATAGCGAAAGAATTAGCCAAAAAACTTAACTATTGGTCTAACTTACTAAGTAAACTTATCACATATCGTTCAGAATTATATAACGACGAAAGATTTATCATAGTTCCAACATCATACATAATAAAAGAACGAGAAAAAGAAACAAAGAAAAAACAAACAGAAAGAATAGGAAATTTTGATAATCAAGGCAACCCTATTGATGAAAACGGCAAATTAATAACCGAGAAAGTCAATAGTATTGATGAGATAACAGATGAAGATTTTACAAATCCAACAAGAAGTGTTGAATTACCTAATTTGCCCGATAAGGTCGCAAACGTATTAGGAACAAATGGAAAGCCTGTTGTTATAAAGAAAAATGTATTTGAAAGAAATACAAGGAAACATAAAGACGTAACGCCAGAAGATAGTAGAGAAATATTAAATAAAGCGTTATATTCTCCAAATTTGTATGGTCAAAATCAAAAATCAAAACGCCCGAATAATTGGGTTGTAATTAATATACAAGATAGGAATGGTATAAATAAATTAGTCCTATTAGAAGTCAATTCAAATAAGGATAACATAGAAATTATACATTGGTATTATACAGATGAGCGAGGAATAGAAAAGGTAAAAAGACAAGCCGAACGTGAAGACGGGCAACTCTTCATACTGCCTTCTGAAAACTCAGAAGAGGTTGGAGCCCTTTCCAACCCTACGTCCGACTTATCTGACGGCAAAGGTACGACAAATTCCGAAACCGACAAAGAAAAATCAAAGGAAAAAGAAGTAAAGGACAATTATTATTTCACATACGACCTTATACCCGATGGAAAAGGTGGTTTTACTTACGATAAAACAAAAAATTTGTACAAACAACATAAAAAAAGTGCAACTGATAAAGCGAAAAGTGAGAAAAACAATAAAGAGACAGCACTTGTTGAAGCGTTGGAAGATGTTTTGAGCGATGCGGGAATAGAGGTTATAACCGACAATGAAGAGGCTCAGAGAGTGTTGGACAGAGCAAACGGAAATATGTTGTCGGAAGTCAATAAGAAGTTCAACGAAGAGTTGGAACAATTGACAACCGAGAACGCAGACAACGTTCAATTAAATGTTGGTCGTCCGTCAAATATATTGCTTGCTTGTGGAATGCCAAACCGTGCAATAGTACTGTATGGTAATAAACTCGTAAAAAAAGCAAAGCAACACGGCTATGACTTTGCGGATATTAAGGATTTACCGAAATATGTTGCAAATCCTATTGCAGTGTTCAAAGGCAGTTATGAGAATAGTTTTGCTATATTGACAGAAATGCCGATAAATGGTAAAAATGCTCTTGTGTCTATTGATATATCAAAAGGCGAAGTTCAAGATGTTAATTTGGTTACTTCTGTTTTTGATAAAAACAGCAAAGGAGTAATCAATTGGATAAACAACGGGAAACTTATTTATGCAGAAAAAAATAAAGTTCTTGATTATTTAAGCACTTCCGTTCCCATTACGGACGCAACAAATAAGCAAGAACTTAATTCGGTTGCAAAGATACTGCAAAATTTTGAGAACCCAATAATAAAAGACGGAAAAATTAATGAAAGTCGTGAAAAATTTTACTCTAATCCTGATTTTTACACAAAGGAATATCAACTTGAAGAGAGCGAAAAGCAATACAAGAAAGCAACAGAAGTTGTAGAAGCATTGAAAAAAGCAGGAATGCCTGATTTTCATATCAGCAGAAGTATGACAAATCACGGTGTTTCTACATACATTATAGGCTACGGAGCGAAATTCAGAATAAGCGACCATAGTGTTACATCAATACACAGAATTAAAGAAGAAGAGTTCTTTAACTTTGATACTCCTGCAAGTGATATTGTAGCGATAGCACAGAAGTATAAAGAAATCCAAGATAAAAGGAATAAACAGTTTGATGATTATAAAGAGAAAGAACGTATTGCTTTTGAGAAATGGGACAGAATAAAAGATAAGTTAAAAGGATATGAGTTTAAGAGAATAAATAGAACTTATCAAGATTTTGAAACATTTGCATCAAATGGCGATAGACGACTAATAAGACAGACGGCGTTAGGCGGTGGGGCATATAGTTATGAATGGGCAGAACCGACTAATGTACAACACCACGAACAACGAAAACCGTCAGTTGATTATATCCTTGAATTGGAAGAGGATAAATTAGACAATATAGACGGAAATATCAAATTCTTAAAAACATCTGCGGGCGAGGTTTATGGTTTCACCGTTGGCGGAAAAATATATCTTGACAAGAGTGTTGCGACAGCTGAGACACCTATACACGAATATACGCACCTTTGGGCTGATGCGATGAGGAAAGCGAACCCGAAAGAGTGGCAGAATATTATTGGTTTGATGAAAACCAATAAAGCACTATGGGATAAGGTACGCCGACTATATCCTGATTTGAAAACCGATGATGAGATAGCAGACGAGGTTTTGGCTCACTATTCGGGAAAGCTAGGTGCAGAGCGATTGAGAGAAGAAGCGGACAAAATAAAAGCCGACAACAAGGCAAACATCTTTGACAAAGCACGAATGTTAAATGCAATCAACAATGTTAAAAAAGCATTGGAGAGATTTTGGAAAGGCGTTGCCGATTGGTTCGGTATTCATTTCACGAGTGCGGAAGAGGTGGCAGACAAAGTTTTGTCGGATATGCTTAACGGTGTTAATCCTAATGATGTTGTAGGAGAAAGAAAGGGAAAACAGGAAGTAAGAACGGATAATAAGGGAGGATTGACAGAAGAGCAAAGAGAAATTGTAGAGCAAGCCAAAGCGAACGGCACGTATATGAAAGCACCTAACGGCAAGCAAAGTAAATTGAACGAAAAACAATGGGTGCAAGTAAGAACTAAGGCGTTCAAAGAGTGGTTCGGCGATTGGGAGTTGGTCGCAATCAAAAACTTCCTATTAAATGAAAAACCTGTATCTGAATTAACAGGCAATGAATTTGAAAAAGACGGTATAAAACTAACGGATAAAGTTCCTGCATATTATAAAGAAAAATTTGGCGGTAAAGTAGAAAGAGAAGATTTCGGAGAGGTTTTACTTGACAAAGAAAGTGTAAAAGACAGTATCTCGCACGGAATAGGTCGTGTAAAAAGTTCGGCATTTGCATCAGTTCCCGATATTATCAAGAAAGGAATAATCATTGACAGTTCCACAGATTGGAAAAATCGTGGTTATGACAGTGTTACAATTTCTGCACCGATAACCATTGCAGGAGAAAGATATATAGGTGTTGCTGTTGTCAAAAGATTGAATAATAATACCAACCGTTTCTATCTACACGAGGTCGTATTACAAAAAAATCTCCTTGACGATAACATCAAGACCGACACCAAAGCGGGTTATCATCAAGGAGACGTTGCAAAGGTACTACAAAATATTGTATCTGCCAAAGAAAATTGCTCAAAAGTTGTAGATGAGAACGGCGAACCAATGGTAGTGTATCACGGAAGCAACCGTTCAAATATAACAGTATTCAATATAGATAACACAAAACGTAACGGATTAAAAGGCGGTGCTTATTTTACCGAGAACAAAAAATTTGCCGATGCTTATAAAGGATATTTCAGAGGAAAAGTATATGAGGTATTCTTAAACATAAAAAATCCTGTTATTATAGATAATCACGGTAATTCTTGGACAGATATAGACAGTAGAGATGTAAGCAAATCATTAGGATTGGAGTACGAGGAATATAAAAACATTGAAAAGGGAGTACGAAAAAGAGAAGTAGGAAAAAGGAATGTTTTTTATGACTTCATAGATAATTTTTACGATTTCAAAGATAAAAAAATACCATACTATGCCGTAGACCATTTACAAAAAATTACAAATAAATTAGGATATGACGGCTTATGGGTATTAGACACAAAAGACACATCTAAACTTTTGGAAAAAGCATTTCGTAATTTTAATGCAGGTCAGATAGTAGTATTCAATCCTAATCAAATCAAGAGTGCAACCGACAATGTAGGAACGTTTGATGAGAAGAATAACGATATAAGGTTTCAAATAAAGTTTGAAGATAAGGATTATGCAAATAAGATTGGCAAAGCATTGTATCGCATCAACAAAGAAGTAAAGAAATATAGAGATTTCAGAAATTGGGTGCAAGGTGGCGAAATTACGCAAAGTGTTATAGATTTTATTAAAGAGGACGGTTTTGATGATATAGAAAAATTTGATATTAAAAACGATGAATACTTTGTCCTTTATGATGAATTTGAAACCGAAATTTCTTCAAGTGAAGAAGCTTTTGAAGAAATGAAAAATTGTGAGAATGAGCGTAATTCCGCACAAAATATAATTGACGATGAGGAAAGTACAGAGGAGGAAATAGAGCAAGCAGAAGAAGATTGTGAATATTATGATAATCTTTTTAAGGAATATGAAAATATTTATTATCTATTTAGAGAATTAGAAGCCACATATAAAGATTATTCTTTATATTCATTGAGAAGAGAAATAAAAGAACTATATGCCCTGAAAAACGATGTATTAGACAAACTTATTACAGACGAAGTTTCGCAAGCGGACGGAATACATCAATTTCCATTCGGGGATATAAGGCGAGTTTATAACATAGGAGATTATAGTTTTCATTACAGAGAATTGGATGAAAGTGAATTGACGGAGGAAGAAAGAGACGAAATAGAAGAGTTAGGCGAAATATCATCGGAAAATGAACGTGCAAAAGATATGTCTATTAAAGAAGCCCAAGATATTTTGTATAAAGTTTTATCAGACGATACTATACAATATAGTGTTATTCCACAAGCGGAGATAAGACGCAAAGAGTATTCGGAGCGTATGGAAGAAGTACGCCAACAAGAGGAGATAGAACAGAAAGAAAGAGACGATGCACATATTGAGTTGGTGGATAAGTTGTTTGACAAGTCGGGTATAGAGTATGAGACGTTGAGTAGTGAGGAATTATTGTCAAAAGCAGAAGAGTACGACAAAGATATACGACAGGTTCTTGCGACCAATGACGGAACGATATACGGCTTTACCATTGGCGGAAAAATATATCTTGACAGAGAACTTGCAGGAGTACGTACAAGGATACACGAATACACACATTTGTGGGATAAGATGTGTCAGAAAAACAACCCTGAATTGTGGCGACAAGGCGTTGAGTTGATGAAGCAGACACAACTATGGCAGGTTGTTAAGAAAAGCGGATTTTACGATAATTTGACCGAAGACGAATTTGCGAGTGAGATACACGCAATATTGGTAGGAAAACAAGGTGCAGAGGTGTTACGTCAGATGCAGCAGTCAGCAATGCAGAACGCAGACAATTTAACGATTTGGAAGAGATTGGACGTTATCAGCAAGTTAAAACAATGGCTAAATAAGTTTTGGAAATGGGTCAAAGGTGAGAAATTAGGCGAAGAGAAAGCCAAAACAATAAATGTCGATGACTTTGTCAATATGCCGATAAGCGACTTAATGAAAGGCACTAAGGTAGGCGAACAGACGGCAGAAAATAAGGAGCAGCAGCAAACTTCCTATGATGTTTTGCAAGCGGAAATAACATCCAATGAAGATTTTGAGAATGATTTTAACGAGAGATTTGCAAATAGTCTTCCGAAAGAAAATCTAACCAAAGAAGAGAAGAAAAACGCCAAAGCAGGCGAAATTCTTAACGGTGGAGATATGGAAAAAGCCGGAAAACAAGGCAAAAAGATACTACCGAAACGAAAAACAGGGGTAACCGAGAAAGGAAACATTGTAACAAATTCTGTATTCCAAAAAGCGATGTTAAGAGTTGTCAATATACTTATTATACTTTTAGCAACTCTTCTTTAATTAATGTGAGTTCAACGAATTTAATTATTATATTATATTATATTATAAGAATATTAAATATCTATAATTCCCATATATGAACGATGTCTATGAATTTGCATGATTAATATCCCCTATGTTTTGGTCAAATGCCGCAAACACTTGAAGAATTATTCTCACATTTTTTTAGAAAAATATTTACTAATTTCCAATAATTAAATTTGTCGTACTCACGTTGATTACATATAATGTTACTTTTGAAAAAGTGAAAAGTCTATTGGTGCTATCAAAAAATCTTATTTGGAAAGCCAATTCAAGATATTATTTGTAACAATCTCTATACGACTATCAAAACTTTCTCTTGTTGCGAACGCTATATGAGGTGTGCAGATACAATTCTTGGCATTCAACAGCGGATGTGTGTCTGCAATAGGCGGCTCGTTCTCATAAACATCAACGGCAGCGGCAGCAAGTTTATCGTTGTTGAGCATATCAGCCAAAGCATTCATATCAATAACATTGCCTCTTGCTGTGTTGATGATTATTGCCGAGTGCTTACATAAAGAAAGCATATCCTTGTTTATCATTTGGTATGTGTTTTGCGTCAAAGGAACGTGCAAAGAAATAATATCACTCTGCTGCATCAAGGCTTTTAAGTCGGTATAAACAATGCCTTGACGTTCATAGTTCAAGTGCGTGCGATGTGTGTATGCAATAACACTGCAACCAAAGGCTTTCAATAATAAAGCCGTGCGTTTTCCTATCTCTCCAAGCCCAACGATACCCACAGTTTTGCCTTTTAACTCACAACCTAAGAAATTATTTCTTGTTCCGCCACGGCGAATGTCAGTGTTTTTCTCACTTATCTTTCGCATAACATCAAGCATAAGGCCTATGGTAAGTTCACTAACGGCTTCGGTGGCATAGCCTGCGGCATTAAGTACTTCGATACTATGAGCCTTGCAATAATTCACATCTATATGGTCAATGCCGGTGAATGCAACAGCGATAAGTTTCAAATTAGGACAACGCTCCAATACTTCTGCTTTCAATGGAATGTTGGAAATGATTGCTATGTCGCTATCGCCAATACGGTTGATAAGGCTGTCGTCATCTTCCTTGCGATCGTAGAAAATGTTGAACTCACAATGCTTTTTATTGAAAAGTTCTGTCAATTCTTTTGCTTTACCTTCACTTATACCTATGGGTTCAACAGCTGTTATTTTAAGATTTTCTTTCATTATTTCTATGTTTTTAGTTTTTTATTAAAAAAGCGGTGAGCGTAATGCTCACCACTTCGCTATCGTTATTTAGTAAAACCTTGCTGTTTCAAGAATGCTTCGTTTGTTGGTTCGTGGCCACGGAAAGCTTTGTATAGTTCCATAGGTTTTTTAGTGCCACCGCGAGACAAAACATTCTTTCTGAATGATGAAGAAACACTTGGATTGAAAATTCCTTGCTCAGAAAAAGCTGCGTAAGCGTCGGCAGCAATAACTTCACTCCATTTGTAACCATAATAACCTGCGGCATAACCGCCACCAAAGATGTGTGAGAACTGAGTACTCATGCAACAGCCGTCAATCATCGGCATAAGTTCGGCTTTGTTGCTTGCAATCTTTTCAACAGAAATCACATCACCATTGAAAGGTGTCTCAATAGAATGCCAAGTCATATCCAAAATGCCAAAGAACAACTGGCGGATAGATAACCAACCGGCATTGTATTGTTGTGCTTCACGTATGCGGTCAATATATTTTTGAGGAATTTTTTCGCCTGTCTTATAATGAACGGCAAACATATCAAGAAATTCTTTTTCGTAAGCGTAATTCTCCATAAACTGACTCATACCTTCAACAAAGTCGTGAGCAACGCTTGTACCTGATAAAGACTGATATGTACATTGTGTAACGATACCATGCAAACAATGACCAAACTCGTGTAAGAAAGTATTTACTTCGTCAAATGTCAATAGGGAAGGAGTTTTTGATGTTGGTTTGGAGAAATTGGTTACAAGTTGAATCAAAGGACGTATCTCATTACCATTGACATTGCTTTGTTCTCTAAATGAAGTCATCCAGGCACCTTGACGTTTGTTGTCTCTGGGAAAGAAATCCATATACAAAACAGCCATAAACTTATTGGAAGTTTTATCATAGACTTCATAAGCCTTGACGTCTTTATGATAAACAGGTATTTTTTTGTTTTCCTTAAATTCAAGGTTGTACAATTTGCCTGCAAGAGTAAAGATGCCGTTCTTAACATATTCAAGGTTGAAATAAGGTTTCAACAACTCAGGAGAAATATCGTACTTTTCTTTTTGAAGTTTTTCGCTCCAATAAGAGAAATCCCAACGCTCCAAAGTACCATTGAAGCCATGTTCTTTTGCATATTGTTGAACGTTTTGCAAATCTCTTTTTGCGTAAGGCATACTTGTAGCCAACAAATCATTAAGAAAAGCATTGACATTAGCAGGATTTTCAGCCATCTTGTCTTCCAATTCGTATTCAGCGTAAGACTTATAACCTAAAAGGTTGGCAATTTTCAATCGCAAATTGACAATCTCTTTAATAATTTGTTTGTTGTCGTTTGTGTCATTGTGATTAGCCATAGAGTTATATGCTTTCCACATCTTTTCTCTTATATCGCGATTAGGACAATAAGACATAACAGCAATGTATGAAGGTTGTTGAAGAGTGAAAGCATAACCTTTCATCTTTCTTGCCTTTGCTTCTTGGGCAGCTTCGTCAAGAGCGTATTGAGGCATACCCTCAACGTCCTTTTTATTTGTAACGTTCAGCACAAAAGAGTTTTGAGAGTTAAGTACATTTTGGTTGAATTTTAATGTTAAGATACCAAGTTCTTCGCTTGCTTTCTTAAACTCTTCTTTGTCTTTGCCCGTAAGCAATGCACCATTCTTGATAAAACCTTTATAGACTTTATCCAAAAGCATTCTGTCTTCGGTTGTCAAAGCAATGAAATCTCTGTTGTCATAAACTCTTTTGATTTTGGCGAATAACTGCTGGTTCATACTTACATCAGTTGAATATTGCGTAAGTACAGGCGTTAGTTCTTGGGCTGCTTGCTGCAATTCGTCAGAAGTAAAGGCTTCGTTCATATTGAACAAAAGGCCGGCAACTCTATCCAACAATTTACCGCTTTGTTCGTATGCAACGATAGTATTTTCAAACGTTGGCTCGGCTGTATTGGAAATTATTGCATTTATATCCTCCTTTGCTTTTTCTATTGCGTAAAGCATAGCAGGTTTGTAATCTTCCGTTTTTATTAAATTGAACGGCGGTGTTTGGTGCGGTGTTGTCCATTGTGCTACAAGCGGATTGTTTTGTTTTACTTTATCCATCTCTTGTTTTGACATCTGTGCCGATAAAAGTGTTGTTGCCATAAGCATTGATGTAATTAAAACTGATTTTTTCATATTGTTTTGTATTTGTTTGTTATCTTAAAAAAAGAATTTGTTTAAGAAATCTTCATTAACACGTAAAAAGACTCTCTCGTTTAATGGTAAAAACTCAGGCTCTTTACATTGAAGCAATTGATTAATTAAATCTGTCATTTCATTATGTGTAAGTATTTTACCATTCTTTATTGCAAGTTTATCTGCAAGTACCAAAGCCCTGTCATCGTTATTTATCTCTTCGCTTATTGCATCGTTAAGCAAATTCATTGCATTAAGCATCGTCATAGCCTTTGGCATCGCAGTAAAATCAATGGTATTGTCTTCGTTTATATTAAAATCGAAACCAATATCCTTTAATAAAGTTGTTTTGTCCCTTAATGAAATAATTTCTATTGGAGAAAACTTATGAGTGTATGGCAATAAAAGTTTTTCGCTTGGCATAATCATAGCCGTTCTGCCTTTCAAAAACTCATAGATTATTTTCTTCGACGCATTGAATTGATTTATCAGAAGTATAGCGTTATTCTGCTGTGTTACGATGTATTTATTTAGGAATTGAAAGCAAATATTGTGATTGATAGGAGTGGAGTTGTGAGTATCGTTTTCAAAAACACTTTCGTTGTTAAAAGAAATCTCGGTCTGAACTTTGACGTTATTTACTTTGTTATTGAAATCAAAAGAAGGATTAGCGTTTTGCTTTGCAAAAGGATTGTAAGCACTTGTATAGTTCAATGAATTGTTTTTGGGGTTAAAGTTTTTATCGGGAACAGGAAAGTTTATAGGAGATTTTTCAAAAGAAAGCGAATTGCTTAACGTGTTTTGTCCTAAAACTTTTCTTACGGCAGCATTAAGAATTGAGTAAATTATTTTGTCGTCAATGAATTTTATTTCCGTTTTTGTCGGGTGGATATTCACATCAATATCTTTCGGATTTACTTTTAAGTGTATAAAAAAGCAAGGGTAGGTTTTAGGGGGTATTAATGAACTATAAGCCCTTTCGACAGCGTTGGCAAAATAATTGTTCTTCATAAAACGATTATTGACAAAGAAAAACTCTTCGTTCTTGCTTTTTTTGGTTAAACTGATTGTGGAAATAAATCCCTCTATCTCCACTAAATCAATTTTTTCTTTTATCTCCAAAAGATTTTTATTAAATGTATTCCCGTATATATCCACTATACGTTTTCTAAATGTGGCTTTCTCCAATTTATAAATAACGTGGTCGTCTCTTATATATGTAAAAGAAATATTGGGATTGATTAAAGCAATACGAATAAAGGCATCGCTTATATGACTGCACTCAACAGAATCGCTTTTAAGGAAATTGCGTCTTGCAGGCACGTTGAAAAATATGTTTTTTACTTTTATGTCTGTTCCAAGTTGTGAAGTGGTTTTGCTTATCGATTTAATCTCTCCGCCATCTATTAAAATCTCTTCTGCAAGGTCTGAATTTTCGGTCTTGGTCTTCATTTCCACTTGACTGATTGCTGCAATAGAAGCCAATGCCTCTCCACGAAATCCCATAGTTGTAAGGTTTCTTAAATCGCTTTCCGTAGATATTTTGCTTGTGGCGTGCGGCAAAAAACATTTTTGAGCATCTGTTTCGTCCATACCACAGCCGTTATCAATAACTTCAACAAGTGTTCTTCCGGCGTCTTTAACTATTAATGTAATAGATGAACTGCCTGCATCTACCGCATTTTCCATCAACTCTTTAACAACACTTGCAGGACGATTGACAACTTCTCCTGCCGCAATCTGATTGGCAATATTTTCGGGTAATATGTTTATTGCCATCTTTCAACGAAAGTCATTAAGAAATATATCAAAGCCACCACAAGACACGCAATCAACAAAATCTTTGTCATCGGAAAAGGTTTGGAAGATATTTTCTTTTCTTTTTTCTCTTCCATTGCCTTTCTGAAACTTATCTTTCGATTGTAACTATCGCCTATCGGACCATATTTGGCTTCCAATTCCTTTATTTCTTCCTTGTTCGGGTCGTAAAATCTCGGCTTATAATTGAATTGACGAGGCTTACGAACATTAAATACTATTCCCATATTTTTCTTCTGTTTTGATTTGCAAAGATAGTAAATACATTTTTAATCGCAATTGATTTAATCAAAAAATCAATATCAGAAAAGAATTTACCGGTGTTTAACACTATTTTATTAGTGTTTAATATTATTTTACTGATGTTTAATATTAATTTTTTGATATGTGATAAAAAATTACTGAATAAAAAAAAGTCTGTATTTACAATGGCTTAAAATATTTTTGTTTAATTAGACAATTATGGTTTTATCGTTGTTTTAGTGTGTTTTCAGCGTTTTTTCTTTGTCAGATTGAATTTTTTGAGTATCTTTGCACATTATTTTTTAAGTGAATATGGAAGAAAATAGTAGAATACAGAGAGTTGATATAGAAACTCAAATGAAACAGGCTTATATCGACTATGCGATGAGCGTTATTGTTTCTCGTGCTTTGCCGGATGCAAGAGACGGAATGAAGCCGGTACAGAGAAGAATAATGTATGCTATGGACGATATGGGTATGACTTACAATACTAAACATAAGAAATCTGCCAGAATTGTGGGAGAGGTATTAGGTAAGTACCACCCTCATGGTGATTCTTCCGTTTATGGTGCTATGGTTCGTTTGGCTCAAAAATGGGCTTTGAGATACCCATTGGTTGATGGTCAAGGTAACTTTGGTTCAGTAGATAATGACCCACCGGCAGCAATGCGTTATACCGAGGCAAGAATGAGTAAGATTGCTTCGGAATTGTTACAAGATATTGAAAAAGATACGGTAGATTTTCAAAACAATTTCGATGATTCTTTGAAAGAACCTGTTGTTCTTCCGACAAGAATACCGAACCTTTTGGTTAATGGAACAAACGGTATTGCTGTTGGTATGGCTACCAATATGGCTCCACATAACTTGTCTGAAAGTATTGACGGTATTGTCGCTTATATTGACAACAACGACATTACTATTGATGAGTTGATGCAATATATCAAAGCCCCGGATTTTCCGACAGGAGGTGTTATTTACGGATATGACGGAGTAAAAGAGGCTTATAATACCGGTAGAGGAAGAGTGGTTATACGCGCTCACGCCAATATAGAGCATAACGAAAAAACGGACAGAGAACAGATAGTTGTTACTTCCATTCCTTACGAAGTATGCAAGAGTGATATGATTCATCATCAAGCAGAATTGGTGAATGAAAAGAAAATAGAAGGTATATCTGAAATAAAGGACGAAAGTAACAAGGACGGTATCCGAATAGTATATAAATTGAAAAAAGATGCAATAAGCAGGGTAGTGCTTAACAAACTTTATCAGTATAGCGAATTGCAGTCATCTTTTTCAATAAACAATATAGCCCTTGTCAATGGCAAACCGAAATTACTTAACTTAAAAGACATAATAAGTAATTTTGTCGAGCATAGAAAAGAAGTTGTAGAACGCAGAACTCGTTATGATTTGAAGAAAGCCGAAGAACGTATGCATATTGTTGAAGGTTTGTTGAAGGCTTTGGATATTATTGACGAGATTATAAACGTTATCCGAGCAAGTAAGACTGTCCAGATTGCAAAAGATACAATGGTTGAGCGCTGGCAATTCACCGATATACAGGCCGGGGCAATCGTTGAAATGCGTTTAAGACAATTGACAGGCTTGGAAAGAGAGAAACTTCAAGATGAACACGACAAACTTGGAGAGTTTATAGACGAATGCAAGAAAATACTTTCGGATATTAACGAATTAATGCTTGTTGTAAAAAATGAATTGCTTGCCATAAAAGAAAAATACGGCGATGAACGTAGAAGCGAGATAGAATATTCTTCAAAAGACTTTGTGATAGAGGATATGATACCTAATCAAGAGGTTGTTATATCTGTTTCTCATTTGGGATATATCAAAAGAACGTCTTTAAGTGAATACAAAACGCAAAATCGTGGCGGTATGGGTAGCAAAGGCTCAACGACAAGAGATGGAGACTTTATTGAACATATATATATTGCCTCAACTCACGATTATCTGTTGATGTTTACCAATGTAGGTAAAGTTCATTGGATGCGTGTTTATGAGATACCAGAAGGCAACAAGACTTCCAAAGGTCGTGCAATACAGAATATGTTGCAAATTGAAGAAGGGGAGAAGATACGTGCTTTTGTAAATACCAAAGATTTGAAAGACGAAAACTATGTACAAAACAATTTCATCGTATTATGTACCAAGAACGGAATAATAAAGAAAACATCTTTGGAAGCATATTCTCGTCCAAGAACTAAGGGTATTATCGCACTTACAATCCGTGATAATGACGAATTACTTGAAGCCAAACTGACTGACGGCAAAAATGAGATATATATAGGAACTAAGAATGGCCGTTGTGTTCGTTTCAATGAGGATTTAATTCGTCCTATGGGTAGAGGTGCTTCGGGAGTAAAGGCTGTAACACTTGAAAACGAAAACGATGAAGTCGTCGGAATGGTTTGCATCAACGATATGTCGCAAAACATAATGGTTGTTTCGGAAAATGGTTATGGAAAACGTAGCGATAGCGATGAATACAGAAAAACCAATAGAGGAACCAAGGGTGTTAAGACGATAAACATAACCGATAAGACGGGAGCATTGATCGCTATCAAGGACGTAAATGATGATGATGACCTTATGATTATGAATCGTTCGGGAATTACGATACGTTTGGCTGTTAATTCTTTGCGTGTTATGGGTAGAGCAACACAAGGTGTCAAACTTATCAATCTTAAAAAGAAAGATATAATTGCTGCCGTTACCAAAGTTCAACACGAAGAAGTGGAGGAGGAGAGTGTGGAAAATATTAGCGAAGCTGATATTAATTCACAAAAAGTAATAAACGAGCAAGACGATAGTGAAAATTAAATAATTAAAACTAATAAAAGAATTACAATGAAAAAGAGCATTTTATTTGCTGTATTATGCGCACTTGTATTGAGTGCAACAGCACAAGAAATGAAGGTTCAGAGTGCATATTCTGATATGAAGAATGGTCGTTTGTCTTATGCCAAGAAAAACATTGATGATGCTTGTAAGCACGAAAAAACAATGGGAGAAGCGAAGACTTGGGCTTATGCCGGTTTGATATATTCTCAAATTGTGCAGGCTATGAACGATGAAAACGCTTCAAAATCTACTAAAAAACAATTAAAAGAGATTAATGAGTCTGCCGAAGTTCTTTGCCAGCAAGGTATCGAGAATGTCAAAAAAGCCATTGATCTTGAAAAGAAAGCCGGAACTCATGAATACCTTTCCATATCTATGGAAACTTATAAGGCTTTGTGTGCATACGAATATATGTATGTTGGTGAGTTTTATGACAAGGGCAACAATTATGAAGAAAGTGCAAAACAATGGGCTAAGGTTATCGAAGACGCAACTGCTGCCGGTCAAACGAAAATGGTCAATGATGCGATGTATTATCAAGCCAACTGTTATAGAATATTGAAACAGACAGACAAAGAGTTTGAACTTTACAGAACTTTGGCTAAAAACAATACCACGAGATACGATGTTTATTTGCGTATTTACCAAGACAACAAGGATAAAGGAGATACAACAAAGGCTCTT
Organism: Bacteroidales bacterium Phil12; assembly: GCA_002633275.1. Taxonomy (GTDB): domain Bacteria; phylum Bacteroidota; class Bacteroidia; order Bacteroidales; family P3; genus Scybalousia_A. The sequence continues at coordinate 162,581 of NWBO01000158.1, forward strand.
AACGCTTTGAAAAAAGGTGTTAAAATGACTGCCAATGACACAACAGGTATCAAGACCAATATGAAGGTTCAGTTGGCAAACGCTTATACTTGGGCTGGTAAGACTGATGAAGCAAACAAGATATTGGACGAAATGGTTGCTGAGGCTGGCAATAATCCAGTGTCTTTGAATGGTGTTGCAAGTATTTATGCAGATCAAGGCGATTTGGTAAAAGCCGAAGAATATTATAATAAATCTTTGACAATAAATCCACAACAGAGTGAGGCTTTGAACGGATTGGGCAATGCTTATTTTAATAAAGGTTTGAAAGAGCAGAAAGTTGCCGACAAAATTCCTTTGGATGATGTAGAGGCTTACGATACGAAGATTAAGGAAGTATATGTATATTACGAGAAAGCGATACCTTTCTTTGAGAAAGTATTGACTGTTGAAGCAAACAATTTCAACGCTTTGAATCGTTTAAGAGTTATATATTCGATTTTCAACGCTCGTACGGACGCTACTGTTGAAATGAAAAAATCTTATCAAGAGAAATTCAAATACTACGATGCAGAAGTTAAGAAATTAACTGCAAGATAGACTTTTGGTTGCAAAGTAGTTTGATTGAAAACGGACAATGGATTATTTTTATTCATTGTCCGTTTTTTTTATTTGCAGAGTTCAAACTGCTGCCTTATCATTTTATGATGTATCCAAATTATTTGGAAATTCAAATTATAATAACAAATAAAAACGATGCTCCAAAAGAACATCGTTTTTATCATTGTATCAAAAGAAACTTTTTTTATTATATCTTTATTCTAAAACCTATTGAAGGAATGATTGAATTTACCCAACTGTTTTTTGGCAAAGTTGAGACAATACCGTCAATGTTTTTGTCATTATTTTGAAACCACATAATATTATCTTGAATGGTTGCTTCAATGAATATATTCTTAGTTCGTTTGAAATAAAGACCTGCAAGAACAGGCACCATAACACCATGTTTCTTGTATTTGTAATCCTTGTTTTCAACCGTAAAATTATTGACATAATATCTCCAATACAGACCATAAGATATTTTTGCCCCAAATCTTTCGTTAAAAGGGAAGTAATCATCTACATAAATACCTGCCGCATACAATATTTGCATTTTCTTTCTTTATAAGAATTAGTTTACATAATTTGAATTATATTGAAAACAGGTAAAATTAAATTTTCATTATTTCCCGCTATTTTATCATCATAAATTATAATTATCGATATACTCGGCAGAATGTCAATGTCTGAAAGTAATTAACAGAATTGTCAATTCAAAAACATAGATAGTAAAAGCATTTTATTAATCACTAAAAACAATAAATTAATCTCACACATCAATTTTCTGATTACTGAAACTAATAAATTAATCACTAACATTAATTTTTTAGTTTCATTGATTAAGAAATTAATCACTCATACTAATTTAATGATTAGCCATATTATTTTTATGAGTTGAAATCACCGGTTTGTTTTAACTGATTATTGAAAAATTTCATCAAAAAACATATAAAATTTTGGTGTTGTAAAAAAGTCGTATCTTTGCAAAATAATTAAAATCATTTATTCCATATTAACAACACAAGCAAAAACATTTCTAATTTGGAGGAACACCGTAAGGATAATGACAAAACAAAGTTTTTACAAACAAAACCTTTCATTAGCATTGCCCATAATGCTCTCGTCTATGGGACAACAATTGGTGCAAATGGTTGATACATTTATGGTCGGACGTTTGGGTACGGTGCAATTGGCAGCCATTTCGTTCGCTTCCGCCTTGACTTACAACGCACTCGTAATCGGTATGGGAATCGCACTTGCTCTTACACCTTTAGTAGGTCAAAACTATGCGAAAAACAATAAGGATGCAATAACCAACCTTTTCCAAAATTCCTTATCCCTTAACACCATTCTCGCAATATGTTTAGTGTCGATATTGTTGCTACTTCTCCCCTTTTTACATCTGTTCGGACAGCCTATGGAAGTTGTAAATGAATGTAAATCATACTATGTCATAGTCGCTTTATCATTCATTCCGATGTTATGTTTTCTCACTTTTAAGCAATTACTCGAAGGAATTGACAATACCAAAGTGGCTATGATTATAACCATTTCGGCAAACATCTTAAACATATTTCTTAATTGGGTATTTATATATGGCAAATTGGGTTTTGAAAGTATGGGCGTCTTCGGTGCAGGACTATCCACCTTTATTTCAAGGCTGCTACCCCCTATTGCTTTCTTTATTTTCATCTATACAAGCAAAAAATATAAAGGATATATCAGAAATTTCAACATACAAAGATTTTCGCTCTATATGCACAAATGCCTTTTAAGGATAGGAATACCTATCGCAGGACAGATGTTTATAGAATTTTTCTCACTCTTCGGAATTACAATTATGATGGGTTTGATTTCAACTTCCGCTTTGGCTTCATACCAAATAATAAACACTATGATTTCCACCTCATTCCTTGCCGCAAGCGGTATATGTTCGGCAACAACGGTACTTGTCTCCCACGCATACGGATGCGAAAATTTGAACGAAATAAAGAAACATTTTTACACAGGTTGGAAAATGGTGCTGTTAATTATGGGTACGGTTGGTATTATATTTATTGCATTCGGCAAATACATAGCCATGTGCTTTTCAACGGACGAAGAAGTTATACGTATTGCCACTTCCCTGTTCATAGTTGCGGGAATTTTCCAATTGATTGACGGAACGCAAGTGAGCGGTCTTGCAGGTCTTAGAGGAATAAATGATGTCGCAAAACCAATGCTTTATGCCGTTATCGCCTATCTGTTTGTCGCTTTGCCTTGTGCATACATTTGCGGATTTGTTATAAAACTGCCTTATTGGAGCATATTTGCAGGCTTTATGTTCGGACTTATAACGGCAGGAATACTTTATCATACACGTTTTCACAAAACTCTGAAAAAACATTTTAATAATTATCATTCCCAAGTCGTAAATAAATAATTTAACAACAAATAAATTCTTAAAATAATGAAAAAAATATTTTTATTATCAGCCTTTGCTTTGATGTTATTTATTGGCAATGCCCAAAATATCACTCTTCCAACGCCAAACAAACAAGGTGGTCAAGACGTGTTACATTCCATTGATATGAGATATTCTCATAGAAATTTTAGGGACGGAGATATTTCTTTGCAAGACTTATCTACTGTTTTGTGGGCAGGTTTTGGAGAATCTGCCTCCGGCAAACGTACAGCCCCGACGGCAAGAAATATGCAGGATATTGATTTGTATGTATTTTTAGAGAGTGGCGTGTATCTTTGGAATTACAAAGAAAATATTTTGGAACTTATCGCCCAAGGAGATTATCGCAAGGAAACCGACAATCCTAATGGTTTTGCCTGCAAGGTTACCAATATTGCAATAGTATCTGATTTGGACAAATACAGCAGTGTCAAAAATAATGAGGCTATGATTGTCTATGGTGCAATGTCCTCTGCCTATGTCTCCGAAAATATGTATTTGGCAGTATGCGGAGCGATGCCTCATTTGGGAACCGTTACCCGCAACGGAGCATATAGAGAAAAAGCCGTAAGAGATATAATGAAACTAAAACCCTCTCAACGCTTGTTTTTGTTCCAAACCATAGGAAGCAAGAAATAAGTATTTTTGTAGGTACATAGTTTAAATAAATAATTATGGCTAAGATAAAAAATAATAAAAAAGAAGAAACGATAAACTTGGATGCAATTCTCTTCAAGTGTCGTGATATACTAAGGCAAGCAAAAAATTCAGGTTCGTTTTTTGAAAAGCGAGATATGATGCTGACATTGATTTTTCTTCGCTTTATTGGAGAAAAATATGAGGATGGTATGGCACATCTTCGCACTCAACTAATAGCAGATGGGCTAGACCCAAACGATGAGAATATTATATCGGCATTTTTTGATGATGCGACTTTTACAGACGGTACATACAATCTTCCGACGGAAGCTCGGTGGAATACAATTATCAATACCCCTGCTCCTAAACTTAATGTAGCACTTGATACGGCTTTACGTAGTATTGCAACAACTACTCCTGGTCTTAAAGGGTGCTTTATAGAAGGTACTTTTACCCAGCGTAATTTGGCAGGTAACGATATGAAGAAGATTGTAGATGAAGTCAATAAGATTTCACACAAAGCCTTTGGAGAAGAGAAAGATTTGATTGGCCGTGTTTATGAATACTTTTTGAAAGAATTTGCGGTAAATGCCACAAAGGAGGAAGGTGAGTTCTACACACCTCATGATATTGTTCAACTTATAGCTACTATGATAGAACCATTCGACGGAACAATTTATGATCCTTGTTGCGGTTCGGGCGGTATGTTTATCCAAAGTGCAGAATTGGTCAAATCCAAGCAAGGCGATATCAGTAGAATAAATGTTTATGGTCAGGAAAAAGAAGCTGCCACTTATCGTCTTGCAAAAATGAACCTTGCTTTACGTGGTATCAGTCATCATCTTGGTGCTGAGAGCGACAGTACTTTTACCAACGATTTGCATAAAGGTATTTATTTTGATTATATTATGGCAAATCCGCCCTTTAACCTAAAAGGTTGGTACAATGATAACCTTGAAACTGATTCTCGTTGGGCGGACTATGCGTTACCGCCTCAAAGCAATGCCAACTATGCTTGGATTCTTCATATGCTTAGCCATTTGAAACAGCCGAACGGTGTGGCTGGATTCTTGCTTGCCAATGGAGCATTGGGCGACACTGATGCGTTGGACATCCGCAAGAAACTTATTGAAAACGACAAAGTGGAGGCTATTATAGTTTTGCCTCGCGAATTGTTTATTAGCACGGATATAAGTGTAACGCTTTGGATTCTCAACCAAAACAAAAAAGGCGGAATATATCACGGACGAAAACTGAGAAACCGTGAAAAAGAAATCCTGTTTATGGATTTACGACAATGGACGGAAAATTCTGTCAAAGGCGAGCAAAAAAAGAAAGTTATGCTGAACGATGAACAGATAAAGCGTGCTGCAAACATTTATTTCCTTTGGCAAGATTATAAAACCGATGGTGGGTATTACGAAGAACCTGAACTTTACCGTTCTGTAAGAATAGAAGAGATTGAAGAAAACAATTTTTCGCTTGTACCAAGCCGATATATTAGGTTTGTAGATAGGGATTCTGATATAGACTACGACAAAGTGCTGCAAGAAACAGCATCAGTCGTTTCCGATTTACTCAATCGTCAGAAGACAAATAATGAAAAATTGCGTAACGCTCTAAAACAATTGGGATATGAGTGCAAATGATCAAATTATTATCTATCAGACAGCTGACGGACAAACGCAGATTGATGTCCGCATGGAAAATGAAACGGTATGGCTTAGTGCCAATCAAATGGCTGTCTTATTCGATAGGGATGAAAAAACCATACGCAAACATATCAATAATGTGTTTTCTGACCATGAGGTAGCCAAAGAGAGCAACACGCATTTTTTGCGACTTGCTCATTCCGATAAGCCTGTGGCATTTTATACACTTGATGTTATTATTTCTGTTGGTTATCGTGTCAAGAGTCAGCGTGGTGTTCAATTTCGTCAATGGGCAAATAGAGTATTAAAAGATTTTCTTGTAAAAGGCTATGCTATCAATAATCAATTGACGGCACAAAAATATAAAGAACTGAGCCAATTAGTGCATTTGTTGGGACGAACCATTAACAACGAAAAAGAGTCGTTGTATGGTAATAGTTGTGATTTGTTTTATGCAAAACAATGGCATTCTATATAGCCCTAATGGTACAAAACGTATTAGTGATGGCACTCTGGTAGCATTGACGTTAATGATTGCAGAAAGCAGAACCGAAGAAAAAGATGTTATATTAAAAGTTATTGTAAATCTCATAAACAAGCGAAACGATGAGTGAAAATAAAGTTAAATGGGTTAGACTTGGAGATTATATAGAACTGTGTGATGAAAGGAATAGCGGAGGTAAATATACTATTGATGATGCTATGGGCATGACAATTACCAAAGAAATCATCCCTACAAAAGCGAATATTCAAGATAATGATTTATCTAAATTTTTGATTGTTAAACCAAAGGAATTTGTCTATAATCCTCGAACTCACGGAAAGAAAATTGGTCTTGGTTTTAACAATACTGAAAAGCCTTTTATAATTAGTTGGAATAACATCGCATTTCGTATAAAAGATTCAAAATTGATACTTCCTGATTTTTTATATATTATCATATGTAGAGAGGAATGGGATCGCAATGCTTGTTTTCGTTCTTGGGGTTCATCAACAGAAGTTTTTTCTTGGAACGAATTTTCTCTAATGCAAATTCCACTTCCCTCCATTAAAGTACAGCAAGAATTGGTTGATACCTACAACGGATTGAAGGCACTTGCGGAGCAGAATGAAGCACTTATAGAACCGCTTAGTAAGGCTTGCGAAGCATTTGTGACGGAATGCAAAAACAAATATAAGGAGGTGGAGTTAGGAGAGTATATAGAAGAATTAACGGAAAAAAATCAAGATTATTCATTTAATTCAAAAGATGCACGAGGTGTGTATAGCGATGGAACATTTGGTGATACACGAACTAATTTAATTGAAAGTGATTTGAGGGCATACAAAATAGTAAGAAATAGTTATTTTGCGTATACAAATCGTATTAACATTGGCTCTATTGCTCTAAATAATGGAAGTGATTTAATTGTATCTCCATCTTATACCGTCTTTCAAATAAGTTCAAAGAAAATTTTACCAAAATATCTATTCATTTTATTAAGAAGAAAAGAATTTCTTCGTAGTACATTATTTTATGCAATAGGTACTATAAAAGATGATTTTTCATACGAAAGAATGTGTGAAGTAAAAATTCCACTTCCTCCGATAGAAGTACAGCAGTCAATCGTGGATATATACAACTGTCTTGAAGAAGCAAAGAAAATTGCTTTTGAAGCAAGAGAACAATTAAAAACGCTTTGTCCTGCATTGGTGCAGAGGGCGGCAAACTCATAAAATAAAAAAATTATGGCAAAGTTAATTAATTATAACGGCAGATTTTGTGAATCCGATTTTGAGAATGCATTTATATCATTCTTGGAAGAAGAGAATTGGAATTATTTGTCAGGAGATGAAATTGTTCGTAACAATCAAAAAGAAGTTCTTATTGAAAGCGATTTAAAGGATTTCTTGGCACTTAATAATCCTGACTTTGATTTAGAAGAAGTGCAGCAGATAATGGATAAGGTGCGCCTTGTGGGAGCAGAAACAGACTTTGCCACACTTCATAAAGTCTATGGCTGGATGGTGGATGGGATTAATTTTACCCGAAAAAACGGAACAGCTGAAAACATTGCTCTAATTGATTTTGAAACTCCACAAAATAACATATTCCGTGTTGTAAACCAATTGACAGTGGAATATGTTGATAATGGTTTTACAAAAAACCGCCGTCCCGACATCGTTCTTTATGTAAATGGTATGCCTGTGTGCATAATGGAGTTAAAGAATCCGACAGACGAAAACGCTACTATTGAAAAGGCTTGGGAACAAATAAATATACGCTATTGGCGTGATATACCTCATTTGCTCCATTATTGTCCTTTGGCTTGCATTAGCGATGGGGTAAAAACACGTCTTGGAACAGTACGTACTCCTTACGAACATTTCTATGCGTGGCGCAGGGTAAATAATGAAGATAAGGTTTCTACCGCTCCATTCAATGAAATGCAAACTATGGTCAAAGGTGTTTATGCTCCTGAAAGATTTCTTGAAATTTTTAGAGACTATATCTATTTTCAGGACAAGGAATTTGACGACAAAGAAAGAGAGATTATATGCCGTTATCCGCAATTCTTTGCAACAAGGCTTCTTCGCGATAGTATCATAAAATCAGTAAAAGAGCGTAGTGGTAAAGGCGGAACATATTTCGGAGCAACAGGATGTGGAAAGACTTATACAATGGCATTCCTTGCACGTCAGTTGTCTATGCGCTGTGCATCTGAGATTGGTTCTCCTACAATATTGATGATTGTTGATAGAGAAGATTTACAAAAACAAGGTAGTAAATTATTTACCAAAAGTAAAGAGTTTTTGGGATTGGGCGAAGTAAGTGTTGTACCAAACAGAAACAAATTACGTCAAGAGTTAGCAGCTCGTAACAGTGGTGGTTTTTATATTTGCACGATTCAAAAATTTTGCGATCGTGAAAACGATTGTATCGGATTAATTAACAAACGATCCAATATAATTTGTTTCAGCGATGAAGCTCACCGAACTCAATTGGAAAATGCCAAAAGAATAAAATTTAGCAAACCAAGTGAAGATAAAGAAAATAATGTTGATGAACAGATGAAAGCCGTATTGTCTAAGCCATACGCCAAAGTTCTTCGCGAGGCATTGCCCAATGCAACATTTGTAGGCTTTACAGGAACTCCTATTGCAGAAACATATCAGACTTTTGGTACTGAGATAGATCGTTATACAATGGATCAGGCTGTTGCAGACGGAATAACCGTTCCAATTAAATATCATCCACGAATTACCAAAGTACTTTTCGATAAAGATAAGATAAAAATGGTAGAGGAATATTATAAACAATGTGCAAAAGACGGTTCAACACAAGAAGATATAGAAGTCAGTAAAAAGGCGATGAGTTCGCTTCAAGTAATTCTCGGCGAACCTCAAAGATTGGAACGCTTGGCAGTTGATATACACGACCATTATGTTAATGCTTGCGGTGGAGACCCTGAGCGTGTGCAAAAGGCTATGGTCGTTTGTTCCAAACGTGAGATTGCTTATAAATTGCTTACTGTTTTTCAAGAAAAGTACCCCGAATGGTTTGAATTGCGTAAAACACCGAAAGAGATTATTTGTAATGATGAAGAATTAAGAGAACTATCTGAAATGCCTACTATGGCAATGATTGCAAGTATAGGCAAGAATGACCACAAAGATATGTATGATTACCTGGGCGGAGTGTCTAATGATGAGCGTTCAGATAAGTTGGCTGCTGCTTTCAAGCAAGAGAAAAGCAATTTCCGTATTGTAATTGTTGTGGATATGTGGATAACAGGATTCGATGTGGAATGCCTTACCTACTTATATAACGACAAACCTTTGCAAAAACATACACTTATCCAGACTATCAGTCGTGTAAATAGAAAATATCCCGGTAAAGAGTTCGGACTTGTGATTGATTATATCGGCATACGCGACAATATGCGTGAAGCGATAAAAATATATGGTGGCGGTGGAAATACATTTGCTCCGACAGATGACGATGTGGAGCAAGCTACTAAGATATTCAGGGAACAATTATCTATCATTAAAGACTTGTTTAAGAATGAAGATTTGACTACATTCCTTGATACAAAAACAGATCCTGCTAAGCGTTATACATTGCTGGCGAATTTTGCCGAATATATATTTAAGTCAAATGACCAATGGAACTTAGATTCAAAAGACGGAAATAAAGTCAATAGAGTATCGTTCAAAACATATTTTTTGAATATAGTAAAAAGGATGCGTATTGCATACGATATTTGTCAGCCTTCGGGGAATCTATATGATGAAGAATCTGCATTGGCACAATGTTTTATGGCAATTGCCGGTTTTGTTAGAAAGATGAACGGTACAGATGCTCCGGATACAGAAACAATGAATCGCAAAGTGGCGAAAATGGTTGAAGAAGCATTAAAGTATACCAACGTGGAAAGTGTTTTGGAAATCGGTGAGGATGAAGATATTTTTAGTCCGGAATATTTTGAGAAACTATCCGATATTAAAATGCCTGCATCTAAATTGGAATTGTTGGTCAAAGCACTAAAAACACAAATAGCAGAATATAGTAGAACTAATCAGGCAGCTGCCAAAAAATTCATGGAAATGTTAGAAGAAACTATCAAACAATATCATGAGCGTCGTAAACATTTAAGTGAAGACGAAGTCGGAGAAACACAAGAAGCAGTATCGGAAGAGATTATTAAAAGCGCGACAGAACAGGCTTTAATGATATTGCAGCAAATGCAAGAAGATAGAAATAGTTTTAGAAAATTAAATCTCACTTTTGAAGAGAAAGCGTTTTATGATATATTAATAATGCTGCGTGATAAATTTAATTTTGAGTATGGCGAAGACAAAGAATCTGGCGGAATCATTGTCAATGACAAGTGCAGAAAGTTAGCTCGCAAAATTAAAGAGATTATCGACTTGAAATCAAGTGTGGCAAACTGGCTGAATAATCAAAATGTACGAAATCAATTAAAATACGACATTAAAGTATGTTTGATTAAAAATGGTTATCCACCACAATATTCTCCAGAAGCCTTTCGCCAAGTAATGAAACAAGTGGAGAATTTCAAAGAAAATGATGTCTATATAACGAAATTTTAACATCGCGATTTAATATCACAGATGACTTTTGTAAAAATAAAAATATGTGGCATCGTTATTCGGTGCCACATATTTTTTTAATTACCCTAAGATAATTTCTTTATATAATGCTATCGCCTACTCTATGCTGGCGAACAGCAATCCAGTTTATGCGTACAATTCTTCAAATACCTTGCGAAGAGCAGGACATTCACGAAATTCTTGCAATGTAGTCTCTGCATGGCCTTTGGTATAGCCGTTACCCATAATCATTGTAACATCGCTGCCAACACCTTCCGCACCCAAAGTAGCCTTTGTGAATGAAGTACTCATTGAGAAGAAATAAACCAAACCGTCGTTTTTCGTACAAAGAACAGAGGTCATTTCAGTGTCAGGTACATTGACATTGTTAATTGTTACGTCTGCCATTTTGCCGTTAGTCAATTCGCTAACTTTCTCCATAATAGAAACGGCATCTTGTGCATTACCAGTAAAAGCTACATCACAAAAACCAAGTTCTTGCATTCTCTTTGTTGTGCTTTCAGGATAGCAAACGCCGATAACTTTACCCGTTACTCCAACACGTTTCTTTGCTTCGTAGCAACATAGCATACCGCTCTTACCACCTGCACCTATAAGAACGACTGTATCTCCCGGTTTGCATATTTTTGCTGTCTGAGCAGGAGCACCTGCAACGTCCAAAGCCGAAAGAACAAGTTTTTCAGGCATATCATCAGGTATTTTTGCATATATACCGCTCTCAAACAAAATAGCTTTACCTTTTATATCCACTTGATCAACGTCCGGACGGATTTCCAATATTTCGTCAATACGAAGAGGTGTCAAAGACAAAGATACCAATGTTGCAATCTTATCTCCTTCTTTCAAATCAATTTTGCCTTTCAACGCATCGCCGATTTTCTCAACGCGACCCAATAGCATACCGCCGCTACCCGTACGTCTGTTTCTGTGTTTTCCCTGCAATTCAACATTCAAAAGCATTTCTTTTTTCATTGCCTCAATGTCGTTGTTACAGAAATTTGCTATATCTGTAAAAGAAGCAGAATCTATATTAAGAGTTTGAACATCAATAAGGATTTCATTGTCATAAATCTCGTCCATATTGTTATCAACCTTATTTGCCGCTTGTGGTAATACACCTTTTGGCTCAATTACACGGTGTGTTCCGTATTTATTTCCTTTTTTCTGCATTTTATTAAAAGTTTTTATATTGTTATTATTCTTTCTTTGTGTTGATCCTAAAAATAATTTGCAAATTTACGTTTTTTTACGCATTTCACAAATTAGTTTTTATATTTAATTGATAATCTTACGTTATCTTACAATCACGGTATTCGGATTAAGCGACGTTTTGATTTGATATTGCAATACTCCATTCAAATCAAATGCGAAAACAATACCTGATGTCGTGTAGTCGTTGGCATCTGTAATATAAACAATATCATCGGTTATCGAAATTTTATATGGCATTTTCATTTTCTTGGGAACATCGGCAAATGTCTCTTGTTGCATAGTTGTAAGATTCATTTTACTTAAAGAAATCTCATTTTGTGAATAATCTTTATAGAAATAATACAAATAATTGCCATAAACTTTAATCTCGGTTGCCTTTATACTCATCGTATCCATAACATCATAATTCGTTGCCGAAATCTTGGTAAGCAACGGAAATTTTGAATAATCCCTCATTGAAAGAACATAAACGTAGTTACCAAAAACTTGAATTTGAGTAGGATTTTCACCGACCTCAATAACTTTCTCTAATGTAAATGTTGCAGCATCTATAACCGAAACAGTTTTATCATAATTCGGATAACCCAATCCCCCACTGTTTGCCACAAATAGTTTTCCGTTATTTATCGCAATACCTTCGGGATTTCTGCCTTGCGTAGATAAAACTCCGTCTATTTTCATCGTATTTACGTTTATTTTGACTACCGTACCGTCAAAACAAGACACAAAAACATTTCCATTATAATGCACCAAATGACGTGGCTGCCTATTTACGCCTTGACTATTCACTATCTGAAAACGTTTATATACATTCATATTTTTACTATTGACTACCCTAACCATTGCATCGTCGGTAACAACAATAAACAACCAATCCCCTACTCGTATCATATCGTTTGCCGTTCCCCCTAAACCAATTGCGTTTATTTGATTGAACGCATCTTGAATATATGTCTTTGTCTGGGTATCATAAAAATCCAAAGCAGAATTGAAATGTCCGTAAAGACCTTCACAAAGTACATAAATACCTTGTGCATTTTCCGAAATAAGATTAACGTTTCCTTTTGGAGTTTCATCGATGGCTGCCAAAGATGACTCTTCTGTTTTACCCTCTTCCCTATCGCAAGAAAACATAACAAATACAGTTGCGATAAATAGTAAAAAACTTGTGATTTTTGATATTTTTCTTTTCATCTTTCGTGTTATTGTTTATCGTTTATGTTCAAAAATATATTTGCAACTTGAAATTAAAATTTCGACCAATCATCGGATAAGCCCTGACTACTTCATATTGTTTATCGGTTATATTATTGCAAGCAAGCATAAGTTTCAAGCGATTAATGTATTTGCTTTTCAAATCCATATCGTATGATATATTCGCCGAAATATCAACATAGGATTTCAAAAGGTTTTGAGGTATGTTTTCCTGCAATGAATATCTCTCGCCGACATAAAGACATGTCAAGCCGAAGTTCAGTTTCTTGTAATCCGCACCAAACACCACGCTACCTATATTGGCAGGCATATAAGGTAAGTGTTGCTTATAGGTTGGCGATGTCTTATCTTGGTCGATTGATGTTTGTAACGAGTAATTTAGTTTTAATGATAAATTTACCGGTGTTAAACAATATTTTGCGTTTATCTTAATATCTGCTCCGTAAATGTCCGCCCTGCCATAATTAATCATCGTCCAAAGAAAAATATTCTTGGGTATAGCGACTATTTTATCCTTGACGATATTGTAATATATGTCAATCTCGGGTTGAATTGTCAAATTCTTAAAATCAAAAGTGAAAACATTTGCCCAAGATATTTGATTGGTTTTCTCCGGTCTCAAATCCCTATTGCCCATTCTCATATAATACAACTCATTAAAGGTAGGCATACGAAAAATGTTTTTATAAAACAATGTACCTGTATAAGAACCGTTTTCATATCTTATGCTTGCAAAAGGCGACAAATGATGATAATCTCTATTTGTGTCACCAAAAAAATCATAATGCTGCGAACCGACCACATCGGCAGTAAAATCAATGTTTTCGTATTTGTAATTAATAACAGCCGCTGTTATTAAAGAAAATCTATTAGGTACAGCCTCCAAACTATTGGAATTAAGATTGGAAAACGACATATCTTGTGTAACGGTAAATAACATATCATCGGTCATTTTAACACCTACGGAATTATTCATATATGCAAGTTTTTGGGTATATTCATCGTCTTGCCCATTAACCGAACCACGATAATAAGGGTCAATATAACGGGTATAAGAATAATCCACTTTCAAATTGTTTTTGTAAAACAGCCTGTCTTTGTATGAATAACTATACACCGTTTGAGCAAAAAAGTTTTTGTTCCACAGCCTTTGTTTTGAGTTCTGATAATAAAGATTTACGTTTGAGGGCAACCCTCGATTGGAATAATAATAATACGCTTTGGCTTTAAGATTTCTGTTTGCCGAAAATGTATGAAACCAATTTGATTCCAAATGATACGAAAACAAATCATTATTCTGCCGTATTCTTTTCTCTGTTGAGAGTTGCTGATTAGCTCCGTAGTAAATTCTATATGGATACTTGCCGTCCGTATTGGTTATATCTGCCAAAAGCGTTACAATATCTTTATTGGACACCCTTGAAGCCAAAAACAAATCGCCGTTAAAAACATTGAATGAACCATAACCCAACGACAAATCGCCTTTAAGTTTTTTGTCTCCCATTTGCGGACGGCGTGTCTGTATATTTATGCTTGAAGAAAAAGCCAGAGACGTTGCCGTTGGCAAATCTGTCTCAAATTGTGCGTTAGCCAAAGACAATGTGCTTGCACTTGCCAAAGAGTATTTGCTTAAATCTATTTGTCCGCTCTGATTGTCGAAAATATTCACCCCGTCATACAAAACCGATGTGTGATTTGACGACAGTCCCCTAACGCTTACCGTTTTCACTCCACCCAATCCGCCATAATCTCTAACCAAAACACCGCTTAGAAACTTCGCCGCATCGCCTACATTTTGGGTGTTGATGATTTGCAAATCCTTGCTATCAAGATTGTCTCCACTTGGAGCTTTCTCTTTTATCTTTATGCTTTCTCCCCTCACGATAACGGTATCCAACATTTTAGCGGAAACAACCGTATCCTGTGCAGCAACAAAAAGGTTACACAATAAAAATATTATGTAGGACGATATTTTTTTCAATTTAGAGAATTGTGTTTGTTATTTTGCTGCAAAGATACTGCATTTTGTCCAATTATATAACCGATATTTGATAATTTATTAAGATTTCGTATTTTCACAAAAATAATCTCTCACACCGATAAAATAATCTCTCACACTATTTAATTAGTTTTAAACACTAATTAATAGATACAAATATTAATTTTTTTCTTATCTTAATATACTTTGAAATAAAGCAATTGCAATAAAACCTTGCCTCGCTCCGCCTCTTTTTGAATAGTGAAAATATTAAAATCTTTGCAAGACGGAATTTTGAGGAATGTTCTACGTTTTATGTTTTTCCTTTTTAGCCGCAGGAAACAAGATATTGTTCAAAATCAAGCGAAATCCCGGACTGTTCGGATACAATTCCAAATCCGTTGGAGGGTCGTTAATAAAATGGCGATAGTCCTCAGGGTCGTGTCCCGAGAGCCATGTCCATGTTCCTTTACCCATTTCGCCGTGAATATACCTTACCTCGTTAAGGGATTTGTTCTCTCCCAACACAAGTACGTTACTTTTAAGATATTGTTTCTTATACGCTGTCGTTTGTCCGTAAAAGGCTTTGATAACACGCGTATGGTTTTGAGTAAGCATCGTAGGAATCCAGTCCCATTTGGCAGAGAAATCAAACAAAGCAAACACATCGTTTTTTTCGGACACATTGCTCTGACGATTAGACGATACATCTATATCGGAAATGCGATATACGGCTGGATTGAGTTCCAAATTAAAGTCTTTGAAGGCAAAACAATTGTCGTAATTGATTTTCTTTTGGCAGGCGGGGTCGATAGCATCGCCGTCAAACATTTCGGCACAAATATCCACACCATCGGCTGCCAAAGCAATATCATACGAATCCGTTGCAGAACACATGGCGAACATAAAACCTCCACCCAAAACAAAATCTCTAATCTTCTTAACAACGGCTAATTTCTCTTGTGAAACCTTATTATATCCGAGTTGTTTGGCTAAGTCTTCTTGATATTTTTGTTCGTCTTTATACCATTTTGCATTGCGATACGAACCCCAAAACTTGCCATATTGCCCTGTGAAATCCTCATGATGCAAGTGCAACCAATCATACATAGGTAGCGCATCACTAAGAACTTCTTGGTCATAGACCACATCGTAAGGTATTTCTGCATAAGTCAAAACCAAAGTAACGGCATCGTCCCACGGACGTTTGCTTTTGGGAGAATAAACGGCAATCTTAGGAGCTTTTTGCAACTTGACAACGTCCATATTGACTTCCGGGTCGGCTATTTCATTAAGAATAGAATTGTAGGCAGCATCGGAAATAATTTCGTAACTGACACCTTTAAGTTTGCAGAGCCTTACAATAGCGCTATTCTCAGGTATTGAGAAACTGCCACCACGATAGTTGAGCATCCACTCCACATCGATTTCTTTTTCCAGGGATTTGTAAGCAATACCGTACGCTTTCAAATGATTTTTCTGACTATCGTCCATAGGTATCAACACCACGGAAGCTGCAAGGTCAAACCATACAAAAGCACTCAAAAGCAATATGAAAAACTTCTTTATCATCTTCTCGAAGAGTTTATATAAACACTTTTTAGAATGGTACTTCGTCGCTTGCGTCCATTATCCGGTTGTTGGTCGTTACACCTATGCTGTCATTGGCTTTGGAATCTATAATCATAGAGTTTGTTTCATTGTCAAAAGAAGCATTAGCGATGACATTGTTTTTAACAATACCTATATTATAAAACTTGACAAATCTTGCAGCAAAGCCCAAACGAGCCTTTGAAACACTACCCGAACGGTTTTTTGCTACATTGATATAAGCCACACCTTGCGTTGAGCCGTTACCATCTTCCAACTCGCCGTAATATTCTGGACGATATATAAACATAACTATATCGGCATCCTGCTCGATTGCTCCCGATTCTCTTAAATCCGAAAGCATCGGTTCTTTGCTACCACCTCTTTGTTCAACGGCACGAGACAACTGCGAAAGAGCCAACACAGGTATTCCCAATTCCTTTGCCAAACCCTTCAATTGACGGGATATGTAGGATATTTCTTGCTCACGATTGGAGTTTCTTGTATCGCTGCCACTCATCAATTGTAAATAATCGATGAATACCATTTCTATGTTATGGGCTTTTTTCAATCGCTTACACTTTGCTTTCAACTCCATAATATTCAGTCCGGGATTGTCATCGATATACATCTTGCAATTTCCCAATTCCCTAACTTTTTCCTTGACACGTTCAAGTTCTTGTGTGGATATTTGGTCGCCTCTTTTAAGTCTTTGTCCCTCCACTTCAGCTTCACTTGATACCAAACGCATACCCAACTCCACTGCCGTCATCTCCAACGAAAACACTGCCACGCTTTTATTGAACTTCATCGCCATATTCCTTGCTATATTCAACGCAAATGCCGTCTTACCCATAGCAGGACGTGCAGCCAAGATTATTAATTGCCCCGGTTGGAAACCTCCCGTGATGTTATCCAATTCATCAAAACCGCTTGGCAGACCTATCGTGTTGGAATCGGATTGTTGAGCTTCATCGATTTCTTTAATAAGCATTTCACTCAACGTACTCATACTCTTTTCGGCAGAATTGAAATTGGTGTCATTTATTGCCAAAAAATTTGTTTCTGCTTCGTCCAAAAGTTCCAAAATATCCGCCGTCTCTTTGTAAGCATTATGTAGCGTTTGAGTTGATACACGTATTAATTCTCTTTGAATATATTTTTCCGCCAACATCTTGACATACGTTTCTATGTGTGCAGCGGACGCAATCCTATCTACCAACGAAGCAAGTTTGTAACTACCCCCGACAGCATCAAACATACCGCGTTTTTTGAGTTTCTCGCTGACAGTCATCATATCCACATCGCTACCCTCAGCATTCAAAGAATATATGGCTTCAAATATTTCTTTGTTTTCCTCTTTGTAGAAATAATTAGCGTTTAAGCGGTCTATCGTATTTATCAACGCATCATCATCATTCATCAAAGCCCCCAAAACACTTTCTTCTATATCTACTATTTGCGGCGGTATCTGATTATTGTTCGCTGCGAACGCCTGTGCTTGCGTCATCGGTAATCGTCTTCTATTGTTATGTTGTAAATCTGCCATAGTTACTAAAAATTTTAGAAATCCCTACATTTTGTACTTAAACCTATATCCCCCCCCCAATTCTATATAATCCGCTTTGGTGAAATGATACGCTCTCAAAGACATTTGAACAAACATATTGCCAAATATATTATACCTCAATCCTATTCTTTGATATAATCTTGAAAAATAAGTAAATTGCGGCTTATATATATATATTCCGGGTTCCATTGTTATGGAAAGCCTGTTGATACTATACTCGTATGAAGCGAAGATACTGAAAGTAAATCTTGTTAAATCAAATCCTTGGTCGTATTTGGGTTGAAAATGATGCCAGCCTTTGTTACGTTTTATTACATCATTGTACGACAAATCCATTCCCCAACCCACGCTCTGCGACATCGTCAAAGCAAACATCTCTCTATACTGCAACCCAAAAACGCTATACACATTGCGTATTGTGTCTCTACTCAAATCAACTCTGTCCCCTTCCGAACAATAGCCGTCCCAATACATACCTTTGACAGCACCATAAAAACTTATGATACGTTGGAAATTCTTCTCAAACATAGGCTCAAAGTCAGGTATTCTTGTTCTTGTTATATTCTTAGGATTGTACGCCAATGTTATGGTCGGATTAAAAATATTTATCCCTTTATTAGGACGTTTTATGCAACCATTGGAAAAGTGAGTAAAAGCCCCCGACAATCCTATATGCCAATTTCTGTTGATATTATATAAAAAACTTAATCTCGCCTGTGCATAACATTCTATCGGCGTTGATACTGCCACATTATACGGATTATCTTCTTGCGAAAAGCCGTCCCAAATTCCGGACAAGCCCAATGCTATATCGGTTTTCATCTGCCATTTGGCCTTGTCTATCGGAGTAAAACCTATTATCCCATAAAGTCCCCAAGGGTTGCCGATGTTTTTACTGTAATTGAATACTCCGTGAAAAAGGCCGACGCCATAATGAAAGTTTTTGTACAGTTGATGCCAATCCTTGCTGCCATCAACATCTTTGCTGACTTCCATTGCAAAGTTTTTTATGGAAGTTATATCTTTATTATCGACATTGTCTCCACGCATAAAATCATTGGTTCTAAAAACATAACCATACCCCACGTAAAGGCTGTACGTTAAGTTTTTGTCCCATTGAGCAAAGACAGAGCCTTCTATCAAACACAATAATATTACAATAACAAAACGACGCATACACTAACCTCTCGGATATTTGTTTATTAACGCCTGCATAATTTGTATTGCGTTTGTGGCTGCTCCTTTTCTTAGATTGTCGGCAACTACCCACATATTCAGCCCACTCTTAACAGAAAAATCTCTCCTTAGTCTTCCTACAAAAACTTCATCTTTACCTTGTGAAATTATAGGCATCGGATAAATATTTTTCTTTGGTTCGTCCATCACCTCTACTCCACTAAACTCACTCAACAATCGTCTTACATCTTCCAATTCAAAAGATTTTTCAAACTCTACATTAATGCTTTCACTATGGCCTCCACAAACCGGAACACGAGCCACAGTCGCTGTTATGTACATATGTTTGTTTAATATCTTTTGAGTTTCCTTTACAAGTTTTATCTCTTCTGTCGTGTAACCGTCATCTGTCATATCTCCACCGTATGGCAAAACATTTCTATATATAGGATGAAAATACGCTTTCTCACAATCCAAACCCTGCTCTTCCATATCCAATTGATTGGCGGCTTTGACTCCTGTACCGGTTACTGATTGGTATGTGGAAATCACTAACCGCTTAATGTCGTATGCCCTATCCAAAGGAGCAAGTGCCATAACCATTTGTATCGTTGAACAATTAGGATTTGCTATTATTCTATCGCTTGGCTTTACAGCATCTATATTTATTTCGGGAACAACAAGCGGCACATTTTCATCCATTCTCCAACAAGAGGAATTATCTATAACTATGGTATTATGAGAAGCAAACTTGGGTGCAAACTCTTTTGAAACCTTACTACCTGCCGAAAATATGGCAAAATCACAATTCATTTCAACCGCTTCACTCGGCAAAACAACTTTAAGTTTTCTGCCTGCAAAGTCTAATTCTTTTCCAACGCTTTTTTCACTTGCCGCAACTATTATATCCTCATTAGCAAAGCCACGTTCTTGAAGAACTTTAAGCATAACCGAACCGACCAAACCGGTAGCACCTACGACAGCAATCCTCATATCATTAGTTTTTTTAGTGTCAATATTTCTCTTTCATTTAGGCTGCAAAGTTACAAAAATATGTTGTTATTCTCCGATATGGACACTTATTTCTTTTCTTTTTTAAGACAAAAAAAAGTGCAATATCGAAACTTGCAAATCCTAATTCAATTGAAAATTATCGCTATACTCAACGCATTAAAAAGGATAGTGAAATAGAAAAATCAGTGTTAAACATTAAAAAATTAATATTAAACATTAGCGAAATAGTGTTAAACACTATTTTATTAATTAGGGACACTGTTTATCTCTTTTCACTTATCGTTATCGGAAAAAGAAAAATAAAGAAAATCTCTTCAATTTTTACTGTTTTAATCGTCGGAAGAATATTCGCATATATATTGTTGATAAGCCTTAAAGACGTTGGCACGAGAAAGACAGCCCACAAACTTTCCATTATCGGTCAAAATAACCGAATAGCGGTCAGTACCGTGAAATTTATCCACAAGTTTCTCCATAGGAGTATTTATATCGGCAATAAAATAATCGGAATAACGCATATAATCCCTAACATAAACTTTGTCATACAACTCCGAATGGAAAAGAATACTCCTCACATCGTCCAAAACCAACACTCCCTTGAAATTATTATCGCTATCCAGGACAGGGAAAAAGTTACGAGAAGAATTTTCAACACCTTTGACAACATCTCTTAACGTGGAATCAATCGAAAGTTTATAAAAATTTGTCTCCAACAGTTTTTTCTTATCCATAAAATGTAACGCCGAATAATTCTTGTTATGCGTCATCAAATCGCCTTTCTTCGCCAATGGCGTAGCATATATGGAATAATTTCTAAGACTTTTAACGGTAAGATAACTTATCGTCGTGCTTATAAGCAATGGAGCCATAAGGTCATAACCTCCCGTAATCTCGGCAATCAAGAATATGGAAGTCAATGGGGCGAACATTATGCCTGCCATAACTGACGACATTCCAACAAGCACAAAATTGGATTCTGCAACAGATACCAAACCTGTCAGATTGATAAGTCTTGCCACAAAAAATCCGACAAATCCCCCAATGAACAATGAAGGTGCGAACACACCGCCAACACCACCCGAAGCACAAGTGATATTGGTTGCAAAGGATTTTAGTAGAATGATTGCCAAAAGTACTAACAACAAAACATATTGAGTATTGGAACTATTATAGAAAAATGAATTTTCAAAAACAGAGTGCATATCACCCGCAAGCATCTTTGTCAATGTCGGATAACCTTCACCAAACAATGGAGGAAAAACATACACCAAGCCGCCGAGTAGCAATCCTCCTATGATTATCTTCCAAAAAGTATTGAAATGAGCAAAAACTTTTTTCACGAATTGGTCTATCCTAAAAAAGTACAGGCACATTATGGCAGATATTAGTCCCAAGAAAATAAAGGCAGGTATTTTTGCAAAAGTAAAACAAGATGTTGTTGCAAAAGCAAATGTCGCATCTTGTCCAAGATAATAATATGACACCAAAGATGCTGTTATTGCTGAAATAAGCATAGGCAACATCGAAAACAAACTCATATCCAACATAAGGACTTCAAAAGCAAATAAAATACCTGCAATAGGTGCTTTGAACACACCCGCCACCGCTCCTGCCGCGCCACAAGCCACAAGGATTTTTGTTAGATGTGAATCCAAATGCAAGAACCTTGATATATTGGAACCTATTGCACTGCCTGTATATACAATCGGGGCTTCCAAACCGACACTACCGCCAAAGCCGACAGTAATGGACGATGTTATCAATGACGAATAGCAATTATGGAGTTTTATTTTTCCATTGTTCCTTGATAAGGAATACATAACCTTTGACACACCGTGAGACAAATCATCCTTAATAAAATATTTTACCAACAGTACCGTAATTGATATACCTATCATCGGATACATCAAAAACAATAGATTTCCTCTGTCCGGCTGACCAAAAGACCACGAGGTTATAAGTTCGTATGTGTATGTTACAAGATTTTTCAACAATACGGCTGCAAAACCGCAAAACAACCCTATAAACAAGGAAGCAACCACCAACACCTGAGTTTTTTTCAGATGCTTTAACTTCCACAACAGAAGATTTCTATAATATCGCTTCCACGCAATCATTGGTGTTTAATAATAATTTTTTACCTTTAATAATTAGAAAATTAATCAGTGAAACTAATTTATTTTTCATTCCAATTAAATTTTCGTTTATACAAAAAAAAAACGATTTTTGAAATAAGAGTGCAAAATTAGATATATTTTCTCAATAAAAGGTAATTGAGAATAAAAAATTTTATACCTTTGCGCTTGGATTGATAAATATTAACGAAAAAAGTTTGATTAAAAACGATATGAAAATATATTCCTATAACGTCAATGGCATACGTGCCGCAATGACAAAAGGATTTATGAATTGGTTGGAACAAAGCGATGCCGATGTGGTTTGCATTCAGGAAACAAAAGCACAAGAAGACCAAATACCAAAACTTGAATTTAAGACTTTGGGATATGATTGCTACTGTTTGAGTGCAAAGAAAAAAGGTTATTCGGGCGTTGCCATTTTAACAAGAAAAGCACCTAAAAACATTGTCTATGGTTGCGGAAAAGATATTTACGACAATGAAGGCAGAATGATACGTGCGGATTTTGAGAATTTGAGTGTTGCAAGTATTTATCACCCATCCGGAACTTCGGGAGACGAACGTCAAGGTTTTAAGATGCAATGGCTTGAATTTTTCAACCAGTATGCGTTGGAGTTACAAAGAGAAATACCTGCCATAGTGCTTTGTGGCGACTACAATATATGTCATACCGAAATAGATATACACGACCCGAAAGGCAATAAGAACCACAGCGGTTTTTTGCCCGAAGAACGACTTTGGTTTGATAACTTTATAAAAAGCGGTTTTACGGATTCTTTTCGTTTTCTGCACCCAGACCAAAGAGATGCTTATTCTTGGTGGAGTTATTTCGCACAATCGCGAAGCAAAAATAAAGGTTGGAGAATAGATTATTGTATGGTGAGCGATATGATTAAAAACCGTATAAAGCAAGCCTCCATTCACCCCGAAGCAATGCAATCCGACCATTGTCCAGTGTCGGTTGAAATAGAAGATTAGCGAAAACATTTGCTTCTATACCATATTCATATAAATATATTGTTTAACAAAAAAGATAAATACCCACAACAACGATGAAAAAGAGTGTATTATTAATATCTTCAATAATATTATTGACTTCTTGTGTAACACAAAAGAAATATGATGCTTTATCGCAAGAAAATCAACGTAACAGCAAAAAACTTTCCGATTGTATGAAAGAAAATGCTGCCAATACCGAAAAATTGGAGCAATTACTCCAAGAAAACTCTTCATTAAAACACGAAAGCAAACAAGATGACAAAACCAACAAAGCCAAAATCGAAACTTTGGAAAAAGAAAACACTGATTTGAAAACTCAATTAAATGAAGCAAATAAAAAAGTCAGCGAAATATATAATGATAAGAGCGAACATTTGACTGAATTGAGCGATGCTTTATATAAAAGAGAATTAGAACTTAATGCAAAGGAGCATACCTTGGATAGTCTGCAAAATGAGTTTGAAGAAAACCAAAGGCAGATGAAAGAAATGAAAGCCCAATTGGCAAGTAAAGATGCTCAGTTGAAGAAAATCCAAAACACATTAAAAGATGCTCTTTTAGGCTTTACGGACAAAGGTCTTACGATAGAGACAAAGAACGGAAAAGTATATGTCCTTATGGAAGAGAAACTATTGTTTGAAAGTGGGAAATGGGACGTAAGCAACGAGGGTAAGAAAGCCTTGAAAGAGATTGCAAGTGTTTTGGAAAAAAATACCGATATAGATGTTATGGTTGAAGGACACACGGACAACGTGCCACTTGTGGGCAAAAATCAAATTAAAGACAACTGGGATTTATCGGTTATGCGTGCCACATCTATAACAAAAATCCTTTTGGAGAATAAAAAGGTTAATCCAAATCGTGTTATCCCTTGCGGAAGGGGTGAATATGCTCCACAGACGAATAACAAAACTGCCGAAAATCGTGCAAAAAATCGTCGTAGTGAAATAATCCTTTCTCCAAAAGTTAATGAATTATTGGAAATCATTAAATAAACGTTTTTACATATAGCGTTCAATATTATACATATAATATGAAAACTATATATAACAACATCTAAAATTATAAATATAATGTCTGATACTTAAAATTAATGAAAAAATTTCCTTAATAAACGAAACACGGTTGAAACATTTAATTAAGTTTCAACCGTGTTTAATATTATCCCATTAGTTATTAACACTAAAACAGCAGTGTTTAACACTAATATCGCAAAAAGTGATTATGCGTCAATATTTGCATATTTGGCATTGGTTTCAATAAAATCTCTTCTTGGAGCAACATCATCGCCCATAAGCATTGAGAAAATTCTGTCGGCTTCTGCCGCATCGTTAATAGCGACATGTCTTAACAATCTCTTGGAAGGGTCCATTGTCGTTGTCCAAAGTTGATCCTCACTCATCTCTCCCAAACCTTTGTAACGCTGAACCTCTACTCCATCGCTACCGCCTAACTCTGCTATGATAGCCATACGCTCCTCGTCCGTCCAACAATATTTTTGGAAGGTCTTTCCTTTCTTTATCAAATACAATGGCGGCGTTGCTATATACACATGACCTGCGTCGATAAGTTCTCGCATATAACGGAAAAAGAATGTAAGAATCAATGTAGCAATATGAGCACCATCAACATCGGCATCGGTCATAATGATAACCTTGTGATAACGCAATTTGTCCATATTTAATGCCTTTGTATCGTCAGGAGTACCTATTGAGACGCCTAATGCAGTGTAAATATTTTTGATAGATTCTGCGTCCAAAACTCTATGCTGCATTGCTTTTTCAACATTAAGAATTTTTCCTCTCAATGGTAAAATGGCTTGGTGTTCTCTATCTCTACCTTGCTTTGCTGTACCGCCTGCACTATCTCCCTCAACTATGAACAATTCACATTCTGTTGGGTCGTTGCTTGAACAATCCGCCAACTTGCCCGGTAGTCCAGCAACACCAAGAATGGTCTGTCTTTGAACCAAATCTCTTGCCTTTCTTGCAGCGTGTCTTGCCGTTGCAGCCAATATAACTTTATCGACAATGGCTTTGGCTTCTTTCGGATGTTCTTCCAAATAATCGTTAAGTTTATCTGAAATCATTTGACTTACAGCCGACACCACTTCGCTGTTACCAAGTTTCGTTTTTGTCTGACCCTCAAACTGAGGTTCTGCAACCTTTACAGATATTACTGCCGTCAGACCCTCACGAAAGTCATCGCCCGAAATATCAAATTTAAGTTTTTCAAGCATTTTTTCTTTCTCGGCATACGCTTTCAAAGTACGCGTCATACCTTGGCGGAAACCCTGCAAATGAGTACCACCTTCGTGAGTATTGATATTATTTACGTAGGAATGCAAATTTTCCGTGAATGTGGTGTTGTATTGCATCGCAATCTCAACCGGAATACCATTCTTCTCGCCCTCTATACATATAGGCTCAGGCGTAATCTTTTCCCGAGAAGCGTCCAAATACTCCAAGAAATCTTTTAAGCCGTTGGCCGAATAAAATTTATCCTCCCTATAATTACCGTCCTCGTCTTTCTCTCGCAAATCCTTAATACACAAATTAAGACCTTTATTCAAAAAAGCCAATTCCCGAAGTCTCGCACTCAAAGTATCGTAACTATAAACTGTTGTAGTGAATATCTCGTCGTCAGGAGTAAATTCCACTGTCGTACCACGCTTGTCGGTTTCTCCTATCTGCCTTACAGCATACAAAGGATGTCCTTGATGATATTCTTGTTCGTAAATATGTCCGTCTCTATATACCGTTACGCGAGTATGTTTGCTAAGAGCATTGACACAAGACACTCCCACACCGTGCAAACCTCCTGAAACTTTATAAGAACCCTTATCGAATTTACCACCTGCGTGCAAAACCGTCATAACAACTTCTAACGCACTGCGATGTTCCTTTTCGTGCATATCCACAGGGATTCCTCGACCGTTATCTTCCACACGAATGGAGTTGTCTTCAAGAATTGTAACGTTTATATCTGTGCAATAACCTGCCAAAGCCTCATCAATAGAGTTATCTACCACCTCATAAACCAAATGATGCAATCCATTGGTATTAACATCACCTATATACATTGCAGGACGCTTCCTTACCGCTTCCAAACCTTCCAACACATTGATATTGGCAGCTGTATAATTGCCTTGATTAGTATTTTCCATTAGTTTTTATCTTAAAAATCTTTGCAAAATTACAAAAAATTTCTCTAACTGCAAAATCTTTTTTCTACAACAGCAAGTTTATGTTTTTCTATGTTTTGTTATTTTTCTTTTCACAGCATTTATCCTTTTGTTATGTGTAATCAGAAAAATAATGTTAAACACTAATAAAATAGTATTTAACACCAATAAAATAGTGTTAGACACCAATTGAACGGTATTAAATACCTCTTTTTTCTCAAATATATTACAATAAAAAAAGTTGCACCCACGAATAACCGCACGTGCAACCAATCAAATACATTCTAATAATTGTTAATACTTAAATCTTATTCCGTCATAATGAATACTGATACTCATAGTATCTTGATATTTACCATTTATATCCAAAACCAAACCTGATTTTGTTGCTCTTCCTGTCAAGGTCTCTATCGGAAAGATATTTAACATATCTCTATCTCCAATCTCTATCTCCGGATTAAGATTTGCTCCTGTAAGAATAGTGTCGCCGTTTTCAACTGAGAATTTCACGCCTTTAATAGTCATATCCATTGTTACCGGCATTTTGTCAGAAAAACTAACATCGTCTATCTCTATTGTACAACCCGATGTTGCATCTGTGTATTCCGTTTCCACTTTAATATTGTTCATAGTAAAAGCACCGTTATTTACGGTAACCGTTCCCTTAAAGTCTGATTCGTTTCTATCGTCGTGTTTGTCATCGTCATCACAAGACAAAAACATCAAAGGCACTGCCGCCATAATTAAGATTTTTTTCCAATTTTTCATATTATTCAATTGTTTTTATGGTTTATAAATAAGTGTATTTGATTTCAACTAAATTTTCTTTCCTTCGTAGGATATTTTTTTCTTTCCAAGAAATGTTTTGAATTGAAAAGTATCGCCGCACTTTACTGCATTAAAATGCATAAGTTTATATTTGTCCATAGCCTTGTTGTCAAGATACGGAGTAAGATTATTACCCGAAATATAAACTTTATCATCTTGAACAAGGCGACTTAAACCTTTTATATCCAAATCAAATTTCATTGGTATCGCTCTTGAAACTTTCGCTTTGTAAATAGTCCCGTTGGCTTTGTTGTTATTCTCCACAACCTGAACAACAACATCTTTTTGGGTGTAACTTTCAGTTACCAAAGTACCTTTATACCTCGTTGTCTGTGCAAAACCCACAAAATTTCCAAACAAACATACCAAGACTACAAACAAAGTTTTTTTCATATCGTTAATATTTTTTTACTTCCTTTTACCATAATAATTCACAGCGTTTAATCCGCCTTGTGAATCCTTTCCTCCATTGGAGGTAAATGTCAAGGAATCTTTATTTACTTTTGCCTTAAAATCATATAAGGTCATAAAATCTATCGGCGCATTATTCCAATAAGGCACTATCTTCTCAGCAGAATACAATGTATCACCATTATCCACCGAACGATTTTGTATCGCCAATTGAACATCTTTTATCAACGGCATCGCCTGTGAAAACGACACTTCTTTTATATCAAAGACATATAGTTTCAAACTATCGGAGTAACCAATACGAAGTTCAACATTTTCCTGTTTATAACCATTTGCGACTTCCAATGTTCCTATGAAATCATAGGTTATCTCAGTATCTATCGGTTTTTTAGACTCTGTGTTTTCGCTATCATCATTATCGCAAGCGGCAAAACACATGGTTGAAGCAACAACCATAGTTGCAAGAATTTTTTTAGCGTTCTTCATTTTTTCTTTCGTTTTTGGTTATTAAATGTTACAAACTAATTTTCATTGTTACCCCAAATGTAAATGGTTTTGCCATTTGCACAAAATTGTGTCCGCTTGACAGGAAATAAAACGTATTGTACTTAGTGTTTAGTATATTTCTTGCCCAAAAACTAACGGAATAATGATTTCGTCTTAGGGTTATATCGCACGATAATAAGTTGTAAAAACTTTGTTTTATGGTATTCGTGCTATTGTAATAAATATCTCCGATACCGGAATATGTTACCGCAAAATTAACATTATCCAAATATTTTTTATCAACTCTTAAAAGATAATCCATCATAACACAAAGCGTGTTCAAAGGGTAATATGTCAGATATTTATCTTTATAATCGGCTTTACCGTCATCATATTTTATGAACTTAGCATTTGTGTAGCCATAATTTGCAACAAAAGTAAAATCTTTGATATATGCCGTTAAAGAAATCTCTCCACCAAAAGAGCGGCTTTGTGCAGCGTTAGTCATCATTCTACCTGTTGTCTGAGGATTTAGAAATACGGTTATCTGCTGATTTGATACATCTATATAGAACAGACTTGCAGATAACGACAATTTATTATTGAACAATGCCACATTACATCCTATTTCGTAATTCCATATATATTGAGGTTTGTAGTTTATTATTTCGTCTTTATCGTACATTGCGTAAATATCTTCCATTGCCGAGCCGGGCTTTGGTTTAATATTCATATCGGCAATCAAGTCTTGCATCATTTGATTACGAATAATGTCGGCAAACATAGCTGTATTGTATCCACCGGTCATATATCCTCTGCTGATGCCGGCATATATGTTACCTTTTTTCAATGAATAATTGATAGCGAATTTAGGAAGAACTTGTAGGTATGTTTTATTGCTCTTGCCCTTGAACTTAGTCAATATCTCTTTCCAATCAGCTATGTAAGGCACCCAACGATAATTTATTTTGGCTTGTGATAAATAATCTAAACCGACATTCTCACAATCTATTCTGAGCCCAAATACAAAATTAAATCGTTTCACTTGGTAATCCATTTGAGCATACGCAGCACCGCCAAGTCTTGGGTATTTGAAATTGCTTTCAACAGTCATTTCTTTTTCCTTAAACTCTATATCCGAATTAAATCCTGCGGAATGAATACCATTATTGGCATTAGCCAAAATAAGACTATCTATACCGTCTTTTTTGAATTTCACAGGGGCGTCCATATTCAAATATTTATAAAATGCAAACGCTCCGACAATCCAATTCCATTTATCGTTTTTGTTATTATCCTTAAAAATTATCTCTTGCGAAATGGCATAATCATGTTGTTTCTGCGTCATATTGAAGTAATCCAATGCCGTAAAATCATTATCCAATTGAAGTTTGTCGAAATTAAATTGAAACGAAGTCAGTGATTGAAACGAATACACGTCATTATGATAGTTGTAAGAAGTGTTATTCATTAAAAACAATCGGTCATAACCGGAGAAATCATTATAATTGACGTCCTGTGTCGTGCCATTCAAAGTATCAAACAACGCATAAGGATAGCCTCCTTGATGAATATACGAAACATAAGTGGAATTTTTGGCTTGAACATCATATTTGCTATACTCCCAAATAAATCGCATATTCAAACTTTTCGCCCAATCTACTTTGGAATTATTATATTTGTTTTCAAAATATCCGTCCGTAGAAGTATAATCCGCTCCGACCATATAAGCCGGATGTTTTTTGATTTTGTCGTAATATGCTGCCGAAATATTGAATGTATTGGCGTTTGCATACCCCAAAGAGCCTTTGAAACCTTGATAATTCATCGGAGAAAGTGTATTCAATGCAATAACGCCTGCCATTGTATTCATACCGAACATAAGACTTTGAGCCCCTTTGAATATATCCACCCTTGCAAAATCAAAATAAGAAAAATCAAAAGCATTTTTGTTCAATAGCATCACACCGTCCAAGCATAAACCAACAGAAGAATTATCTATTCTTGACCCTAAACCTCTCAGGTATATACTGCTTGTAACTTTTGAACCATAATCAGGAATGAAAAGCGTAGGAGTTGCGGACGAGAAATCTTTGAAATCTTTTACGTTTCTATTATTCAAAAACTTTTGGTTGTATGAACTGACTTGCGAAGTCTGT
This sequence comes from Bacteroidales bacterium Phil12, assembly GCA_002633275.1. Taxonomy (GTDB): domain Bacteria; phylum Bacteroidota; class Bacteroidia; order Bacteroidales; family P3; genus Scybalousia_A. The sequence goes on from NWBO01000158.1 coordinate 192,968, forward strand.
TTATTGTCCGTTTTTATGGAAATCGGCTCGCATATCTTTATTTCTTCTATTGTTATTGTGTCCATATTTTGTGCTTGCGATGCAATAGAAAACAGATTTATCATTACAAACATTATAATATACAGCCTTGCTACTTTCATCTTCTGACAACAAATTTTCTTTCTAAGTTAAAAATTCAATCTTATTTATTCTTATTATTTCAAAAACAATATTTCTTTTAGCGTTATATAAACGTTTTACATTTTTCTATATTTTGGTTCTTTTCTTCTTTAACACTATTCCATTGATTATAATAATTGCTGCAACGATTATAAAACTTATCAAAATGCTCAACATTTCGGTCTTATGAGCCATTGGTTCTATCCATATTTCTTTAACCAAACCTCTTCTTATAAATACTTCCACACCTGTCCAAAGTACTATAACGGTTGCTATTGCCATACGTATATTGTAGCCCCATGCAGATATTTTCAGTTGTTTTTTGAAAATAAACACAGACCCGACCAAACATACTATGGCTATAAAAAATATTATAGGATTTCTATCGCCCACAAATTTGGGGTCATAACAAAACATCAAAAGCAGATAACAACTCCACATCATAACATTAAGTTCCATACAAGTTACAATAGAAGTATGATGCGTCATAGGTTTAAGAACAATCGCATCTTTTATTTTGCCAAACAATACTCTTTGGCACCACATAAGAAAATCACAACCGCTTTTTATTGAGAATATATAAATAAGCATAAACAATATCCAGAAACCGAATGTTGCAGGCATCATAACATATTCAGGTTTGGAAAAAACGAACGCCTCTCCTATTTGTTTGGCATTTTGAGCCAATTGCTCCGCTTGTTCAAGGGGAATTATACTGCCATTTGCCGTCATAGCCATAGTATTGAAACGTCTTGCATAGTAATGCAATCCAAACTCAATCCAACCTGTCCAGATAAACAATCCGCCGAATAATCCCGCCAAAGTTTGTTTGGTATCTCCTTTTGCAAATACTCCAAAAATAGCAAGTGCAAGTCCGACAGCACCCATAATAAAAGCCAAAGTATATAAGTGTCCTCCTGTCAGATGTTCCATAATAATCATAAGAGCATGTCCAAGCGGCATTAGAAACAATACCAACAAAAACGCAACAATTGATTTTATCCAATAATTTTTAGTTCCCTTTGTGTTTTTCATATTATTCTATGTTTTGATTTCGATTTGCAAAATTACAATCATACAAATTTCCCCACAATACCCGAAAATGAGTATTTTTTTGTTGCAACAACATATTGTTTGCAGCGATATGGATTTGCTGAAAAACCATAAAAATGTTTTCATATCGCTTAACAATTTTATTTTAGATTTTCAACGGTTGGGTACAACCATTTGAGGAATAACCATTTAACGGAGTATTTGAGAAACAGTGGTAACGGTTTGGAAACCGTGCTATTTTCAGCGATTTACGGTACTATGCTGTCAAATAACTCTTTATAGCCCACAAAGATAGAAAATATTTATGAAATAGCATTTGATACAATACTATTTTTCAAATGGTACTGAATCTTTCAACAGTTCTCTAAATCTTAGCGAATATTTAGTAGCCAACTCTAAGTCTCCTAATGTAACAGTTATATCTTCATCATTTTTCATTTCCGCATTTGTACTCCAATTGTAAGAGCCATGCAAGACAACTTGATTGTCTATAACACAAAATTTATGATGCATTTTACCGCCACCCTTACCTCTTTTTTCAAATACATTCATGTTTGTATCAGGAAAATATCTATGATTTGTATAGTCTTCGGTAAGAAGTATTTTAACGTCTACACCAGAATTGTGAAGTTCTTGCAATTTTGATATTAAAGTATTGTTGGTTATCCATGCAACAGCTACTAACACTGATACTTTTGCATTATTAAGTGCAGCAAGTATGTCATGTTGTATTCTATTAAACTTAGCGTCATTGATGATAATATTATTATTGTTTTTTATTCCACCGATAATATTATATACGCCATTTCTTTCACTTAAACTATATCCATCATTAACAATGATTTTTCGTATTTCATCAGAACATACCTGAGGGTTAGGACTTTCATTTATGACAGTTTCCAATATGGTTCTTAATTCTGTTTTTCCATTCAATTCTCTCATATGATGAATTGTGAATTCCTTACGAGATGGCCTTTGCCCATTCTTTTTACCTATTGAAGGCAGGCCTTCATCGTCATAGACTTCTCTGTATCCACCATATTTATTAAATAGAAATACCAACTCCTTGCCTTTTCTGTATATAGAACAAGGATTATCTCCATCAACGAGAACATATAGCTCTTGTATTGATAACTCTGAAATTTTCATAATTACACGATTTGAATCTAAGTAAAAACGATATTAATCAGTATTCCAAAGTGCATCATAATCATCCTCGTATGCATCCATTTTATCATATACTGGATCATATACTGGATGGTAATTGTGATCCATATAAGAACGAGGAGCTTCTACTGATTCAATTAACGGAGATTGCCATCTACTCGGAATTTCCTTTGACAATGAAAGATACTGTATTTGTCTATAACCTCTTTCATCCTTTCCTTCCTTTTGCGTTTCCACTAAAATACAATCGGATTTTGTTCCATAGAAAGGGTAGATTTTATAATAGCTTTCTGTACCTTTTACTAAATTTCCTTTTACATCTATAATTGCCCTATGTGTTTGACTCCAAGAGTTTTCATATTTCGTACAAACTAATGCATGATGGGTGTCATATCCCCATATTTTCAAGTATTTACCAAACGGTACTATTATTTCATTTGAAATGGCATTAATAACACCCCATTGATTTTCTGTATTCTTAACTACAAAGACCACGTCATCTGCATTAATAGGTGGTATTATTTCTTTATAATCAATATCAATTAGTACTTTGCAATCCTCGTCAACAACTCCCACCAAATTATTTACTCTTACCAAAAAGAAATGTGTTGTTACTTGTGCTCCACTTTTGTTAAATTTTGCATATGCCCCAGCATATGCAAAATCGTCTACTTTTTCAAAAAAGATAGATGCTTTTTCTGTTTCATTAGGGTAGAATATACAGTCAAAAATCAATTTATAGGCAGATAAACTACTATGCGTATAATTAGAATATACACTACCTGGAAAACTTCCTATATATTTTTTTACTTCTATCATATTCTCTAAAATATTATTTTCTGACCTGAAAAATTATAATATACTACTGTTTAATCAAAAAACACAATGTTTTGTTTTGATTAAACGAAAAAATCTTTACTGACTTATAAGCAACACAAAAGACTCACCATATTTTGCAATGATGAGTTCTTTTGCTTATTTATAGGGATTTTCATCTCTTTGCTATCAACGAAATTTTGCAAAACTTTCTTTATTGCCACATAAGTATTGGCAACAATCTTGCAACACCCCGTCTGACAAATTAGCTATTAACGATTTACTTGGAATTTAGTAACACCGTTTTTGATGAAATCAACTATCTGACGAGCAGCAGCCAAACCTGCATTCAAGTTAGCTTCTTTTGTTTGAGCACCCATTTTTTTAGGAGTTGAGAAGTAACGAGGAGCAAATTTCTTCAATTCTTCGTCATTAGTTGCTGCGATGTCGGTTATATATTTGAAATCTTCTCTTTCAGCCAACAATTTAGCCATATCAGCCTCATTGATAACTTCTTTTCTTGCAGTATTTACCAAGCAAGCGCCTTTTGGCATCTTAGAAAGCAACTCATAGTTGATAGAGTTCTTTGTCTGTTCTGTTGCAGGTACATGCAAAGAAACATAATCACAAGAAGAATACAAATCATTAACATCTTTTGCAACCTTAACGCCGTCTGCTTCTATCTTTTCTGCCGGAATGAATGGGTCTAATGCCATAACTTCCATACCCATAGCCTTTGCTTTTTCGCCAACCAAACGACCTACATTACCATAAGCATGGATACCTATTCTCTTACCTTTCAACTCAGTTCCTGCAACAGGAGTGAAGTTTGTACGAGCCATAAATACCATAAATCCAATAGCCAACTCAGCAACAGCATTTGAATTCTGTCCCGGAGTATTCATCGCTACGATTTTTCTTGCAGTACATGCTTCCAAATCCAAATTGTCAAAACCGGCACCTGCACGAACAACGATTTTCAAGTTCTTTGCGTGGTCGATAACTTCTTTTGTTACTTTGTCAGAACGAACTATCAAAGCATCTACATCTTCTACTGCTTTGTAAAGGTCATTAACGTCTGTATATTTCTCTAATAATGCAAGTTCAAAACCTGCTTTCTCAACTATTTCTCTTATTCCATCAACGGCTGCCTTAGCAAAAGGTTTTTCCGTTGCAACTAAAACTTTTGTCATTTCTTATAAAACTTTTAATATGTTTATAAATATATTATGTGCAATGTTCAAAGCAATAATACCCCGAACGTTGCACATAATATTTTATGAAAAATTAAGCGTTCTTAGCTTCAAATTCTTTCATGCAATCAACAAGAGCTTGAACATCTTCAAGTTTGCAAGCATTGTACAAAGAAGCACGGAAACCACCTACGCTACGGTGTCCTTTAATACCAATCATACCGTTAGCCTTAGCAAATTCCATAAATTCTTTCTCTTTGTCTTCGTAACCTTTTGCCATAACGAAGCAAACATTCATCAAAGAACGGTCTTCTTTCTCAACAGTACCTACGAACATTTTGTTTCTGTCGATTTCGTTGTAAAGAAGGTCAGCTTTTTGTTGATTTATCTTCTGAATCCATTTAACGCCACCATTAGCTTTTAACCATTTCAAAGTTTCGTGCATAACGAAGATAGGCATTACAGGAGGTGTGTTGAACATAGATTCTTTATCGATATGTGTTCTATAATCCACCATTGTAGGAAGAACAGGCAAGTTTTTACGATCTTTAATCTTTCCTAAAACATCTTCTCTAACGATAACGAAAGTAACGCCGGCAGGACCAACATTCTTTTGTGCGCCACCATAGATAAGAGCGTATTTGGAAACATCGACAGGTCTTGACATAATATCAGAACTCATATCGGCAACTAAATTGATAGGACAATCCATATCATATTTTATCTCGGTTCCGTATATTGTGTTGTTTGTAGTGATATGGAAATAATCAGCATCCGTAGGAATAGTATATCCCTTAGGTATGTAGTTGTAATTCTTATCCTCAGAAGAAGCAACAACTACTGTTTCACCGAACAACTCAGCTTCTTTTGCTGCTTTTTTAGCCCAAACACCTGTTTTCAAATAAGCAGCTTTTTTGTTCAATAAGTTAGCAGGAACAGTGAAGAACTGTGTAGATGCACCACCACCCAAGAAAATTATTTTGTAGTTCTCAGGTATGTTCAAAAGGTCTCTCCACAATTGAACAGTTTCTTCCATTATTCTCTCCCAACCAGGAGTACGGTGAGAAATTTCCAATAAACCAACACCTGTGTTGTCGAAATCCAAGATAGCTTGTCTTGCAGCTTCTGTGGCTTCTTTTGGTAAAACGCAAGGACCTGCGTTAAAGATATGTACTTTTGCCATTTTTGCTTTAATTTTAAATGTTATTTTACTAATTTAGCATAAGGAAAAACGCTTTCGTGCTTTCGTCTCTCCCCTTTCGTTTGCAAATTTATTACTTTTTTTTAATATGCGGTTCAAAAAACACGAAAATTTTACATTTATCTACATATTTTGTGTGTTATGCTTTGAAAATAATTTAATTTTCTCAAAAAACAATCTCTTTATCCTCTATTAAAATTCTTTACCCTATTTTCACAAAATTAGTGTCCCACACTATTTCATTAGTGTTTAACACTATTTTACTAATCAGTGACATTAATTTTGCGAAAACATATAATAATAAATTATTTATTTGATTTTTTCAAATTACACTCCTTACAAAGCATTTGGCAGTTGTCTTGCGTCGTTCTTCCACCCTTTGACCATGCTACAATATGGTCGGCTTCCATTTGCGAAATATCAAAATATTCTCCACATATAGGACAAATTCCCAATTGCTTTTCATAAACACTGCGTTTAGTGTTATCGTCAAATGTACGAATATTCAAATTTTTTTCTTTATGGTCAAAAACGTATTGATATATACCTTTTTTGTTTGTAACATCGCTATCAGCCATAAGACGTGCAATTTCTTCTTCCAATTTTTCAGTATCAAAAAACTCCGTATGGTAATTGTTGTACAAATCACCCCAATTAACACCTTTCATCTCCTTGCGATATGTTACAAATGTGTTTTTGACCCATTCAATAACGGAATTGAAATATTGCCATAATTGATTAGCATTTTGGTCGTGCTGATGCTTTGCCATATACTCATCAATATTGCCCGAATTTATCCAACCGATTGCCGTTTGCAAATAATCTTGACGAATGCAAGTACCAAGCAAATAACGATTTGCAATCCTATAAGCAACGCAGCCCGTTTTAGAAAAATAACGCTTGGCATCCGTTACCCAACTGCCGGCATAAACTGCATTTCTCAACTCTTGCTCCGTTAGTTGTTCGCCTGCAATATTAATCGTTTTGAACCACTGCAATTTCTCTCTATCCGTACCGCTACAAATATAAATCATTAACTCATAGTCAAGGATTTTGTCTTGTTCTTCTTTGGTAAGATTATTAAAATAAAACAAATCATGAGAAAAATCGCCATTAACATACTGACAAATACTTATTGTACGTTGTTGTCCGTCAATAATCTCATAAGGTATTGCATCATTGTCCTCACGTTTTGCCCAATACATAACGTTTAATGGAAAACCTTGCTTTACAGTTGTAATAACCGCCTCACGCTGTTTGTCTTTGTAAATAAATTCTCTTTGATACGGCGGACGTATATCCAATTTGCCACCATATCCTACAATTCCATTTTCTTGACCGTCTTGATAACCGTCAATATATCCGTCAGTCAATTCACGGATTGTTATTTTTTGTAATTCTATTTTCATAGTTTATTTTAGTTTTTTATTATCTTTTTTTAATTAATATTCTTGTATAAATTGCTTTTCCTTTAACAATAGGGCAAGTTATTATACCTTTTATTTCAAATTGGTCAGGATTAAATTTTGTCATAAAAGTAATTGGAACCCCCATGACATCGTTATAATCGCAAGGTATTTCGTCTGTTTTATTTACATTTATTGCATCGTAATTATCAAATTTAGGATATTCTTCGGGAGTATAATGTTTATATAATATTATATCTTCATGTCGTTTGACAATATCCAAATTAGTATACCACACAACGCCAGAAACTCTAATCATTCCCTCTTTGTGATTTGAAGCAACAGCATAATCTTCATATAAATAATTTATAAAATGCCCAGCTCCACCTTTAAAACCATAACCAAGCCAAATTTTATTTGCCATAATATAGGGAAAAATATCTTTATACTTTAACGCATTTTGATGCCCTATAATCACAAACTTCTTATTGTATTTAATGAGTTGCATTATATACTCTTTGAACAATGAAAAAGGCGGATTGGTTACTACAATATCTGATTGTTTTAATAATTCAATACACTCTTCACTTCGAAAATCTCCGTCGCCTTTGAAATGTTTTACGCCAATTTCTTCAATATCGGGCATTCTATTGCCATTCTTATCGCCGTAATATTCCAAATAAATTGCATTTTCAGAATTATTTTGCGAAAATAAACTCATTTCTTGATTTTTATAACAAGTTGTAATAAGTTTTTTTAGACCCAAAAATTCAAAATTTAATGCAAAATAACGAAAAAAGTTACTTACGTATGGGTCATCGCAATTACACAACACTACTTTATCTTTAAAATGTTTTTTGTAGTGTTTTAATTCGTTTTCAATATCTGATAATTGTGTGTAAAACTCATCTCTTTTTTGTTTTTTAGCCTTTTGTAATGTATCGTGTGATGCCATAATGCTTTATATTCTTGTAGCATTATGGAATTGGGGACAAACACATAAAAAATGTGGACTCACTTTGAGCTATCCAAGGTATCCCCATACCTACATAGGCTCACAAGCACAGCCCACAATGCGTGGACTTTACTTATCGTTTTAGAGCCTATGTTTTCAAAAAATTGGGGATTTTTTGGATAGCTCATAACAATAGCAAAATGCTACGTGTTACTCCGCTACTATTAGCGGTTCAAGTGCAAAATTACAAAAAATTCATAACCTTGCAACAAAATAAAAATTTTATTAAGAAAATTTGCAACAAATCTCTTATAAAATTATAAGAAAAACATATTGAAAAAACATACCCTATTTTCACAAAATTAGTGTCCCACACTAATGAAATAGTGTGAGACACTAATTTACCAATCAGCGACACTAATTTTACCTTTTGATATACCCTTTTTTCCCTATGTGCAATTTTTATCAAAACCACACATATCATTAATTCAAACTAATGCTTAAAATTTATGCTATATCGTTAAAATTTTGTGTTGTCTGTTCATAAGTCCATCTCGGACACTCTCCACATTTTGATTTATGCCATGAAGAGCAAGAACTTACCACAAAACAAAGTGCAAACATAATAACTGTAATTAAAACCTTGTGTCTAAAAAATCTTTTCATTACCGTACAATTATTTTTTTGATAATCGAGTCCCCTTTCGAGTAAATTCTGACATAATAAACCCCTTTGACAAAATTTTCAATATTTATACAATATGTATTAGTACCGGCAAAAATTTCTTTTGAATAAACGCTGCGTCCCAATCCGTCCAAAATGGTGATTATGCCGTTATTATTCATATTTTTCAAAGATATATTGATATTGTCAGTGGCAGGAATAGGATAAATATCCATTTCGAAACTTTCTTTATCGCATTGTTCCAAGCCAACAGTGTATTCTCTTCCCGCAAAATCGCTGCAACCTGTGTTTTGAGGGTCTAACCATTGTTTTATTTTAGGGAAAGTTACGTCCATTCTGCCATACCAATCGACTTTATTGTTATCGGAAGCATAGCAAGAGGATTCGCCACCCGATAAAGAGCCGATAAGCAAGCCATCGGCATTAAACAAACCGCTACCTGACGAACCTCCCTCGGTTATACCGTAACCATTGGCAGTTTTCTTCCATTTGGTCATTCTATGAGTGTCGTAGTCCCAATAATTTTCATCGTAACCCATATCTTGTATAGCACCATCAACGGTAGAAATCTTCTTAACATCTCCGCTTGGGTGATGTATTGATACGCAACCCCTAAACAATTCATCTTTGGACGACCAGCCAGCCCAATACGGATTATAACTTTGAGGAACATTGTTTTTCAATTCCAAAAGCAAGTAATCCGTTCCTCCTTCACCGTATTTGGAATCGTAAGATAACCTCGTACAACCCGTAAGTGTGGAATACGAAGGTTCTTTGGTCGGGTTATTACAACCGGAAGTCTCATAATTGAAATAAAACACAATCTGCGAATAATAACTATTCCTATCCACATGCTCTATGCAATGAGCGGCAGAAAATATATAAGGTTTTCTATCATTATCGGTATTATTGACAAGAGTTCCAGAACACCAATAAAGGGCTGCACTCGTATAAATCAACATCCTAACGACAGAACGCTGAACATCTCTGAAATTATCGCCCTCAGAACAATTGACATTTACATTACAACTCCCCGACTCTCGGTAATCTTTGTAAGGAAGATTTTGAACAGACAAAACAGTTTCATCAAAATCTTCAATCAATGCTTTTTTTTGTTCAAAGTTAAAAACATCTCGATAGAAATAACCGATAGAACCAATATTTATTTTGGCGGTTTCTTTAACGCTTTTAGGTTGATAATACTCCAAAATCATTTCATCATCATACACATAATCGGTTGCAAACATTCCGTCAGAGGAATTATTATCGGACGTAAAAGCACCTAAACACTTAGTTTTGGAAGTATTCCAAATATAAAATTCTCCACCTTGTGGCAGATAGAAATCATTGGAATAAAAATTCAACGCCAATGCCCCTTCGCTTTTTACTTTCAATAAATACAAATCTGCATCAGACAAAGAAATCTTTTCGGCTCTGTTAAAAAAGTTTTCTTCCATTGGAATAACGACTGCACAAGAACGCTGTTTGAATAAATCATTTTTTTGCTCTTCTTCAAACAACAATTCTCTCACATCAGGCGACGACAAAACGATTGTATTGTTCGGCGAAAATTTCACACCGTTCAACTTAAAGGAACGTGGTTGTTGTTTTGTGCTTATCTGTGCCAAGCACGTCAGACAAAGCAACGATAATGATAATATCAAAGAAAATCTTTTTTTCATCTCTTTACTGTTAAATGTTTCTACTTGTTTGTGCAATATTACACAAGTTCAAATGTATATCTCTTATTTGCGGAATAACCAATCGAGTGTTGTCATTGATAATTACATAATCGCTTTTCTGTGCTTTAAGAGTTGGAGACATTTGGTTATTTATTCTTTTTTTTATTTCTTCTTCCGTTTGATTGTCTCTTAGTTTTACTCTTTGCAATACCAAATCCATTGGCGTGGATATACATATTATTTTGTCGAACAATCTTTCCCAGCCTATTTCAAATATTATCGCACTTTCAAAAACAACGTATGGGGAATTTTGCTCACTTACCCATTTTTCAAAATCACGTTGCACCAATGGGTGAATACAATTGTTGAGTTTTTCCAATAGAGAAGCGTCGTTGAATACCAAGTTCGCCAATTTTTGCTTATCGACCTTGTTATCCGTTATCACTTGCTGCCCAAACAAATCGCCTATTTGAGAAATCATCTCTTGATGTTCATATAGTTTTTTGGCTTCTTGGTCGGATATATACACAGGAACGCCCAAATGTGTGAATAGTTGTGTTATCAAAGTCTTGCCACATCCAATCGAACCGGTTAATCCTACTATCAAAGGTCGCATCTTATGAAATTTTATTACTTGTGCTACTTAAATAAAATGTATTCCACTTTCTCGGGATAGATACTGACTATTTTTACATAATCGGGAATATTGGTAAGATTGACTTTAAGTTTGTCGCTTCTTTCCAAAACTTCATCGGAGCATAACACAAAAGCGTTAAAGTCTTTATTCTGAATTTTTTCATAGTCCTTTATTGCAACACGATAACGCACTTTAACTTGTTTTGGTAACACCTTTATATTCCTATAATCATCGTTTCGTAACACTTTCACATTTACCGATGCAACGTCTTCTGTGTATTTCTCACAATGAATTTTGATTGGAATGGATTTTATCCTGCACATAACTCCGCTTGGTAAATTCAAATCCAATGGTACAAGAAAAATGCCGCTTCTATCTATATTATTATAGACGATAGGTTTTGTTTGCAAGAAATCTATTTTCTCAATCTCGTTTTTACTTCCCTCAATTACAACGTCACTTACCATCACCTCAGGTTCGGAATAAATATTATAAGGTTGTCTAAACTTGAAAACGCTGTTATTTATTACCTTTACTTTTTTTGAATACAATTTATTCCAAGAAAGATTTATTGTTGCAGGTGATAATGTTATGTCCTTGCCTCTATATCCGAGACTATGTATTATTTGACTTTTCAAAAGCGAAGAAGGTATTGCTGCCTTACCTTTTGAAAGATTGATATCAAGTTGATCAACGTCAATAACGATATTCTTTTTCCCCCTTGACAATGCTTTTGCCAAATACTCAAAACCATTGGTCTTCACTCCAACGGTTATAACGCTATCCGAAGAGAAATATTCCACATTATGGTTGTTATCCGTAAATTTCAAGGTGTATGTTGTGGTATTTTGATAATCTCTTCCGTAGGTCATAAAAAGCCACAAAAATAAACTAATACACAAGCAGATAATAAAAGTGTTTATCTGCCTGTGTTTTTGGAAAAACGAAACTACTTGTTTAAGTATTCTTTTCACAAGTATTTCATTTATCAGTTTGTATTTTTGTTAATTGTTTGCAACAGGGGCAGTCATTGCAATAGAAGCCTTTTCTACTTCGATAACAATATCATGTGCTATTTCAATCATTACCGTGGTTGCTTTAACTTCTTTAACTTTGCCATGAACACCGCTTATAGTAACAATACTCTGTCCTTTTTCCAATGATTCACGGAACTTTTTCTCTTCTTTTTGACGTTTTGTTTGAGGACGTATCATAAAGAAGTAAAAAATGACAATGATTAACACCATCATTATAAGTCCGGAACCCGCACCGTTAGCACCGCCGTTACCACCAGCCATTAACATTACATTTAATAAGTTCATTTCAGTCTAATTTTTTTATTATTTTATTTTCTTTATACTTAATTTCATTTTTTCAGTGTTTAAAACTAATTTTTTAATGTTTAATATTATTTCCTCGGTGTTTAACATTAAAAAAATAACTCCTCGAAACATTAAAACTCCAAGCCTTAAACACAAATTTTATTTAACATCGGCAACAATTTTCAGTACCGTCCTTGAAGGGTTTGTATTGGATAAAACCGTAACAAGTTTTTGGATTTTCATACCTCGTGAGCCTTTTGAATCATAAGTAACGGATATTGCTCCCTCTTCACCCGGCTTTATCGCCCCGTGAGGATAATCCGCAACGGTGCAACCGCAATTGGCACTGACATCCGAAATAACCAAATCCGTTTTACCTGTGTTTTTGAAGCGAAAACTTCCCGTAACCTTTTCTCCGTCCGTTATAGAATGGAAATCCAATACATCGTTTTCAAACTTTATAGTTGCGTGATTTTCCACAACATCAAGGTTGATATTGTCTTTGTTCTTGTTGCCGCAAGATACAAACACCATGCTCAAAGCAACCAATACCGATATTATTAATGTATTTTTCATTATTCCAAGTGTGAATGATAATGCGAATAAGCCTCTTTGTCATTGTCTGTGCTTTCAAAACAAAGAGCATCATCGTCTTCGGTTTTATGAATCTTGTTATCTATTCTAAGTTCTGTAATAATCCTATCCAAAACACCATTGACAAACAAACGACTCTTTTCGGTTGAAAACTCTTTGGACAATTCGATGTATTCGTTCAACGAAACTCTCAATGGTATGCTCGGACAATAAATAAATTCACTCATAGCCATTTTTATAATCAATACATCTATAAACGCCAAACGGTCTCTATCCCAGTTCTTGCTGCATTTGGTGATATAACCTTCGTATTCATCAGAGTGTTTTATTGTGTTACGGAATAGATTTCTCGTAAAATCCCTGTCATTCTCCGTTGCATCTTCTTCGGACTTATCAAAAGGATAAGGAAGTGTCTTTTGCGGAGCATCATCTTGCTGCCAAAGTTTCAAAAATTGTAGAACAACTTGACAAACATAATCATAATCGCACTCCCATGTAAATCCTTTTTCGCAAAGAGATTCATACAAATTCTCGTTCCTCATTACATAATTCTTGAACAGTTGAACGACTATCCTTTTGTCATCTTCAAAATTCACGTTGTCCTTTTTCATATAATCGGTATATGAATCACTTTGACGGAAACGTTGCGACAAAGATTTCAATACCTCGCTTGTCAAAGAAAAATTAATATGAAGTTTTTCTTTTGACTTTTGCAATTCTTCGTTTTCGTCCAAAGCGTTCAAAAACGAGTTATTTACAAAACGTAAATTGGGATTTGCTTCCTCTTGTGTCGGATAAAATTTGTTTTTCGCCTCTTCTATCCTCGCTTCTTCTAATTTTCTTATCTCCAAGATAACGGCAAAAAGATTTATTTCAAGTTCATATAGTTTGGTTATATTGGAGTGCATAAATTTCTCCTGCTGCTCGATACTTTGCCCACCACCTATGTAATACGCATACAACGATTGCAATACCTTTTGCCGTAAAAAATGCCTATTTACCATTAAAAAATTATTTTTATATAAATTCAGTTTGCAAAAGTAAGAAAATTTTTCCTTTCTCTGCGCATTTGCAATAAAATCTTTTCAAATAACAATAATTTTTTCATTCCCGACAAAATTTTTTAGACTATCCATAAAAACAACTCCACTCCTTTTTATCGTATTTTCATTTATTTTCACTTCTCGTATCGAATAAAAATATGTCTTGCGGGAAAAAAGAAACATATAATATGAGTGTCAAAAAATCTTATCACTTATCCTTTTACTGATGTTTAACACTAATTTTTTAATGTTTAACACTAATTTGCCAATGTTTAACACTAATTTTATGATTTCACTTATCGTTTTTTTCGCTTGTATAATAAGGAAAATAAATATGTGATTTAATAAAATTTCAGATAGCATCGTTTCGACAAAAACTCGATTTGATTTTCGCTTTCCTTTGTTTTTTCAAGATTTTAATGATTTTATGAAAATTTTATATAACTTTGCACACTGAATTACAAAATACTGAAAATTTATGTACGAACAAGGCTATAACTATTCACCGCAAAGGTTTAACATATTACCTCCGATTTGTAAAAATCTATTGATTATAAACGCCCTTTTATACCTGCTCACAGTAGTGTTGCAGGCTAAGGGAATAGATTTAACAGCCGTTTTCGGCTTGCATTACTTTTCGGCAAGCAGATTTCATATTTGGCAATTGATAACATACGCCTTTTTTCACGGAAGTTTCTCGCATTTGTTTTTCAATATGTTCGCAATATGGATGTTCGGTTACACGATTGAAAATCTTTGGGGCAGCAAAAGGTTTCTTATATATTGTTTGGTAACGGCATTGGGTGCGGCGTTGATGCAAGAATTAACGTATTTTCTGTCCAATATGGATTTGTTGTTGGGTAATTATGAATACGTAAATATTGTCGGTCATGGCAGAGTTACGGTAGGCGAATATTTGAATTTATTCAACACAATAGGGGCATCGGGTATTTGTTTCGGAGTATTACTTGCCTTTGGATTGATGTTCCCTAACGAATACATTTACTTATATTTCTTTGTACCTATTAAATGTAAATGGTTTGTGATTGGATATTGTGCAATAGAATTGTTTAACGGTATTGCAGCAACAAGTGATGGAGTGGCTCACTTTGCACACTTGGGCGGTGCTTTGGCGGGATTGTTTTTGGTGTTGCATTGGAGAAAAAAATCAAGAATATAATGCACTACAAAAAAGGCGAATACAGAGACCAATACGTCATTGCATATATAACCGATTTCAACTCTTACAAAGATGTTATTAATTGGAGTATAAAGTTCTGCAATCTTTTGAAAAAGGGATTGATACTTCTACATATCAGCGATAGTAAATACACAAACGTTTCCACCAACGAAGCACAAGAGAAGTTAAAACAAATAAACGATAACATATCCTTGCCCTTTATTCACTCCTACGCTGCTTTAAGCGGCAAGACAAAAGACATTATCAACTCCATTGGAGAATTGCTTAACGCTGTTATGATTGTTACAAAGGTTGATAAAAATAGCGAGAAAACCTCTCCGATTTTTTACAATAATATATTGAAAGATTTTTACACTTCAAGGATTGCTTACTTCGTGTTTGACAATTACGATAAAAGCAATAATTTCCACGACGTGGTGCTTTCGATGAACGCTATGAAAGAGTGTAAAGAAAAAATCCTATGGGCATCTTATTTTGGCAGATTTGCAAAAAGTGTTACACATATATTTTATCGCCGTTACAAAGATGAGTATTTGCAAAAGCAGCTGAATTTGAATATTGGATTTCTTAGAAAGATGTTTCGCAGATTTGATATTCAGACTCTCAACGCCCATTGTATGGATAAAAGAAATAAATTGGACGTTCAAGCAATGGAATACGCCAAAAACAACTCTTGTTCTCTTTGTATCTTTCAAACGACCAAGAACAAAAGTTTTATAGAATTGTTTAGCGGACTTCCCGAACGTTTGGTATTGAAAAATATTGATTTTGTTCCAATATTGTTTTTGAATCAAAGAGATGACTTATTTGTTATGTGTGAGTAATAACACAATTAATTGTTGAAAACTAATAAACAATATTTGGAATTTATATATATGTAATGTTGTATTTTTGCACAATAGTTTAACAAAAATTGCTAAAAGAATATTTATGACTAACAACTTCACAGATAACGCCAAAGAAGTTATAATGAATGCCACCAATGAGGCTGAAAGATTGAAGAGTAGTTTTATTGATGTGGGACATTTAGTTTTAGGAATGCTTAGAATTAAATCTTGCTCGGCGAACCAAATCATAAGCAAATATGTAGATGACTTGTCTTCGTTCAAAGATACTGTTGAAAAGATTATTAAGACTAATGATACAATTTCATCTGCACCAAACAGCGGAAATATACCGCTTAGCGACGATTATGCGAATGTGATGAAACTTGCAACATTGGAGTCTTTATTTAGAAAACATCAATCAAAGATTAATACTTCACATATATTGGCAGGTATATTGCGTTTGATAGATGATAATGCCATAAAGAATTTATTAATAGAAAACGATATAACGTTAGACAACATTCGTGATTTTCAATCTTCCGACACTCCAAAACAAATATCTACAAGCATAGAAATATTTATGCAGGGAGATGACAGTGATATGTTGGAGAAAATATCAGGTATGGGATTGGCAGCACTTGGCCCTATTCAACCACCGAAAAGAAACAAATCTTCCAATAAAGACAATAATCAAGAGGATTCTGATTCGACAAGATATTTGAATAATTTCGGCAAGGATTTATCAAAAGCCGCCGAAGAAGGTAAATTAGATGCTATCATAGGTAGAGAAGATATTATCGAAAGAGTTGCACAGATACTTTCGAGAAGAAAAAAGAACAATCCTATTTTGGTTGGTGAAGCGGGCGTTGGTAAAAGTGCCATAGCAGAAGGATTGGCTATTCATATAGCACAAAAGAAAGTTCCATACACATTACAAAACAAAAGGATATTTACTTTGGATTTGGCTTCGGTTGTTGCAGGCACGAAATACAGAGGACAATTTGAAGAAAGACTTAGGGGACTTATAACCGAATTGCAAAAGAATCCTAATTTGATTTTATTCATCGATGAAATACATACAATGATTGGTGCCGGCAATGCAGAAGGTGGATTAGATGCTTCCAATATCTTCAAACCGGCTCTTGCAAGGGGTGAAATTCAGTGTATAGGTGCAACAACGAATACGGAATACAGAAAATATTTTGAAAGCGATTCGGCTCTTGAAAGACGTTTCCAAAAAGTATTGATAGAACCTACGACAGTAGAACAAACAATAGATATTCTAAAAAATATAAAATCTTATTACGAAGAATATCATAAAGTAAAATATACAGATGCTGCAATAGAGGCTTGTGTTCGTTTAACCGACAGATATATCAACGATAGATTTCTTCCTGATAAGGCAATAGACGCTTTGGACGAAGCAGGTGCAAGATGCCACGTCAAAAACGTTATCATACCACAAGAAATGGTAGATTTGGAACAGCAAATTGACAAGGCTCAAAAAGAAAAGCAGTTGTTTAAGAAAAATCAACAATATGAACAATGCAATGCGATAAAAAATCAAATAGCGGCATTGCAGGATTCATATTTTTTGCAGAAAAAACAATGGGAACAATCCTTAAAAGATAACCCTATAATTATAGATGAAGACGATATTGCCAAAGTAATTTCTTCGATGACGGGAATTACGGTTCAAAAGACGGATAAAGACGAAAGTAAGCGTCTTTTGGATATGGACAAAATTATCAAAAGTAAGGTTATTGGACAAGATGAAGCCGTCAGCAAGATTTGTAAAGCCGTCAGAAGAGCAAGAACAGGCTTGAAAGACCCTAATCGTCCGATAGGTTCGTTTATTTTTGTCGGTCCGACGGGAGTTGGAAAAACATATTTGGCTAAAACTTTGGCTGATTACTTGTTCGGTTCAAAAGACAATATCATACGAATAGATATGAGCGAATATATGGAAAAATTCAACGTATCTCGCCTTATCGGCTCTGCTCCTGGTTATGTCGGCTACGAAGAAAGCGGCCAATTGACAGAACAAGTAAGACTGCACCCATATTCCATAATATTGTTTGACGAAATAGAAAAGGCTCATAAAGATGTTTTCAATATTTTGTTGCAAATACTTGACGAAGGTCGTTTAACCGATTCTATGGGAAGAACGGTAGATTTCAAAAACACTATAATTATTATGACTTCCAACGTTGGTAGTCGTACTCTTAAAGATTTTGGAACAGGAGTTGGATTTTCAACATCGGTAAGAGTGGATAATAACAAAATGTTGGAGCAAAATGTTATTGATAAAGATATACAAAAGACTTTTGCACCTGAGTTTCTAAACAGAATTGACGATATTGTTTTCTTTAATGCCTTGAATGATGAAAATCTATTGAATATTGTTGATTTGGAATTAAATTCTTTGCGTTCAAGAATAAAAGAAATTGGCTACGAAATAAACATCAGCAAAGGTGCAAAGCAATTTATTTTGGATATGGACGAAAACAGAGAATTTGGTGCAAGACCTATCAAACGAGTTATCCAAAAAACTATTGAAGACCCTCTTAGCGAATTATTGCTTGCCAACCATGATAGCGGCAAACATAGAATAAACATAAAAATATCGCAAGGTAAGAACAAAGAATTGAAATTTGAAATACTGTAAAAATTAAGATATTGAAGAGTTTAAGAAAATTTATCGAAGCATTCGGAGAGTATCTTATCCTTATGAAAGATGCGTTTAAAAGACCTCAGAATAGGAAGGTCTTTGCAAGACGTATTATGTTTGAGATGAAAGAATTGGGTGTGGATTCAATAGTTATTGTAACTATTGTGAGCGTGTTTGTAGGCGCTGCGGTAGTTATGCAGATTCTTTTGAATTTAGATAGCCCCATGTATCCGAATTGGATATATGGTTTTGTTTCTCGAAAAGCGATGATGTTAGAGTTCTCCCCTACTATTATATCTTTAATTTTGGCAGGCAAATGTGCTTCAAAGATTGCTTCCGAAATTGGTACGCAGCGTATAACCGAGCAAATAGATGCTTTGGAAGTTATGGGTGTTAATACTCCATCGTATCTTATATTGCCAAAAGTTATTGCCTGCGTTGTATTCTTTCCTATTCTTGGGGTGATAAGTATTTTTGTGGCATTGATAGGTGGTCAGTTGGGAGGCTTTTTAATTGGTACATTAACACCTTTTGATTACATCGAGGGGTTGAGGTTGGAATTTTCAATGGGAGATTTTTATTATGCAATGGTTAAACTGATTATCAATGCACTAATAATTTCTTCTATTGCATGTTATCGCGGCTACACAATCAAAGGAGGTAGCGTTGAAGTGGGACAACAATCCACCAAAGCTGTTGTTCAAAGTTCTATCGTGATTATGATTTTCAATATCTTGATAACCGAATTATTTAATTAAGCCTTATGATTAAAGTATCGCATGTTTCAAAATATTTTCAAGGAAAGCAGGTTTTGAAAGATATTTCAACGGAATTTTTGCCGGGTAAATGTAATCTTATAATCGGTAAGTCCGGTAGTGGCAAGACTGTGCTTTTAAGAAGTATTGCCGGCTTATATACTCCCGAAGAAGGCTATATCTCGTATGACGATAGGAAGTTTGCCAATATGTCAAAAGGGCAAAAAGCTGATATTCGTAAAGATATTGGTTTTGTCTTTCAAGAAGGAGCTTTGTTTGACTCTATGAATATAGAGGAAAATATTATGTTTCCTTTGCGAATGTTCTCCAATATGAAAAAAAAAGCTCGATTGGAAAGGGTTGAATATTGTCTGAATCGTGTTAATTTACAAGGAGTGAATAAGATGTTTCCTTCTCAATTGTCGGGTGGTATGCGAAAAAGAGTTGCCATTGCAAGAGCTATTTCCGCCCAACCAAAATATTTGTTTTGCGATGAACCCAATTCCGGTCTTGACCCTCAAACTTCTATCTTGATTGATAATTTGATTAAGGATATTACAAAAGAATTTAATATGACAACTATTATCAATACCCACGATATGAATTCTGTTATGGAGATAGGGGAAAACATTATATACATTCACGACGGCAGATTGCATTGGCAAGGTGATTATACTAATGTTCTTAATTCTACCAATCAAGAACTTAATGATTTTATCTTTTGTAGTACTTTAACTAAGAAAATTAAAGAGAAGAGTTTATGAAACCTTTTACAGATTATAATCGCCATTATTATTTTTTACGCATTAATCGTGTGTTGCAAGTATTGATTGCCGCCGCCGTAATAGTATTGATAACCCCAACAAAATCCTCTTTCAAATACGAATTTCAGCAAGGACATTATTGGAAACACGAAACATTGGAATCTCCTTTTGATTTCGCAATACTCAAAACCGAAAAGGAAATCGCCCAAGAGAAAACCGAAATAATTGCTAACAAAAACCTATATTTTGATTACAATAATACTGCAAATACAAAGATGGAAGAAGATTTGGACAAGAATATTTCTTCTTACATTGACAAACACAATCTCAAAGAAAGCGAAAAACGACAACTGCTATACGCAACAGACAAAATACTTCAAAACATAATTCATCGTGGTATCATATCCGATTACACCGATATGAAAAACTACGACAACAATATCATTGTAGTAAATAATAATGTTGCACAAGAACACGAAATAGCCGAGTTTTACAACATAAATGATGTTGAAAAAATAGTTTATGAAAATATCAACAAAAACTCTTCATTATCCTCAAAAGAAAAAAATGCTATCGCCGATATTTTAATTAAAGTTATTTCACCCAATATTGTTTTCAACAGCGCAAAAACTGACGACATTCTAAACACACAAGTAGAAGATATTTCCCAAACAAAAGGTCTTATATTGAAAAATCAAAAAATTATTGCACAAGGCGAATTGATTACTCCCGAGAAATACCAAATTCTTTCATCGTTAAAAAACGAATATGAAGGTATTCACGCCGCAAAAGGCAGTACAGAGAAAAATTTGGCTTTGATAGGTCAATATCTTCTTATAACTATTGCCTTAGGTGCAATGGTGTTGTTTATTTACAACAGTGATAAAGAGATTTTCTTAAATAATAAAAAAATTCTGTTGATATTCTTCGTTATTTTGATGATGGTTGGTATCACAGTGGGCGTATTACATATCAATCAAAAATACTTATATCTCGTTCCTTTGTGCCTTACTCCTATTTTGGTCAGAACATTTTTTGATATAAAGGTTTCACTTTACGTTTTCCTGGTTACAATAATCATTATCGGCTTTTCGGTTCCCAATAGTTTTGAGTTCGTATTCTATCAATTGATAGCAGGTATGATGGCTATTTTGTCGGTTGAACATTTGGAAAAACGTGTTGAATTTTTCAAGACTGCCGTTATTGTCTTTGCAACCTACTCTATCATTTATTTGGCTATGACACTTATTCAAGACAACAATTTTAAGCAATTGGATATTTATCGTTTTGTTTATTTCGCAGCCAATGCCGTTATGATTTTGTTTGCATTCCCCATAGTTTTTGTATTGGAAAAAATATTTTCGTTGGTCAGTGAAATGTCTTTAATGGAATATTCCAATACGGATTCAAAACTTCTTAGAGAATTATCCATTAAAGCACCCGGCACATTTCAACATTGTATTCAGGTTGCTAATATTAGCGAAGATTTAATTCACGAAATTGGTGGCAATGCTTTGCTTGTAAGAGCGGGCAGCCTTTATCACGATATAGGAAAACTCCTTATGCCGATGTACTTTATAGAAAATCAAAATATGGAACTTAACCCTCATAATGAACTTACAAACGAGGAATCGGCACAAGTAATCATTGACCACGTATTGAACGGCATCAAATTGGCAAAGAAAAACAAAATACCGGAGCCGATAATTGATTTTATCCGAACTCATCACGGTACTTCAAAGACTAAATATTTTTATAACAAAGAATGTAACGAACATCCGGGAACATACATCGACGAAAGTTTATATACTTATCGAGGTCCGAAACCTTTTTCGAGGGAAACTGCTGTGCTAATGATGGTTGATAGTGTTGAAGCGGCTTCGAGGAGTATGAAAGAGCATTCCGAGAAATCTATTTCCAATTTGGTTGATGGTATAATTGATGCTCAGATTATGGACAACCAATTGTCAAATGCCAATATAACTTTTGCGGACGTTGATAATATAAAACAATTCTTAAAAAAGAAATTACAGAGTATTTATCACGTAAGAGTTGCATATCCTGTCAATAATTCCGCACCGAAAAACAACTAAACGACTATGCAAGCCATGATTTTTGCCGCAGGTTTAGGCACACGCTTACGACCTTTGACCAACAATAAACCCAAAGCATTGGTTGAGATTAATGGAAAAACACTTTTAGAAAGGAATATTGAAAAACTACTGTCATTCGGCATTAATAAAATTGTTGTCAATATTCATCATTTCCCTGAAAAAATGCGCGCGGCAATTGATGAAATTGAAAAGAAATACGGTTGCAAGATATTGATTTCCGATGAAAGCAAAGAGTTATTAAATACCGGCGGCGGCTTTTTGAATGCAAAAAAATTATTCAGTGATACGGATAAATTAGTGTTAAACACCGGTGAAACAGTGTTAAACACTGATAAATTAATATTAAACATCAGTAAAACGGATAATGATACTGATTTTTCGGCTTCTTCTTCCGATTCCATATTACTTCATAACGTGGATATTCTTTCCGATACAGACTTTTCTTTGATGAGTAAAGAGTTCAATAAAACCACTCCCCTTGCACTTTTAGCAGTTAAAAAACGTGATACTCAACGATATTTGATTTTTAATGAGAATAACGAACTCTGCGGTTGGACTAATTTGAAAACCAATGAGAGGATTATGACACGCCCTTGCAAGCAAGAAAATCTTTACGCCTTTTCGGGAATACATATTGTGAGCAAGAGTATTTTTGAAAAGATAACTTTGAAAGGAGCTTTCTCTCTTATAGATATGTACTTGGAACTTAGCAAAACAAATATCATCAAAGCGTATCTTGACGAAGGTTTGTGGTTGGATGTTGGCAAACTTGATGCTATTGAAAAAGCAAAAGAGATTTTTTAATTGAATAAAAACATTGATTTTTAGAATTTTTATCGTATTTTTGCACGTTGTTACAGAAAAAAAATAAACACAGATGAACAAAAAGACCTTATTCGGCATAGGCATTGCCTTACTTTTTGCCTTTAATATCAATGCTCAGGACGTGGCATATAGAACTACGGATTACAATTTGCAAGGTTATCCGCATACTGTCAGGTATATGAAATTTGTTTCCGATTCGAGTTTGAAGATGCAGCGGACTTCTTATATCGAGGACTACCAACTGACTTTTAACGATAATAGGCTTTTGACTCAAAGGGTTAATTTCATAAACGGACAACGTGATAGAACCACTGAATACGAATACAACAACCGTATGCAATTGATTACGGAGACTATTAAAGAGAATGACGGCAGAGTTGCTTCACAAAAGATTTACACATATAACAACCTTGGTCGTTTGGCGACTATGACGGAAATTTCCTACCCTAATAGCCGTGGCGGTGCCAATAGAGTTGAAAGAAAAGAGGTCAATACATACAATACCAAGGGACTTTTGGTCGAAAAGGATATTACAAGCGACAATATGTACGGCAACAAAAACATCAAATATGCTTACGGCCCTGCGGATTCTCTTATCTCAACCATAACAACGTATAGTAACAACGCCAATATTGAGAAACTTGTAATCAAACGTGCATTCAATAATTTGGCTATGGAGAAAACTTGGTCAAGGAACGACAAAATGACAAGAAGAGAGACTTACCAGTACGATGACGTTACCAATATGCTTATCAAAAAGGAAGTTTTTAATAATAAAAACAAGAAACTGCTTACATATACGTATGAATACGACGAGCATTTCAATATTATAAGCGAAATTGCCGTTAATCCTAAAAACGTTAAGTCCATAGATTATTCTTATGAGTTCAAAAAAGATAAGTATTTCAATTGGACAAAACGCACTATGTATGACTCTTGGGCTGTCAAATACACCGAAGTCCGCACTATCGAATACTTTGACAAGACACACTTCTATGAAGACCAAAAAGACTATGACACCAAACGTGTTATCAAAGATAAGACCGAGAAAACGACTAACAGGGAACGTGAATTTAATAGTCAGCCGGTCAATCAGCACTAAGATTTTTTTGACAAGGCGGTAAAACATAATAATAAAGCAAACTCAAACAATAGAAATTGAGTTTGCTTTGTTTTTATGAGGAACCAATTTTTTAATGAAAGTAGTTAATTTTTTAGTTTGTGTAATTAATTTTCTAATGTGAGCAACTAATTTTTTAGTTTGTGTAATTGTTCTGCTAATGCAAGCAACAGCTTTGTTATTTTGTGCAATTATTTGTTACTTTCCCAATAAAATTTTGGCGTTGGCTAATGCTTCTTTTGTTATTGTATCCCCTGAAAGCATCTTTGCAAGTTCCGTAATTCGTTGTTCTTCATTCAAAAATCCGATATTACTCTGTGTTTGATTATCCACCACTTGTTTATAAACCTTGTATTGGTTCTCTGCCTTGGCAGCCATTTGCACCAAATGAGTGATAACTATCACTTGGTGGTTTTGTGCAATCATTTTCATAATATCACCGGCTTTTGATGCAATATCCCCACTTATGCCAGTGTCTATCTCATCAAAAACAAGAGTATTCACATTGTATTTTCTTGCTATCACTGCTTTTATCGCCAACATCAGTCTTGACAATTCTCCACCCGATATTACATGAGATAAATCCTGTAAATAATTGTCTTTTGTCTTGTTAGCATTGAAAAGAAATCTGATTTTATCCTTACCGTCTGAGTTAAAATCTTCTTGCAAACTGACTTCTATTTTCAAAACAGCCTCCTTCATCGCCATAGAATCCAACAAAGGTTTTATTTCTTTACAAAGCAATTCACTCGATAGTATCCTCTGATTATGTATTTGCGCAGATAAATCTTCTAATTGATTAATAATTAATTTTTTTTGTTTAATCTTATTTTCTATTTCACTATCTATATTATCCGTATTAAGTAATTTTTCCTGCAATTGTTCTTTGATTTGCAAAAGTTCTCTAATGGTTTGGACATTATGTTTTTTCTGCAAATCATATATTAAATTCAATCTGTCGGATAATTGTGTAACTTTATTTTCGTCAAACTCCAATTCATCGTTGAATGACGATAATTCGTTATAAATATCTTTCAACTCAATGCGTGCAGACTCCAATCGTTCGTATAGTTCCGCTAAAATCTTGTTATGTGCAGATATTTTACTAAGACGCGAATTTGTTTCATTCAAAAATCCTAAAATATTATTATCATCATCATTATCAAACAAATTCAACGCTTCCACGATATTCTCCTTTATCGTTTCCGCATTCGTTGCAAGTTCCAACAATCTCTCCTCTTCTTCCTGCTCGTCTTCTTGCAGTTTGGCGTTTTCCAACTCCTCAAACAAAAACTCGTTATAGGATTTTTCTTTTAGCAATTCCGATTGTTTTCGCAAGAAATCATCTATTTCGGAATTTATTGACTTATATTGACAATACAAATCCTTATAAGAAGATAATAAATCATGATTTTCCAACAACGAATCAATCATCGACAATTGAAAATCGTGATTTTTAAGATTTATGGTTGCACTCTGCGAATGTATATCCACCAAATACTGAGCGAATATCTTCATAACAGATAATTGCACGGGAGTATCGTTTATAAAAGCACGGGATTTGCCCGAAGGTGTTATCTCACGACGAAAGATACTCTTTTGTTCATAATCCAAATCATTGTTTTCAAAAACATTCTGCAACTTTTTATCGACAGAAAACACCGCCTCAATTACGCATTTCTTATCTTTATCCAAAAGAACCTGCGTATCGGCTCTTGCTCCAAGCACCAAAGCCAACGCCCCAAGCATAATACTTTTACCTGCTCCCGTTTCGCCCGTTATTGCCGTAAATCCATCATAAAAATCAATATTACAAGAACGGATAAGTGCGTAGTTTTCTATCTTCAAAGTCTCTAACATAATCTTTTTTGACCTTACAAAATTATATATACCAACTTAATTTTCTTAGTATCATAAGAAAATTTACAAAATCATAAAACGACAAAATTATTCAGTCTGACCGCTTTATCAGTGTCCCACATTATTTTATTAGTTTCAGTAACTATTTTACTAATGTCCCTGATTATTTTGCCAATCTCACTAAATAATTTAATAACATCAATTATCAATAATTCAATTGTATTTATTACAAAATTATTTGATGTATTACAAAAAATCTCTGCTAACCTCAAAAAATTCCTTTACTTAATCTCTTGCCTTAAAACTGATTTACCCTCCAAAAATGCTTCCAAAACATCGCCTTTTTGTATGGGTCCAACACCCTTTGGAGTTCCGGTAAAAATTAAATCGCCTGTCTTTAACGTGATAAAACGAGATATGTAAGCGATTATCTCATCTACGGTATGCAACATATATTTGCTATTTCCCTCTTGTACAGTCTGAGAATTTTTTTGCAGCGTAAAATCGATGTTTTGAATATCCTTGTTCAAATCTTTAAGATTGACAAAATCGCTTATCGGTGCTGAGTAATCAAAACCTTTCGCAAGAGTCCAAGGCAGCCCTTTCGCCTTGTATTTCGACTGTATATCCCTCAATGTATAGTCTATTCCAAGTGCTATCTGAGAATAATAGTTTTTTGCAAACTCCACCGGAATACATTTCCCGGTCTTATCAATCTTGACAACAATCTCACACTCATAATGAATTTCCGAAGAAAAATCAGGAAAATAAAAATCCTCATTGCCCTTGGTCAAGGAAGTATCCGGTTTTAAGAAAAAAATTATTTCTTCCGGAATTTCGTTACCCAATTCCCTTATATGCTCGGAATAATTCCTGCCGATACACAAAATTTTCATAGTTTTCTTGTCGTATTTTATGTTTTGCGTAAAGAATGCACACTTCTTAATGAAACGATACATTCTCTACGCAATTTTTTTCAACTAATCTTAAATCTTATTCAACATATATATTTGTCTGATAATACGCTTGGTAGATAAAGGAAAGTCCGCTTTCATCATCCAATCGTAATACGAAGGTTCTTTCTTAAAGACTTCTGCTACACTTTCGCCTTTATGTTTTCCGAAATTAATACAAGGCACAAGATTGTCGTTATAATATATGTGTCCTGCCAAATCAGCCCAATTATTAGCCTTAGAAAATGTTGCCAAAGCCTTCATATCATTTTTGATAGGAATGTATTTTTTGCCATCGCTGTCCTTACATTCAGTATCTTTGTACATATCCAACTGTGCTTTCAATACTTCAAGAGTTGCCCTGATGTCGGCATCGGCTGAATGAACGTTTTCGATTTCTTCTTTATGACAATAGAAACGATATGCGGCACTCAATGTTCTTTGCTCCATTTTGTGGAAAATATTTTGAACATCAACAAGGTTTCTTCCCACAACCTCAAAGTCAATACCCACACGCAAAAATTCTTCAACAAGCATAGGAATATCAAACTTATTGGAATTATATCCTGCCAAATCACTATCGCCTATAAAATCCTTAACCTTTTGAGCAATTTGTTCAAAAGTAGGAGCATTTGCAACATCGACATTTGTTATACCTGTCAATTGAGTGATAGGTGCAGGTATGCTTGTCATAGGATTGACCAATTGATTCAACGTTTCTTCGCTACCGTCAGGCATAACCTTTATCATACCTATTTGAATAATACGATCCTTGCCTATATTTAATCCTGTCGTTTCCAAATCAAAGAATACGATAGGCTTAGTTAAATTCAGTTCCATGGTATTATTTAATTTTTTTGTTTATTTAGTTTTGTTTGATTTATTCTTGGTTGCAGTTTTATTGGTTGCCGGTTGTCCTTTGGTTACATCAACAACTTCCAAAGTGAATAACAATGGCGAAAATGGTTTGATAACACCCATATCTCTTGCTCCATAAGCCGATTCACTCGGAATTAAAACTATTGCTTTTCCGCCTTTTTTCATTTGTTTGGCTGCGGCTTCAAAACCTCTAATCAATCTACCCTCGCCAACAGTAAATTCCAATGGTTCGTATTTACGTTGTTCTACATACATATTGTTGGCTTTGGCAACATCCTCCAATGAGCAATCGAATACCGTTCCGTTAAGCAATTGACCAACATAATGCATCTTGACTTTATCGCCATCTTTGATTTTTGCACCTGTACCATTATTCAAATGCTTAATAAATACTCCGTCGATAGGTGTTTTATCCCAATTCTCTTTTGCTAAATAATCCATAATAGATTCATACTCCACTTTTAGCAATGAATCTGCCATTGCACGTTCTTTTCTTTCTACTTCTGCAAGAGAAGCAACGCTATCAACCTCCACTTGATAAAAAACATAATCTGCCTTTAATGTCTTTGGCACACCTGTATTATGTTTTGTCATAGAATCTGTTGGAAAAGCAAATGTTGTAACGTCTCCAACATGCATCATTTTCAATCCGTCAATCAAATCTCCCTTGAAAACTTGGTTTTTTGCCAAAACAGGGAAAATCGGCTCTGATGGTCTGTTTAATTTATTATACACCAAAGAATCACCATAATAAATAGCAAACTTGCCTATAACCAAATCGCCTTCTTTTACTCGTTGTCCTTCCGGATTAATCTTTTGAATTTGGTACGTAACGCCGTTGTCGGCTTTTGTAAATGACTTTATATCGTGTTTTTGTGCATTGGTAATAAAAGCCATTGACAACATCAATGTTAAAATTATTTTTCTTTTCATATTCTTGATATTTTTTTAATCTCTTTTTATTAAAATTATTTTTATTATCATTGTTTAACAATACTATTCCGTTTCCTCATCTTTGACTTTAACGACCGTAATATTGAAAACAAGCGGAGTATATGGCGGTATCTGACCAAAACCCATTTCGCCATAAGCCAATTTGGAAGGAATAATCAATATAGCACGCCCTCCCTCTTTCATATACGACAATCCCTCGTACCAACCCGGTATCAAAGAATCGTCTCCAAACAAGAAATCAAAAGGTTTATAGGCTCTTTCAGGTCTAAATGTGTTATGCTTTTTGGCTATCTCTTCAATATTTGTGTCATATAAGTTGCCTGCCGTATCTGTTACCGAATAACGAACAAAAATCCTTTTACCAAACTCCACTTTCTTGCCCATACCTTCTTTCAAAGACAAATAAAACAAACCACTCTCCTTTTTCTCTGCCCTATCATACTTTTCCAAAACATAATTAGTTAAAGCCTCTTCCTCTTGTCGCTGTTTTTCTTGCGTTTGGCGTTCATGTACATTTAGTTCTGCCGAAGAAATAATTTGAGAAATAGTCAAATAAACATATATCTTATCACCTGAACGCGTTTCTATGTTTTTCGTGAATTGCAACAGACTATCGGCAGGAGCAATCATTATTGCCGAATCTCCAAGATGTAATGTTGTAAGAAATTCATCAATAGAACCTACTTTCGGATTACTGCTTATGACAAACAATCTATCAGGCGACCCATAATTTGAATAAATCTCTTTTTTGTTATTCAATAGTATTTTCATCTGTCCGAAAACCACATCGCCTTGTTTGGCTTTCGGAGATGTATCGTTCTTTGTGCAACGCTTAAAAGAAAATCCCAATTCCGTATCGGTAAATCCACTTTTGCTTGTACAAGATGCAAAAAATATCGATACAATACACATTATAACTATATAACCACCCTTGTTTTTCATTTCACTATTCCTCAAATTGCCGAATAATTTAATTTTTCGCTATT
The DNA here is from genome assembly GCA_002633275.1 of Bacteroidales bacterium Phil12. GTDB lineage: Bacteria > Bacteroidota > Bacteroidia > Bacteroidales > P3 > Scybalousia_A. The sequence goes on from NWBO01000158.1 coordinate 222,789, forward strand.
ATGTTTTACTTAAATTTATACGTGCTATTTTACCTCCAAAATGTCTATTATATATATTAATGTATTGTCTTGTTCGATTTTTTCGCCCTCTTGCGAAATCGTAAAAGCGAGATTGGACGGTATTATCACACGCAATTTTGATTTATCTTTCAATCCTTTTACTGCCGTCATAACACCGAAAGGCACTTGCGTATCGCCCTTAATATTAAAAGTCATTTTTTGATTTTTTTCTCCATACCTACTGCCGTTAAGCAAGAAAACATCGCAAGCAACACTCACTATGCTGCTATCATTAATCTGTTTGCCATTACCGTTTCGCAACAACTGAAAATAAACACCGTTTTTGTCGCTCATCTGCCAATTATTGCGTTTTATATAGGCTTGAATATTTTCCTTTTCCTTGATATTGATAATTTGATTTGCCTTGGTAAAAGATTGTTCAACCTTTTTCTGTGCTTCGATTGTTTGGTTTTGTTGTTCATTCTGCCCTACGGCAAAATCTTCATTGTATTTTTTCGTACAACTTGCCACAAAAATCAACAACATTATGCCAAGAAAAATCCTATTCATATTTTCAGTAAATTTTTATTTAATATCGCCAAATCAGTGTTAAACATTGTTAAATTAGTGTTAAACATCAGCAAAATATTATTAAACATCAGTTCAACAATAAGTGCTGTTTGTTTTCTATCAATTCATCAGTCTTTTACAATAAAATCATTGTTATAAATTTGCCCTGTAAATGTTTTAACGACTTCTTGCAAAGATTTGAAACTCTTGCCCCCTGCTGCCATTATATGACCGCCGCCATTCCAATATTTTCGCGCGAATTTATTGACATCTATACTCTCATCCTTACTTCTAAACGACATTCTTATCTTGTTATCTCTCTCACTAATCAAAGCACAAAAGTCAATATTTTCAAGTTTCAAACAATAATTGACAACACCCTCCAAATCGCCGGGTTGATAATTGTATTTATTCAATTCTTCAACCGATAAAAATATGAAAGCCGCCCTTTGTTTTTCAAACACACGCAGTTTTTTGCTTATGGCATAGCCCAAAAGGTTCAGACGTGAATGCGTGTAGGTATTAAACAATTTTTGATTGACTTTATTGGCCTTAATTCCGCTTTTTAACAAGTTGGAGATAACAACATACAACTCCGGATTGTTACAAGAATAACTCAAAGAGCCTGTATCTGTCATAATTCCCGAATATAAACATGTAGAAATATCTTGCGAAAAAACTTTTTTCTTTGTCAAGCGGTTAAAAACGTTCCATACCACTTCGCAAGTGGAAGATGATGTCGGGTAAGAAAAACTTATATCGTATTTTTCAGGTTGTTCGTGGTGATCTATCAATACAGTTTTGCAATCTATTTCATTTAACACCTTTTCCAAACTATCACCCGAGCGAGAATTGTTATTCATATCGGCAATAATCAATACATCTGTCGATTGCAGACGTTGTCGTGCCTGTTTGAAATCTGCCTCTGCTACGATATGATTTACATTCTCTAACAAAAATTTCAAACTATAAGGAACATTGTTGGGCAGTATCACTTGCACGTCTTTATTTAACGAATTAAAATAATGATACAACGCACAAGAAGAACCCACAGCGTCGCCGTCAGGATTAAAATGTGTTATGATTGTTATACTTTGCTGAGAATTTATGCATTCTTGCAACAGAGCTATATCTTTTGTTCTGACTTTCATCAATATCTTTTTTGAATTAATGTGCAAAGATAATGAATTTATTATAAACAAAGATAACTCAAATAAAATATTGAATAAATTTATATCACAACAAAAGACACTACAATCATAATATTTTTATGAAAATCATCGTGTTTCGTAAGTACCGTCATCGTACAACACTATGATTTTATCAATAGATTTAATGCTTCGATTAACGAATTTCGCTGTTTGAGCATTCTCTTTTTGAATATTTATTTCGCTTTGCTTAGAGTCTGTATTGGGATTACCAAAATATTGCTGCGCAGAATTGTTTTGTGTATTAGCATTTGAGGATTTTGTTTCCATTGTTTTTTCTTCTTGCAAAGTAAAATTTTCGACTTTATTCTCTATATCGTTAGGTTCAGAAAATAATTCCAAATTTGAAAACAAATTCGCCTCCCCTTGATTTATCGATTTTTCGGGTGTCTTTACTTTTTCAATATCTTTATTTGCAAAATCATTATCTGCTTGCGTAGAATTAACATCACTACCTATCGAATTAGTGTCATTGATTGGCAAATTAGTGTCATTAATTAATAAATTAGTGTCCCTAATTATTTGATTAGTTTCATTGATTGGTAAATTAGTTTCACTAACTATTTTATCGGTTTTTGCAATAGGAGAATTTTTCAGCATCGCACCGCTGCCCATTATTAACCAATTGGCATCGATTGCGGGAAAAATATCCAAGACTTTACGAAAAAACTCTGCCGAAGGTTGATTTCTTCCATTCAAAATATACGAAACTGTCGAGGCTGGAACACCTATTTTGTGGGCAAATGCACCGGCATTCAAGCCGTATGTTTGGATAATTTGCTTAATTCTATCTTTCATCTTATATTCACTTTTATGAATTATTTAACAAATATTAATTTTAACTATTTCACTTTTATGAATTTTATAAACTTCATATTTATGAACTACCACAAACACTATTTACGTAATAATTCACATAAGGTTATATTTTATTTATATTTTTTATACTATTAGTATATAACATATTATATAAATATATCTTGACTTTACAAATATTGGCACTATTTTCCTTATTTGCTATCTAAACACTTTATATAATAGAATTAATACTTTGTTTAATATTGTTTTATAAATTTTAATTAACATAAATATCGTTTATTGTAGTTCAATTTTGTTAAATTCATAAATCGGAATGCGATTTATGGTATATTCATATTTTTGAAGTATCTTTATGGTATTAAATTCACAATTCTATTTGGTGTTAAATTCAATTTTATGAATAAACATTCACACTTCTATTTTATGAAATATTTTCAAAATTTTGTGGGTACATATTTTTTTTATAAATTTGCATATTATTTTATAATAATGTCTTTTGGTGCAAAAGACGTGTCTGTTCAGAAAAATAAGAAATAAAAACACTATATAAAAATGGAAAGTAAATTAGGTATCGACTTTGCGAAAGTCCAAAAAGGAAAGCAATTTGCCAAGCAAATCTCTGACGAGGTTGAGCAATTTGCTGCCTCCTACTCTACGGTTACTTGCGAGAGAACAATTTGTAGGCTTTTGGGTATCGACGGAGTTAATCAAGATCAAGTGCCTTTACCAAATGTTGTTGTTGATTACATTAAAGAAAAAGGATTGATAAATGACGGCGTGATGTTTATTATGGGTAATGCCGTTAATCAAACCAAGTTATCGCCAAATGAAATCGCACAACAAATTGCAGAAGGCAAATTGGATATTACAAAATTAAAACAAGGCGATAAAGAAGAGGCTAAAAAAAGTCTTCAACCTTATATAGACGCTTCTATCAAACGTATCATAGACAGACGTAGAAAACGTGAGAATTATATAGACACAATAGGCGAAGGCTCTAAACCATACCTTTATATAATAGTTGCAACGGGAAATATTTACGAAGATGTTATCCAAGCACAAGCCGGTGCAAGACAAGGTGCGGATATTATAGCCGTTATACGTACCACCGGACAATCCTTATTGGATTATGTTCCTTATGGTGCAACTACCGAAGGTTTCGGTGGAACATTCGCAACACAAGAGAACTTCCGCATAATGCGTAAGGCTTTGGACGAAGTAGGAGAAGAAGTAGGCAGATACATACGCCTTTGCAATTATTGTTCGGGACTTTGTATGCCTGAGATTGCAGTAATGGGTGCTTTGGAAGGCTTGGACGTTATGTTGAATGATGCTTTGTATGGTATCTTATTCCGTGATATAAATATGAAGCGTACCCTTATCGACCAATTCTTCTCTCGTATCATCAACGGATTTGCAGGTATAATCATCAATACCGGTGAGGACAATTACTTAACCACTGCCGATGCTTTCGAGCAAGCACATACCGTTTTGGCATCAGATTTTATAAACGAACAGTTGGCTTTTGCTGCCGGTATGCCGGAAGAACAAATGGGATTGGGACACGCCTTTGAAATGGACCCTCAAATGGAAGACGGTTTTCTATATGAACTTGCACAAGCTCAACTAATCCGTGAAATATTCCCGAAAGCCCCTATAAAATATATGCCTCCTACAAAATTTATGACAGGTAATATTTTCAGAGGACAAATTCAAGATGCGTTGTTTAATCAAATCGGCATTATGACTCATCAAGGCTTGCAATTGTTGGGTATGATGACCGAAGCAATACATACACCTTTTATGTCCGACCGTTATGTCAGCATAGAAAATGCAAGATATATCTTCAACAATATGCGACATTTTGGCGAAGATATTGAGTTCAAAAAAGGCGGTATTATGCAACAACGCGCTCAAAAGGTATTGGACGATGCTGTTGATTTGTTAGAGCGTATGCAATCCGAAGGTTTGTTCTCTGCTTTGGAGAAAGGAATCTTTGGAGATATTAAACGCCCTCGTAATGGTGGAAAAGGTTTGGACGGTGTGTTTGAAAAATCAGATAACTATTACAATCCATTTATAGATTTAATGAAAGGTAAAGGAGGAAAAGAGTAATGAGTGCAGGTTTATATTCAACGGAAGAAAAGAATTTTGACACCAATTTGGATTTGACGAAAGTTAAACCCTACGGTGATACAATGAATGACGGTAAAACTCAAATAAGTTTCACTTTACCGGTACCTTGCAACGACGAAGGCATTGAGGCTGCAAAACAGTTATTGAAGAAAATGGGATTTGAAAATCCTCTTGTTGTCTATTATAAAGAACTGACAAAGGGATTTACATTCTTCAATTGCTATGGTTCAACAATTCATACGGTGGATTACACCTCTATTCATGTTCCAAAAGTTGAAACCCACACTATGGATATGCCGACGACAGACCAATATATCAAGGATTATATTGGACGGAAAATCGTTATCGTCGGTGCTTCAACGGGAACAGATGCTCACACCGTTGGAATCGATGCCATTATGAATATGAAAGGATATGCAGGTCATTACGGCTTGGAGCGTTACGAAATGATTGAGGCATTGAATATGGGTTCGCAAGTTCCAAACGAAGAATTTATTGCCAAAGCCATAGAGATGAAAGCCGATGCTTTGTTGGTGTCTCAAACAGTTACGCAAAAAGACGTTCATATCAAGAACCTAACGGAACTTGTGGAGATGTTGGAAGCCGAAGGTTTGAGGGATAAACTTATTCTTTGTTGCGGTGGTGCTCGTATCACTCACGAATTGGCAAAAGAATTGGGTTACGACGCAGGGTTCGGAATGAACACCTATGCTGACGATGTTGCTTCATTTATTGTTGAAGAAATGGCTAAGCGTATGGGAACAGCCCCTGCAAAAGAACAATAATCAAACGATACATAAATTCAAAGAGGCATAAATAACAAAAAACAATTTATGCCTCTTTTATTTTGCCGATATATATCGCTTCAATTTTTACGACTTATTACTTTACTGATGTTTAACACTATTTTATTAGTGTTAAACACTAATTTTCCAATCTCTCACACTATTTTAAGGATATTACATAAAAGTATTCAAAAAAGTCAAAGTCTCATAAAACCAACATAACACAACAAATTTTTACCATTCTGTAAAGCAATCAAAGAACAATAAAAATTTGATGTGTTATGCTTTATTGTTTTATTCAAACTCTACTTCAAAATCTTGACGTTGAACATCTTTTTCGTCAATCATCTTTTGGATTTTTTCGTCCATTTCTCTACGTTTTCTTTGCTGAGGTGTTTCGTGGCGACGTTGATACCATTTGGTATTGCCGAATAAATACTCCATTAAAGATTTTTTGTGCTTTACTTCGGTCTGCTCCTCTACTTTTATATGGGTTTTATCCTTATTATCTATCGGTTTAGTTGGCTGTTTAATGGTATTATCCGCCAAATCTTTAACCAAATAATAAGATGATGAGTTCATATTCTGCAATTCATAGACTTCAATAACATTAATAAGCAATTCAGGATACTGAGGATTGGTGGCATATCCTGCTTGTTTCAATCCTTTTGCCCAACCTTTGTAATCCGTTTTATCCAAATCAAAAAGAAATTTGTATCTTTTGCCATTAACCAAAAATTTTGAGTGATCCTCAAAAGATTCTTCGGCAGAATCATACACACGAAAGCAATCGTTTTTCGCATCATCGTCCTTGTAAGTTCGTTTTCCCTGCCAAGAAGAATGGCATTTGATACCGAAATGGTTATTACTTTCTTTTGCCAAAGAACTTCTACCACTACCCGATTCTATAATACCTTGTGCCATAGTTATGCAGGCAGGAATGCCGTAAGTGTTTTCGTTCTCAATGGCAATATCTCTATACTGCAAAATATATTGTTCCGTTACCGTATTTTTGTATTGTGCCATAGACACGAAAGCACACAAAAGTGTTAAAAACAAACAAAAACCTCTTTTCATACTACTTATCATTCTATTTATTTTATTTAATGCTGCGAAATTATAACAAAAATCCAAACTTTGGCATAAGATTAGATGTAAAAATGCAAATAACCAATAAAAACAAACAACAATGAAAAGTTACAAAAAGATAATCACGAGTTTATTGATTGTAGTATTTGCACTAATATCAATATCCGCACAAGCAGGTAGATACTCCCGTCGTCAGGCACGTAAAACCATAGAACAGACATCATATATAATAGAACAGGCTTACGACATTGCAAGTTATTATTCCTTTTGGCAGACGAACAAAGTTTCAAAAGCAATGTATTACAACAATTACGCCCAAGATTTATACGCTTATAGAAATTATCGTTCCGCAATCCGCTATTCATTAATAGCAAGAGAATACGCTTTGGAAGTTATAGACAATTGCGATGATTATTGGGAATATTTCTATTACACATATTATGGTTGGAGTGTCCGCTATGGTTACAATTACAGTTTCGGTTATAGAAACGGATATATGGACGGCTATTACGATGGCTATTATGCAAGATATTGTTCAAGACACAGACACGATTATCGTAGAGATCCTCACCACAATATGCACTCCGATTGGTATAGCGATAGCAGATACAACGATGTTATGAATAACCGCTATAATTATAATAGTTCTTACTCTTCTCCCGACAGAGGTTCTTCAAGCAGCATACCTTCTTCCAATGGCAATAGTTCGATAACAAGAGGTAATTACAATAATGTAAATAGAGATAATTATTTTACCAAAGATGAATTGTCTATGCTAAAAGATATTTCCAATAGAAACGAATTGGAAAGGGAATTTAATCAAAAGAATCCTACAATAAATTTCTCCGATGAGAATTTATCAAAAAACAACGATGTAATAAAGAGGAACAGATTGACTGCAAATGAGTTTTCTAAGAACAATGCCAACAAAGAAACCATTTCTCGCTCCACTGCACGCCCTAATACCATAACACTTAATAATGGTCAGACCATAAGCGGCAGAAGTTCAGAATTGAAAGATGTTAAAATAAATGTTGATAAGGAATATGATGCTTCAAAGGTTCGTAATAATTTCACCCGTCCTAACACAAATAATTCTTCCAACACTATAAATTCAAATTCCACGATAAACCGAAATAATAACACAAAACAAACCAATACTCCTAACAGAGAGTTGAAAAACAATAACATTAATCGTCAAAATCTAAACAGAGGAACAAATCAGCCTACCATAAACCAAAACAACAATACCAATAAAAACACTAACAGCATATCAACTAACAATTCCCAAAACAGACGACAATTAAATAATAACTCTTCTTCAAATCGTAACAATATCAACTCCACTACCACAACTACAAGAAAAATAACAACAAACAAAAATAATGAAAAACCTTCCTCAAACAAAAGTTCTAACATCAACAGAAAAAATTCTAACACGTCGTCATCTTCCATTCAAAGACAACCGAGAATGAATAGAAACAGATAATAAAACAAAAAAATATAAACAAATTTTATCCGAAATAAGATAAGATTTTAAGGATAAAAGAAAAGGTCGCAATCACTTCACTAATCAGTAAGCGGTTGCGACCTTAAAATTTATTTATATATACAATAATCATAATAATTTTTCAAAATACTCATTTTTAAGTATTGCAGGGATTTAGAAACCATTGTAATTTTGCAACGTGAAATTAAAACGAAATTTTCTACTTGCAAATAACGTCATTTCGTTTCAATAAAAAAATATTTTTAGGTTAATAACTATGAAGAATTGCTCCTACTACAATTCTAAGGAGGGCAATCGGTAAGATTACTCTCCTTTCTCTTACACCAAATATTGATTACGCAAATTTACTTTCTATATCCAATATCAGTTTATTCACATCTACTTCGATGTTTTTAAGTTTCTGCTTGCAGATACCTATCAACGTTGTAGCCTTTTTTATATTCTCGCTTAACTCATCAACAGACATTTGTCCGTTTTCCATTCTGCTGATTATTTCTTGCAATTCTGCGTATGCCTTAGTATATGTAATTTCTTCCATTTTGATATTTTTTACTTGGTTTTATATTATAAAATTCGTGTTTTATGCTTTATCGATAGTCGAAGTAAATCTGCCGTCAAAAAGTATGGTTTCTATTTTTTTCTTTTCACTAATTAAATTAATAGTGTTAATAATCAGTCCGTCAATTAAAGTAATTGAGTAGCCTTTTTTTAATATGTTTATCGGATTTATCGCTTGCAGATACTTTTCATCGTTTTTGATATTGTTTTTTGCTTTATCTATAATATTTTTTGCATTTATTGAAATAATATTTTGAGCATAAGAAATAGTTTTATCTTCTTCTTTCAAAATAAGATGTGATACTTTACTAATCTTTTGGATAATATCGTTTAAGGAATTGTCAAAACTCTCAAACTTATCAAGGAAAAATTCTGCCAAAGCCGTTGGTGTTATAAAATTTTTATACGCCACCATTTCAGCAACAGTAACATTGGTCGAATGACCTATACCCGTAAGCACAGGCAACGGAAAATGTGCAATGGCTGAACATAACTCAAAATCGTTGTAACAAGTAAGCCCCACGTCTCCACCTCCACCTCTTATTATCAACACGCAATCAAAATATTCTTTTACCACTTCTATACTTTTCAAAGCATCTATGATAGAGATTGCAGCCTTGTCGCCCTGCAATAGTGAAGGAAACAGTTTGATAAAAAACTTGTATTTATCTTTTTTGGCTTCCAATGTTTGCACAAAATCACTGAAACCCTTGCTTGAAGGCACGCTTATAACGGCAAGTCTTTGAGGCAACTCCTCCATAGGCATGGTACTATTCAGATTAAGCGCTCCATATTTTTTTAATTGAGCGATACACTCCAAACGTTCTTTTTCCAATTGCCCGAGTACCATATCCGGGTCAATATCCGTGATTATAAGAGAAAGACCATACAACGGATGAAAATTCATCTTTGCCAAGCAAGTAATGCTCATACCGTCTTTCAGTTGCTCTCCCGTTGTCGCTATAAGTTTTTGATTTATTCGATTAAAATCATTCTCCCAAATAATGGCTTTTGTTTGAGCAACAATAGTTTGATTTTTCTTTTGAACTATTTCGGGATAAGCGTGTCCGGAATATGGGTAAAGATTAACCTTTGATATTTCACATTTCATCCAAAACGATGTCGGGAACTGTTGTCTCACACCTTCGCTCAACGCATTTAATACTTCAACTAACGAAAGTACAATTCTGTCGGACTGATTGTTATTATAAAAAATTTCTTCGTTCATTATTGATTTTCAATTCGCTTTTGAGATTTGCAAATTTACAAATTATTTTAGTAAAAATAATATTTTGGTAATTTACAATGAGTATATTGCAAAAAATTCATAACTTTGCAGTTCAGAATAAGAAGAGAATAAAAAGACATAAAACTATGCAAGTAGATAGAAGAAAAGAATTATTTCCCAATGTTCCCGATGAACAATGGAATGATTGGCATTGGCAGGTCAAAAACAGAATTGAAACTCTTGATGAGTTGAAAAAGTACGTCAAATTAACAGAAGAAGAGGAAGAAGGTGTAAAAGCTGCTTTGAAAACATTGCGTATGGCTATCACTCCTTACTATCTTTCTCATATTGACCCTAACAATCCTAATGACCCTATACGTTTGCAAGCCATACCTACAATAAAAGAAACGCATCAATCAGAAGCCGATTTGTTAGACCCGTTACACGAAGACGAGGATTCTCCTGTTCCCGGCATAACTCACCGCTATCCGGACAGATGCTTATTTTTAATTACGGATATGTGTTCTATGTATTGCAGACATTGTACTCGCAGACGTTTTGCCGGACAACACGATGCCAACGTGGCACAAGACAGAATCCAAGCAGGAATTGATTACATTGCAAGAACTCCGCAAATTCGTGATGTATTGCTTTCGGGTGGCGATTGCTTAATGGTAAGCGATGCTATGTTAGAGAGTATTATTTCCCGACTAAGACAAATTCCTCATGTTGAGATTATTCGTTTGGGTTCAAGAACTCCTGTTGTTTGCCCTATGCGTATTACAGACGATTTATGTAATATGTTGAAAAAATATCACCCTATTTGGTTGAATACACATTTCAATCACCCTAATGAATGCACAGAAGAAGCGAAAGAAGCTTGTGCAAAATTGGCGAATGCAGGTATTCCTTTGGGTAATCAAAGCGTATTGTTAAGAGGTGTGAATGACGATGTCAGAGTTATGCGTAAATTGGTACAAAAACTTGTGTATATGCGTGTTCGTCCATATTACATCTACCAATGCGACTTGTCTATGGGCTTGGAACATTTCCGTACGACAGTCTCAAAAGGCATAGAAATAATGGAAGGTTTGAGAGGACACACATCCGGATATGCCGTTCCAACATTTGTAATCGATGCTCCCGGTGGTGGTGGAAAAACACCTGTTATGCCACAATACGTTATTTCGCAGGCTCCTGGCAAAGTTGTTTTGCGTAACTACGAAGGTGTTATCACAACTTACACCGAACCGACCAACTACACTCCGGGCAATTGCGATGTCGATTTCCTTAAAGGCGAAGAAATCGAACAGGAAGGCGTACTTTCTTTGTTGGAAAACAAGAGAATGGCTATGGAACCTAAGAACTTGGAACGCCACGAAAGAAACAAAAATCGTTAATAATTGGATTTATTTTCAGTAAAACGCCGTTTTGCAAAATAATAAGACGGCGTTTTATTTTGAATATTAAACAAAATATATCATTCTTCCCAACTGCAAAACAGGTTATTACAATCAAAGTTCAGCGCATTTGATAGAATTTATTGAATAATCCAAAAATATGCCTTTTATTTCAAATCTATTGAATTACAAAAGTATATCTTTTGTCGGTATGGAGAAAAATGCCGGCAAGACTGAGGTTTTGAATTATGTTATCAAGCGTCTGAACGATTATAATAAAAAAATTGCCGTTACTTCGATTGGTATAGACGGCGAAACATTAGACCAAGTTACGCAGACTTCCAAACCTCGTGTGTTTATGTATCCCGACTCTCTTTTTGTTACTTCCGAAAAATTATATTCTAAAAAAGAGATTGTTTCAGCCGTTGAAGATGTTTCGCACTATGGAACATCTTTGGGTAGATTAATAACAGCGCGCACCAAATCTTTTGGAAACGTTATGCTTTCGGGACCAACAGACACTATAAGATTAAAACAATTAATAGATTATATGGCAGACAAAAGTGATATTTGCTTAATTGACGGTGCTTTATCAAGAAAATCTTTTGCCTCCCCCTCTATTACCGAAGCGATGATTCTTTCCACCGGTGCTGTGGTTTCCGCCTCGATTGAAAAGATTGTTCAAAAAACCGCTTCCATTTACGAGATGACTAAACTCCCTGAATACAACGGCAGTATTAAAGAACAATTATTTAATATTAAACATGGCGTTTTTGCTATCACTGAAAACAACGAATTGATTGACTTAAAAATTCCGTCGATGCTGATGTTACAAAAATACAAAGACGTAATATTTTCCAAATCAAAGACTTTATTTGTACCCGGAATGATTACCGACAAACTTTTGGAACTAATCGCAACACAAAAAGATAAAAACGATTTTACACTTATTACGAAAGATTTTACACATATATTTACCAATGAATTAAATATACGCAATTTTCTAAGGAATGGTGGAAAAATTCAATACCTATACAAAACCAACCTTTTGGCTATTACATTCAATCCTTTTTCGCCACAAGGTTATATATTAGATAGCAGGCAAGCGATTGATAAGCTAAGGAAAAAAATACCTCTACCAATACATAATATAAGAGAAATTAACAATTGAAAATTAAATATATAAAATATATAAATAAATTATTATTTTAGAGATTCAAAATCATTTTTCAAACATATTTTCACTTCAAAAATTATGAATTTCAAACAAGCCATTAACGAGAACGCACAACTCAAAGCGATGTATGAACGCCTTGTCATCAAGACTTCAATGGGGCGAGATATGTTGTTTAATATGGAATTTTCGACAGATAAAGATTTTTTGACCAAGCAATACGAACTAACATCGAAATGTCAAAAATTTCTCTCCTCTATTAACAACAACAAAAAAATGCTTTTAGAATGTGTTCTATATGACATTCATAATATCTCAGGCTCGTTGAAACTTATTGAAAGAAATGAAATTTTGGACGACATCGGACTTTTTGAAATAAAGGCGTTTTGTCTTGCTTGCTGCGAACTTAACAAACTGCTGAAAAATTTAGATTACAAAGATTTTTTGTTAAATGAATTTACAGACATTATAAATTTACTTGACCCGGAAGGTAATAAAGTGCGACAATTCTATGTTTATAACGCTTATGATACCCGTCTTTCAAACCTGCGGAGTGAGTTTGAAAAACTAAAACAAACAGACGATAATCAAGTTGCAAATATCTATAATGAAATACTTGAAATAGAAACTATTGTAAGGAAAGAAATTTGTAGCAAAATCCGTCCTAAAATCGCCGAATTACAAAAAGCCGTCAGTCAAATAGCACTTTTGGATATATCTGTTGCAAAAGCAGAACTAAATGTATTGTTCAATTTGACAAAACCGAAAATCAATGATTCGGGCATTACTTACAAAAAAATATTCAACCCTATCGTTCAAGAACATCTTAAAAAACACGGAAAAACATTTCAACCTATTGACATAAATATTGATAACCGCACAATGCTGATAACCGGTGCAAATATGGCAGGCAAAACGGTTATACTCAAAACACTTGCCCTTAATCAGTATCTTGCTCAATTCGGATTTTTTGTTGCAAGCGAAAGTGCGGATATTTGTTTAACCGAAGGCATCTTAACATCTATTGGCGACAATCAAGATGAAAATCAAGGACTTTCATCATTCGCTTCCGAAATACTTACACTTAACAATATTGTCAAACAAGTTAAAACAAAAAAACGTTATTTGGTTTTAGCCGATGAACTTGCCCGAACAACCAACCCTATCGAGGGTATAAAATTGTTAAACGGTTTTATCACAACGGTAAATCTCGGCAATTCTTTTGCTGTTGTTACCACTCACTACTCAAACATCACCGCTTCATGTCTAAGAATGAGGGTTAAAGGATTTATTAATAAAAATTTAACTCCACCCGTAAGCATAGCCAATCTATCCGACAATATTGATTATTCACTAATCGAAGACACATCAAACGAAATTCCGACAGAAGCATTAAATCTCTGCCGATTGCTTGGCGTTGATGAAACTTGGCTGAATAATTGCAATTAATTTTCAACTAATATCAAAAAATTAGTTTCAGTGATTAGTAAATTAGTGTTAAACATTAGTAAATTAGTTTCAGTAATCAGTAAAATAATATTAAACATTAGCAAAATCATATCAGCAATAAATAAACTGAAATCATCGTTTAACAAAATAATATAACACATCAATAAAACACAAAAACATATTAATATCCAAGAAATTAAAATCTTATTTTTTTAATTAAGAAAATGGAAAACAAAAAAAGAGAAGAAAAGCAAATTCACCCTTTTGTGGATAAAAGAATCGATGATTATTGCAGCAAACATCATAGCAATAACAACGAAATCTTGCACGATTTAGAGCGTCAGACGTATCTGCAATTCGTTAAGCCAAATATGATTAGCGGTGCTTGGCAAGGAGAATTGTTGATGATGATTTGCAAGATTTTGAACCCTAAAAGGATTTTGGAAATCGGCACTTTTTCCGGTTACGCCACAACATGCTTCGCTTTGGCAAGTGAAGAAGATTGCAAAATCGATACAATCGAAGCGTTGGAGGAATATAAGCCTTTTCTCATCAAGAAATTTTCTGAAAACAACGTTATTAACAAAATCAATTTACATATCGGGCAAGGTTTGGAAGTTATCCCTACGCTTGAAAACAAATACGATTTAATTTTTTTGGACGCCGAAAAACTTCATTACCCAAACTACTACCCTCTTTTGGTTGAAAAACTTGAAAAAGGCGGATTGCTTCTTGCCGACAACATTCTTTGGTATGGCAAGGTGGCTCTTGAAGATTGCAACGACAAAGATACCGCTGCCATTCGATTGTTTAACGATTTAGTAACCCAAGATGAAAGAATGGAAAACATCATTGTACCCATAAGGGACGGGATAATGGTAGCCCGTAGGAGATAATTGGCGAGCAAAAGTAGCGGAAAATTCAAAGAAACTATTCTCCGCAAAATTGTATTTAAGTGCAATATCGCCGCCAACTACATTATAAAGTCCGTTATAAAACATATCTCCGCTTATAACAAAATTCTTGCTTGCCTCGTATGATACCCCGACATACATTGCGCCTGCGTTTTTATTTCTCGGGGCTCTGTCTATCAAATTGTCAGTGGTGTTGATATGGAAAAAATTAGCTCCGACATACAATGTAGTTTTCGGATTTATCTTTCGACTATAATCCACTCCGAAATTACTTACGGCAAAATTATTTCCACAAAAATCTCGACCGAATGACATCGAGGAATGTACCATTGTACGCTCGTTTTTTGCGACACCATTTACCAAAGTATCGTTTTGCTGAGCAAATGAAGTGTTCGCAACAATCAAAACAGCCAATATTGACAATATTTTTTTCATTACAGTTTCAAATTATGCTTAAATTTATCAAAGAAAAATGAAACAGTGAACATAAGAACGTGATGACGTGGAGAAGTCATCGTTTCATGGGAGAAATATTCAAAAGAAGAGCGATAAGGTTCGCCATTCTCCTTGTAGTACAATCCGTAATTAGGGTGATTAGGATTATTGGCGTGTTCTCTTTCTGCCTTTGCGATATAACGATTTGAAAAATCGTAATCATAATTGTATAACGGCGTCAAAGAAAACTGGTAATTAACCATAAATTGCAGAGCTTTGTATTCAAAACCCAAACCTAACTGCAAACCGGCGTCAATTCTGTAAGTGCCGTCCGAAAGAAAAGTATCATCATCGTCCGCCCAATAAACATTGGCACCATGAACGGTAAAATCGCAACCAATCAAGTTATAAATTCCTGCTTCTTCGTCAATGAAAGGTTGTTGTATGCCTTCATGGAATTTTCTTGGGTTCGCTCCTTCTCCGTAATGGTCGGTAAAATGTGTCATACCCGTAACACCAACGCCTAAGAATGCACCGGCAGAAAATAATAAGTCAAAATCCTTTACAGGATACTTATAAATAAGTTCTATGGGCAATTGCACGTAATGAGCATTGACATCGACTTCCACTTCTTGCGATTGGATTTTGTAACCTTTGGTAGTATAAATCAAACTTGACTGAACAAACCAATGATTAGTCAATTTCAATTGAGCAACCAAGCCTGCATTAAAGCCTAATTTGGTTCTCGTATCCGTAATACCGATATATTGTTGAGTTATATCCCAAAATTTTAAGCCGTTCCATATATCCAATCCTTGTGCAGAGGTTAAATCACTTACATTAAAGCCTGCACGAAGACCTAAACGGATTTTGTTTCTGTTATCATCAGGACGGCGAATAGCGTTCTCTATATATCTTTGAGCATTGACACTACCCATTAGGACAATGAAAGTAAGAATTGCGATGATGTATCTTTTATAATTCATAGGTTCTAAATTTATTTTGCAAATATAACAAGAAATTTCGTTATAAGAACTAAAAATCAGATTTTTTTATTACTTCGTTGCGAATTTTATATGATTGAATTTTGAAAGTTCTTCTTGTGTCAAATTCAAATCAAACTTAACTTTCACAGAATTAGGTCTGCGTGCAATTATCAAAAGTATCGCCAAAACATCGAATAACAAGCATAACTGCTGTTTGGTAATCATAACCATAATAAAACAAATGATGCAAACAACCACATAACACAATACTTGACGAGTATAATATGTTTTGTATTTTACAAGTTTCTGAATTAAATCCACATTATGCAGTTTTTTTATTCTTTTTTTCAAAAGTTTATCTGAGAATATGACGATTATGACTATTAATACCATTCCAATAATCTCACACACTAAAAAATTCTTTTCATTAACTAATTCGGCATTATCACCTATTAAAAACAAGGCAAGTGCAGTAAATACTGTAAAAACTATGGACAAAACCAAGGCTGTAAGCCACGAAATTTTGATTATTTGCAAATATCTTTCCATTTGAGCAAAATATGTAATTTTTATTAGTTTTAGTTTATGTTTCTCTCTAATTGCAATTGGATTATTGTTATAGAGTATTCTGTTTGGAGTGCAAAGTTAAGTAATTTTTTCATTGTGTAAAGTCGTATCAAGTTTTTTTCAAAAAAAGTTTAATTTTTTTTGTTTTTTATGTTGTGATTGAAAATAAAGTTGTAATTTTGCCAAAAGTTTTTCCAAATACACTTCACTTTGAATCAAAGAAGTGAATCATTCAATCCCGAAAAACAATTTTGATATATAAAATCACGCAAAACAAATAATTAATCATTGCATATTATGATGTATAATAAAGCACAACTTGAACAGTTATCTCTACCGGAGTTGAAGGCTATTGCAAAACAAATGGATATACCAAAGACAGCACGCTTGACAGATACGCAAGAACTGATATACAAAATTTTGGATTTCCAAGCGATAAACCCTCAAAGCAATGCCTCAGAGACAAATCAAGCACCTACTTTACCGACAAAAAGACGCGGCCGCCCTCCTAAGAGCGAACAAAACTCAAAAGAGTCAAATTCCACTGCAAACCCTAACGACAATAAAACAATGCAAGCAAAAACCAAGGCTTCCACATCTGCCAATGAGCCAAGAAGTGAAACCGTTGCAAGGCGACCTCGCACACATATAAAACCCAAACCGATAGCAGGTTCAAATGTACAAAGTGCAAACTCAACAAGCACCGCACCTGCTCCAACAGAAACACTCTCGCAGGCAAAACAACAGATTGTAAAGGATTTGAATGTATCCAAACTTCCCGAAACACCGAAAATCGACGAGTTGAATATTCCCGATTTTCAACCAAAACGCACGCCTGTAACGTCAAATATTTTCCCAAAAACCGGAGATAACAAACCTACAATCAAAACCAACCAAAATTTGACAAACGCTGACAACAACGCAAGCGATACAACAACTCCGACACCGCAAACTCAAAACTCTTTCACCCCAACACCGACTCCAACCACCCAAACAGAGCCTAAGCCGGTGTTGGTATCAGATGTTGAAGGTTTGGTTGAAGCCGAAGGAGTTTTGGAACTTATGCCGGACGGATATGGTTTCTTGCGTTCTTCCGATTATAATTATCTAAATTCACCGGATGATATTTACATCTCCATTTCACAAGCCAAATTTTTCGCTCTTAAAACCGGCGACACAGTACATGGAATGATTCGCCCACCAAAAGAAGGCGAAAAATACTTCCCAATGGTTAATGTAATGAGCATTAACGGCTGCAAACCCGAATCCATAAGAGACCGCATACCTTTTGAATATCTTACTCCTTTGTTCCCCGAAGAAAAATTCCGCCTTACAGGACATCAAGCAGAAAGCCTTTCAACTCGTATCATTGACTTATTTACTCCTATTGGCAAGGGACAACGTGCTATGATTGTCGCTCCGCCGAAAACAGGTAAGACTACTCTTTTGAAGGAAGTTGCTAACGCCATTGCTGCCAACCACCCGGATGTTTATCTTATCGTTTTGCTTATCGATGAACGTCCCGAAGAAGTTACCGATATGCAACGAACAGTTAATGCAGAGGTTATTGCTTCTACGTTTGACGAACCTGCGGAAAGACATGTCAAGATTGCCAATATTGTTTTGGAGAAAGCCAAACGTATGGTGGAATGCGGACACGATGTTGTCATTGTCTTGGATTCCATAACAAGACTTGCTCGTGCGTATAACACTGTTGCTCCTGCAAGTGGCAAGGTTCTTTCTGGTGGTGTTGAAGCCAACGCTTTGCAAAAGCCCAAACGCTTCTTTGGTGCGGCAAGAAATATTGAGAATGGCGGAAGTCTTACAATTATTGCCACCGCTTTGATTGAGACCGGCTCTAAAATGGACGAAGTTATCTTTGAAGAGTTCAAGGGTACGGGCAATATGGAATTGCAATTGGATAGAAAACTTTCCAACAAGAGAGTTTATCCTGCCGTTGATTTGGTTGCTTCTTCTACAAGACGTGATGACTTGTTGCTTTCCGACAACGCTATCAATAGAATGTTAATTCTTCGTAACTATATCGCCGATATGACACCTAACGAGGCTATGGAACTTATCAAGACCCGTATGGCGGCAACGAGAAACAACGAAGAATTTTTGCTTAATATGAACGGATAATTAATAATGATGCAAAACACTTTGCAATAAACAAAATAAAATTATGAACTCAGAAGAATTATTTAAGAAGATTGTTTCCCACGCAAAGGAATATGGATTTATCTACCCTTCAAGTGATTTGTACGACGGACTTGCTGCTGTCTATGATTACGGTCCTAATGGTGTGGAACTGAAAAATAATATAAAACAATATTGGTGGCGTTCTATGACGCAGATGCACGAAAACATCGTGGGAGTAGATAGCGCCATATTTATGCACCCTAAAATTTGGAAAGCCAGCGGACATGTCGATGCTTTCAATGACCCTTTGATTGACAACAAAGACTCAAAGAAACGTTACCGTGCAGATGTCCTTATCGAAGACCATATCGCCAAAATTGAGGAGAAAATCAATAAAGAAATATCCAAAGCAAAGAAAAGATTTGGCGATAGTTTCAACGAAGAACAATTCCTTGCCACAAGCGAGAGAGTTAAAGACTACAAACAGCAAATGGAAGATATTCATCAGAGATTTGCCGATTTGATGAACGCTAATGACTTGGCCGGATTAAAATCTTTGATTGAGGAGTTAGGTATTGTTTGCCCTATTTCTGGAACAAGGAACTGGACTGACGTAAGACAATTCAATTTGATGTTCTCAACCAAAATGGGTTCGGTGTCTGACGATAGCGACATAATATATCTAAGACCTGAAACGGCACAAGGTATATTTGTCAATTACCTTAACGTACAAAAAACCAACCGTATGAAAATTCCTTTCGGTATTGCACAAATCGGAAAGGCTTTTCGTAACGAGATAGTGGCTCGTCAGTTTATCTTCCGTATGAGAGAGTTTGAGCAAATGGAGATGGAGTTCTTCTGCCGTCCGGGTACGGAAATGGAATGGTTTAATTATTGGAAAGAAGAGAGAATGAATTGGCATTTGGCGTTAGGTATTCCTAAGGAAAAATATCGTTATCACGACCACGAGAAACTTGCTCACTATGCCAACGCTGCAACAGATATTGAGTTTGACTTTCCGTTCGGTTTCAAGGAACTTGAAGGCATACATTCAAGAACTGACTTCGATTTGAAAAGACATCAAGAGTTTTCGGGCAGAAAGATACAATATTTTGACGCAGAACTTAACGAATCTTACACTCCTTATTGCGTAGAAACTTCGATAGGATTGGATCGTACATTCTTAGCAGTCTTTTCACACGCATTTAACGAAGAGACTCTGCAAGACGGTTCCTCTCGTATCGTATTAAATCTACCAAAGCAGTTGGCACCATACAAAGTAAGCGTTCTGCCATTGGTAAATAAAGACGGACTACCTGAAATGGCACATGGTATCTTCAACGATTTGAAATTTAATATGCGTGCCCATTACGAAGAAAAGGACACGATAGGCAAGCGTTACAGAAGACAAGATGCTATCGGCACTCCTTACTGCATAACTGTGGATAACGATTCGTTGAAAGACAACAGCGTAACCATACGTCTAAGGGACACTATGCAACAAGAAAGAGTCAGCGTTGATAATATCAAATCTTATATCGCTGCTCACTAAAACACGATTGCATTAAACATAAACAAGGGTTCAAACATTATTGTTTTGAACTCTTGTTTTATTTTTCAAATATATCATATTCCAACATTGTCAAATATTTCCCTTAAAACAAAAATACATCCTCTAAAAATAATACGACAAACAATAAAAATAATGTTTAACACTATTTTATTAATGTGAGACATTATTTTATCAGTGTTTAACACTAATTTTTTGATAACACTTAATAGAAAAATATTTATAGTATAGATAATTAAAACAAACAATAAAAGCGGTGCTTTTTCAAGCATCGCTATAATGTATTGCATATCAAAAAAGATAATAGATAACAATGTTTTATCGTTTATTATCTTAATATTTCTCTTGTGTAATAATGAGAAGATTTGTAAGCATCACATTTACTCGATTGGCAAGATGACAATCCCATCGCCAAGAAAATTACTGCCAATAAGGCGAACACTACTTTTTTCATATCGTATGATTTTTATTTGTTATTACTCTTATTTATTTTTTCGTTTTTTATACGTTCGCAAGTACCCGCAAATCATTCCAAACCCATAAAAAACGCTCTTTTTTATCTATAACTGATTTTCCTCAGTTTTTATTTTACGCTGCAAAGTTAAGAAATTTTTACAAACCGACGTCAATTTACATTTTTCACACTCAGGTTTTCTCGCTTTACATACGTACCTGCCGAGAAGTATAAGCTGATGATGCAATAGCCCCACGTCTTTTTTATCAATGTTTTTCATCAACTGGTCTTCGGTTTGGCGAACGGTTTTGGCATCGGTCGTAAGTCCTATTCGCCTCGAAACTCTATGAACATGAGTATCCACAGGCATTTTTGCTTGATGAAAAACTATCGCTGCTATGACATTGGCTGTTTTTCTGCCCACTCCTTGCAATGTTTGTAAATCATCGACATCGCTCGGCACTATTCCATTAAATTTTTCCACAAGTTTTTTTGAGCAATTCACCAAATACTTCGCCTTTGAGTTCGGATAAGATATGCTTTTGATATATGGGAAAATTTCTTCGGGAGTTGCTTTTGACATTTCCTCTGCCGTAGGATATTTCTCAAACAAAGCCGGCGTTATCTCATTAACCCGCTTATCTGTACACTGAGCAGAAAGTATTACGGCTATAAGCAGTTGAAACGTATCGCCATGTACAAGTTCCGTATCCGCATTGGGAAACATTTCGTTTAAGTATTTTATGGCTAAATCGTATCTTTGTTTTTTTGTCATCGTTATTTGATTTTTATTATTAGCTATGTAGAAAAATTTTTTCGTTATTCCTTTTTGAAAACAAAGGTGGTCAAAATCGGATAATGGTCAGAAAAATCCATTTTTGGGGAAGAGTATGATGTGCATTCCAATCTATTTTTGTCGTACCACACATAATCTATACGATATGCCGGGAAAATTCCGTTGTAAGTGCTGCCGATTCCCGAACCTCTCCTAACAAAAGAGTCTGTATAGATTTTAGAAAATTTCTTATAAGTATTGGAAAACGGATGGTCGTTGAAATCTCCGCAAATAATAACGGGACGTTGTTGTTTTTCCATTTCAGGCAAAAGAGAACGGATTTGCTTTGCACGTATTCTGTTGGCATCTATAAGTTTTGAGACAATCTTTTTGGATTGCTTTTCATCGACCTTACCTTTAATGATTTGAGCATAATTTTCTTGTTCGTCCTTTCCCAACATATACGATGCAAGATGAAGATTATAAACTCTTAAACGAGAATAAGGCGTTTTGATGTCGGCATAAATATAAAGATAATTTTGAGTATCTTGTTCAAGAACGCTACCGGTGTTGGTCATAGGATATTTTGAGTATATGGCACAATTGGAAACATTATCCCTATGCGAATGATAATAATAAAAATGATGATAGCCCAAAGAATCCAAAAGATATTTATGAAAGCCTTTTTTATATGTGATATTAACGTCGTAATCTTGCAAACAAAGAATATCTGCATTAGTCAAAGTAATGTAATTCAATATAGAGTCGCCCAAAACTTCTTCACCCAAATAATTTTCAGAGTCTTTGTTATGAACAAAATCATGCACGTTATAAGTTAAAACAGTTATCTCTTCTTTGGTTTGGTCATTGGAAGAAAAATTAACAAATCTTGACACATAATCAAAACCTATGGCTATTGCGACTAATGATAAGATTATATTTCTTGGCTTCCACACCAACCACAAAACAACAAAAACAACATTGACCACCAACACGAATGGATAAGCATAACCCACCAAAGAAATATATGAAAACATATCCTGCGGCACAAAAGCTGCTACATAAATTAATAGTAGAAGCATTGCACAGAAAACATTAATGGTGTAAATGATTTTACGAATTATTATCATTATTGTTCTCAGTTAAAGTTTCAGCAGTAATATCTTGCGGCATTTGTGTGGTATCGGTTTGAATTTTGGTATGTGTATCCAAAATTTCAGTATTAACATTTTGGGCTTTTGAGGTATTGAAATTATTTAATCTCCAATTATTGTTTTGTTTTATAAGATCCCAAGTCATTTCTGTTGCATTGCCAAATTCATCGACACACTCCACAGTAGCAACGGCTGTTAAGCCGTTTATTTCCACATCTTTCAAATCAATTTTCTTAAAGACGACAAAATTTTTAATATCATCTTTAATTTTTCTCATATCTTGCTTCATATCGCCACTAAACAACGTCCCGATTTCTTTATAATCTCCGTTATTCAATGCTTTGTAAAACGAAGTAACAACATTTTCTATTTTTGCTTGGTCATCATCTGATGAAGCACAAGATATAAATAATGTTGTTATTAACAATACTATAATCGTCTTTATTACATTCCTTTTTATCATAAGATGGTATTTTGTTTTGCAAAAGTAATATATTTGCAGTAATTTTGCAGTCGTTAAAACAAAAAATTAAAAAATGAACATTCAACAAAGTATAGAAAACATCAGAAAAGAAATTCCAGAAAACGTAACATTGATTGCCGTTTCCAAAACCAAACCTAACGAAGATTTGATGCAGGCTTATGATTGCGGACAAAGAATTTTCGGCGAGAACAAGGCTCAGGAGATGAAACAAAAGCATATTGATTTACCAAAAGACATTCTTTGGCATTTCATCGGGCATCTGCAAGAAAACAAAATCAAATATATCATCGACTATGTCACAATGATTCATTCCATTGACTCATTGAAATTATTGCAACAAGTCAATAAACACGCTGCAAAAGTAAATAGAATTGTGGATTGCTTGTTTGAGATTGATATTAATAACGAAGAAAGTAAATTCGGATTATCGGAAAACGAGGTAAAGGATATTTTGAATAGCGAAGAGTTCAAAGAATTAAACAATGTTCGTATTTGCGGTGTTATGGGTATTGGCAGTATTACCGACGACAGAGAAATAACTCGCAAAGAGTTCAAAAACTTGAAAAACATCTTCATTTCATTAAAAAACGATTTCTTTGAAGACAAGCCTTACTTTAAGGAAATATCTATGGGTATGACTCACGATTATGATATCGCAATACAAGAAGGTGCAACATTGATTCGTATCGGCAGCAAGATTTTTGGTGCAAGAAATTACACCAAAGTTGAATAAATATTAAAACCAAACTTTATTTTGGAGTAATTTAGTTGTTTTATTTTTTTTTACTAACTTTGCAAACTCAATTAAGATAATAAAGAAATGGAAAATAGAGAAGACAGAAGCAGTAGAGATGTTTATTCCAAATCTCTAAGAGCAGGGAAAAGAACTTATTTCTTTGATGTTAAGAAGACAAAAAATAACGAAAAGTATCTTGTAATCACAGAAAGCAAGAAACAATTCAACGAACAAAGTGGTGAATTTGATTATGACAAACACAAAATATTTTTGTATAAAGAAGATTATGACAAATTCGCCAATATGCTTGAAAATATGATTGAATACATCAAGACAGGCATTCCTTTGAAAGAAGAAATTGAACAAATTCGCAGAGATAACACTTCTAACGACGATATTGTAAGCAATTATTAAATTTTTATTAAACACCAATAATTTAATTACACTTAAAATTTTAATAATGTCAAAAGTTATTGCCATAGCAAATCAAAAAGGCGGAGTAGGTAAGACAACGACAGCCATAAATTTGGCTGCTTCTCTTGCTGTTATGGAGAAAAAAACGTTGCTTATCGATGCCGACCCACAGGCTAACGCATCTTCGGGTTTGGGTGTTGATGTGGATAATTTGGAATATAGTGTCTATGAATGTATGATGGACAACGTCGAAGCGAAAAAAGTAATCGTTGAAACATCTACCCCGAATTTGGATTTGTTGCCTGCAAGAATTGATTTGGTAGGAGCCGAAATCGAACTGACAAAGATTGAAAACAGAGAATATAAACTAAAACAAGTTCTTGAATCGGTAAAAGACAATTACGATTATGTGATTATCGATTGTTCTCCTTCATTGGGATTGGTTACGATAAACGCTTTTGTTGCATCAGACAGTGTAATAATTCCGGTGCAATGCCAATATTTTGCTTTGGAGGGATTGGGAAAACTTCTCAATACAATCAAGATAGTTCAAAATTCATTAAATCCTTCGTTGGATATTGAGGGAATACTTTTGACAATGCTTGACAAACGATTGCGTCTTAACAAGCAAGTGGCAGAAGACGTTTACAGACATTTGAAACAATTGGTGTTTAACACCATTATATATAATAACGTTGTTCTTGCAGAAGCTCCTTCGCATGGTATGAGTGCCGTTATGTATAACGCAAACTCAACGGGAGCTATTAATTATATGAACTTGGCAGAAGAGATAATTAAACGAGAATCCAAAAACTAAGATTATGACAAAGCCAAAATCACCTGCATTAGGTAGAGGTCTTGAAGCGTTGTTTGGCAATATTGAAAGCAAAACCAACGATATTGCTCAACACTCGCATATAGATGCCGAAATAGCAAACATAGATATAGACAAAATAACACCTAATCCCGACCAACCGAGAAAAGAGTTTGATGCCGACAGCCTTGAAGAGTTGGCGATGAGTATCAAAGAAAATGGTGTCATTGTTCCCATTACCGTCAATAAGAAAGACGATAAATATATCATCATTGCAGGCGAGAGACGTTACCGAGCAAGCAAAATGGCAGGTTTGAAGCAAATTCCTGCATATATTCGCCTTGTTACCGCTAACGAACAAATGCAAATGGCGTTAATCGAAAACATACAACGTGAAGATTTGAATGCTTTGGAGATTGCTTTGTCTTTGCAAGCCTTGTTGCAACAAACCGGTTTGTCCAACGAAGAACTTGGAAAAAGACTTGGAAAAAGTCGTTCCAACGTTACAAATTATGTACGTTTGTTAAAACTTCCTGCCGAGATACAAATATTTATTCGAGGAGATAAGTTGTCTATGGGTCATGCCCGTGCATTATTGGGATTGGACAACGAAAAACAACAGATAGACCTTGCAAGAAAAATAGTTGAGCAATCGTTGAGCGTTCGTCAGGTTGAAGCGTTGGTAAATCACACAAAACAAAACGATAAAGACTCTTCAAAAAAGACTCTTGCGACAAAGAAAAAACCTTCAAAGCCTTTGCCCGAATTACACAAAGATTGCTTAAATCGTCTGACGGAAAGACTTGATACGCAAATATCCATAAAACGTTCTCAACGCGGAAAAGGATACATAAACATACCTTTCAAAAACGATGATGAGTTCAAACGTATTATGGAAGTTTTGAACAAAGAATAATGAAATCACAACGTTTTATCATAACGCTGTTTTGTAGTGTATGTTTTGTTTTCTTCGCTCTTATGCCAAATATTTTAAGAGCGGGCGGTGGTTATACTTTTGGCTCTATTGTCCAATTTGATTCCGTTGTTACAAATGTTGCCAACGATACTGTTATTTTGGCAAAAAAACACCACTCCCCTACAAAGGCGACAGTTCTTTCTGCCGTTTTACCGGGTGCGGGACAAGTGTATAATCATCAGGCTTGGAAAGTGCCTATCATCTATGCCGCAGCAGCAACGGTAACTTATTTCGCAGTAACAAACGGAAAAAACAGAAGTAAATTCAAAGACGAATACTATAACCGTATCAACGGCAATACGGATTTGCTCCTACCCGATTATATTTCCTACACCAACGAAGGTATATACAATCTTTACAACACTTACAAAAGCAATTTTCAGTTGAGTATCATCATCGGCATTGCTTTTTATGCCGTTCAGGTGCTGGACGCCTACGTTTATGGACATCTTTTCAATTTCGATTTAACAGAAGATTTATCTCTAAACCTTACTCCCTACTACTACCCGACAAATATCTTTTCCTTATCAAACGCAAATTCATCCTCTTTCGGACTTTCCTTAAACCTTCGGTTTTAAGAAAACAACTTGTTTTGAGGGGTAAAAACATTCGTTTCCTTTAACAAAATCTTGTAATTATTTAAGCGAAAAACAATATGTGAAATCAATAAATTAGTTTCACTAATCAGTAAATTAATCTCAATGACTAATAAATTAGTGTTAAACATTAGTAAATTAGTGTGAGTGATTATTTTTATGGTTAGTGGAAAAGATTTAACTTTTTTAAGTATCAATTTAAGTATATTCAATAAAATTTCGTAACTTTGCCGTGCTATTTAACAGAATGGATAGGGAATAATTAAAAACACATATATCATGAGTAAAAGAATAAGTATAGAAGAGGCTGCTTCTATGATTAAAGACGGAATGACCGTTATGATTGGCGGCTTTTTAGGTTCCGGTTCGGCATGCAAAGTCATTGAACAATTGGTTAAAAACAATGTCAAAGATTTGACAATAATCTGCAACGACACTTCATTTGTTGAATACGGCAGCGGACTGTTGGTTGCCAACAACTGTGTCAAAAAAGTTATCGCTTCTCATATCGGAACAAACCCTGTTACAGGCGAAAAAATGATTAACGGAGAAATGGAAGTGCAATTGGTTCCACAAGGAACTTTGGCTGAGGCCATTCGCGCAGGCGGTGCAGGCTTGGGCGGTTTCTTGACCACAACGGGTCTTGGAACTATCTGTGAAGAAGGCAAACAGAAACTAACCGTCGATGGCAAGGAGTATTTGCTTGAAAAACCTATAAGAGCCGATGTTGCATTGATTGGCGCAAGTGTTTGCGACAAGTACGGCAACTTGATTTACAGAGGTACATCTCAAAACTTCAACCCTCTTATGGCTACTGCCGCAGATTTGGTTATTGCAGAGGTTAAAGAAGAAGTCGAAGAGATTAAACCGGAATACGTAAAGACACCTTACTTATTCGTAGATTATATCGTTAAAGCGTAATTCACATAAAAACAATTTTGCAAGAGACAAACAGATAGCGGAATAACATTCTTATCTGTTTGTCTTTGATTGCGAGGAATGAAAAACACATAAAAATAAAATGGAGAAAGTAACAAGTACAATAAGATTAAGAATGAGCGCGCACGATGCTCATTATGGTGGCAATTTGGTTGATGGTGCAAGAATGTTAAACCTATTTGGCGACGTGGCGACGGAGTTGCTTATCAGACAGGACGGCGATGAGGGATTATTCTGTGCATACGACAACGTAGAGTTTTTGGCTCCTGTTTTTGCAGGCGATTATATCGAAGCATACGGCGAGATAACAAAAGTAGGCAACACGTCAAGAAAGATGACCTTTGAGGCAAGAAAAGTGATAACTGCGAGAACGGATATAAGCGATTCTGCGGCAGAAGTGTTGGCTGAACCTGTTGTTGTTTGTCGTGCAAGTGGAACGTGCGTTACTCCGAAAGAGTGTCAGAGATTTAACAAATAACTTTTATTTTCAACATTAAGACACTTAATCACTATGGATAAACTTATTATAACGGCTGCCATTTGCGGTGCAGAGGTTACCAAAGAACAGAATCCTGCCGTTCCTTACACGGTCAGTGAGATTGTTCGCGAGGCTAAAAGTGCTGTTGATGCCGGTGCAGCCATAGTTCATTTACATGTAAGGGAAGACGACGGCACACCTACTCAAAGCAAAGAACGTTTCAAGGAGTGTATTGACGCCATATACAAAGAATGTCCGAACGTTATCCTTATTCCTTCAACCGGCGGTGCTGTCGGTATGACTGCCGAAGAGCGTTTGCAACCGACGGAACTTATGCCTGAAATGGCTACTTTGGATTGCGGTACTTGTAACTTCGGAGATGATGTTTTTGAGAACACAATGCCGATGATGCGTGCCTTTGGTCAGCGTATGTTGGAAAACAATATCAAACCTGAGTACGAATGTTTTGAAATGGGACACTTGGACAGTATCCTTGCCTTGGCTAAAAAAGGTTTTGTGCCTGCCAATCCGATGCAATTCAACTTCGTTCTTGGCGTTTTCGGTTGCACTCCTGCAACTGTTCCAAACCTTTGTTGGCTTGTTAATAACATTCCTGCCAACAGCACTTGGACAGTTACGGGCATAGGCAGACATGCTTTCCCTATGGCAGCGGCAGGTATAGCAATGGGCGGCAACGTAAGAGTAGGCTTTGAGGACAACTTGTATCTATCCAAAGGCGTTTTGGCAAAATCCAACGGCGAATTGGTGGATAAAGTAGTCAGATTGGCAAAAGAATTAGGAAGAGAAGTTGCTTCTTCCGACGAAGCAAGAGAAATTCTTTCCTTAAAGAAAAGATAAATTCATTAACATTACGCTTTGAAGCCTTAATTATGTACATCATAATTTCCAAAACAAACACTTCAAAGCGTAATTTGTTTCCTTTTTTCTTAATCAAAAGCACGGTATAGTCGGGTTTATGGACGATAGTATTCTTTATAGCAATATCAAGTTCCTAAAAGGTGTGGGAGAAAAGCGCGCTCTTATTTTGCAAAGAGAGTTGGGTGTTTTGTCCTATAAGGATTTGCTTTATTATTTTCCATATCGTTACGTGGATAGGAGTGTTTTTGTCAAAGCAAGGGAGATACGCAGCGACGATATTCATATTCAAATCAAAGGCAAGGTTATCGACAAACAAACCGTAACAAACGGCAAGACCAAACGCTTGATAGTAGGTTTTGGCGATGAGACGGGACGCATTGAACTTGTCTTTTTCAAAGGCTTGAAATGGATTTATGACCGCTTGGATGTGGGAAGACAATACGTGGTGTTCGGCAAACCGAGTAAATTCAACAACGAATTTAACTTCATTCACCCAGAAATAGAACCCATAGAGACGTATTTCAATTCTGCCAACGACAGCAAGTTTCTCCCTATCTACTCAACGACAGAGAAGATGAAGAACTCTTTTCTGAACACCAAGACTATTGCCAAGATTACCCTTAATCTTATCAACGAATGCCACGGCAATATTGCCGAGACACTGCCCGAATACATCGTCAAACACTATAAACTCATCTCCCTTCAACAGTCTTTGGAGAATATCCACTACCCCCAATCTCCCGAACTGCTTTCCAAAGCCAAACTACGCTTGAAATTTGAAGAACTCTTCTTTATGCAATTGGAACATCAGATGACCAAGAGCCACCGAAAGGAGAAATCACAAGGTTTTGTCTTCTCAAAAGTCGGCGAGGTCTTTAATTCTTTCTACGCCCGCAACCTTAAATTCTCTTTGACCGAAGCCCAAAAACGTGTCATCAAAGAAATACGCAACGATATGCGTTCCTCTCATCAGATGAACCGATTGTTGCAAGGCGATGTGGGAAGCGGCAAGACTTTGGTCGCACTTATGTGTATGCTTATCGCTTTGGACAACGGTTTTCAGGCGGCTTTGCTCGCTCCCACCGAGATTTTGGCACAACAGCACTACAACTCCATAACTAATTTCCTCAGCGGCCTTAACGTCAATGTCGCACTCCTTATGTCCGGCGTCAAAGGTAAGGCTCGCAAAAACATTCTCTCCAATTTGGAAGAGGGCTGCATCGATATTATGGTGGGAACTCACGCCATTTTAGAAGAGTCCGTAAAGTTTCATAACTTGGGGCTTGCCGTTATAGACGAACAACATCGCTTCGGTGTGGAGCAACGCAGCAAGATGTGGAACAAAAACACGACACTTCCGCCACATATTCTCGTAATGACCGCAACACCGATACCGCGAACCCTTGCAATGACCGTCTATGGGGATTTGGATTACTCGGTTATCGATGAACTGCCGCCGGGAAGAAAGCCGATAAACACCATTCACTTGTTCGACTCCTCCATTTTACGGGTTTATGACTTTATGCGTCAGCAGATAAATGTCGGCAGACAGATATACATCGTTTATCCTTTGATTAACGAGAACGAGAAACTCGATTTGAAAGATTTAATGGACGGATACACCTCCATAACACAGCAGTTTCCGTTGCCGCAATACCAAGTCAGCATAGTTCATGGGCAGATGAAAGCCGAAGATAAGGAATATGAGATGAACCGCTTCAAACGTGGCGTTACCAACATAATGGTTGCAACAACGGTTATCGAAGTCGGCGTCGATGTACCCAACGCAACGGTGATGATTATCCAAAATGCCGAACGTTTCGGTCTTTCACAACTGCACCAACTACGCGGTCGTGTGGGTCGCGGTGCGAACCAATCGTACTGCATCTTGATGACCAAGGACAATTTAAGCAAGGAATCCGCCAAACGTATCGATATTATGTGCTCGACAAACGACGGTTTCGTGCTTGCACAAGAAGATTTGGCGTTGAGAGGGCCAGGAAGCATTCAAGGAACACAACAATCGGGAGTTTTGGACTTGAAAATAGCCGACATCGTCAAAGACGAACCCCTTGTACGCACGGCAAGAGACTTGGCGGACTACATCGTAAAGACCGACCCCGCACTCTCATTACCCGACAACGCCCTGTTAAAACAATATTTCCTTAAACACAAACCCCTTCAAGACTTTTCCCAAATCTCTTAACCCGCTTTCTTCGCTTCCCTCCCCTGTCTTTTATTTTCTTGTCGCCATTTCGTGTTTATACTTCGCCATTTCTTATTTTCTTATTGGAAATTTCGGTTTTTTCGTGTGCTATGTAAAACTTTCTTGATTGAATATGATATTAATTCGTCAAACATTTGTACCTTTGCAAACGATAACAAAAACCCGAGAAACGAAGAAATATAATCAATCATCAGTAAAATCAATTAAAAACATCAGGAATATGGATTTAGAGTACTTTATCAAAGTAAAGAAGTACAACGATTTCAAGACAAATACCGTTGAAACGAAGTACATTGCAGCCTTATTGGAGAAATCTTTCGTCTCAAACGAAACCCTTTGCAAGCAAATCGAAACCAATTGCACGCTGTCCCGCCACGAGACGAGGCTTGCGTTGGATGAATTGAGCGATGTTGTCAAAGCGGCATTGCTTAAAGGCTGCAAAGTTCAGTTAGGCAATCTCGGCACGCTGCGATTAAAATTCGACGCAAAGGCGCAAAACTCCCCCGAAGACGTTACCCGTAAGACCATAACAAGGGTAAAATGCGTCTTCCAGCCCTCAAAAGATTTGGTCAAAGCCATAAACAACGCATCTATCCAAAAGGTTGATTTTCTTCCTCAGGAACTTGAATAGTTTTTCGGCCATGTCTTTATCCCGCAATCACATATTTACGTTCAATCGCTTGAATTTCAAGAACAGGCAAGGCTGTTTTGCGTTTGATTGTTTGAATTTCAAGTTCAATACAGTGAAGTTTGCGTTTGGCAGCCTTAACTTCTTGTCTTGCGCAGTGAAGTTTTTATTCAAAACAGCCCGAAACTTTTCCAAATCAGCCCGACAAATTTCCAAGTCAGCCCAATACTTTTCCAAGTCAGCCCAAAACGTCCGACAAAGTTGCGCAACTTTGCCCTTGATAGTTGCGCAACTTTCATCATCAAAGTTGCGCAACTTTGATGAACGTTTCAGGCAGACTTGAACGAGAGTTGGGCTGACTTGGAAAAGTTTCAGGCTGACTTGGAAAAGTATTGGGCTGTATCGGACACAAGTTTCTGTATAATGAATGCAAATTTCAAACGAACAAACACGAATTTCAAACGGCAAAACATAAATTTAAGGCAGCAGAATAAGAATTTAAGGTTTTTCAATGGAAAGTTAAGACAAGTAAAGAAAAAATTAAGATAGTGAAAGAAAAAGTTAAGATAGTGAATTAAAAAGTTGAGACAAGAAAATAGAAAGTTGAAATAGCGAATTAAAAAGTTAAGGTCGCAAAAGAAAGAATTAAGGCACCAAAAAGAAAAACCAAGGTTTTGAATGGAAAAATTCCCATAAAACCTTGGAAAAGTAAAAATAATCAAAAAAAGAAAATTATTTCTTAGGAATGTTTTTCAAGATGTCTAATGTGTGTTCCCAAAACATTTGCATCGTTCTTAACTCCAAACGTTCGTCAGGAGAATGGACGCCTCGCAAGGTAGGGCCGTAAGAAATCATATCCATCTTCGGGTATTTCTTTCCTATCAATCCACACTCCAATCCCGCGTGAATGGCTCTTACGATAGGCTTTTTGCCGAACAAACGCTCGTATGAAGCAACAACGGTAGCCAATATCTCGCTATCCGTGTTAGGTGCCCAACCAGGATAACCGTCCGTATGCTCCACTCTGCAACCTGCCATTAACATACATGCCTCCACTCTCGTCTTGGCTGCCGTCAAAGCACTCTCAACCGAAGAACGCTGTGATGTTACTATGTGTATCTCGTTGCCGACAACCTTTACAGATGCAAGATTGGTGCTGGTCTCAACGAAATTGGCAATATCACGGCTCATTGCAAGCACTCCGTGCGGTATTGCATACAAAACGTTGAACAATTTGTTGGTATCGTTCTTTGAAATCATCGTTGCAGGACGCTCTGTCTTGGCGATAACAACTTCCATTGCAGGCTCGGTAGAACGAAACTCGTACTTAACTTGTGAAGAAAACTCCTCTACCGTCTTTAACATAGACTGCTCATCGGCTGCATCGACCATAAAGACTGCTGTTGCTTCCCTCGCTATTGCGTTTCTAAGGTTGCCTCCTTGAATATCGCAAAGACGCATCTTGTATCTCGCGTTAATAGTCCAAAGAATACGGTTCAAGATTTTGTTTGCACAGGCCAAACCTTTGTTTATGTCGTCGCCACTATGTCCGCCTTTTAATCCCTTTATCGTTATGGAGTATGGCAAAAGTTTTTGGCAGGCAGGCTCGGTCGTTATAGGCATATAACCCAAAGTATCTACGCCGCCGGCACAACCGATAAACATCTCTCCCTCGTCTTCGGAGTCCAAATTGATAAGAATGGTGGATTTCAAAACGCTATCGCTTAAAGCCATCGCACCGGTTAAACCTGTTTCCTCATCAATTGTGAATAAACACTCCAAATCAGGGTGTGCAATCGTTTTACTGTCCAAGATAGCCAATGCCGTTGCAACGCCAATGCCGTCGTCTGCACCCAATGTCGTTCCTTTTGCCTTTAACCAGCCGTCTTCAACAAAGGTCTCTATGGCATCGGTCTCGAAATTAAACGTTTTGTCTGAGTTCTTCTCGCAAACCATATCCATATGGGCTTGCAAACATACCATTTTGCGGTCTTCCATACCCTTGGTGGCAGGCTTACGTATGATGATGTTGCCGACTTCGTCCTGTATGGTTTCAAAGCCTCTGGCTACGCCCCAATCATATAAATACTTGCTTATCTTTGCTTCTTTCTTGCTCGGACGAGGAACGGAAAGAATCGGCTTGAATTGGGCAAAAACCTCCTGCGGTTGCAGTGTATCCAATATCTCATTCATAATATTTATGTGTTTTTATGTTTATAATTTTACTTTTATCTCGCTTTACGGATTGCAAAGATACGTTTTTTAAGCGTACTGCTCACCAAAAAAATTTGTTTTTCTCTATTCGCAAAAATAATGTTTAACACTAAAAAATTAATGTGAGTGATTAATCAATTAGTATTAAACATTATTTTCTTCGTTTCCCACAAAAAAATTTACTCTTCGCAATCGAAATATTTATTATCTAAAAGAGTGTAGATAACAGCCTTGTCGCCGATAACCCAAACGATGTCCTTTTCTTTGAATTTAAGGTGCGATGAAGGATTAATAATAGGAGAATCGTCCCTTTCTATTGCGATAACCATACATTTGTTTTTTATCAATGTGGAATCAATCAGCGAGCGGCCAATCCATTCACTGCCCTCTTCGATTTGGAATGTTACGCAATGAATGACGGAGTTCTCTTTGTTTTTTTGCGAAATATTGAAATCGTTTAACGTCATTACCTTACTGTAATCCAAAGAAACGCTTTCGTCGTCCATATCCAAACGACGCAACGAACCCAATGTGCCAAGCATCCATAGTATGTCGCCACTCATAAGAGAGAAATCGCCGTCAGGAAAATCAAAATCTTGTTTGTTGCGTTCAACCGATATGATGATAACATTATATTCCGTACGGAAATTCAATTGCTTCAAACTCTTACCGGACAACTTGCCGTTTTCAGCCACAACGTATTCGGCGAAATACATATTGGAGTCAATCCAATGTAGGTTGTTTAATTCATTTAGTTTATTCTTGGACTGTTTATGTTGTTCAACTATTTGGCGAGCATTGAAATTTTTGACAAAACGCGATTCGATAGACCAATTGTAACGCAAAAGTCTTTTGGAATTAAATATCAAAGCGAAGAATACCAATGTTGCAATGACTACAACAAATGCCGGCAAGTGGAAATAACGATATAAAATCAAGAACACCAAAAACAACGCTATCACATAACGCAAGACAACCAAGAAGCCAAGAATTATTCTGTCGCTCTGCATCGATTTGCCTTTGGCAGTTGCCGTTGTCCAAATAGTTACATATAAATAAACTTGTTTTCCCGTATTATGAATCATACCTCGCAGGATTGGAGCAATGGCAATAAGCGTTCCCGCCGCACATAGTATGCTTTTTATCACGTGGCTGCTACCTTTTTCCGCCCAAGGAAACAAGAAAACAAAGCTCAATGACAATATTGCTATACATATTATAAGGTATATTCCCAATCTGGAAAAGTAAGATTGGAGATATTGTATCCAATCAGATTTTTCTTCAGATATTTTTTCGGTTTCTTCTTTTTTAGCATACAATATGTTGGAATATTTTTCAGGAAGTATTCTTTCAATAATATCGTACAGTGGTAAAGCCAAATTCATACAATAAGGGGAAGTAAATGTTGTCAAAGCCGAAACGGCAATAATAATCGGATAAACTTTTTCACTTGTCAGTCCAAGACTTATACCCATAGCGGCAACTATGAATGCAAATTCTCCCATTTGAGCCAATGAAAAACCGCTCTGCATAGAAACTTTCAGACTTTCACCCGTCCAACGTACTCCGATAGTTGTTAGAAGTGTTTTACCGACAATGGTTGAAATAGATATTATAAGTATGGTTAAAAAATTTTCCGATAAAACAGCAGGATCAACCATCATACCGACAGAAACAAAAAATACTGCTGAGAATAAGTCTTTAACAGGTTCAATAATTTTTTCTATTCTTTCTCTTTCTATTGTTTCCGATAGAATACTACCCATTACAAACGCTCCCAATGCCGAAGAAAGTCCTGCCTTTGTTGCAAAAACCACCATAAAAAGACACAGACCCATTGATATTAACAACAATGTCTCGTCATTAAGATATTTCTTTGTTTTTTTAAGCAAAGTTGGAATAAGATATATTCCGGCAACAATCCATATTATTATAAAAAACAATAATTTTGTTATAATCGCTGCAAGTTGCACACCTTCAAACTGCGATCTTGCCGCAAAAGTCGGAAGTAACACCATTATTATTATGGCAAACAAATCATCGAAAATCAAAAGACCGAAGACTATATCAACAAATTTTGATTTTGTTGCGCCCAAATCATTGAATGTTTTGACAATTATTGCAGTTGAAGACATAACCATCATAGCCCCCAAAAGCAAACTATCGGATGTTGTCCAACCGATTAACTTACCGATGATGAAACCTATGATTGACAAACCTAAAACTACCAATGACATTGCTTTTCCACATACTTTGCCGACCGAGAGTAATTTTTTGAACGAAAACTCCAAACCCATACCGAACAAAAGGAATATAACTCCTATGTCTGCCCAAGTGGATATATTGTCGGGATCTACCGTTTGAAAGAATGCAAAATGCGGACCTGCGATAAAACCTGCCACAATATAGCCAAGTACTACGGGTTGTTTAAGGTATTTACATATCAAAGAGAATAGCGAACCTAATATAAGAATTACTGCCAAATCGGTTATAAGCGAAGGTAAATGGCTCATTATTTATGATATTTTTATTTAGAATTGATTACATTTAGAAAATTTTGTGCAAAGGTAATAAAAAAATCAGTAATTCTTATGTGATTAAAACATAAAAACAATATATTTTTCAATTAAAAGAAAGATTTTTTAATAAAAATCAAAGTTTTTAACATTCAGTATCATAAATTTTTGTAATTTTGCATTCCATTACTCGTATAGGTGTTCCTATCAGCATCGTTGAGTAATTTGATTATTGTTTAACCATTCAACTTGATAGGGAGTTGTACAAAAAAAATTAATATTCTCCTATGAGAGATTTGAAAAACATTCAGCCTTTACAGGATTTTGATTGGGGTTCTGTTGATGCTAAACAGTCTTATACAAAAGAAGACAGAGAAAAACTTCAAAGTGCATACGACAAAACATTCGGTGCAATAGGCGACAATGAAGTTACAGAGGGTACAGTTGTATCTATCAACGACAGAGAAGTTGTTGTTAATATCGATTTCAAATCAGACGGTATCATTCCTTTCACGGAATTTCGTTACAACCCGGATTTGAAAGTCGGCGATAAAGTTGAAGTTTTCATTGAAAACCAAGAGGACTCTAACGGTCAATTACTTCTTAGCCATAAGAAAGCAAGAATTTTGAAATCTTGGGATAGAGTTAATGAGGCTTACGAATCACAAGAAATCATCAAAGGCTATGTTAAATCAAGAACAAAAGGCGGTTTGATTGTTGATGTATTCGGTATTGAAGCATTCTTGCCTGGTTCTCAAATTGACGTTAAACCTATCAGAGATTACGATGTATTTGTTGATAAGACAATGGAATTTAAGATTGTTAAAATCAACAATGAATACAAAAACATCGTTGTTTCTCATAAGGCTCTTATCGAAGACGAAATCGAAGCTCAAAAAGCAGAGATTATGTCTCACCTTGAAAAAGGTCAAGTTCTTGAAGGAACTGTTAAGAATATCACTTCTTATGGTGTATTTATTGATTTGGGTGGTGTTGATGGTCTTATCCACATTACAGACTTGTCTTGGGGAAGAATCAACTCTCCTGAGGAAATCGTTCATTTGGACGACAAAATCAAGGTTGTTATCTTAGACTTTGATGAAGCTAAGAAGAGAATAGCATTAGGTTTGAAACAATTGACTCCTCATCCTTGGGATCAACTTGACGAAAACTTGAAAGTTGGTGATAAAATTAAGGGTAAAGTTGTCGTTATCGCTGATTACGGTGCATTCGTTGAAATTATACCTGGTGTTGAAGGTTTGATTCACGTAACAGAAATGTCTTGGAGCCAGCATTTACGTACTGCTCACGATTTCTTGAAAGTTGGAGACGAAGTAGAAGCTGTTATCCTTACTTTGGATCGTGCAGAAAGAAAGATGTCTTTGGGTATGAAACAACTTATGCCGGATCCTTGGGTTAATATCGCCGAGAAATATCCTGTTGGAAGCAAACATACTGCAACTGTTCGCAACTTTACTAACTTCGGTATCTTCGTTGAATTGGAAGAAGGTGTTGATGGTTTGATTCACATTTCTGACCTTTCTTGGAGCAAGAAAATCAAACACCCTGCCGAATTTACGAAAGTTGGCGAGAAGATGGAAGTTGTTGTTTTGGAAATCGATCCTGAAAACAGAAGATTATCTCTTGGTCATAAACAATTGGAAGAAAATCCTTGGGACGTATTTGAAACAATCTTCACTATCGGCTCTACACAAGAAGGAACAATCATCAGCGTTAATGACAAGAGCGGTGCTGTTGTAAATCTACCTTACGGTCTTGAAGGCTTCTGTCCAAAAGGACAATTACAGAAAGAAGACAAAACGATGCCGAAGGTTGATGAAAAACTTGAATTTAAGGTAATCGAATTCCAAAAAGAAGCTAAACGTATCGTTCTTTCTCACACAAGAATGTGGAAACAAGAAGACGACACAAAGGCTAAGAAGAGCGGTAATCCTGTTAAGAAAATCAACCAAACTTTGGAGAAAACCACTTTGGGAGATTTAGACGTTCTTGCTTCTTTGAAAGAAGAAATGGAAAAGAAAGAAAACTAATATCTAATAGTAAATAGTTTAATTTCAAATTAACTCTCGGAAAACAATTTTTCCGAGAGTTTTATTTTCCGTTCTCTTTACCAATAACGCTTCCTGTCTTAACAATAAAAACAACAAAAAACACTATTTGTTTCTTATAAACCATAGTTTATTGAAAAAAAGTTTGTAACTTTGCCACCAATTAAACAAATACCATAAATATAACATCAATGAAAAAGATAGTTTTTTTAAGTTTGTTGGCTATAACTTCAATACTTAACGCACAAAACATCAACGTGCTTTACAATTTCAGAACA
Organism: Bacteroidales bacterium Phil12; assembly: GCA_002633275.1. Lineage (GTDB taxonomy): Bacteria > Bacteroidota > Bacteroidia > Bacteroidales > P3 > Scybalousia_A. Next base: position 261,960 of record NWBO01000158.1, read on the forward strand.
TACCATTCTACAAAAACCAATTACGTTGAAATAAATACATCAATTGAGTCAACAACGTTAAACACCGCTTCGCCAGTATTAAACAAATATATAAAACAAGCGGAACTCACCATTGCAATCTGCAACAGCAATCGTCCCGACTCAGTAATATATATAGAAAAACGTGTAATTTCTTCTCCGCAGGTCGATGATTCAACCACATTAAACAACACATCTTTATTGGATATGCAGCGTATCGCTTTACAGAATGGTTCGTACGTTGTGTTCTTTGAGTTAAAGGACGTCAATTCAACCTCGCAACCTCTGACTTACAAAGACGCAATAATAATGAACTACCCCGAAGACGAGATTAACGTTTCCGATATTATGATAGTTAATAAACACGAGAAAACAAAGAAAGAAAACATCTATTCCAAAGGTGGTTACGACTTGCAGCCTTATATGTTTGACGCCATAAGCAAGGACGACAACAAAGTTTCTTACTATGCCGAAATATACAACGCAGACAAAGTCTTTGGTAAGGACAGTTTATATCTTATCAGCACGATAATCGAAGACATTAACTCCAACAAAAAAATAGAAACCGTTCAGGCTTACAAAAGACAAAAAGCACAAGACATTACCCCATACTTCAACACATTGGATTTGTCCTCTTTACCCGAAGGTGCGTACTACCTAACTGTTGAAGCAAGAGACAAAAACAATATCTTATATGCTTACAATCGCTATCCATTCATCAAACACAGCAATATAAAAGCCGAGCAAAACGATATGGAACTTCCGAAAGATGCTTTTGTTTATTCCATACCTGACTCACTACTTAAAGAAACAATAAAAAGTATGCGTCCCATTGCTTCCAATACCCAAGTGGAATATATGCTAAAAGACTTAAAGACTTCAACACCTGACCAAGACAGATATTTCATTTATCAGTTTTTCAATGAAATCAACAGTTCATCTCCTGAGTTGGCGTACCGAGATTATGCAAAACAGGTGGAGAAAATCAACGAGAAATACTCAACAAGAATAAAGAAAGGCTACAATACCGATATGGGAAGGGTATTATTGTTATACGGCGAACCGACAGAGATTATTGACGAGAAGTCTGCAACATCCGGTTCAATAAATAACGTTACAAGAGCCCAAAAGATGATAGACCCGGATCTTTCCAATTCACAGATTATGGAAGTAAATTATTACCCTTATCAGATTTGGGTGTATTCCAAAACGCCAATGGGAGAAAGCAATCGTAAGTTTGTATTCTACGCCAAGCAAAACAATATGGCCGAATACTTCCTTCTACACTCCAACGCCACAGGCGAGTTACAAGATTTGGAATGGGAGAGCGTTCTTTCGCACGGCACATTGGAAAGAGGCGTTATCGGTAAAGCAGGCAAGCAATTTCAAACTGGAAGAAAATAAAAATGAATCCGAAAGTTAAAGTTGCCGTTGTCATTCTCAACTGGAACGGAAAGAAATTACTTGAACAATATCTCCCTTCTGTTGTCAAATATTCGTTAGGCTGTGATGTTATCGTTGCAGATAACGGTTCAACGGATGATTCCATTGAATTTATAAAACAAAACTTCTTTACCGTAAAAATTATCAAATTAGATAAAAACTACGGCTTCACAGGTGGCTACAACAGGGCTTTGGCAATGATAGATGCCGACTACTTTGTATTGCTTAATGATGATGTGGAAGTAACCAAAGGTTGGATAAATCCCGTTATCCGCCTTATGCAGCAGGACGAGAAGATTGCTATTTGTCAGCCGAAACTCTTATCTTACAACGACAAAAACAGCTTTGAGTACGCCGGTGCGGCAGGTGGCTATATCGATTACTTAGGTTATCCTTTTTGTGCCGGCAGAATTTTTGAGCATTTGGAACAAGACAAAGGCCAATACGACACAATAAGAGAAATCTTTTGGGCGACCGGAGCTGCGATGTTTGTCAAAAGTAGTGTGTTCAAAGAATTGGGTGGCTTGGACGAGAGATTTTTTGCTCATATGGAAGAGATTGATTTTTGTTGGCGAGCAAAAAACGTTGGCTACAAAGTTATGTATTGTCCCGAGAGCAAAGTTTATCATTACGGCGGCGGCACTTTGAACAAATTATCGCCACGCAAGACTTTTCTTAACTTTCGCAACAACTTATTGCTTTTATATAAAAACCTACCCGACAAAGAACTCAAAAAAGTGATGTGCAAAAGGAAATATTTGGATTTATTGGCGGCTTTTATGTTCAGAATAACATCTTCCAAGGCGGAATATAACGCAGTTTTGGAGGCACGAAAAGAGTTTTTGGCAATCAAAAACGATTTCAATAACGATAGAAATCCGAACGTTACGACTTATCCGACGCAAGTATATCGCCGCAGTTTAGTCATAAGTTCCAAAATTTTATTCAAAAACACTTTTAATAAAATCTCCAAGCACATCAAATAACGTTTTACATTCGCATAACTACAATCACATTTTGATATAAACATTTAGCGAGGGGCAATTTTCATTTTATCCCTTTCGACTTTTTGTTTTACAAAGCCCAACTTTCAACAATTTCCTTGATATTTCTATTTCCATTTTTATCTAACGTGAGTTCGACGAATTTAACTATAAATAAATTATAAATAGTTCTTTAAGTGTTTGCAGCATTTTAACAATACATTAATCATAGACATCGTTCATAGTGGTATTACAACTATTTAATCTTTTGATAATATCTTGATTAATTTCGTCGGACTAACCTTATTAATTACCTTTAATTTTATTTCTCGCACCACAAATTTCATATTTTTAAATCTTAACCTCCTATTTCCTATCCCTAATTTTCACGCTTGTCGTCTTATCTTTTTCCATTTTCATTTGAAGTTTATAACTGGTTTGAGTATAAAAAAGGAGAAGTAATGCATTACTTCTCCTCAATATATAGTTAAAAGAGGAAAACTTACTTGTTCTGTGATGCGTAGTAATTCATCAAACAGCCCTTAGATAGAATTTCTCTTTCGTCTGATGTCAAATTCTGGAACAATAAGTGTATATCCTTTACGCCGTTTGCTGTTATAACCTTAGCATCTATCTCCTCTTTGCCGTCCAATACCGCTTGCTTAATGCCAGGTATAAATACAAAGTCGCCAGGTTGGTAATCAAAAGGAGTGTCTTTTGCAATAGTGAATGGCATTATACCCCAGTTGATACAATTGCTACGATAACGCTTGGTTGCATACTCATAACAGATGTTAGCATCGCCACCTAAAACCTTTTGACAAGAAGCAGCCTGCTCACGTGCAGAACCATCGCCAGGTTTGTTAGCAAACACACAAGAACCAAATGAAGTGTTGCTTGCATCTGCTCCAACCTTAGCCAAAGCATCTTTTACGTTCTGCGGTACATTGCCGGCACGTCTTTGCAAATCCTCACTTTGAATACGTTTGCTTATCCCTACGTACTCAGGAACACGACGTGAAAGTGCAAACTCCGACAACTTCAACGGATTGGAACGATATGATGAAGTCTCACCCGAAGGTATTAACTCATCGGTAGTTGTTACAGGGTCGTGGATAACCGCTGCCAACTCAACCAACATATTCTCTTCCATTGCGTACATCTTTGGCCAGTCCTTGATATTTGGTCCATAACGTAACTCAGCATTTGCGTCCGCTTTGCCAAAGCCATTATAAACACGCTTCTCATAAACCTTAGAATCGAATTTGTATCCTTCGTAATTAACATCGTAATCTATGTCGGTTGCAGCCGTGATAACTCCGCCGTTTGCTGCCGTTGCCGCGATACTTCTTGCGTCCATTAAAGCCACCAATGCAATCTGTCCGTCCTTTGGTTTTGAGCCCTCACGGTTAGGGAAGTTACGTGTGGTGTGGCGTATGGAAAGTCCGTTATTTGAAGGAACGTCGCCTGCTCCGAAACATGGTCCGCAGAATGCAGGTTTGATTGCAACGCCTGCCTCCAACAAATCCTCAGCAATATGAGAACGTGTTGCAGCCAAATAAACAGGAATTGATTGAGGATAAGCACTTGCTGTAAAATAGCCGTTACCCGTTGATTTGTCTTTCAAGATAGCGGCAGCAGCAGCCAAGTTATCATACGTACCACCGGCACAACCAGCTATGATACCTTGATCCGCAACAACCTTTCCGTCTTTTACTTTGCTTGCCAAGTCAATTTGAACTTTGTCGCCGTAACGTTTTATTGTATCTTGCTCAACTTCTTTCAAAATCTTTTCAGGGTTAGCCTGCAACTCGTGAATTGAGTAAGCATTTGAAGGGTGATAAGGCAAAGCAATCATACATTCTTGTTTAGACAAATCAATCTTAATCATGCTGTCATAATAAGCGACTTTACCAGGACGAAGTTCTTTATAGTCTTGCTCTCTGCCGTGCATCTTATAATAGTTATGAACTTCTTCGTCAGTAACCCATATTGAAGAAAGACAAGTAGTCTCGGTTGTCATTACTTCGATACCATTACGGAAATCGATTGGTAAATTTTTAACACCGGGACCAGCAAACTCCAATACTTTGTTCTTTACAAATCCGTTCTCAAACGTTGCTTTTACCAACGAAATAGCAACATCGTGAGGACCTACACCTTTTCTTGGAGTGCCTTCCAACCAAACCAAAACAACCTCAGGTGCGTTGATGTCCCATGTATTTTCAAGCAATTGCTTTACCAATTCGCCACCACCTTCGCCAACGCCCATATTTCCTAATGAGCCATAACGAGTATGAGAGTCTGAACCCAAAATCATATTGCCGCACTTAGCCATTGCTTCTCTTGCATACTGATGTATTACGGCTTGGTTTGTAGGAACAAATATACCGCCGTATTTCTTGGCTGCTGACAAACCGAAAACGTGGTCATCTTCGTTGATTGTACCACCGACAGCACATAATGAGTTGTGGCAATTGGTCATTCCGTAAGGCAATGGGAATTTTTTCAAACCGGATGCTCTTGCAGTCTGTATAATTCCTACGTATGTTATATCGTGTGAAATCAATGCGTCAAACTTAATACGCATTTTTTTTGATTTATCGCTATCCACCTCGTGAGAACGAAGTATTTGATACGCTATGGTACTTTCTCTTGCCTCATCTGCCGACGGCATATTGGCTGAATCCATAACAAGTTTTTCGCCATCAAGAAGATATACTCCTTTGTTGATTAACTCTACCATTTCTTTCGTTAAATTTTTTATATTATACTTAATTTTTATTCGTCATTTTAACAATGAAAAACTTATCTAAAAGAATTTGTATCCCTTAAATAAGTTCTCATTTTTCAGAGATGCAAAATTACGTAAAGTTTTTGTATCTCCAATTGTTTTAATCAAATATTTTTCTTTGCTCTATCGCAATCTGTCTGCACCTCTCACAATGGCTTCGTCCTTTTTGATACCTTTAAGAGCAAAAACAAAACATACCAACTGCACTATCGGGAAAAACATTCCAAATCCCCAGGTCGATTTGGTGGCTGAATTGTTTATAATTTCATTAAACAAAGCCGTGTTGCTACCTGTAAGCCCTTTGACATACGCTGTAAGTCCTGCATTGATTTGATAAAAATAATTCAATGCAATCTCCACCAAAGCAATCAAGAAAGCAAAAGCCAAGACCTTACGTTGCAAAGTTCTGTTCTTAAACAAAAATATCGTCACCAATGTTATAACGCCAACCAAACAATTGGTTATCAAAGACGATATGGCTATGGAACTTTGCGTCAAGCCTGCTCCCGAACCGCCCTCAGCCAACAAGAAATACGTACATCTGACATTAAATTCTTTCCAAGGAATGTCGTACATCGCAAGCGGAAAGAAAAACATTGCACCCGACAACAAAACCGCAAATGCAAGCCATAGTGTTTGAATTCTCTGTATCATTTTCGTTTTTTATGTTTTTGTTTAATTGTTTTTCGCAATCATTTTATTAATATCAATAATCATAAAAATAGTATGTGATATCATTTTACTGATGTTTAACACTATTTTACTAATCATTGAGACTAATTTAATAATATTTAACACTATTTTACTGATAAGTGATAAAAACAAAATGACTGCTTTAATTATTTTTTATTTAACCTTTCTTAAACTATTTTAATTATATATCATTTCATTTGCCACAATCAAAAGCCTGTCCAAGTCTGACGCCAGAATAGTCTTGCCATATCGTCCCATTTTACTATTGTTGCAGCGAAGAAGTCCGACACATAGCCGTTAAGCATCTCTTGTGCCTTTTGTGGGTCTTGCTGTTGCAAATCTGAAAACATCTTCTCAACCATAGGCAATTCTCTCAAACCCTTTTCAACAAAATACTTTTGAGCAGACTCCATAACCTTACGAGAATTTCCCCAACGCACTGTTGCCAAACGATTGGCTTTTCTGTAATGCCATAGTGCGACATCATCTCTTTGGGCGTGTTGTCCGCAAGTTTTTAACATCTCAGGTACATCGGTATTTCCGCAAAAGATTGGAAAACGTGGCGATTGTCCGGGATTATCCAACGCAATCCAAGCCACACCACCCACTTCGTCAGGCAGCCAACTGCGTAACTGAATAACGGTTGAGTATGCACACCAAGGAACGCTCACCGTACGAATGTTTTTCATCGTGGAATCACCCATTGAATAGTACATATTTATCTCATCGGGACGCATCCAAGGATTTGAAAACGGAGAAACAATGCTGTCAGGCTCGTTCTCTACAAGATTACCATCCTTGTCTTTGCATTTAGGGTTAGGAATTTTATGTCTTCCGCTAAGATTTCTTGCTGTTCCCTCATAATAACTGCCCAAAAGACTCATAACGTCCTCAACGCCTACTTTCTTATCGGGTTTAACGCTCAAAGGCAACTCCATGACAGTATCGCTCACAATCTTTGAAGGAGCCAAAGCGTTCATAATAAAATATTCTCTGTCGCTGTAATTCTTTTTTTCTCCAAAGTAATTGCCGCCACTATACACTTTCCAAAACGAAAACTCTTCCTTACCGTCCCAAAGTTTCATTTTCTTTGCCACATCAAAGACGTTATCGGAATACATACAATCACTGGATTTTGTAAGTTTGGATATACGACATATATTGGCACTGACAGCAATCTCATCATCGGGAATCCTTACAGCAGCCCATACTCCACCGATTTTGCTTGGGCCTTCGCCAAATATTTCAAAAATCCATACTTCGTTTTTGTCGGCAATAGTCAAACATTCTCCCGAATCGCCATAGCCGTATTTCTTTACCAATTCACCCATAAGTTTTATGGCTTCTCTTGCCGTGGAGCAACGTTCAAGAGCAATACGTGCCAATTCCTCTATCATAAACATACCTTTCTTATTCTGCAAGGTATCTCTGCCCGATATGGTTGTTTCTCCTATACCGAGTTGTTTCTCATTCAAGCAAGGGTAAGCAGTATCCAAGAAACGGAAAGTATGTTTTACTTGCAGTATTTTACCTTTTGCATAAACTTTTGTACTATCCGAAGCAGATTGAGTATGCATACGTCCGTCGTAAATAGTTACGCTATCGTTGTCTTTCCAATCCTTGGCTGCGACCATATTCATCCACGTTCTATACCACGAATCGCAAGTATGGGAAGTTATAACAGAGCCGTCCTTTGAGGCTTGTTTTCCGACCATTATACTTGTGCAAGATTCTTTTGAACGCTCTTGCATTTGCTCCGGTGTTTGGGCTTTTGCAATTACTGAAACCGACAAAACGATTAAAGCAACTAAAAAATTCTTGTTAAACATCATTTTTTTCTTTTTAGAATCTGTCGTTATGTTTAAGCATAGCCTTGCCGATTATGGCTTGTTTGCCCTGCTCATCTTCCAATATACATTCAATTACTCCCCTATGCTTTTCTTCGTTAATCTCCAAAACTTTGAATTTCGCAGTATAAGGTTTTTCAACGAAGACCGGAGCGCGAAAAGACATCTCTTGATTCATATAAACCGTTCCTTCGCCAGGCCATTGTGTGCCAAAAACACGAGAGAACACTGCACCTGCAAAAAATCCATGAACGATACACTGACCGAACGGGGTTTGCTTGGCGTATTCTTGGTTAATATGTATTGGATTGTTGTCGCCACTGATTTGGGCAAAAGTCTCTACGTCTTTTTGATGATACATAACATCGAATGTATAAACATCACCAACTTTTATTCTTTCCATATCATTATTATTTATATACTGTGTAAATGATTTTTAGGCTTGCAAAGGTATAAAAAAATTGTCTAACACATAATAAATGGCAGAAAATTACTACAAATAATTGCCAAATTGTCAGCAAATCATCGCCAAATAAGTATTTTTGACAACAAAACAGTAAAAGAATGCTTTTTGAAAACTACGTCCATTCGGAAAGGAGAAACAAAGAATATGGAAAACACAAATAATAACACAACAAACACAAACAGCAAGTACCAAAACTTGGAACGGTTTGCGATTAATTTGATTGACAAAGCCAAACAAAACAAACTTGACCCGGTTATTGGTAGAGACGAAGAGATAAGAAGAGTGTTGCAAATCCTATCTCGAAGAACTAAGAACAATCCCGTACTTGTCGGAGAACCTGGCGTGGGTAAGACCGCCATTGCCGAAGGATTGGCTCAGAGAATTTTTCAAAATGACGTACCCGAAAACCTTAAACAAAAGAAACTTTATTCTTTGGATATGGGCGCATTGGTTGCAGGAGCAAAGTACAAAGGAGAGTTCGAAGAGAGATTGAAAGGTGTAGTCAATGACGTGATTAAATCGCAAGGCGATGTTATTTTGTTTATCGACGAAATACATACCTTAGTCGGAGCAGGCGGTGGCGAGGGTGCTATGGACGCAGCCAATATCCTTAAACCTGCGTTGGCACGTGGAGATTTAAGAGCCATTGGTGCGACAACATTGGACGAATATCAGAAGTATTTTGAAAAGGATAAGGCTTTGGAACGTAGATTTCAAATGGTTATGGTTGATGAGCCAAGCGTGGAAGACACGATAAGTATTCTTAGAGGGTTGAAAGAGAAATACGAAGTACATCACCACGTAAGAATCAAAGACGCCGCCATAATAACAGCAGCTGAGATGTCCAACCGTTATATTACCAACAGATTTTTGCCGGACAAAGCCATAGATTTGATTGACGAAGCCGCAGCCAAACTGCGTATGGAGATTGATTCTTCGCCAGAAGAAGTTGATGAAGTGGAAAGAAAGTTGCGTCAGTTGGAGATTGAAAGGGTTGCGATAAAGAAAGAACACGACGATGTTAAGATTGCCGCCCTTACCAAAGAAATTGACGAACTGAAAAAACAACGCGACACCCTAACCGCTCAATGGAAGAATGAGAAAAACCTCGTTGATGCAATCCAAGACGAAGTCAAAAAGATTGAAAACTTCAAACTACAAGCCACTAATGCAGAACGTGAGGGCGATTATTCAAAAGTCGCAGAGTTAAGATACGGCAAGATTCCGCAAGCGGAGAAAGACCTAATAAATTACAAACAACAGCTATCCGTTCTTCAACACGGACAAGCCATGATTACAGAAGAAGTTGATGAAAACCATATTGCCGAAGTAGTATCTCGTTGGACTGGCATCCCGGTTTCAAGAATGATGACCTCTGAAAAGGAAAAACTTCTACACTTGGAAGACGAATTAAAACGCCGTGTTATAGGCCAAGACGAAGCCATAGAAGCCATAAGCAACTGCATAAGACGTAGCCGTTCGGGGTTAAATGACGATAAGCGACCAATAGGTTCATTTGCCTTTCTTGGTTCGACAGGTGTGGGCAAAACGGAGTTGGCAAGGGCGTTGGCGGAATTGTTATTCGACGATGAGAACCTTATGGTTAGAATTGATATGTCGGAATACCAAGAGCGTTATTCTGTATCAAGACTTATCGGTGCACCTCCGGGATATGTAGGTTATGAAGAGGGCGGGCAATTGACCGAAGCCGTAAGAAGAAAACCTTATTCCATAGTATTGCTGGACGAGATTGAGAAGGCTCACCCCGATGTCTTTAATATATTGTTGCAGGTCTTAGAAGACGGACGTCTTACCGACGGCAAAGGTCGTGTTGTGGATTTCAAGAACACTATAATCATAATGACAAGCAACCTTGGTGCGGAGTATCTTCAAGATGCCGTACAAGAACAACTCGACGGTAACGCCGATGCTTTCAAGCAGGCGGAAGTCAAAGTAAAGGAATTGTTAAAGAAATCTATCCGTCCAGAGTTTTTGAACAGAATAGACGAGATAGTAATCTTCAAACCGTTATTTAAAGAGCAAGTACGTCAGATTGTTGTTTTGCAGATAAAACATTTGATTGAGACTTTGAAGAACAAAAACATTATTCTTTCATACACCCCTACTGCAATTGATTATTTGGCTGACAAAGGTTACGACCCATTACTTGGAGCGCGACCTGTTAAGCGAGCAATTCAGAAACTTGTTACCAATCGTTTGTCCATGTTTATTCTAAGCGACAATAGATTTGACCAACTTTCTTCTAATGCTATTCATCTTAATATGGATTGTCGCAACGATGAATTGCTATTCAATATTCAAACAACATAACCGCCAAAATCTTCACATAATTTCTAAGGCGAGAAGAAAATAAACGCTTCTCGCCTTTTATTATTAATATATTATTTATATGTGAATTTAACGACATTAATTATTGAAAATAAGTGAATTATAAATCTTTACCCTAATGTGAGGATAATTCTTTAAGTTTTTTTAGCATCTGAACAAAACGTAGGAGACATTAATTATACAAATTCATAGACATCATTAATACTATGGGTGTTATAAACATTTAATATCCTGATAATCTTTTAATTAATTCCGTCAAACTCACGTTAACTTTACAGTGTAAAAGAATTAACAAAAAAAACGGTATTTCCACATTAAAAAGAAATACCGTTTTTGTTTTACAAAAGAAAAGGTCTTTGTTTTGTAAGCCGTGTTCTGTTTCTCATCTGTCATTAATCTACGCCAAGCCTTGCGACTTCGCTCTATCATCCTACCCCTCGGCAGCACCGAGCAGACACTATATGCCGATATATTTGGACTTTCAACTCATAAGGTTTGCACGCATATCATTATCACTAACAATAGCCGTAGGCTCTTACCCTGCGTTTTCACCCTTACCTTGAATCAAGGCGGTTATTTTCTGTTGTACTTTCTGTCAAGAGCCAAAAAACTCCTGCCTGTCCGTTAGACAGTATGATGCTCTATGTTGCACGGACTTTCCTCTGAAAAAATTTTTCCAGCGACAGATAACATTCAAAGACCTAATTCTTTTTATTTCCCATTTACTCAATCAAAGAAAACAAATCCAACAATATTAACTGTTTTCATTTAATGCCGCTTGTGCTTGGGCGGCACGCTTTCTTTGAGTTTCGTCTAAAATAATCTTTCTTATACGAAGATGCGACGGAGTTATCTCCAAATATTCGTCTTCTTTGATATATTCCATACATTCTTCCAACGACATCTTAACAGCAGGTGCAATATTGTTTTTCTCATCACTACCTGCTGCACGCATATTGGTCAATTTCTTTGTAATAACAAGATTTACCACAATATCATCAGGACGCAAGCCCTCGCCGACTACCATACCTGTATAGATTTCATCTCCCGATTCAACGAAAAACTTACCTCTGTCTTGCAATTTGTTCAAAGAATAATCTATAACGGAACCGGTCTCTTTTGCAATCAGTGCTCCCATTCGTTTGGAAGGCATATCGCCTTTCCATGGTTCAAATCCTTTCAATTGATGAGCCATAATAGCTTCGCCCTCCGAGATAGTAAGAATGGTATTGGTCAAACCAATCAAACCACGAGAAGGTATGGTAAATTCTATATTCTGTCTGTCTCCGCGAGGCTCCATACTCAACAATTCTCCTTTACGAGCCGTTACCTGTTCTATAATCTTACCTGCAAAAGCCTCCGGAGTAACAATTATAAGTTGTTCGACAGGCTCGCATTTCTTTCCGTCAATTTCTTTAATGATAACCTTAGGTTGTCCGACTTGCAATTCATAGCCCTCTCTACGCATTGTTTCAATAAGAATACTCAAATGCAATACGCCACGACCATAAACAATCAACGTATCTGGAGAATCCGTATCTTCAACTCTCAACGCAAGATTTTTTTCCAACTCAGCATGCAATCTGTCTCTCAAATGGCGAGAAGTAACAAACTTACCCTCTCTACCAAAGAATGGAGAATTGTTAATGGTAAATAACATACTAAGCGTTGGTTCATCAACCTTTATAGGCTTTAATGGTTCAGGATTTTCTTTATCGCAAACCGAATCGCCTATATCAAAATTCTCTATACCCAACAAAGCAACTATTTCGCCTGCCTCTACCGGTGTTTTTATCTTTTCTTTTGCCAAGCCCTCAAAAACATAAAGTTCTTTGATTTTGCTTGTATATTTTTCTCCATTGGCTTTGCAAAGCATAACATCTTGTCCTGCCTGCAAAGTACCACGGTGCAAACGTCCAACGGCAATTCTTCCCACGTAAGAAGAATAATCCAAAGAAGAAATCATTAGTTGAGTGTTACCATCAATTGAAGGATATGCAGGTATGTATTTAATAATCATATCCAAAAGGTATGAAACATCTGTTGTAGGTTTGGTATAATCTTCCGACATCCAACCTTCCTTTGAAGAGCCATAAACTGTTGGAAAATCCAATTGTTCTTCCGATGCTCCCAAAGCACACATCAAATCAAAGACTTTCTCTTGCGTTGCGATAGGGTCGCAATTAGGTTTATCAACTTTATTAATGACAACAATAGGTTTTAGATTTAGTTCTATGGCTTTTTGCAAAACAAAACGAGTTTGTGGCATCGGTCCTTCAAAGGCATCTACAACCAAAAGCACGCCGTCAGCCATATTCAAGACACGCTCAACCTCTCCTCCGAAATCACTGTGTCCCGGAGTATCTATAATATTTATCTTAAAATCCTTATAGCGAATTGAAACGTTTTTCGAAAGAATGGTTATACCACGTTCTCTTTCCAAATCGTTGTTATCCAAAATCAATTCCTTTTGTTCTTGGTTGTCTCTGAATAGTTTTGCCTGATAAAGCATTCTATCAACCAATGTCGTTTTTCCATGATCAACATGAGCTATTATTGCTACGTTGCGAATATTTTGCATTGTTAATTATTTTATGTTTAACACTATTATTTTAATCTCACTATTCATTGAAATAATGTTTAACACTATTTCTACAATTTCATAAGAACTTTTGATTACAAGTGCATCTAATATATCTTCTTCAAATATCTTTTTTCTAAAAAGAAACCTGTGAATAACAAAATTATTATTCACAATTTCTTTTTATTTGGAAATAGTGTCTTTTATATAATTCAAAGCTGCGACAACACCGTCTTTGTCTTTTCCGCCTGCGGTAGCATAAAATTTCTGACCGCCGCCGCCACCTTTGACGAACTTGGCTGCTTCTCTGACAATCTTACCTGCATCAAAACCACGCTCGACCATACTATCACTAAACATAACTGTCAGCATAACCTTGCCCGATACTTCATTTGCACCTGCAAAACAAAAATCATCAAACTCACCTCTAAACCTATATGCTATGTCTTTCATAGTATCGGCATCGACAGGAGCAAAAACTTCAAAATAATTTATGCCATTAATAACTTCCATTTTTTCTTTAATAGCCTGATAAATATTGCCTGCTGCCTGCGATTTGAACTCGTCAATCTGTTTTTTCAAATTGGCGTTCTCTTCTATCATTTTTTGAATAGATTTCACCAAATCGGGACTTGCTTCAAAGAATGTTTTGATATGAGCAAACATATCTTGCAAGTCGTACATATAATTATCAAACTCTTCGCCTGTAACAGCCTCAATACGACGAATACCTGCCGCTACCGCTGTTTCGTTTATGATTTTGAACATACCGATAGTACCCGTACTTTTCACATGAGTACCACCGCAAAGTTCTATACTCTCTCCAAAACGTATAACCCTGACTTTGTCGCCGTATTTTTCACCGAACAAAGCCATTGCACCCATATTGCGAGCCTCATCAATAGGAACATTCCTATGGTCATCGGCAGAAAAATCCTCTCGTACCATTTGATTTACCAAAATTTCCGCTCTGCGTATTTCTTCTTCCGTCATCTTGCTATGGTGCGAAAAGTCAAAACGCAAACGTTTATCATCTACATAAGAACCCTTTTGTTCTACGTGCGAACCCAATACTTTTCTTAATGCCAAATGTAACAAGTGTGTTGCCGTGTGGTTTCTCTCTATATTGTGTCTGCGATTAACATCAACTTTTACCGTAAAGATTTGATTAACGTCCTTAGGCAATGTCTTCATTATATGTATTGGAAGGTTGTTTTCTTTCTTTGTGTCAATTATTGCTATTTTCTCGTCCCCGCTTATCAGCAATCCTTTATCGCCTACCTGACCTCCCATTTCGGCATACATACATGTCTTATCCAAAACCACTTGATAAAGCATTTGTCCTTTGGTCTCCACCTGACGATAACGGACAATCTTGCACTGGCACTCCAATTCATCATATCCGACAAAATTCTCGTCTTTAAAATCTTTGACAATCTCAACCCAATCTCCTGCTTCAACTTTCGCTACACTACGACTACGTTCTTTTTGTGCTTTAAGATTGTTTTCAAAGGCCACCATATCTACTTCTCTTGACTGTTCCTTTGCCATAAGCTCGGTCAAATCAATAGGAAAACCGTATGTATCGAACAATTCAAAGGCAAACTTTCCGTCAATCTTACCTTGCGGATTGTCTTTTATGTATTTGTCAAATTTTTGTATGCCACCGGCCAAAGTTTTCAAGAATGCAGATTCCTCTTCTTTAATAACCTTACATATCAGTTCGTGATTTTTGGTAAGTTCAGGGTATTGACCGCCCATTTGACTTGTTAAAGTATCTACAATCTTATAAATAAAAGGCTCTGTAAAGTTCAAAAAAGTATAACCATATCTAACCGCACGGCGAAGTATTCTTCTGATAACGTAACCAGCCTTGTTGTTTGACGGCATAAGCCCGTCGGCAATTGCAAAACTTACCGCCCTTAAATGGTCGGCAATGACACGCATGGCAATATCTTTCTTTTCATCTTTACCATACACATTATTTGACAAATCAGCAATTTTCTGAATCAAAGGTTGGAAAACATCTGTGTCGTAATTGGATTTTTTATTTTGTAATACCATACACAGACGCTCAAAGCCCATACCGGTATCTATATTTTTCTCTTTCAAAGGCTCTAAACTCTTATCGGCTTTGCGATTGAACTCCATAAAAACAAGATTCCATATCTCAATAACCAATGGATTGTCTTTATTGACAAGGTCTGCCCCTTTTATCTTTTGTTTTTCCTCTTCATCTCTCAAATCTATATGTATTTCACTGCAAGCACCACAAGGACCCGTTTCACCCATTTCCCAGAAATTGTCGTGTTTATTTCCAGGCAATATATGTGATTCCTCCACAAACTGCTGCCAATACTCATGGGCTTGTTCATCGGCTTTAAGACCTTCTTTTTCGTCGCCACCGAAATAAGTTACGTAAAGATTTTTCTTATCTATTTTATAAACTTCCGTAAGCAATTCCCAAGCGTATGCTATTGCTTCCTTTTTGAAATAATCTCCGAAAGACCAGTTACCTAACATCTCAAACATAGTGTGATGATAGGTATCGTGTCCCACTTCTTCCAAATCATTATGTTTTCCGCTAACTCTCAAACACTTTTGCGAATCGGCAGCACGGTTATACGGCTTTTCAACGTTACCCAAAAAGATGTCTTTGAATTGATTCATACCGGCGTTTGTAAAAAGTAAAGTCGGATCATTTTTAACAACCATTGAACTTGAAGGAACTATTGTATGCCCTTTGCTCTTAAAGAAATCAATGAATGCTTGTCTTATTTCATTAGAAGTTTTCATATACATACGATTTTCTTGTCTTACAAAATTTCTTTTACTTCATTCGCCATTGAACTTCCCTCCAACTTCAAACGAATGACAGCAAAATTTAAGATTGCAAAATTACGAAAAAAAATTTGAATAGACTGAATACAATATCATAAAGTTAAAGTGCGATTAAACATCAATACCACACTTTACCAAATTTTTTAAGCAATACAATTATATGAAATAAGTTATTTATTTTCTTTGCTAATCTCCTTTATCAAATCAACTATTTTATCGTTTTTCAATTGTGTTTTAAATCCGATTTTAACTTTATCATTAAAAAACTTTTCGGCAAACTTGATTTTGCTTCTTTCATCATTTCTTAAATCATTATCGTCATTCATATTCTTTGTTTCAACAATAAAATATAATTTCTTTTCGCCATTGTTGTTTTTGATAACGTATGCAAAATCGGGTGAATAAGTTTCTCCACCTGCAACAGGAATTTTTATGGAATTCTTCGGTATTTTTGTAAATACGATAACCTCTTCAATATTTTCTTTGATATTGGTTTTCTCTAATTCTGAATCAAAATACAACTCTTCAAAATAATATTTATCTGAAACTTTCTCTTCCGAGTAATTAACGCCAATCCCGGCTGAAGCAATTTCTTTTAAAGGTTTGCCGGAGTCATCCGTTAGTTTTGTTGGATGAATACTGTTTGAAACGCTTTTATATTCAATACTAAACTTAGTAAATGCACATTTCATCAAATATTTATTGAAATTGTGTTTCAAAATATTCAACGTTTTTTGATTTAGATATGTGTTTATTTCTATTTTAGAATCAATTATTGATTGATGAATAGTTTTTATATTTATATTCAACCTTTTTGATAATTCTTTAATGAAATCACTATATTTCATTAAAGAAACAGATGCAATATTTTGGTTATTTACCGACAATCTATCTTTTGTTACTGCAACATTATCCTCTATTGCTATTTCTTTTTCTATAATGCTTATACCTTCTATTCTTAAAGTATGTTCTTGTTCTTTTAGAAATTCAGTGAAAAGATTTTTAAACTCATTTTCATCTTTGAACTTATACTCCAAAAGTACTTTTTCATTAAGTTTTTCCCACAAATCTTTTAACTCATCATATTTTTCCGTTCTTATTGTTACTTTTTTCTTATTGTCTGTTGCAACACGAATTTTGTTTTTATTAACTCCCATAAAGATATTTGGAAAATTTTGCTTTATGTAGTCAAATCCACCAGGCTTGAATGTATTTGCTCTTGTGAGTACATTCGCTTCATCCAATTTTTCAAGTAAAGCCTCGTCAGAGTTGAAATCATATAACTCACAAATCTTGCCAATCATTTCTTGCGTTAATTTCTCTTCTTGCCTATCTATTGATATTGCACCGGATTTATCATTTATTTCTTTGGTAAGTTTTTCAACAAAATCGGATTCAGTGAAATCAACAAAATAATTCAAATAGAATTGTTCTTCTTTCACTCTATTGCCATACTCATTGACAGGCAAACGCAAACCACGACCGACTTCTTGCAATTTGGAAATATCACTACCGCTACTTCTCAACTTACAAATCTGAAATACATTCGGATTGTCCCAACCTTCTTTCAAAGTCCATTTTGAAAAAATAAATCTTCTTGGATTATCCAAACTAAGTATTGCGGTTTTATCATGTAAGATTTCATTTATTTCCTTTTCAATACTTTCATCTTTCTCTGTGTTGTCCTTTGAAAAATATCCTGCATGAGTCAAAGAAATATTTTCCAATGTTTTTCCAAGATATGTTCTATAAGAATCATTTAACTCTGTTTTAAGCAGATTTTCTATCTCCGCTTTTGTATATTGTTCTACAATTTTACGGATATGGCCTTCTTTTTCACGATATTCTTCTATATTGTCAATAAAAAACAAAGTAAGCGGCTTTATTCTGACATCTCTTTGCAAAAGTTGTTTTTCAAGTTCAAAATGTTGATGAATAGCTTTGCGTATCATCACTTCTTGCAAAGTCTCCGAATAGGAATATGGGTTGATAGTTTCACCTTTTTTCAACTCCAATCCATTTGACAAAACAACCGTGGATTTATTCAAATCATCTATTGTCAAATCTTTCATTGCAGAATGTATTCTCTCCATACATTCCTTTTTCGCAATATTAACAGAATTATGATTAGAATTTTCTATTAGTTCAAACTTTGCCTCCCTGCCATTGGAAGATACAAATTTTACAGAGACATTATTTCCTTGTTCAAATTCTGTGATGTAACCAATAACGCCTTTGACTAAATTTCTATTAAAAGAATCTACGGCAGTTAAAGTATATACAAGATTATAATAACTCTCAAACGTTGCTCCGTACCTTAAAATGAATTGAGGTTTTAATTTTTGTATATTTTTCCACGTTTTGTTATCTTCTTTAAATTTATGCGGTTCGTCAATAATAATAAAAGGCTTTGTTTGCGCAATGGCTTCAAAAGGCTTATTGCATTTGTCAAACAAATTGACATCAAAATCCTTATCCATTGTATTGGAGTTAATCATACCGGCATTGATAACCATAACTTGAATATGATTTTTATCAAAACTCTCTGATTTCACAAAACTTAAAACAGCAGGTGGAAAATATGTTTTTTTGCTTTTAGTCGCTTTTTGACTTTCTACGATATGCAAATTAATAGTTTTGCCATATTGCTCTTTGAAATGTTCTCTACTTCCGGCAGATTTCAAAAAATCAACAGTTCCCGCCTTGATAGACAATGTAGGTACGATGACAATAAATTTGAATATTCCATATTGTTTGTTTAATTCAAACATCGTTTTGGTATAGGTATAAGTCTTACCCGTACCCGTTTCCATCATAATATCTATAACATTGCTATCACTATTTACTATTCTGTGGTCTTTGATAGCAACGCCATTATCATGTTGTATTGTTCTTATCTTATCTGAATATTTAAAGAAATTACGATGCTTATAATCTAACTCCGTATTTTCATATTGACTGTTTACACCACTCGGAGAAATAACATCAAAACACTCAAACACTTCAACGGTACTATTTACTGCTATGGTTTGGTGGTCAAGATTCTTTTCAAAATTAAAACAAAATCTTTTCATATCAATACCTCTGTATAAAGTCAATATCTATGCTTTTCTTATTAGCAAACGTTCTTACGTTTTCTGCAATTTGTCGCATATTAGCACTATCAAAATTATATGAAAAACAAATTATCGAATTGGGACTGAACTCAGAGTCATTGTCAAGTTTTTCTAATAAAGCCTGCAAATTATCTGTTTTAAATCCTTTGTTCATCAAATACAATTTGCCATTGCCATAAAAAGCATGATAACCTTTTAAATCCACTTCTTTTAAATCTTCACTTAAAGCCATCCCGTCAGATGTTTTCCAGGTAGTCAATATTGCTTTTATATCATTTTGCGATAATGTGCTTTCATCAAACAGTTTTGTTTGTGTGTTTAATTCATCGGCTTGAAAATCATAGTTCTCCGGTATCGGAGTTGTTTCAAATATCTTAAATCCAAAATCTTGTTTTCTTATATTCTCTATTTCAAAAGAAAGTTTTTCTATTCTTTCTTTGTTTTTCTCTGTCTGCGGTTTGCCTTTAAGCGTTTCTATTTCTTGTTGCTTTTCTTTTACACTATTTTGCAAACGTTTGGCAGAACGTAATAACCTTTCTTTTGTTATCTCAAATATTGTCGGCGTTTCAACATGCAATTCATTTTTTACAAAATCAAAAGCCGTTTTACTTTTCTTTTCGTTTATCAATTCAGGTAACTGCACCAATATATATTTTCTATTTCCTCCGTCTTCCGCATTAAGTTGCATAACAGCATCACCCGTCGTTCCACTACCGGCAAAGAAATCAAGGATAATAGCAGATTTATTAGCATAGTTTATAAAATATTTAATTAAATCAACATATTTAGGGAATGGAAAATTTAAACCTAATTCTTCCAAATCTTTACTACCTCTTTTATTATTTAATATCAACGAACTAATTTTTTCATATGTAGTTTTTTTTATTTGTGGATTAAATCTATCATTTTCAAAATAAACCTCTTTAATATAACCAGATATTTTGGCTTTTGTAGGCTCCATATTATTATTGAAAAATTTTCTTAAATCACTTGAACTTCTCCATCTAGCCTTTAAAATCACATTTTCTTTTAATTCTCCATTCTCTATAATGATTGGTGTCAAATTCTCAATATTTTCTAAACTACCTTCTATTTTTCTTGTCTCTTCATAAATTCCGTCTTTTAGATTATAACATTTAATACCTTTGGGAAATTCTATATTTGGCATTGTTTGGTCTAAGTTGCCCACTGTACCTCGTGAAATAGTTTCTTTATTAAAATTATTTATTTCAAAATATTGTATATCTTTGGCATATATTAAGCAATACTCATGTTTCGAAATTGTTTTGTCTGTTGCAATTTCACTTGCTCTATTTACTACTGAACAGACGACAAAATTTTCTTCACCGAAAATATCGTCCATTAAAAGGCGTAATTGTGCAACCTCATTATCATCAATAGACACAAAAATAACGCCGTCATCTTGAAGCAACTGTCTTGCAATATATAAACGCGGATACAAAAACGTCAACCAGGCAGAATGCGAATTGCTTTTGCTTTGCGTAAATGAAAGAATACGCAAAGCAGCCGGTCTGTCGATACCGGTAAGTTCCATAAGTTCTTTTTCGGTGTATTTTCTGCTATCTTGATAAATAAATCCGTCTGTACCGGTGTTGTATGGCGGGTCTATATAAATCATTTTTATTTTCTCATAATATGCAGAAGAAAGATGTTTTAATACCTCCAAATTATCTCCTTTGATAAGCAAGTTTTCAGAGTTTTTGTTTTCTTGCTTTTCATTATGTGAAAAATCTTCTTTGAGTAATGTATCAGCACTATCAGTTGCCAAAAGTCTTGCATACGATTTACCTAACCAATCCAAAGAATAACTTTCGTTTGAAAAATCTATCTCTTTTTCTAAAAGATTGTCCTTGAATTTATCAAATTGAAATTTGCCGTTTTTGTCAAAACATTGAGAAAAATATTTTCTCAATACTTCCAAATCATTATTCTGTATTTTGATATTTGCTGTTGTCTTTTGTTGCTGTATTGTATCCATTACTTTTTATGTATTATCATAATATTTTTTTCAACCGCAAAGTTACTCATTTTTCATATTTTTTCAACACAAAGGAAAAAATATTCCAAAAAACTTTACGAAAACAAAGCCTTTATTAGTAATTTACTATTCTATATACAAAAGAAAGCCTTTCAAATACTCTCCTTCGGGATGAAAAATGCTTTGAGGGTGGTCGAAATTATGCGGCAATCTTCTGACAATTCTGACTTTTCTTTTGGCTAATGCCGCGCAAGAAAAAAGCATAGTGGAAAAATCTTCCCTCGATACCGCCTGCGAACAAGAAAATGTAAATAACAATCCGCCCGACTTAATCTTTTCCATAGCCTTTTGGTTTATTGTTCTGTAACCTTTCAACGCTCGTTGCAAATCCCTTTGATGTTTTGCAAATGCAGGAGGATCCAATATTATCATATCATATTCATTTTCCGAAATGCTATCTATGAATTTCACCACGTCTTCGCACTGCGATATATGGCGTGAAGAATAGCCGTTCATCTCAACATTTTTTTCGCATATCTCCAACGCACGTTTTGATATATCCAAAGTCTCAACTCTTTTCGCTCCTCCTTTCAATGCCGCCAAAGAAAATCCGCCCGTGTAACCGAAACAATTCAATACCGTCTTATCCTTGCTTAACTGCGATACCAAACTCCTATTGCTTTGCTGATCTATGAAAAATCCCGTCTTTTGTCCTTGCTTGTAATCTATCAAAAATTTTATTCCGTTCTCTTTTGCGACAAATGTCTGCTCATCGGAATTTCCGTATAAGAACTCATCTTTCGGCAGCACCTCACTCCCTTTTGGCAAAGTCGAAGAAGATTTGGAAAATATGGTTTTAATACTATGCAAATTTGTCTTCAAGGCATTTACTATATACTCACGCATCAAGTACATACCAACGCTATGAAACTGAACAACGATATTATCATCATAATAATCGGCAATCAAACCCGGGAGGAAGTCTCCCTCGGCATTAATCAAGCGAAAAACAGTGTTATCACTATCGCCGAAAAGCCCCATTGTCTTTCTGTACTCCACGGCACAAGAAATACGTTTATCAAAAAACTTCTGGTCGATTTTTTCATCGCTAAAAGAAAGAATTTTTACCGCAATGGTTTCGTTTTGATAGTAACCGGTTGCAAGATAATTGTTGTCAAAAGAATAAACTTTGACAACATCTCCTTCCTGTATATCTTTATCTTTTTTTGCAATCGCACCAGAAAACAGCCATGGATGCAAACGTGATAAGGACTTCTCTTTACCTTTATTTAATATTATTTTTTTCATCTGATTTTGCCGATTATTTGATTAATTTCGCTTTAAGATTTTTCAATACCACAACACAATTTGTCAATATTTAACACTAATAATTTTATATCACTGATTATTTTATTAATCTCTCACACTATTTTTTTAATCTCACTGATTATTTTGCCGATATGTACCGCCAAAAATTTCTTTTGAATAATGCGGTTTCTTTTTATCGTTAAGAAAAAGACGGATAGTGTTTTTTGTATTTCGCTATCCGTCTTTGTGGAAATTATTCCATTATATTACTTCTTGTGGTCGATATTAAATTGTTTTACACGCTCTGCGAAAACAGGCAACATATCATTTGGAACCAATGACACACAAGCACGCAAACCTTGTTGGTCTGAACCAGTTATGTCTAATGATATTGCAGAAATACCGTAATACACCAATTCGTTCAAAGTTTGTTCGCCCGTCATTCCCGGATAGTTGAATGTGAAATAAAAGCCATCTGCAATAGGCACGTCCATATCCTTGTCATATACAATCTCAAATCCGTTTTCTACCAAAGCGTCCTTCATAAATTTAGCCTTTCTTTCGTATTCTCTTATGCCTTCAACCATATCATAACGTCCCTCGTTACATTCTTTCATAACGGCAGCCAAACCGTATTGAACGCTATGAGATGTTCCCGAAGAAAGAGCGTATATCGTACCATAAACAATGGCTCTTCCGAAAGTATCTTGTGCAAAATATTTCTTCATATAATCTGTATGCCAAGCGTATAACTCAGGAGAAATAACTATAACACCTATTCTTTCACCTGCATAGGAGAAGACCTTTGAACCTGAAATCATAAGGATATATTTCTTTGCCCATTTTGCTGCCGTAGGTTGGAAAGGAGCGACACCGGGTTTGGAAATATCTTTACGAAAATCCATTCCGAAATATGCCAAATCTTCTATAACTACAACATCGTGTTTGTTGGCAACATCTGCGATAATTTGCAATTCTTCTTCGTTAAAGCAGAACCATGCAGGGTTGTTTGGAGAAGAATATACTATGCCTGCTATATCTCCTTTGGCAAGATAAGATTCAAGTTTTGCTCTAAGTTTCTCTCCACGGTATTGATAGACATCAAAAGTCTCGGTTTCGATTCCTAAGATGCGGCACTGTTGTTTTTGTACAGGAAAACCGGGGTCAATGAAAAGAAGTTTGTTTTTCTTTTCGTCCATTCTTGTAACAGTCATAAAAGAAGCGAAACTACCTTGCATACTACCCGTTACAGGCACGCAAGAATCCTCAGGTATATCCACGTCAAGGAAATTCTTTACAAAACGTTTGGTTTCTTGTTTCAATTCCACCGTTCCGTAAATATCGGGATAGATTGCACTAACGCCGTCTTTCAATGCTTGAATTTGAGCATCGACACCAACTTTAACCGTTGGCAAACCCGGAATACCCATTTCCATACGTACGAATTTGAAATCGAATGCTTTTTCTACGTCATCGATTATCTTTTTCACTTCACGTATGGAAGCTTTTCCCACACTTTTTATTTTATTGTCAGCAACAATTTTATTTACTTGCTCTCTGTTTAATGGTACTGTATTCATAACTTTACTATTTTATTCCTATTGTTTAATATCTTTATTTTCCTTTCGCCTTATCAATAAAATTTATTGAGTTATGCCCGAATTTTGATTACTTATCGCTTCATATTTTGTTGATTGGGCAGGGTTGATTTGTTTCATTATCGCAATAACATCGGTTTGTTCGTTTGCAGGAGCGCCTTTGAAAATATTGACTATTTCATCGGCTTTGGCTTCAACGAACTGCGTTACACAAATCAAACCGCTTCTCTCGTCATTGACATCTTTCAAATCTTTAAGTGCCAGATAGATGTTATTCCTTGCCTCTGTCTGATTATCCGAAGACATCAAATCCAATCCCAAACGATGATATTTATACCATACATCGTGTATCGCACTATATGTTGAATTGGTATAATTTTCTATCATCCAGTATTTATTTACGTTTTTCTCGGCACGCTTCCAGCCTTCATTGGGACTACGCTGTGCAGCAGTAACTATATTTTGACAAATCTGAAAATAATTGTCTCCACCGTTCAATTCAAAACTGTCGGCATCCAAAGCCAAAAAATAATTCAAGTAAAAAGCAATAGTCGAAAGCAAATTGGAAGTATAATTGTTTTCATCAAATTCCATATTCTGCCCTTCAATGAATTTGAATTTGAAATCTTTTTCTTGTGTATTGAGCATCGTTGTCGTGTATGTGGAACCATACACTGGACGTCGCAATTGAATGTAAATCTCTCCCGTAAAATCTTCTTGTGTAGGGCGACTCTTTACATTGATTGTAATACTGCCGTCGATTTTTTCGTGATCCTCGTAATGGTAATTAGTCCATTGCTTGTCATTAACGAAACTGTTTAATGCGGTTTGTATAGTGTTGTAAATCTCCTTATCCGAGCCTTGAATTTGTGAAGCACTTACACTGACAGAGACTTTGAATTCTTGACCAAAGACATTCAAAACCGCTCCAAGTATTAATATCACAAAAACAAAACGCTTCATCATTTATTTAATTATATCATTCTTTTCGCCAATCCCTCATCATCGTCCGCTCACATTATGCTCGCACAAATTTTTTATAATACCTATAATATCCTTTGATACTTCCGCTTTGGTTTTAAGTGGAAACGTTTTAACAACTTCATTTCTGTCTATTATAGTTATTTTATTGGTATCAACTTCAAAACCTGCCCCTTTGTCTTTTAATGAATTAAGAACGATAAAGTCCAAATTCTTGGATTTTAATTTATGTTTTGCATTCTCCAACTCATTATCCGTTTCAAGAGCAAAGCCCACCAAAATTTGTTTATCGGTTTTTCGCTTACCAATCTCTTTCAAAATATCTTTTGTAGGTACAAGATTTAAATGCAATTCATCTTCTTTCTTTTTCATCTTACCTACAAAAGTTTTTTCAGGTGTATAGTCCGCAACGGCAGCAGCACAAATAATCACATCGGAACATTCTGCATATTTCGTTGCTTGATTGAACATCTCTTCTGCCGAAACAACACTTACAGTATTTAATTTCTCCGATTTAGGTAAGTCTATCGATACTGGCCCTATAACCAAATTCACTTTGGCACCAAGCCTTAAAAACTCTTCTGCTAACGCCACTCCCATTTTACCCGAAGAATTATTTGAGATAAACCTTACGCTATCTATCTTTTCTCGTGTCGGTCCTGCTGTAATTGTTACCACTTTACCCTCAAAACATAATGGCTCATCATTTATACAAGTCTGTTCCGTTTTAGAAGTCTTAGATTTATCTTTTTCAAAAATCTCATCTATCTTTCGAGCAATCTCTTTCACTTCTGCCATTCGTCCTTTGCCGTCTATCCCGCAAGCCAAAAATCCATTCTCACTATCTATTATTATATTACCGTCTTGTAACAATGTTTTCAGATTTCGCTGAACCGACTTTGAAAAATACATATTGTTATTCATCGCAGGACAAATCAAAACAGGTTTATCGTATGCCAAATAAGTGGTAGATAAAACATCATCGGCCACACCGTTTGCCATTTTAGCGATAATATTTGCCGTAGCAGGGGCAACAACAAAACAATCAGCCCATTGGGCAGTGGATATATGCTCAGTTGCAGAAGTATTATACTTGCCGAACATATCGGTATAAACTTCGTAACCGCAAAGTGTCCGAAGCGTCAATGGAGTAACAAATTCCAACGCATTGACAGTTGCCACAACACGCACATTATACCCTTTCTTAATCAACAAACGAATAAGAAAAGGTATTTTGTAACACGCGATACCACCACTTATGCCGATAAGAATATTTTTGTTATCTGCCATAATCCGATTTTACACACTTTTATTTGCTTTCCCAATAACAAAAAATTGGTTTCAGTAATCAGAAAAGCAACATCATTAATCCTTGACGCAGTGTTAAACATTAAAACAGCGAAAAGCCCCGCCGTGTCAAGGAACTGTTTTCTTAAAAAATTATTCTCCTTTAACTTTTGTTGGAGTAGAAGTCAAATTGCCATGTCCCAACGTGTCGTTTCTGTATGCCAACTGATCTTCTTGATACTCTTTAATAGCAATCAAATATGGTTTAGGCAACTGCTCGTAATATCTTGAAACCTCTATCTGTTCTTTGTTCTCGAAAGTTTCTTCCGCTCCGTTATCTTCCATTTTGAAGGCTTCGATTTTATCGTGCAACTCCTTTTTAATCTCGCTTGCAATCTGGTCGGAACGTTTTGAGAGCATGGAAACAGTTTCATACATATTAGTCGTTACCTTGCTGAAATCGTTCATATTTCTTGTCTTGATGCTTGTATCAGCCTTAATTTTTTTGTAGTCCATTTACTTAAACTTATTTACTAATTAGTATCTATTGTTATAACATTATTTTTTATCTATCTGACTTTTGGCATAATTGTATTTTGCTTTCAAGTCATCGATTTTTGTCTTGTCGGTAAATTGCTCAAACAACGCTTGATAACGCTCATAATCCGCAATCATTATTCCCCAACGTTCTTTTTGTTTTTCTTCCACCGAACCGTAAGCATAATAATAATCCGCCAAAACTATGTAATACATAGCATTTTGACGATACTCCGTTTGGTCGGCATACATATTCAAAAAATCTTTCAAGGCAACGCTTGCAGCCTGATATTGTCCCACTTTATAGTAATTATAAGCGTTGGTATAATCCTTTTTAATGAGTTTCAAACGCATATCGTCCAAATACTTGTTCGCTTCTTGCACACGTGGTGAGTTTGGATAGCGATTGACGTAATCCTGAAAGGCTTTCATACTTTCTTTTGTGGAAGTCTGGTCAAGATAATAGTCTGCCGATTCTTTGTATTTGCAATAAGCACACAAAAACAAAGCCTCCTCTGTCTTTGGAGAGTATGGAAACCAACGCACAAAGTTTTCAAACTGATAACCGGCCGCATAATATTGTTTGCTTTCCATTAAACTTTTGCCGTAATACATATTGAGTTCTTCCGCTCTGTCTTTACCTCGGAAATACATCATCAAATTTTCAAACAACTGGTTAGCCGTATAATAATCACCTTTTTTATAAGCATCAACAGCGGCTTCGTATTTTTTATCATTGTCATTACTATTCAATAGTTTCTTATGCGAACTTTGACAAGAGGCAAGGATGAAAACCAAACCGCAAGCAAAAAATAAAACTCTTAATTGCCCAAATATATTCTTATTTCTAATATTTTTCACGTTACAATATGTCTTTAATTGAGTTTGCAAAGTTAATGTTTTTTTATCATTTAACGAAAATATATCGGATATATTTTATTTTTCGCTAAATCTTTCAACATTATCAAACCTATTAAAACAAGTGCCGCATAATCTCAAATCATTTTACAAACAAGCCGTTAAAACAATATGTGATACTGATAAATCAATCATTAACATCAGCGAATTAATCATTAACATTAATAAATTAATCACTCACATTATTTTTCTTTCAAGCGAGAAAAAAAGCCGCAAATGATATAACACATTTACGGCTTTATTATCCAAATTTCCGTTTTCTTTAATTCATTAGCATAAATGTGCCGGTCTTACGATAGAGTTTACCATTTTCTTCTTTTCTTTGATAAGAAACATCGTACATATATGCACCCATTTGGCAAAGATTACCCTTGTATGTACCGTCCCAACCAACATTTATGTCGTCAGTCTCGAAAAGAAGTGTTCCCCACCTATCGAAAATTCTAAAATAAGTAACTACTATATCTTCACTTGCAGGAAGAACCTGAAATACGTTATTGTTGTCTGAACTTGGAGTAAAAGCATTAGGAACAAATATATCAACAGGCATATCAACCGTCAAGAACAAAACAACATTGGAATCGCAACCCTCAATGGATATATTCTCCGAAATGTATGTACCAGGCTCACTTTCATAAAAGCCCCAACGATCATAAACCTGACCTACGCCAATTTTTGCATATATGGTGTCGTTATATTGAGGATAACTCTCCAACGAAAGAACTATTATGGAATCATTTCCATTGGCAGCCGTCAGCGTATCTGTATAAACGCCGGCTTCCGTCAATACCTGGGTTCCGAAGATATATTCTTCGCCCTCGCAGACAATCTCATTCTTATAAATTTTGTCTTTATAACGTAAATTCAATGTTATTATACTGTCGCAATCGTTAGCGTTCGGTATGATTTTCATATAAGTTCCGGCATCGCGTATCAGTGAATCCTCAAAGTAATAGTCTTGCCAAGCAAATATGGTCGTATCTATATTTTTGTAAGTCTTCTTCAAAACATCTAAATGCAGATGAGCAACGCTGTCGCAACCCAATTCTGTTTGTAAATGGGCAACATAATCGCCTGCTTCGGTATATGTCTGTCCGTTGAACACTACCAAATTATCTTCACATATCGTTGTATCAAAGAATGTCTCATACGTAGGATTTACCTTCAAGTTTAACGTTATGATACTATCTATTCCTTCCGCTGTCTTCAATGTATCAATATAAAAACCCTCATCTGTCAAAGTTTTTCCATTGAAGTTATAAGTCTCATTATCGCAAATAGATTTTTCTTGTTTAACTCTGATTGTGTAATCATTGATAATAACAATTGTATCTGTGTGTTGGCAATATTTCAAGAACGATACATCGTCCAAACAAAAGTCATTACCGTTGGTGGATATTCCGAAATTCTTGACCGTAACAGTAGCCAAAGTATCATCACCGGTATTGAAAACAGTATATAGTTCCTGCCATTCGCCCCAAGTGGATTTCAATGTATCGTAATCACTTGCAGGTTGATCATTCACAAAGAAACGGAATATTGCATAATCCTTTCCCGGATTTTCAAAACTTCCACCACTATTCAGATTAGCAAATTTGGCTTGGAATATATAATCTTGATTTTTCTCAACAGAGAATGTAGTGGAATAAAACTTTTGTCCGCCCGATACTTGCTGCCCATCGGCAAACAGATACGGAGAACCTGTCATTGGATAGTGTGCCCAACCTGCTCCATTAAAGTCTCCCGGACACCAATACTGACCTCCCTTTGTGGCTTGTCCTATTGCATAGACTCCCCAACCGAAGCCACCGGGAGTTGCATCAGGAGAAGGCTTTGGTTTATACGTAAAATCACTTGAAAATGCTATATTACCATATTCAAAATTGCCATTAAACACCATTTGATAATCTTCCGGTGAAATAAATGTTGTTTTCAAAACATAAACAGCCGTATCTTTTGGCGAGACTGTAATTGTTGTTGTAGGACTATTTCTTTGTGCAATTCTTTGTTCATCTTGTTTTTCAATGGCAAACCATTCGTATGAATCAAAATCTTCATTAACGCAACGGAAACTTAACGTAGTATCAGTCTTTGTATTAACGAAAATTGTGTCAGGTGCAGACGCATCATTAAACCATAACTCAGGATCACACGCCAAAGGTCCCGCATCACTCGGAGTAAATGTCAATATCAAAGTATCTGTAACCGTTACACCGTTTCTTTTGGTTTTAGCGTAGAATTTACCTGAATAAGTATAGACAGTATCAGGCTCGCCGTCACCATCAGAATCCCACCAAAAGGCTTCACCTGCCATATAATAACCATAGATTGTCGAATCCAACATTAATGGCAAAGTTTCATTGGCAGATTGCAAATCGCTTCTCGTTTGATATTCCAATGGCGAAATATCCGTAAAAACGATTAAATCTTCTGAATAATTTTTTGCATTTACAGTATTGACAATACCAAACACAACACTCAACTGTAAAAACAGCACCAAAATTTTTTTTCATCTTGCAGTCTTTGTTATTTATTCGTTGAAGCACAAAAGTATTTTCAGTATTCAAACAAAAAGTGCCTCTATTCTCATTGTTTATATATTAAATTGGTAGTGTTTATTCCATATTCGTTTTTTAGTTCAACAACATAAAATTACCGCTCTTTCTATACGATTTAGCCTCAAAACCTTTTACGTGATATATCAAATCATACATATAAACCCCTTGGTCGCAAACTTCTCCCTTGTACCTACCGTCCCATTTCTGAGTAATATCCGTTGTTTCAAACACAATCGTTCCCCAACGGTTATATATTCTCAAATACTCCGAAACCACATTTTCATCTTCGATAATAACAAAAAACTCATTGTTGTTATCACTTTTCGGAGTAAATGCAGTAGGCACCCAAACCTGTTCATCTTTTACCACCGTCAAAACTAATACCAAAGAAGAATCGCAGCCATAAATTGAAGTATTCTCATGAGTGTATGTTCCACTTTGAGTTTCCTCAAAACCCTGTCGTGTATAGACCGTTCCCTCGCTTATAGTTGCAAAAATAGTGTCGTTCATCACGTCCCTAACTCTTAACGTCAGTACAACCACAGAGTCATTACCGTTCGCAGCCTTCAATGTATCATAATAAGTTCCTTCTTTTGTCAAAATATTATCTCCCAAAACATACTCCTCGCCTTGACAAATATCTTTGTCTATATATACCTTATCATTGACAATCAAATTCAGAGTAACTATACTATCACAACCGTTTTCGTTTTTTAGATTTGCTGTGTAGGTTCCTGAATGCGACATCTTCTCATCATTGAAATAATAATCCTGCCAAGAATATATTTCTTCTTCTATTGATACTTTTTGAGTTGCGATAACATTTACAGAAATATATACAACACTATCGCAATCCTTTTCAGTTTTCAGCACTGACTTGTAGTCGCCTTGTTGCGATATTGTCTGACCATTGAAAATGAAATAATCTCCATCACAAATTGTAGTGTCCAAATGAATTTCATAAACAGGATTAACTGTTAAATTCAACGTAACAAGGCTATCTATATCATTGGCGGTTTTCAACGCAGCGGTATATTCGCCGGTTTCTGTCTTGTCTTCACCGTTGAAATCATATGCTTCGCCCTCGCAAATAGCGACATCGATGGTATCGTAAAGTTTTATATCATTTATAATAATAATTGTATCGTAACTCGTACACATCTTTCTCAAAGTAATGTTGTCTATCGCAAAATCATTACCCGAAGTGTTTGTGTTTTGATTCAAAATTGTTATCGTCGCCGTAGTATCGTCCCCGCTGTTCCATATCTGGTAATACTGATCCCACACACAATTTGTTGAATTTGTTGTAAAAACATCTCCGAGTTTCTCTCCGGTCACGGAAAACTGTAATCTCGGCAATTCACTTGTCGAACACGGTGCCACTGTGGAAGCATCGAAAGACACTATATAGTTCTGATGCGGTTCTACGTCAAACGTTGCAGCATAGACAATCTTATCTACACCTTGGCTGCCATTGGCAATAAGCATCTTATCATAATCGGAAGCAGAATAGTCGCAGAAATTCTGATGATAATATTTTGGATTTTCGCCTACGGCATATCTGCCTTCCGGCCCCAAGCCTTTGTCGTAACCCGTTCCGTGTGCTTCCGTTGTATAGTTGTATTGTGTCCAAAAACCTTTATTACCTTCCTCAAAATCGCCGTTATATACAAGATTATCTTCTTCCTCTTTCATTGTTTCCAATATATAAACGGCAGTATCATTGGGATGCACAGTAACTTTGATATTGTCCAAAGTCTTGTCGCCTATAAAATTATCATTATCTTCATCCTCCAAAGCATACCATTTATAAAAATCCATAGGATCGTCCGAAATTGCTGAAAGAGAAATAACCGTATCTTGTTTGGTCATCAACTTTTTATCGCCTGAAATAATCACGGAACACAATTGCGAGGCGGTATTTATAGGTTGAAAATCCACAATGAAAGTTATGGAATCATTGGAATTTAATTTCTTGAATTTGAAAGTTCCCGAATAAGTTATAACACTATCGCCACTTGCAACATCGTAACCGCTCGGTTCAAATCCTTCGCCATAATAACGTACTACATCCACAGTATCGGTTTCTACAAAGTAACTCGCCCGACAAATACCAATAAATGTCGCAAAGAAAGTAAAAAATATAACTATTTTCCTCATCATACCATTTTTTTCATTTCAAAACTCAACGGCTGCAAAGTTACGATTTTTTTCTATATTACCAAACTTTTACGCTAAAAATATTGGATTTGCCCATATTTTTTATTTACCTTACAAAAATCGCACTTGTTTATTTCTGTAAAAAATACCACTAACCGATAAATTAATGTTTAACACCGGTAAAATAATCAGGGACATTAGCAAATTAGTGTTAAACATCAGCAAAATAATCAATGTAACTAATAAATTAATCACTGCAATCAGTAAAACAAAAAGTGCAAAGTTCTTTGTATCACTTCGCACTTTTTTCTTGATTATAAATCTGAAATCTAATCTTACTCCTTAAATTTTAGGGTCTTTTGATATGGATTCCCTCATATCCGTATCGGCTTGGATATTCTTCATTTTGTAATAATCCATTATACCCAAATTGCCTTTGCGGAATGCTTCCGCCATAGCCATTGGCACTTCGGCTTCTGCCTCGATAACCCTTGCACGCATCTTTTGAGCCTCGGCTTTCATCTCTTGTTCTGCCGCAACAGCCATTGAACGTCTTTCCTCAGCCTTTGCCTGCGCGATGTTCTTATCGGCATTTGCCTGATCCATTTGCAACTCTGCACCGATATTCTTTCCAACATCTATATCGGCAATATCAATGGAAAGGATTTCAAATGCAGTGCCTGCGTCCAAACCCTTTGACAAAACAACTTTGGAAATAGAATCCGGATTTTCCAATACAAAAGCATGAGACTCCGCACTACCTATCGAAGTAACTATACCCTCTCCGACACGAGCCAAAATAGTTTCCTCGCCTGCTCCACCAACCAATTGATTGATGTTTGCGCGAACGGTTACACGTGCTTTTACTATCAACTGAATACCATTCTTTGCAACGGCAGCAACATTAGGAGTGTCTATAACCTTTGGATTTACCGACATCTGAACTGCCTCAAAAACATCTCTGCCTGCCAAATCAATAGCGGCAGCGGCTTTGAAATCCAATTTGATATTGGCTTTATCAGCACTGATTAATGAATTGACAACACGTTGAACATGCCCGCCTGCAAGATAATGTGCTTCCAAAGCATCACTACTTAGATTTAGACCTGCTTTCTTTGAATTAATCATTGCAGTAACGATAATCGAAGGCGGAACTTTCCTCAACCGCATTGCAACCAACTGAACCATGGATATTTTAACTCCGTTCAAAACACATTGTATCCACTGGTTAATAGGCACAAGGTACAAAAATACCATCAATAGTATAAAACATACTATAACTATTCCTATAAGACTGTAACTAAACATAATACTATAAATTTTTTAATTATTAATCGGTTTAACTTTTATTCTATTACCTTCAACTTGCTCAACCACTATATCCGTATTGGGATCAACAAATGCCGTTGCGGTATAAACCTCCATATTTTCACCATTTATTCTTGCCGTTCCCATAGGAGCCAAACGAGTTACACTTTTTCCTGTGTCGCCAACAGCAACTTTCGTTTTGATTTCATTTACTTTGACATCTATTTCTTCTTTTTGTGCAAGTTTTTTCCAAGTACCTATTTTCAAAGAATAAATCAATAAAACAATACATATAACAACATCAAGAGCAACTACAATCAAACCTGCCGTTACACCATATTGAGCAAAAACCCTTACAATGCCCCAAATGGTTAAGGCTACACCGCCCAAACCTACGACTGTTGAACCCGGTATGACCACAAGTTCCAAAACTATAAGTATCAAACCAACTATCAACAAACCTAAAATTACTAACAAATCCATAACTTATTTTATTTTTAATATATTAACGTACTTCGTTTTTCAAACCTTTTTTGTCCAATAAGCAACTCATTTGGAATAATTCGTCATAAGAGCCGTGTTTAACGGTACAAAGCCCTTTGTAATGGATAATGTTCGTACAAGTCATTGCCTGCTGTTGCGATAGTTTGCATACCTTGACAAGACAATCGATAACATAATCAAAAGTATGCACGTCATCGTTATAAACAATGAGTTCATTTCCTCCTTCTGCCACTCTTTCAAGGCAAACAACACCATCGTCTTCTGTTCTGTTGCTCATAATATACGCTCTTTATTACATTCTCTGCGGAACTTCGATACCCAACAATCGCATTGCCGTTTTGATAACTTCACTTGTCATATACGCCAAACAAACACGCACCTGCTTTATGTAGATATTCTCTTCCTTCAATATACTGCTGTCTTGATAAAATCCGTTAAAAGATTTTGCCAAATTATACACGTAGTTGGCTATCAATGACGGCGAATAATTTTTGGCGGCTTCCTTGACAACATCACCAAAAGTAGAAATATTTTTGATAACTTCCTTTTCCTTATCGCTAAGAGTTAAAGTATCGTTTATCTGTGTAATTTCAACTTTCATTCCTTCGTCTTCCGCTTTACGTATTATAGAACGGATTCGAGCATATGTATATTGTATGAACGGACCTGTATTTCCATTGAAATCGATACTCTCCTCCGGATTGAATAACATGGTCTTGGTTGGATCGACTTTCAAAATAAAATATTTCAATGCCCCAAGAGCCAAGATATTATATAATTTATCCAATTCTTCTTCGCTCATATCTTGGTTTTTGCCGTGCTGTTCGCTTATTTTCTTGGCTTCCTCATACATTTGTTGCATCAAATCATCGGCATCAACCACAGTACCTTCACGAGATTTCATCTTACCATTAGGAAGTTCCACCATACCGTATGAAAGATGATATATATCTTTTGCCCAATCAAATCCAAGTTTTTCCATAACCTTTTTAAGAACTTGGAAATGGTATATCTGTTCGTTACCAACAACATAAATAAGTTTATCCGAAGAAAAATCGTTATGACGCAATGTTGCCGTTCCCAAATCCTGCGTCATATAAACACTTGTCTGGTCTTTACGCAAGAGAAGTTTCTCGTCCAAACCCTCGTTTGTAAGGTCAATCCAAACGCTGCCGTCTTCCTTACGATAAAATACATTATCTTTAAGACCTTGTTCCACCAAAGATTTGCCAAGTTTATAAGTATCGGACTCGTAATAAATCTTATCAAAATCAATTCCCAAACGAGAATAGGTCTGATTGAATCCCTCATATACCCACGAGTTCATAGTCTGCCACAATTCCCTGACATCTTTATCACCTTGCTCCCACTTGACAAGCATTTGCTGAGCCTGTTGCATAATAGGGGCTTGCTGTTTTGCTGTTTGCTCATCGATGCCTTGTTCCATTAGTTCGGCAATCTGTTTTTTATATTCCTTATCGAACAAAACGTAATATTTGCCCACCAAATGGTCTCCCTTTTCATTGGAAGACTGCGGAGTTTCTCCGTTAGAGAACATCTGCCAGGCAATCATACTCTTGCAAATATGAATACCTCTGTCATTTACAAGATTAACCATTTTGACTTCCTCTCCATTGGCTTTCAATATCTGCGAAACAGACCAACCCAAAAGAATATTTCTCATATGCCCCAAATGTAATGGTTTGTTGGTATTAGGCGAGGAATACTCAATAACGATAGGTTTGGAATTTTTTGTAGATGTTGTACCAAAATTGTCATTGGTCTTATTCTCGTTCAAAAATGTAAGCCAATATCTATCGCTAATAACAAAATTCAAAAAGCCTTTGATAACATTGTAACTTTCTATCCATTGAACACGATTTTTCACTTGTTCGCCGATTTCGTTTGCCACCATTTCGGGAGATTTTCTCGCTTGCTTAACAAATGGAAAGACAACCAAAGTCACATCACCGTCAAACTCTTTCTTTGTCGGTTGCAATTCTATACTATCACTTGGTATCTGTAAATTATATAAAACCTCTAAACTTTCGGCTACTGCATTTTTTATTTTAGTCTTAATCATAAATTTTCTTTCTTACTGTAATTGGTTGATTAATGTTAAACGTTGTGCAAATTTACAAAACTTTTAGGAATTTTTCATATAACGCTTCAAATTATAAAATATTTTATACATCAATAAAAAAGGAGGGCTGCCCATTGGACAACCCTCCTTTTGAAAATCAAAAGTCTTTGTTATTATTATTTAACAACAACTTTGCTTGTGGTTGTTACGTTATCGACAGTCTTAACTTTTACAAAGTAGTTACCTTTTTCAAAGTTTGCAACATTGATTATAGCGTTATTTTGGTTTGTATTGTTTGAATAAACAACCTGACCCAAAGTATTAACGATTTCAATGTTTTCGATAGCGTTCTTTGAATTAACCGTAATAACGTCAGTAGTTGGGTTAGGATATACATTTACTGCCGTAAAGTCTATATCTTTCAAACTAACTTGTCCGCCGTCTGTTGTAAATTCAACTCTCTTTGCTGTACCCAATTCTTTGTTTCCATTATAAGGGAATCCCCAAACAACGTATGCAGTACCTGGTTCCAAAGCGTACTGACTTGTTGCATCATTGTCACCAAGTTCTTCGGTTGTACCTTCGCTATAAGATGGATAAGTATAACCGGCCTGAGCATAATAACTAATTAAGTAGTTCATCCACTCCAATGCACCTTCCAATTCGTATTGATCGTAAGCCAACAATGTATCTCTTGGATCAAAGAAGAAATAATAGTATGCAGTCTGGTCATTGATTTGGAACTCGACCTCTGCATTTGTTTCAGACAAAACTGTAACATTCATCTCGGAAAATTCTGCTGTTCCGCTAAGTGCAGAAGGTGTTGTTGTAAATTCCTTACTCTGTGGAGTACCTGCTTCTTGATTACCATTGAAAGGAATAACCCAAACGATATATTTTGTATTAGGAGTTAAAGCATATTGGCTTGACAAATTATCATCGCCCAATTCCCAAGTAGTGTCTTGTGTAAATTTGTTCATTTGAGAACCATTTGCTTCAACGTAAGCCAAAATATCATCAGAAGTAGTCAAATTGTTTGCTGCAAATACATCTTCCTCTGCAAACAATACATGATAATAAGCAGTTTGGTCATTCTTTACAACTTGTAAGAAAGCGTTTGTTGCGCTTACATTAAGTATATTCATAGTTGCCATACCTGCTTCGCCGGTCAATGTCGTTGCTCCGGTAGTGTAATTTTCTCTCACAACAACAGTATCGGTCTCGTTGAAGCACATAGCCAAAATTGTGTAAGTAGTATTTGGAGCCAAACCTTTCATTGATTGCGTTCCACCTTCAAATACAAAGAAATCTTCTTCTGTAAGTTCCATACCGAACATTTCATAAAGAGATTTCATTTGCTCATAATAACCCATAACACCGTCAATAAAGTCTTGGTCTTCCGGATACCATTCTGCAACACTGTCTGCAAGACCTGCATTTAGGAAATAAGCCTTAGTCTCATCACCCATTGTTACATCAAAAGAAAGTGTAATACCACCATTAGCCCAATCTTCAACATCCGTAAAGTTACCAAGTGTGCAACCAACAGCTTTAACTGATGAACGCTTTTGAGTGGTTGAAATAGTAGTTGCAGGAATCATTCCCTTAACTGCTTTTGTGATTTCCATTTTCGGAGTTTGCTTTTCTTGTTTAGGCAATACAACCTGACGCTGTGCAAAAACTCCAAAAGTCATGCTCAATACAAGAGCAAATAACGTAAGTTTTTTCATTTTTTGTAAATGTTTTAAAAGGTTTATAACATATATTATTGTTTCGGTGGCAAAGATATTATTTTTTTCATTACAAATCTATATTTTTTGTAAAAAAACATAAAAAAAGAGGATTACTCGAAAGTAATCCTCTTGTATTTAAGAAATTAAATTTATTAATCTCTAAATTATTTAACAACCACTTTGCTTGTATTTACGCTGTTAGCAGTTCTAACCTTTACAAAGTAAGTTCCTTTTTCAAGATTTGAAACAGAAATATTGTATCCGTTAGCAACTGTGTTGTCGGAATAAACAACCTGACCCAATGTGTTAAGTATCTCTACATTGCTGATAGGAGCCAATGAAGTAACCTGAACATAATCACTTGCAGGGTTAGGATAAACGTTGATTGTGCTTTCTACAACATCAGTCAAACCAACCTGACCGTCACAAGAAGGAGTAGTGAATACTTCTTTTGCATCTGTACCAATTTCCTCATTAGCATTTACAGGAACTGCCCACATAGTATATTCTGTATTTGCTGTTAAAGCTCCTTCTGCTGTATTATCGTCTTTTCCGAAAGCAGCACCTTCAAATGAAGTTGTGTATTTATAACTGTTGTCAAGAACATCTGCTGCTGAATTGATACCTGCCTGAGCCAAAACATCAGAACTTGCCAATATCAATGCAAAGTAGTTTGTCTGGTCGTTAATTAAAATATCAAATGTTACTTTTGAGCAAGTAGTTTCCAAGATAGTAAGTTCTGCTTCTGCTACACCGTTTCCACCGTAAGCCAAACTTTTTGCAGTAGGACCTTCAAACATTGTACCGATAGCAAGTTGGTCACCTTGTATAATCAAAGGAATTGCATAAACAGTATAGTTAGTTGAAGGAAGGAAATCGCCATAACCGCCTGTTAACATATCATATATATCATAAGCAACATTAACTGTTTTGGAAGCAGCATCTATTGTATCAAGGCAATATCCCAAAGCACCTGCTTGGCTGGCAACACTTAAAATCTGCATAACATAGTCTGCAACAGTAGCACCTTGTGCTTGAACAGCAGCGATAGTTGCATCATCCAAAAGAACAGATGCTACATAACTTCCTAATAAATCTTCTTCAAAAGTAGCATCATAACTTGCCATCATATAAGTTCCTCCATCGTATGCTTGCTCGGAGAATGTAAGGTTTGTTGCAGATGTTATAGACAATTCTTTAACATTAGCGTTTTTAACTACTTTTGCGTCCAAAACCGTTGCAGCAGGTTTAGATGCAGTCTGATTAACAACGCTTTTCGTCGGTCTGAAAGAAGCAAATCCTTGTGCGAATGCTCCTAATGTCATGCTCAATACAAGAGCGAATAACGTAACTTTTTTCATTTCTTTTTAATGTGTTTTAAAGGTTAAAAAATATTCTAACTAAAATTTTTTCATTTTTCAAGACTGCAAATTTACAACAAATTTTTATACAACCTACATTTTGTATGATTTTTTTGAACAATATTTTTTCTTTCTTTAATTCGCAAAAATAATGTGAGTGATTATTCGATTAGTGTTACACATCTATAAAATAATGTCTTAAACTAATTTTTTAATATCTCACATCAATATAAAAACAATTGTATATTTTTTTGTTTTTAGTCTTTATTGTTTTTTGAATAATGCAAAAAGTGGATTTGATAGTGGTAAAAACATAATAAAACGCCACTTTGAATCATATTTATCACAATGTTACTAAAATTATTTGTACCTTTGCAACCTAAATTTTGATTTGAATAAAGGAATGAAACTATCTATTGTAATAGTCAATTATAATGTCGAGCATTTTTTGGAACACTGTCTTTTGAGTGTAAGAAAGGCGATAAAAAACACAGACGCGGAGATATTTGTCGTAGATAACAATTCGGTAGATGGTTCGATAAATATGCTCAAATCAAAATTCCCCGAAGTAAAACTCATTGAAAACAAAGACAATGTAGGTTTTGCCAAAGCCAATAATCAGGCCATAAGAATTTCCACGGGAGAATATGTTCTTTTGTTAAATCCCGATACGGTGGTTGAGGAAGATACTTTTGTCAAGTGCCTAAATTTTATGGACACTCACCCGGATGCCGGCGGTTTGGGTGTTAAAATGATTGACGGACAAGGTAAAATTCTAAAAGAAAGCAAAAGAGGATTTCCCACACCTTGGGTTTGTTTTTGCAAGATGAGTTTTCTGTCAAGTCTTTTCCCGAGAAGCAAAAAATATTGC
The DNA here is from genome assembly GCA_002633275.1 of Bacteroidales bacterium Phil12. GTDB lineage: Bacteria > Bacteroidota > Bacteroidia > Bacteroidales > P3 > Scybalousia_A. Next base: position 302,297 of record NWBO01000158.1, read on the forward strand.
GGTTATTATATGGGGCATCTGCCATACGACCAAACCAATGAGGTCGATATTTTAGCCGGTGCGTTTATGCTTTTGCGTAAAGAGGCTTTGGACAAAGTGGGTCTGTTGGACGAAACATTTTTTATGTATGGCGAAGATATCGATTTGTCGTATCGAATAACCAAGGGCGGATATAAAAACTATTACTTCGCAGACACGTCAATCATTCACTACAAAGGAGAAAGCACCAAGAAAGGTTCGTTGAATTACGTCTATACATTTTACAATGCAATGGACATTTTCGCAAAAAAGCACCTTTCTTCCAAACAAACAAAACTGTTTTCGCTTATAATAAAACTCGCAATATGGGGACGGGCAACCCTTTCGTTTTTGTCTCGAATATTCAAAAAAGCAGCATTGCCCGTATTGGATTTCTTATTGGTGTATTTGGGATTTTATTTCCTTGAACAATTTTGGGCTACAACCTATTGGAACAACCCGAACTACTACCCCGAGCATTATCATATAGTGGCAATACCTTGTTATATTATAATATTGTTGTTTTGCGTGTATTTGTTCGGCGGTTACGGAAAGTTCAAACCCGCAAAACTTATTTCGGGAGTATTTTCGGGAATGATAGCCATTTTGGTAGTGTATTCGTTGATGCCCTCAGCCCTTAGATATTCGAGGGCAATGGTTATAATGGGGTCTTTCCTTACGTTTTTCATTCTTTTTGCCGAAAGATATTTGTTGCATTACATAAAGACAGGACATTGGACGACAAAAGAAAATTCGTCATCGTTCATAATTGTCGGAGATAAGCAAGAAACAAAACGAGTAACCGATTTACTGCGTTCAACAGACTTAAAACCCGAATTTATCGGTCTTGTGAGCGGAGAAGATAATGAGGACAGAGATTATTTTTTAGGAAACGTTTCACAGATTAAAGATATTATAAGGATATATCATGTCAATGAAGTAATATTTTGCAGCAAATCCTTATCTCAAAGTAAGATTATTTCGCTTATGGCAGATTTGTCAATGGCAAATGTACGCTTCACAATCGCACCGGAAGTAACGGATTTCATCATAGGCAGCAACACCATCAACACCCCCACCGATATTTATGTGATGAGCGTAAGCAGTATTGCTTCGGAAGACAACAGAAGAAAGAAACGTATGTTCGATTTTTCGTTTTCGTTTATCCTATTGCTGTTATTCCCATTCGTTATTTTATTTTGTAAAAAGCATTTTTTAGCATTAAAAAACATTGTCTCGGTATTGGTTTCAAATAAAACTTTTGTGGGCTATAACCAACAGGACAGCAAGATAAACGAATTACCTACACTAAAAAAATCAATCTTTTGTTCAAGCGAAAATATCAAAACCAAGAATTTGGACTCTCAAACCATTCATCGTCTAAACCTTATGTATGCCAACAATTGGGCATTGAAGACCGATTTCGATATTTTGCTTACAAATCTGCGTTATATATAAGAAAGTTTTTACGTAACCTATCGGCGAAGAAACGATATAAGCAATGATTTTTCAGGTATTTGAAAACGGCTGAACAGTGTTTAACACTAATAAAATAATATTAAACATCAGTAAAATAATGTTAAACATCAGTGTGGCGATATGAGACATTATTTTTTCCATAACACTAAAAACACCGCCCGATTGTATGAGAAAACAATGGAGCGGTGTTTTCGTTATATTAAATTCTTACCAATATCTGTCTTTATCGAAAGTTATGCTATAACCTAATGAATGTTGATTAACAATCTTAACTCTCGAATCTAAAAGCAAATATTTGCGAAGTTTGGTAAAATATACGTCCATACTCTTTGCCGTGCTTGGGTTGTCCTTGCCCCACACTTCGATAAGAAGTCTATGCCTTGAAACGATTTTACCTTGATTTTGAATTAAGATTGCAAGAATACCGCATTCCTTTTTGGTCAAATGCCGTTCAATTGTTCGCAACTCGTCTTTATAAACCAAATTCCTTGCAGCGGCATTAAGTTTGAAATTTCCCACACATAACCAAGCGATTTTGGAATCTTGCAATTCTTTTACCGCTTTTTGTTTGCCAATCAAATCGGTTATAAGGTTTCTAAGTTTGTATGGTTGGAGCAAAGTATGAAATAACGAACTGCGCTCCAATACCCTTGCCTGCGATTGCTCATCACTGCAAACAAAACAAAAAACTATCTTGTCGTCAAATTCCAATAACTTCTCGGTCTTTTGCATACTTGCATCTAAATCCGTATCATCAAAGAATGCATACGTTATCGCATTGTTCTTTATTATCTTTGACAACTCTTTATCGGTTCGAGGACAAAAAACATTGTAAAGTTTTCTGTCAAAATAGAAATATATCATCTGTTGCAATTCTTGATTGGAAATCTGCACCAAGATATTACCTCTGCGTTCTTTTCGTCTCATGGCAACAATGATATTTTATTTAACAACACGGAACAGTTTATTCCAACGCACACGTTTCAATCCTTTTTGGTCTTTGTTTAACGAAAGCCAAACAAATGATGCTTTACCAACAATATGGTCTTCCGGCACAAATCCCCAATAACGGGAATCTGCACTGTTGTGTCTGTTGTCGCCCATCATCCAATAATAATCCATTTGGAATGTATATGTCGTTGCTTTTTTACCATTCAACAGCCAAGCATCGCCTTGTTTTGTCAAAGTGTTTCCTTCAAATGTGCGAATACAACGACCATAAAGCAATTCGTTTTCATCATTCAGAGTTATTGTCATACCTTTGGCAGGAATAACCACCGAACCGAAATTATCAACATTCCAATTGTACATTTCGCTATATGGATATAAATCTCTGCTCTTATATCCTTTCATCGCAATGACAGGTTCTACACTTTGGGTGTATTGCATCTGTTTTATCTTGTCTGCAATCTCGCTGCTCAATGGCAATGTAGGATAGTGTTTCAATTGATTTACCGTTTTTTCATCAACACCTGCTTGCAGCAAAAAGGCTTTGACTTCAATCAAATCAGGGTGTAACAACAGCTGACAATACAACGAAACATTTTCATCTACAATCAACGAATAATCTCCTTTGTTCTTTGATGTAGGCTGAACACTCAACACATAAGGATTGGCATTCAATGTTCGGATTTGTTCTTTTGTCAAATCGATATAATAATATAAATTCATCAACTGCATATCCTCTTTGCTTACTCCGATATTCAGCAGTTCTTTCTCATTGAAATAATATCCGTCTTTTATTTTTACGCAATATGTCAATTGAAAATCTTTCGGCGATTCTATTTTCTTGTCATTTATATACACTACTGCGTTTTCTATCTTGATACTTTCGCCGGGAAGTCCCACACAACGCTTAATAAAATTCTCGCGTTTATCCACCGGTCGGGCTATTATGTTTCCGAATTGCTGTTTGTCGCTCCATACTTTCTCTCTTCCGTATTCTCTAACCAATGAATAATAACTTTGATTGCTTTGATAAACGGTTGAAACAGTGTCGCCGTCAGGAAAATTAAACACAACGGCATCTCCACGTTTAACTTTGCTAAAAGCAGGTAAGCGATGATAAGGCAGTTTAACCCATTCCAAATATGCTTTCGTGTTTGTAAAAGGTATGCTGTGGTGCATAAGAGGCAAAGACAACGGTGTCATCGGCACGCGAGAACCATACGCCATTTTGCTTACAAACAAATAGTCTCCGACCAATAAACTCTTTTCCATAGATGAAGACGGAATTTTGTAAGCCTCAAAAAACAACAAACGGATAATCGTTGCCGCAATGATAGCAAATATTATCGCATCCGCCCAATCTCTGACTGCTCCGACTTTGTATTCAGGTGCATCTTTCGGATTGGTATATACATCTTTGCCAAAGCCCATAAGAGGTAGCATAACCCAAGGAAACAAAGCCACAAGTATCTGATAGCCTAAGGAACGATGAGAAAAACATTTGCTAAACTCAATAAATATAAGAATAATAACAAAGACGTTTATAAATGGTATAAGCATATAGATGAACCACCAAAACGATTTGTTGATTATTTTGTTTGCTATCCATATATTATAGAAAGGAACAAGGGCGACCCACCAGTCGTAACCCGCCTTTGAAAATATTTTCGCCAAGCCTACGAAAACCAAAATAGTTTGTATTGCAAATATGAGCAAATATGTATCCATCTTACTTTTTTGTTTAATCTGTTAAAAAAATCTCAATTTTAAGTTGCAAATTTACCTAAAAAAAACAATACGACAAAATATTTTTACGTTATTCACTCGAAATCGTATTTTTTTGTTTAACATCAATAAAATAGTTTCACTGATTATTTTTTTAGTGTTAAACACTAATAAAGTAGATTGTATTGAAAAAAAACTTGATATAACGATAATGAAAAAGACTTTGGTATTAGTGGCAGTTTTACTGCTTGGAATTGTGGCTTTTTCTCAAAACGACGAAAGGAAAACCACAAGAAAGATGATGCAATTATATATGATGATGGACCGTTTCTATGTAGATACGGCAGATATTGCAAAGATAACAGAGCAAGGTATGGAGGCTATGCTTAAACAACTCGACCCTCATTCGGCATATATAGCCGAAAAAGACGTTCGCTCTGCCAACGAGCCGTTGGAAGGTAATATAATAGGTATAGGTATAACATATCAAATATCGAATGACACCATTCACGTTATAGATGTTGTGGCAGATGCCCCAAGTGAAAAGGTCGGAATTTTGCCGGGCGATAAGATTATAAAAGTCGATGACACCGTTGCGGTTGGAGACAGCATCACTCAGGATTGGGTTTTGAAACATTTGAGAGGCAAACAAAACACAAAAGTTAAAATAACCGTTTTGCGTAGCGGTAAGGGCGAAATAGTTTTCAATCTTACAAGAGAAAAAATTCCACTGAACAGCATCGACACTTGGTTTATGATTGATAAGGAAATAGGATATATTTCCCTAAGACGTTATGCACAGCAATCGGATGAAGAGTTTAGAAATGCCGTTGAAGATTTGAAAAAACAGGGAATGAAAAAACTTATATTCGATTTACGTTCCAATGGCGGCGGTTATCTTTCTTCGGCTCAAAAAATAGTCGATGAGTTTCTAAGTGATGACAAACTTATAGTATATACGCAAGGCAGCAAAGTAAAAAGAGAAGAACTTCGCACAGAAAATAAAGGCGTTTGGGAGAAAGGTGATTTGGTTATCTTGACAGATGAATACACGGCTTCGGCTTCCGAAATCACTTCGGGTGCGGTGCAAGATTGGGACAGAGGTGTTATTATCGGCAGACGTACATTCGGCAAAGGATTGGTTCAACGCCCATTCAATATGCCTGACGGCTCACAAGTCCGCCTTACTATCTCACGATATTATATCCCTTCGGGACGTTGCATTCAAAAACCTTATGACAAAGGTTACGACGAATATATCAAAGATTTTCAAAACCGCTCCGAGCATCAGGAATTGGTTAATAAAGACAGTATAAAGTTCAACGACAGCCTTAAATACACCACCAATAACGGCAGAGTGGTTTATGGCGGCGGTGGTGTTATGCCCGATATTTTTGTTCCTTTGGATACGATGCGTGCTTCCGATTATTTTATAAATCTTAGAAGTAAAAACTTATTCAATGAGTTTGCTCTGTCTTGGGTTGAGCAGCATAGAAACGCGTTTTTGAAAAAATATCCTACTTATGACGATTTTGACAAAGTTTGGAACTCACTCGGACTTATGCAAGAGTTCAAAAAATTTGCCGAATCCAAAGACGTAAAACCTCAAATCATCAAAACACAATGGGTTAATGATATTGTGTTAAATTATTTGAAAGAAGCACAAAAAGATTCCTCCAAAATAAATTCTTATACCTCGTATGAAGATTATGCCACCTCGTTAGTAAAACAAGGCAATATGATTGACGAAATAATCGACAAATCAAAACAAGAGGATATTAAACAAAAAGAATATATCCAATCTTCCGAAAAATACATAGAGGCCACTCTAAAAGGCAGTGTGGCAAGATATATGTATGGTATTAAATACTATTACAAGGCTGTTCAAGAAAACGATGAGGTTATCAAACAAGCCGTTTCTTTACTTAAAGACGAAAAACGCTACAAATCTATTCTAAAAGGCAAATAATAATTTCGTTTTCTTAATCACAAAATAAATCAACAGAGCGACAATCAAAAACGATTGCCGCTCTGTCTTTCGTTATGGCGTTTATGTAAAAAATGTTCCTAATCTTGAAAAGCAAATACGTTTTATTTCTTATGAGAATACATATAACGTTTTATGCTTCGTTTTGGCGTTTTCTCAAATTCTTCTGCCTGAATAAATATTTGTGCTATATGTTCGTAGGTCGGCAGTTCTTTGTTTGTGTCTTTACGTATCTGCTCCAAAACATCGTTGTATTGGTCTCTCTTGAATCCGTCCCTATCCAATTTGTCCAAATCCAAATTAACAAGAGCCGTTATCTTACCGTCCTTATCCATAACCAACGATTCATTGACGTATTCCATAGAGTTGAGTTTGTCTTCTATCTCTTCGGGATAAATATTCTGACCGTTGGCGGAAAGAATCATATTCTTGATACGTCCTTTAATGAAAACATAACCCTCGCTATCCATAACAGCCAAATCTCCCGTGTGAAGCCAACCGTCTTTCAATACTTTGGCAGTCTCTTCTTCGTTTTTGTAGTAGCCAATCATCGTATTCTTTCCTCGAACAAGTATCTCTCCCGGAATATTCTGCGGATCAACGGAATCAATTCTCAATTCCATTTCATCGACAGCCTTTCCGCAAGAGCCTAACTTGGTTTCTTTCCAATCGGCATAACAAATCAAAGGCCCGCATTCGGTCATACCATATCCGACAGTGAAACGAAAACCTATTTTCTTCAAAAACGCTTCCACTTCACAGTTCATAGCCGCTCCACCAATGATAACCTCATAAAAATTCTCGCCGAAAGCGGTATGCAAACCCGTTTGAATACGTTTTAACAACTTCTCGTTTATGTAAGGTGTCTTCAAAAGAGTTTTTACCAAGCGTTTATCAAGTATAGGTTTGAGTTTGGTTTTATAAATCTTCTCTATAATCAAAGGAACAGAGATGATAATGTCGGGTTTGATTGTCTCCAAGGCCTGAGAAACGATTTTAGGCGACGGAACGCGAGAAAGAAAATGAATATGCGTACCTCTGCGAAACTCGGTTATCAATTCAAAACTCATTCCATACATATGAGCCATAGGAAGCATACATATAGAATTGGTTGTAGAGTCAAGATTTGTTATAGCCCTATCCGCCAACTCCTGATTACCGATAAGAGAACGATAAGGCAACATAACGCCTTTTGAAGCAGAGGTCGTACCGGATGTATAGTTGATAAGAGCCAAATCTTCGGGATTTTCGTATTTGTATTTAACGTCTTTCTTTTGAAAACCCTTCGGATACTTCTTTTTGAATAAGTTGGCGATATTGTCAAACACCTGTTTATATTTCTCTTCTTTGTAATAAACCAACTGAAATCCCTGCATAAGAATGACAGCGTGAATATCTTTAAGATTTTCAGCATCGATATTTTCCCAAGCCATATCTCCAACGATTAGGAGTTTGCAATCGGAATGATTTATCAAGTGTTCGGCAGTCTGAGCCTTAAATTCATGCAAGATAGGAACGGCAACAGCACCGTATGTCAAGGTTGCAAAAAAAGATATTGTCCAAGACGCACAGTTGCGACTGAAAAGAGCAATATGGTCGCCTTTGTTAATTCCGAAATGTTCAAAAAGGATATGCAATCTTGCAATTCTCTCTCCCACTTGCGAAAAAGGAATCGGTCCCGATTTGTAATCGCTAAGAGCAGGACGCCCCCAATTGTTTATAATAGACCTTTCAATATCCGCAATAAAACTTATTTCTTCCATTACTCATTCATTTGACGGAAATTCTTACTTAAAATCCGTGTTTATTAATTTTAAAAGGAATGCGAAGTTAATACATTTTTTATTAACAACGCCGTTTTTTGCCAAAAATACACATCGCTTCTTATGTTTTTCACTTCTCAAAATCCTTATTACAGCAACCAAAACAAATATACCACGCAAAAACAAAAACAATATTATTAAAAATTTCACCATGCAATTGTTTGAAACAACGAACTATAAAATCGCAAAAACAGTGTTAATAACTAATTTACCGATGTCAATGATTGATAAATCAGTGTTAAACACCAATAAACTCATATCAACCACTAAAAAACCTTTACTCTATTACCTTTTTGGTTTGTATGGTAAAATGTTGTAATTTTGCAGACTTATTTTTACATCAAAACAAATGAAAAAAGTTTTCACATTATTAGCCCTTGCTTTGACTATTGGATTTTCGGCAAAGGCACAAGAGAGTTTCAAAGACAGACTGCAAGTCGGCGGATTTATTCAAACCGATTTTGAATGGTTACAATACGAAGAAAAATCCAATACAGGCTCCAATCAATTCTATGACCCCAAGAAAGACAATGCCGATAACGATTATTTCATCCGCTACGGATTAAGACGAGGAGGAATACGTTTGGCATATAATCAAGGGATAGTTCAAGGGATATTTGAATTGGATTTGAACGACGGAGGAATAGACCCAAAGGCAGCAATAATCAACATAAAACCTGCCGAGTGGATTGAAATCAATGCAGGTCTGCAAACGATATGGTTCGGAGAAGAAACATCGTACCCTACACCTAAGCAAGAGATGTTGGAACATTGCGAAATGTTGCGTAATATCTTCTTTTTGGACAGAGATTTGGGGTTAAAAGTCAGTTTGATTGCTCCCAAGAAATCCGTATTCAATGGTTTGAGATTGGATTTTGGCGTAGTGAGCGGTAACAGCATAAATAAAACACCTGACGGCAAAGTTAATTTTGTAGGACATCTGAAATACAAAACAAATATCCGTAATGTGTATGCTTCCATCGGAACATCGTTGTACTACGGCAAGGTCAATAATGCGAGCGTTAGTTACACAAGTTTCAACGACAATGGATTGGACATAACATTCGCAAAAGAAAACACGAAAAACAAACGCTTGTATTACGGAGTTGATGCACAGGTTAAATTCCCTACAATAATAGGTAATACAGAAATCAAAACCGAATGGGTTTATGGAACACAGCCCTCAATGGAAAATTCTTTCCGCTCTCCATTCAATAACGAATACGATGAAAACGCTCCGTTCAACATAGAAAGGAAATTTTTCGGAGGTTATGTCTATTGGTTTCAAAACATAAAACAAACACCGTTCAGACTGCTATTCAAATACACTTTATTTAATCCGAACACGACGGCTTATGAGGAGTATTATTTGTCTTCAACCGATGTAACTTTTCATACATTCGGCTTAGGCTGTCAATGGAATATAACAAAGGGATTAAACTTGACGGCATTGTTCAATATCAACAAAAACGAAAAAGTTGAACACATTCCCGCATATTCGCACGACAGAAAAGACAATCATTTCACCATGCGTTTGCAATATGAGTTCTAAAAAAGAAATCAAGTTAATACACAAGCAACTACAAACAAAAAATTTTCAATACCGAAAATAATCTCATCAATGCCCCACACCGTTTAATTAATGTGGGACATCAGTAAAATAATCACTCACATCATTTTATTGATATGAGTGATTATTTTTTTGTTTTCACTTATCAGAATTTCGTTTAGTTATTCGTCTTTATTTTCATCCACCCCCAAGCCGAACAATGCAAAATCGGCTTTTGTCGGGTCTGTCGGAAAAATGGTTTTCATATTAGCCGTTATCTCCATTGCGGTCTTTATCGTTGCAGTTTTCTTTGTCGTAAGATTTAATGCTATACTCTGTCGCAAGACATGTACATCAACAGGAATCAAAAGGTCTTCCGCCTCCATTATATCCCACAAACCAAAATCCACTGTTGAGTTTTTTCTTATCATCCAACGTAAAAACATACAAAGACGCTTACATGCCGAAGAAGTATCATGTGGTACTCCCTTAACGCGTGAAAACTTATTTCCCATAAGTTGAAGCAAAACAATAGGGTCTTTAACTTTATCGGTTTTTAATTCTTGTTTGAAAACCTCTTCCATAGTCATCACTGCTTTACCTTCAACAAAATAAATGGTATATAACTCATCGCAAAGAAGATAATAATCCGCAAAAGTGAAAAAACGATACAAAACGGTTTTGTCATCTTTGTATTTGTCAAATTCCTTATTCTTTATATACATATAGGGCTTGCCTTTGAAGTCCTCACCTATCTTTGCCAAGACTTTTAAGAATAATTCTCTTTTTCCATACGCCAACCATTGGGCAATAAACGCCGCAATCTCTATATCTTTCTTGTCTTTATAGCGGTGTGGAAAAGATATGGGGTCTTTTGGTATAAACTCCTGCGTTTCATATTTTTCAGCAAGAGTTTGAATATATACTTTTGTTTTATCGTCCATAATTTAATTCTCCAATGCTTTATAAATCAAATCGTGTATATCGGTACGAATGTTCATCGATGCCAATTTGTTCGGCGTTGCAGTAGGATTGACGCGATTGGATAAGAAAATAAATATTGTACCATTGTCGGGGTCTATCCATACATACGTTCCGGTAAATCCCGAATGACCGTAACTGTTTTGTGAAGCGTATTTGCTGCAATGTGATGAAGGCGAAGAAATGAAAGGTTTGTCAAAACCCAAAGCACGTCTTACGTTTTTATCTTTGAAATAACGTTTGTTGAATGTGTTTATCGTTGCTTTTTGCAAATATCTCTTGCCATTGTATTCGCCTTCGTTCATAAGCATTGAACAAAGAGCGTAAAGGTTTTCTGCTGTGGAAAACAAGCCTGCATTACCGCAAACTCCACCATGCAACGCCGCCATAGGGTCATGTACAGTTGCGTGAATTAATTGTTTCCTGAAAACTTTTTCATCTTCCGTCGGTGCGATATTGTCTTTTTTCTTGCCGTTGTCCAATGGATTGAAGCAAGTGTTTGTCAAATTCATAGGAATGTAAAACGTTTGAGACACAAATTTATCCAAACTTTGTTTGCTTACCGCCTCTACAACATATTGTAACAACAGAAAATTCAAATCCGAATAAGTGTATTGCTTGTCTTTAAGTTTAACATCCTTTAACTGACTACGCATACTATTCAAATAATCTCTCTTAATAAAAAGACTATCTGTTACACGCATATAGTTTTCGTCCATAAACACATTGTAATCATACAAATCCTTATTAAGTTCTCCGTCTTTCAAAGTTTTTGTCCAAAAAGGATAAGTGGCAGGTAGGGTGGAATAATGACTTAACAATTCTTTTATGGTAAGTTTTCCAAACTTGCAATGCTTGTATTCAGGTAAGAATTTCTTCACTTGGCAATCCAAATCAATCTTACCTTGTTCGTAAAGTTTCATAACCGCAAGCGTTGTAGCCATAACTTTGGTAACAGAAGCAATGTCATATATGGTATTGTTATCCACGTGTTTTACGCTGTCGTAAGTAAGATAACCATAATTTTTCTCAAACAGTATTTTATTATCCTTTGCAATCAAAACCTGACAACCAGGATACGCTTTTTGTTTCACTCCTTCCAATGCAATGGAATCTATTTGCATAAACATTTGTGCATTGATATTCATTTGTTTCAGTAAATCCATATCAACACAGTCGCTATTTGTTTGCTCGGCGTCATTATCCGTGTCGGGTTCTATATATATGTGTTCTTTGGAAGCTGTAACAGGCAAAACGCCTTTCGGAATCAAATCGCCGTTAATAATCTTGGCAATACTTTGTTGGGTAAAAGAATTGTTTTCGTATGCAATCAAAACATCTTTGAAACTATAAGCGGTGTCGATATATTTAAGAAAGTAAGCATTTGTAAAAGCAATCAAAGTTTTGTCATTACTTAAACTATCGCTAATCTTCTTCAAAATAGGGAATGTTTCATTAGGCACTCCGTAATGAGTGTTATGTTTGGCAAATCTACCTCCCGAAACCAAGATATATGTCTCTTTGTCCGGCAATGATGCAATGATGCTGTCAATATCTTTCTTTGGAGTATCGGCATTAAGACGCACAAAAATTTTGTTAATGGTCGTATCGATAAAGTTTGTCAAAGTATCGTAAGAAGTATTACCTATTGCGATAAGGACAATGGTGTCGTTAGTGTTAGCATTTATCTTGGATTTATTTACGCTCGTTATAGCGTTATCATATATCAAGGCTGAAAGGCTGTCGCACTTTTGTAAAGTTTCCTTGCTTGGCAATGAGTAAGAGCGTGAAACATATTCTTCGTTATCATCAGTCTGCAAAAGCCCAATATCATATTTCCAATTAAGTACTTTCTTGCATTTTTCTTTTATTAGTTTACGTGATATACGACCTTGATTTACTGCTTCGATTATGGCGTTAATGGAATTATCTATATTATCCGCCATAAGGATTATATCAACCCCTGCAAGCAATGCCAACACCTCTGCCTCGCCTTTACCATAACGGGAAGTAAGTCCTTTCATATTCATCGCATCTGTAAATACCAAGCCGTTGAAGTCCAATTCGTCCTTCAAATATCCATTGATTATATCGCTGTTTATTGAAGATGGTTTCAAAGTATCATCACTTAAAGCCTTAACCTCCAAATGCCCGACCATAACGCTCCACACATCGTTATCGATAGCATATCTGAAAGGATAACTATCCACCGAATCGATAAAAGCTTTGCTATGCGTTATCACAGGTGTTGCTTTATGAGAATCCGTTTCAGTATCGCCGTGGCCGGGAAAATGTTTGACGCTACCCATAACACCTTTGGACTGCATACCGGAGAATATCTGCAAGCCAAGTTCGGCTACCTTGTTTTTGTCTTGTCCGAACGAACGCATATTGATAACAGGGTTGTTTGCATTTATATTGATGTCTATATCGGGAGTAAAATTGATGTTTATACCCATACTGTTGCATTGGTCGGCAAGATTTCTACCCATTTTATAGACCAAATCAAAATTGTTTTCCTTTAACGCTCCCATAGTCATCGCCATTGGTATAACCTTGCCGTCAGTCATTCTCATACCCATTCCCCACTCGCCGTCAATAGCAATAAACAATGGCAACTTGCTGCGTTTGTTATACGCTTCGTTCAAACGAATCAAATCTTTTTGATTACCCTTGAAAAAACATACTCCACCTATATAATTACTATCTATTTGTCTGTAAACTTTTTTCAATTGAGCCTCGCTCCACGTTGCATAAGAATCTATCATAAACAACTGACCTATCATCTGCCTTTCGGTCATCGTTGTCATAATCTTTTTAACCGCTTTGCTTCTGCCACTACGTTTTTTTATAGGTGAATTGTTTGCCGACAAGCCGACTGCCAACAAAATGGATAATATAATTATTATTTTTCTTTTCATTATAACTAATTTTTTCTTCTTTATAAATAGAAAATCAGTATTTAACACCATAAAATTATTATTTATTAAAAAACGAAAGCCGTTTTACAAGACAAATAACTCTTCATCGTTTGATAAATTATTCAACGTTTCGGTTGTTACGGTATTTACCAAACGTTTGTCAAAATCTCTCTCGCAACGCAAATAATTATCCGAAAAACCATACATCTTACCATTCTTTTCGGCTTCTTCCCACAACACTTTTGCCGTGTAGCCAATGTTTTGTCTGTAAAATGCTTTCTTCATTTTTTCGCTTAAAGTTTGAAGTTCATCGCTTCGTTTCTTACGAATATTCATCGGCAGTCTGCCCTCGATTCTATACGCTTTGGTATCGGGACGGTCGGAATAAGTAAAGACATGTATAAACGCAATAGGTAATGAAGATAAAAACTCCATACAAGAAGCAAATTCAGCGTCTGTTTCGGAATTAAATCCCGTCATAACATCACAAGCGATAAACGCATTAGGCATAACACTTTTGATATACAATACCTTTTCGGCGAAATCCTCTCTTGTGTAATGGCGGTTCATATTTTTCAAAACCACATCACTACCCGATTGTAAAGGTATATGAAAATGTGGAAGAAATGAAGAAGAATTGGCACAGAAATCAATAATCTCTTTGGTAAGTAAATCAGGTTCTATGCTGGATATTCTGTATCTTTCAATATTTGTTTGAAAATCCAAAGCCCTGATTAAATCCAAAAACGTCTCTTTATTGCCTTTGCCAAAATCCCCGATATTGACACCGGTCAAAACTATCTCTTTTTTATTTTCTTTTTCCAAAATTTTGGCATATTCCACAGCCTGCTCAACAGTGCAAGAACGCGAACGCCCCCTTGCAAATGGTATCTCACAATAAGTGCAAAAATAATCGCAACCGTCTTGAACTTTCAAAAAACCTCGTGTTCTGTCTTCAAACGAAATACTTGGAGCAAAAGTTTTTACAGTGTTTATATCAACAACTTTATTAACTGTTTCTTGTTTGCAAGCGACCTTGTTTTTCTTGTCTTTATCCGGTAGATTGGTTTCACACACTGAGCCATTAATCAATGACACTGATTTTTTGTTGTCAGCAGTTGATTTATTTTCTAATATCTCAATTACTCTATCTACCAATTGGTTTTTGTTGTCATTCCCCAAGATGATTGTAACTCCTTCTATTTGCTCTATCTCCTTTGCATTGACTTGCGAGAAACAACCGATAACGGCAATAATTGCGTTATCGTTTAACTTATGTGCATTACGTATTGCCGCTCTGCATTTCTTTTCTGCAACAGATGTAACCGTACAAGTATTGACAACATAAATATCTGCTTTTTGGTAAAAACTTACCTCCTCAAAACCCTTATCCTTGAACAATCGCAAGAGATGGGAACTTTCCGCAAAATTCAGTTTGCAGCCAAGTGTATGAAAAGCAATCGTTTGTTTCTGCTTCATCTTGTATAAAAATTATCGTAGTTTGGTTATTTATTAGTTTAATTAAACTTTTTAACTTTTTGTTTTAAGTACTATTATCAGTCTTAATTCTCTAACATCGCAATAAAATCATCTTCGCTTATTATAGGAATACTTAGGCTCTCGGCTTTCTTTTTCTTTTCGGGTCCCATTTTCTCGCCTGCCAATACGTAATTGGTTTTTGAAGAAATGGAACTGACATTCTTACCGCCGTTGTCTTCTATCATCTTTTTGATTTCATCTCGTGAGAATTTGCTAAACGTACCACTGACAACAAAAGACTTTCCTTGCAATGTGTTCTTAACGTTTTGAGCATCTATCTCAAATTTCAATCCTACGGATTTAAGTTTTTCTATCTGCAACAAATTCTCTTCATTATGGAAATAATCGAATACACTCTTCGCTGTTGTAACTCCTATATCATTGACATTTTGCAGTTCTTCTATACTTGCGTTCATTAGAGTGTCGATATTGGTAAAATGCTTTGCCAAGGTCTTTGCCGTAACTTCGCCAATATATCTAATCCCCAAAGCATAGAGTACTCGTTCAAAAGGCACTTGCTTGGATTTTTCAATGGAGGTTACTATATTATATGCCCCCTTGTCTTGAATGGATAGTTTATGTTCGCTATCTATTTGATAAACGCCCACAAGGTCAAACTCGGTTAAAGTATATAATGAATAAAAATCAGTAACTTTTTTACTGTTAAGTAAATACCTCATCTTTTCTCCTCCAAGTGTTTCAATATTCATAGCCTTTTTGGAGATGAAATGCTGAAAACGTCCGAGAATTTGCGGCTGACAATGATTGTAATTCGGACAATACCACCCGCTTTGGTCTTCTTCCTTAACCAATTCGGCTCCGCAAATAGGACAATCGTGTATAAACTCCACTCGTTTCAAACCTCCCTCAAAAGTTTCATCATGGTGGCACTCCACTATCTTTGGAATAATTTCTCCGCCCTTTTCAATAACCAATGTATCGCCCTGGCAAATATCCAAATTCTGCATCCATTGTTCATTGTTCAGAGTTGCTCTTTTTACCCACGTTCCTCCTAACCACACCGGCTCAAAATTGGCAACAGGTGTTACTATTCCCGTTCGTCCCACTTGATACTCAACACTCAAAAGCCGACTTTGTGCTTGCTCCGCCTTAAACTTAAACGCTGTTGCCCAACGAGGACTTTTGGCTGTGCTACCTAACTGATTCCAATACTTTATCTCGTTTAGTTTCAACACTATTCCGTCGGTTGCAAAAGGTAAATTGAAACGCTCTTTCTCCCAATAATCGATAAACTCCATTATCTCGTCTATACCATTAACCACCGAATAATACTTTTCGACCTTAAAACCCCAATGTTTAGCCTTTTCCAAACGCTGTGTATGGGTTTGCTCTTTTACATCATCGCCGATAAGATAATACAAATAACAATCCAATCCTCTTTGTGCCACTTGCTTGGAATCCTGCATCTTCAAACTGCCCGATGCAGCATTTCTTTCGTTTGCAAAAGGCTCTTCGCCGTTTTCAATACGTTTTTTATTGAATTTTTCAAAGGCATCGTGTGGAAAAACAACCTCTCCCCTAATCTCAAAATCCTTTGGAAAATCATCGGCTAACAAATTCAAAGGTATGGATTTAATCGTTCTTACATTAGATGTTACATCATCTCCTTGAACTCCGTTTCCCCTTGTCGCCGCTCTTACCAACTTACCGTTTTCATACAAAAGACTTATTGCCAAACCGTCATACTTCAACTCACAAACCCATTGCGAATTGCTTATACCCAAAGCCTGCTCGGCACGATTGACAAAATCGATAATTTCTTGCTTGGAATATGTATTGGATAACGAAAGCATCGGATAACGATGCTCAACCTGTTTGAAATCCTTGTTAATTTCGCCTCCGACCTTGACCGTAGGAGAATTTTCATCGGCAAACTGAGGGTACATTCGCTCCAAATCGGAAAGTTCCCTAAGCAAAGTATCAAACTCAATATCACTCAAAACAGGATTATCCAAGACATAATATTCGTAATTAGCCCTATTAAGTCTGTTTCTTAACTGCGTGATTTTCTCTTCGATAAGTTTAATATCCGATATATCTCCGTCCATTGTCTTATAATAATAAATTAATTTATGCCACTTGCAGTTTTAACTAACATTAAACATCATCAAACCGATATTTTATATTATTGCACAGATATTTAATATTGGTTTGTTAATGTTTAACACTATTTTACTAATATTAAACACTAATTTAGCAATAACACCAATTATTCAAATCTCTACTGAATACAATTTTCATTTGGCACAAAACGATTGATTTATCAGTTAAACAGATAAATCAATCGCCTTGTTTAATGAAATTTATATTACATCCATTTCCTCGTGATTGATATTGTCTTCAACAACATCTTCATCGACGATATGTTCTCGTTTTGCTTTTTTCAAAGGATTTGCCGTCAAAGCATCGTATTCTCTACGGTTTTTAATGATGTCGGCAGCAAGATAAACGGCGTTTCTAAAACTCTGAGCGGACGCTTTGTTCTTTCCTGCTATCTCGTATGCCGTGCCGTGTGCAGGAGAGGTTCTGACATATGGAAGTCCTGCCGTGAAATTAACTCCTTCCGTGAAAGAAAGCAACTTAAACGGTATCAATCCCTGGTCGTGATACAACGCCATAACACCGTCAAAATCATTCATCGAACCATTACCGAAAAATCCGTCAGAAGGATATGGCCCAAAGGCAAGAATACCTTGGTCAAAGGCTTCTTTGATTGCAGGAGCAACTATCTCGTCGTCCTCCGTGCCGATAAGTCCCTTGTCGCCTGCGTGTGGATTCAATGCCAAAACAGCAATCTTAGGCATTCGAATACCAAAATCACGTTTCAAAGACAAATCCATTACTTTAAGTTTTCTAAGAATCAAATCCTTGGTAACAACATTAGGGATTTCTTTCAATGCCAAATGATTGGTCATAATACCGATATGTATATTTCGGCAAGTCATTATCATAAGGGATTCTTCTGCCCCGAATTTTTTAGTTAAATACTCGGTATGGCCGGGAAAGTTAAAATCTTTGGATTGTATGGCTTTTTTGTTGATTGGATTGGTTACGATAGCATCTAATTTACCTATCATAACATCTTCGCAAGTCTTGTCCAAAGAATATGCTGCAAGTCTGCCGCCAACCTCAGTCGGCTGACCTATATCTATCTTGACTTCTTCTTGAATTATGTTCAATATATTGAATTTACCTCTCTCGGCTTTCTCTGCATCTCGTATATTGACAAATGAAAAATCATTTGCTCCGATAAGTTTTTTGTGATAAGAAAGCACCTTGCTTGAACCATACAAAACAGGCGTGCAAATCTCCATCATTCTATTGTCTGCAAAGCATTTAAGCATCACTTCATAGCCTATACCATTGATATCGCCCTGCGAAATACCTATCTTTATAGGAGCATTATTTCTGTTTGTTATCATTATCGTTATGTTTTTTATATTATTCACTTCTTTTTGCAATTCGCTGAAATCGCAATTTTCTTTAATTTATATCTTACGATTGAGACTATCTATTTATTTTCGATTGCAAAAACTCTTCAAGAACTCAACAATCAATCTCATTCCATACGCCGTTGCTCCTTTACCGCGATACTCTTCTTTTTTGTCATTCATCGCAACACCAGCAATGTCCAAATGGATATAAGGATATGATGTAAAATAAGCCAAGAACTTACCTGCCGTAATCATTCCCGCATATCTTTCGCCGGAATTTTTAATATCGGCAATATCGGAGGCAATCAATTTGTCGTATTCTTCCCAGAAAGGAAATTCTACAACACGCTCATAAACATTGTTACCACTCTCAATCATAGTCTGCATATACGTTTCAGCCTTTTGTTGCATACCGACAATACCCATAGGGCCTATCGCACGAGAAGCCGCACCCGTCAAAGTAGCCATATCCACCACAACCATAGGATTAAGTTTCTTTGCGTATGCAAGAGCATCTGCCAAAATCATTCGACCCTCAGCATCGGTATTAACCACCTCAACGTTTGTGCCGTCATACATATTGATTATATCTCCACTGCAATAAGCATTGTGATTTGGTCTGTTGTCCGTTGCAGGAAACAAGCCGATAACCCACAAAGGCATTCTTTCCAACGCAATTGCATACAAAGCACTCGCCATTGTAGCCGCACCTGCCATATCACTTTTCATATCGTTCATAAAATCGCCCGTCTTGATGTTCAATCCTCCCGTATCGTAAGTTATACCTTTTCCGACAAGAACAATAGGCTGCGAATTTACGGCATCTTGCGGTTTATAAGTCATTATTGTAAATGTCGGAGCATCGACACTACCGCGATTAACGGCAAGAATACCGCCCATTTTCTCTTTTTCAATCTTGGCTTTATCCCATATCTCTATGTCTATGCCTGCTTCTTGTGCCATTTTAGAGAACTCACTCGCAAGAGTTTCGGCATTGATTACCATAACAGGTTCATTGACCAAATTTCTTGCTTTCTCTGTCGCTTCACAGATATTTTTTAGCGAATTAACGTCTTTTATATCAATGTCGTCCTTGATTATATGCAAATTATCAAATGGGTGAATCAATCTCTTAGGGTCTGTCTTGTAAATATCGAATATATACGAATTTAACAGCATTCCTTCAACGAAAGCAAGCAAATTATCTTTGTCGCAAGAACTTGCTATCTGCAAATCTTTGATATAATGTTTATCGCAAAAATCAAGAATTCTACCGCCCAAACGTCTATACATCTCATTGGTTGCATAACGCTGCTCTTTTTCCTGAACAATAGCAACGATACCATAACAACCCAAATTGTTAAAGAAAACAAAGTCTGCGGAATTTTTTCTATTTTCCTCAATCACGTAAGATGCTGTCTTTTCATCGAAACAAGACAACAAAGACTTTTGTAGATTATCTTGGTTACAAACTACCAGCAAAGAAACATCTTTCTTAACTGCCGTGTATTTATCTATGTTTATCATAACTTTTATATGTTTTTAATCGTTTTTTCGCTATTAACCTTATGGAATGCAAAGTTACTATTTTTTTCTGAGATAATGAAGAATATTTTCTATTAAAACAATAAAAAGGCGTTGCACTTTCGATTGGTGTAACGCCTATGTGTTTTATTGCAAAATTACGTTTGGATTTTGCAGCAAAACTATTGCTTGATTATTTCTTATTGATTTATTTGCAATCGCTTAGTTGCTCATCCATATTGGCAGCGGCTCTTCTTCCGTCGCCCATTGCAAGGATAACCGTCGCTCCTCCTCTGACAATATCGCCACCGGCATAGATATTCGGTTTGGAAGATTTCATCTTGTCATCCACCACAATACAGTTGTATTTATCCAACTCCAATCCATCTATGGATTTAGGTGCTATCGTGCTTTGAGAAACCCCTACCGCAACTATAACCTGATCAACGTCCAATGTTATTGTTTTGCCTTCAACAGGTACAGGTCTTCTTCTTCCACTTGCATCCGGTTCGCCAAGTTCCATAACCTGCAAAACGGCTTGTTTAACCGCTCCCTTTTCGTCAGTCTTGTATTCGATAGGATTGTGCAAGGTTAAAAACTCCACACCCTCTTCTTTTGCGTGGCGTACTTCCTCCAAACGGGCAGGCATCTCGGCTTCGCTTCTACGATAAACTATCGTAACCTTTGAGCCAAAACGTACAGCCGCACGACAAGAATCCATGGCCGTATTACCTCCTCCGACAACAAGGACATGTTTTGCCGTATTCATAGGTGTATCTGCCGTAACGTCTGCTGCACCCATTAGATTAACACGTGTCAAATATTCGTTGGACGACATTATATTCAACGCATTCTCGCCGGGTATGTTCATAAAGTTGGAAACTCCTGCTCCCGTACCTACAAAGATACCTTTGAATCCTTGCTCTTCCAAATCTTTTACTGTTATCGTCTTTCCAATAACGCAATCCGTTACGAAATGAACACCCAAATCCTTTAAGTTTTCTATCTCGTAATCCACAACATAATTAGGCAAACAAAATTCAGGAATACCGTATTTCAAAACTCCACCAATCTCGTGCAAAGCCTCAAAGACATAAACCTCATAGCCTTTCTTTGCCATATCGCCTGCAAAAGACAATCCGGCAGGGCCCGAACCTATGGCTGCAACCTTAATATCATTGCTTGGGGCTTTGGTCTGTTTTGGTGCAAGTCCGCTCTGTCTTACAAAATCAGCCGTAAAACGTTCCAAGTTACCGATAGAAACCGGCTTGGATTTCATCTTGTGATGAATACACTTGGATTCGCATTGTTTTTCTTGCGGACAAACTCTACCACATACGGCAGACAAAACCGAAGTATTCTTCAAAACTTTTGAGGCTGCCAAAAACTGACCACGCTCTATGTTCTTGATAAACGAAGGTATGTTGATATGAACAGGACAACCCTCGACACAACCCGGATTAGGACAATCCAAACAACGTCTTGCCTCACGCATTGCCTGCTCTTTGGTAAAGCCAAGATTTACTTCCTCATCGAATGTATGAATACGATAATTCACATCCAATTCGTCCATAACCGTGCGTTCGATAGCAATTCTCTGAGGGTTTTTCATCGAAGCGCGAAGTTCTTTTCTCCATTCGCTATCGCGGTTGGTCAGTTCCTCCAAAGTCTCTTGCGTCGGAGTAACGTCCATTGTTATATCCTCTTTCTTGGTCTGGGTTTTTGGTTGATTGGTCTTAATATCTGTTTTTTGCTCATAACGTTTCATTGCTTCTTTTTCTTCCTGTGAAAAAGTATCCATACGTTTAAGCATATCGTCCCAATCTACTTTATGTCCGTCAAACGAAGGTCCATCTACACAAACGAACTTGGTCTTTCCGTCTATCGACATACGACAAGCACCGCACATTCCCAAACCATCGACCATAATGGTATTCAAAGCAACATCGGTAGGTATATTATGCTTTCGGGTTAATTCGCAACAATCTCTCATCATCGCTACCGTACCCATTGCAAAGGCTTTGTCTATCTTTTCATTTGCGATAAAAGTCTGCATACCTACGGTTGCATCGCCTTGTTTTCCAAGTGTGCCGTCATCTGTCGTTATTATCATTTCATCGGAAAATTCTTTAACCGTTTGTTCCAATATCACTTGGTCTTTACTCTTGGCAGAGATTACCGACAAAACTCTGTTACCTGCTTGTTTCAAGGCTTTGATTATAGGCAAAACAGTTGCAACGCCAATACCCTTGCCGACACACATAACTGTTCCGAAATTCTCTATTTCAACCGCATTGCCCAATGGTCCTACAACGTCAGTGATTTTATCTCCTTGTTTGTGTTCGCATAGTTTGGCAGAAGTTACTCCCACTCTTTGAACGACAAGGGTTATCGTTCCTTTTTCCTTGTCGCTATCTGCTATTGCCAAAGGCATTCTCTCTCCTTTGTCGCCTATTCTTATTATCACGAAGTTGCCTGCTTTTGCACTCTTTGCTATCAATGGCGCTTCCACTTCAAACAAAAAGATTTTCTCAGCCAACTGTTCTTTTCTGATGATTGTGTTCATTAGTTTTTATTTTATTATCTTATTATTCTTTCCTTTTAAGTCAAAAACGGAGAGTTAATCTTTTTATTTTCATAAACTCTCCGCTTGTCAAATCGGTTGCAAAAGTATGAAATTATTCCCAAACTCCGACACATTTACAGATAAATTATTTTGACAACGCTCTATCAAATTAATTTTCAACACGATAACAACTTTGTTCAGTGTTACTGACAAAAAGTGACCAAACTGTCAAGTTTATAAATTATTAATAATCAGTAAAATAACTGAAAAAAGTAACATAAAACAGAGTTTCAGTATATATATACTTAT
Source organism: Bacteroidales bacterium Phil12 (assembly GCA_002633275.1). Taxonomy (GTDB): domain Bacteria; phylum Bacteroidota; class Bacteroidia; order Bacteroidales; family P3; genus Scybalousia_A. Next base: position 325,121 of record NWBO01000158.1, read on the forward strand.
AAGTATATATATACTGAACGCTGATATGTTAAAATTTCAGTGATAGAAAATAAGGGATATAAACAGCAAAAAAACAGGTTTTTGAAACAAAATTTTCTTTTAACTGAAAAATTTACGAAAAAACGTTCTTTCAAAAACGCCGATACAATTCATTAAAACAATAACTTACACTGATAAAACAGTGTTAAATATCAGTAAATTAATATTAAACATCGATAAATCAGTGTTTGACATCAGTAAAAAAACATAAAACATTGGAAGAAAAATAACCAAGAAGAGTGATTTAACGTCAGTTATTACCCGACTAATCATTCTTTTGACAATGTCCTTTAATTTATTAGGAAAAAATGAAACAATATGTCGTAAAAAAACAGTATCTTTGCACGTTTGAAACTAAAACTTCTACAAGCAGATTAAAACAAAGAATATGTACAAATTAGAGGCGACAAGTAAGGATTGCAAAGCCAAAGCAGGCGAGATAACAACGGGACACGGAATAATAAAAACTCCGATATTTATGCCTGTCGGCACTGTGGGAAGCGTTAAGGGTATTGGTGTCAAAGAACTTAACGAAGAGATAAACGCACAGATAATTCTCGGCAATACTTATCACCTTTATCTGCGTCCGGGTTTGGATATTATACATCAAGCAGGCGGCATTCAGAAGTTTAATGCTTGGAACAAGCCTATGCTTACCGATAGCGGCGGTTTTCAAGTTTATTCGTTGGGAAAGATTAGAAAGATAACCGAAAACGGCTGCACATTTCAGTCGCATATAGACGGTTCAAGACATGAATTTACCCCCGAAAAGGTTATGGATATTCAGCGAACGATAGGTGCGGATATCATTATGGCTTTCGATGAATGTACTCCCTATCCTTGTGATTACAAATATGCAAGCAATTCTCTGAATATGACTTTGAAATGGCTTGACAGGTGTTTTAATCGTTTCAATTCCACAACACCGCTCTATGGTTACGACCAAATGCTTTTCCCAATCGTTCAGGGAAGTGTGTATGAGGATTTGAGAAAAAAATGCTGCAACGAGGTAATAAAATACAATGCACAAGGATATGCCATAGGCGGATTGTCTGTCGGAGAGCCTGCCGAAGATATGTACAGAATTATCGACGTATGCACGGATATTCTTCCAAAAGACAGACCTTGTTACCTTATGGGTGTGGGAACTCCCGAAAATATCTTGGAGGCTATCGAGCGTGGAATAGATATGTTCGACTGCGTTATGCCGACCCGCAACGGAAGAAATGCAATGCTATTCACTTGGGAAGGCACGATGAATATGAGAAACCAAAAGTGGGCTTCGGATTTCTCGCCTATTGACGAAAACGGAACGGCAAGCGTGGATAAACTCTATACCAAAGCATATCTTCGTCATCTGTTCGTCGCAAAAGAATTGCTTGCCATGGAGATTGCCTCAATTCATAACCTTGCCTTTTATTTGGATTTGGTCAAAAACGCAAGAGAACATATACTTCAAGGCGATTTCAAACAATGGAAACAAAGTGTGATAGGCAAAATAAGTCGCAAATTGTAAAACAAAGCAAAAATCAACAAATAAAAATCGAGGCAATAGGACAACAAAAAAAACGGAATACATAAAACGAAAAAATAAAACAAATAAAAGTTTATCGAAAACAATAAACAAAAAATTCAAAAGCAGATAACGAACAACAAAGATAAATAAACAAAACTATGCACAGCGGAAAGAGTCATTTTTTCAATACCATTGATTGGTACATTGTACGAAAGGTTTTTGCAGCGTTCTTGGTTGCAATATCCTTGCTTAGTTTTGTTATCGTCATATTTGATTTGAGTACAAAGTTAGATGATTTCTCACAGCACAATGCACCGATGAAAGCCATTCTTTTCGATTATTATCTTAACGTTATACCTCATTACATCAATATGTTCGGGCATCTGTTTTTCTTTATCGCCGTTGTGTTTGTTACCTCTCGAATGACGGCAAGAAGTGAAATTATCGCCATTTTGTGTGCGGGTATATCGTTCAAAAGATTGTTGCGTCCTTTTCTTGTGAGCAGTATTGTTATAGGCATCTTCGGACTTTATCTTTCCAATTTCCTTTTACCGCATGTCAATCGCAACATCTACGAGTTTGAGCAGCAATATTACAGGAACAAATTCACCAATCAGTTTTTGGATATACATATCCAGAACACCGACTCCACACAAGTCTATGTGCATCACTATAACAACCAATCTTCGCAGGGCTATATGTTCACCAAAGAGACTTTCAAAGGTACGGACATCGTGGAAAAAATATATGCCGACGTAATTACATTCGACTCCACGACCAAAAACTGGCGTTTGTTTAATTACAATGTAAGGAAAATCAATAACGACAAAGAGACTTTGTGGTTTAGAAATGATACCATATTAAATCTTAGCGGTGTTATGCCCAATGATTTCAACAAGATATTGAAAGTAGATCAACTTAACTTCAACGAACTGAACGAAACCATTAAGCAGGAACGTTTGAAAGGTTCGGGAAAAGAGCGAGACTTGTATATAGAGAAATATCAACGATTGTTTAATCCTTTTGCATACATAATACTGACCATAATAGGCGTAACGCTTTCGTGTAAAAAGACAAGAGGCGGCACAGGGCTTAATCTTGCGATAGGAATAGGGTTGGCGTTTTCGTTAATTCTGCTTATGAAAGTATTTAACGCCTTTACAACCAACGGGACACTAAGCCCGATGCTCGCTCCACTCATTCCACTTGTGTTGTATGCCATAATAGCGGTGTATTTATTGAAGATAGCACCGAAATAACAAGAAAACATAAATTTTCAACGTAACGAAAAAACATAAAAAAACATATAGAAAATGCCATTAAACAGTTTAGTGAACAAGATTATGCTTCTTAGGATTCCGCAGATAGAGAATTTTATGCGCAATCCGATAGACACTCAACACAGAGTGTTCAAAAATCTTATCAGCGAAGCAAAAGACACCGTATGGGGTAATTTCTACGATTATAAATCGATAAAGGACGAAGAAGCCTTTGCAAAAAGAGTTCCGGTCAATACTTACGATGATTTGTTGCCATTCTTTGAGCGAATACTTAAAGGAGAACAAAACGTACTTTGGAACACCGATATAAAATGGTTCTCAAAATCAAGCGGGACTACCTCAACGCGAAGCAAGTTCATACCTGTCAGCAAAGAATCGTTGGAAGAATGTCATTACAAAGGTGGAAAAGATATGCTTGCCATATACTGCAACAATCACCCGGACAGTAATGTTTTCAACGGGGCATCGTTGGCTCTTGGAGGTTCAAGACAGGATAATCAAGAAGGTAACGATATGTTCTTGGGCGATGTATCGGCAATAATCATAGATAACCTGCCTTTTTGGGCTGAATGGTTCAGAGTTCCGAAAAAAGAAATAGCTCTTATGCCTGAATGGGAATCGAAACTCAATAAAATGATTGCAAGCGTAAGTACTGAAAACGTTGTATCATTGTCTGGAGTGCCAAGTTGGATGATGGTGCTTTTGAAAGGCATAACAGAATATACGGGAAAGAGTATTAGTGAAGTGTGGCCGAATTTGGAGGTTTATTTTCACGGTGGAGTATCTTTTCGTCCTTATATGAAACAATACCAACAGATGCTTGGCGAAAACGTCAATTATATGGAGACTTACAACGCTTCGGAGGGTTTCTTCGGTTTGCAAGACCAAGTTGATAGGTCGAGTATGTTACTTCTTTTGGATTACGGCATATATTACGAATTTATCGCCTTTGAAGATTTGGACAAACCTAATCCGAAAACGGTTAATTTGGCAGATGTGGAATTGGGTAAGAATTACGCAATGCTTATCAGCACCAACGGAGGTCTTTGGAGGTATATGATTGGCGATACGGTATGCTTTACCGAAAAATATCCTTATCGTTTCAAAATCACCGGCAGAACAAAGAATTATATCAACACCTGCGGCGAAGAAATCATAGTCAATAACTCAGACAAAGCCCTAAGCCTTGCCGCACGTGCCACCAATGCCGCAATAAGAGAATATACGGGAGCCCCTTATTTCGACAAAGAAAACCAAAAACGTATGCACCAATGGGTTGTTGAGTTTGAAAAACAGCCCGACGATATGGAAAAATTCATAGAAATATTCGATGAATCTTTGCGTTCGGTTAATTCGGATTACGATGCCAAACGTTATAAAAACCTTGTATTGCAACGCCCGTTGGTTGTGGTAGGACGAGAAAAAGTTTTCTATGATTGGTTGAAAGAGCGCAGCAAACTTGGAGGCCAACATAAAATTCCTCGTTTGTCCAACGATAGAAAATTTATTGAAGAGATTTTACAGATGAATGATGTGAGATAACAGATAATTATTGTTAAACACTGTTTTACTGATATTAAACATTATTTTTCTAATATTAAACATTAAAATAACGACAACAATGACAATAAAAGAGATTGAACAAGAGATTGAACAGGAATTTGCAATGTTCGACGATTGGATGGATAAATATAATTACTTGATTGAATTGGGCGACGAATGTCCTATAATCGATGAAAAAGATAAAAACGAAAACAATTTAATCAAAGGCTGCCAATCCAAGGTATGGGTATCGGCAAAGATGAATGGAGATGTTATGGAAATAAAAGCCGATTCCGATGCAGTGATAACCAAAGGCATAATAACCTTGTTACTTCGCGTTTTCAACAACCAAAAGCCGGAAGATGTGAAAAATGCCGACCTTAAATTCATTGATACCATAGGTTTGACGCAACACCTATCCCCTACCCGAAGCAATGGTTTGTTGGCTATGATAAAACAGATAAAACTGTACGCAACGGCTTTTGATATGAAGAATAATATGTAATAAATCACAAAACAAGCAAACAATATTCAAACAATAATCTTTAATCACATAACGACAATACACGAAAAAACAATGGACGAAAAAGAAATATTGAAAGACAGAATCATTCAAGTTTTGAAAACAATCTACGACCCCGAAATACCTGTCAATATTTGGGATATGGGATTGATTTACAAATTGGATGTCAATGACGATATGTTTGTACTTATCGAGATGACTTTGACTGCACCCAATTGTCCGGTTGCCGAAAGCCTGCCTGCGGAAGTAGAAAGTACCGTTAAGAGTGTCGATGGCGTAAAAAACGTTCAAGTGCAACTGACTTTTGAGCCTGCTTGGGATATAAGAATGTTATCAGATGAAGCAAAAGTTGAATTAGGCTTAATATAAATCTCACTTGAACAAAACATAACTCTTTTAGGCAATGAGTCAGGGAATGAAAAAACTATTGAAAAATCCGTTGGCAATCGTATGTATGGTTGTCATAGTGTTTTTTACTCTTATTGCCATTTTGGGATATGCCATAACGCCCGACTCTTCGCCATACGCCAACGAACAACATTTGGAACTTGCGATAAAGAAACCGGGATTTAAGATAAAGATGCTTAAAATCCACGACAAGAGTTCTGAAAACGATACTCCGAAACACTCTATCAAAGGATTTTTCTCCAATATGCTTTTCGGCACACCCATCACTACAACCAACATTCCCATATATAATTATAGGACAGATGAAAATCAAAACTTGATTTATGAGACCTTCACCGGCGATAGTCCTAACGAAGGAGAAATAAAAACACTGAAAAAAGGCACAAAGTACGAAATCGTAGAGAAGAAATATTATCTTGGCACGGATCGTTACGGCAGGGATTTGCTTTCACAATTGATGATAGGCACAAGAGTATCGCTAAGTGTAGGATTTATAGCCATAGTCATCGCTCTTGTAATCGGCATAACTTTGGGGGCATTGGCCGGATATTATGGCGGAGTGTTGGACAATATCATTATGTGGCTTATAAATGTTATATGGTCTATGCCTACAATATTGCTTGTCATTGCCATAACTTTTGCACTTGGAAAAGGTTTTTGGCAGGTCTTTGTTGCCGTTGGTCTTACTATGTGGGTGGATATTGCACGTATGGTAAGGGGGCAGGTTATGGGATTAAAGGAAAAGGAATTTGTTTTGGCTGGCAAAGCATTGGGATTTTCCGATACAAGATTGATTGTAAAGCATATACTTCCCAATGTAGTGAGTGCTGTAACGGTTATAATAGCAAGTAATTTCGCAACAGCCATATTACAAGAAGCGGGATTGTCATTTCTCGGTATAGGAGTGCAACCTCCGATGCCGTCTTGGGGTACTATGATTAAAGAAAATTATGGTTATATCATCTTGGACGCTGCATATATGGCAATAATTCCGGGACTTGCCATTATGATTTTGGTACTTGCGTTTTTCTTACTTGGCTCTGCGATAAGACAGGCTATGGACGTCAAAAATTAGTCTTTAATATTTATTGTAATCTTATCTCCGACTTTTTTGCCGAATAGTCTTGAAAAGTTATCGCCTCTTACAGCCAATTCCAAATTGCACATAGACGAAACGGTCATAAGCGGTTGCCCTGCTATGGATTTATCTGCGTATGAAGTGGAAAAACTTGTGATTGTCGCCCTTACATCTATAAATATCTCAAACTTTCGATTGTTCAAAATACCGAGAAACTCTTTGTCCTTGATATTCAAATAAGCGTTGCCGTAGTCATCTATATAAATTATCTGACATTCGATGCTATTCCCCCTTTGAGCATTGGTAAATGGTTCTTTTCTAACCGCAAAATCGTTTTTCTTATTGCCAAGATTTTCCAATGAATGTGTCCGACTCAAAACATCTGCTATTTTAACGAATAAATCCAAAACAGCATAAGTGTAATAATTGCTATCGGCGACATAATTAGTCATATCGGTTATCTCTACGTCCAAGCCTTTGAATATCATACTCGGCAAGCCATTGTCTGTGCAAATAAAAAATTGGTCATTGTATTTGACAACGATAAATGATTGGGAATCGCCCTCAAAAGTATTGATGTCAATGATATGGATAGTGCCTTTGGGATAAGTAAAACAAGCGTTCTGAACGACGATAGCCGCCATACGTATATCAAACTTAGGAATTTTGTGTGTAATATCCACAACATTGACATCATTAATCCGTGAATACAATACACCCTTTACCTGACCAACATACCAGTCCTTTAATCCCCAATCCGTAGTAAGCGTAACTATCTGCATATTACATCAATATTTATCAGTTTGTTTCAAATTTTGAAGTGCAAAGTTAAAAAAGATTTCTAAAAAAACAGTGTTTTATTTTCCTGCAAATAAAAAATATTGTAATTTTGTAACATATTTAAGTATGAGATACTAATATATAATTAACAAAAACAATACAAATCATGTACGATAATTTTCAGAAATATTTGCAAAAAGAAATTCAGCAAATAAAAGATGACGGTCTTTACAAAAGCGAAAGAGTAATCATAACTCCGCAGTCCGCTGCAATCAAAACCAAAGACGAAGGCGATGTATTAAATTTCTGTGCTAACAATTACTTGGGACTTGCAGATAACAAGGAATTAATCCAAGCAGCAAAAGACGCTATGGACGCAAGAGGCTATGGTATGTCTTCTGTACGTTTTATTTGCGGAACAGGTGATTTGCACAAAGAATTAGAGAAAAGAATTGCAGAGTTCTTCGGCACGGAAGACACTATACTTTACGCTGCATGTTTTGATGCAAACGGTGGCGTTTTTGAACCATTGTTAGGCGAGCAAGATGCAATCATTTCAGACGCATTAAATCACGCATCAATTATTGACGGTGTCCGTCTTTGCAAGGCTAAACGTTTCCGTTACGCTAATGCAGATATGGCAGATTTGGAACAACAACTTATCGCAGCAAAAGACTGCCGCCACAGAATTATATGCACCGACGGTGTGTTCTCAATGGACGGAAATGTTGCTCCTATCGATAAGATTTACGAATTGGCAAACAAATACAATGCATTGGTAATGGTTGATGAATCTCATTCTGCCGGCGTTGTAGGTAAGACAGGTAGAGGAACAACCGAACAATACAATCTGAGAGGTAAAGTTGAAATCCTTACAGGAACATTAGGCAAAGCCTTTGGTGGTGCTGTCGGTGGATTTACAACTGGTAAGAAAGAAATAATTGAGATGTTACGCCAACGTTCTCGTCCTTATTTGTTCTCAAACTCCATTCCTCCTATGGTTGCTGCTGCTGCCATAAAGACATTGGATATAATAACAAGAGACAATAAACTTCAAGACACATTACACGAAAACACCAATTATTTCGTAGAAAAGATGAAAGCAGCAGGATTTGACATCAAACCGACACAGTCTGCAATCTGTGCCGTTATGTTATATGACGCTCCATTGTCGCAGAAGTTTGCTGCCGAATTGTCTAACGAAGGTATTTACGTTACAGGTTTCTACTACCCTGTTGTTCCAAAAGGACAGGCTCGTATCAGAGTTCAGGTAAGTGCAGCCCACACTCACGCACAATTGGATAAATGTGTTGAAGCCTTCATCAAGATAGGCAAAAAGCTTGGTACTTTGAAATAATTTAATGTTTGATAAGAGAAAAATATTGTTTAATAAAAATTTAACAGTGTTAAACATTAACGAAATAGTATTAAATAAAAATCAAATAGTATTAAACAACAAAAATTTTTCAAAAGACTAAATAAAAAAGGTGTCGCAATCCAATTAATCACTGCGACACCTTAATTTTTGCGTTTATCTTTAATCAAAAATATAATACAACGGAATATTAGTGATGTTAATACAAGAAAAGTCTCAGAAAAGAGATAAAAGTATTACCCTTACATTATGAATTTAATACAAACAAACGAATTTATACTTTCAATAACTATTGCAGATTTTCTAATTCTACTATAAATTCTTCTACATTTCGCCGTCGTTTTTTGAAACAAAGCAGCGAGTGAGCAAACTTTCGTTTGCTCACTCGCTGCTTATCATACATTATCTTATCATACATTATAATGTATAAGGACGATTGGGGGATTATATGCTTTATTTTTAAGAACGCAAAGTTTGATGCTACCGCCTCCCGCCTATTATATCAGACAACAAAACACTAATTAAAGCCTTTAATTAAACCTCTGTCGGCTCTCTCGATAAATGTTGCGATAATATTGGTGTATTTGTTCTGCTTTCTCGCCTTTATCTCCTCCAAAGCACGCGAATATGTCAAACCTTTTTGAAAAACGGTACGATAAATGTCTTGGATTTCGTTGATATCCTCTTGCGTAAATCCCCTGCGGTGCAATCCGACAGAGTTGATTCCGCAATAAGATGCGGGGAATTTACCTACTTTGACGTATGGCGGCACATCTTTGTCTATCAACGAGCCTCCCATTAGAATGGAATGCTGTCCGATATGTACAAACTGATGTATGGCACTCATTCCACCGGTCAAAACATAGTCTTCCACTTCAATGTGTCCGGCAAGGGTCGTGTTGTTCGCCAAGACGCAGTTGCTACCAATACAGCAATCGTGTGCGATATGTGAGTACGCCATTATCAAGTTGTTGTCCTTGATGCTTGTTGTTCCCCTTGCAGCCGTGCCTCTGTTGATTGTAACGAACTCACGTATAGTGTTGTTATCACCGATTTCGACGGTGGTGTATTCGTTGTCGAATTTCAAATCCTGCGGTATGGCGGCAATGCTCGCACCCGGGAATATTCGGCAGTTTTTACCTATTCTTGCACCCGGAAATATGACTGCTCCGCTACCGATATAACAATCATCGCCGATAACAACGTCTTGGTGGATAACGGCAAAGGGTTCAATGGTTACATTGTTGCCTATCTTGGCATCCGGATGTAGATAATATAATGTGTTCATAAGTTATCGTTATGCTTTGGTTACCATTGCCATCATTGTTGCCTCAACGCAGACTTTGTTGCCCACGTATGCCGTGCCTTTCATCTGAATAATGCCGCGACGAATAGGACCTATTTGTTGTAACTTCAAAAGAAGAGTATCGCCAGGCACTACTTTATTGCGGAATTTCACATCTTCAAATTTCATAAAGTAAGTGTTGTATTTCTCACCGGGCTTAGCGTCTTTCAAAACCAACATTCCACCTGTCTGACCCAAAGCCTCAACGACCAAAACGCCGGGCATAACGGGTTCTTCCGGGAAATGTCCGTTGAAAAAGTCCTCATTGCCGGTAACGTTTTTCAGTCCGACGATGTAGTCCTCACCCACTTCGATTATCTTATCTATTAACAACATTGGAAAACGGTGCGGCAAGCGTTTTCTAATCTCCATAATATCAAACACCGGCTCCTTGTTCGGATCATAAACCGGTATAGAATTGTTTGTTTCCATCTCTGTTTTTATTATTTTAGCAAATTCTGTATTGTTCTTATGTCCGGGTCTAACGATGATAAAGTGCCCTTTAATGTTCGGAGTTGCAAGTGCAATATCGCCGACAAAGTCAAGGAGTTTGTGTCTTGCCGGTTCGTTGTGGTATTGTAACTGAATGGTGTTCAAAACTCCGTTCTCTACTTTCACTTCCTTGCGGTCTTTGTTAAAGAAGCGGGCTATCTTGTCGATAGTTGCGTCGTCCAATTCTTTATCTGCAAAGACTATGGCGTTGTTTAAGTCGCCGCCCTTAATCAAATTCATCTTCACCAAAGCCATAATCTCGCTCAAAAAGACGAAAGTTCTGCACTTGGCGAAGTTTTCATTGAACTCGTCCAAAGATTTTAACTCCGCAAACTGAGTTCCTATCATAGAATTGAAATCTATCGTTGAACTGACGCTGAAAGTATCGTTTGGCAACGCCCAATATTCCACATTGTCAGCCTCAGACTTGTAATGTACGGGCTGTTTGATTTGATAAAATTTCTTTTCTGCGTCTAATTCCTTGATGCCTGCCTTACTTATAAGTTCAACCCAGTACTTCGCACTGCCGTCAAGTATGGGCAACTCCTCACAATCAACCTCTATCCTTATATTATCTATGCCGTTGGCCATCAAAGACGCCATACAATGTTCTATTGTGGAAATGGCAACGTCGCCTTGTTTCAATGTAGTTCCTCTTGCCGTGTCAGCAACGTTAATAACCGACGCATCGATTCTATTATTCGCCGCATCGGTTCTAATAAAGTATATCCCCTCGTTCGCCTGTGCACTGCAAAGAGTTACATGCGACATCTTGCCTGTATGCAATCCCCTGCCCTCTATACTTACACTATTATTTATCGTTCTTTGCTTAATCATTTTCTTTATGATGCTTTTTTAAGGTTGCAAAGATACATCATTTTATTGTTATGGCAAAAGTTTTATGGTAACTTTTTAGATTGGAGAGTGAAATAGTAAATCCAATGTTCGTAAAAAAATAGCGTAATGTTTGGTATTAGATTAAAATAAATTCGTAATTTTGCAAAAATTTAGAAAAAAGTAGCAATGAAACAGTTTATTTCAATAGCCTTGTTCAGCATTATGGTTCTTTTTGCCAAAGCACAAGAACCTAAATCGTGGGCTCCCGCCTATTTCAGCAAAGATTACGTTGTGGTAGCCATATCTTCAAAGACCACCGACGACGAACTCTTGCAAATCCGCAAAAATATTTTGAAATACTCCACCATTCGCTTTACCAATTTCGACGTTATAAGAGCCAAGGACGGCTCGATTTACTTCTTGTCAATGGAAGTAGATTGTAGAGACGGCTATTCCGGAAAAATTTCTCACGCTTTTGAACCGGGCGACACGAGTTATTACGGCTTTGTCAGAGACTATTCGCTCAACACCTACAAAAAACCTTTCTTTATCGGCAACCTTTTGAGCGACTTCTCCGGTATCAACCACGTGGAGGAATATATCAAGCAACAACAAGCCGATAATCTAAATAATAATAACTCACAAGAATAAAATAATCTCAATAACTACGCAAATAATAATAGATACATAAATAATAACAAATAAAAAAAACATTGAAGATTAACATGGAAAAGATCAAAATGACCACACCGTTGGTCGAGATGGACGGCGACGAAATGACCCGAATTTTATGGAAGATGATTAAAGACGATTTAATTCTTCCTTTCGTTGATTTGAAATCCGAATATTACGACTTGGGTTTGGTACATCGTGATGAAACTAACGACCAAGTTACAAAGGACTCGGCAGAAGCCACAAAGAAATACGGTGTTGCCGTAAAATGTGCTACCATTACGCCTAATACTCAACGTATGAGCGAATACAAATTGCACGAAATGTGGAAATCACCTAACGGAACCATACGTTCAATTCTTGACGGAACAGTTTTCCGTGCTCCTATCACCATACCTTCAATCAAACCTGTTGTTAAAAACTGGGAGAAGCCTATAACTATCGCTCGTCATGCTTACGGTGATGTTTATAAATCGGTAGAATTGCGTGCCGATGAGCCGGGCGTTGCCAAACTTGTCTTCGAAGGCAAAAGCGGTAAGAAAGAAGAAGTTGTTATCCACGAATTTAATGGCGAAGGCGTGCTTCAAGGAATGCACAACACAGACAAATCAATAAGAAGTTTCGCACATTCTTGTTTCAAATACGCAATAGACGTTAAACAAGACGTTTGGTTCTCAACCAAGGACACCATTTCCAAGAAATACGACGGCAGATTTAAAGCCATATTCGCAGAAGTATTTGAAGAATACAAAGCAAAATTCGATGAATTAGGCTTAGAATACTTCTACACATTGATTGACGATGCTGTTGCACGTGTTATCAGAAGCAAAGGCGGTTACATCTGGGCTTGCAAGAACTACGACGGCGACGTTATGAGCGATATGGTATCGACTGCATTCGGTTCATTGGCAATGATGACTTCCGTTTTGGTATCTCCTGACGGCAAATACGAATACGAGGCAGCACACGGAACGGTTACACGCCACTACTATAAATATTTGGCAGGCGAAGAGACATCTACCAACCCTATGGCTACAATCTTTGCATGGAGCGGAGCATTCAGAAAGAGAGGCGAAATGGACAACTTACCTGAGTTGGTAAATTACGCAAATCAATTGGAAGGCGCATGCTTTGACACATTAAACGAAGGTATTGTAACCAAAGACCTTGTTAATTTAATGGAAGGTATCACACCAAAGGCTGTAAATTCAGCAGAGTTCATCAAAGCAATTCGCGAAAGACTTGCCAAGAGATTGGAGAAATAAAGAAAATTTGTTAAGTTTTTAATGATTATTCGGGTGGGGCAATAAAAAAAACGTTGCTCCACCTTTTGTTTTTTTGACTTTTATTTTAATCTCTCCTACTCAATTTCATACTTTGCAACCTCAATTCTCAATTTCATACTCCTATTTTTATACTTACCCGCCTTAACTTTTATTTTTATGTTTTGCATATATAATATATGTATGGGGTAAATCAAATTTCACAGTTTTTATTTTCGTTTTTCCCGTCTTAACTTTATTCTTTGCCGTCTTTGTTTCGTACTTTTCAATTTGAAGTTTGCGTTTGGCGGCCTTAACTTCTTGTCTGCCGCAGTGAAGTTTTTATTCAAAACAGCCCAATACTTTTCCAAGTCAGCCCAAAACGTCAGACAAAGTTGCGCAACTTTGAGGCACGTTTCAGGCTGACTTGGAAAAGTTTTAGGCTGTATCGGACACAAGTATCAGTATAATGAATTCAAATTTCAAACGGCAAAACATAAATTTAAGGCAGCAGAATAAGAATTTAAGATTTTTCAATAGAAAATTAAGATAGGTAAAGAAAAAATTAAGATAGTGAAAGAAAAAGTTAAAACAGGAAAAGAAGAATTTAAGGTCGTACAACACAAAATTAAGACCGTGAAATAAAAAGTTAAGATAGCGAATTAAAAAGTGGAGACAAGAAAACAGAAATTTAAGATAGTGAATTAAAAAGTTAAGACAAGAAAATATAAAAGTTAAAGCGAAGAAAAGGGAATTTAAGACCGGAAAATTAAAAGTTCAAAAGAGAAAAGAAAAAGTTAAGGCGATTAGACGGGATCAACGTCAATCGATATGCGAAGTTGAGAATTGACACGCAAAGATAAAAACTCCTCGTTGTATTGTCTCAATCGCTGCTTGGCAGAAGCGTAAGAAAGGCTCTTTTCTATCTTTAACCAAATCTCCATTGCATAGTAATTCTTTATCCTTGCTATGATTGGCTCTTGCGGACCAAACAATCTCGAACCGAAAATTGTACGCAATCGACTCGCATATTCAAAACTCTTCGCCGTTAAAAACTCTTTATCGCGATGCTGTAACGTCAGTTTTATCATTCGACAAAAAGGCGGAAAATTCATCATCTGACGCTCCTTGATTTGTATGTCGTACATATGTCGATAGTTTCTTTGAACAACATCTTGCATCAGCATATTGTCTCTTTCAAAGGTCTGAATCAAAACTCGTCCCTCGTTATTACGGCGTCCCGCTCTGCCACTGACCTGCGTCAGTATCTGAAAAGCACGCTCAAAGGCTCGAAAATCGGGATAATGCAGCATCGTATCAGTCCCGATAACGCCCACCAACGAAACGTTATCAAAGTCCAAACCCTTTGTAATTATCTGCGTGCCGCACAAAATATCGATTTTCTTTGAAGAAAAGTCGCTCAAAATATCGGTATATGCGTCTTTGGAACGCATGGAGTCCAAATCCATACGCTTTATCTTCGCTTTGGGAAAATACAACGCAAGTTCCTCTTCTATCTTCTGCGTACCCGAGCCTACAATCTTCAAGGCATGTGATTCACATTGCGGACAAGCACTCAACGCCGGCGTATGGTAGCCACAATAATGGCATTGCAGGTCTGCCGTATCCTTATGAAAAACCAAAGATACGTCGCAAGAAGGACATTTTGGAATATATCCGCACACGTTACACTCTATATGAGGAGCGTATCCTCGTCGGTTTTGGAAGATAAGCACTTGACGATTATTGTTTAGTTCGGCATCTATTGCGTCTATCAAGTCTTTGGAGAATATTCCATAGGTGGATTTGTCTTTTATTGCCGCTTTCATATCCACAAGTTCAATGCGTGGCAATGGCAAATCAAAGTATTGTTTGGTAAGTTCCAAGAGTTGATACTTGCCGTCAAGGGCTAACTTATAAGTTTCTACATTGGGCGTTGCACTTCCTAATACCGTCTTTGCTCCAAATAACTTTGCCAAATACAAAGCACAGTCCCTGCCATTGTAATGCGGCACGGGTTCGGTTTGTTTGAAAGAAGTGTCGTGTTCTTCATCAATAATTACCAATTGCAAATCAGTAAAAGGCAAAAAAACCGCACTTCTTGAACCCACGATGATTTGAAACTTTTGTTTGTTATGGGCTTCTGAGGTATCGTTATCGGCTTCGGAATTATCGGACATCATTGTACGATGCCAAATCTCGGCTCTTTCGAGCATGGAAAACTTAGAATTATACACAACAGCCTTATCACCGAAATACTTTTCCAAACGGTTGATAAGTTGCATCGTTATTGCAATTTCGGGCAAAAGGAAAAGAACCTGACCACCGCCACTAACGACTTTATCGATAAGTTTGATATACACCTCTGTCTTACCGCTGCCAGTAACTCCGTGAATAAGAGTTATGGGGGTGTCGTTCCAAGTGTTGATAATAGTGTCGAAGACCTCTTGTTGTTGAGTGTTCAAAACAATGGAATCAACATCCGAAGTTTTAACTCGGCTTTTCAAACGAGAAACTTCGTAAGATTGTCTGACGAATATGCCTTTTTTGAGCATAGTGTTAAGCGTGGAAAGATTATCCTGCCCGAAATCGTTTTTTTTCAGCCGAGTGTTGTTTTTGATTAGCGAAAGATATTTTAGGATTAACTGACTTTGGGGCCGGGTTCTCTTATTAGCGTCCAAATCTTGGAGTAAGGATTTGAGGTTTTCTTGATTGCTACACTCTTCGTTAAGAGTAATAAAAAGTTCTTTCTTCGGGCGGTAACGAGAATAAAGTTCTTCATCGGTGATAAGGACGTCTTTTTTTATTAGTTTGTTGATTGTGGTTAATACATCTTTGGCTTCCAAAGTGGTTTTTAAGTCTTCAAGAGATATTTTGTCCTTTCCGACGATTAAATTAAAGATTTGCAATTCCTTTTCATCAAAGTCGGAAATGTCGGAATTAAAGTATGGCGACACAGTTACCATTGTCTCGCTTTTCAAACGAAAGGACGCTGGCAAAGCAACCGTAAGCACATCGCCTATATATGAAACGTAATAATCGCTAATCCACTTAAAGAATTTTATCTGCTTGGGCGTTACAATAGGATTATCGTCTATAATGTCCAATATGTACTTCATTGTGGAAGAATGTTCGGTGGCAGGGTTTATATCGTCGTGCAAATTTACCACAATGGCGGAATAAATACGACTTCTTAACTGCACAACAACTCTTTGTCCGACTTTTATGTTTGTAAGATTTGTCGGCACTTTGTAAGTATAAGAATACGGAAGATGTAATGACAATATAACGTCAGCGTATGAAGGACAATCAGATTTCATCAAAGGCTTTGAGTATTCTATTTATCGATTCGTTTATCTCACTCTCGGTTATGGTTAAAGGAGGTTTGATTGAAATACAATTGCTGTTGAATAAGTGTGTTCCGGTTATGATGCCGTTATTAAAACACGAAATAAGAAGTTTTTGCCAATCCACTCCGTCATTCAAATATACGGCGTTGAATAAGCCTATGCCCACCACTTGTTTTATATGTTTGTGGCGAAGTTTCTCTCTGTAAATTTCGCCTTTGGCTTTTACGCTTTCAATTAAATCGCCTTCGACAATGCAGTTCAATTGTGCAAGTGCGGCAGCCAAACAAACAGGATTACCGCCGTATGTTGTCGCATGTCCAATCAATGGGTGGTGATTATTCAATCGATTCATTATAACTTCCTTGCCGATAAAGGCTCCGATAGGCAAGCCTCCGCCCATAGCCTTTGCAATACAAAGTATATCGGGAACAAATCCGTATTGCTCAAAAGCAAACAACGAACCCGTGCGACCAAAACCCGTTTGAATTTCATCTAAAATCAATACAGCACCCACTTCATCGCAACGGCTACGTAGTTTTTTCAAATAATCGTTCTTCGGCAACTCCACTCCTGCTCCGACAGCCACGCTCTCGGCAACAACGCAGCAAGTGTCTGAATCAATTTTAAGCAAATCCTCTTCGTTATTGAACTCAATGTTATCGGTACAAGGCAACAGAGGTAAGAAATTCGTGCGAAACTTTTCATCGCTAAGCATCGACACGCACGCAATGGTTGAGCCGTGATAAGAGTTTGTGTAAGAGATTATCTTGTTTTTGTGGTTGTATAGTTTTGCCGCCTTTATCGCTCCTTCAATAGCCTCGCTACCGCTATTGACATAAAAGATTTGCGTTAAGTCTTTGGGCAGAAATTCTTTTAATCGAACGGCATAATCCATTTGTGGCTTTTGGATAAACTCTCCATAGACCATAACGTGTAAATACTTATCGATTTGGTCTTTTATCGCCTTGACAACTTCGGGATTTTTGTGTCCGGCGTTACCGACGCAGATGCCCGAAAGCATATCCATATAACGTTTCCCATTAACATCTTTCACCCAAACACCTTCTGCCTTTGCAGGCTCAATGATTATAGGGTCTATCTCCGAAATCTGTGCTACATTCTTACGAAATTCACTAAGTTCTATTGCCATTGCTTTATCGAAATTTAGAGTTGCAAAGTTATAAAAATTTTAGTTTTCTTTGTCGTTTTATATCAATATTGAGATATTTTACGTTTCTATTACGCAAATTATTGTAATTTTGCCCACGAAACATATTAACAAGACAACGATGGATTTGAAAAAAAGAATGTTTGCAGTCTTCGTATTAGTGTCTCTAATCAGTCCGATAGTTAAAGCACAGTACGAAATAACGTTTGAGATTAAAAACACAACTACCGATACTCTTCTTTTGGGCTACTATTGGCACGGCGGAACGTATGCAATAGATACGGCAATAAATAATAACAAAGGTAAGTTCGTATTCAAAAACAAAACAAAACAATTGGAACAAGGCGTATTCTTTGTAACCGACACCAAGGGACATTACTGCGATTTTATCATAACAAAGGAAAAAAACTTGAAATTCAAGACCGAAGATGCGGCGTGGTTGAAAAACCTTAGCGTCAAAGGTAGTAAAGACGAGGAGTTGTACATCGATTATATGCAAAAAAGCGATAGTTTAGGCTCTTTGTACAAAGAAATCATTGCAGGAAGAGAAACTATTTCCAAAGACGAATACGACACCAAACTCAAAAAATTTAAGGACGAAAACGACTCATTGAAAAACGCTTTCATTAAAAATCATCCAGACCATTTGCTTGCAAAAATTCTTTTGGCGGCTAAACCTATCGTTGTTCCGCAATCCGAAACAATTTATAAGCAAGACGGTAGTGTGGATTCGATAAAAATGCAAAACAATAGGTTCTGCTATTACAAACGTCATTATTTTGACAATGTGGATTTGACTTGCGATGCTCTTTTGAATACCAACAAACAAGTGTTTATTGATAACTACAACAACTATTGGGAAAATGTAATGAAGTATGAGAAAGCCGACAGTATTTTGTACTATGCCGAATATTGGATTAACAAAACCGGTAACGGCAAGATGTTTGACTTTTTCGTGCGAGATATTTCTTCTCGTTATTTGCAAAGTCCTATAATGGGACACGACAAAGTTTATGTCGGTATGGTGGATAAATATCTTAAAACGGGTAAATTCACAGGTCTTGCTCCCTCTGATATGGAGCAAAATATCAATAGAGCAGACAAGTGGCGTAATCTTCTGCTTGGCCAAACCGTTCCCGATTTGGCTTGCCCCGAAGGTGAGGAAGGCAGCAAATGGAGACATTTGGACGAATTTAAGACAAAATACAAAATTCTCGTGTTTTGGGCTGCGTCTTGCGGTCATTGCACAACGGAAATCCCTAAATTATTTGAGTTTTATAAACAATACAGAGGACAATATAATTTAGAAGTCTTTGCTGTGCATACCGAGGGCGAAATAAAAGAAAGAGATACTTTTTTGGATAAATACGGCATAAACTGGGTTAATGTCAATGGTCTTATCGCCACATACGATTGGAGAGAATACTTTGATGTAGAAAAGACACCTATAATATATATACTCGATGCCAACAATAAAATTCTTGCTAAGAATATTGCTGCCGACAACGTTAAACAAGTTATGGATATATTGGAAAACGGAGGATTTGATTTATGAAAATATTTAAGTTAAGTTTGTTAATAGTTTCTTTGTTTTGCTTTGCAACAGTCGCTAAGGGGCAAAACAACTACAAAGTAAGTTTTTTTATACACGAATACGAGTACGACTCTATTTTTATAGAGGGTTTCTGCGGAAGCCAAAACCTTAGAATGGACAGTTTGAAAGTTTCAAAAGACGGAGGTTTTCATTGGATTGCCAACGATTACCCTATGGGAATGTATATGGTCAAAAGCAAAAAAGGAGATTTGTTTTCGTTTGTATTAGAACAGAGCAAAGATTTTTCGATAGAGATTTACAATTCAGGAGAGTTTTTTGTAAAAAACTCTCCTGAGAATGATGCTTATTTTCTTTACCAAAAAGAAAACAAGAAATGTCAAAGTGCAATGTATTATTATAAAATCAAAGCAAACGAACAAGGTGCCAATGTGGATTCATTAAGAAACGATATTTTGAATGTAATAGACAGTTTCAACGTATTCCAAAAGAGTTTCTTCAAGACTTATCCCACAAATCTGATTACTGTTGTTTTTGACGGAATGGAGCAAACTGCACCTGCCTATTTCTTTAATAACGGTAAAGTTATCCCCGAAAAACAAGCGGAATATAATTTCTACTATCGCACTCATTATTGGAATCGTTTCCATTTTACTGATAAAAGAATTTTATACACACCTTATTTTATCAAACAATTCAATTCCTACATAACCGAAGCCACTGCACAAGAACCTGACTCTATCTGCACGGCTATCGACAATTTTATAAAAACGGCAGACTCAAAGGGCGGAAAGGAATATGCAGATTACATCATTTCGTGGTATTTGGATTATCTTCCGCAAATGCCTTTTTCTTTTAATGAAATTATTTATTCACATTTGGTCAATACTTATATAGACCGTGCGGCGACTTACCTTATGCCTTCCATTATAGAATATCACAAAGACAATCTAAAAAAGATTGAACCATTTCTTCCCGGAAAACTTATGCCGAATATAATTCTTGCCGACTTTAATAAAGTTCCACATTCGTTGTATTCTGTCAAAAAAAACTATACTGTGTTGTATTTCTTTGCTTCCACGTGTGAGAGTTGCAAGAAAAACATTGAAGATTTGACTAATTTTTATAATGATTTCAAAGATAAATACGATGTAGAGATTTTCTTGATAGATATTGACCAAGACTATGCTATATGCAAGGCACGACAGGAAGCCGACCCTTATCCTTGGATTGTTACACACGCAAGCGAAGCCGAACTTCGCCCCTATAATTTTCAATTGGACCACACTCCTACTTTATATATCTTGGATAAAGACAAACGTATCTTAAATAAGACTGCTATTTACAGCCACGTAAAACAAACTATTGAAAACTCCCAAAATATGGCTTCGTCAAAAAGGTAACATTACAGCAAACAAAACAAGGATAATTCAAGACAAAAAATTAATATCACTATTTGTTTTATTGATATTTAATACTATTTCACTAATCACTCACATTAGAAAACTAATGTGAGTGATTATTTTATTAGTGTTTAACACTAATTTTTTGATTAGTGATATTAATTTTTTGTCTTCACATAAACCTATATTTTATTATGTGAAAATTTTTTATTAATTTCTTGTAAAAAATTTGGTTATTTATAAAAATTATGTATAAATTTGCAAAAAATCAATAATCAAAAATTCAAGACAATGCGAAAAATTACATTTTTAATATTGATGATAAGTTTAGTAATATTATGCCCAACAAAGAGTAATGCACAGATGCAATCGGCAATGGTAACAAGTACGCAACGAGTAATTACGCCTACACCACCACAAACACGTATCATCCCGATAAAGTCAGTTACTATCACGCCTACAAAGATTTTATCAGCAGTAAATTATATGTATCAATCAAATATTGGTATTGCTTTTTATTTGACAGATAATGATAGTAATGCCTCAGCATTTTTTCCAAATTGTGGCACAAAGGTTAGTTACTTGCAAAGATTTGAAGTTATGGATATGGATATCTACAACAATGATGTTTTTTTCTGTGGAAGAAAGAATGATACTGCATTTTTTGCCTATTCATCATGGATGAATTTAATAACGGGAGGTTCAATAAATATAATTTATTTTCCTCAAAAAGAAGTAAGAACTTGTAATAAAATAGATGTTTATACAAATAAGTATGGAGACCTGAAAGTTTCTTTAATAGGAGAAGATCCTTCTCTGTTAAGTCTGTTTATTGATTTTAATTTATCTTCTATGCAGTGTGATAAATATTATAGAGGTAGGAAATTATTGGAGGTCAGACATACTGCAAATAATGTTGTTTTGTTGGGAGAAGTAGGCAATGGCTCATTTACATTAATATCTCACGACAAAAATAATTTACAAAATTATGTAGGACATAGATATCAAACACCTTATTTGTACGTTGATTCACAGGGGAAATACAGCTATTTGTTGGAAATATTAAATGAAAACGGAGCAGATATTGCGATAGTCGGATATACTATAAATGATTCAGTTTATGGCACAACAATTAGTACAGTAGATCTTAATAGTATGAATGTTTTGGAAAACCAAACAGTACTCAATTCTACTGTAAATTCGCAATTAAAAGATATGAAAATGGATTATGAAAATAAAAACTTATTATGTTTAATTAAAAATCCTATTACAGGCTCAAAACATAATATCTTTGCTTTACAGCCATTGTCAGGGAGTGGTTATCAGACAGATGTTGTAATTCCTAATCCATTTCCACGTGAAGATTTTAGAAGTATTTCTACGTATGATTACAAAGATTCGCCGTGTTATATGGTTTTGGGTCATATAAATAACAATCATATACTTTTGTTTGATAAAAAACAATATGACTTTAAGAACTTAAATTGTAGTGATTACGATAAATTTAAGGTTGAAATAATAAAACCTGTTAAAATGCTTGAAAAGGTTGATTATGAGTACATATGCCCAATACATTTTACTACTTCCATAATTACTGTCCCACTTTCACAATCACAGTATTCGATAATATGTAAATAATAAATTAAGGAGGAAATAAAAATGAAAAAATCAATTTTCTTCATTTTATTAAGCAGTTTTGCTTTAACATCGTTTTCGCAAGTTGAAAAAATTAACGAAAAAACATATATTTTGCCTGATGCAATTTCTTCGCAAGGCTGTATTCCTTTTGAAGGTAATGATAGTATAGAGATAGAGATTGGAAATTATATTTGGTGGCCATTTTGGGTTGATAATTTTGAAACTTTTGAGTCTAATGATTTAGCACAGTTGTTTCATACAGATGATTCTTTGGAAATAATTGGTGTTGCAGGCTATATGGCTGTATCTTTTAAAGCACTTACAATGAATAATTATTTGGGTATAGCCGATTCGTCTTTTAATATATTAGAAGAAAAAGTTTTGTCAGATATTTTACAGAAAAATGGAAATATGATGCCTTATTATGAATTGATATTTGACAATCCTGTAACAGTTATCGGAGATTTCTATGTGAGGACAGATTTTGCAAGACCTCCTTACTATATGAAGAATGGAGAGGTTCATAAAGATACTGCATACGAAACAAAATACAATTGGAATGAGTCTTATTCCAATTTGTTTGAATTTCATGGACAAGAAATTTGTTTGCGTCTTATTAGGACTGATGAACGATGCGATAGACAGACCGTTATGACTGCTAATATGAGCCTATTGGCAGATGTTCACTATATAGATGATTTTGTTGAAACTTATGAAAATAATTGGACGAACTATTATGATAGTTTACCGGAAAGTATGAAATCTGAAGTACATGGACTTTATCTTTTCCCTCTTATTGGCGAGGACGAAGAAGATACTGTTTCTTCTGTTGCAAGTGTAGAGGTTGAAAATTACACCTACGTTTTTCCTAATCCTGCAAGCGAGAATATTACGGTGCAAAGTTCATTCAAAATTCATGGTATAGAAATATTTAATGAGCAAGGACAAAAAATTCTTACAACAAATTCGAATGGTTATAACACTTCAATAGATGTTTCTTCGTATCCTAAAGGAACATATATCGTTAAAATAATGACCAAATCAGGGACGACAAACAAGAAAATCATTGTTCAATAAAACCACACACAAGAATAGAAAATCGTGAAAATAGTGTCTCACATTATTTTTCTAATGTGAGACACTATTTTATTAATGTGAGTGATTATTTTATTAGTGTTTAACACTAATTTTACAAAAACACTTAAAAATTTTGTGAGAATTACATATTAAATTCTATATATAACAATAAAACAAGCCACAATTACAAAAAATATATTATTTTTGCGAAAGTTTTCAAAAGGATAAATATGGGCTTTTTACATCCTTGGTTTTTGTTATTGAGTTTGGCCGTAATAATTCCGATAGCCATACACTTGTTTAATTTTCACAGATTTAAACAAGTGCTATTTACTAATGTCAAATTCCTTCAAAACATCGCCATTGAAAACAAGAAACAAAACAAATTGCTTGAACGATTGCTATTGCTTGTTCGGTGTTTGGCAATAATTTTCATATCGCTTTTATTTGCTCAACCCTATATCAAAAATCCTGACAACCGTTTGGCAAAAGACGGCGGCAACGCTGTAGTTTTAATTGTCGATAACTCTTTTTCCATGCAGAATATTTCCTCTATGGGTTCGCTTTTGGAAAACGCCAAACTCAATGCACAGGAAATTCTTGACGAATACTCCGATAACGATGTGTTTTGTTTGATTACCACTGACTTGGAAGGAAAGCATAAACACTTTGTTACGAAAAACACAATCACTGAATTTTTGAAAGACATAGAGATTTCATCTTCCTCTCGCCACTATTCGGAACTCATAAATACGGCACATCATCTTTTAAGCCTGAGAAACGAAGAATCGAAACGTGTGTTCTTTATATCGGATTATCAAAAGACAAATTTCGATATTGCAAACATCAAACAGGATTCATTGATTAAAGACGTGTTTCTACCTTTGGAGATTAACAATATCAACAATGTTTATGTGGATTCGCTATCCATTGGCAAGAATATATTCCTAAAAGGGCAGAAAGTTGATTTGAAAATTCACATAACTAACGCAAGCGAACAGGATATAGAAAAGCAGACAGTAAAACTATTTATCGATGACAAACAACAAAGCATTGCAACGTGCGACATTAAAGCCAATTCATCGATTGAAATACCTATGAGTTTCGTTCTTAAAAAAAGCGGAACAATTCGTGGAAAAATTCATATAATAGATAATCCCGTTGTTTATGATGATGATTTCTTTTTCACAATAGATGCAGGCGAAAAAATAAAGGCTTTATGTATCAACGGCAAGAGTGAAAACAAATATTTGAATAAATTATTCGCTAATTCTTCGGAAGTAGAAATGACGAATATGTCTCAAAACGCTATTGATTTTGCAGAATTTACCAAACACAGTGTTATAATCCTTAACGAATTGAATGATATTTCTTCGGGACTTGCCAATGAACTTAAAAATTTCAGACAAAAAGGAGCAAACATAGTAATTATCCCTTCGGAAAATATAGATATAACTTCTTACAATGCTGCAATGCAGACGCTTAATTTACCTATTTGGGAAAGAGTTATTGCAAAGAATGTCAAGGTTAAAACAATTGATGCTAACAATAAACTATTCAAAAACGTCTTTTCTCAAACTACGGACAATATGGAGATGCCGCAGGTAAAGAAGTATTACAAAATTTCGACATCATCTTCTGCCAAGCAAGACATTCTAACATTGGCAAACAACGATGCTTTTTTCGTTGAAAGCAGTAAGAATGGCTCCGATGTGTTTTTATTCGCCACGCCTTTGAATGATAAATGGACGGATTTCGTTTCTCAAAGCATTTTCGTACCTATAATGTGGAATATGGTTTTGTATTCAACCGTTTTGCCGCCAAGTTTTGTGGCTATGAATAGCAATGAGTTCATCGATATTTCTATACTCGACACTGACAAGAAAGCGGAATATATCAAACTGAAAAACAAAGAAAACAACAGCGAAATCATTCCTCAAATGCAAGCGATAGGAAATAGATACGGCTTTTTCTTACATAACCAGATTAAACACGCAGGCTTTTACGACATTGTCTCAAATAACAAAACAATAGGCTGCATTGCGATGAATTACCCTCGCTTAGAATCTAATTTGACGTTTATGAACGCAAGCGAAATCAATAAAGAATTGAAGAAAACGGGCTACGACAATTATAGTGTATTTAACGACAAAAAAATGATAACGAGTTATTTTGCTCAAAGCGACAAAGGATTTGATTTTACGACTTGGT
Source organism: Bacteroidales bacterium Phil12 (assembly GCA_002633275.1). Lineage (GTDB taxonomy): Bacteria > Bacteroidota > Bacteroidia > Bacteroidales > P3 > Scybalousia_A. Next base: position 350,669 of record NWBO01000158.1, read on the forward strand.
TGCTCGTTCTTATCATACTTGCGTCGGGTACAGAGAGTTTTATTATTTATAAATTAAAGAGTAAATAAATTTTTATTAGACATTAGAAAATTAGTGTTAAACATTAATAAAATAATATTAAACACCAATAAATTTTTATTAAACACCGGTAAGATATTAACGCAGATGAAAAAAATACTTTTAATATTATTGACTACGATAACATTTACTGCCTTTGCAACGGAAAGTGATTCAACGGCTGTAACACAAAAACCTAAACATTGGACTGTCAAAAACGATATGATGCTTACTTTTGAGCAGCAACAGACCAAAAATTGGTCTGCCGGTGGTTATTCGAGTGTTACTTTCGGCGGTTTATTCAAAGGATTTTACAACTACAAGTACGACAAACATAAGGTAGATAACACCGTTGAGGTAGCATACGGCCGCACACGGCAAGATATTTGTGGTAAAGGTATTTGGGATAAGGAAAACGAATGGATAAAATCCGAAGACAGAATTGAAATAAACTCTATCTATGGTTATCAAGCCGTAGGTTTTTGGAACTACTCGTCTTTGATTAATATAAAATCTCAGTTTGACAATGGTTATTCCAAGGACGACAGAGAAAATCCCATTTCTGCCGGACTATCTCCTGTTGTTATGACAACTTCTGTTGGTTTGGAATACAAAAAATCTTATTTCTCAACCTTGTTTTCTTGTCTTACGGGCAAAACAACTTATTGTTTGGACAAAAGACGCTCCATTCACGAAGCCGTATTTGGTAAAGATGACTGGGATAGAACCTGGAAATTATCTCTTGGTTCGTACATCAAAGTATTCTATCAGAGAGACGTCATGAAGAACATCAATATATTGGCTAAGTTGGACTTATTTTATGATTACAAAAAGCCTTTGATAGATACGGACATCACAACGGAGATATTTGTAAGTATGAAGATAAGTAAATACCTAAACACTTTTATAAGCATTCAAGCAGCAATAGACAAAGATTTCTCAACGGCAATACAATACAAAGAACGTTTCGGTATATCCATTCCGATAAATTTCTAAAAAATAAATACGTTAAAGATTGTTGAGAAGTAACAATGGGTGGTCTTTGTTGTTCGTGTTATAAGAATACAGTAGCAAATAAAAAAGCGGTAATGATTAATCCATTGCCGCTTTTATTGTTATTGATAAATTCATTGCTTTATTAGAGCCATGAATTATAAATATGAACAAAACTTATTGTAACATAGGTTTCAAATCTTTTGATATGATTAATTTTGCTTCTGTTGCTTCTTGTACTTGTTCTACCGTAAATTCAGGATTTAACTCTGTCAAGACTATACCTTCTTTTGTTATTTCCATAACACCCATTTCGGTGATAATCATATTGACTTTTCCTTCTGCTGTTAAAGGTAAAGTGCATTTTTTTAATATTTTTGGATTACCTTTTGCAGTATGTTCCATTGTTAGGATAATTTTCTTTGCACCTTCAAGCAAATCCATTGCTCCGCCCATTCCTGGAACTTTTTTACCGGGTATCATCCAATTGGCAAGATTACCTTTCTCATCTACTTGCAACGCACCTAAGATACTTGCATCAACATGTCCTCCACGAATAATTGCAAAAGATGTTGCAGAATCAAAAGTGGCAGCACCTTCCATTGGTGTTATATATTGACCGCCTGCATTTATCCATTCTCCGTCTTCTTTACCTTCTTCCGGTGCAGGTCCCATACCTACCATACCATTTTCTGCTTGTAACAAAACTTTAACGCCGGGTTTCAAATAATTAGGAATCATTCCGGGGATTCCAATACCCAAATTAACTACATCGCCGTCCTTTAATTCTAAGGCCGCACGTTTGGCGATTGTAACTTTAATTTGTTGTTTATCCATGATTTATTTTATTTTAATTATTACTCAACTATTATTTCGCGGATTATTTCCAAAATTTTATATAACCATCTTATTTCTCATCATTTACTTAAAATCGTAATCGTCTTGAATGGCTTTACCATTATCAAGAGAACCATCGTATCTTACAAAAGTATGCAAAGCACCATTAATATCGTCCATATAACACAAGGAGTCATGCCTAATATATTGTATAATGTACGTTCTTTCTTGTAATTTGTAATCTTTAATGATTAGAGTATCTCCGTGCAATGTATAATGACCTATTCTGCTTCTACGAATATAAGGTTTATCCTGCGTTGAATCGTAGATAAAATTAACCGATTTATATTCCCTTTTATCAAAAATATAGTTATATGGAGCAAATTCTATATATCCCATCAAATCAGCTTCGGTGGCACCTTCCGTATTAAGTATTTCAATATTGCGCCACTTTCCTCTTATTAAATCACCATCTTGTTCATCAAAATTCTTCTCACAACTAATCATTGTAACGGTAGGTATAGCAAGAACCAATGCTATCAAGATGTTTGTCAATTTGTTTTTCATCTTTATTTATTTTTATTGTCTTCGTTATTTTTCCTTACAAGTTGTAACGTTGTTATTGAGTCAAATACCAAATAAACAACATATAACGCCAAATAAGCAAATGCAAATTTAGTGTTTTTTTCTAAACCCGCCAACAAAACAACAGCAAAAATTAAAGCATATATCAATAATTTTCCTATTTTAGAGACCATATACGCTTGTTCAAATCTTAGCAACTTACGTTTCGGTGCATAATACAAAAACGCCCAAAACAAAAGTGTAACAATATAATATACTGCCACATAATATGGTACATTACGTATGTAATCAGGCTTTACAAACAACCATAACAACATATCCACAAAACATACTGCAATTGAAAAAAACGTAAGTTTTTGCAAATAACTTAAAAAAGGATTCTTTATCATTTCTTTTAATATTTATTTCTTTTATTCTATTATTATTTTATTTGTTTTCTTCTTCCCTATTTTCCAAATACATTATGCGGAAAAATTTCATATAAGCATCGATATTTCTTTTTGAATAAAAAGTAGCATAATTTTGCATACTAATGATAAAACATTTATAGTAGGAAGAATTCATTACCGTAAATAAACTATCATTACGTATAGAATCATAGTATGCAAAGGCTTCATCACGATTGCTAAACTTCTTGACATTTAATATTTGATATGTAGATGTAAACAAATTAGCACTGACACTCAAAGACAAGTCCTCAAACTTTTCTTTATTAAACTCCGTAATTTTTTCTTTCAAGTAATCCGCATCAAATTTAGAATCATCTGCCAAAAGAATAAAGTAGTGCATACCGTCTTTATACTTATACACAAGACTTTCTGCATCTAAAATATCATCAGTATTAACCCTATTAACCTCAACGCTATCCTTGATAGCCTCCACTACTTGCTCTGCAACATTATTAGTGCTGTTTTTCAAAGAATCTTCCCTTGCCTTGTTGTATTTGATGTCAAAGTCTTTAAGATTATAGTTGGAAGACAAATATTGCAATTGTTTTTCTATAACAGGTGAGACTTCCGCTGTCGGGTGATTGAAAATAATCATATTAAGATTGTCTGCCAAAGAATCAACTCCATATAATTTTCCTTTTGCAAGAGCAATAACATATTTAAGTCTCGGAATATATGCTCCTGTCTTAATGCTATCTATTGCAGTATTGGCAGCATTTATCGCACTTTGAAATTCATTATTAGCATAATAATTATATGCTTGTGCATACATAGTTTCTTGATGAGCAATACCTTCTTTATCGCTATCCCAAAACGAAGGATTTTGCAACATCATCGCAAACTCGCTTTCGGGATATTCTTTCAAAATCTTGTTTTTATAATAATTCGATGAAGGATAATCTCCCAAAATATCATACTCCTTATATAAATGATAAGATGACGGCAAAACATTTGCATGTGCCGGATAGCGTTTATGCAAGTCCAAAAACGTTTCAACAGATTTCTTCATATTGTTTATACCTTGCCAAAGAATATAGCCTGCTTCCAACAAAGCATCGGCAATCTGTGCGTTAGCAGTGTCTTTTGCCCCTTGCGTATAAGGAATGTCTTTGGTATAATATTCTCTTTTGTCGGGAGTAAGGTTACTATTCGCAGTTTTACTTGTTTCACTTTGAGTACTATCCTCTGAGTTTTCTTCCGCAACTTCTTCTTCGTCAAAACCTATCTTTTCCTTTTGTTCCAAACGCCAATTGTCCTCCAACTCTCTTTTACCCCACACTCTTTCAAATTCAATCTTGCCTGCCTGAACCGTTGTAGGGTTGTAAAAATAAAACGATGATTGTTTATTATTCAAATTACCCATCGAAAAATTATTGATTTGGCTATTTCTTTGTGCAATGGCTTTTTTCAATTCTTCTTGTGCTTTTTTCTTCTGCTGTTCATACTGATAGGCTGCTATCCACTTATCTATTTTTTCGTTAAGTTCAGCTTCGCTCAATTCACTTAACGCCAAAAGAGAATCCCAACGGTCAATAGTATTAAGGTTCTTAACCAAAGAAGTCAAAACCTTTTGTCTGTCATCTATACGTTTGAAATCGGGGTGAGCCTTATCCATCAAAGTCAATGCAGTATCGTAATACATACACGCTTTTTGGTATTGCTGCAAATCATCATAATAAACATCGGCAGCACGTATGGCAGAAGCTATTTTTTGAGTGGTATTGTTTTTTGAAGAAGTAACACTCTGCTCCCATTTCTTACATGCAATGTCCAAACTCTTGTTTCTATAATAGATTTCTCCGATAGCATAATAAATTTGGTCTTGATAATCGCTATTTACCTCCTTATCCAACATTTCTTCCAAATCGGAAATAACTTTTATACTTCTTCTGTCGCCACTTTCAAAGCAAAGAGCCTGATTAAGTTTGGAAACAAATTGCATATTGTAGTCTTTGGCTTTGCGATATGAGGTTTGGAAACATTTATAAGCCTGTTCATATTCTTGGTTATTCAAATAAATTTGTCCTTCAATGAATTTAATACGAACATCTTCTTTATTCAAAAACAAATGTTTTTTTCTTAGTCCGAATTTCTCCGTTGCCGCCATTTCCCTACCTGCCGCAATATCGTTTTCTGCCCAAACGGTGTAAAGAAAAGACTTTAACTTCTTAGGTGCTTGTTTGGAATCTATTGCCTTTTGTACTTCCTTCAAAACAATCTCACTTTCCGAAGTTTTCTTTTGTTTTGTATAAGTCAGAGCCAACCAAATCATAGGTTCATAAACACTTGATGTCTTCTTCCAATTGGCAATAACATATTTGAAACTTGCTTCCGCTCCTATGAAATCTCTATTCATCAAACACGATTTACCAATAAGCAAATACGCATCATCTATCTCGGGATTTTTCTCCACTCCGTTGAAACGCATAGAATGTTTCTTGATAACCTTACTTGCTTTTTCTATTGAGCGGGTGGTATTGGATTTAACCATTTGAGCAGTCTTTTCGTTGGGTATTTTATACACAGGAATGATTTTAGTAAAATCGTCCTTGTAATTATTTTCTATTGTCGTGATTGCTTGTTTATAGGATTGTTGTCCATTCCATAAAGCATTGTAATGAGCAACCATTTGATGATATTTCCTATTCTGCCACTTGTCTTTATTTGTCGAGCAAGCAACAACCACAATCATCAAACTCATACAACAAATAAGTTTGACAACACCTTTTACCCTACTCTTATTATGATTGCTTGATAAATCCAAATCAATAAAGTTTTTCTTATAACGTTTTTGCAGTCCTTTTATTTTAGTTTTGACAGATAAGCTCCTATTGTTTCAAATTCTTGAAATACTTTTCTATCAAATTTTGAGCAATGATATAAGCCGACATTCTGTTATCCAAAATATCGTCTTTGGCAATATCCAATTCTTTTTTGATTTCCTCGTTATTGTAGAAGTTATCCAATAAGGACTGTTTGATACTTTCGTCTAAAATTCGCAAATTCTGTTCGTTTCTGTTCTTATAGAAATAGCCGTTTTGTTTTGTCATTTTCACAAAGTCCATAACGCATTGCCAAATCTCTTTTATGCCGTCCTTTGTATATGCACTGCAAGTATATACCTTTGGAGACCAACCATTCTCGTTCATCGGGAACAGATGCAAAGCATTTCTGTAATTGCTCGCTGCTATTTCGCTTATTTCTTTCATCTTTCCCTCTGCTTTATTGACTGCTATGGCGTCCGCCATTTCCATTATACCTCTTTTAATGCCCTGCAACTCATCGCCTGCACCACCTAACTGCAAAAGCAAGAAGAAATCCACCATACTATGAGCCAAAACCTCGCTTTGTCCCACACCGACGGTTTCTATTATAACGGTATCGAAACCTGCCGCTTCGCAAAGAATTATAATCTCTCTTGTTTTTCTTGCAACACCACCTAAACTGCCTGCTGACGGACTTGGACGAATAAAAGCGTTTTCATCTTGTGCAAGAGTTTCCATACGAGTCTTGTCACCAAGTATTGAGCCTTTACTTCTCTGACTTGAAGGGTCTATTGCCAACACCGCAACCTTATGTCCTTCATCGCACAACATCTTTCCCAACGCCTCAATAAACGTACTCTTACCAACTCCAGGAACACCCGTTATACCCAAACGCACACTACCTCCTGAAAACGGAAGACACTTTTCAATAACTTTTTGAGCCAAAACAGAATGTGCATAAAGATTGCTTTCAATCAAAGTAATGGCTTTTGACAAAATGGTACGATTGCCTTCCCTTATGCCTTTGACGTAATCATCGGCAGAAAGTTCCTTACGTTTAATGACTTTGAAATCACTATTGACCATTGCCGCATTGGCTTTGCCTTTGGAGACACTCAATGCTGAATTTTTATTGTCTTTATCTATTATTTGATCGTACATTTCCCTTATTTTTTAGTGTGGTTTGTCGGAGTGCAAATTTAATAATTTTTTTTCAATTTGCTTATTCATTTCGCTATGATTTTAATTCATTGCCTTAAAATCATAATTTATTTTATCGTTTTCACACTTAGATTTTATAAATTGACCAATAAATTCTGCCATATCCGCTGTTGAAAAATTAATATCACTAAACAAAAAATTAGTGTTAAACACTGATAAAATAATGTCTCACACTAAAAAATTAATCATTAACACTAATAAAACAATCACTCACATTATTTTGCCCATATAAAATACCAATAAAATAACGCGAGTTCAACAAAAAATTTCGTCAAACTCACGTTATTTCGTTAATAATTAAAAATACTTCAATTATCTATCGAATGTTTATTTGTCTTATTGTCTAAAAAACAAACCACTGTTTGCTTGTGCAGTAGGCATTATCGTCAAATCGTTAATACAAACGTGTTGAGGTAAAAATGCACAATAAACAATAGTATCTGCTATGTCTTCGCCTGTCAATGGTTTGTAACCGGCATAAGTTGCATAGTTCTTAGCCATATCGCCCTTAAATCTTACCATTGAAAACTCCGTCTCAACAGCACCCGGACAAACATTGGTAACTTTTACATTGTATGGCAAACAATCAATACGCATACCCTTAGACAAAGCATCCACAGCGTGTTTTACTGCACAATAAACGCTGCCGCCTGCATACACTTCCTTGCCTGCTATTGAACAAAGGTTGATAACATGTCCTTTCTTTCTTTCGCACATCCATGGCAATACAACTCTTGACACATACAACAGACCTTTTACATCGGTATCCACCATTTGTTCCCAATCATTCAAATCTGCCGATTGTATAGGATCTTTTCCTGCTGCCAATCCCGCGTTATTTACCAAAACATCAATCTTTCTCCATTTTGCAGGAAGAGAATTAAGATTTTCTTCAACTTGTTTGTTATCCCTTACATCGAAGTTTAATGCCATAACATTGACACCATAATTCTTTTCGATACTTTCTTTAAGCGTATCCAAACGTTCTTTTCTTCTGCCGGTGATTATAACATCGCAACCTTTTGCTGCGAACTTCTCAGCACACGCTCTACCGATACCTGCCGTAGCACCTGTAATCAATACTTTCTTTGGTTGGTCTGTCTCAATTTCTTCTATTGCTGCTATACCGGGAAGTGTTTTGCCTTCGATAAACTCCAACATAGCACCGCCACCTGTGGATATATATGATATTTGGTCTGCATATCCGCTTGCCTTTATTGCTGCCACGCTATCGCCACCACCTATAACTGAAAACGCACCATTATTGGTCGTTGCATCTGCCACTGCTTTGGCAATAGCTTGTGTACCTTTTGCAAAATTAGGGAATTCAAACACACCCATAGGTCCATTCCAAAGAATGGTCTTTGATTTCTTTATAATAGATTCATATATCGCAATGGTTTTCTCTCCAATATCCATAGCCTGCCAGCCGTCCGGAACTTCCATATCAGGAATGTATTCGATGTTTGCATCATTCGAGAAATTATCCGCAATGATATTATCGTGCGTTAAGTCAATCTTTACGCCCTTACTTTTGGCTGTATAAACCACACGGCTTGCTGCTTCCAATTTATCATCTTCACAAATGCTCTCTCCTATATGGTGTCCATTACTCTTTGCAAAGGTATAACGCATACCACCTCCGATAAGCAAATAATCCACTTTATCGCAAAGGGCAAGCAAGATATCCATTTTCGTTGAAATCTTACTTCCTCCGATTATCGCTGTAAAAGGATGCTCTACTTCGCCAAGGATTTTGTTCAATACCTCTACTTCTTGCTGCATCAACAAGCCAAAGTATTTGTTATTCGGGAAGAATTTGGCTATTGTCGCCGTTGAAGAATGATTTCTGTGGGCTGTACCAAACGCATCATTAACATAAGCATCGCCTAACTTCGATAATTGTTTTGCTAAATGCTCATCGCCCTTGGTCTCTCCCGGATAAAAACGCATGTTCTCCAAAAGCATAACGTCGCCCTCTTTCAACGTATCTGCCAAATCATACACAGCATCGCTTAACAACTCTTGTGTAAATACGACCTGCTTGTTTATAAGTTTGGACAAATACTCGGCAACAAACTTCAAAGAATATTTTTCTTCAAAGCCGCCTTTTTTAGGTCTGCCCAAGTGCGACATAAGAATTACCTTCGCACCGTCGTTCATTAATTTGTTGATTGTAGGCAATGCTTCCCTGATTCGGGTATCGTCTGTGATATTGCCTTGGGCATCTGTCGGAACATTAAAATCCACACGTACCAGCACTCTTTTGCCCTTGAAGTTTACGTCTTTTATTGTATTCATATCTGTATGTATTCTACTTATTTTGTTATACATTCATCAGTCTTTTACGGTGCAAATATACAATTTTTTTTGTAATTAGTGAGATTTTTATTAATTTTGCACTCCAAAAAAGAAGAAAGGGGGTTTAAGGGGTATGATAGATACAATAAATTTTGAAGATGTTAAATGGTATCATGTTTTCAATCCTACCGATGAAGACTACGATTATTTGATGGATACGTTTGACTTTCACCCTTTGGACATCGAAGACTGTAAATCCTCCAACCAACGTCCTAAAATTGACGAATACGATGAGTACTATTTCATCATCCTTCACTTTCCTTATTTCGACAAAACGAATAAATTCATACGCCTTAAAGAAGTTAAAATCTTTTGGGGTAAAGATTACATAGTTACATTGGGTTCTTCACATTGGGTTGTCAAGAATATGTTCAACGAAATGAAAAATCATCGCAACAACTTGATTGAAGAAAAGAAAAAAAAAGATGAAGACCCAGACGACGACAGTTTGGACATTATCGGTTCTTCCGACGCTTTGCTTTACAACTTGTTGGATAGACTTATGGTTGAGACATATTCCTTAATTCTTCGCATAGGAACAGACGTTGATAACTTAAATATAGATATTTTCTCAAAAAAAGCAACAATCGTTTTGGAACATCTAAGTATAACAAGAAAAAATCTTATCTCTATCAACACTTCTTTCAAGCCTCAACTACGAGTGTTACATCAATTCGAGAGCGGAAACATCAAGGGCTATGAGGAAGATATGGAAGAATACTGGGGAAATATCTTAGACCAATATCAAAAAATGTTTGACTTGGTGGAAGATTACGGCGAATTGACGCAAGGTTTGGCACAAACATTCGACTCTTTGCAGACGAACAAGACCAACGAAATCATCAAAACCTTAACATTCATTTCCACAGTCATGCTTCCCTTAACCGTGGTAAGCAGTATATACGGAATGAACATACAATTACCGTTTATGGCAAGTCCTTATGCATTTGCGGGTATATCTATTGTAATGGTCGTCATCGTTATTGCGTTTTATATGTACTTCAAACGCAAGCGTTGGTTTTAATAACGTTTTCATCGTTTTGAGTTTTTGAATGTTTTTTTAGTTAAGTTCTTTAATTTATTTATTAAGTTTTTGAGTTATTGATTTAGAAATTTGAGTTTATTGATTTGAGATATTTTAATATAAATTGGTTTGCCCTTATAGTTTAATGGATAAAATTTCAGATTCCGGTTCTGACGATTTGCGTTCGATTCGCAATAAGGGTACTTTTCATTAGATTTTTATTTTTTGGTGCTTGCACCGACATTTTCTTTTAACTTTGTCTTCTACTCTAATGTGTATAGGGACAATCCGAACACAGCAAAAAAATTAATGGGCTACGTACAAATTAAAAGAGTGAATGATAAAAATTTTATATCTTTCATCTTTTATACAACTAAACTAACGTGAGTTCGACAAAATTAATCAAAAGATTATCAGAATATTAAATGTTTATAACACCCATAGTATTAATGATGTCTATGAATTTGTATAATTAATATCTCCTACGTTTTGTTCAGATGCAAAAAAACACTTAAAGAATTATCCTCACATTTTTTGGTAAAGATTTATAATTCATTTATTTTCAATAATTAAATTCGTCGAACTCACGTTAAACTACTCTTCGTTCGCCTATCTTTTGATTAATTTTTCACATACATTAATTCAAATACAGATTAAAATCTTTCGGGTATTTAACAGTATAAGAAAACTTCAACTCTTTGGTTTCTTTAGGTTGCAAATGTAAATTCCATTTAATGATACCAGTGTTGGCGTTCAAATTACCATCGCCTTTATCCACATTGGTAATTTTTATATCAGCGTTTTGCGAAATAGGAACTTGGTCTTTGATTTCCAAATCAATTACGCTGTTCTTTGTATTCTTAACATGCAAAGTAACTGTAACCGTTTCCTCTACATTTGAAGACAAAAAACCTTTGTCCGGTGAAGATTTTCTTACCTTTCTTGAAATCTTAACGTTATTGTCTTCGCCTGCGGAAAATTTCATTGTATCCTTAGTTGAATTGGTATTGACAAAAGATTTGGCGATATATTTACCATTCAAGAAAATATCACAAGCAACGTTTTGCAAAGCCAAATCCTCCCAATCAGGCAACAATGCCGTGTAATAAACTTTCTCTATTGCTTTCGGAGTTGCGAAATGCTTAAACAAAACCTTAGTCGTATCAAACGTTAATGGGATTGTCTGAGGTTTATCATTGGAACTTATCGATTGTTTGGTCGTTAAAGTGTATTCTCTGCTCAATGTAAGATTTTCAACTGCCGAACCGCTTGCCAAAGCAACATCTTCCATAGCACCATAATCCGCACTAACCTCCCTTTCTTCCACAACAGCAAGAGTATTATTGGAAAGCATAGCATGTTTGGCTTTCATAGTAGATCTTGCTTGGTATTGAGGAACAGCATTCAAATACCAAGTGTATAGTTCAGCGTCCTCGCCCGCATAACCTGCCTCGTTGGTAGAAAAAACAATGTCGCAATCTTTCCAATTCTCGTTGGTATTTTGCGAAACATTGGTTTTAAGATTGAAAATGGCTTGATTCATATTCTCGTCCAACATAACATTATAATTATAACTGCTTGCAACCGAATAAACCAAATAATCGTAATGCAATGTTGTGGTCATATTTCTATTGGAATATATGCTAACTATTATATTCTTGGATTTGGTTGTCAGTTTGCAATTGCCGTTATGCTGACGTACAAGATTTTCCAACTCATCTTCCTGTTGATTTCTCACAAACTGTAATTCCTCGTTTTCTTTTCTCGTGGTAAGAATAAGATTATTGAGTTTAAGAATTTCTTCTTTTTGAAAATCAAACTGAGCCTTAATAGTCTTAACAGTGTCTATCGCCTGAGTGTTTTTTATGGCTTTCATATTGTTCAATGCCGTCAATTGCTGATTGTAAGTATTGATAAGAGTGTTGTTATCATTTATTTTCTTGTTTGTTTTCTCCAATTTATCTTTCAAAGCATTGATTTGAGAAAGCACGTTGGAGGAAAAAGTTTCGCTTACTGCTTGATTAAACGATTGGGATATATCTTTGACATTTACCGAAGTTATGAAAAAATCTTCTTGTTGAGAAAAATGCAGATTATCTTTACTGAATGTTGTGGCATTATCAGTGATTATAAATTTGTTCTCGCCTTTAACAAGATTGACTTTCGCTGATTTTTCAACAAGTGCGCTATTGGGATAAACGGTAACCTTTTCCAATTTGCTTTTTACTTCATTTTGGGCGTTCAACGTGATAAAAGAAAACATCACTGTCGCCATTAAAATTATTTTTTTCATAGTTTTTGCGTTGTTTTTTTCTAAAAAATATTTATCCGCCAATTGCGAATATTTTCTGACAGCATAACAACTTTCGTACCAAAAGCCATAAAACTTATATTTCACAATAAAAAGCGAATATTTAATACCACAAAAATAATCACTCATATTATTTTATTAGTGTTAAACATTAGAAAAATAATGTGAGACACTAATTTTTTGTTTTCACTTAAAAATTTTATCGTTTCAAAAAAACAAATATTTTTCATGTTACTTAGATTTTTTGAAAAATTGTTTTATTCTTTTGAAATTAAATTATGGTTTATCTAACGCAGTATTACGAATAAATTTATTACTTTTGCAGGGATTTATTCGCATAAAAATCAAAAAGAACGCACAATTAAAAGAAATTGTTATGTATATCGTTGATGACAAAGCCGAAAAAATAGAGATACTTTCTCGTTATCGCAAACTGATGAAAATTGTTTGGAACAGCGCATCGAAAGAAGAGTTGTTGATGATACGCAAGGCTTTTACCGTTGCTGTCAATGCTCACGAGGGTGCAAGGCGAAAATCCGGCGAACCATATATCTATCACCCGTTGGAAGTTGCGAGAATAGCGGGAGAAGACCTCTCTTTGGGACCAACGGCAATCGTTTGTGCATTGCTACACGATGTTGTCGAAGATACGGAATATACGTTGGAGGATATAAAGAATATTTTTAATGAAAAAGTAGCCTTTATCGTCGATGGCCTTACCAAAATCAAAGATGTATATGACCATAACTCCCAATCAATCCAAAGCGAGACGTTTAGAAAACTTTTGATTGCGATGGGCGATGATGTACGAGTGATTTTAATAAAGCTATGCGACAGATTACACAATATGCGAACGCTTGGCTCTATGAAACCCGCCAAACAACTCAAAATAGCAAGCGAAACGCAGTTCCTTTACGTGCCGTTGGCTCACAGACTCGGGCTTTATGCTTTCAAACAAGAATTGGAAGACCTTTCGACGAAATACTTAAACCCTGCCGCTTACAATGAAATATGTACAAAACTGCAAGATACAAAAGAAGAAAGGGAATCCTTTGTCAGAGAATTTTGCGAGCCTATCAAAAAAGTTTTGAAAGAAAAAAACTACGATTTTACCATTTCTTCGAGGGTTAAAAGCATTACTTCCATTATCGGAAAGATTGAAAAGAAAGGCGTTAAGTTTGAAGAAATCTACGATATATTTGCAATACGTATCATATTGAACGTTCCGCAGGATTATGAGAAAGAAGCGTGTTTCGGAGTGTATAGTATTATTTCTTCTATGTATCAGCAACGAAAGGATAGGTTCAGAGACTGGCTTACCACCCCTAAAAACAATGGCTACGAGGCACTGCACACAACGGTTATGAGCAAACAAGGCAAATGGGTGGAAATTCAGATACGCAGTAAGCGTATGGACGAGATTGCCGAGACGGGTCTTGCGGCTCATTATAAATATAAAGAAGTCAAAGAGGGCGAATTGGACGAGAATTTGGACAATTGGCTTAGTAAGATACGCACTCTGTTGGATAATCAAAACACAACGGCTGTGGATTTCGTTAATGATTTCAAGATGAATATTGTTACCGATGAAATAACCGTCTTTACGCCAAAAGGTGAGAGTATATTGCTCCCGTTCAATAGCAGTGTATTGGATTTTGCGTTTAATATAGATACGGATTTGGGACTGAACTGTATCGGTGCGAAAGTCAATTACAAGGTTGTCCCTATTGACTATCGTTTGCATAGTGCCGACCAAGTGGAGATTATTACTTCGAGAATTGCTCACCCCGAAGAAAAATGGCTGCAATATGTTCGCTCTCCAAAGGCAATAAAAGAGATAAAACATTATGTGGATACCTACAAACAAGGCTTTACCGATGCCGGCAGGGAGAACTTGAAGAAAAAGTTTTCAAGTCTTAAAGTCGGTTGGAATGATGAAAATCTGCAACGTTTGATAAAAAACGCAAATGCAAAAGATTTAACCGATTTGTTTTATAAAGCATTCTATGACGAGATTACCGACAATATGATAAAATCCTGTGAAGAGAAAAACAACGATAACTCTTCCTGGATATTCTTGCGTAATCCTTTCAAAAAGAAAAATAAAACCGAACTAACACTGAGAGAACAGATAGCCGCCCAGATACAAGAAAATCCCGAGCAGTTATTGATGAAACAAGATATTGATAAATTGCCTTACCGAACTGCCGAATGTTGCAATCCTTTACCGGGTGATGACGTGGTGGGACTTATCCGCGAGGGAGCAATTGAAGTACATCGTACTTCTTGCAAACACGCCGTCGATGAGATGAGTAAATACGGACATCACATTGTAAAAGCCAAGTGGAGAGAAAATGAAAAAATATCTTTCCTTGCAGGTATCAAAATCAAAGGTATCGACCGCAAAGGACTTTTGCAAGAAATGGCAAGAGTTATCAGTGATGTGTGGAATATCAATATACGTTCCTTGGCAATGGAAAGCAGTGAGGGAACTTTTGAAGGTACAATGATGGTTTATATCTCAAACACCGACAACCTTTCCAATCTTATGGAAAACATTTCCAAGATAGAAGGTATAGAGAGTGTAATAAGAATTTAATAGAAGTCTTTGTTTATTTTTGTGATTGCAGTATGCACTTTGTTAATGTTAAGCATATTTTGACTGCTGCCTATAACGGAATGAATGTTTATAGAGGCTGTACTTATGGTTGTGTATATTGCGACACGAAAAGCTCTTGTTATGGTTTCAATCACGCTATGGAAGACGTGGAAGTCAAACAAAATGCGGTAGAATTGTTAGATAAAAATTCTTAAACACAAGTTCCTGATATCATTTCTATTTTTTTACCTCTTTATCAATCTTTTCAAAAAACGTTTTTTTCAAAATATTTTTGCAGTCTTTCCATTCTATTGTGATTTCAGGCATACCATAAGCATACGCCACAATCTCATATTGCTGATATATGAACGTCAATCCGTCTTTTGTGAAATAAGGTTCGGTTTGCGGCAAAATAATATTTTCTCTGTCGAACAAAAGTTCTCGCACATCGTTCTCTGTTTTCACTTCAAAATATTTGATAAGACCTTGTATGATATAATTCTTTAATACAACAGTATCCTCAATCATATCACCCAAAACATATTTCTTTCCTGTGTTGTTATCAAAAACAGAAGTCAAAACAATTGTCGAACCATGCGCTCCACCGGTATAAATATAGTTTGTGTTTATCATACTTGTAATATTCTTTCCCAAGAATGTTACTTTCACTTCGTCTTCACAACCAAAGGAAGCCGAACTTATTGAAATCAATTCTTCAATATCCTTTTTGCTCGGCATTCTTTTAGTCATATAATACTTGGCAACGGCTTTGGCATCATTCTTATCTCCATTAAAGATTTTTATTTCGCCATTCTCAACAAAAGGATTATTATTCAAAATCGTATCAACCCACATCCTTATCGAATCGATATAAACCGCATTACCCTTAACAGGATACGCCAAAGAGATTTTATTCTCAAAGCCCTTGCCTGCTATTGAATCATTAACGGTTACAAACTCTATGTGATTGGTTTCATTATTCGTTTCATCGGTTAAAGTATTCGTTTTTTCCGTCTTACTGCAAGAAACAAGCATCGATGACCCCATAACGATAAGTCCTAAAATCAGTGCCGTAAATTTTGTTATTTTCATATCCATAAATGTTTTAATTGTTGCAAAATTAGAAAATATTTCGGAGTTGTCGCAATAAAAAATATATTTTTTTCATAATTTTGCCGAAATTTTAATTATTGCCAAAATGAAAAGACTGTTTTTTACAATTATAACTATATGCTGCTTTTTGAATGTTTATTCTCAAAAAGCGCAAGACTTCATTCAACGAGCCAATGAGGGCAGTGCAATAAGCCAATACAATTTAGGTGTTTGTTATGACGACGGTTTGGGTGTTGAAGTCGATAAACAACAAGCCGTATATTGGTTGGAAAAAGCCGCCTTGCAAGATCACCCGAAGGCTATGTACAATCTCGGAGTGCATTACTTCAATGGCGATGGCGTCGATACCAATCAATATCTTGCCGTTATGTGGTACGAAAAGGCTGCCGAAAAAGGCGTTGTTGAGGCTATGTTAAATCTCGGCAATTGCTTGAAAGACTCTATCGGTGGCACAAAAGATTACAAAAAAGCGGTCAAATGGCTCACCAAAGCACACGAAAACGGTAACAAATATGCTGCTTTAAGTCTCGGATATTGTTATTTTGACGGTCTTGGTGTAAGAACAAACGCCACCAAGGCTTGCAAACTTTGGCAGGAGGCTGCCGAAAACGATATAGCCGAAGCTCAGTATAACCTTGCAACGTGCTACGAAGAGGGTATCGGTGTTGAACAAGATATTATCCAAAGCGTGTATTGGTACACCCAATCCTCACAAAACGGCTACCAACAAGCCACAGACAGATTGAAAGCATTCAAAAAGAAACATAAATAATAAAAAAACGACATCTCATACTAACAAATTAGTGTCTCTAATCATTTTACTGATGTTAAACATTATTTTATCAGTGTTTAACACTAATTCACTAAAAATACATATCTTTTTTTGCATCTCAAACACTACTCTATCAAGCAACCAAATCATTAATTTTTTAAGGCTAAACGCTATTTTCTTTTAACAAAACAATGATTTTTATTGTCTTTTTCACAAACTTTGAAAAAGCAAAATAAAATTTTTATGTAAAATAGTTTTTCTTGGTATTATTTGCTTAACTTTGCAAACGTATTTTTGTAAAACTTTTTTTGGTATGAATATATTGATTATAGGTTACGGCAAAATGGGTCGTGAGATTGAACGCACGGCATTGCAAAGAGGTCATAAAATTACAGGAATTATCGATTTGAACGATAGTTTCGACAAGATAAATCCGCAAAACATCGATGTGGCGATAGAATTTACAACGCCCTCGTCAGCAATAAACAATTTCAGTGAATGTTTCAAAAGAAATATTCCGCTTGTTTGCGGTACAACGGGCTGGTATGATGAATTGAATAACATAAAACAAAGAGTGGAAACGGAACATCAGAGTTTTCTTTACTCATCGAATTTTGCGATAGGCGTATATCTGTTCAGGCAACTCAATATTTATCTTGCCAAGATAATGAACTCTTATAAGGATTACACTCCTTCGATAACCGAAATACACCATATTCATAAGAAAGACGCTCCTTCCGGAACTGCAATCACTTTGGCACATGACCTTTTAAGCAATTACGATAATATCAAGACTTGGGCAAAAGACATCAAGGGAGACGAAAGCATTATGCCCGTCAATTCGGTTCGTAAAGGCGAAGAATTTGGAACGCATATCATTTCATACGACAGCGATTGCGATATTTTGGAAATCAAACACACTGCAAAAAATCGTAAGGGCTTGGCTTTGGGTGCTGTCTTGGGTGCAGAATTTCTTTTTGGCAAGAAAGGATTTTACACTATGGACGACCTTATGAATAGTATTAAATAAGAAAAACACAAAACAATTAATAAAAGCAATAAGACGATAATAAAATATTATGAATTACTCGATAGGTATAGATATAGGAGGAACAAACACAGAGTTTGGTTTGGTTGATGAAAAGGGAACAATAATCCAAAGAGAGAAATTAAAGACTAAGGATTTTTCAACTACCGATGATTACCTGAAAGCCTTAACTGCAAAAATAGAACTGCTTGCCGATAGCGTAAGAGAAGAAAACCTTATCTTGGGTGTAGGCATCGGCGCGCCGAATGGCAATTATTATCACGGAACCATTGAATACGCTCCTAATTTACCGTTCAAAGGCATTGTGAATTTGAAGAATAATTTGGAGGTATTACTATTGAAAGACGGATATAACCTGAAAGTTACCGTTACCAATGATGCCAATGCAGCCGCAATAGGAGAAATGATTTACGGAAATGCAAAAGATATAAAGGATTTTATTATGATTACTTTGGGTACGGGTGTCGGCAGCGGTATTGTGGTAGATGGCAAATTGGTTTATGGTCATACAGGCTTTGCCGGTGAAGTCGGACATTCTATAATAGACATCAACGGAAGACAATGTAACTGCGGAAGAAGAGGTTGCGTTGAAAGATACGCTTCTGCAACAGGTATTGTCATAACTGTTAAAGAGATGCTTCAAAATTTCGACAAACCGTCCGTACTTAGGGACTTGGATTTTGATTCCATAACAAGCAAGGATATTTATGATGCAGCCGTCAAAGGAGACTGTATTGCGTTGGATTGTTTTGATTACACGGCAAAGATGTTAGCCGTTGGCATTGCCAATGCGTGTGAGATAACTTCGCCGCAAAAAGTTTTTCTGTTCGGGGGATTATCAAAGGCGGGCAATTATTTACTTACGCCTTTAAGCAAATATCTTAACGAGTATTTGTATTCAACATTCCAAAATACGATAACCATTGAACTTTCGGACTTAAAAGAAACCGATGCAGCCTTATTGGGCGCTGCGGCTCTTTGTTTTTAATATTTTAAAGCAGTATCATTATTCCAAATTTCAAAAAGATTATAAAATAAAATGAAACGCCTGTTTATTGTTGCCTTGTTGTTGGTAACAACGATATGTTCCGCTCAAAGTACGGATATTGCGATAGAGAATGTAATTTTTTTCTACAACGCCACTCTGACGGATAACAAGGATGTAACTTGCAAGGATTTTGATATGGATTTTCATATCAATACTTATGATATTCTGCAAGCCAACGGAGTTATAGACTCTATGTTTGTCCGCACCAATGAAAAACAATTGGAAAATATCGACAATCGCAATTGGACTTACAAATGTGAATTTAATATTACCAAACAACAGCTGAAAAAAGACCTTATAAATCTCAATATTCAGAACCTTGACGGAAATTGCTCCATATATATCAACAAGAAATTCGTTAAAAAATATAACAATTCGTTTGTTGATTATTGCGACAACGTCAAAAAATTCCTTAAAAAAGGTAAAAACACAATTGAATTGCGCTTTACTCCAAAGGATTCCATACGTATGAATCAGCGTTCGCCACAATATCTTTACGGTTGGGACTGGCATCCGAAAACATTGGCACCACGTATCAACGCCATATATCTTACTTGCGAAGACGATGAACCTTATGTAAATTATGCCAATATTCAAACAAAGAGCATAACATTAAACTCCGATAGTACTTACAGAGGAGAAATGCTTTTGAACGTTCATTTTCGCAAACCGTTGAAAGAAAAACACACTTTGAGACTAAGCAAATACGACAGCATCGCTTATATCGACAATACCATTGGTGAAGATGTTGTTTTCACATTGGAACCGAATAATTCCGGGTATTATTCATTTGATTTCACTATCGACAATGCTCGTTTGTGGTATCCCAATCTTATGGGCGAACAAAATCTTTACAGTGCCAATCTTTCTGTTGAAAACAAATCCGATTCGTACCATCAACGGACTATTCTATTCGGTATTCGCACCATAGAACTTGTTCGTGATAAAGATTCTATCGGCGAGAGTTTTTATTTCAAAATCAACGGCGAGGAATTTTTTGCAAAAGGTGCCAATTACATTATGACTTATGCCGACCCACAAAACGATGTCGCAATGGCGTCAAGTGCCAATATGAATATGCTTAGAATTTGGGGAGGCAGCGATTACGGAAGCGATGATTTTTTCAATCTTTGCGACCGCTATGGCATTTTGGTATGGCAGGACTATCCTTTTGCGTGTGAAATGTATCCAACAGACGAACAATTTATAAACAATGTCAAACAAGAAGCCACTCAAAACCTTATGCGCATTTCCACTCACCCGTCATTGGCTTTGATTTGCGGCAATAACGAAATTTGGGAAGGTTGGAATCATTGGGGTTGGAAAGATTTGGTCAAAGACACTATTCAGGCAGTTAAAGACTACGACTATCTATTCAAGGAAGTTTTGGGCGGAATAGCGAAACAATATGTTCCTACGATAGACTACATACACTCCTCCCCTGTCAATCACGGTTGGGGAAGTGAGAGAAGTCGCACACACGGAGACTGCCATTATTGGGGTGTTTGGTGGGCGGATTCTAATTTTGAGACTTATACTCACAAAATTCCGAGATTTGCTTCCGAATATGGTTTCCAAGGAGCTATGAATCCCGAAACGGCGGAAAAATACTGCTCGCATCCTTACACCAAAGACAATGAAGATTTTGCCATTCATCAGAAACACCCTCGCGGATTTGAATTAATTGAAAACAGAATAAAAGAATGGTTCGGCGATTACAAAGACGATGACCAATATATTTTGTATTCACAACTGACTCAACAGGAGGCTTTGAAAATTGCCGTTGAAGCTCATCGTCAGCACAAACCATATTGTATGGGCAGTTTGTTTTGGCAATTCAACGACCCATATCCGTCCATTGCTTGGGGATGTATAGAAGCCAACGGCGAGCCTAAGCCTGCATATTATACGGCACAAAAAGTTTTTCAACCCGTTATATTCGCCATTGACAAGACTTGTCCTGACAGCATAAAGATATACGCTTGCAGCGATTTGGCAACAGATACTGTTTTGACCTTCAAATTAAAAATACAGAACCAAAACGACGCTATTCATTACTTACATATCTCTGAGAAAAAGCCATTGAAAGCACAGCGAACGATACTTTTAACTTCTATTGCCTACAAAGATATCAAAAACTTCGATGCAACTAAGGATTATTTATGGGTTGAGGGTTTTTACGGCGATGAATTTATCAGCGATTATGCCTTTTTCTGTTATCCGAAAGACTACATCGATTTCACCAAATACCTTGAAGTTTTAGACGAATACTATTTTCCGGAAGAAGAGGAATAAAAATTATGTTTTACATAAATAAAATTAATTATCACACAATAAAAAAACATGGACAACAATAATTATTCAACACCAAGAGAATACGAAGAGTTCGTAGGTAAACTTTTTTTAAGAAAAAGGCTATAAAGTGTCAATAACACCTTTATCAAATGATTGAGGAATTGATACGATAGCAATAAAAGGAAAAGAGAAAATTGGAATCCAAACCAAAATGTATGGCAATTGTAACCGCAATGTAAATAGAAGAGTCGTAATGGAACTTTACGGAGCAGCCACCTATCAGAATTGTACAAAAGCGGTTTTAGCTACCAACGGAGACGTTCTTCCTGATGCTAAAAAGTAGCGGATAAATAATGTGGAAAGAATATATTATTCCATTAAAAGGGAAAACTCTGCAAAATTCCAGAGGAGACAACAAAACAATTAATGTGGATTCAAGTGACATAGAACGTTTAACATCTAATGGTAATAAAGGGACAATCAATATTGAAGGATTTGAGTTTGCGTATAATGAATTAATAATAAAGGTCAAGTTACAAGAGATTATATCAATCAGCAAGTTGATAAACGCTGTTCATCTGGCATTGTTTTAATTCTAAGTCAAGTACCATTTATTAAATTAAAAACTTCTCCACTGGAACTTTATTTATCAGACTTTAACGAATATGATGTGAGTTCGACGAAATTCATCAAAAAATTATAAGAAGATTAAATATTTGTAACACTCATATAATCTATGAATTTGTATAATTAATATCTCATACGTTTTGTTCAATTTCGCGACTTTCTTCCTTGAATCTATATTAACGAGTTTCTCTTTGCAAGAGTTATTTCTCGGGAATAAAAATAACAAAATCTCATACGTATCACAGAATTTTTGTTCGCAATACCGCGTATTTCGAATAAATGTTTTAACTTTGCACGCGAGAAAATATTAAAGCAAATAAAGTTTCTCTCACACGACAATATATGAATACCATATCGAATAAATACATCGGCATTTACATTGACAACTACATTAAGACATTCCGTAGTTATGTTGCAGGTAAATATGCTATCAAAATTAACGGTCTTGGAGATTTCATTAGTGCAAATAATGACGATACAATCCTCATTATTGACAAGTTACAATCGTACGGTTTTGAAGTGGAATTATCCGGAGGGCAAGATGTCATAGACGAAATACAAGTAGAATATACTTGTGAAAATAGTAAGGGGGGGGGGGAAAATCATTTGAATATAAGATAGCGAATTTAATCTCAATCATAGATTTATCAAGTAAAACTGGCATTTCCGTTGTTGGAATACTGATTATGCAAATCATATCAAGGGTTATATGTGAATCCCAAAACATATACAAAGCAATAATTCTTGATCTTGATGGCACATTATGGAAAGGGACGCTCACAGAAGACGGAATTGAGGTTATTAAACGACGTCTAAACTCTGAGGATTCAGGTTCTTTTGTCGCATTTATGCGTTTCGTAAAGGCTTTATCAAAAGAACTTGGAATATATGTTGCTATATGTTCGCGTAATGACAGCAAGCAGGTTGTGTCTGCCATTGAAAATTTGAACGAAAAAGAATTTCCTCTTAAAAAACAAATAGACTGCATTGTTGCCAATTACAATGACAAAAGCAAGAATATCGAAAATATTGCAAAGCAGCTATCTATACTAACAAAATCTTGCATTTTCATTGATGACAATCAACTTATCAGGGATGAAGTTAAACAAAATTTACCAGAAGTATTCGTTCCAAACTGGGAAAGTCATAATGAACTCATAACTATACTTACAGCATGCTGCACATTCGATAGGTATGAACTCTCTTTGAAATCAAGAAATCGCAAACATCAGTACAAAATTTTACAGCAAGAGCGAGAGAAAAATCATCTCCCACAGTTATTTATCAAGGTCAGTGATGACAAAAATCATACAGAAGCTAATCGTCTTTATTCCAAATCTAATCAATTTAGATTCTCTAACGAGAAAGGAAACAATGAATGCTGTAAATCCTTAGTTTTCGAAATATACAGAAACAATGGAGAAAACCTTGGAATATGTTCTGCTATAACTTACACGGATAACAAACAAGAGTTACATATCTTAAACTGGGCTATCAGTTGCAGGTATTTTGAAATTGGTCTTGAAGAATACATCTTGAAGTACATTGCTACTACTATATCGACTGGACAATCAATAACCTTTACCTTTGTCAATACTGGGTTTAACGGCAAAGCCATTGCACTAATTGAAAAATACAAAGATTGTTTTACAAGCAAAAACAACGGATATGATTTATGCTTTACTCTTGATACGCAATTAATGAACACCATAGAAGCCAACACAAATCTAAAAGAATTACAATGAACAAAAAACACATATATACAATTGGATACACCTTATTTCAACAATGCAATGCGATAAACATCGAAAATTTATTCAACACATTGAAAAAGTACAACATAAACTTCTTGGTTGATGTCCGCTCTGTACCTTTTTCAAAACAATATCCACAATGCAATGCCGATAATATGAAGACAGAAGGAAAACATTTCGGCATACCATATATACATATGCCTGAAATCGGAGCAAAAGCTGATAGCCAACAAGGTGTTTTTTCCAAAGCATCTGATATATTTTTCGAGCCGGTTTTCCCCATTGCAAAAAGTAATCGCCCTGAAAAAACGGAGTTACTTGGAGATGAAGAAATAGTAGACTTTGGAAAATTCCGACACGATGAATATTTCATAAGTGGATTAAAACGCATAGAAAATGCCTACGACAAAGATTTTACCCTGTGTTTGATGTGTAGCGAGAAAAATCCGATAGACTGCCACCGATACTTTTTGATAAGCAAAGCACTTGAACAAAAATTCGGAGATTGGCTTGAAATTCGACACATAGTTGCAAAAAACGATGGTAGCATTGGCTATATATCCAATAATGAATTAGATAAACAACTTGAAACTTTCGTATGTGAAAACAAGAATATGTTGAGTCCAATGTTCAAAAGCGAAGTCCTTTGTAATTACTTTGGAGAAAACGAACAAGAGAAAATCAACGACTTTTGCGACAGGTACTGGAATGTCTTACATGGTTGGAAAAAATTTAAACCTAAAAATATAAACGAAGATTATGATTAAGCTATTCAACATCGGCTTCACGCAAAAAACTGCAGAAAATTTTTTTGGAATTATTAAGGCAAACAAAATTGATTGTCTTGTGGATGTCCGTCTCAACCCTAACGGACAATTATCTCGTTTTGCATTCGGACAAGATTTGCCATTTTTCCTTTCCGAGTTGGCAAATGGTTGTAAGTATAAACATCGTATAGACTTAGCCCC
Source organism: Bacteroidales bacterium Phil12 (assembly GCA_002633275.1). Lineage (GTDB taxonomy): Bacteria > Bacteroidota > Bacteroidia > Bacteroidales > P3 > Scybalousia_A. The sequence continues at coordinate 375,496 of NWBO01000158.1, forward strand.
GACCAAAGAACTCTTAAAGGAAGTCAGAGACAAAACTTGCCCTATGAGTAAAGACTACAAACTATTTGAAATTGCATACAAAAAACAACTTGCTACAAAATCTAATATTGCCAACTTTGTAGAAGAATTTGGAATATATGAAAACGTAGTACTGCTTTGTTCCGAACCAACAAATGAAAAGTGTCATAGAAGAGTGCTTAGTGAAGTGCTGATTGAAAAATATGGAAATCAAATTAAATTTGGAGGAAACCTATAATGAAAAAACGTGTATTATTACTTGCCGTTAGTTGTAAGCACGGAGGTCTGTGTCCGGGAGGCATAGATTTAGACAATCCCAAAGAGTGGATTCGCATAGTGAAAGATGATGGACAATCCGGTGCTGTGCAAGGATATGAAATTGATTTTGCCAAACCTCTTGACATAATAGAATTTGAGGGTCGTCCAATGCCACAAGGCAAACAAAAAGAAAATTGGGTAATAGATAACAACTCTTGTAAGAAAGTTGGAACAGAACCTCCACAAAGAGTCGTACAGGCATATAGAGAATATAGTTATCACGGTTTTTGGAATAATAGCTACGCATATCTAACAGAAGACCAATTGGAAAAAATAACTCACCCATCCGAGTCTATTATGGTTGTGTCTGACGTAAGGCTATATAAAAACAATAATGGAAAAGCTAAGATTGATTTCAAATGGGATGAAATATCTTATCCTATAAGAAGTATATCACTAACTGACCAAGATTTTTATGACCAACTGGATAATAATGCTGAAATTTGTTATCAGAAAGCTATAATTGTAGTATCCATTCCAAAGAATGCAGAATGGCCTGTCAATGGTGAAAGAAGAGCCTACAAGTTTGTCAGTAAAGTATTTCCATTAAACGAATCAGATTTTCATCTATATAGAAAAAAGGTAACCACAAAAAATATATTTGAAACTTTAAAACACTATAAATAAAATGAATACATTACTAAAATATGTAAAAAACAATCGTCGTCTGTTGGGCTGCGGAAATGGAATTCTTATTGGTAATATGTTTATTACCGCTGGACACTGTGTTACAAACGATCTTTTCGGCTTTAAACATGAGGACTCTAAATATAGTCTAAACAATAGAGATGCGTTAGTGTATGAAGTCATGGAAGAGGGAAAAGAAACAGCGGAGGGATATGATATAGCTGTATTTAAAATTAGTGAAATCGATAGTCCAGTCTGTTTAAGCGACGATGTTCCCGAAAAAGGAAAAGAATACACAAGCATTAGTTATGGAATGTGTAGAGATAATTCTGATGAAATATCACAGGGAATTGATATATGGAGCCAAGCGAAAAGACAGTATATATTAGAACATTCTCCTGATAATTCTTATGAAGTTATTACAGGGAAAGCAACCGTGATTGATACAGAAGGTAACTTCTTTATTTGCAAAATGGAAAAACCCCTTAAGGAAGGAACTAGTGGTAGTCCCCTATTTGATTCAAATGGAAAAGTTGTTGGAATTCTAACTCATGGTAGTTTTGAATTAGCAACATGTGTGTTCATATCATCTAAAGCTATATTGCGGAAGATTAGTGAGGCTAATTTGAGAAATGATTAATTTGCTTCCCATTTAATAAAATTAAAGTAAATTATTGTATTATGTGGCCATTTAATTATTTCAAAAAGAAACGAGAAAAAGAAGAGCAAAAGCGTAGACGAGTGGAAGAAAATAATCGTTGGCAGAAAATAGAACAAGAACGTATTGCAAGAGAACAAGAAAAACGTTTGGAAGAGAATCGTAAGAAAGAAGAGCAACGTAAATCAGAAATTGAGAAAAGAAAATCATTCCATCCTTTTACGTTCATATCTGATTGTCATCAACGTTATGAAGCTGGCAAACCTGTTAAAGAACTTCAGTACTGCGGAAGAACTGTCAGCGTAATCAAGAACACGAATGGATGTCCGGGGTATCTACTTGAAGCTGGTGTCGGTTATATCGTAAAATTATTTAATGATGACTTGGGAAAACCAAATATGTCAGATAAGCCAATGAAACTTATTCGAGCAACAGATGACATAGCAGAATTCAGAGGTTTTCCAATCTATGCACAATCACCATTCGGTTGGCAAGAAGTTGATTACAGTGATTATGGTCTTACCGTACATTATAAAAATAGTGAAGTTGATAGATGCGTGTTGCACATGTATGACCGTGGAGTTGATTTAGAGTATAGGAAAAATAAACGTTCTCAATCTGAAGAAAATTTGCAAGAAGCTCATTCCACAAAGAAATGGACAACACCGGTATCTATAGAATCCTTATTCAAGAAGAGTATATCATTTCATGTTGAAAGGTATGAACAATGGCAACAGGGAAGATGTACTGACTCCGGTAAAATAGCATTTGACATTCACCTTGTAGCCGAAAACACAAAAATTTCGACAACAATTCCATTCGCATCAAAATTCAACATGCATGAAAAAGTTTCATTTGATTATTCTGGTTCAGACATATTAGCAGATAGAATACAATATGTAAATGCTCTCGGTACTTCTGAAGATTCCTCACGTCCAATAGTTCTACACATTTTTGTCAAAGAAAATAGAATTGATTATATCAGATTTGCTATGTCTTATCCCGATAGAATTGTAGAATTTTATGGGTATCAAATAGAATCAGATATATCATATCCTTCTGATGTAACTTGCAAACTATACAAAAACAGAAAAAACAATGATTATAAGATTACCTTCCTTTCGTCTTTAATAAATGTTGCTACTTGCGATGGTGAAATTTGTGATGAAGAAATGCTCGTAATAATGGCGTATTTACAAAGAGAGGGATTATCGGAGGCAGATTTAAGACGTGTGATTTTAAATCCGAAATCTATATCATCTTCAATTCCTGATAATATTGAGCTCCGTTTACAACATATTCGGGATGCTGTAATTCTTGCCATGTCTGACGGTACTTTTACACCAAAAGAGATTACACTTTGCAAACAAATCGCATTAGGAATGGGATTAAAAGCTGAAATTGTGGATGTCATTCGGCAAGAATTGAACAATAAATAAAAACGATGTTAATAATTTAAGATGACTCCCAAAAATCATATTGACAATAGAAGAAAATCGCTTTAGCGACTTCACTTGTGTCTATCGACATAGCCGACACCGCATACAATCGCAAAAAAGCCGTCAAGTTTATCACTTAACGACTCTCTTTACTTCACTTGGCAGCGACCTACTTTC
>NWBO01000159.1 GCA_002633275.1 Bacteroidales bacterium Phil12
GGAAGGAGAGATTGACGTAGCACGCTTTTAACGCATAATTCTAATGCGTCGCTTCTATTATAGGTGGATATAATTAGCGATGTACTTATGTTGCTCGCCATTGGTTTATTCATATAATTATTACTAAGTTAGTTAAATAGTTAAGGGGGCTTGTACTAAAATTCTACAAATGTATACATTTTATTTGGTTGTGACAAGCGTTAAAGGCTTTTTTGCTAAACATTAGAGGGTTAGCGTCTTTTTTAAGAATAATATCTGTATCTTTGCTATCAGTTTGTTATAATAACTAAGATAAATAGTGTATTTGTAATGGAAAATCATCCGGTGGAAGTTAGCGTAATCATCCCTAATTATAACTATGCTCGTTTTTTACAACAACGTATTGAGTCGGTATTGGCACAAACATATACGGATTATGAGATTATATTATTGGATGATGCTTCAACCGATGATAGTGTGTCTATTTTAAATCATTATAAAACAAATTCTCGTGTTGCTCATTTGGAGATTAATTCAGTCAATACAGGGAGTCCTTTTGCTCAATGGCAAAAAGGAATAAGTTTGTCTCGTGGAAAATATATATGGATTGCCGAGAGTGATGATGCAGCTGATGCTTCTTTTTTGGAGAAAGCTGTTTCTGTTTTGAATCAATATCCTCATGCTTCTTTCTGTTTTTTAGGTTCACATTGTATAGACGAGAAAGGGAATAAACTATCTACAGATTTTGACCGTTGGACTTCAAAACAATTGCGTCGCCCTTGCAATATGGGTGTCTTTAATGGTGAAGATTATATAAAACATAATCTTTATTGGCGCAATTATATTTACAATGCTAGTGGCGTTGTTTTTCGTAAACAATGTTTTGAGCAAATAAAAGACTTGTCTTGCTTTTCAATGCGATATAGTGGTGATTGGCTTTTTTGGATAGAGATGGCGAGACAAGGGAGTGTTGTTGAGTTGTATGAAAAGCTAAACCTGTTTCGATTGCATTCAACAAGTACAACTGTTGAGGGTAACGCTTCAGGTAATGCGATTCTTGAAGATATTCAAGTAGTACATTATGTTGAATCATTTTCTTATCCAATAGAGTGTTATAAGCGTTTGATGCGGCATGGAATGCTTTATAAAAATGTAAAGCGTGCAAAAGTTGAACCGAAAATGAGATTGTTGTTGTTTGAAAAGCTGAAAGGATGTTTTGGAACAAGTGTGTGGACATATAGATGGGAACGGTTTAATAAATACATGAGTTTTTTGAATCCATGGCAACCAACAAGAGATAGAGAGAGGTTGTAATTAATTGTAACGTGTAAAGAAAGATATGGTTGACAAAAGAATTATAGCATTTTATTTGCCGCAATATCATCCATTTTCAGAAAATGACGAATGGTGGGGCAAAGGATTTACTGAGTGGAGAAATGTAGTTAAGGCTAAACCTCTTTATCGTGGTCATTATCAACCGCATTTACCCGCAGATTTAGGTTTCTATGATTTGCGTATTCCAGAAGTTCGTGAGCAGCAAGCTGATATGGCTAGAACATACGGAGTTAATGGTTTTTGTTATTATCATTATTGGTTTAATGGTCGTCAATTAATGGAAAGGCCATTAAAAGAAATACTATCTTCTGGTAAACCTGATTTCCCATTTATGCTTTGTTGGGCTAAT
>NWBO01000160.1 GCA_002633275.1 Bacteroidales bacterium Phil12
GCGCGTCGTCAGCGCCTACCTAGGTGGATAAGCAGTAGGTTTTTTTACGCACGTTAATTAATGCTAAAAAACTATGATGATATATTCTGTAGTGAACCAGCGTTGCTATTGATAGTACGCTGGTTTTATTTTATAGGATTTCTTTACTAAAATAGTATCATTATGATAAAGCTGTTAAAAAGGTTTTTGTTGTGTTATAAATTGTTATATAATAACCTAAGTTTAAAAGATAATAAATTATCTATAGTATGGAGATAAAAAGATGCTTAAGATAAAAGAGGTAGTAATTCGCAACTTTCGTTCGATAGTTGAACAGCGTATTTCAACTAACGATATGAATTTATTTGTTGGTCTCAATGATGTTGGTAAATCAAATATCTTGAAAGCGTTAAATTTATTCTTTAATGGAATGACTGATATCGATACACCATTTAATTTTGAAGTTGATTTTTCTAAAACATCGCCGTTGAAGGTGAAAAAAGCAAAAGAAATAACCATATCGTTGATAATTGAAGTGCCAAATTCATATGCAGACGGCGGTCTTGTTGTTTGGAAAAAAACTTGGCGTAGAGATAGTGAACCGACTGCACCATACTATGATAGATTTGCACCAGTTGGAAAGCAACTTGGTTCTGATGATGCTTTTAGTCCTCGTTCTAAAACGCCAACTGCACTTAGAAAAATTAAATATTACTATATCCCTGCAATAAAGGGTGCCGATTATTTCAAACATTTGCTCGGAAATCTGTATGTAAGTGCATCCTCACAAGCAGATAGTTTTTTGATGGATAAATCAAAAGAGTATTCGCAGGCCCTTCAAGAATTTACACAACGGATAAGCGAAATAGTAAAAGAAAAGCTAAATATAGACAGTGTACTTTCTATGCCAGAAGACCAAATGGATATATTCAGAGAATTGACATTTGGCACAAAAGATTTAAAGAAAAATAGCATATTGTTAAACCATCGTGGAGATGGAGTAAAGGCACGTCATATTCCTGCTATACTAAAATTTATTCAAGAACAAGAAGTTAAGGCATCAATGAAATCAATTCCTTATACAATAATATGGGGTTATGAAGAACCCGAAAATGGTGTAGAGATGCTAAAATGTTTTGACCTTGCTAATGAATTATTATCCTATTCAGATGAAATACAGCTATTTATAACGACTCATTCTCCTGCGTTTTATACGCTCTCTGGTAATAGCAGTGTCAGAGTATTTTCCGTAACGCAGACAAATGATAGTTGTGCGACTATAATCGAAGGTGGAATATCAGTGAATTCGCTGAATGAAACAATAGGCTTGATGCCAGTCGTAGCTCCTTATATTCAAGAACAAGTACGAAAGGTAAGTCAACTACGTACATTATTTAACAATAGCCCATTACTTAATTGCGATACCGTATTTGTTGAGGGTAAGACTGATAAGAGTTATCTTGAATCGGCAATAGAAGTTTTCTCACAGAAATTGCGATCTAAAATACAAAATGGTAATTTACGGATTGTTACAAAGGATGATGGAGGTGGAGTAGGCAAACTAAGGGATTGGGTATTTAGTTGGTGCTATTTAAAATGCGGACATAGGTTATTTGTATTATTTGATTCTGATGACGCGGGGAAAAAAATGAAGAGAGAGATAACGGAAGACAATATTTATATAGCCTGTGAAAAAAAACCTAAAATTGACTTTATTAAACCCTCACCATGGGTTAAATTATTGTTTGAGAGCGGAGTCTATATCCCCTTTGCTATTGAGCATTTATTCCCTATATTAATTTGGCAAATAGCAAAACAGAATCACTTTTTATCTAAAATGGATATCCCTACGTTACGTAAAATACTCCTTAATGGGGTACTGTTTGATTTCAAAATTTCTGAAGTTATTGATAATTTACAAATTCCAACCGATATTAAGGATACAATATTAACTCATGTTGTACATAAGGATAAAAAAAGCAATTTAGTTATTTGATTGATAGGAGTGAGATTCCACTGCCAGAGTTATATTCAGGTTTTCAGTCTACAATAACAGAATTAGAGAAATATTTTTGTAATTAGACATTAAAAAAATAGGCGATGAACATATTGTTTTGACTCATGATAACTATGATATGTGAAATATACTAATTATTAGTAGATATAACACTGATTTGTTATTAAATGTAAAATTGACTTGCTAGATATATAAATTATAAGAATAAATAAAAGTAATGTCTAGGTTAATTATCAGGATATATTATTTGTTTCTTATACCATATAGCTAAAAGTCGGGTGTTATTTAGCTTATAGATATGCTTATAATCTCCTCTGCCGTAAGATTAAGAAGGTCTGTCAACTGTCCTAAACAAAGTACGGAGGAGGGGCGATAAGGACAGTGAAGCATTAGCGTCCATAAAATGGAAACGTAAATACCATATAGTATTTGCATTAAATTCAGACGATAAATTACATACAGTAAGATAAAATTTGAAGTTGGTAAAATCTTAAAAAGTCTCTGTGAAAGAAAAGAGATAGAAATCGTTGATACAGAACTCTGTCCAGACCCTACCCATTTTGAGCCAACAGACCCATTCATAGGTAAGTTGATAGAAGCAGATAAAAGAACTCCCAGGAAGCCCCTTTAGGGGCCACCCGGGAAAGTGTGTGGTTGACGGACTTTATGCTCGTTTAGAGTTGCTAGAAATAGGCCCTTATTGGGTCTGGACAAACATACCACAGGCTATGCTGATGATCCTGATTTTATCAATAATATACTGAAGTTCTTTCATCACATATTCCCGTCAGGCAGCGCTTGACGCTACCAGAGAGCGACCCTCTCTTCCTGCGCGAGGTACATGCCGTCGCCGGGCTTGACGCCGAAGGCGGTATAG
>NWBO01000161.1 GCA_002633275.1 Bacteroidales bacterium Phil12
ATCATTTCCCCCGTATCCAACGTAGAAAAGGTTTAATGTGTTATAGTTTTTAAAGATGCCGTCACGCCACTGACTACGGGCAAAAAGATCATCAGGGTATTTAGGATCATTGGCAGCCCAGAAGCAGTTCAGATCACTCAAGCGGTCATACTTTCCACCTTGCATCACCATACAAATACGATAACTTATTTCATAATCGCCCGTCAATCGTTGCCGATACCACATAGTCAGTCCGTCCGGAACTATCAATTCTAATGTATCTGCACGTTCTATTATTTGCAAAGCATGGGATGCATCTTCTATTTTCCATTGCTGCACAAAAGAAGCTTTGTGCTGTGCCAAAAGCACCACACTATTTAAGAGAAAAAAAGTAATCAAACTGTAGCCTATAAAAAATCGCTTCGTCATTACGGTATTAGTTTAAAGATTATTCTTCCGAATACAAAGAAACCCCTCTTTTCGAAAAAAGAGGGGTTCAAATTGTACAAAATAACTCAAATAACGTATTGACTGATAATTTGCATTACCAATATCTTATAGTTTTTTCATCAACAAAGTTCTCATACCATTTCTGGTTTGAAGCACCCTTACTATCTACCCATTTAGTAAAATCAGGATATGCTTCTCTAAATGGTACACGTTCATAAGCATGACGTGTGCCAACCGGAAGTTTAACTCCCCAAGTGGAACCTTTGGTATTTGAATAATAAACATTTGCATCCAGTGTAGTGTCACCCGCAACCAATGCTTCATATTCTGCTTTGTAAGCAGAAGTCGGTGCATAACCCCTCATGTGTATTTCTTTACCACCGTTCACCTTAATAAAGAAATTCTGTCTATTAGTATCTAAAATCAACTCTCTAAATGCTGCAAGCTGAGCATCTCTTTCAGCTCCAGTTAATCCTTCTTTACCAATCAGTCTAACTTCAGCACGCAACATAGGTAGTCCTTCTCTTACTTTTCCTTGTGTTACCTGAAACATATCCTGATTATTATCCATCAAAGAAGTTAAACCATCCAGTGTAATAACAGTTCCTTCCGCTTGTGCTTTATCCACTGTCAATATTGCGAAACGCGGTTCTTTGCGAGTATCATTACTCCAATTCCAATTTTTATTTTCAACTTTCACTATATTTTTTGTAGAAAGTTCCTCTTTAGCTAAGTCTGTCATTGTTCCCTGACCACCTTTTAGTACAAGGCTTGCAGTAATCCGATCAACATACTCGCTTTTCAAACCATCCAGTACAACACCTAACACAGTCGGGTATATACCACCTACAGCACGAACATCCAAAGTCAACAACAATTCTTCTTTACCTCCTACAGTCTCCATCATCTGTTGACTATGACATTCAGTCACCTTCAAGTCATACTCGAATACAACATCGTTGAAATCTTCATCATACCATGAATCCAGTTGAATAGGCCAACCATCTTCGAACATCACCACACCTGTGTTATGATAGAAAAGATAGCCTTGGTCCGTTTCATTTGTCGGCTGCACTGCATCTTCAGGAAGCGCAAGAGTTACCAATGCCAGACGGTTTGTTTCAAAATTGAAACCAGTACTCTGATCTACACCACGACTAACAGGAGACAAAGCAAATTCTTTTGTAGCTTCTGTTCCCGAAACTGTATTGTATTTCATATACACTTTCTCGCAAGCAGCAGGAACATTCAACGTAAGAGTACGGGAATCTTTCACTAATACATCTCCCACAAGCAGACTCGCTTCAGAACCACTTTTATCGGAATATACATTCACAAGTGCAGAAGCATTTACCGGATCAACAGTTCCCGAACCATCGTTACCTTTTTCCAACTCATTATCAGAGCAGGAAGTAGTAACCAACATTGTCCCCATAAGGACATACATCAAACTTTTAATTTTCATCTTAATTTAATTTTTAAATTTATTGTTTGTTTCAGTTTCCTATGAAAGCTCTACCTTATCGCACCCATATCCGAGCCCTATATGTTAACTTATCAAAAATATAATTAACGCTTAATGGCATTTTACCTGCCTTTATTTGTAATTTCAATCCTTTCCATCGAGAATAATCACAAGAGCTAAAATAGGGCTCAAAAGGCCTGTTCATGAACACTGGATAATATATACAAGTTATTTCGTATATTTGCATTAGACAGAACATTCAATACAACAAATGTAGAGCTTTTATTCCGAATATACAAGTTCTATATATAAATATATCAAGGGAAATGGATCAAGTACTGTATGGTATAGATTACATAGAAT
>NWBO01000162.1 GCA_002633275.1 Bacteroidales bacterium Phil12
ACGGAAAATAAAGTTGAAAAATAGCTCTTTGTTCAAGATTGATGTATTGGTGTATCCTCAATTAGCTTTCAAGAATCTGGTGATTACACAGATTTATCAGGTCTTGTTTGATTTGAGCCCTGCGATAGAGGTTTCGTTATGGAAAGGAATGAAACTAACGGCACAAGTGAAAATACCGGTTTATAATGATGGGTATGGAAAATATGAAGGTAAGGTTCATCCGGGAAATTTGACTCTTTCACAACGCTTCAGGTTGCCGTATAATGTGTTTGGCAAAGTGACTGTCGGATATTTTAATGCGGATCAATATGGATTTGATGTGGATTTTTTTAGGCCTTTTAATGATGAGAGATTTTCTTTATTGGCTCGAATAGGATATACTGGAACCGGATATTGGAATGGATTTAAATTGCATTATGATCCTTCTACATGGGTTGCTACTTGGTCTTTGGGGGGTAGCTTTTATTGGCCGCAGTTCAATACCCAGTTCACGCTGAAAGCTGAACAGTATCTAATGAAGGAAAAGGGGGTCAGATTTGAAATGGTTCGTCATTTCCGCTATTGTTCGATAGGCTTTTATGCTATGAAAGCAGAGCATGCCAAGGCGAATGGAGGATTCCGGTTTCAGGTATCATTGCCTCCTTATAAGTATAAGAGAAGAGGGTATATACCGCGTGTAAATACCTCTGCCCATATGGGCATTGTATATAATGCGGGTAATGAAAGGACTTATTATAAGCAATACAAGGCAGAGGCAAGTGATAATATAATGGAAGAGAATAGTTTTAACCCATATTTTATTAAGTCAGAATTGTTAAATTTTTAATTAATTAATTGAGATGAAAAAGATTAAATTCTTAAACGGCATAAATGCAGTGTTTGCACTTGCCGTAGTAGCTTTGGCTACAGCTTTCACTTCTTGTGAAAAAGAAGAGTTCAATGTAAATATTGAGCCTATCAATGCGCAAGCTACTATCAGTCCGATTGTACTTGCTGTAGAGAATGGCGTTACAACTGATGTAACAAGTGTTGCTACGGTCACTATCAGTCCGTCAGCTACGTTTACTGGTAATCCTACTTTGGCAGCAACTACAGCTACGGTTACCGCTTCTTATAATGATATGAGTGTAGAAGTTAAAGTTGCTGTTCCTGCATTGCAAGCTGGCCAGTTTGCTTCTTTAACTCCGACTATTATTCTTCAAAAAGAAACAGCAGAAACAAAAATCGTTGTAGATCCTCAAGAATCTACAAATACTGAGAATAAGGAGGGTTTTGAAGATAATACGACAGATTACTATTACTATACAACAGGAAAATATCTTAATAAGTCAGGAAATAAGGTATTGGAAGATACAAAGGTGATCAATACAACAGATTTACTTGAAATCGGAGCTATTAATTCTTTCTTTAGTACTCTTAAAGATACTTATAAAGAGGAAGAAGTTGAGATAGATAAGGAAATTCCGGTTTATGCTCACTCTCGTACGATAATTAATGTCGCTTATACTGTTGTAACTACTGATTATAAGATTGTTAAAAAAGCTGATGCTAATACAAAAGCAGGGGAAGAAATTTTAGCTTCTATGAAGGTTAAAAATTTTGCGACTGCTTTAGGAGACATCCTGGTTGATCAACAGATTCCTGGTCACAATCACGCTCCTGCAGGTCATGGTCATGGCCATGGTCATGGTGGAGATAATGCTGGTGGCGGTATTGTTGTTGCTGATTAACAGAACGTTTAGTTGTTATTTATCTTAAACTAAAGAGAAAATGAAAAGTAAATTAATGATAGCCTCCTTACTATTGGCAGGCGCTTGTGCAGCAAATCTAAGTGCACAAGAAAAAACGAACTACTACACTCCGAAATGGAGCGATAATATTTTCGTGAGTGTAGGTGGTGGTATCCACGCCATCAACAATGACGGTTTCAATAAGATTGCTCCGCATTTCAGCGTATCAGTTGGTAAGTTGATTACTCCGACGTGGGGTGTACGTGCTCAGGTAAACGGTATTACTCAGCATCTGTGTTTGGATGATGCTTATTGGGAACACAACAAGACTTATGTAGGTGGTAACATTGATGCAATGATCAATCTTTCTACATTGTTCGCAGGCGTTAATCCTAACCGTTTCTTCGAAGT
>NWBO01000163.1 GCA_002633275.1 Bacteroidales bacterium Phil12
ATTGATATCATTGTCAAAGAAACGGGAGTTAGCGATAATTGTATCCATTGTCAATGTTTTCTGACGAGTGCGTGAAGTCAATGAAGATCCCGGTTCGTTGAACGCAATATGTCCGTCAGGACCGATACCGCCCATGAACAGGTCGATACCACCGTATGACTTGATCTTTTCTTCATAACGTGCACACTCTGCATCCAAATCCGGAGCATTACCATTCAGAATATTCGTATTCTCCGGTTTGATGTCGATATGACCGAAAAAGTTATTCCACATGAAAGAATAATAGCTTTCCGGATGTTCTTTCGGCAATCCTACATATTCGTCCATGTTGAATGTTACCACATTCTGGAAGGAAACGATTCCTTTCTTATTCAGGTCGATCAAAGCTTTATACATGCCCAGAGGAGATGATCCGGTGGGACAGCCCAATACAAATGGTTTCTCGGGGGTTGGATTGGCAGCTTTTATTTTAGCGGCAACGTAATGTGCAGCCCACAGAGATACGGACTGGTAGTCCGGCTGAATAATAAGTCTCATAAGTCGATTATTTTATAGGTTAGTTAATAAATTATCTCATTCACTGTTTTAACGATCTTTCTTCAAACGGTCCGCCATGGCACGTGCCAGATTTTCGCACTGGGTATAAGTCAGGTCTTTCATAGCCTGCTTCATCTCCACCGGATCACCGATCAATTCGAATTTACTCTTTTCAGCAAACTCCGCCAGACGTTTCACCGCAGCACCTGCCCATGCAAAAGAACCGAAGTAACCCAAATAGCGTCCCTTCACCTCACGCAGCAGAATCTTTGAAAGCAGCGCTTCCACCTCCGGAAATATCTGATTACTATACGTAGGAGAACCGATAATCAATCCCTTATAACGGAAAATATCCGCTATGATATAAGAAGGATGACTCTTTGTTACGTTATGCATAACGATATTCTTAACCCCCTGTGCAGAAAGCTCTTCAGCAATAGCTTCCGCCATCTGCTCTGTATTTCCATACATGCTTCCGTAGGCAATAACAACACCTTCATCCGCATCATAACGACTCAAACGATCATATATGCCGATCACCTTTGCAATATTCTCTGTCCATACAGGTCCGTGAGTAGAACAAATAGCAGAAATGGGAAGTCCACCTAATTTCTGCAAAGCCTTTTGCACGGGGCTTCCGTATTTACCAACGATATTAGAGTAGTAACGAACCATTTCTCCCCAGTACTTATCGACATTGATCCGGGTATCCAGGAATCCGCCATCTACAGTACCAAAACATCCGAATCCGTCACCGGAGAAAAGAACTCCATCCGTTTCATCAAAAGTCATCATCGTTTCCGGCCAATGCACCATTGGAGTCATATAAAAACGCAGTTTGTGACGTCCTAAAGCGAGGAAATCACCGTCCTTTACCAGATATTGTTCACCGGTTACCCCATAGAAACCTTCAATCATACCGAATGTTTGCTTATTACCCACGATAATAATTTCCGGATAATGTTGTTTAATCAATCGGATAGATCCCGAATGATCCGGTTCCATATGATTTATAATCAAATAATTAATGGGACGTTCTCCAATCACTTGCTTGATTTTACGCAAGTAGACTTCAAAATAACAGATATCTACCGTATCTACCAATGCCACCATTTCATCATCAATCAGATAAGAGTTATATGAAACTCCATAGGGCAATGGCCACATCGCTTCAAATCTGTGCTTGTTACGGTCATTTACTCCCACATAGTGGACATTTCCTTTAATTCTTGTTTTACTTTCCATCTTTCAAATCCATTAAATATTTCTTCCACTATTCTATACTCCGCAAAACAGCTATTTATTAAGTGGTAAGTTTATCGTTTGCAAAAATAATCCTTTTTTCCGAATCCCTATACTTCTTACCTTGATAAGCACCTCTTTCTTTCATTCTTTTTTGTAAACGAGCTACAAATTCATAATTTTTCAATTCCCAGTCCGGAGCTATTAATAAATCTTTAGGAGATTGGGAAACAAAACGTTCCACAACCATATCGGGACGGAGATGTTCTACATAATCAATCACCAGATCAATATATTCCTCAACCTCGTTAAACAAATGAAAGCCAGCAGGAGTTACGTCATACTCATGCGCCATTCGCGTACCACGGATCAACTGTAACTGATGGATTTTAAGTGTAGCTAAAGGCAGATCGGAAAGAATTTCGGCATGTGCCACCATTGTATCATGTGTTTCTCCCGGAAGTCCGAGGATGATATGTCCACCTGTCAGGATACCACAGGCCGCTGTCTGACACACAGCTTCTACTGTATCTGCATAAGTATGCCCCCGATTGATGCGTTTTAAGGTTTCATCACAAGTGCTTTCGATCCCATATTCTACCATGAGAAACGTATGTTTGTTCAAATCTTCCAGATAACGCAACAAACTTTCCGGCATACAATCGGGACGCGTACCAATCACCAGCCCGACTACCCCATCCACCGCCAATGCTTCCTCATACTTACGCTTCAAGCCTTCCAACTCCGCATATGTATTGGTGTAGGCCTGAAAATAGGCCAAATATTTCATTTCCGGATATTTATGGGC
>NWBO01000164.1 GCA_002633275.1 Bacteroidales bacterium Phil12
CAATCTGACTATCTCCATGAAAAATCACATGGGGATTGTGTGGGATCGCGGATTCTTCCACCAGAACGATTTGCAACAATGCATCGCAGATATCTGTACATTACAGAAGAAAGCTGTACTCAACGTAGTAGACGCCTACCGGATCATGAAAACAAACGGTCCCCGGGGACGCTCTGCATCCGATGTTGTACTGGCAAAAGGATTGTTTATCTCACCGGATATTGTAGCCGTGGATACGGCTGCTGCCAAGTTCTTCAATCAAGTACGTGAGATGCCACTGGATACAGTAGGACATCTCGCCAATGGGGAAGCATTGAAAATAGGAACCATGAACATTGACAAATTGAATGTCAAGCGAATTAAGATGTAAAACAACCATGTTAAGAAGGCTACGTACTGGAATATCAGCACTTTTATTTGTGCTGATTTCTTTCTTTTTTCTCGATTTCGCAGAAATATTACCGAACAGTTTTCATCGGCTGGCACATTTGCAATTTATTCCAGCCATCCTTTCACTAAGTATAGGTATCTTATTATTTCTCATTGTGTTAACGCTTTTATTCGGGCGTGTATATTGTTCTACAATCTGCCCTATGGGTATCTTGCAGGATGTGATTGCACGAATTTCCAAAGCAACGGGAAAAAAGAAAAAAAGATATAGTTACAGTCCTGCAAAAAACAAATTGCGCTGGGGTGTGCTCGGACTGACAGTGGTCGGGTTTCTATGTGGATTTACATTTATTGTTGGTTTGCTCGATCCGTACAGTGCGTATGGACGTGTAGTAGTGCACATATTCAAACCTATCTATATGCTGGGGAATAATCTGCTGGAATCACTCTTTGCCAGATTTGATAATTATACATTTTATCAGGTAGACACCTCCATCTTGAGCATTTCTTCCCTTCTCATCGCTATTATTACTCTTGCAGTCATCTTTGTAATGGCATGGAAACATGGACGGACATGGTGCAATACGATTTGTCCCGTAGGAACAATATTGGGGTTATTGAGCCGATTTTCATTATTCAAAGTCCGTATTGATACTGCCAAATGTAATGGATGCGGGCTTTGTGCCACCAAATGCAAAGCAGCTTGCATCAATAGTAAAGAACACGCTATTGATTATAGTCGTTGTGTAGATTGTTTCAACTGTTTGGGAGTATGCAAACAAAAAGCATTAGTTTACGCCCCTTCTTTAAAAAAACAGTCTGATGTAGAAACTTCTGCACCATCATCACCGGATTTGGATTCATCTAAACGCCGTTTTTTGGTTGCCGGTCTTGTTACTGCCGGAGCAACCCCCAAACTCATCTCCCAAGCCAAGGAATCTGTAGCAAGCTTGGAAGGTAAGAAGGCATACAAAAAGGAAAATCCGATCACTCCTCCGGGGTCTATCAGTCGGGAACACTTCCAACAGCAATGCACATCCTGTCATCTTTGTGTCAGCAAATGCCCTTCTCATATCTTGAAACCGGCTTTTATGGAATATGGCTTGGCAGGCATGATGCAACCTACTGTTAGCTTTGAGAAAGGATTTTGTAACTTTGACTGTACTGTCTGTGGAGATGTCTGTCCCAATGGAGCAATTCTTCCCATAAGTGTAGAGCAAAAACATCTTACACAAATGGGATATGTTGTTTTCATCGAGGAAAATTGCATTGTTTATACTGATGGAACCAGTTGCGGAGCCTGCTCCGAACACTGCCCCACACAAGCAGTAGCGATGGTGCCGTATAAGGACGGATTGACGATTCCTCATGTAAATAAAGAAATATGTGTAGGTTGTGGAGGATGTGAATATGTTTGCCCAGCCCGTCCATTCCGTGCCATCTATATCGAAGGAAATCCCGTACAAAAAGAAGCAAAACCATTCAAAGAAAGCGAAGAGCACAAAGTTGAGATAGACGATTTCGGATTCTGACCGGCATGGTGCCGGAGCAGAGTTTCCATCCGTGTTTTATGTTCTATGACGGTTTATTTCAAATGTGAACAAGACAGATGGTATGGATTTAAAAAAAACTATCCATTATATTCCTCCTACTTTCAATAAATTCACTAAATTCGTGGCGAACTAAAGAAAGCAATTCATGGAGGTATTCACAAATAACTGGAATAGCCGGAAATATCAGATTGGCTATGCACTAAGCGGAGGATTTATTAAAGGATTTGCCCATTTGGGAGTCATGCAAGCTCTTTTGGAACATGATATTAAACCGGAAATCATCTCTGGAGTAAGTGCAGGGGCACTTGCAGGTGTCTTTTACGCGGACGGCAACGAGCCGCACAAAGTACTTGATTATTTCTCCGGACATAAA
>NWBO01000165.1 GCA_002633275.1 Bacteroidales bacterium Phil12
GTCCTCCATCAACACCTCCGCATAGATTTGTGTTGTCGCTACAGAGGTATGCCCAAGCAGTTGGCTTACCGTTGCGATGTCATTCGTGGCGGCGAGGGTCAGCGTTGCGAAGCTGTGGCGGCTCACATGGTAGGTCACATGTTTTGTTATGCCTGCCGCTTTCGCCCATTTGTCAAGGATAATGCAGATGCGGCTCTCCGATGGAAGGTCGAAAACCTTGTCTTCATCTTTGGCATCGCCACGCTCCGGCAACCACTTCATGGCCTGTTGCGACAATGGCAGATATATAGGGTCTTTTGTCTTTTCCATAACGGTGAACACCCTCCACTGGTCACCATCCTTATGAATATCGCCCCAAGTCAGATTGACAATATCGCTAATGCGCAAGGCACAGTAACAAGAGAACAGGAAAGCGTTTTTCACGGCAGGTCGAGTGGGACACTCCGTTGCTATCAGTTTTTTTATTTCGTCAATCTGCAAGAACTCACGCTTGCTTTCGGGGCGGTGGATGCGGTCGGCTGCCGCTATGTGCATGAAAGGATTTTCAGACAGATAATCATTACGCACAGCCCAGTTCAGCATGGCGCTGAACACGGTAATATATCCGGCAGCGGTAGTCAATGTAATAGGCTTATTTGTCCTCGCCTTATAATCGTTCCGTAGAAAATTCATAAAAGCCATACAATAATCCTTGTCAATCATTCTAATGGGAACGTCACCACGAAATTGAAATGTAGCTTTTCGGATGGAGTTAACACTACGCACGGTAGAGTTTTTTTCATTGTCATTCAACCATCTTGCGTAAAGGTCAAGCAACTCTGACAACTTGATTCGTCCACGCAACATGATATTGGAAACTCCTTTTTCATTATTGGTCAGTTCAATGATTCGGTCTGCCTTAATCTTGTTCGCCAATGTCATGTTGTGCTGGTTCATGGCACGGCTGGCAGAATCAAGTTCCGGGACAAGATAGAGTTTTAGAAACTCATACGTCCGCTTCCCGTTGCGGTAAATATCAAGATAGATTGACTTGTTACCGTTCTGCAATTCCTTGAAGCGGATGCGGACAGGCTCTTTCGCCTTGATTACTTTCTTGGGTCTGGGCATATTGTTTTATCTTTTTTGTTTATTCAATGTTATGTACCGCTTGCGCAAATTTAATTTCCGATGGTTGGTTGTCTGTCATCATTTTCATATAAGCCCTCATTGTCTTGGGTGTCAATCCAAGCATACAACTGATAGTTCCTATATCGGTGCCGGTGGTAAGCAGTAAGTATATAAAGGTGTTTTGTGCAAGTCTGAAATTTAGGGTCTGTTCCAGTCCGGCTTTCTCTCCCCATTTTCGTAATATGTTATTTACCTCTGTCCTTTGGGGCAGTCCTTTGAATACAAGTCCCCGATAGTTGGTCGTATCAGGCAGCCATCGCATTGATGTGTCAGTCAATGGAACGGATGATTTTCTTGAATGTATCGCAATGGTTGTCTTGCCCTCATTCGTCTTTATGTCTTTCCATTTGAGAGTGAGAATATCGGGATAGGACAAATAAGTGAAGATACTCAGCATGAATACCTGCTTGACTCGCGGTCTTGACATTACAGGACAGGGGGTATTCATCAGAATCTTTATTTCATCAACGGTCAGAAACTTTTTCAAAGGTCGTTCTCTTGTGATGCGTCCGTGAATGTTTACAAAGCGGAGTGGATTCACACCGATAATGCCATTGGCCACAGCGTTGTTGAGAGTGCTGCTGAAAAGATAAATATAAGCCCTTGCTGTTGTCATGCTGATTTTCCCGAATTGTGCGGTATAATCATTGCGCAGGAAATCGACCAGTCCATCGCAATAGCTTTCATCAATATCTGCAACCTTTGTATTCAACCCACGGTAAGCTGCCACAGCCTTTTTCATTCCTCTGATATTGGTAGCGGAAGAATTGTCCCCCTTATCAAGAATGATTTTTTCGTATTCGTCAATAGCCTCGCCTATACATTGGGCTGACGATTCTTTGACCTCTATGCCGAAACTTGCCGTAAGCAATTCATTTTCCTTGGCAGCACGGATGGATTCTGCCTCTTTCATCGTCCGCTTGTTCGTGCTGATATTTTTCTTGGATGTTTCGGGTAACAAATAGAGGTGGATGGCTTCGCAGATGCGTTTGCCGTCCTTATAATAGTCAAGATAGATAGACTTCTTTCCGTTGTCTATATCCTTGTATTTAAGCGTGATATGTGATTTTGTTGTGCGCATGAAAAGAACTATTTGTTACTATATAGTCATTTTTCACATACAAAATTACAAACTATATTTCAAAGTAACAAAATAGCGACAAATAAAGTAACAAAATTAACCCTATTTAGAGAAAAAGAGAATCCATTATTCAATGAGGGTATAATCATAAATCATTGATATATAGTATTTATACATTCCTTTCTTTGCTTATTGATTCCTATTGAAAACATATATAAAGATAGTGGTGGAACATCTACACATGGCTCTTGGCTTCCACATCGATGGTTTCTTCCATGGTGGTGCGGTTGACCAGTATTGGCACGTTGCCGTCCAATACATATACTTTCTGTTGTGCATCTGCCACCATCGTCCTTGCCGTCCATATACTGCCCACGCTGATGATGATGCAGCCGGCAAGGAAGAGCGAACAGATGATGCCGACCAGTTTGATTTTATTTTCCAGATTCTTGATAACCATACCTTACTGTCTTTGTGTTCTTAAACTTTGGGTATATTCACTGTGGAGTATGAGCATAACCTCTTCATTAACCATCCTGACCAAATTTTCAAACTCACAAGCGAACACTTTGGTGTAGAATCCCAGTATATAGACTTGTACATACACCCACCAAATTCCTCGCTTAAGTTTCTTTGCATTTTTACTGCACTTGGCCAGTTGCAAACGATAGGTCAGGTATGTCGCCAATGGTGCTGCATAACAGTCGTAATAGTCAAAACCCTCCTCCAATTCCTCGTGCTTAGGGTCGAGATAGTGGTTTTCTGTTACGTGTAAAATCTCTTCTTGCATACGCTTGTTGGCGAAGGTTACAAACTTCTCGTTCTCTAACCATTTTTCAATTTTCTTTTGTAATTCCATTTCTATTCTGTTTAATTGTTTGTTAATCTTATCTTGCCAATGTGCCGATAGCACCTGTCGCTATTATCATCTTAGCCTGCTGTGCCACACCCTCGCCGAAGTTTCGGGTGGAGAAAGCGGTGTCTCCTTCAGGAATCATCCATGCCGCCAAGTCGGGTACGAGGTTCAGGCATTTCAGGGCAACAATGCTTGCCGCCATTAGATAGCCGGCAGAGAAGAAACTGTTTTGCAGATAGGCAGCCATAGTCTGTTCGCTAACTGTGATGGCTGTCAGGTTCTCTACCTGTATGCAAAGCACGATGTCGAAAAACAACAGCACATAAAACCTGACGAAGTAGAGCATCGCACCATAAAAATGCACTGTCAGATACCTTGTCAGCCACTTTGCCCAGGCTCCTTCCCACTTGGGCAATAGCGAGAACGCCCACTGTATCGAACCGAATATCGTCAGCATTCCGAGCAGGATTTGCTGGCAGTAAATCGTCGTCCACCAACCGATTCTAAATACGATTAAAGCTATGAGCATCACGATTTTATCTATTCCTAACACGATTCCCGATGTGAGAGAGGTGAACCATAGTTTGGCTGCATCTTTCTCCATATTGGTCACTTCGTCCACACCTGTCTGTTCCATGGTGGCTTCTATCAGGTTGGGATCGGAAGTGCCGCTGTGTGCCACGTCTGCCTGTGCTTGCAGACTGGTGTACATCGTGTCTCTCGCAAAAATGAGTTGTTGCACCTCCTGGAATTTATCCTCAATATGTGTGGCTTCTGCCTGATACAGGTCGTGCGTATAAGAACCGATGCAGTTCGGGATATAGGACAGAAAGTCCAACACACACCAGTTGCTGCCGCTGTTTACCATGCCTGTGTCTGCCGGTGGGTACCACCAACAGAGAATGATGGAAATCGCCAACGGCTTGAACAGCTTCATAATATCCAACGGCTCGTTCTTGACCATCATCTTATACGCCATGCCTGCCGCCATAATAATGGCGAACAGGGCTGCGAGTGCCATACACATCTGCAATATCCACCAAAACGGTCCCTGTGAACCTGTAAACGTGGCATCCGTCAGAAACTCATTGGTCTGAAAAATTACGTCATCTATCTCTTCTTCAAGCAGATTGATGCCGAAGTCTGAAAGTATATCTCCGCTTGCCATCAGTGGTTGGTTTTATGATTGATAATGTCCTTGATAAATGCTACGCCTTTCGGAGTCCATGACAGATAGAAGTGATAGAAACAACGCATCCTGCCTGTGACATATACCGCCAATCCTTTCTCTTGGAGGTCTTCACGCAGTTTCCACATCCCGCTTTCTTTGGTAATAATGCCTTCCTCTTTGAGCGTTTTTACAATTTTAGTGTAATAACTCCCGACATATTTGTGAAGTCCTGACATTGAAATAACCTGTAAATCAGATGGAATATAATGTCCGTCAACAATTGGTGTCCTACCGATGATGCTGAATTTCATTGGCATCATTGCCATCTCTTTTCGCCATTTGCTGTTTTTCCTTTTGGCTGCATAAAGGCGTAGTTTGATTTGTAATATTGATTCCATAACTCTTCGTTTAAGTTTGGTTTATATTCGTTCAATTACAGGCAATACACCTACCGCTTTCAATGTCTCGTAGAGAAACTGCCTGCCTTTTTGAGTCCACTTGGTATTCATGCGGACTTCTTCCGTCCCGTTCTTGTGCTTGATGAGATAGGTCTCGCTGGTTTCATAACCGCAATCCTTATAGGGGGCATAGAGAATCCATTGCTTTCCACGTGAGTATTGGATATTCATTTTATTCAGTCGTCGGTTGAACTTGATGGAGGATTCTCCATAGTCCTGAGCGATTTGGGTGACGAGCACACTGTTCTTTGTGGCAAGAATGATGTCAAGATAGCTGACCTTCTCTTTCATCGCATCCACTTCTCTCTCCAAACCATCCACCTTGGAGTCAAGAAGGTTTATCGTTTCCTGTTGTTTCTGGCAGGTGTGTTCCGCATGGACACGCAGCTCACGTTCCTTTTTTATCTCCGTGGCAAGTCGTATCAAAAAATCGGGTTCCGTCACTGCCCGATGCAATGCTGACTCCGTCATATAAGCCCCGTGCTTTCGGATAGAGGGCAGGACTTCCGATGTGACCCACTTGCGGAAACGTTTGACTTCTGCTTTACGACTGTCAAGTATGACATCATACAAACCATCCTCGTTTACAAAGTTAAAATGCTGATTCCCACCACCTGTTGAAAAGGGGTTGGGTTTAAACCAACCCCTTTTCAAGACGTCGTACTACATCTCCTTGGCGTAATCCCAAGGCGTTGCACACATCAGCAAGACAGAATAGAGGGTTCTCTGCTGTCCCTACTGTACGGATTTCTCCGAACTCTGAATTTTTGAATATATGTATCTCGTTGCTCATACCTTATTATATTTATCTGTTCACACTCTCATTACTGTCTCCGCCATCGCCTTGCGACCCTCGTACTGCTGACCGGGATTCATACCAGCGGCTCATGGCATTGCTGATGATGCTTCTCTTGTCTATCGAGCGGTTGTTGCTTGCCGAAAGGAGATTTTTCGTGGCATTGCGGTTGCTCAACTGGACGAGGTATTTGACCAGCACATCATTCTGCTTGGAGACATCGGCGTAGATTTGCAGATATTGTCGCTTTGATGGCGCATTGATATACCTGGTAGTAGTCGCTCCAACGTTCTTTATCTTTTGGTGAGTCGCCTGTCAGCAATATGCGGTTTATATTCTTCTGAAACTGCCGCATCTGGGATTCTACCTTGTCCTTTTCCGCAAGCCAGGCAAGATCCACCTGTCGGTCTGCCACATTCAAGGCTTCAATCTTGGCCCGGCTGGTCAGTGCGGAGTCAATGGCTTCCGCCTCGTCCACCTGTTGATAGGATGCCACACCTGCCGTCGTGCGGAATGCGAGCTTGTTCTTTACTGCTGCCGTTTTCTTGTATTTGTTGTGTAGCAACGTGTAATAAAGTTCAGGTTTAAGCGCACCGGCTCCGGTTTCTCCCACTGTAATCTGATTCATCTTGGGCGAATCGTGGTTGTAAGTGACATATTGGGCTTTCGCTCCGATTGTCACAGCCATCATCATTACTGTTGTCAATATCCATTTCATATATTTCTCTGTTTTTTCGTTGTCAATAATCCAGTTTTCCTGATTGTCTCCACCTGCCGAAAGCATCGTCAATGAGTTCCCGTTTGCTTTTCGTGCGATAGACTTTCTCTTTCCAATAGCCGATACGGACTTGTATGTACCGCCATGTCTCGAAGTAGGCCCTGTTCAGATGCCTTTCGATAGTGTCTAAAGAATAGTTGATGCTGTTCAACACCATCAGCAAGTCCGAAGTGGAACAGGCAGCCGCTCCAGTGGCGTACAATACCAAATCGCTCACGGACTTGTAGAGGTATTCGCCTTCCTGGGCTATCATCCGTATGGCTCTGGCATTGATGGAGAGTATCAGCGTATCTGCCAGCTCGATGTGCTTTCGTTTGATGACTTTTTCGTTGAAATCTTCAAGCATCGCCTTGTAGTCAGAGATTCTGTCACTGACTCCCTGATAGGTGGAATGGACATTCAACGCTGTGCGTAGCGACTGGTACATCACGTCAATCACATCGAAGGCTCTGGTGTATTTATCCAAATCCACGTTCAACTCCTTGTAGCCGACAGTCTCCTTACGGCTGTATTCGTGCAGGAGTTTGTTGCTGTGTTCCAATGTGGAGCGGGCCTGCAGCAGGCTGCGCTGTTGCTTATGGTCGTTGATGTAGGCTTCCACCGTACCTATGTCAAAGCTCCACTGTGCCTTTGCGGACAAAGGGACAAGCAGCATGAGTATCAGTCCGAATATATATGTCTTGCCTGTGTTCATCGCTTGTCCTCCTTTATCTTTTTGTTTCTTGCGTTCTCCATCCATCGGTCGTGGCACTCTTCCACAAGGGACAACCTGCGACCCTCTTCGTCATTGATTGGTGGCAGCACATCTTTCAGCACGTCGATGATGCTGCGTTTGTAGTGCATCATCTTCTCCAAGGACACCAGGTCGGCATATATCTTCGTAAGCCGGGAGTCCACTTCACGGGCAATCTCCAGACGGTCACTTGACCAAAGCAGATGGTACATGTCGTTGGTATTCGTGTCTTCCTGCGGAGCTGTCCGGGCATATTCCGTGGTTATCTTGCATTTCGGATATTCTTTCGCAATCTCGGCTATACGGTCGTTGACTAACTTTGTATTCTCCTTTTCGCTCATGCCGGGATCGAGTGTCATCACTTCCACCACGTGGGTATCGGAATATTCCGTGGTCAAATCCCACGAGATTTGCAGGATGGCTCTGTGTATCTTGATGCCCAAAAAAATATTTCGGTTTGCGTGCGATTTTCAGTGTTGCCCTGAACGTGATGATACCGTTGATGTTGGGTATCGTCCCTTTTCTGATAAAGGTGTAGCCGTTCCACGATCCGTTGTCCTGCCAGGTGATGTTGTAAGCCGTCTTGCAGTCCTGCATGATTGCCGGGATGCGGTAATAGTCATCGGTCGCCACATCATTCTCGCTCTTGGCTTCTTCCTTAGCCTGTGCGATTTCAGCCTGTTTCTGCTGCCAGGTGGCAAGCTCCGGCTTCCGCCTTTCTATTTCCGCCTTGTTCTCATTGTATTTCTGACGGAGAGGGATGGCATCTTCTACGCTGGCATTGGCTATCTGCTTGATCAGCGATTCATTTTCCTTTTCCAATGCGGATATTTGGGACTGGAGTGCGTAAACCTTGTTGTCCGCTTCCCGTTGCATGGCATCAAGTTCTGACAAGTCAAGTTCTTCGCTCTCGGCTGTGGGCTTCATCGCGCACTCTTTGGAATGGGCGTTAAGTGTCTTACCGCATTTGCGGCACTTGTACTGGGTCGTTACCTGCCCAAGTGTCGCCCCATCCGAACAGGTTACACTAATCGTTACCGTCTCACAGCCTTTCAGCTTCTCTTCGTTGGTTGCCTGATAATAGTTCCGGCTGTCGGACGCGATATAATAGACATACCCGTATTCGTTCTCGTTAAACTCTGACAAAAGTGCATTTAGTTGTGCCTTGAAAGTATTCAAGTCCATGGAGTAGGAGTCAAACAGATCCTCGTAAACGACTTCCTCGTTGTCCCAATTTTTCGTGACGTGGATTTCGTAGGCGTATGCTTTCTTGGTCTGCTTGCCACCGCGACTGATGATATAGCAGGACTGGTAGTAATTGATGGCGTAATGGAATCCGTCATTGGCATTATTGAGCTGTTGCACCCTGTTTCTTGACCATCCTGCATAACGCTCCGAATTGGAAAGGGTCTGTTCCCGTTGCGAGGCATTGGGATAGAAATTCGGATCGCTTGTCTTGAAGCGGGTCCATTCGCCACCTTCAAGAATGCTCTTGTCGTCGGTCGGAGGCACATAGTCACAGAGCGGCACGCTGCCACGGCCACGTCTGGCGATATACCACCGCTGGGTATAATAGCTGCCCGAAGTCTCATCTAAATAATCGGTAATCCACGAAGTGAGGTTGTAATCACTGAACTTGAACAGTCCTGCCACATTGTCCGAACCGCCCACGATACCGAGTATGGTCTGTCCTGCATTGTTTTCCAACTGCTCGAAGAGACCGCTGTAATGCTCGTAGATGTCTATGACCTTGCTGACCTTGCCGTTCATCATCTCATGGAAAGAGTTTTGCTGCAAAAGGGCGTTACCGATGTTGGTGATACCCGAAGTGGCAAGACCGGCTCCCATTTGGTAGAGTTTGTCCAAATCGGCTTTCAGGTTCTCTTTCGTGAAATTGCCCGGAACTTTGGATAGATCGTCAAATAGGCGTTCCCAATCCACATTGCCGATTTCCGAGAGTTTCAAGATAGCGGCTATCTCTTCGTTGAACTCCAAAAAGGCGATGTCCGAAAATGACAAGGTACTGTTGGTGACAATGCTCTCGAATTGCATACAGAGGGCTTTGGTATCATCACACACCTTCATCAGATAGCCGCCCCAATGAAGGGCGGTCTGAGGAGAACGGAGCATCAGCTTGGCGACAATCCATGTCTTGGGGATAATCTTGTGTGCCACTAAATGATAGATTCTCCGATAGTAATAATTTTCCGTGGCGCTGCTCCAGATACTCAAATCAGTGAGTGCTTTGCGCTCCAAAAATTTACTTGCGAATATACCGGCTGTTGCCACTTCCGAAGCCTTATAATGTTTCAGGATGGCTTGTACCTGCTCGTCATAATATGCCTCGGCAACAGTTCCTGTACCGTAGGCTGCAACCATGGCGGCCACGGTTTTCGCATCGAAGTTCACGCTGTAATACTGGGCGTGGGCTTGTTGGACGAAAATCGTGGCTATTGTCATTATTATGAGAGCGAATCGTTTCATTGTTGTTTTGTCTTTGGTTGATGAAGATTCAATACTTTCCCGGCAGCGTTCACTTTTTGGGCGAACGGAAGGGATTTGCCTATCCCGGAAGCCTCCCAGTCGACACAATACCGCTCGATAGCTTCCTTGTGGCTGCATTGCAGCTCTGTCTTGTAGAGTTTCAACGCTTCTTTCTCCGCTCGTTCCGTGGTGTAGGTCATATAGCATTCATGCGGTTCTTCCACACCATAGACTCCGCTGGTCGTGCCACGGCGGATGAATACCTCACGGAAGAATGAACGTCCCTCTTTATTCTCCAATCGGTTGATGGTGAATATTTTCTTACAGTCCACATCGGTCAGTCCGAGTATCGCCTTGATGGTGTCGAAGCGTTCACGGAATTTGCTTTGGTCAAGCAGCATCACCACATCGGAGTTGTTGATGATGGCTTCCTTTACGATTTCAGAGCCGATGATGTCCTGGATTTCCTGTGTCACCACACCCACGCTTGCCCAGAACTTTCGGGCGGTCTTGTACATAAACTTGATGTATTCTGCCATAAGTGGGGAAGCGATGGCTTTCCAGGCTTCTTCAATGACCAAGACCTTGCGGTTCTTCTTGATGCGCATCTTCTGCAGGAACACGTCCATGATGATGAGCGTCATCAAGGGGAACAGGAGCGGGTCATCTTTTATTGAATCAATCTCGAAGACGATGAAGGTCTCGTCAAACAGCGAACTGTCCATATTCTCGTTCAGGGTCTTTTCGTGATTGCCGCCCCGGTAGAAGTCTTTCATCATATAGCGGTAGGTAGAGAAGTCTATACCCAAAATGCTGTTCTCGTTGCAGATGTCGGGAATGCGTTGTACGGAGAACTCATAGAATGTGTTGAATGACAATGATTCCACTTTCAGTTCCTTTCTTCTTCGCTCTATCTCGTCGATAACCTTTTCTATCCGTGCGTTCAGTTCCGCTTCGTTTTCGGAACGGTTGCCGCCTTTGTTGCGCTCGTCAATCAGGAGACTTTTGCGCAAATCCTCCCTTTGGGGCGGTGTAAAGCCGTTGAACTTGTTGAAGTAGGTGTCATAATACTCTGTGATGACCTGTTCTATAAGTCTATCTTCTGTCTTGGTGACAGTCCCTTGGCTTCCTTTCCAGATCAGCAGGACGAGGTTTTTCAGGAATCCGGTATTCTCCACGTTCAGCTCCTGTCGGTTGATGCGGAACGGATTCATGGTAATGGGGCGTTCCTCCGTGTAGGAGATGTATTTGCCTCCCACGTATTCACACAATCCCTCGTATGAGTTACCGGTATCTACCATAACCACATCAGTCCCTTGCTCGTGAAGCTGGCGCACCACGCTGTTCATGTGGAAACTCTTGCCGCTTCCCGAAGGCCCCAAACAGAAAAAATTACTGTTGTCGGTCAGTTTTTCCGCACCCTCTTTTCCTGTGATGTCAATAGCCACAGGTACACCTTGCCTGTCCGTATAATAGATTTTCAAAGGTATTTTCTCGCTATGCAGGATGCGCTCCTTGTACATCAGACAGGTGGCCGCATCTCCTAAAGTGAGGAAACGGTCATACTCCGGATTCATGCCGTAACAGTTGCCGGGAAAGGAATTGACGAACAGTTCCAACTGGTTATAGGCTCTCTTGGATATGTGGATACCCATCCTCGAAAAACTGTTCTCCTGATGGTTCGTGCATTTGTGGATGTCGGTCTTTGCAGATATGGTTACCACAAGGTTGTAGTGGGTATATACCAATTGCTTGCTCTCTCGTGCCACCACTTCCTGCACACGCTTGATGTCCTCGACTGCCATCTGGTTGCCGGGATTGGGCATACTCGCATGGAGGTTTTTCTTTTTGTCAAGCAAGGCCAGCTCTCTCTTTTGGTTGGGAATGAATATCATCTGGTTATACACCACGGCTTCGGCGTTGGGTATGGATGATACCGCAGATACCAAATCCATTGGCATACTGCTGTTGTTGACTTCCACATTCATGTAAGGACGGATGACGGAAGGTAGGCTTACGCTATCCACATCCACAAGGCTATATACCTTGCAACGCTTGTCGCCCATGGAGATACATTCGTCATCCACTTTGAAATTGGTCATGGAGACTACCTTGTCTCTGAAATTCATAGCGAAGTAGCGGTCTGCATAGTCACTGACTTCCTGTTTGCCCAGAAACTTTATCTGAACACCTGCATCACGCAACTGGTCATGCACCTTGCGTATCTTCACAAGGAAATCACGCCATTTCTTGCTGTCGTATGAAAACAGGCTGCTCTTCTTGGATTCCTGTGTGATGGTCAGATAACATTCGCTGTCGGTGTAGGGTCTGCCGTTGAAGTAACGGAAATAGGACAAAGAGAGAAATTCACG
This sequence comes from Bacteroidales bacterium Phil12, assembly GCA_002633275.1. Classification (GTDB taxonomy): domain Bacteria; phylum Bacteroidota; class Bacteroidia; order Bacteroidales; family P3; genus Scybalousia_A. Next base: position 11,897 of record NWBO01000165.1, read on the forward strand.
TTCCTCACCGTTCATTCCCTCAAAGCTCTTTTTTACAAAAATGTCCTGCTTGTGCAGAGCATATCCTTCTCCCAATGTCTGTGCTATGGCGGTAAAGAGTTGGGTGAACTCGTAATAGGCATCGATGTTGGCACAATACTTCTGCACCGGATTCTCCACTTTCAGCACAGCGGAGTATTCGCCTGTCTTGGTATATATCACACCGATCCCGTCCGCATCTTCCACGGAGAAATAGATGTCCTGGAATATCCGTTTCCGTTTGCCTCCCGTGCCGAAGGCATAGATCAAAATGGCCATGCCTGCGCAAATGGCAATAAAAATCAGGAAGATGTATGTAATCATTCGGTTAGTTACAATTAAGGGAAGGCTGACCTAATCAAAGGACAAGCCTACCCACGTTCAACATTCAATATATCCATTCATGGTCAAATGGTTTTCTGTTACATTTTCTTGGAATAGGCATAGATGAACACTCCTCGTTCCTGTCGTTTGCTGTGCAGCCCCTTGCGCTGCTTGAACAGAATCAGTCCGGCACCGCCTGTTACGGTAACTGCCAGTACAATCAGTGCGAGAATGAATCCTGCCAGACAGTAGGCTATGATAAAGCCGACTATGGCAATGCCTATCGTAGCTGCCGCCCAATAGATGTATCGTCCTTGAATACCCATAAATTCAAGGGGACGTTGAAGCCCCTTGAACAATGGATAATCGGGATAGTGTTCCTCTCTGCCGTCCATACCGCCTGTGCTTTAAGAGAGACCGAAGAACAGAGGAAGTGCCTGGGCTGCCACGATGAGGAAGATACAGGCTCCGACCACCATCATGATCTTCTTCTTGACATCCTGCTCCTCGTTGTTCATTGCGATGTAAACCGAGATTGCACCCACTACGGCAACCACACCGGCAATGGCGTAGCACAGTTTTACCACAATGGGAACATACTTGGCGATTTCCTCGTGATTATTTTATTTCTTTATAAACCTCTGAAACACAATACGTTTATAAAATCATTCAAAGTTCAATGTTCCCAAAAAGTGACAAAGGCCAAATCTGATGTAGTTCGTTAACATGAACACTTGCAGATTGAAAGCAAAAGCGTAAAATAGGAAATATTCGTTAAAGGTTTGTTAACACAAAATAGGCACCCATGTTGCAAATTAGCTATTGAAAACAAGCTGCTCTACAATCTTACAGGGTGCTTTCAGGGATAAGCGATGTAAAGCAGTTTTTCATATCGATGTATTATCATAGATAATACTATAAAGGGCTATTATGTTCTTGTGATAACATGATAGGTGGACACTATGAAATAAGGGAAAGAAAATTTTGTGTTACCTGTTGAATATCAGTATTTTTACTTGCATATCTGAAAATATTTTCGTAAATTTGAAGTAGATTTACAGACTCACTTAAAACTATTGATATGGAAAATTTAGAAAATCTATTTCTCGTTATTTTGTTCTTCTGGGCTCTGAAAGCCTTGTTTTTGGGTTGGTGTAAAGGATTTGGTAAACCTCGCAAGAAAGAATGGTGGGAACCATGACCTCACGAAATGTTAGGTCAACTGAATAATGATGCCATGTTTCAAGAGCCATATTTTAGGGCAGCGTGGATAAGGCGTTCTGTTTTGGTACACCCCTGGCGATTACTGCTACCATGTTTCGTGGTAACAGCCTTAATCGGAATGTCGTGTTTCTCGACATCATTCTTTGTTATGACTTAATGCCTGTGCTACAATCCTCGCTCGGCGAGGTCAACGATAAATACCACTTCCCTTATTTTGCCAATTTCTATAGTGTGCAATCTAGATGAGATTGCAATAGATTATCATAACAAACTAGTAATCAGATATTGATATCCAAGATTACATTATAATGTTCCTATTTTGTAGAAATATAGCTGTTAGTTGACAATTTATGACAACATTTTTGGCAAATAATTTGGAAGTCTCATTTTATTGTATTAATTTTGTTGTCAAATATAGTCAACAGATGCCAAATATGAAATTTACTGAAAAAATAAAGACACTAAGAGAAGCTGGAGGATTGACGCAACGTCAACTTTCTGCCAATCTTAGTATTGATGTTGCTTTGTATAATAGATTCGAAAAAGGTGAACGTTTGATGAAACGTGAGCTCGTATGCAAATTAGCAGAGATATATGGTCAAGAACCAGACGAACTTATTAAGTATTGGTTGGCTGATAAAGTCTACTCAATATTAAATGATGAAAATACTGCCGGTCAAGTAATTGAGATGGTAGCAGAGGATATACCTGAATACGTAAAACGCAGTTCTATTTGAATATGGAGATAAAAGAATCTTTGAGATTGCTTGTAGAAAGATTTCAACAAGCAAAAGCAAATGGAGGTTTAGATTTGTCTTCGGAAGCTACAATGCGTGCCTGGATTGACGAACTCTTGGCACTCTTCGGCTGGGATGTACAAAACACACACCAGGTATTGACCGAGCACACATTAGGGAAGCAGGAACGCAAGAAGCTCCATGAAATTGGCTCAACAAACACTTGCCCCGACTACACATTAGTTAACGGTAATGTCGCGTTAGCTTTTGTTGATGCTAAAAGTCTTGATGTTGACATAGAGAATGACAAAAGTGTTTCTTTTCAAATTCGTTCTTATGGCTGGTCTGTAGGGGCACAATATTCTATCGTGACAAACTTTAACACATTGTCAATATATGATTGTCAGTGGATGCCACGTATAGATGATGAAGCAAATAGTGCTCGACTCTATTTCTACAACAGCACTGAATATGTAGAAAATTTCGAAATTCTACGTATGTTCTTACTTCGTGAGAATATCATTAAAAAGCAATTGGTCTTTTCACATAGTGAGCAAGAGTCTCTTGATTACAACTTTTCTAAATTTCTTGGTGAAATAAGAATAAAATTGGCAGAGTCCATAATTCGCAACAATGAGTATGACGATTTGAATTTGGTCAGTTCTTTTGTGCAAACTATAATCAATAGAATCCTTTTTATCAGAGTATGCGAATCCAATAATTTTTATGCTTATGCAAAGAATTATGTAAAGAACTTTGGTATATATCCGATGTCAAAAGAACAAAAGAATACATTATTAGGTTTACAGTCAAAAGAGGAGATAAATCGATATGTTGCTGATTTGTATCAGTTACGTATTTTTTGATTGTAAGCATCCAAATATCAAGTATAATATAAATATGCAAACACGAGTCATACCAGAACATATACTGGAAAATATTTGCGACATTATAGGTGAAACGTCTACTGGACTAACAGGGACAAAAATAAGCAAATATCTTAAGGCATCAAATATTGAAGAATATACTCCCCAAGGCGTGATGCTTGCCAAGAGAAAGATTCTGTATCATTCTTTATCAGAAAAACAGAAGAATGATAAATGCTCAAACAATGTGTTGACATTTATCTCTACAGTTATGTCTCCTGCGAATTTTGTTAACAATATAAGCTTATTTGAAGAATGGAAAATAAACATTAATAAGCAATTAGCTTTTGTTGGTTACGAGCTTCAAGATGACTCGTCATATAAAGAAATCCAAAAAGCATCTACTATATTAGATGTCAAAATAAAGACAGAAAACTTAAAGAAAGAGTTAGAATCAAGAAAAGCTCATCCGCAAATTTTCAACTATTGTAAAGAAGAGTTGTTACAAAACAACTACTTCCATTCTGTTCTTGAAGCCAATAAAGGCCTATTCAAAAGAATCCGAGAGCTTTCTACATTAGAAAAAGATGGGCAAAACCTAATAGAGCAAGTATTTAGTGATAGCAATCCAATTGTTATTATCAATAACTATCAGTCCCAGTCAGAAAAAAACGAACATCGGGGGTTTAGAAGTCTGCTTATAGGGCTATGTGCAATGTTTCGAAATACAACAGCACACGAGCTAAAGGTTGATTGGCCAATTCAAGAGCAGGACGCACTAGAAATATTGGGTATCATTTCTTATTGTCATGGACGTCTAGATCAAGCTCAAAGAATAAGAAACGTTTAAGATATAATTCTGGTAAAAATATCACGGAGGTCTGGCACATAAATTTAGAGAATATGATTTACGTTGTATCGAAAAGGAGAAAACTTGATAGCATAAAGACACAATATCCCAATGCTATAATCTGCGATGTAACAAGTACATCGCCAAATTCTCTCGTCAAACTTAGTCCATTTTATCCTCATATGAACATCCCCATACCATTCTCACCAGGTTACACAGGCGCATCTGTCGAAGGTATTTGGCAAGGACTTAAAGTATTTGTTGGTGAAGATATTGACATTGATTCCTTCACCAACACATCCATGAAAAATATCAAAAGAACTTGTAAGACTCATGGCAAAGTGTTGGGACATAGAAAAGGTATACATGGAATCGAAATATTAGACTACAACTCTGCCAAGTTGAACATTTACATTCCTTCATATAAGTGGGTGATAGAAAATGTGGTAAAAGATTTAATTAATAAAATGCGTAAAGTCCACAAGACAAAAGATTTAGTTCTGTTAGATTACAACACATGTCAAAATGTTCTTGATGACTCCAAACCTCTATCTCATGCTTACCTAATAAAAGCATATATATTGGGATTATATCCATACAATACTGATAATCAACAATTATCTTTTTTTGACAATGAGACGTTCTAACTGGTTGAATTTTGATAGAACACTAAAACAGTTTGGAGTAGATCGGTTATATCATTTTACAGACCGAGCAAACCTACCTTCGATTATAAAAAATCGAGGTTTACTCTCATGGGCTGATTGTGATGAAAAAGGAATAAAAATAGCAGCACCAGGTGGTGATTGTTCGTCTCGCATGTATGATAAAAGGGACAATCTACATCATTATGTGCGATTAAGTTTTACAAATAAACATCCTATGATGTTTGTCGCTATGCGTGAAGGTAGAATTAAAACCCCGGTAGTTTTAGAAATTGACACAAGTATTATCTTTGATGACACCACTCTCTTTTCTAACATGAATGCTGTTAAAAGAGAAGCGTCCATAGGTGGTTCCTTATCTGATTTTAGTAAAATTCATTTTGATGCAGTAACGCGCAGGACTCAGTTCGATTTATCTTCTGAAGAACAAAAATATTTTCAAGCAGAGATACTTGTGAAGAATTTTCTGCCTCTTGAATATATATCTAATATAACATCATTCAACATTCCATTGCCATCTGATATAGAGTTAAAAAATTATTATGGCAAGCACAACTATGTGTATGATAGAGAAGCCGTAGAATTGCTTTCTGACTGCTTATGGAAATTAAGCCATACAACATATTTGCAAGGTGTTAATCTCTCCGAAATGATATTTGAGATGCTTGATAATGACAACTCTCTACAAATACATATCCGTGGAGTTCTAGATTGCGAAGGTACTTTTCACCTGGTAGTATCACAAGGTTATACTTGTGGAATGTGTTCTATTGCATTAGAACATTTTATAAATTTGTTGACCCCATTAGGAATGTTTGATGATGGCATGAAACATAAATTATCTATTTTAATCAATCAATAATATGGACGTATTAAGTTTATCTAAAATCAGAACGCAAGTCTTGCAGCAGGTTCTTCCTTCGGGTGAAGAACCTATAGATATTGCATTCTGCATGATTGGAGACAATCTTACAATGTCTCCAATTGAAGTTAATGGAGACTTTTCTCCATCAAAGAAGCGTGATATGCGCTTAAAAGTTCTGAACTTGTTTCTCAACAAGGAGAATCCTGATTTACGGCAAGCAGCTGAACTTGTGTATTTCTCGTTCGATCCTGTGATGAATGTTGACTACTGTTTCCAAATTTTTCCAAACAGCAGGAATACAAATCTATTTGTTTTCTCATCTACAGGCAAAAAAATTAGTGCTTTTACACCTTACAATACCACAATAGACGAAAGAACAGAAATTGAACGTGCCATTAAAGCTTGTGCCGGAAAAGAAAGTTCATTTGCCTCCTTACGTAGTAAGTTTTCTAAACTTCTTAGTATGTCAAAGCCTGAACAGCTAAAAGTAATTCCTAGTGCTAACTCTATCTCTATAGATTTAAGCAAAGCAAATCAAAAGTCAGAAAATTCCGAAAACAAAACAAAAACTCAAGTTGTGAAAGAATCCAATAATGGTGGAAAAACTCCATTTGAAAGATTTGCTATAGACACAATCATAAGGTTAAACAGTCCTCAATTTGATGAAATGCGTGATAAAAAGCAGGGGCCAGTAGCTATCAGAGAGACTCTTTCTGCCTTTACCAAACAAATGATAGAACAGTTCCCTGAGTGGGATGGACTGTTTGAATTTCTTCCACAAGATAACCACGTTTGTATTTCGTTATCAAAAGGCTTTGATGATGAAACAACGATGCAGGCAATTCCATGCCTTTGGAGAAGAAAGTCTTTTGTTGAAAATTGCATTTTGTTTGGCGTACTTAAATTCGTTTTCCTTGACAAGGTTCACAACACTTTTGATGTATTGGACTTAACAAAAATAGATCCATATAAGTTGCCTTAAGGCAATGATTTTTCGAAGTAGAGGGATGCCCCAACGGAGCATCCCTTTCATTTCGTCTTGTCCCGAAGTCGTTTCTGTCTGACCTCTTGAACACGTTTCTTGTAGTAGTCAAGCACATAGTCAAGACCATACTCCTCAATATTCCTATCATTGGCTTGCAGGAACTCATATCCTCCAGAGTCGGCTTCAAGCGCATAGCGGAAGATCTGCACTCGCTTGTCAAGTTCGTCCGCTCTCTGCTTCTGCTCCCACCATAGGAATGTACCAAAAGCAATAGCAAGCGAGGCGATATAATAGGCAAATGTTTTCCAAAAACAAGAGATTATATCAAGCCAGATGCGATGGAGAAAATAGCCAAACTTTGACCGCTTTACATTTGATTTAGGCTTCGCTGTTGGCTCTATTGGGCTATCATCTTTGAAAGGATTGGCTGGTATCTGAGGATTGTCATCAACTGCCAGGATAATATCATCACCAACCTTGACCTCCTTATAGCCGTTGAGTTTCAGCAAAGCCTTGTGGAATTTGATGAACCAATTATTCCAAGGTTGGGTGACAGTCTCGAACAGATGCTTGTTGCCTTCGAGAAGACTCTTCGTATCAATGGGCACAGTCTGCTTACCAAGGTCAACCTTTGGTGGATTCTCTTTGAATTTTTCAAGCACAGCATTTGCGAAGGTGTCGACATCCATCGTTTGGGTAGTGGCAGGAGTTGATACTGCCTGATCTCCCGACTGTAGTCCCAACTTGGGAATATCGGTGTTGTCGCTCTCCATGAAATAATTACCTTCATCACTCAATGAGAACCCCAGCCGCTCAGCAATCGTTTTGAGTGCCTGCCACAGTTTATCCTGGTTTGACTTTACTTCACCAACATTTGTGATGATGGTGTCAAGTTTATCTATCTTGGCCATATTCTATAAACTCCTTCCTTTTCTGCGTTGTCCCAACATGGAACGATTATACTTGAATCTGAACTTCCACTTGTCTTTGTCATCGTCATCCTTGTAGCCATTACTATTGCTGGAACCGCCGCCACCTCCACAGCTGCACTGCTCAATGGGCGTGGTGTAAGGTGCCAGTGCCACTGCTATCATCAAGCCAAGAGGGATGAAGCCTGTCTGAGCATCCTTTGATGGGATGTACTCATCAGCATCATAGTCCACATAGTGATGCTCGCTGTTGGACTGATAATCCATCAGAGAGAAGGCATTGGGCAATTTGGCGATTGCTTTCTCGACAGGATATGTGACATCAAAATCCGGGAAGGCTTTCATGATGGCAGAATGATAACGAGTGTCATTTATCCATAGTAACGACTCTACCTTCTGGTCATAGTAGTTCTTCACATTCTCATGTGCCAACTCATGCACATCACCAAACTTCTCAGCGAGCCGGGCATAGACAAGCGAGTTGTCGAGATGCTTGCCGCTGCACGAATATTTGCCATCAGCGAACGACACACCCATCAGCTCACGGGTGACATTGTTGTAGTGGAACTTCAACTTGATGCCTTGGTTCTTCAGTTGGTCCTCAAACTGCTTCCAATCTTCCGACTTGTCGCGAGCTATGATGACCTTATCCATCATCTCCTGACGAAGCTTGACTGTTCCTTTCAGGCATTCCTTGTTGACCGCTTCCTTGCATTTCGATTGATGTAGTTCATATTTCTGATTGAGAGCCTTGAACACCTCAATGTTGCGTCTGCGCTCATTGGCATTACTGATGACTTTGCCCTTTCTGTTGACCCTTGAAGCCACGATATGGCAGTGAGGGTGCTCTTTATCAAAGTGTCGATAGATGACAAACTCAGTGTCGCTGTAGCCCATCTGAGCCATGTAGTCGGTGGCAACCTTATGCATGAAATCATCGGTCAGTTTCTCCTTGTCGGCTTTGTGGAAGTTCAAAGAGATATGTTTGAAAGGCTGCTTCAAGTTATGGTCTCCAAGCATGGATGCTGCCTCAAGGCAAGCCGCAATGGTCTTGTTGTCCGTAGGGAGTACTCCGCTGCTGTGCATAAGCAGTTGCGTTTTCTTGTCCTCCTCACGAATTGCCATGATGTAGTCAACGGCAAATTTACAATTATGGGGTTGAGTAAGGTTTGCTACCATAGGCTGTGTAAATGATTAAAGTTATTACTGGCATTCATTGAATAGGATGTATAACGGTCAGCTGGCAACAGTCAGGTCACCGCCTCTGACCACACGCTTGACGAGCTCAGAGAGTCGGCCAACAGTATCCTCGGCCAGAGTCTTGATAGAGACAAGTCCGCCCGGGTTGGCACGCTTGGCTATCTGATTTATATTGTTGCCCATATTGGCGATGTTCCGCACCAATATCACTTGCTCATCATTGATGTGGGATTTGACATTTGCAGAGAGAGCTGCGTCATGAATGTAGTGCAGAGGACGCTTGCCTGTCTTGTCCGCTTTCATGTGGACGATGTCACTCTCAGACTGATTGAAGCTGACAGTCCATCGTTCCGCAATCTTCTCATCTTCATCTTTGGGAGGTATACCTCCCTTTTTTCGTTCTGTGTCTATAGTTTTGGGGGTATAACTCATATAGATTGTTTTAAGATTTGTAATAGAGGGGAAAAGGTAGCGAGGCGAACGCCTGAGGGCATCCGAAGGCTTTCATGCAGGGCGAATGCCCGTTGCAGCAGAGGAGAAGTCAGACTGCCTGAAAGGAGGTCTGGCAGCTCCGAGTTTTTGCACAAAAAACACAACCTCGCTTCCTCAAAAACGTGAGATTTCAAACCACACGTTTTTACCGCTTTTCCGAGTGTCGAAGACGCGTTACAGCTGTTCCTCCATGCCGTCAAACAGCGTTTGGCCAGCTTGATGGGACTGCTGTTCGTTAGGATTATAAGAGGTGTCAGAAGCCTTACCTTCGGGTGAAACAGAAGCCTGTGGAGATGGATCTGCAGTGACTTTAGGAGCCGTAGTTCCAGCAGCGCAGTCAGCTTCCGTGGAGCCAGGAGGCGTGGCTTCGGGAGTATCGCCATGAGAGTCAGGCTGTGCGTCATTCTGATGCTCTGCCTGTCTCTCGTCAGTTGGCGGTCTAGAAGAGGAAGGCTCATCAGGGAGGCAGTCAGAGACAGCTGCCATGGTGAGCACAGAGCGAAGCTTATTAGCGTCTCGTTTGATGAGCCCCAGTTGTTCCATTTCAGACATGAGTCTGGTCATGACCTTGCGGCTCATGTTCCAACGCTCGCTAAAAGAGTTAGCTGATGCTTCGACTTCAAGAGGCTTTAATGGGACATCAATGCCTCGTTTGCGGTCGGTACATCCAGTGACAGACATCCCATACAACAGGTCTTTGTAGATGGTCAGATGAGGTATGCCACAGGTTATCCCATACTTGGGTGTCAGGAACAGGGTGATGGCAGAGAACTGCGCTTCTGAGATAGATTTCTTGTCCATATTAGTGTCTGTTAAGGTGAGTAAAATGTTTGTCTAATTGTTGTGCGATGTTGGGCGCCGCGATGGTAGTTATTTCACGCAAGACATCACCCAGTCTATCACGAGGAATGCTCTCCATGTAGAGATACACAATAGCCATCGCAGCTCCGTAACGTAATGAATCGTGGGCCAGTTGGCTAATAGGAGTATCATCTGATGCCTCTTTGTCAAAAGCAAAGTCGAAGAAGGTTTCCATGCGAATTTTCATAGCTTCGAGATTTTTGTTGGTCTGCGCCCATTCAATCATTGAGTTGATGGCTGCATTTTTCATGTTTACAATAGGATTGTTCATTTTTTATAGATTATAAAATATGTTAGTAATTTCTGTTGCCCTGCCCGGTGATTTACCAAGCAGCGCACAGATTGTTATCCTGAAAGTCATTGATATATAACAGTCCATCATAGACAGTGCTTGATTGGAAAGCCTCGAAACCTGCCACGACCAACTGACCATGCAATAGTCAGCGGTCATGGCGAGGTGAGGATCATCCCTTAATCAACATCTATGAAAGAAACAAGTAACATCTAAAAGGGGTCAATAGATAAAGGCTTCGGTCAGCGATGAACTTCACGCACCACATTATTGGGCAAGTCGGAGGCGATGTCCCGGATCTCACAATCGAGTTTGGAGAGTTCGGCAGGGCTCAGGGGCATGATGCACTTCGTCATCAGACTGTGCATTGCCAGCTTCCGACTGTTGTTCACAAACCAGAGACTTGGGTCTTTGTCGGGAGTAGAGGCAACAAAGTATTCTTCGACTCTGTTCCTCATGGCAAAGTAGCCTTGGCCCGTCTTCGCCCAATGTACTGCCGCATCCACTGCTGATTTCAACAGGTTTTCACGTTGAGTATCGTTATCCATAAGCGGTATAAGATTTCAAGGTTATCTAATATGAGGGACAAGAGAATGGGGTCATCGCTGCCTGAGGATGTTGTCAATATCCGACTTGGCATAGAGTCTGCAACGTCCCATCTTGGATGGAACCAGGTAGCCGGACTTCGCCCACGATGCCAGTGTGCCAGGGCTCACATGACACAACTTTGCTGTCTCTTCTGCAGTGAGCCATTGCTCGTCCGTGTTGGCCTGCTCCTGTTTGTGGGCATCCATTTCTCTTGTCTTCTCAATCAGCTTCTCTGCAAACTTGACAAGGTCTTCGGCGGAGACTTCAAGCTTCACTCGACCGCCTGCTTCAATTACGCTGTATAAATCCATTTATTCTATGATATTATTTAAGGTCTGTGTAAATAGACTGGTTTTGTTGTCCTGAAAATGTGTTATCCTGAATGCAATCTTTCTATTGAATGAGTCCGATGAGATTCTTCTTCATGTCATCGTCAATGGTTCTGTAGCGGGCGAAAGCCTTACTACCGTTGACGTGACCAGACATGGAGGCAATCAGATTGGGGTCTTGCACCTGCTTGTACAGATTGCCGATGAAGGTTCTTCGAGCCATGTGACTGCTGGCAATCTCATTGATAGGGTGTTGCTCCTCCAACTTGGTGAGATAGTTGATGACAGTCACCATACGTGTGACTCCGGCACGGGGCAGGCACTCACGGATGGCATCATTGTACTTATTTATGGGATAGATGGGGAAGATTGCTTTTGTTGGCCTGTCCTTGAACTTCTCATAGATGGCGATGCACTTGTCATTGAGCGGAACACGAACCACCTTTGCCAGACGATGGATGGTCTTGTGCGGAATGTATTCCAACACTCCATCAATCACGTTGGCTGGAGTAAGGCGCAACAAATCACCGAAACGACAGCCAATCATGCACTGGAAGATGAACATATCCCGGAACATTTCAAGATGTGGCTCGGCTGACAGGTCGAGCTCGACAACCTTGTTTCGCTCCTCTACATCTATGAAGTATGGTGTGCCGTAAATCTCCTGAGGAAACTCAAAACCCTTAAAAGGGTTGTTGGCCGTTATTCCTTTGTCGATGCACCAATTGACAACCGTTCTCAGTCGTGTGAACACGCTCTTTAGAGTGTTGTCGCTGCGTGGCTGAGTGGGCATCTTACCACGCTTCTTGTAGAGTTTAGGATAGTCCTTGGCATACTGATGCTCATTGACAAGATAAATGTAGAACTCCTCCAAATCCTTGCGGGTTACTGTGTCGATATTCATAGAGTAAGCCTTTACGCCCTTGACGTGCTGCTTATACATCTGGAATCGTTCAATCTTGCCAACAGTGCCAAGGTTCACACAAGCCTGACGCTTGTCAAAGTCCTTGCTCTCAACATATTGATGGATGAGTGCGGTAAGTTTGGTCTCCTGACAAACCTCTCCCATGAGCTTATAAGCATTGGGATGGTGGAATACGAAGATAATCTTCTTCAACCATTCGCTGTCGGCTCCTTTGTAGTACTCGGCTGCCACCTGACGAGTGAGGTCAATGATGGCATTGTTGAACTTCTGACGGTCAGCCTCTCTGACAAGTGCCACCTTGGGTCGGTAGCCTTGACGCCGTGCGTCCCAGTATTTGGGGTTGATGGACAGCTCGGTAGCTGCCTTGAGGTCACAGTTCTCGTCACGCACTCTGATATAGATGCGTCCGACCTCTCTGTCATTGGTCTTGCGGATATATGCTGTAACTTTCATATCTATCTGTATTAATGCATTTTACTATTGTATCTTATTCAAAATTTCACGCTTCAAGTCATCATCGATAGTGCGGTAGCGTTCAAAGGCTACGCTGTTGGCTGCATGACCTGTCAGCGAGGCGACAAGTGCCTGGTCTTTGACCTGCTTTAAAGGTTTCCTACAAAGGTCTTTCGGGCGGTGTGCGTGGTGGCAACCTCATAGAGAGGGTGTTGTTCCTCTTCTCTCGTCAGAGGGTTGAGAATCGTCACCATTCGGGTGATGCCAGCCATCTGTAAGCAGCATCTGATGTAGCTGCCGTAGCCATGCTTATCAAAATGAGGGAAAAGGCGTTTGCCGAGTCCTTCATATTTGGCGATTATGGCCAGAGCCTTGTCGGCAAGAAGCACACGCACAAGCTCGCTGCGATTATTCGCCAGGTTCTTGCCCGGTACATATTCAAGCCATCCGTCTTTGATATTGTCTCTTGTCAGTCGGAAGAGGTCTCCCTGACGGCATCCGACAAAGCACTGAAATACAAAGATGTCACGCACAAGGTCTATCTGTGGAACATAGGAAAAGTCGTACTCATAGAGTTGGTCACGCTCCTCAATGCTGAGATAGTATGGTGTCCCATATATACGCTGCTCGGTTGGTATATCTCTGAATGTCAAGTCTGTGTCATAACCATTCTTGACCGTCCAATTCAAGAAGGCCTTGAGTCTCTGACAACAACTGCTTATAGAATTCTTTGATGATGGCACTATCGTGCGTCTGTACAGTGTGAACTGCTGATAGAACTCAGGATAGTGGCAGAAGTAGTCGTGTTCATTATAATGGTAGTGAAGAAAGTCATCAAGCATATCACGACCAAAGTCTTTCAATGTGAGCTTGAACTCCTCGTTGCCTTCCATCTGCTGCCGCCAAGCCTCATATCGGCGAAGGCGGCGACCGATTGCGATGATGCCTGTGGCATTCTCATGCACTGGTTTCTCCTTGGCAATGTAGTCTTCAAATATATCAAAGAACTCCGTCAATTTTTTGGACCTGCGCCCTCGCTTCTTGGGTGAGTTATCGGGATGGACGAAGTTCTTAACCTCATCTGTGAACCATAAGAGGTCGCATCCGTTCACATACTCATCTTTGATATGTGCTATCACATCGATGAGCTTCTTGTTTGTACTCTCTCTTACTTCTTTGGGAACCTCTGGCACATCTTTGTAACCTGGTATCGTTGGGTCGAAGTACATGGGCTCAACTCTTATACCGGTGGAAACCTTCCAGTCGATTTCTCTGCCATCACGAAGTCTGATATAGACGAGTGAATTGGACTTTCTAATTGTTGCTATAACTTTCATAGAAAAATTGAATTTTGATTTAATTTTGGTACAAAGTTAATTTGGTTCCCACAAATATTCCCAAAGAAATCATATTTACTTCATCCTTGTTAGATTTAAATAACACTTACGATTTTTATCCAAATACCCTAAATTAGAGCAATTTACAAGCATTGTTAGTATGATTTAACACAGTTAGCAATAGTCTGATTTAGGTATTAAAAACGGCTAAAATAATCTCCTCGCTCACTTGGGTCAATGCCGCTGTACCGGCCGAATAGTCTCCTGCGGTGGTCTGTGCCATCATTGCGGTTACACCACACACCATCATCAGGCAGGTCATCTGCGCTTTCTTGGAGGTCGCAATCTTCTTTGCGAATCGTTTTACTTTTTCAAACATGCTTGTTTCGTTTTAATTGGACTTTAATTATTGTTTTACACTCGTGATTTTCTAAATTCGGTAGCCGAAGAATGCCGGGAATACGATGGATGCCCCGATAATGAAGAGGCAGGATCCTACCAGCGTGAAGATATGCTTGGTGATTCCGTCTTCGCCCGTGTTCATCTTGATGTATATCTGGAATGCGGCTATGACCGCAAAACCTCCTGCAACCGCATAAATGATATACTGGACGTACATCATCATCGTTACGACAAAGTCGTGCATCGAAGCCAATGCGTCTGCGCCCCAGGAGTAATTCACGCCGCCGCTCTTTGCGAAGACCGCACAAGGCTGCAGCATGAAGATTGGAGTTATTGCTTTTTTGATGTTCCATCCTGTCATAGTTCGTCTATTGCCGGTTTTATGGTTACACCTCCGTTGGATGGGGAGTTGCCAAGACCTTTTCCCATCATCAATTTGTATAGCTCTGCGGAATTGTAAGGGTTGAAGAAAGTGGCATGGGTCTCTTCCATTTTTTCATCAATCCTGTGGTTGATTGCTTCAACCACATCCTGCTTGTGCTTTTCGCTCTCCGGTTCTTTATCGTCCGACACAGACTGCGTTTCATCAACGTAGTGTGTCTCATACTCGTTGTCCCCGACATTGAACCCCTTGTCGTTCTCCACCACGCTGACACTTTCTTCAGCATCAAATTCGCTCACGTCGAACTCTTCTTCCTCGGATTTCTTCTTTTCACCGTTTTCGTGAAGGTCTTTGGTTATTATTACCGCATAATATACGATGTATGCTACGGTCAGCACAAGGACGAAAATGAAGTATGCTTTCATATTTTTATAGTCTGAATTTAGAATATGATTAAAATATGAATGCAAAGGAAATACAATATTTTCATACTCTGAAAAATATCTGAGAAAACAGGCAGAATCTTAAATATTTTTTGGTAAAAACCTAAAATCATACTCAAATATCATACTTTGAATGAATTTTCAGACGTTTTACGAGTGCATATAAACACGAAAAGCCCTCCTTGTTAGGGAGAGCCTTCTATGGGTTGTGGTATGCTATCAGAGGGAATACAAAGACTAACGCCTTTTTCCCCTCAGATAGTCATTCAGGTCTTTGTAGTTGTAGTAGTTTTTAAAGTGGTCGATTACCTTTATCCTGTAAAGTCCGGCAATGGTCTCGACGGTCTTTTGCCCGGCGAGGTCGTTATCCAGATAACAATGGATGAAAATATATTGCTCCAGCTCCAGAAGACACTTTTTCAAGTTGCTTACGGAGTTCATCACAAGAAAATCGGTCGGGATGTCAACACATACGTGGTAATCTCCCTTTTTATGCAACATTAGATAAGAGAGGAAATCCACAAACCCCTCAAAAACGCAGACGTGTCTTTGGATGACATCCCTGTTGTATCTGATGACGGATATGTCCTTGCCTTTGATACATCCTTTTATAATAAGGATTGCGGACTTCGTAACCGCCCTTGATGTTCTCAAAGGCTATGGCAAAATAGTGCCGTTTGCGCAGTTCATAGTGTATCTCCTTACAATAGGTTCTGCCGACTTCTTCACTTATGCCCCTTGAACGCAGATAAGAGAGCAGGGCGTAGTGGTTCAAATCCACCACTTCCACATTCTCCATCTCATCTTCGACAGGGCAGGGTCGGACGGTTCGGCTCTGCAACTGTTGTCCCGGCACACCAATGGCATTCTCGCTGATACGCAGCAGTACCGTACTTACATTGCTTGTTTTATAGAGGTATTTCCCAAGTTCTATGATGTCCCCACCGGCAGAAAGTCCAAAGTCGTACCATTCGTTGAGATTGTCATTGACTTTGAAAGACGGGGTGCGTTCCTCCCTTAGCGGCGAGAGATACCAATACTGATAGCCCCTGACATTGACAGGGTGGTGGCCGGCTATACGCAGATATTCCACAAGCCGTATTTGTTTTGCTTCGTTGATGTTCATTTTAGTATGGTTTACTTATATATACCCACAAACTAAACCATACCGGTTAGAGGTGGAATGAAGGATTATAGGAATAGGTACGGCCGTTTTTTTTAATGGCATGATGTTCCAACAGAAATTTACACAAGTTTACCAGTGTGTTTCTTCCTCGTGAATACCCAATGCTCTCGTATCCTTTTTTAGAGCCTCAAGCAGAGACTGATAGCCATATTCCGCACTTTCTGCGAAGGTTGACTCCAGGGCAGTTCGGTGTTGCTGCTCGGTCATATCTGTATAGGAAGTCAGTCTGTCCATTTTGTTCTTTTTGAATTGGTGTTCTTTTACCAGGTGCGGGAGGGAGTCTTCTCCAATTTCAAAAGCAAAAGGTGTAAATTCCCGGTCTCTTATGTGCATGGCTCTTACCTCACTGATTTTCCCATTTTCATTGTTTTTTGATATTTGCAAGATAGTCTCGGCCTTATTGTTCAGTTCTGTTCCGATATGCCCTCTAGTATTGTCATCCCCTTTGTTTAGGTGTAACACGGTGTGGATGTGCAGCTCGTAATAACTTGACCATCTCATCAGTTCGTTGATAATGTCAAGAGATTCACTGGGACTGTTTATGTCATGGATCAGATCACGGATGCCGTCAATGATTACGAGTCCTATGTGTTGTTCTTCGTGGAGTGCCCATCGTATAATGTCTCTCCTTTGGTCAGGAGTGTATTCTCGCAGAACCAGAAACTGGATATTGTCGTTTTCTTGGTCGGTAGGCAGTCCTGCCAGTTTAAGGATTCGATGAAGCACTTTGTGGCAATGGCACTTGCTTTGTTCTGTGTCGATGTATAAGATTCTATTCTTGCAAGATGGCAGTTCTGCTTTGTACTTCAGAATCTCCTTTCCGGAAAGAGCCGATGCGACAATGGCACTGACATTGAATGTCTTTTTGCTTTTGGGTTTACCGGTGGAAGCACTGAAATTTCCTATCGTGGCAACGGTAACACCGTCTATTTGTCCGATTTCCTGTGGAAACTCATACTTTTCGGTAACACTCAGCCGGAGCCGGATATATTTCAGCAAAGACTTGTATTTTGCTTCGTCTATCCGGTAATTATGGGGTTGCATCATATCTGCTTGCATTATTTTCGGCCTCCTTTTGTTGGTTTGTTCTTATTCTTCTTATCCAAGGCATAAGCAATGATATTTGCTTGCCTTTCAATCTCGCTATTGGAGAAGGAAGGGTTGCGTTTTATACATTGATTCAGGTCGTCTCTGAGAATGAAGATATTTTTCCCATTTGGTTTATATACGGTAAGCTCTTTTAGCATGGTCAGCTTATAAACGTACCCTTTGGACACTTGTAGATAAGCTGCCACTTCGTCTATATTGAGAAAATCTTTTGCCGTATAAGCGATTTTCTCCACATTCCCAAGATGGGTTAGCAATTCGTCCAAAGATCCGAATCGTTTCAGGAAATTTTCAACTCTCAATATTTCTTGCTGGAAGTTTTCCAAGGAATTGTCTTCAAGGAGCGATTTCAGTCCCTCCATGCGAGAGAGTAATAAATCTATTTCTTTTCTGTTCATATTTTTTCTCCTGTTATAGTGGCTGGTTGTCCGACTGTTTGTACTTGATTTCTCATTGCCCATTCGCAAAGTTCTTTTCGATTGAAATACATCAATTTGCCGTTGGGCTTGTAATGCGGTATTTGTTTGAGTGAAGTGAGCTTGTAGATATAGCTTTCGGACAAACCGAGATAAGCGGAGGCTTCAGCGGTAGTCAGCACCTCTTTGACAGCCCAAATACGTTCTTTCAACTGTATTATGTAATTCTCGATGGTTTGGATTTTATCCACTTCGTTAATCTTTTGTTCCAACGTCTGGAGCCGTTCAAAGGGTTTCTCCGATGCCATCATGGAAATCATGTTCTCCATCTTGGAGAGCATCTTGTTTTCATTTGCCGTTCTTCGATGTCTCATTGATTGATGTTGTTAAATTTGACAATAGGAGGTATACCCTCCGTGGGTAATCGATTGCGGAGGGCAAAGGTAGATAAGTGTATTTACTTGATTATGTTGAGATTATTGAGTATCAACACAACTCTCAATACTATTCTCAACAAACCGTCATTCCTTTGTTACACTTCTCTGCTTTTGATTAGAACGATGTACTTGTCTATGGTTGCCAAAAACTGCTTGTCAGCGACATTTGGGGTCGTGTCTTTTATGCGATTGAGGGTGGACGACATATCGTGCTGGGTCAGGTGTTTCTTTCCTGAAGAACTGATGATAAGTCGTTTCCTGGCAATTACGGACTGCCAATTATAGCTTATCACATCGTGTGAAGCCAGTTTGTCCAACAGCAATACCAACCTGGTATTGTTCTTGGAGGCTACAGTCAGTAAGGTGTCTTTTGCATAACGGCCGGCAACATCGTCTGCATTCAAGACCTCCTTAAACAAACAGACCTCATTGGCGAGTTGCACAATGAGGTCAAGGGTATGTCTGTCAAGCAATGGCTCAGTAGAAAAATTGAAATCACTCAATACCGAAATTCCCGAACTGGTTTGGTTGGGTTCAATAGGTGTAATGGTATTCTGCAGGTCAGCGGTATAAAAATCGTCAAGAAGCATCGAGAAACCGCTTTGAATGGATAAAGTCAAGCACATAACGCCTGTAACTTTTTTGTCGTGTTGCGACTTCTTCCTTGTAAGATACTTGGGCTTGTTCAACCAACCAGAATAGCCCTTCTTTATCGGTCTGCGCTGGTGTTCCTTGAAAACCGCGCATCGCTCTTTTCAAAAAGAGAGAGGTGCAAAGATAATTTCTTTGTCATAAAATAATGTATTAAGTACTAACGCTAACCTCCATGGAGGATGCTGTATCTTTTTCCTTGCTACTAAGATAGTTGTCTGCAATGGTCTTTAAGCGGATGTCGTATGTTTCTAATAATCCTTTTTTTTTACGATAAAACGGAAATTGCTATCCATACTCTCTCTGTTAGGTGCTTTACCGTTTTGCAAACGGAAACAATTCATGCACTTCACCCATACATCATAGGGATTGTGTGGCTTAAAGGCCAAATGAACGAAGTACATAAGTCGAGACTGGGTCTTCATCCATACTATCGGTCGCTCAAATTCTGTTTCATCAAAAAATCCCTTTGAATGCGGCAAATGTCGTATCGGCAGCAATATATCCGCCATCAAGCAGTGCAGAGAACATTGAATGTATCTCTTCTTCGCTATTTGGTGTATGGAATACAACTTTACTCGTATGTATAAGCCGTTCATCTGTAGCTTCTTCATCAGGTGTATTTTCGATGTGATTGAATTTGTCACAAATAGCTTTTAATTGGACATCATACCTATCCAGCCATCCTGCTCGCTTAATCGAACTATAACCCGACACAAAACAAGCTTTGTGCGGAGTGCGTCCATTTATACTGAAACAACATTCTCCTTTTATCCACAAGTCTTTCTTGTTGAATTTGTAGAATGCCTGATAGACAAAAAAAGATAACTGCCGTTGCGTTTTCATCCATTCTACAGGCTTACAGAATTTTGCCTTGTCGAAGATGCCGGCAAATGTTTCAATTTCAGTCTCTGAAGCAATGTATTTATTATATTTTATCAAGTCCCGGTACAGTTCTTTTATATCTTCTTCATCTTGCGGTGTATAGAAAGTTCCCGTCTTGTGTACAGGCTCAAATTCAGTAAAGTCAACTTCCGGATAGAGGGCTTTAGTCGTTTCGTAAAGTCTCGTATTGTACCTCGGAACACGCCAAGTGCTGAATCGCTTTCCATTTTCCCTTTTCCATTGTTTTTCAAAATAGACGTATGTGTTGGGAAAACTGCATATAGTAGATACGGCATAGGCGATTACTTTCAGTTGTATCGGTTTCGTTTGCGGTTCCGGCTGATAGTGTTCATCCAAGAGACCGGCACGTATGGCTCTTTTTAATAATGTAGCCACCTGTTCATTGGCCAAAGGCTCTATCAAATCTTTATATTCGCCTTTCAACTCTTCTTCTTGTCTTTCGCAAAGCGACAGCAAAGATTGCATATTTTCCGCATAACAGTCCATTATCTTGACGTATGCAGAATCGATTTCCTGCCTGTGGCTTTGTACATAGTTTACCACCGGGGTAGTAAATTCGTTGTTTGCGATAAGGCCGGCCAAAAGAGGAGAGGGGGCTTGTTCCATATATTGACAGATCTCTTCCGCCCATTTCCCGATATTCGTCCACGAAGAGTCAAGTGCTTCAAATTCTATTTCATCATCCAGATCCAGCTGGCTTTTCATTTCGCCTACGATTCGGGTAATCTTCGTTATCTTTATAACGGTTTCTTGTCTTGTCATAAGCGCAGGTTTAATCAATGTTAGGAATCAACGATACAGCATTCTGCTTGTTTTTGTCAAGTACCTTTGCGTAAATTTGTGTTGTGGCCAGCTCTTTGTGTCCTAAAAGTTTTGATACGGTGTAGATGTCTGCACCCAGGTCAAGCATAAGCACGGCGAAGATGTGCCGCCCGCAGTGGAAGGTCAAATTCTTATTGATGTTGGCAGCCATACTCCAACGCTATAATTCCAATGAAGTCCAAGCTCCGTATGTAAATCCGGTAAAGACAGGATCTTCCGGGTTGCCTCTTTCGCCAAGGTATTTTTCTGCTTGTGGGGAGATGTCAAGATACTCCTGTCCGCCTGTCTTTTTCTGCTTGAATACGATTCGCGTATAGTCTCCGAATTTTTGAACCTCGCTCCACGTGAGCTTCTGGATATCGCTTTTACGAAGTCCTGTCAGGCACGAAAAGAGAAAGGCTCTTTTAAGAATGGGATAACGGCATGGGGTGGCAGCCAACTGTTTTACCTCTTCCAAAGTCAGGTAGTCCCGTTTGACTTCCGCTGCTTTGAATCCCTCGATCCCACGCAGGGGATTTACCGGTATAATCCTTTCATCGTATGCCTGGTTGATGCAGGCACGGAGCTTGTTGAAATAAGAGACCTTTGAATTTTGGGACAAACCTTGGAACACGTCTCTTTCCCTACGTGGACCGGTTCGCTTGTGAGTGTCTTTCTCCACGTTGTTCAAAAAATCCTTGAAGCCGTTTATAAACTCCGGAGTAATGTCTTTGAATGTGGTTTTCTCATCACAATATATCTCAAGATAACGCAAGCAACTTCTCCAGTTACCCCAGTTGCCCTCAGATTCCGGATTCTTGTGTCTGTCTTCAACCATTTTGCGATAGTATTCCAAAAAAGGAGTGTCCTCTTTGAATTGGTGGGTAAAAGAATACTCACCGTTCTGCATTTCAATAAGCCGTTTGGATTTGATTGCCTGTGCAGTTGCCAATGTTTGTTTGTTCTGCTCACGCTCCATGGGAGTAGTGGCTTCGATCAGATAAAGTTTCAAATACTCTTTCTGACGTTTCCCATTCCTGTAGATGTCGAGATACAAGCTCACGTTACCGTTTGCCAACTTCTTTTCCCGTAGTTTTACAGGTTCTTTTTGGATTGTTGTTTTTTTAGTCATAGCCTGTTCCTATTTTAATGAGAAATGTGATTTATTGTCTCCGGGGGACGGAATTTTGTCCCTCGTGTCCCTTACGGGGGACAATCTGGGGACAAAAATACAAAAAAATATGAAAACAGGCAGAAAATACGAAGAGAAAGAGAAAATATAAATTCTCTGAAAGTTATTGATTTTACACACTTTATAACTTTATATTTTCTCTTTTTATGCTTTTCTTTTCTCTGGGTTACTTGCCGATGCAAAACTTATCGAATATGTTGTTTAGTATGTCGGTGTCGGTGATTTCGCCGGTGATTGTACCGATATGGTGCATTGCACAGCGAATATTCTCGCTTATTAAATCCGATGAAATGCCGTCAAGTGCAGCACGCCTTGCCTCAATAACCTCTTTCAAGGCGTTGTTCAACGCATTGTAGTGTCTGATATTGCTAACAAAAACCTTTGAATTTACATCGTTCGCAACGAAATCTTTCGTTATCGCATCGAAAATATCCTCAATACCCTGAGAGTTCTTTGCACTGATAAACACAGCCCCTTTATTTCTCAACGTATCTTTGTCTTTAACGCTTAAATTAGATATATCCTCCTTGTTAATTACAAGAATTACTTTCTTATCTTTTCGATTTATACTCTCAATTTCATTATTTACTGCCTCGCTATCGCAATCTATCTCTTGCTGCAAAAACTTCAACTGATAATCTATCGACGCCATATCGTCCAACGAAGAATCCACAAGATACAAAACAACTTCCGCCCTTTGTATTGCTTGAAACGAACGCTTTATTCCCTCCTGCTCTATCTCATTATCGCTTTGCCTGATGCCGGCCGTATCAATAAACCTCACCGCTATGTCATTCACATTAATAGTTTCTTCAACCGTATCGCGAGTTGTACCCTCTATTGCCGACACAATACTGCGGTTGTCCTTTAATATAGCGTTCATCAACGTGGATTTGCCACTGTTGGGCTTACCTGCAATAGCCACCGGCACACCTTTACGAAAAGCATTGCCTTGCGAAAACGTGGCAACCAACATCTCCAATCTCTGCCGGGCTATATCCAATTGGCTAATCAAATCTTTTCTATTCACAAACACTTCATGTTCTTCCGAAAAGTCTATCTCCAACTCCAACAACGAAGCAATCTTCAAAAACTTCTCACGTAATGCTTTCAACTCCTCATTATATCCGCCCCTCAATTGATTTATCGCCAAATCATGCGAAGAAACATTACCCGACTGAATTAAATCGGCAACTGCCTCGGCTTGCGACAAATTCATCTTGCCATTAAGAAAAGCTCTCATAGAAAACTCGCCTTTGTCCGCCATTCTTGCACCTTTGTCAATGAGAAGTTGAAGAATTTCTTGTCTTATAAACAAACTGCCATGATGTGATATTTCAATCGTATCTTCGCCGGTAAATGAATGCGGAGCCTTAAAAACACTGACCACCACCTCATCAACAATTTTTTCTTCCTTATATATAGTGCCAAAATACAGAGTATTTGCCTTCGCAATATCCTTAAACATCGCTTGACTGTTGTTAAACATTATTTTTCTCTTATTAAACGGCACAAAAACCTCATTAGCAATATCCAATGCCCTTTGCCCTGACATCCTTATCACGCCTATTGCCGAAACTACATTGCCTGTTGCAGGTGCAACTATCGTATCTTGTAAATTCATCGCCTTTATCATAAACTATTTCAAGGCAAAATTACGAAAAATGCCCGTATTGGCTTTGCTTGGCAAGAGAATTTTCATTTATTTCCTTTCATTTATTAAAATCAAAATACTTATATATGAGTATTGGCTATATAATTTTAATATCTTACTTTTGCAAATTGAAAATTTTATAGGAACAATCATCATGAACATAAATGAATTTTTCTCCTCGTTTCTTATGATTATAAACGAGATGAGCCCATATCTTTTGTTGGGCTTTTTGATTGCAGGCATTCTGCACGTATTTGTACCGAAGAAGTTCTACAAAAAATATCTTTCCTCTAACAATAAATTCTCCGTGCTTTGGGCTGCTATACTTGGCGTACCGCTTCCGCTCTGCTCGTGCGGAGTTATACCAACCGCTATCGGACTTAAAAACGAAAACGCCTCCAAAGGTGCAGTCGCTTCCTTTCTTATCGCAACCCCACAGACAGGTATTGATTCCATATTGGCTACTTTCTCCGTTATGGGCTTAGGTTTTGCAATCATACGTCCCGTTGCCGCCCTTATCACCGGCATCTGCGGCGGCTTGCTCATAAATAAGTATGTTACAACCTCATCTTCCGCTTCATCTGCCCCTACTTCTTGCTCCATATCCACCGAAAAACATAGCGAAAAAGCCGATAACATCTTACGAAAACTCTACAAAGTGTTTCGATATGCTTACTTTGATATGATACAAAACATAGGTTTGCGTTTAATCATCGGACTTTTACTCGCTGCGTTGATAAATATCGCCATTCCCGATGAGTTTTTCTTACATTTTGGTTCGCAACCGCTGTTGCAGATGCTTATCATCTTGCTTATCGCAGTGCCGATGTATATCTGTTCAACGGGAAGCATACCCGTTGCAACGGCATTAATACTCAAAGGCCTTTCCCCCGCAGCGGCGTTAGTGATGCTTATGGCAGGCCCTGCCGTCAATCTCGCATCCATACTCGTAGTAAAAAAATCCTTAGGCGGCAAATTCACTTGGATATACTTGCTTACAATCATCATCGGCTCAATTTTCTTCGGTTTCCTTATAGATATTATCGGCATAACGCCGCAAATATCCGTTGGCGACGCCTCTTGCTGCACAGATATGGGACAAACGACACATCAGCCTTACATTTGGAGAACTTTATGCTCAATATTGTTAGTTATATTCATAATCTACGCTTTGACGATGAAGTTTTTGGATAAATTCAAGACTACAAAAACATCTTCCACCGAAGCCAACGCACCAAAAGTAACGATATACAATGTTGATGGTATGCACTGCAATCACTGTAAGCGAGCAGTAGAAGAAGCCGTTCTTAAAGTCAAAGGGGTGCAAGAGGTGCAAGCAAATGTTTCAGCCCACACTTTAACCGTTACAGGCAATGCCAAGGCAAAGGATGTACAGCAAGCCGTTGAAAGTGCCGGTTTTGATTTTTTGTCTTAGAGACGTGCGACACATCTTGAAATTAGCGTGATTTATACAAAAACATAAGTATCTTTAACGCTAACTTCAAGCGAATAAATGCAAATCTAAGGCGGCAAGCCCAAAAGTTCAAAATAGAAATACAAATTTATAGGTATCGTTCAGATTGAGCATTGAAAATATTTAATTTTCATTGGCAGAGGATTTGTTTTTTCGGCAGCGAATTTCAGAAAGTCGGCTTGTAATTTCGGAAACATCAATGCGGACTACTCAAAAAAGCCCCTTTTTTACCTCAAAAAACCACCTTTTTTACCCTAAAAAAGCCCCTTTTTTGACATCTCCGAAGCCGACTTTTCAAAATTACAACTGATTTCTCCAAATTTCAGAGAAGTCATATCTTTTTTTATCATAAAAATCTTGGCTTTTCATCACAAAAAGTTTTGGCTTTCCATTGTCTCTTGCTCTGTCTTAATTTTCGTCGAACTCAGGTTAATTTACTAAGGTCTAGTAATAAAAATTTCAATTTTTTATAATAAAAACTTATTTTTTGTTCTTACTAATCAACACTTCGGTCGCACCCACGCCGTATTTTCGCATTGAAGCAGGGAAGAAATGCAAGAAAGAATAACGGTTCAACTCTTCTTCAATATTGTGTTTCAACACGCCCTGCCCTACTCCGTGTATAAAAACAATCTTATCTAAGTTCATCTCTATCGCTTTGTCCAAACACTTACGAAAATAATCCAATTGAATGTTTAACATATCGGCTGCCGAAAGATTGGCATCGCTATCGGTAAGTTCTTCGATGTGTAAATCCACTTCGGCTTCGCCTTTGGCAACTATATGTTTGTCGAAAAAAGATGTAGGTTTGGCTTGCTGAACCTTGACAACAACGCTCTCGGCTTGCATATCTTGAAGTCTCTTGGCTTGCGCTTGTATCTGTGCCGATGTTTTCTCATACTGTGCCGCAATATCGTGGGTAGAAAGACTAACAATAGGAACTATCAACGCTTTTTCAACGAACAAACCGCTTTGTTCAAAGCAACCTTCTTTGAAAAATTTCGACGTGCGTATCTTTATCTCGTAATTGGCAGGCATAAGCACAGTCTTGGAAGCGTCTTTATGAAACAATAATTGTATAACTCCCGATGTCCATTTCTCCAACTCTTTATCCTCTATCGTTGCCAAAAGCAAACGCGATTTTTCCTCAACGCTGCCGTAATCTTCTCCCTTGAAACAATTGTTTTGCTCATCTTTAAGGAATAGGGAATAAAGAAGAGTGTAATCGGAGTTATTGACTAAATACACAAAGTACTCTCCCGACATCATCCATTTCTGATCGCAAGGCACAAAGGCAAGATAAACGCCTTTGTCTTTCTCTTGTCCTTTGCGGGAAAGGTAGAGGCGTTCCATACGGGTGTCGTCGTAAGTATCGAAAGACACATCATCGTTTTCGTCATAGACTGCCGAAAGATTGTTGTCTTCGGGCTTTGAGCAAAACATCTTGCCAGCCTTGTCTTCGACAAAATCCAACACAATCTCTTTTGTAAGGGTGGGGATTTCAAAGCCATCGACTTCAACATTAACCAAACTCGGCGAAACAATCTTGGTGATAACGCCGCCGCCTTCGGCGTCAAGAAATTTAACTCTATCCCCTACTTTGAAAGTTCTCATATCTATGTTATTTTATCAATTTATCTGCTAATAAGTTTAAATTTAAGCCATCGAAATTGCCACTTGAAGACATAAGCAAACAAGTGTTGTCGTAATGTTCGTTAGTTAAAATATTCAACAATTCGTCTATATCGTTTGTTACAATCAAACCCTCTTTACCGAAAGCCTTATAAACATCGTCTTTGTTCAAATCGGGCAGACGTTTCAAGGCAAGGGCGTGAGGATTGTAATAGACAACAGCCTTATCGCTCAAATCCATAGTTCCTTTGTACTGTTTAAGGAAGTCTTGTGTCAAGGAAGAATAAGTGTGTAACTCCATAACGGTGATAAGTCTTCGTGAAGGGTATTGTTGTTTGACTGCCGAGATAGTGGCTTTGAGTTTGGAAGGAGAGTGAGCAAAGTCCTTAAACATTATTGCTTCGGGAGTCTTCTTTATTGTCTCCAATCTTTTTGATGCGCCCTCAAAGGACTGCATAGAAGTTAGAAATATATCATTTGAAATACCCGCTTTTTGACATGCAACCATCGCTGCGTGCATATTTAACAGGTTATGGTCACCGAAGATTTGCAGACGGTATTCTTTGTTGTTGTGATAAACGTAAGTTACTTCGTCTTTAACCTTGTGGCTAAGCACATCGTAAGGCAGTTTTTCTATATCAGAGCGGGAGGATTGGGCTACGTCGCACACGTTCTTGTCTTCGCTGCAATAGATAAGCGTTCCGCCATGCGAGATTTTGTCTGCAAAGATTGAGAATTGCTCTTTATACTTTTCAAACGTAGGAAAGACATTGACGTGATCCCACTCTATGCCTGTGATTATGGCGATATTTGGCATATAAAGATGAAACTTCGGTCGCAAATCTATCGGGGAAGTAAGGTATTCATCGCCCTCTAAAACCATAAACTTGGCTTCATCGCTCATCTTTACCATTACGTCAAAACCTTTAAGTAAAGCCCCAACCATATAATCCGTTTCGATACCTGCAAACTTAAAGGCGTGGAGTATCATTGCTGTCGTAGTAGTTTTTCCGTGTGAGCCGCCAACGACTATACGTGTCTTATCTTTGGACATTTGATAAAGAAATTCGGGATAAGAATAAATCTTTAAGCCCAATTCCTTTGCTTTAAGCAATTCGGGGTTGTCTGCCTTGGCATGCATTCCGAGTATAACGCAATCCAAGTCGGAAGTAATACGTTCTATATGCCAACCAAGAGTGTCGGGTAATATGCTATATTGTTCCAAACGCTCCTTGGCAGGAGAGAAAATCTCATCATCAGAACCTGTTACTTCGTATCCTTTTTTCTTTAATGCAATCGCCAAATTGTGCATCGCACTTCCCGCGATTGCTATAAAATGTACTTTCATATCAATGTTATGTATTATATTCTAAAACTCGCACTCAAACGTTTGGCAAAAGTAATATATTTTGAGCAAACAAAGTATATTTTTCTTTATATACAAACCACAGTTCGCTTATCTTAGAAAAGGAAAACAAAAGCACAAAAGAAAAAACTCAAATCATTTGCTCCTTACCTTTATATAGTTGTATCAAATTCTTGTCGTGAATCGAGAAAATAATATTAGTGAGTAATAAAATAATGTGAGTAATTGGCAATTTAATGTGAGTGATTAATAAATTAATCACTCACATTAGTTTTTTCTCTGAACACAAAGGAATAATAAATAGTAAAAACAATCTAATTTCCTCTTATTACAATATGACTTTGATTGAAAAGCCACCTTCTGTCGTGGAGTTAGGATAAGAAGAGGATATATATGGAGTATTGATAGTCATATCGAAAAAGGCTTTCAATATTATCTTTTCCGTCAGTGAGTACTCGCCAGAAATATTCAACGTCGTAACCTTTGTTCCTGCTGATATTAGATTAACATCTTGGTCTATCTTTCTAAGAATTGTCTTGTTGCTGGTTATGGATAAATCGGCTTTCAAAAGAATATCGCTCTTAAATTCTCTCGAATTACCACCGCCCGTTCTCACTGTAACCCTTACGTCCTTGAAACGATAACCGCCACCGGCAACAATACTGTTTCGCTGAACTTCCGTTAATTGGTTGTTGGAGAATGATAGATTTAGGTTTCTCTCTTTTCGTATCTCAAAATTCAATTGGAATGAGTTTTTCAAGTTAATATCAATCTTCAAAAGCGGAGATAACTGCTCTGCAATAGCAACTTGGTCTATGGACTGCTTTGGTACAAAATTGCTGTTTAATGTATTTCTCACCCACTCCGTTCCATAATCGTACGAAGAAACATCGGGTACGGAAGTATTGGTATAGAATGAAGTAATATTGTAGTTACATGTGTAGTTGGAAGATAATGTTATGGAGTTCGCCCATTTCTTCACCCATTCCAATTTACCAAGACCTGTCCAAGTAATCCGCCAATTAGGCATAGGCATCTTTATGAATGGCGAAAGGCTTTGCGAAGAAGCGTCTTTGTTAAGATATGCCGCCAAAAAGGCCGGTAACAACACCTGCTGTGATGATGAGCCGTAGCCATCTGGCCAATACTGATTGGAAGCCGTATCCCAAACGTCCATTCCCGAATAATCACTGTTGGCAGCCATATTCTTATCCCTTAAACGATTTGCAATAATGTGTCGATTGGACATAAATTTCTCGAAAGTTTCACTTACATTGTTCTTGTCGGTTTTGCTAAACAATGTTCCTATTGCCACAACACTTATAGAGAATGTTCCGTTTCTGTATGCGGATAATGGTCCTTGTATTTCGTTATCAATATTGCTGAATTTATAATAAGCAGAATACTGCTCGGTCATCGTTCTTTTGAAACTCAAATCAATATTAAAGTCCTTGGCAGGTTCAACTTTGATTTGGGCTGTTATGTTTTCCGAATGCTTTTGTACCAATGCGGAATTGAACATAGTATCTCTTGTCAGCCAACCATTGGCTATTGCATCAGGCATAATATCTTTTTGCGAGCCAAGTATAAATCCTACACCCGGAGCCCACTTGTCTCTATCCGACATTCCAAAAAATCTTGCGCGAGGCATAAAGCCCGGAATATATGTTCCGTCATTCAAAGAATATGTTATAGAGGCACTCTTGATAGATGTAAGCAACCTTATGGAGAAATACAACGCTTCTTTGAAATAGTTCTTTTTCTCAATGGTGTCTGTCGAATCTTTTACGGTGTCTTTCTTTAATTTGATGTTGTCTGCACCTTTAAGTTGTTTAGGTGCAAACTGAGGCAATTTTTTCTTATCCCTTGCATCGTAAGCCGTTTTGATAAACGGCACTTTATTATACAAAGTAGTGAATGTCATTCCGCCGGTTGCGTTCAAACGTCTTGAATTTTCAATAACATTACCCAACGATTCTGTTGCATTGGTTGAGCCTTGGAATGTATATTGAGCATTGTAACTACCATTCAAACGAACCCAGTTAAGTATTGGTATTTTGTTTATCGGCACATTGTAATTCAAACGAACATTCTGTGTGAATTGCATCGCCTTACCAAGTTCCATTATACTCTGACGAACAGAATCGCGTTTCTCCTTAGTGTCTATTCTTCCGCGAGGCTCTTCTATCAAAGCGTTCATCGTAGCAGAATATTCCATACGTAAAGAATTGGTTATATCGTACTTTACGCCGTATTCCCTATTCCAATAAAAATTCTTATAATAATATGGCTCCATTATCACCAATCCTGCACTTTTACTACGCATCAATGTTTCTTGATAGTCGCGAAGCATATCACTCTTGAAGATTATGTTCTTTGGTATATAATTCAAAGTAAAATCTCTCAATATCGCCCATTGTTTTCCCTTAAATAGAGGTATTTTGCTGAATGGTTTAAGACCTTTTGTTTGAGAATCGTATTGATAATTCAACAGCAATCGGCTTTGAATTTGATTATTGTATTCTATATCTGTCGTTCGACGGAAAATCTTGGAATAAGAATAAGACAAAGAGAAGTTCTCCACATCATAGAAATGACGTCGTAACGATGAAGTTCCCATACGCTCTTTTCTAAAATTCATAATAGAGAAATTTGTTATAGAGGTATAGTCTTGAACCATATGACGAATAGAATCTCTTTCCCTTTCCGTACGATAAGACAACAAATCGTCTTTCAATAATACATCAGGGTCTAACGGATTATATCTCGGATTGCTAACAGTTCTCGAATAATCGAAATGAAAAGGTATTCTCAGGCCAAAATTGCTCGGGAAGAATTTGCCAAACTCCAAATTAGTTGCAATATCAAACGAACCGACATTGTCTTGCGAAATAGTAGAAATCTTTTGTTCTATTGTACCAAAGCCGGCACTTCTATACGAACCGCTCAAAGCCAAATCGCCCAAATCCGCTAAATTAGCACGCATCGAACCTCTTGCAGCCCAACCTGCTTTCTTATTAAAATCAGTAAGACGTAATTCATTAACCCAAAGTTCAACACTTTTAGGTAACATATCATCGTCATCGGCTGCGCTTTGCTTCTTAGGATTTCTAACGCCAATCATAAAGACTTTTACTTCGGCGATGTTAGGATTTCCCAAAACGGTAATCTTTCTATTGCCTTTATATTCTGTATATAATGTATTATTAGAATAATCCATATTTCCCGAACGAACAAAAGCGTTTCGTCTTTCCTTGACTTTTACAAGGGAATCCAATTGAATTTCTATTTCATTATCCGAAGGCCAAATAACATCTCTATCCAATGCAGAAGCATACCAAGGAGTAAATTTAATCGGCATTTCATATTCGTAATAATTGGAAACAAAGTCAGCCCCCAAACGAATGAATAACGAAACTTCTCCGTCCTTATATGAATCGTTTTCGTTTATCTTTTCGCCATGTACAAAAAGTTTTAGTTTTTTATACTGACGCATATCATATTCCATTGTCTTATAAACAGCACGAGCATCACCATCGCCCAAATTGGCAACTTTCAAACTCATAGCCTGTTCGTTTTGTTGTGTTGCCGAAGTAGTAGAATACATAAGTTCTCTATCTATTCCAGGAGGTAAAACGTAAGGTACAGGAGAGCGTTTGCCATTCTCTTCAATATTTACCGTACCAACGGTAAAGGTGGTATTTTCATCATGTATGGACGGATTGTATGCACCATTTGAAAGCAAGTTATCATCGTATTTTCTCCACTCGGCACTAACCAATTCCAATGTAGCAAAACGAAGAATAACCGGCTGCTCAAATCCTCTTAAAAATGTACGCATAAAACGTATGGATTGATAACCATTTATCGTTCCCACCTTACGACTTGGTTCTCTTACCGGGATTCGGAATTGATACCATTTACAATCTGTTTTCTGTCCGTTTGATAATGTTATGTTTCTCGCTGTTTGAATATCTGTAATATAATTCTCTCCCACTATCATCTTATCGGGACGCAGTTCTATCTCATATTCATAATAGTTTTCGGCTTCACTCAATGTGTTGTCTTGGTTAATATCTTCCACGTTTGGCAAAGAAGAACTTTGAGTACTCTCGCCAGAATTGGTTACAGCAGAATTGCCTTCCGGATTATTATAACGCTTGTAGCGATCAGTAACTTTAACATTCTGTCTATCGTAATCAGTGGAACGAAAATACGAATAATCATCGTTTGAAGGGTCGTTCAATATTTTCAAGAACTCTTCATCTCTTACTTGTCCCCTAACCTTATTAAGAAATGTCTCAAAGAAAGACTGCTCATCAGAAGAATTTAATCCATCGTAACCAATATCTTGGTATTGGCGACTGTTGTCTTCGTTGCTAAACGCATTGACAACCGCTTGTAACTTCGGAACACGTCCCCACATAGTGGTATCAACATTGACAATCTCCGCCGATGTCGGAAGTCCGTTTTCGTATGATTTTCTGCCGTCCCTAAGAATATCTTCACTAATATCACCTAAATTAAAATAAAGTCTGCCCCCCTCACTTTCATCATTATCAATAAAAGGATCCATAAGCCAAAACTCTATATATTCAATATTGGCAGCATCAAAGTCGGTAGCATCTATTTTACGCATTATACCTCCCCAACGACTTTGCGGATTATTCAATTTACCTTCTTCGCTCAAACCCGCACTCCACATCGAAAGCGTATCATAATTATAAGGTCCTCTTTCTTCTGGATAAAAAGCAATATCAAACGTATGCAAATCCGTAGGATTGCCTTCGATAATATCTTTATTCGGATAAATCTCGCTTTGTCTTACCAAACGGGCATAAGGTTTGGAAATATCGTCTTTGGTTATATTGGACGGAGCGGCTCCATTGTAAAAGTTATCGTCAATAACATACCAGGCAATCTTTGCTCTATTGAAACCGTATGCAAGTCCCGAATTTTTGAATGTTTCAGGGAACATAGAGTTTGCGGTATTGAAATCCTGTGGCGTAGAAGCCAAACACCAAGAATAAGGAGATTTCAAATCATAAGAGCGTTTAGATGTTTCAAAGTCGTCAATATATGCTATACCTTGTCTGCCTATAGCCGAAGAATTTCCAGGTAAGAATACTGCCATTTCGCCTTCAAAAACCAATGTGCTTTGTGCTTTGGTATCATAGAAAGGCAACCAGTTCAAAAGTTTGGTAATAAATGGAATGGAACGTGTTAAATGTACATCAAAGCCTGCCAATGTGTTATTGATAGGTTCTTCTCCGTAATTTACTTTTGTTGTCAATGGACTTTCGTGCAAATTCATTATCGTTGCACCTATTGACAACTCCGGCGAAACGGTATATGTTCCTCTAACACCCATCATTCTCTTTGTAACCATTGAAAACGTTGTATTGCTTTCGGTTGAGACCGTGATTGGCGTTCCCGAAGAAAGATAAGCGGAGTTGATTATCCTTACACGTCCCATTGCATAATCCACCGTGTAATCCACACCCTCTTGCAGCTTGATACCTCCCGCCATAACGGACACACTGCCCTGCGGCACATTCACTGCTCCCAACGAAATCTCTCCACCCGTTGAAGAAGAGCGGTAACGTCCCTCCAAATAGAATTTATCTTTCTGTGTGTATTGCATTGCTTGGGATTTGGTCAAGGTATATAAGGAATCAAAGCAATATTTATCCGCCAAATCATCATCATTTAATTTCTCTCGCAAATCCTTACCGAATGGCTCAACGGTTGGAAAATAAATCAATCCTCGTGAAGCATTAACCGTACCTGCACCAATCTCTGCACCGGTTACAAAATCAAAAACTCCGTCGGGATACATATTTTGTTGGTTATCCATTCTGTCCAATCCGAATACTTGCAACAACGGAACACCTTTATAATCTCCTTCCGTAAAATATCCGGTTTGAACACCGGTCTCATCACTCAAATACAAAATATTTAATCTAAAATCCTCTTGTGCTATCTGTGAAGAACCTATCCAATAAACATTTTTCATCATAAGTTTCCACATAGGATTTTTGGTATTCAAGGTTGAAGACTTCAATAATTTAACGACCAAAGTATTTGGATCTGCCACACCGTCATCACTAAACTCCCCGACTTGATACACCGTCGTGTCGCCCACTATTTGATATTGAAAAGCCACAGCCAAAACCTGATCATTACTCAATCCTTGATTTAACGATATGAAACCAAGTTTTTCATTGACTGTATATTCGCTTGGATTTAATCGTCTTGCACTTTCAACCTTTTCAAAATTCTGCCCCGACACAAAGCCCATACCTTGTAAATATGAACTTACACTGTTTATACTTCTTAAAGAATTTTTATCAACAACATTAAACAAATTATTGGATAGATAATTGTCGGGTAATTCGCTACCTTCTATATTCGTTATATATGGAGTTGTACCGTAGGGTTTATTTTCTCCCAAATCGGCAAAAGCAATTATATTTCTGTTGTTATTGACTGCACTACCAACGTTAGTTCTCCATACTTCAACTTTGGTGATTATTATATTGGTGTTTAACACCGGAAACGTAGAAAGTGCTTTATTGTAATTATCGTAAAAATACTGCGCCAAAAAGAAATGTTTGTTGTCCTCGTATTCATCGGCCTTGAAATTAAATTCTTGACTTTGCGCTCCATTTTGAACAGTAATGGTACTGCTTTCACTCTTCTGTTGAGAAAAAACTGCATCCAACAACAAATTACCAAACTTGAATTTACCTCTTATTCCAAACAAATTTTGGACACCTGTAATCAATGTCGTAGGCAAAGAAAAAGAGACATTACCTGCTTCCAACAACTGAACGATATCGTCTTCCTTGCCTTCGTATTTTAGTTTGAAAATCTCTTTTTCAAAATCGAATGTCGCACCTGTATTATAGTTTAAGTTGAAATTTATCGCCGTTCCAACCTGTGCTTGCACGTTCAATTGAATATCTTCATCGAAATCAAAAGATGTGGTACTTCTTCGGTTTTCGCTTAAAGCCATATTCTCGTTGCGATTATTGACAATAGCGAATTTCAAATCCAACGAACCGGACGGCACTATGCTTATTTCCTGACCTCCAAAAATGGTCTCAAACAAATCGCTATTAACCCTCATTGCAGGTATCAACGAACTCAATGAACCATCGGATTTTGAAGAAGTGGAACTCGTTGCAACTGATGATGATTTGGTTTTCCAATAAGACGAAATCATCTTGTCCATATCATAATTCTGATACTCCTCAAAGGTCAAAGCTCTTTGTTCCAATACAACGTCTCCGATTTTCTTAACCAAAACATATTCGTTCTTTGCTGCGTCATATTCGACAGTTTCGGTTATATTGTCAGGGTCTTTCAAATAAAAAGGCGATTCAACAGAATCTTTGACTGGAAAATGTAAGGAATCGGGATTTGTTAAATTAAAAAAACTCTGCGAAGGATTTACATTAATAAACAAAGGTTTTTCTTTACGAAAATCTATTTTCGCACCCTTATAACCAAAAGAATTTTTATTGAAATCAAATCCTAAAAGACCGTTGTTTGAATAAGTTTTGCTAAAATAAGTATCGAATGAATTATACAAAGAAAAATCTGCCCTAACCTTTAGAGTTAAAACACAAAACAATAAAACTAACAGTGTTATTATCGATATTCTTTTCTTTGTCATAAATAGTTACATACGACGCAATGCTTCCCTTACGAGATTTTCGACACTCATCGTATTGTTGTCTTTTAATAGTTTGTCTAACGTTTTCTCGATAATAACTTTATTAAATCCTAATGTCTGCAATGCTAATAACGCTTCGGTACGGTTTTTATTGTCTGAAACAGATGCAATAGAAGAATCTTTCTCGTCAAATTCCCATTTTTTCAGTTTGTCATGCAAATCCACAATAACCCTTTGCGATGTTTTTGTACCTATCCCCTTTACTTTGTTGATAGAAGAACTGTCTTCATTTACTATTGCCCTAACCAATTCATCAACACCCAATGAAGACAACATCATTCTTGCCGTATTGGCTCCTATCCCACTTACGGTTATCAGATGACGAAACAATTCTCGTTCTCTACTTGTTGCAAAGCCATAAAGAGTTTGAGCATCTTCTCGTACAGAGAAATGAGTATATATTTTTCCTTCTTTTTTTTCTTTTAATTCAGAGTAAGAAGTAAGCGAAATCTCCACCATATAACCTACCCCACTACAATTGACAACAACAAAAGACGGCGTTACTTCTTCAAATTTTCCTTCAAGAAATTCATACATTGTATCAGTAGTTTTATTTAGTGGTGCAAAGTTAATATATTATTTCCTTTTATTTACCGATATTATATTAATTTTAATAACTAATAAAATAATGTTTAACAAAAATTTATTAGTGTTTAACACTACTATCGTAGTTTCCCACGAAAAAATATTTCTGAAAGCAGTCGTTAAATCGCTTTCAGAAATATTTTTTATTATTAATGATTTCACTCTTTTTTCTACACTAAGCAGACAAAAGAATAGTCGTTTATCTTTCAAGGAAAGACAATCTTTGAGACACATCTTCGGATTGCGGCTCTACGTTTGTCTTACTTGCTTTTTTATCTCTAAGCAAAAAGTTGCAACCCACATAAAGATTCATACCAGAAGTCTTTGCCAAATTGTAAGAAGATGCAACCGATGCACCGATATAAAAACCGCCCAAACCTACATACACCGTAGGATTGAAAAACTTGTATTTGAAAGTATTTCCAACAGCCACCTGCAACGGACCACAACTATAAGCATAACTCAAAGTCAAAGCATTCTCGTACGAAGAGTTGATAATTCTTCCGCTATACAAAGCCTGCAACTGCATATTGGTATAGAAATCCCAAGTATAACCTACATAAATCTTTGTTGGCACACCTGTCTTGTAACTTGCAATATCGGTAATTTCCAAATCAAAAGCATCTTTCAAACTATCCGCCATATCATTGAAATAATTGTCAAAATCGTTGCCTATGTTATCGTAATCGGTATCAACACCCGAGAAATTAATTTTTTGTCCCGGATTACGGCTTTTGATTTTATTACCTTTTTTCCATTTAATGCTACCGAAATCAACAACGGAGACAGAAAACTGCATATCATTATATTTGTATATTGCACCGATATCAACTCCAAAACCACGATTATTCATAGCGTTGGAAATATAATCCGAAACGTTGTCATAAGACTCAAACTTAAAATCTCCGTCATTAACTACGCTATTCACAGGTGCCAAATAACCCATAGCCAATGACATATCAATATCGAAATCACCATAAGCTTCAATAGAATTTTCATCAAATCTGCAATTTACAATACTTTTATTGGTATGAACATTCGCTATACCATTATACATTTTCAATCTTGCACCAACTGTTAATTCATCTGTAATTTCTCTTGCATAGCCGATATAGGTTGTCAGATACGCCGACAAGGCAAGTATATCTCTATCCAAAATATCGACATTGTTGGAAGCCATTCCTGTTCCATGTACCAAGAAATCAAAGAAAGATTTGGAGAAAGACAGTTTGGATTCGATATTCAAACTCTCGCCAATCGAAAAATAATTCTTTCCTATTTTGAATCCTACACCCAATATATCGAAACTTGCTGTCAGGCTCAAATTGTTTGATTTTTTCAATTTGCCTAAGAACCCATTCACATCGATAC
This sequence comes from Bacteroidales bacterium Phil12, assembly GCA_002633275.1. Lineage (GTDB taxonomy): Bacteria > Bacteroidota > Bacteroidia > Bacteroidales > P3 > Scybalousia_A. The sequence continues at coordinate 49,583 of NWBO01000165.1, forward strand.
GTAAAGAATCGGGATAGACAGGACTTTGGTTTATCAAATCATTCCATGCAAAACCGGAAGTATTCAAACCGAAGTGCGTTTTACCGACAACCGGTAGAGTTACAAACGCTTTATATTTTGCGTTAAATGCCGGGTTAAAAGAAATCGATTGAGGCTGATTAGAAAAATACAACGCCACGTTTTCCTGTGCCTTTGACGATTGTGCGAATAACAATATCGCCGTCAAAATAACTATATATATTTTTTTCATTTTATTACCTATTTACAAAATTCGACAAACTTAGAATTTAATCACTGTATGCGCTCTAACGCCTAATTTAACTTTCATTTTTTCGTTACCGGTAAATTTAACAAATGGCTTTGTTGCACCGGTGCCGCTTGTATTGAACGTTGCACGAATAAGAACGCTTTGAGCATCTTTAAGTCTTTGATAACTTTCTTGTGTTATGGAAATTTCTTGTGTATTAATTGATGCAGCCGTTACATTACCATTGTTATCAATTTCTGCCGAAACGACATCGACACTATTAGCCAACAAAGGCATTACTTGTCCCGAAGCATCTTTTGTAAATAAGTCTATTTTCAATGCAGCAGGGAAAGAATTTTCCAAACCTACTTTCAAAATAACGCTATCAATATAATCGCCGACACCGTCTTCGGAATTTAGAAAATCCAACGCATCGGTTTCTTTTTCACTTACAAAATCATTAACCCTTAACGACAAAGGAATATCCAATATAGTATGAACATCTACATATTTCTTGTTAGGATAGATAAATCCTCTCTGCGTTCCGTCGCCAAAGATAGAAGCCAATTCGTAAGAGATTTGATTCGGCAAGTGAGACAAAATATCCGGGTTGATATTCAAAACATTTTGCGTTAGTTTCATTTCGCCGGGCTTATCTGCCGGATTAACTTCAAATCTTTGTTCTTTGTCAAACAAATCCGACACAATACCTTGATGATTTATAGCCTTGATTTTCGTCATATCCAAGAATAATTTTATTCCTGTATAATTCTTAACATCAACAAACATATTGATTTTTTCCAAATTCAACATATCGGTTGATATTGTGCTATCAAAATAATCTATATCCAACACGCCTTCCATAGGAATAGACGGATTACCAACTCTTCCGTATGCCAAATCTATATTCAAGTCTTTGCCGTCCAAAGATAACGATAAGCCATAATCACCCGGCTTTGGCGTCTGACCTGCTGTTTTGACAACAATCTTATAACTCAAAGAAATCTTTGATGTATTGTCTTCTTGGGCGTCAAGTTTTAATGTGTAACCCGCCAAATCGATAACCTCCGAAAAATCTTTATTCGCTTTCATATTCAATACTTGCGAAAAAGCCTTACCGTCTTTAACTATCGAGTTTGTCTGTATATACACTGCGGCATCGTAAGGCAACTGAGAATGACCTGCAAAAGTAAAACTACCGGTAGCCAATACCAAACTATCAATGGCTCTGCTCTCTTCGTCTTCATCATATTTTGCGAACTCGTCAATCGATATAAGCAACGTTTGCTGGTCAAAAACAATATCGTCTGTAAATGTCTCATCGTACCAAGACGGAATAGTTATATCGTCAAGGTTAAAATCGGCAAGATGCATCTCAACGTTTTTATTAAAAAAGTCGTGAGCCAAATCGCTACCATTAACCTCAAAATCCTGCATCATTTGAAGATGTAAAACTCCGTCTTCACCATCTACAAGATGAATACCCTCTTCAAGACTCTCTATTTGTCCAAAAAAATCTCGTGCAGCAAAATCCATTGTCATTATATTCGCTTCAACCTCCGGATTAATCGTTGTTTGAGAAATACGATTTACATCAAAATCGTCTGTATCCACACAGGAATAAAGCAACACCACACAAGCACACACAGAAATAAATAATCTGATAACTCTTTTCATAACATTCATATTTAATTAAATTTTAATAATTTGCAAAATTAGGGATTTTTTCTCACATACTAATAACTTTTTAATTAATATCGAAATAAAATTGTTTGACAGTCCTAAATCGAAACATTTTTCCCTTGAAATTTTCACTGCTAAAAAATTTCTTCGCTAACTCAAAAAATTATCTTACAGTATTGTAATAATGATAAAATATATTTATTTCCAAATGATTTTTTATCTTTGCAGCCTATTACAAGAAATAATAAACTCACAAACATACATAAACGATATGAATAAGAATGAAAACATAATTGAGATTGCAATGGATAATGTAAATCTTAAACCTTTTTCAACACACTACGCTAACTTTTTCCAAATATATGACTTTGCAATAGCAATCGTAGATAACGAAGCTGTCGGACTACATGAACAATTTCTTAAAATAAATCAGCCTTACCGCATAAAAGAAGGAAGAATTGTGATTTGTGAGAAAGGGGATGTGGATTTAACATTCAATCTTCTTCCCATGAAAGTAAAAGCGGGCAATATAGCAATAATTCCAAAAGATGCTTTAATAGAATTTAAGCATATAAGCGACGACATTGAGGCAAAGTTTATCGCTTACAACGATCGTAATAGTGATTTTTTCAAAGACTCCGCCCCTGTTTTCGATGTTAATTTCAGAAACAAAATCATTATAACCACTCCCGAGAAAGAAGACAAACAGCAGCTAATGCAAATATTTGAATTAATTTGGCAAACAGCTCACACCGAGCCTTTACGAAAAGATACATTGATGCATTTGATAAAAGCATTTTTGTATGATATTTTGTATATAAACAACGCTCAACAAGCCGAAAATATCAATAGACATATTTCTCGTAGCGAAGAAATTTTTCAGAATTTCATTTCTCTTGTTTCAAAGCACTGTAAAGAAAGCCGACAAGTGAATTATTATGCCGACAAATTGTGTTTAACGCCAAAGTATCTCTCTTCCGTTATAACCAAACAAAGCGGCAAAAGTATTATGCAATGGATAAACGAGGCTGTGATATTGGAAGCAAAAATTCTTTTGCGATACAGCAATTTGGCAATATTCCAAGTAGCCGATGAATTGAACTTCCCAAATCCGTCATTTTTCACAAAATTTTTCTTGCGTATGACGGGAATGACTCCAAAGGAGTTTAGAAATAAAAAAGAATAAGTTTCCCAAAACCCAAAACACATATCATATATTAAAAATGGAGTGATTTTTTATCGCTCCATTTTTCTGTTTTATTTATATCGCTATTCACTTTATCAGTGTTTAACACTATTTTTCTAATATCACTATTTATTTTTTTAATGTTTAACACTATTTTTACGAAAAAAGCATACCATAATTATATATGCACCAAAAAACATCTAAACATCAACAAAATAAATATCGAATAATCAAAACAAATTATACAATGGCGGTAAAATTAAAATAAAATCGCCCATAAAACGACTTTTAAGACATTTACAATCGATAAAATTATACAAAAATTTCTTTTTTCATACCATTAGATAATTTTAATATGCTTTAAGATAATCATCAGCCCGAAATATTGGTATAATTTTGCAAAAGCAAAAACGAAATAAAGAAATGAAAAAAACACTATTAACAATTACAATGGTTTTATATTGCAATTTGACAATATTTTCACAAAACATAACTTTGCAAGATTGTTACGACAAAGTGATGACGAATTATCCGCTTGCGAAAAATTCGGAATTTCTTACAAAAAGTAACGAGTACAATATTTCAAATGCAATCAAAGGTTGGTTGCCTGACATCTCTTTAAGCGGAAAAGCATCGTATCAAAGCGATGTTACCTCTCTTCCGATTGAAATACCTAACATCGAAATTCCACAACTAAGCAAAGACCAATACGGCATCGTTCTCGAAGTCAATCAAACAATCTATGACGGAGGAGCAATAAACTCGGCAACAAAAGTAATCAAGGCTCAAAACAATGCTCTTGAAAGAAAACAAGAAGTTGATATGTATGCTTTGAAAGAACGAATAAATCAAGTGTTTTTCGGAATATTGGTTATAGATGAGCAGCTGAATCAAAACTCTTTATTACAGGAGGATTTGGATATTACTTACAAAAAAGTAATGGCTTGTGTGGATAATGGCGTTGCAAACAATAGCGATTTGGATAGAGTATCCGTTGCAAAAATCAATGCAAAACAACAACGCATTCAATTAAAACAAATGCGCTCTGCTTATATCGATATTCTATCTATTTATATCAACGAACCGTTGAAAGACAATGTTACGCTGCAAACTCCACCAAGTTTTTACATTGATAATACGCTTGAAAATTCCCGCCCGGAACTTTTATGGTTTGAGGCTCAAAACGAATTGCTGAACACAAAAGAGAAAAATTTACAAGCATCTTATATGCCCGAACTATCTGCATTTGTTCAGGGTGGTTATGGTCGTCCGAATTTGAATATGTTGAACGATGATTTCAACTTCTATTACATTGCAGGTATTCGTTTGAAATGGAATATCCATAGTCTTTACACCAACAAAAACGATAAACATTTGATTGAAACTTCAAGAAATATCAACCAAATGAACAAAGAAAACTTTCTATTCAATAACAACGTTCAGTCCGTGCAACAACAATCAAGTATAATCACATTGGAAAAACAAATGGAGGACGACCAACAAATTATTGACTTACGCTCATCCATTCGTAAGAGTGCAGAATTACGTGTCGAGAATGGAACGATGTCTGTTTCGGACCTGCTGACAGAGATAAACAATGAAAACATCGCCAAACAAAACCAAAAAATTCATAGAATAGAGTTATTGAAAAAACAATACGAATTGAAAACAACTCTTGGTAAGTAATCAATAATACAATAACATCAAAAAATTTAATTAAAATGAAAAAGATTGCATTGACAGCGATAGTTTTCGCAACGATATTAGCTTCCTGTTCAAGAAACAATAATAAATTTGACGCAACAGGAACTTTTGAAGCCACGGAAATAATAGTAAGTGCCGAAAACACAGGCAAGATACTTTCCTTAACAATAGAGGAAGGAGATAATGTTCAAAGCGGGCAGCAAATCGGGTTAATTGATACCGTACAATTATATTTACAAAAAATGCAATTAATGAAAAATGCACAAAGTATAGACATTAATCGTCCCGATATACTGAAACAAATAGCAAGTCTGAACAACCAAATCGCACAAGCCAAGAAAGACAAGCAGCGTTTTGAAAACCTTGTTTCGGCTAATGCTGCGAACAAAAAAGATTTGGACGATATAACCTCAAAAATAAAAATACTTACTTCCCAAAAAGAAGCCATGAACTCAACTTTGGAAAAAAGCAACCGCAGTCTTCAAGCCCAAGCATCAGGTGTGGAAACTCAGGTTTTGATGATTGATGACAAATTGTCAAAAAGTCGTATTTCCTCTCCAATCAATGGTGTTGTGCTAACCAAATATTCAAACGAAGGCGAGTTTGTAACAACGGGCAAACCGATATTCAAAGTTGCGGATATTAACAATATATACCTAAGAGCGTATGTAACCACCGAACAATTGACAAATATAAAAATCGGACAGAAAGTTAAAGTCTTTGCCTACAAAGGTGCAAAAGATTACAAGGAATATGCAGGCGTTATCACATGGATTGCTTCTCAGGCAGAATTTACTCCAAAGACCATTCAGACCAAAGACGAAAGAGAAAACCTTGTATATGCCATTAAAATCTCGGTTAAAAACGACGGATTTATCAAACGCGGTATGTATGGCGAAGTTTCATTCCATTAATCAGTATCAATGATTAATAAATTAATGTGAGTGATTAATAAATTAGTGTTAATGATTAGTAAATTAGTGTGAGTGATTAGCAAATTAAAATCCCCAATCATTAAACCGATGTGCGAAACTATTTTAATAACAACAACAGCCAAATAAAGATATATACTGTTATGATGATTGAAACCGAAAATATATGCAAGAGTTACGGAAAAATACAAGCCGTCAAGTCTTGGTCGATAAGCGTCAAGGCAAACGAAATCTACGGTTTGATTGGTCCTGACGGTGCGGGCAAAACAACATTGTTTCGTTTGCTTACAACGGTTCTTCTTCCCGATAGTGGCAAAGGCGTTGTGGCAGGGTACGATATTGTCAAGGATTTTCGACAAATTCGCAAGGAAATAGGTTATATGCCGGGCAGGTTTTCGCTTTACGAAGACTTGACCGTCAAAGAAAATCTCCAATTCTTTGCGACCGTTTTCTCCACAACGATAGAAGAAAATATGCACCTAATCAAGGATATTTATTCTCAACTTGAAAAATTCTCTTCTCGAAAAGCAGGTAAGTTATCGGGAGGAATGAAACAGAAACTTGCTCTTTGCTGTGCCTTGATTCATAGTCCCAAAGTGTTATTCTTGGACGAGCCTACCACCGGTGTCGATGTCGTTTCGAGAAGAGAATTTTGGCAGATGCTTAAACGATTAAAGCAAGAAGGTATCACAATCATTGTCTCCACTCCTTATATGGACGAAGCCGAGATGTGCGATTCCATTGCCTTGGTCAATCAAGGCGAATTTCTACGAATAGATACTCCGAATGGAATTGTGTCAAGTTTTGACAAGACTCTTTTTTCTGTCAAAAGCAATAAAATGCACCAACTCCTAAATGATTTGAAGCAATACAGCAATGCTTTATCCGCCTTCTCGTTTGGAGAAAGCATTCACCTAAAAGTAAATTCGCCGACCATCAAACAAGATTTATCTTCTTACTTATCCGACAAAGGACATAGCGAATTGGAGATACAAGAAATAAAACCGAATATCGAAGATTGCTTTATGGCAATGACTTCAATGTAATAGCCAACGTTTCAAAAGTAATCTACAAAACAAAACATATCAACTCTCAACTATCAAAGGAAAAACAAAACAATAAAACTACAATGACAAACGACGATATAATACAAGTCAAGGATTTGACAAAACAATTTGGAAAATTCACTGCTGTAAATCACATCACGTTTAATGTGAAAAAAGGCGAAATATTCGGTTTTCTCGGGGCCAATGGTGCGGGCAAAACAACTGCCATGCGTATGCTTTGCGGACTTAGTTACCCGACATCGGGAAAAGGATTGGTGGCAGGCTTTGATATTTCCAAACAACAAGAAATGGTAAAGAAAAACATAGGATATATGTCGCAAAAATTTTCTTTATATGAGGATTTGAAGGTATGGGAAAACTTTTCCTTATTCGGTGGAATCTATGGTATGAATCGTAAAGAAATAAAAGACCGTACGGACAAAATGCTTAAAGAACTGAATTTTGAAAATGAGAGAAATGCCATGGTTTCTTCCTTACCTCTTGGCTGGAAACAAAAACTTGCTTTTTCTCTTTCGATATTTCACAACCCGAAAATAGTTTTTCTTGATGAGCCGACGGGAGGTGTTGATCCCATAACAAGACGGCAATTCTGGGAAATGATTTATGCTGCGGCAGACAGAGGTATTACTGTTTTTGTAACAACTCACTATATGGACGAATCGGAATATTGCGACAGAGTTTCGATTATGGTCGATGGCAGAATAGATGCCCTTGACACTCCGCAAAATCTTAAAAATCTTTATTCTGCCAAAGATATGTACGATGTGTTTCTATATTTGGCTCGCACGGCAAAGCGAAGTTAAAAAAAGGTATGTGATTTCATTAAATCAGTGTTAAACACTGATAAATTAGTATTAAACATTAATAAAATAGTGTTAAACACTAAAATTTCAAAAAACCATATGCAAAATGTATAAAGTTCAACAAAAAAGATTAACAAAGATATGAAAACATTTATTTCATTCGTACGAAAAGAATTTCTGCATATTCTAAGAGACAAAACAACATTGTTGATAATGTTCGCTATGCCTATTGTGATGATTATATTGTTTTCTTATGCCATTTCCACGGAAGTAAAAAATATAAGTGTTGCTGTTTTGGATTTTTCAAAAGACGAACAAACAAATCGTATAATCGAAAAATTTAATCAAAACAAATATTTTCAAATCAAACAATATCTGACAACGAACAAAGAGATTGAAGTGGCTTTTAAGGAAAAGAAAATTAATTTGGTTATGGTTTTTTCGGAGAATTTCGCAGAAAATATGCTGCATACTCACGAAGCAAGCATTCAACTGCTCGCCGACGGAAGCGAAGCCAATTCGGGTGCGATGTACATAGGCTATGCACAAGGGGTTTTGGGTTCTTATCTTAAAGAAATAAACTCCGATGCAGGAGCAACACAATCTTTTCAAATACAAACCAATTCGACCATGCTATACAACCCTCAAAGCAAATCCGAATATAATTTTGTACCTGGCGTTATAGGTATGATGCTTTTGTTGCTTAACGCCATGATGTCGTCCATTGCAATCGTAAGAGAGAAAGAACGTGGCACAATGGAATTGTTATTGGCTTCGCCCATGCCTCCGATACAAATAATACTATCCAAGACTATCCCTTATCTGACCTTATCGTCCATAACTCTGTTGTTGGTTTTGGTTTTTGCACATTTCGTTGTCGGCGTTCCGATTAACGGCAGTGTGGGATTGTTATTGCTATTGTGTCTGCTGTATATATTTACGGCGTTATCCATGGGGCTTTTGATTTCAACCGTTATGCAGACGCAAATATCGGCAATGTTGGTTTCGGGTATGGTGTTAATGTTGCCGACGATTATGTTATCGGGTATGGTTTTCCCTATCGAGAGTATGCCAAATATTTTACAATGGCTGTCCTGCATAGTACCTGCGAGGTGGTTTATATCTGCACTCAGAAAAATTATGATTCAAGGAGTGGATATTACAGCGGTGAGTACGGAATTTTTGATATTGATTGGTATGGTCGTTCTTTATTTAATCATTGCGTTAAAGAAATTCAAAATACGTTTGCAATAGAAAGGAGTAATTATTATGTTAAAACATTTGATAATAAAAGAATTCAAACAATTGTTTCGCGGTGGATTTATCCCCAAATTATTAATATTTATGCCAATAGCAATGATAGGCATTCTGCCATTTGCGGCTAATCAAGAAATAAAACATCTGAAAGTAACGATTGTCGATAATGACAAAAGTTCTGTAAGTGAAAAACTATGCGAAAAAGTAAGTGCTTCAAAATATTTCACATTGACAGAGGTGGGTTCTTCACACAGGCAGGCAATTAAAAGTATCGAAAAAGGCGATGTTGATTTGATTGTCGAGATACCTGATGATTTTGAAAAAAATTTAGTCAAAAACGGATTGGGTAAAGTGCAAATCAGCGTCAATAGTGTAAATGGTATGAAAGGAATGCTTGCCAACAATTATATGAATAGCATAATAAATGAGTATGCAAACGAAATGAAAGAGAAATATTCAACGCAGCAGCCGTCATTTCACGCACAAGTATTCAGTATTAAACCTTATTATTTGTTCAACCCTAAATTGGATTACAAAATATTTATGGTTCCCGCCATTATGGTTATGCTTTTAACTTTGATGTGTGGTTTTTTACCGGCATTAAACATCGTTGGCGAGAAAGAGAAAGGCACTATCGAGCAAATAAATGTAACACCCGTAACCCGTTTCGCCTTTATCCTTTCCAAACTTATCCCTTATTGGATTATAGGTTTTGTGTTGTTTGGTTTTTCAATGTTTTTGGCGTGGTTATTTTACGGATTAACGCCTGTGGGCAGTGTTTTTACGATGTTTATATTCGTTATTGCGTATATAATTGCCATTTCGGGGTTTGGCCTTGTCATTTCCAATTATGCAAAAACCATGAGCCAGGCGATGTTCTTGATTTTCTTTTTTATGCTTGTCTTTATATTGATGTCGGGATTATTCACTCCTGTTGCTTCAATGCCACAGTGGGCGCAATACATTGCAGCAGCAAATCCTTTGAAATATTTTATCGAAGTTATGCGTATGATTTATTTGAAAGGAAGCGGTTTATCGGCTTTAATAACCAATTTATTAGCTATAATAACTGTTGCAATAGTGTTAAACACGTGGGCAATCATATCATATAAGAAAACAAACTAATCGGCAAACAACAATAATAATAAAAGCGGAAGGCTTAATTGTATTAAGTCTTCCGCTGTGATAGATAACAAAAAGTAGTTATCTTATTAAAAGATTCTTTTATCTATTAACAACCATTTTAGTTGTAGCAGCTTTTGCGCCATTAACTTTAACTGTGCAAATATAAGAACCGTTAGCCAATTTGCTTGCATCGATATTTGCTTTGTTAGCAATACCTGCATTACGCATACCCTCGTTCAAAGAAAGAACCGTTCTACCCATAAGGTCAGATACCTCGATTGTAACTTTACCGCTTGTAGCCAAAGTATAATCAAGAACAGCATTGTCTTTTGCAGGGTTAGGGAATAGGTTCATAGATGCAGTGTTTTCTGTTGCGTCAGTCAAACCGCCTTTGTTTTTACCAATCATCAAACGGATAAGTGGAACATCGTCTGTAAAACTATAAATAGAACCCCAAGCCCATTGATATTGACCTGTTGTAGGAACACCAGGAGAATAAATTACCAAGTTACCAACAGTTGCTAAGTCGTCTTCACCTTGTTCATTGACAGTAGGAATGTGAGAATAACCGATACGGAATACGTTTGTAAAAGGAACTGATTGTGCCACTTGGAATTTACCGTCTATTGCGTTTTCGTAGCAAGCGTAATAAAGAGTGTTAGGCTCTAATTTAACGCTCTGATTTTTGAAAGGAAGATAGATAGCCTTTAAGTTCTGTCCATCAACATAAAATACTTTATTATATCTGTCTGCCTCAGGAACATCAAGCAAATCGCTTGCTTGAACTTCGTAGATTTCACTTTCAAGCATTTGATCTTCTTCACCTGCTGCATTTGTATATAAAACAGGAGCGACAGCATCGTCATTGCTTGCTGCTTCCAAATCAAGTTTCCACAAAGAAGATTTAATCATAGCACCCGGTTCATTAAACGTAAAACTGTAATCTGCCGTACTTGCTGCTGAACAATTAATAGCAGGAACAACCTCAACACCCCAAGCATACGCATCTTCCGTGAAGTTTTTAGCAGCGAAACCTAAACATACTCTGTAACCCGCAGATTCAACATTGGCTTCTCCGTAATAAACGTTATTACCAACTTGGTGATATCCATGATTGAAGTGATAATTTACTCCTGATCCAGAAGCGTCTCTTGACCAACGATAAACGCCGGCTTCTGCATCGATAGGCTCCGTAACTGAATATCTATATATAAGAGGGTCTTCCATAGTACCAGAAACATCTGCACTTATAGTTTCAGTCTTGGTTTGACCGTCTTCTTGATAATCATAAGATATGGTATTCATAACACCATAATAACCGGCACCGTCATTCAATTGATTTGTTTCGTATGCTTCCATCCACTCTATATCTCTAAGAAACATAATTGGATTATTGTTCTCATCTCTACCTTCTACTTCAAATGCATCAGTACTCAAAACGTCTTGAACACCTATGTTAGCAACAACAGCATCCGAATTAAAATCAAAATAAATGGAATCGCTACCATTATAAGATTCTCCTGGAAATACAACAGCCTTAACCATATTGTTCTTAACAGTTACGTTAGTAAGGTCGTTTGCACCGGAGTTATTAACTTTTACTCTTGAATAGAAAGGCTCTGCCTCTACTATTTCAGGAAGTACTCTGTAACCACCATAGAAATCGTGATCCAAAACATCCAAGTTATATTCAGGAGTTTCTGCCCAAGCTATGTCATCAACAAAGAATGCATAACCGTGAGGCTGTACCGATGATGCAGGAACTTTTACTCTGATACGGATATAAGTTTGCTCTCCCGGGTCCTCAGAAATCAAAGAACAATTGCTTGTGTTTGTAGGAAGAGTTATTTTCAAAGTACCAAATGTATATTCAGAAGGGTCTAACATATAATTTCTTGCATTAAATTCCATTGAATCATATACTGCAAAATCTTCGGAGTGAGACCAATCAATGTAATATTTATCCGTATTAAATCTCATACAGAACTGAGAAATATAAATATCCACACCTCTTAGTCCATAAGTGTTGATTGACTGTGTAGGTCTAATCCAAGCATTAATCACTTGATTTCCATCATTGTCTACATACTTAACGTCATACAAATTAAGATATGCAAAGCCGTTATTTGCAGACATATTAGCCCAGCCCGGATCTGTCAAAATACTCCAATTACCTGCCGAACCTAAACCAAGCAGATTTGTTATAACCCCGTTTGGCGTACCTGTCCATACACCGGTTGTGTCAGGTCTTATTTGAAATTTAGATTCTTTTCCAGTTGCAGAATGTCCGGCTGCCGTACCAATTACATAACTGTCTGCACTTGAAAAATCAGTTAGAAGCGTTGTTCCCGTAGGATGTGCCTTAGCAACGGCTTTCTTTACAGGAAGTGTGAAAGCGGACTGTTGTCTTACAGCCGCGTTTCCTCTGTTCATAGTTGCATTATCTTTAACATTTACCTGTGCAAAAACGCCGGTAGAAGCTAACAACAACGCAACTGCCAATAATGTTTTTTTCATTTTACTGTTGATTTAAGTGTTAATATTTTCTTCTGTTATAAATATACTCTATCTATTATTCAAGTTGCAAATTTACAATTTTTTTTTATCATACAAACTTTTTGTCGTAAAAAATTGCGAATATATGTTTCATTTGTCTGTTTCCCTCACCGTAAAACATATCAATAAATGTTCCAATCCGTCAATAACAAAAACAAAATGCAAAACCCACAAATTAATCATTGAAACTATTTTACCAATCATTAACACTAATTTACCAATCACTGTAACTATTTCAGTGATGTTAAACACTATTTTAGCGAAAATACATTAAGTTAAAACAATCAATTAAAAACAATAAAATTATTGCTTATCGGCTTTATTTCAAAAGGCGTTCAAGTTTCTCTGTACTTGTTTGCCAAGAGTAATTTTCTTTGACAAATTTATTTCCCGACTCTGCAATTTTTTGGCGTAATGTTTCGTCTTGCAGCAAAGACAATATATGTTCGGCAAGTTCGTTTTCATTATCTCCGACCAATACATCACGTCCATGAATCGACCTTAAAGCAGCATTGGCAAGAGTGGTCGTTATACAAGGCAGGCTCATCGCCATTGCTTCAAGCAACTTGTTTTGCAGCCCTGTACCTATCTGCATCGGGGCAATAAATATTCGGCTTTGGGCGTAATATGGTTTCATATCATCGACCCAACCCGTTACCGTAACTTTATCGCTTTGCAAAGCCAAAACTTCTTTTGTCGGATTGCTTCCCGCAAGGCATACAGTGATATTGGGAAAAGTTTTCCAAACCAACGGCATAATTTTCTCAACCAAGAACTTTGCTGCCACAACATTCGGTTTGTAGGACATATTTCCCGAAAAAATAATATCGAAAACAATATCGGCATTTTTGGGATAGGAAAAATACGATTCCTCCACCCCATTCTCCACTATTTCAATCTCGTTTCGCCTTGACGAAACCACGCAATCTCTGTCTTGCGAAGTTATTATCGTTGTGAAATCGAATATGGAAAACATTTTGTTTTCATATTTCCGCAGCCGTTTGACTTCTTGCATCAATATTGTTTTAACGAAAAACGACGATACATTGGCACGGCGAAGCATATTCATTGAAAGACAATCTTGAAAGTCCAAGACCATTTTCGGAGTATGGTTGTCGTTGCCTTTGATATACTTGGCATATTGACCGCTTCTGACAAACTGGAAATAAATGCTGTCGGGGCGTACATAATTATAATAATGCAGGAAATTTTTCTTGGATTTATCGGTCGTAAATAGTGATACCTGCAAAGGCAATCGAGTAAATAAGTTTTTTAATAAAGACAATAACAAAGGAAACAATCGCAATTTTTCGATATGAACATCTTTACAAAAGGCTTTAACTTGTTTTATATGCTCCGTTTCAACATTCTTAAAACTCAATGCGAACAAATAAACTTCGTTGCCTTTTGCCAATTGTTTTATTTGGTTAAAGGCTCTTAGTTTATCTCCTTTGTTGAGCGGAAATGGAAAGCGTGGCAAAAAGACAAGTATTTTCATATTATTGTTCCAAGAGTTTTTCGTATTCGCCAATAATATAAGAAGCGATTACGTTGGTATCATACTTTTGTTTTATCAATTTGCAGGCGTTTTCTCCGATTTGCCTGCAATAATCCTTGTCGCAGACAAGTTTTTTTATCGCTTGGGCAAATTCTTCGGGGGTATCGGCAATAAGGATATTGACACCGTTTTCGTACATTATGCCTTCGGCAGCGATAGAAGTGGCAACAACGGTTTTTGACAAACTCATAGCCTCCAAAATCTTGATACGAATACCGCTTCCCGACAACAACGGCACTACCATAATCTGTTTGCTGCACATAAAAGAGGTACTGTCGGCAACTTCTCCCACGACATTGACGTTTTGCCAAGTATTGTCAGTGAAATAAGAGGGCATATATCGTCCAGCCAAGTAAAGTTGCACTTCGGGAGTTGTTTTAATAATTTCCTGCCAAACATCGTTCAAAAACCATTTAATACCCTGCTCGTTCGGAAACCAATTCATACTGCCGATATGGAACAGAGAATTTTCTTCCAACGCAACTTCGGGCAAGTCTTCCATAACCTCAAATCCGATAGGCACGCCCTTACAAGGTTTCTTGCAACCCATATCCTTGAAATACTCGGCATCGATATCGGTCACGGGAAAAACCATATCAAAATCGTTGATATGCGATTGTTCATAGTATTTCATATTAATGGCAGTGTTATGCAAATACCAACGTTTGAAAATATTTTTCTCATTCTTGTAAATCCTTTGCCAAATAAGGTGTTCCACATTAGGACAATGGAAAGAGATTTTTGCGTTTGAATATTGACGAATAAGAGGAATATAGGAAACAAGGTTTATGCTTTCAATCTGAACTATATCATAGTTTTCTTTTTGCAGAATATCGATTAATTTGGTGCGCATTTGGGGGCTGACAAATCTTTCAACGACATAACTTCTTGCAATAAACACATAAAGCAAAGCATCAAAGACATTAGGTTTCAGATTAACATAAACGCCTTCGGGAGAGTAAGTGTCTATATATTTTTGTGGCAACAAATCTTTCTCAAACGGCTTTTTGTCGGAATAGAATGTTAAAACCTTGACGTTATGCCCGAGATTGGTAAATCCCTGAGCCACGCTGTACATACCGATAGTGCCGCCATCAACGGCAGGATATGGAGGTTTGTAACAAAATTGGAGTATATTCATTTCTTTATGCTTTTAGTCTTTAATTTTCTTATCAATGTTTTTTCAAACAACAATTACAAAAATTTGGTTAATGCTTTCAATTATTCGTCCTTTGGTTTTGTATCGGTGGTCGATGTATCGGCAATTATCTCAGCCGTTTTGCTTTTCTTAATCTTAAACAAAGCGAAAAATTTTGCAAATAACCTTTGCCAATTTTCTGCCGATAGGACTTTGCTGTCAGTCATCGCCTTTATGGTTAAAAATATTCCGACAGGCAAAAATATTATGGACGAAAGCCACATAGCAACCAATGGAGAAAGACTGCCTGTCTTTGCAGCGGATTCCCCAATCATTCCGATAACGTAATATATTGCAAAAGCAATTATGGACACTACGACAGGCATACCCAATCCCCCTTTTCGGATTATAGACCCGAGCGGAGCGCCAATGAAGAACAATATAACGCAGGCAATGGACAAAGTAAATTTTCGATAGAACTCAATCCAATGACGTGTGATGTATGCTTCATCAAAAGCACGTATTTCCATATTGCTGCCATATTCGTTAAACATTCCGCTCAACAAATCCCTTGCATAGTTATCCGTTATTTTTTGTTTCGTACTATCCAATAATGAATAGTCTTTATAAAAATCGCTTTTAACGCTGGAAGTGTTTTTTATTGAGGTGTCGGCGTGATAACGCTTCATTATAAATTCCGAATAATAGGCTTGGTTTTTCGCAAAAGCGTCTTGCAAAGAATCCACGCGAGTATAAAGTTTTGTAACACCCAATACCTTGTAAGAATCGGAGTATTTGTCTTTGTCGCTTTGCTGCATAGCAAAATCACTTACGTCGAAACGCAAAATTTGTTGCTTAAACTTAATTCTTGTCAAGGGACGCTTTCTGTAATTATCGCCTCCGACATCTTCCGAAAACACTTCGCCGTCGTAAAGTTTGAAAATCATCGTTTGATTATTCTCGGCAGAATACATATAACCGCTGTCGGCCTTAATCATTTCGACGTTACCCATATCTTTGTTGTGATTGTAAATCAAAACGCCGTACATCTTGTTGGTTCGTTTATCTTTCTTGTCGATACGAATAACATAAGAAGATATTTGTGTATAAAACTCGTTCGGGCGGATATTGATTGCGGGTTTTTTGTCTTTGATATCTGCCGCCAATTGTTTGGTTCGCAAATCCGCAGCAGGTATCACCCAACCGGAAAAGTAAAAAGCCACACACGAAAAAACTACGGCAAGAATTATCAGCGGACGGAATATTCTCCAAAGTGATAAGCCTGCACTTTTCATAGCTACCAATTCGTATTTCTCGCCAAAATTACCCATAGTCATTATGGATGCAAGCAGTATGCTTAACGGCAACGCCATAGGTACCATAGTCGCAGAAGCATAAGCAAATAACTCCAAAAGAGTTGTCCATTCCAAACCTTTACCTATCAATGTTTCTATTTTTCTCCATAGAAAGGTCATAACCAATACAAACATCGATATTGAAAAAGTCAGCAACAGCGGCCCCAAAAAGGATTTTATTATAAGTTTATCTAATTTTTTCACAACAAATATCTTTCAGACCGCAAAGTTACAAATATTATTTGTATTTTTGCAAAAACATAAGGTAATAACTTGTTGCAAGCATAAAGGAACATCGCAAAAGTTATTCATAAATTCAGAAACGATATGACGTATTTCGCAGAAAAAAATATCAATCAAAGTAATCAAAACAACGAAAACTTCAAATTTATTATCGATGAGTTTGCCGATTGCAAAGTTATGAGGTATCAAGTTCCTAATTGGGATACTTTGTCTTTGAATCAAAAGAAATATATTTATTGTTTATCGCAAGCCGCTCTTTGGGGCAGAGATATTTATTTCAGTCAAAATTATAAAAATAATATCATCATTCGCAAAGCCCTTGAAAACATATTACGTTCTTTCGACGGGGATAAAGACAATGACGAATGGATAGAATTTGAGATTTATGCCAAACGCTTCTTTTTCTCCAACGGCATACATCATCATTATGGCGAAAAGAAATTTTTTCCTAAGTGCAGCAGAGAATATTTTGCTTCTTTATTGAAAGGCGAAAACACAGAATTTATTCTTGACGAGATTTACAATCCAAACATCGCCCCTATTCGTAGAGACACCAGCACACAAAACGATATTGTTAAAAGCAGTGCCGTCAATTTCTACCAAGATGTTTCTCGCAAAGAAGTTGAAGAATACTACAATAATATCGATAACGATTTGCTTCACCCTGTTTCTTTGGGCTTAAACTCTAAACTTGTAAAAGAAAACGGAGAAATAAAAGAGTATGTTGCCAAAATAAATGGTATGTACTCGAAATACATAGAAAAAATAGTCTATTGGTTAAAAGAATCTCTCAATTTCGCAGAAAACGAAAAGCAAAAAGCATATACGAATAAACTTATTGAGTTTTACATTACGGGAGATTTGAAAATTTGGGACGAATATAATATCCTTTGGTCGCAAGACAGCGAATCGGTTTGTGATTACATCAACGGATTTATTGAAACCTACAACGACCCGTTAGGAATGAAAGGCACATGGGAGGCTGTTGTTGATTTCAAAGATATTGAAGCAACCAAGCGAACCCAAATACTTTGTTCCAATGCTCAATGGTTTGAAGACCATTCGCCAATAAACCCGCAGTATCGTAAAAAGCAAGTTACGGGTGTCAGTGCAAAGGTTATCAATGTCGCAATGCTTTCGGGCGATTGCTATCCGACCTCTCCCATCGGCATCAATCTGCCGAACGCCGATTGGATTCGCAAGGATTATGGAAGTAAGTCCGTAACTCTTGCCAATATATCCGATGCTTACTTCCAAGCGTCATTGGAAAATCCTAAGAGTGCGTTAAACGAGTTCTCGTTTTCCGAGCATGAAATAGAGCGAGCAATGAAATACGGACAGTTGTCGGATAATCTTCATACGGATATGCACGAATGTTTGGGACACGGCTCGGGACAGTTATTGGAATCCACTCCCGCAAATGCCTTAAAAGAATATTCATCTACATTGGAAGAAGCACGTGCAGACCTGTTCGCTTTATACTATTTAATGGACGAAAAAATGATTGAACTAAATCTTATCGATTCATTAGAAGTTGGCAAAGCACAATATGATGCTTATGTTCGCAACGGTCTTTTGGTTCAATTGGCACGTATTCCTCTTGGAGAGAATATAACAGAAGCTCATATGCAGAACCGCAAACTGATTTGCGAATATGCTCTTCAAAACTCCGATTGCATTGAAAAAATCATCAAAGACAATAAAACCTATTTCGTTATCAAAGACTACGACAAACTAAGGAGTGTTTTCGGCGAGTTGTTGTATCAAATACAAGAGATTAAATCGACAGGCGATTACGAAAAGGGTAAATATTTGGTTGAGACCTATGGCGTGAAAATCGATTCCGAAATACACAAGGAAGTTATATCAAGATACGCCGAACTTAATATCAAACCTTACGGAGGATTTATCAATCCCGATTTGCAAGAGGTTAAAAATGCCGACGGCGAGGTTATAGATATAAACATTTCTTATCCGCAATCTTTTATAGCCCAACAATTGAAATACGGCACCGAATATTCTTTCGATAATGAATAACACCTCAACATACAATATCGGTAAGCAGGGCGAAGACCTTGCTACCGAGTTTTTAGAAAGACAAGGATATAGGATATTGGAGCGTAATTTTGTCCATAATAAAAAAGAAATAGACATCATTGCACAAGACAAAAACACTATTGTATTTGTCGAAGTCAAGGAACGCTCCACCGATGTTTTCGGAGAACCCTTTGAGGCTGTCAATCTACAAAAACAAAAACGCATCATTAATGTTGCCGATAGTTATATAAGAAAGCACAATATAGATTTGGAATCCCGTTTTGATATTATATCTATCGTTAAATCACCGAATGAAGAAACGAAAATTCTTCATATCAAGGACGCTTTTACTCCTATAATGTTTTAATTAATCCTACTAATCGTTTTTTCAAGAGAAGAAAACAATTTTCTTTTTTCTGTTAGGAAAAAAGCCATTTTGCGTTTTGAGTAAATACTTGCTGAAAACAAACAACTTTCCTTAGAAGACTGTGTCTTCTTTTCGAAAGTCAAAAGAAATATTATGATTAAATAGTGCTTTTCTAAGGAGTAGCGAGGACGAGAATTGAACTCGTGACCTCCGGGTTATGAATCCGACGCTCTAACCAACTGAGCTACCTCGCCGTTTTGAGTTTGCAAAATTACAAATTTATATATTACCACCAAATTTTTACTCAATATTTTTTCAAACTAAGATATTAATCAACTAATAATCAATGAAATATTTTTACGACTAATAATCACTCTTTTCTATCATAATATAGTTTTTTCAGTGTTTAACACTAAAAAAATAATCACTCACACTAATTTATTAATCACTCACATCAGTAAAATAATATGAGTGATTATTTTTTTAATCGGTAAAACTATTTTTTTGGTTACTTATATCAAAAAATCATCTTCAATAAAACGCCTTTTTATATGTAAAAATGCTGTTTTCTTTCCTACATCGATTTCACGAAATCGTAAGGTTCATCTATTTTATCCACAAGATAGTTCCAGTCGTACGAATTTTTCTTAAATATTTTCAATGTATATTTTTTTCTTTCCTTATTGGTAAGTTTTTTTGCCTGCAATTCAGGATTTGCCATCTTGAAATATTTATATTCCGTGCCTATCTGCTTTGCAAAAGCATAGAAATCGTTTATCGTTGTATCTATCACAATAGAATCATACTCCAATGGCTGGTGGCAATCTATATTACGGATATAAAAACCGTAGTCTTGCGGATTTTGCATTATGATTTTATAGGCTATGATACGATAAACATAACGTGCGGTCTCGTTATTCAAAGCAAGATTCCAATAATTATTTACTTGTTGTTCCTTGATACGAGCCTTAATTCCGCCCTCGCCACAATTGTATGCCGCACAAGCCAACGGCCAATTACCGAGACGTGCATAACTACCTTTCAAATATTTGCAAGCAGCAATGGCGGATTTCTCCACATTATATCTCTCATCGTATTCACTATTGACTACCAGTCCGTATTCCCTTGCAGTTGCAGGCATAAACTGCCAAAAACCCTCAGCCTTAGCCGGAGAAACAGCATTATTCAAAGCACTCTCGGCAACAGCCAAATATTTCAAATCTTCGGGGACTTTTTGGGATTTTAATACTTTTTCTATTTGCGGAAAATAACGATAAGCACGTTTTAGAATGATAAACGTCGATGCGTGTTGGTATGTAATATACGATAATTCCCTATCCAAAGCCTCACGAACGAAAGTATTGTTCAAAGGAACCTTTTCGCCACAAAAACTAACTTCCTTAGGCATCGGAGCAGCAAAATTATGAAAATGTTCTTTTAATATTTCTCTGTATTGTTCGTCATCGCTTTTCTTGGTTGTGGCAAACATAAATATTTGTGAGATAACAGCCACACTGCTTAACACTATCGCAATGATAGATATGGTAATGGTGGAATTTTTCTTTTTATTCATCAGATTTTTTGTTTTTTTGAGTTTGCAAAGGTAAATAAAAACATCGGATATTCGCCCTCTAAAAGACAAATATCCGATACCAATAAAGGTTTTTCAATAATCAAAGCATTCTTTTCAAAAGAAAAAATTATCGTTTAATGGTTTTGACTGCTGTCGGCGTCCAAATCTCCAAAAATTCTTTGGCAAGTTTTTCACTATAACCCTTACCCTCTTCCAAATATACAGAATTTTGGGTGTGAATTCTCTTACCATTTTCGTCAAGAATGACAAAAACCGGAAAACCAAAGCGTGTAGGATTGTCTAACATCGCCATAGCCTTTTCGTTCTTGTTTTTCTTGGAATAATTAACGTGGATATAAACGTAATTACTATCGATAACGTTTTTTATAGCCTCATTGGTTTGTGCCAATTCGGCAAAACGCAAACACCACGGGCACCAATTTCCTCCGACTTGCACAAGAACATATTTTTGGTCGGCTTTGGCTTGTTTTACAGCAGAATTGATTTGCTCCACTGCGTCAATATCTTCGTTATACGGCTTATTTTGAGAAAAACAACACAAAGCAACAAACACAAAAGTAGAAAATAAAATCAGTTTTTTCATATCATTATTTTGTTTTAATTATTCGTAGTAACGCAAAAAACAATAAAAATATTTCCTTGTGGTATTAATTTTGTATAACTTTGCAACATTAATCAAAAACACGTAACAAAAATGAAAAACATTAATTTGAAACTTGATTTGGGTGTAATCGCTTTGGCGTTAATAATTATGGGATTTTTTATCTATAAAGGTTTGAAATCTTTTTCCGACAACACAAGAACTGTTAGCGTAAGAGGTCTGTCCGAGAGAATTGTCGATGTGGATTATGCCAATTTGACGATAAACTATGCTGTCGGAGGAAACGATATGCAACAAATCCTTAAAGAGATTGAACAGAAAAACGCAAAAGTGAAACAATTCGCAATCTCAAAAGGTTTGAAAGAAAACGAAATAACAATAAACGTTCCGAGTATCACCGACAAACAAAATCAACAATATGGCGGCTACGATGCCAATCTACTTTACAGATACTATGCGACAGTTGCCATTACATTTATCAGTAACAATGTAAAAAGCGTAAGAGATTTGGAAGAAAACCAATTTGATTTGTTCAAAGAGGGTATTAATCTTATAACGCAATATTCATACAACCGCGAAAACGAATACACTTACAGTTTTACCAAACTCAACGATATAAAACCCGATATGATTAAAGAAAGTATCGAAAACGCAAAGAAAGCCGCTAACGAATTTGCCCAAAGCAGTAAATCCAAAATCAAAGATATTAAATCCGCTTCACAAGGTCAGTTTTCCATTACTCCGACCGACAATCCTTTGAAAATGAAAGTCCGTGTAGTTTCTACTATCGAGTATTTCATTAAATAAATCCGCAATTTAATTATTCGCAAAAGCGATATGTAACACTGAAAAATTAGTGTTAAACACTAAAAAAATAATATTAAACATTAGTAAATTAGTGTTAAACATCAAAAAAATAAATACGCCTGTCAATTGATTTTTGGCAGGCTTTTTAATTTTCTTTTGCATCATTATCATAATGCAATTATATCTCTTTTGAGTTTAAGGTGTTTATACTTTTGTCAAAAGAAATATTTTTGTAACTTTGCAACACAAAAACAAAAGGATATGGAAGATATACTTAATTTTCTTAGGAGTGTTCAACGCAATAACAACAGAGAATGGTTCAACGCAAACAAAGATTTATACCTTAACGCCAAACAAAAATTCGACAACATCGCCCAAGAAATTATTTACGGTGTCGGAGAATTTGATGCCTCTTGCCGCAACCTTACTCTTAAAGACTGCACTTATCGTTTTTATCGCGACACTCGTTTTTCCAAAGACAAAACCCCTTACAAGACACATTTCGGCGTTTATGTCTGTCCGAAAGGAAAGAAATCCATGTGGGCAGGTTATTATTTCCATATCGAACCGCAGGGTGCTAACTATCTCGGCACTCATATGCTTGGCTGCGGTTCTTATATGCCCGATAACTCTATGCTTAGATGTATTCGTGAAGAGATTTTCTCCAATGGAGAAAATTATTTGAGTTGCATAAAAAAGGCTAAGGACTTTTATTTGTGCAAAGAGCCTGCGCTGAAAAAACTTCCCAAAGAAATTCCAACCAGTAAGTATGACGAATACATAAAATTGAAGACTCAGTTGTTGGAAATGGATATTGACGAAAATTTTCTTATGGATAAAAACCTTGTTAAGAATGTTGTCAAAGAGTTTAAGTCTTGTTATGATTTCGTTTCCTTTATAAACAACGCCATTTCCTTTGTAGGCAATTATTAATACCAACACTATGGGCATACAGGCAATAATCCCGAAACTGAAAACACAAGAAACAATAGTGTTTCATACTTCTTTGTTTTCCTCAGAAGACAAACTGATTTTAGCACCTATGCAAAATCTGACAAGTCTGTTTTTCAGAAAAACATTTTCATACCTGTTCCCTCAGAATTTTGATTACGCCGTTTCGCCATTTATTTCCGTTTCGTCCAATGCTCAAAATCCAAATTCAATACAATACAAAGATATTTCCCCTACCCAAAACCGTAATCTTATGCCACTTGTTCCGCAAATCTTAGGTAATAAGGCGGAGGAGATTGTGGAATGTGCTAAAATATTGGAGCGTTTTGGTTACAGGGAAGTTAATCTAAATATGGGCTGCCCTAAAAAAGATATTGTATCTCGCGGAAGGGGTTCGGGATTGTTAAAAGACAAAGATGCAGTTAAACGTATTTTTGATGCGGTGTTATCAAACACGACATTGCAACTAAGTATAAAGGTGCGTTTGGGTATAAAGGATGGTTCGGAATTGGAAACATTGCTTCCGATATTAAATGATTATCCGCTCAAATCCGTTACCATTCACCCACGAACACAACAACAGCAATATTTGGGAGAAGTGAATTTGTCGGACTTCGCTTTCTTTGCAACCAAACTAAAACATACAATAATATATAACGGAGATATTTTTTCGACCAATGATTTCAAAAGATTGAAAACTCAATTCCCGTTTATAAAACATTGGATGATTGGACGAGGAGTACTGCAAAACCCTTTTCTTGCAGCCGAAATTCGCGGCATATCTTACGACAAAAAACAGTTGCTTCCGGTTTATATTGACTTATTGCAAGAGAATTTCATCGCATCACTATATCGCTACAACGAAACAACAATCCTTAATAAGATGAAAGAATTTACCAAGTACTTATCAATCGGTTTTTCTTTCGATGCCACCGAACTTTTGCGTATGGACAGTCTTGACGAATTTAATAAGGCTTTACACAAAATTAGTGTTTAACACTGTTTCGCTAATGTTTAACATTATTTTTTCAGTGTTAAACATTATTTTTAGGATTTCAGCATTCGATTTTTATATATGATAATTCAGTCCGATACGAGCCTCAAAAGTGCTGCTATTAACATCATTGTAATACCTGTAATATGTATCACGCAAAAAATAATATACACTCAATTCCAAATCCAATGACTTGGAAAGAAACAATTCAATCTTTGGATTGACAACAAACAAAAACGCCGTTGATTTATCGCCTTGTGCATTCAAATATAATGGATTTACTTCCTCGAAATTGGACTGCTCATAACCTTTCCACGTGTATATTCTGTAATATTCCGCATTAAGAGTAAAAGCTCCATATCTCTCAAATTCAATATAAGTATTCAGCCTTGCCGAAAAGCCACTGCCCATATTGTAGTCTCTATCTATGTAACGATAGTAATCACTCATACTCCCGCCAAGTAATATTGTGTTGAAAAATATTCTTTGTTGCAAACAATTTATATTACCTATCTTTGGAAATTCATATATAAGTCCGGTACCTATGGATGCCGCTTCGCTTATACGATACGGTACTTCCGTCGAACCGTTTATTACAGGACTTGAATCGTAGTAATTGAAGTTTTGATACAATCCGAATTGCATTTTCATATCTGTTCCCGTTTGCAAATTCACACCCCACAATCGTCCCAACATTCTTACATGCGATATTGTAGGCTGATTTTTTGATAAGCCCGCAGTTACCTCTGCTGCAAAATAATTATAAGGTTTGTTTTCCTCCAATTCAAAAACGCTTCCGTAATTTACACCAATGGAAAAAAAGGGATTTTGTTCTCCTTTCGTGAAATTGGAATGGTCGCATAAGTATCTACTGCCTGCGGTTAAGGACAGTATGACAGGAATAGAGTCAAAATCGTGGTATTTGTAGTATTTGTTTCTTACTTTCCACGCATCGCCATTAAGCAATCTGTTAAGACCTTTCATCGGAGAGATTGCCGTTGCGAGAAATTCCCTGAAAAAACGCTCCCAGCCAACTGTACGGTCGTCAAGGATAAGGTCGCTTAATCTGAAAGTGATTTCTCCCAAACAAATTCCGCCGATAGTTGTCGCAAACAAGTCATTGATGGCAGGTGGTTCTATCTCGCCGCAAGTTTCCCACATCAAAGAACCGAAAAACGCATAAGGAGCGGATTGAAGAAAGGAAAGACCATTGCTTCGTGCCGCATTAAAATACAAAGAGCCATGATAAGGATGAAAGAATAAGTTGGTGGAAAATTTATCATTATCCCAAACAAAACCGTATTCGATATTATGTTTTATTGAATTGAAACCAATTTTCGCAAACTCGGCGTCCAAAACATATCTATCGAAAAGATTTACAAAAGCATTGATACCGATAACTTCAACACCAGCTCTGAAAAAATGCTTCTTTTGCTTTTCCAAACTATTATATGCAAAAGCTTCGGCAAAGTCTGTATTTGTTGGTTGAACAGTTAAAGTATCGAAATTTTGTTCGGTAATCATTTGCATTTGCTCTGTACCCTCTTCAATGATATTTGAAGTTTGTGCAAGGACTACTCCGCTCAGAAAAATGTATAATATTATTGCGATTATTTTTTTCATTGCCATAAATTTTCAAACATTAAAAAAGAACTATTCCCATATCCAAAAGAAAACGCTTTCTGTAAAACTCATTTTGGTCGTAATAACGTGTAATACCGTATCCGAAAGAGACAAAAAATTTGAACTTCGGAATAATCTCATATTCATAATTACCTCTCACTTGTAAGGAATACAATCTTTCGGGAGTAATCTCATCGGCATTATTAAACGTTTCTATATGATAAAATCCCAAATCACAACTTAGAATGTTTTTTTCAATCGGCGAAAACCAATAACCGGTACGATAAAATAACGAACCCGAAAAATCTTTGCTCAAACCCATATAATGAGTTCCCACACCAAGCATACTGTACGACATCTTGTTCAAAAATCGTGCGGCAAGATTAAACGCATTGGAATTTCCCCAATAAGCAAGCATCTGCATTTTTGTTTGTGGAGATACATTGACAAGTCCGATTTTGCGTTTGGTATTGTCTCTTGTGTAATTGATAAGTCCGACTTGCACACCTTTCGGGTGAGATATGCAAATATTTATCAAACCTACCTGCCAACCATTCAAAGTATCGCAATAGTTAAACGGAGCAAACTGAAAACCGTTCATCTTATCTGCACACACATTCATAATACCTGAAAACTGAACACCGGAACGTACTCCCATAGATATGTTTCCCACACCCGAAACTTGAACACCTCGAAGATCTGTTCCGTTTATATTGTTAAATCCTGCCAATTGTAATCCATGAGTATGTTTTGCCATATTGGTAATTATGGAGAATTGAACGCCTTTAATCGTTCCAGCAACGCCATTATACATTGATGAAAACTGAACACCTTTGAAATCATTCGCAGTAATGGCAGATGCAATGGCAAAATTAACTCCCGAACCGCTTTTTCTGATTGTGGAAGAAAGCATATTGGCTTGCAAACCTTTTAATGTATCCACATCGCCGGACAAACCGATATTTATATTCGCCTTTCTTTGCTTATTAGAGTTTCCAAAAGCAACATTATGGTAATCGAAGACATTTGACTTTTGTGCAAAAGCATCTGCACAAAAAAACAAGAAACCAAGTATAAGCAGAACGTATCTTATATTCTTTTTCATAAAATCACTATATAATTTATTAATGTGTGATATGGCAAAAATAATGTTTAATATCCTATTTTTTTTGTTTAACACTATTTAACTCGTCTTTAAGATAAATTCCAACAGAATTATTCTTGTCTTTCACTGCTTGCTCGGGAGTTCCAATAAAGGCTATTCTTCCGCCCTCGCTACCTGACTTCTCTCCCATATCTATCAAGTAATCGGCAACTTTTATAACATCTAAATTGTGTTCTATAACAACCATTGTATTGCCTTTATCAACCAATTTTTGCAAAACACTCAAAAGAATACGTATATCCTCAAAGTGCAATCCCGTTGTAGGTTCGTCCAATATATATAATGTATTTCCCGTATCTTTTCGAGATAATTCGGTCGCAAGTTTTATTCTCTGTGCCTCCCCTCCCGACAAGGTTGTCGAAGGTTGTCCCAAAGTTATATAACCTAAGCCAACCTCATTTGCAAGATGTAATTTCTGAACTATTTTAGGATAATTCGCAAAAAACTCTTCCGCATCGGCAAAAGACATATTAAGTACATCGTTTATGGTCTTACCTTTATATCTTACCTCTAATGTTTCCCTATTGTAGCGTTTGCCATGGCAATCATCACAAGTAACATAGACATCAGGCAAAAAATTCATCTGCAAAGTCTGAACACCCGCACCTAAACAGGTTTCACATCTTCCGCCTTTGACATTAAAAGAAAAACGTCCGGGCTTATATCCTCTTATCTTCGCAGTTGGCAACTGAGAATACAAATTACGTATATCGTCAAAGACACCTATGTATGTTGCAGGATTACTTCTCGGCGTTCTTCCGATTGGAGATTGGTCTATTTCGATTACTTTATCTATGTTTTCAATGCCTTCAATCTTCTTGTAAGGTAGTATTTTCTTTTCGCTGCGATAGAAGTATTTTGAAAGTATCGGGTGCAACGTGTCGTTTATCAAAGAGGATTTGCCGCTACCGGATACTCCCGTAATGCAAGTAAATATTCCTATCGGAATTTTGACATCTACGTTTTTAAGGTTGTTACCACTCGCCCCATACAAAGATATATATTTACCGTTCGGCTTACGTCTTTTTTCTGGGACTTCTATTACTCTTTCTCCTTTTAGATATTGGCAGGTAATACTGTCTTGTTTCAAAAGTTCTTCGGGCGTACCCTTCGCAACGACTTTACCTCCGTTTATTCCCGCAGCAGGTCCCATATCAACGACAAAGTCGCTGTTCAACATCATATCCTTATCGTGTTCAACGACAATAACACTATTGCCTTTGTCTCTTAGTTTTTTCAAAGAGTTTATCAGACGTATGTTGTCTTTTTGATGCAAACCTATCGAGGGTTCGTCCAAAATATAAAGCACATTGACCAATTGCGACCCTATCTGCGTTGCAAGTCTTATTCTTTGGGCTTCTCCTCCCGACAACGACGCCGTTCGCTGTTGCAATGACAAATATCCCAAACCCACATCGACCAAAAAAGAGATTTTTGTCTTTAATTCTCTTAATATCTCCTTGGCAATAAGATTTTGTTTGTCGTTTAACTTACTTGGCAACTCTTCGCACCAAATTGCCAAATCCCTAATGTCCATTCGACAAAGGTCGGCAATATCTTTATCATCTATCTTAAAACAAAGACTTTCCTTTTTCAAACGTTTGCCCTTGCATTCAGGACACTCTTTTTGCGAAAAAAATCCGCTTGCCCACTTCATAATACTCGCAGGAGCATCAACGCCTATCTGTTCTTTGATAATATTGACCAAACCTCTGAATTTGTCGGGATAATATTCGGATAACTCAAAATCATTCGCAAAAACATTTTTTCCTCCTTCTTGTTCATCTTCTCTATCGACCGCAGTAACTCCATACAAAATCTCATTGATTGCTTCCTGCGGTACAGATTTTAACGGTGTTGTTACTGAAACTTTGTATTTTTTCAAAATATCTGCAACGGTCTTATAAACCCAAGAATTTTTATCCGTAGTCATCGCAACTATTCCACCTTGCGACACACTCTTATCCAAATCTGGAATAAGTTTATTTATATCCACTTCCGTAATCTCCCCAAGTCCGTTGCAAAGAGGACAAGCCCCGTACGGTGAGTTAAAAGAGAATGTGTTGGGTTCGGGATCCGCATAAGATATTCCGGTTGTCGGACACATTAAGTTCTTGCTATAATGCTTGATTTCATTATTCTCGTTAGCAATCATTATACTGTTTTTACCGTTTTGAAACGCCGTTGTAATAGAGCGTTTCAAGCGGTTGAAGTTATCATCTTTGACAACAATAACATCTATCACCGTTTCAATATCGTGCCGTTTGTATCTGTCCAACTTCATTCCAAAGGTAATCTCTTCTATTTTTCCGTCTATCCTTACCTTTGAAAATCCTTTTTTTGCTATTTGCGAAAACAATTCTCTGTAATGTCCCTTTCGTCCCTTGACTATCGAGGCAAGTATCGTTATAGTTTGATTAGCGTAATTCTCGGTTATCATATCCAAAATCTGATTTTGAGAATATTTAACCATTTTTTCGCCTGTGTTGATAGAGTACGCATCGGCTATTCGTGCGTAAAGCAAACGTAAAAGGTCGTAAATCTCGGTAACAGTGCCTACGTTGGAACGTGGATTTTTGTTTGTGGATTTTTGTTCTATGGCTATAACAGGCGAAAGTCCAGTAATCTTATCGACTTTGGGACGTTCCATACCCCCTATATAATTGCGAATATATGCAGAAAAGGTTTCAAGGTATCGTCTCTGTCCCTCAGCATAAATAGTATCAAAAGCAAGTGAAGATTTACCGCAACCGCTAAGTCCGGTAACAGTTACCAAAGAGTTGCGTGGTATTTTCAAATTGATATTTTGCAAATTATGGGCTCTCGCTCCGAATATTTCTATATAGTTATCCATATCGTCTTTTCCAAACTTGCTAATTAAACGTAAGCAGGTGCGAAATATTTTATGGTTTCAAACAACAAAATCAAAGTTTCAACAAATATTATTCGCTTAAATATAATAATTCGGTCGTTAAGTAGTCGCAATAAATTATTATCTCAAAACAAAAAAATAATGTTTAACACTATTTCACTGATGTTAAACATTATTTTATTAGTGTTAAACATTATTTTTCACTTATCAAATACCATAAAAATAACACCTTGTTCCGACCTTACGCCAAGTAGTTATCGAATACCCTCACGTGTTTCGATTTTACCAATCATATTGTTGTCTTCGTGATGAACAAGGAATAAAATATATTTGTCGTGAGTCAAAAACATAGTTTTATAGAAAGGCATTTCCTTACTGTCTTGCTTGCTTCTGAATGATTGCAACCAATTGAAACTACCATCGGAAAATATCTGAACGAAACTTACCTGTGTTCTCAATTTATCGCTGTCGTATTGCTTTTTAGGTGTGAATTTTCCGTCTTTATAGTTAGCAATATGGTCGTTAAACATAATGTACATACCATACCTATCCCTTGTCAAAGCATAACCATTGTAATCGTTGCTACCTCTATATTCTTTTTGGCGTTTGGCAATAAAAGCGTTGCCGGTTATCAAGCCTGTGTTGTCTATATTGGATATAACCAAATCACGATAAAACTGTGAATTTTCGCCTGTCGGCTTTTCACCCTTACGTCTTGGCGGTTGAACTTTTGAAGCATATCTTTGCTCGCCAATCATAATGACATTACCGCCAACCATAGGCACCAAATGATCTACATACGTTGTAAATTGCGAAGGTATAACCAAACCGTCCTTTGCAACCGTAGGTCTTTGGGCTTTCTTATCCTTTGGATTAGGTTTGAACGGGGCTACCATATCATCGGTTTCGTAATCTCTGAACTCCACCTGTGAAAAATTCTTTTGATAATGGCGCCGCTTGTCAAATGTATATGCAAAGGAGCCGGTAGCCAAATATGGTTTGTCGTTAGTTGTGCCGTAATAACCGGCAAGCACGTAATCGCCCTCTAAATTAAAACAACATTGCATATCAGTTACCCATGCTTTTTCCATTTGCAATGTGTAACCTTTGTTTATATACGGCTCCATGTGAATAAGGAAGGCTTTGTCGTCGGCGTGATTTATTTTTTTACCTTGAACATAGCCGTTGATTGCAAGTAACGCACGTTTTCCGTCATTAGATACTGCCACATCGCTAACCTTATAGGCTGGCATCTGAATATTCTTCAAAGCATAGTTTTTATCCCAAAGCATATTCATTTTATCATCATAAACTCTGACGTTTGCACTGCGTCCGGCGGTGTCATTTTCAAATAAACAGAACACCATTTTGGTTTTGTTTTCAGAGAACTTGAACAAATAAGGTGCTTGTGCCGAATCGGCAAAATAATTATAGGTGATAAATTTCTTCGGCTCGTCAAT
The DNA here is from genome assembly GCA_002633275.1 of Bacteroidales bacterium Phil12. Taxonomy (GTDB): domain Bacteria; phylum Bacteroidota; class Bacteroidia; order Bacteroidales; family P3; genus Scybalousia_A. The sequence continues at coordinate 80,908 of NWBO01000165.1, forward strand.
CAAACGCATATCTCTCAAATGCAAAAATTCACAATACAAAGACTGTTTTCCTGTCTTTACGTTGTCTGTTTTCTTTCTTGAAGTACGTTTTTCTTGTTTAGGGGCATCTTCTTTTGTCTTGGACAATATGAATCCGACAATCGCTCCGCTACGCCAAGTCTGTTCTATTTTGAATTTATTACTTCCAAAATTAATTCTTACGACTTTATCCACATTTCCGTCTTTGTCTGTACGGGCAAGATAATAGCGATATTCGTATTCCCCTTGACCGATGTATTCGTCCATACTGTAATAAAAATAGTATGAATCGTTGTCTTCGGCAATAAATTCCACGCTTTTGCAATTATCTTTTATATCATAGAAACGATTACCCCAATGTATATCCATTTGTGCCTGCACACAGATTGCAATAATCAAAGATAGGAATATAAATAATGTTTTTTTCATATCTGAAATACGATTTTTGATGTGCAAAAGTAATAAAATAATTTTAATAACTAATTAATTTTTATTAAAAATGTGTTGCGTCATAACCATTTTAAGATTTCCAATAAAACTTTTGCTGATATTATTTCAACAAATCGGGTCGTCTTTGCCTTGTTCTTTCGATTGCATTTGCTTCTTGCCATGCTTCTATTTTCTTAGGGTCGCCACACAGTAACACATCGGGAACTTTCCACCCTCTATACTCTGCCGGACGTGTATATACAGCAGGAGCGACCAAGCCGTCTTGAAATGAATCGCTCAAAGCACTTTGCTCATCACTCAAAACACCGGGAATTAATCTAACGACGCTATCACAAATAACAGCAGAAGCCAACTCTCCTCCGCTCAAAACATAATCGCCAATGGATATTTCTTTTGTAATAACGTGTTCCCTTAAACGTTCATCTATACCCTTGTAATGACCGCAAAGGATTATCAAATTTTCTTTCAAAGACAAATCATTACTCATCTTTTGGTCAAGCATTTCTCCGTCAGGAGCAGTGTATATTATTTCATCGTAATTAGTTTTCTTTTGTAAATCTTCAATACAATTCATAACAGGTTCTATTTGAATAACCATACCTGCCCCACCACCGAAAGCATAATCATCAACGCTACCGTACTTGTTCAAAGAATAATCACGAAGATTGACTAAATTAAGTTTCAAAAAACCTTTGGTCTGAGCGCGTTTAAGGATTGAATAGTTAAAAAAACCTTCAAACATTTCGGGGAATAGTGTAATGATATCTATTTGCATGATTTTATTATTGTAATTGCGTTATCACAAAACAAGGAATGAAAATCCCAAGTCTATAAATTTCGATTTATTGTCTTTATTCTTTCGGGGTGCAAAAATATGAAAAGATTTTAGATTTTTTGAAAAAATCAATGATTTATTGTAATGAATGTAAAAAATATTGTAACTTTGCAACGTTTATGAAATACTATGTAAGTAATAATATGAAAAAGACCATAATAAATTCGTTTCTGTTGTGTCTATGCTTGTGCCTTACGGCTCAAATGCACGCCCAAATCAAAGATTATAAAGTTGTTCCCGATTTTAATTATAGTGATTATTCACAATATATGAATTATGCCACACAACCGTGGGCGTTGATGAATCAAACATTGTATTTGGAGAATGTCAATGATTCTCTATTGGATTATTTCTTTGTCGGAATGCGTGCAAACGAATACGAAGCAAGTAAAAACAGTAAGGGCAAGACTATTTCAGACAAAGACAAGGCAAGAGGTTACAATAAAAACAACAGCGTACGTGTCAATGGCAAGACCATCTCATATTATCACCTTACAAGAATGAGCAAAGAGAAGTTAAACTCTTTGAAAGGTGCGTGGTTCGTTGTTTTGGATTATGTTCCTGATCAATTCGCGTTTAACAGAATAAAAGAAGCTGTGCCGTCAAAACAAGATTGGTCTAAACTTCGCAAACCTTTCCTTAAACTATTGGTTGGAAATACTGACGATACGGTTTATTATGCTTATCAAAATTTCTACAACCAATATCATTTTCCTTTTATTCCAATGTCGTATTACAATTATAATAAAAACGGTTATCCTATTGGCAAGAACACCAATTCCGACCTTAACCTGATTTCTTACGACACTACTGCCAACTACGCCATTGTTGCAGATTTTCTTATAGGACAAACTCTCACTCTTCCGGTTGTTACAGATGAAACGATAGAAAGACTATATAACGGCATAAGAATATACAACTACGACGACGATTCTCGTAAATATTCTTTTACAGAATATCCTACTGCAAAAGCAAGACGATTGGAGGGAGTTAAGTTTCATGTTACTGACGTTGCATTTGATGCCAAAAACTTAACTGACGTATATCTTAAATTGGTTATTGACAACCGCCAAGATACTATATATTACAAATATCCGACAAAGAAAGAAAGGCATTTGTTCCCATTCGTTATCGATAATTTCCTAACACGCATAAAACAGGAATACAAAGACAGAGAATTTGTTGTTCGTGGCGACAAATTTCCTCTTACCGTTATAGATTTAAGAAGAAAAACTCCAATAACCTTGCATCAAGGCGATAAGTTCAGATGTTTGGACGTTGTAGTAAAAGACGGAAAATTCCAAATGCTTATGCGTAACGAAAAAGGCCGTAAGTTTTATATGCCCGAAGATTATGCACTTGGCGATTGGTTAAGTTTCGACAAGTATTTAATGGATAACAGGGTTGAGAAATATAGATACACCTACCCTTCCGCATTCAAAGCCATTTGCAACAAAGAACTTATCCCTACTATGACTATGGATATGACAGAACTTTCTTGGGGCAAACCCGACAGAGAAGTTTTCACCAATTTTGACGGCAGTGATAGACATTGGTTTTATATGGGTAACGTTTATGTGATTTATAAAAACAACAAATTACATAGAGTTGCCCGAATACCGAAAGAACTTCGATAAAAACAAAGTGTTTAACAAAACTAATAGAAAAGGCCAAAAACATTTATGGACAATTTCGATAAGGAACAAGAAAGAGAAATGCGGTTGCAAGTCAATCGCTACGAAAGGTTTCTTAAAGGAGAGGATATTTGGTTTGACTCCGACAACTATGTGGATATTATTGATTGGTATTTCAACAATGATATGTTCGAGCAAGCCGAAGAAGTTACTTTGCGTGCCTATGAATTGTTCCCAAACAATGAAGAAATAATTTCAAGATATACTACTTATCTTGCCAACCATTCCGAATATCAAAAAGCCATAAATATTACCAAACAGGCGTTAGATTTATACGATTCCGACGAATTACGATTGGATTTGGCATCATTATACATAGATTCAAACACTAATATTGATGTCGCCTTGGATATATTGCTCGATATTTTACAAAGAGACGAAGAAAATTACTTCATATATATGCTTATCGGCAGGATTTTCTTGGAAAAAGACGATTTAATTAACGCCGAAAAATATCTACATAAGGCTGTCGAACTTAATTACGAGGACAGAATGACCTTAGGTTGCTACACCGATTGTGCATTTGAACCGTCGCTTCAAGATAATATCATAAACCTATTGTTTAATCTAAGTCGAGAACACCCATTTATGGATATTATTTGGTGTGCATTGGGTATTGTTTATTCACGCTACAAACTTTTTGATTTAGCAATCGAAGCCTTTGATTATGCCATAGTCATCAACCCAAAAGGAGAAATTCGCCACGCATGTAAAGCCGATTGTTTGATAGCAAAAAAGGATTACGCAAATGCAAAAAAGGAATTAGATTTGGCAATAGACAACGCCCAAAACTATGCAACCGATTTGCATTTGGTTTATGCCGGCATTTTGATTATTGAAAACGATTACGCGAAAGCCCTGTTGCATTTGAAACAAGTTGATGACGATGCAAACGATATATTCGGCAAGACGTATTTGTTGGATATGGCTTTGTGCTATTATTTTCTGAACGACCCATCATCTGCAATAACTTGCGTTCAAAGAGCATACGATGAAAATATAGATATTGAACTGATAATAGATTTCGCAAGAAAAGTCTATGACTATGGTTTTGAGAACCATAGTGAGGATATTTTTGAAATGCTTTTCACAACCTCGACAGATGACTACACGATAGAACTCGCAAGTACCACTCTTGCCGCTTTGAAATCAAGAGACGGACATACTTTCGAGGCTGTAAAAATTATGGAAAGCACTCTTGCGGAATTACATTCTTGCACGGAAGATTTTTGGTACGCATTTTTGCGAATTACTTGCCAAGACCAACAGTTTGACAGTTACACAACCAAGACGTTGAAGATATTATCTTCTTTGGATTCCTTTCCAATATACATCAAAGAGCATTATCCCGAAATCATCGACAATCCAAATTATAAACGTTGCTTAAAACAAATTCATCATGTTTAATACTAATAAAATAATCAGTGAAACCAATAAATTAATCACTCACACTAATAAATTAGTTAGTGAAACTAAATCACTGATGTCCCTAATTATTTTGGTAGTATCTCTGCTTATTTTACCGAATAAATTAATTGCCCAAAATTCCTCTACTACCACATTTCCCAATCCTCAACCTGCGGCAAAGACAAATGATGCGAAAGAAATAAATACACTTCCAAAAAAAACAGCAACACTTCCGCAAGAAACGATTACAAAAAAAGATTCTTCGACCAATAACAATATGGTTCAAAATGTTGTTTCTTGGTATATGGACAATATCAATTACGGAACTATAACGCTGCTTATGGCAGTGGAAAGTTCTTTTATTCCTTTTCCCTCGGAAGTGGTCATACCGCCTGCGGCATACAAAGCTACATCAAGAGATAACAATATGAATATTATATTGGTTGTTGTTTTCGGAACACTCGGAGCATTGATAGGAGCAACAATCAATTATGTTTTGGCACTGATTATCGGCCGTCCGATTATATACAAGTTTGCGGATTCTCGCGTGGGACATATGTTATTACTAAGCAAAGAAAAAGTTGTAAAGGCTGAGGAATATTTTGTTAAACACGGCAAAACTTCAACATTTATCGGTCGTTTAGTTCCTGCCGTCAGACAACTTATCTCAATACCTGCCGGCATTGCAAAGATGAATTTCGGATTTTTCTTGTTATATACGTTTCTTGGAGCGGCTATTTGGAACAGCCTTTTGGCTCTCTTGGGATATTTGGCGAAAGGTCAGCAAGATATTATCGAAAAATACTCTTCCGAATTGTCATACATTTTGGTCGGATTGGGAGTATTGTTTGTTGCATACTTAATCTATAATGGTCTAAAAAAGAAAAAGCAACCCAATAATGAGCGATAAACTCTTCGGACTTGTAGGCTATCCATTGTCTCATTCTTTTTCTAAAATTTATTTTGAAGATAAATTCAGAAAAGAAGGTTTGAATAATTACAAATATGAACTTTTTGAATTAAAATCCATTGACGACTTACCCGAATTACTTAAAAACAATCCGAATTTAATGGGTCTGAACGTTACTTCGCCTTACAAAACAGCGATAATGAAATATGTGAATTTCAAAACGCCACAATTGCAAAACAATCCTGCCTCCAATTGCATAAAAATAAAAGACAACAAACTCTACGCTTATAATACGGATACCATTGGCTTTGAAAAATCACTGATTGAACAAACTGATATTGCCGACATACACTCTGCTCTTATTCTTGGCACCGGTGGTGCGGCAATAAGTTGCTACATTGTATTGAACAATCATAATATAAAAACTACTTTTGCAACAAGACAAAGCAATCCGCAAATAAAAGAAAACTTTTCAAGCAAAATCGCCATTTCATCAGACTTTGTGAATTACGATAATCTAAAAAATTTAGAACAATACGATTTAATAGTCAATGCAACACCTTGCTCAATGAATTTGCCACCAATAAAAGAATTTCCGTATGAGAAGATAAATTCCAATCACGTAGTTTTCGATTTGATTTATAACCCGAGCGAAACATTTCTTTTGAATAAAGCTAAGACACAAGGTGCAAAAACAATCAATGGTCTGAATATGCTACGCTATCAAGCCGAAGCAAGTTGGGAAATATGGCAATGAGCAAAATTTTCATAATATTAGCACCTATGATTATTGCGATATTGATTCGTTTGAAACCTTTTGATTTGTTGTTACGAACGTTCAATACCTTAACTCACGAGTTGTCGCACGCCTTTGTTGCAATACTTTTCCGCCAAAAGGTTCAAAAAATAGCATTGAACACAGATTTTTCGGGAGTTTGTGTAACCAAGATAACTTCAAAAGTTGCCGGCTTTTTCGTATCGCTTGCCGGCTATACACTTCCCGGTCTTATAGGTTTTGGTCTTATATGTTTGATACCATTCGGAATAACTGAAAAAACATTTTATGTTATAATGGCAATAAGTATTATATCCATAATCTTTGCCATTGCCAATAGTTTTGGCAGAGTATGGACGATTTGTTTTGCATCATTAAACTTGATTTTTATATTTGTACCTATCTTTCATTCTATATACGACAATATCATATACATATACGCCTGCGTGCTTTTGATTGAAAATCTTTTATCCACTCTTACTTTGCTATACGTAAATCTAATAAACCCGAAAAAGGCTGGCGATTCGCTGCTTTTGAAGAAAACAACGCATATTCCTACAATTATTTGGAGTATTTTGTTTTTCGTGTTTTCCGTTGTGATGTTGTGTCTTAGTTTTGTCATTGTGGCAAAGTATTTCACAATTCTTTAAGTTTTATTATTCGTATATCACAAATAAATTGTACCTTTGCAACCTCAAAAAAAGGGATATACTATGCAAATAGAAGTATTGAAATCCAAAATTCATAGAGTTAAAGTAACTCAGGCTGACTTAAATTATATCGGTTCAATAACTATTGATGAGGATTTGATGGATAAGGCCGGTATCATCGAGAATGAAAGAGTGTATATTTACGATATAAACAATGGCGAGAGATTTGATACTTATGCTATCAAAGGCAAACGCAAAAGCGGAATAATAGGTTTGAACGGAGCGGCTGCACGAAAGGTTCAAATAAATGACTTGCTTATCATAGTATCTTTTGCAACTATGGATTTTGAAGAAGCAAAGAAATGGAAACCTACCGTTATCTTTCCCAAAAACAATCAATGCGATTAATCCTTTTAAGCCAACAAAATTCTGTCCTGTAATCAAAATCGCAAGAAATATCAAATAAATCTTCGCTATGAACTGTTTCAATGAAAATATTAAGTCAAAAGTTGTAGATATTCAGACTTTGCAAAGAGCATTAGAGGTTGCACGTTTGCAAAATAAGAAAATAGTTTTCACTAACGGCTGTTTTGATTTGCTTCATTTAGGACACGTGGATTATCTTTCAAAAGCGAGAGATTTAGGAGATATTTTGGTTGTCGGAGTTAATAGCGATAATTCGGTAAAACGACTAAAAGGCAACACGAGACCGCTGCAAGACGAAGTTTCACGCTCGCAAATTTTGGCGTCATTTGTTTTTGTGGATTTCGTTGTGCTATTCGATGAAGATACGCCATTAAACCTGATACAAACAGTTCAACCCGATATCCTTGTTAAAGGAGCTGACTACAAAATCGAAGATATTGTGGGCTACGATATTGTAAAAAACAAAGGCGGCGAAGTAAAAACAATATCTTTCTTACAAGGTTTTTCCACAACGAATATCGTTAATAAAATACTTGATACAACTTTGACAAAATAACCGTTAAAAGATTTTTATATTTCGCAAAACATTAAACTAAATAAGGCACTGCTTTCCTATGATAAAACAATGCCTTGAATAAATACACTAATATTTTACAGATACATTTATCTTGCAATAACCAGTTTATCGCTCTTGATTACTTTTTCACTCGTGAAAACTTTATAAAAATATGTGCCGACAGGGTAATTGGTTAAAGAAATCTGTTGTTTGCCTTTACCTACAAGTTGTTTGCTTATCAACTCCTGCCCTTCACTATTGTACAAAACAAATGTGGCAGTACCGTTGTCCTTTATGGTGTAGGTTATTACAGCCTCATCTTTTGCAGGATTTGGTGCGACATTGACGCTTTCGATATTAACATAACTGTCAATATCGTTCAATCCGCTTTTGACTTTAAGATTTAATATATAAATACTGTCGCAACCATTTATCGTCTGCAATGAGTCGTAATATGTACCTGCTTCATAAAGCATCTG
>NWBO01000166.1 GCA_002633275.1 Bacteroidales bacterium Phil12
AGAGGAATGTCCCCCTCTTTCTTCAATTTAAGCGAAGTGTTTATTTTATGTATGATAGATTTTTGTTTTTGCCTATTTGAGGTTTCTATTTCCCCTTGATGTCATCAATTAATGTCTGAATATGAGCAATTTGAGTTTCACTCAATCCTGTAGTATTTAAAGTATGATTTTCTGAAAGTCCCAGAAGAAAGTCTGTAGTTACTCCAAAATATCCAGCAATTTTAATCAGCATATCTATAGAAGGCATGATGTTTTCATTTTCCCAGTTAGAAACACTTTGCTTTGTTACGCCTAAACATTTTGCAAGTTCAACCTGATTTATTCCTTTTGCTGTTCTTAAATTCTTAATCTGTTCGCTAAGCATATCTTTCCTCTGTCAATTTATGCTTTACGATGATATAAAAATTTCTTGACAGGTAAAAAATACTAAAGTACAATAATATTGGACTGGGATTAGAGATATTTTTGCCTTAGTCCGTAATCGTTGATTACAAATTAAACATTTTTTTAGGAGAAAAACTATGGCTTATACAAAACCACAGGTAATTGCACAGAATGCTTCTTCAGGAAGCTACGCAGCAGGATGTCCATCTAATACAAGAAATTTGAGATCATCTACACATGATTGTGTAAAATGTGAAATTACTTTCTAAACAAATGGTTTAAAAAACGGAGTCGATTTCATTTTGAAGTCGGCTCTGCAATGTTTTTGTTTGAAGAGGGGAATAATGGATACTGCCGAAATTAAAAAACTTGAAGAGTATGAAGAAAAAACAAAACATGGAGTTTCACCATGCGACGAAGAAAGTGGTGATTATTCAGTAATAAAATTAAACAGAAAGGACGCTGAAAACTTAAGAGAGTTACTTACTTTTGTATTAAAGCAGCTAGAAAAATAACTCAAACGCAGAACAGTTCTCACCCAAACAAATCCGAGTGCGTTCCTGTTCTGTACAAATACAGCTGCAATTGGGAATCAACAACTTTATAAACAAGCAGAAAATCCGGATGTACATGACATTCACGGTAACTGGAATAAACATCAAGCATCCAGCGAAGCCCTTAAATCTTCCATTGTTTTATACGGACCGTTTAATTCCTTTCCTTCTTCTGCAAGTGCAATTGTCTTTTTCGTTAATTCATTTGGCTGCAAAGAAAGTTCAAAAGGAATGCGGTTTTCACGGACAGTTAAATTTGTTTCGTCCACAGCGATACCTCATACGCATACAATATATAAATCAAAACCAAGGAGAATTCAACAAAAAAATGCTCTACCGACAGAAAAAAGATACCTACATCCGTAACTACGACGGAGCGGGTTACATCACATCAACTGGAATCTGGAACGACAGAATGGTAAACGAAAGCGGCACTGTTTTTCTTTGCGCTTTGAGCCGTGAGCCACAGACTTTGGACGAACTTGCAGACAAAATTCTTCAGCAATTTGTTGGTGTCGATAAAGAAACAGTTAAAAAAGATGCAGAAGAATTTTACGAAACTTTGATTGAAGATGGTTTTATCATAAAAGGAGAAACTAAAGAAGAGCTTGACGCCAAGGATATTGGCTTTACATATAATCAGATTCAGCCAAAAACAACCCGCGAAGATTTTACGCCTACAATTAAGCGGGCAGACTCCGATACTCAGGAATTTTTGGAAAAACACTTTAAGGACAAACCACATTTAACTTCGTTTCAGATTGAGTTGACATCACGCTGTAACGAGCGTTGTGTTCACTGTTACATTCCCCACGATTTAAAGCTTTTTGATATTACAGAAGAAATGTATTACAGCACTTTGGAGCAGCTTAGCAAAATGGGCGTTTTGTCCGTTACTTTAAGTGGCGGTGAACCAATGTGCCATCCAAAGTTCAAGGAATTCTTGCGTGCTGCAAAGAAATACGACTTTTATGTGAATATTCTTTCAAACCTTACGTTGCTTGATGATGAAACAGTTCAAATTATGAAAGAAGGAAATGTTTCTTCCGTCCAGGTTTCTCTTTATTCCATGATTCCAGAACATCACGATGCAATCACGACAATAAAGGGAAGCTTTGAAAAGACAAAAAACGCAATCCTTAAATTGATTGAAAATGACATTCCTCTTCATGTAAGCTGCCCAACGATGAAAGGAAACAAAGATGATTTCGGCGATGTTATGAAATGGTGCCACCAACACAAAATCCGTGCCCAGACAGACTACATTATGATGGCAGAGTTCAATCACGAGACTTCAAACCTTGCAAACCGCCTTTCTGTTGAAGAAGCTGGCGAAGTAATCAAACAGATTTCTTTAGGCGATGAAGATTATCAGAAAGCAATCATGGCCCCGGATTTTGTTGAGCGCTGCAACCAGAATTGCTTTAATCCAGAACGTCGTCTATGTGGAGTAGGTATTTCTTCCTGCTGTATGGTTGCCAACGGAAATGTATATCCATGTGCCGGCTGGCAGGAAATGGTTTTAGGAAATCTCAACGAAGACACTTTGCAGAACATCTGGGACAACAGCGAAAAAATCAAATGGCTTCGTGGTTTAAAAATGAAGGACTTGGGTAACGGTGAATGCTGCAAGTGTGACAAGGCCGCTTTCTGTGCTCCATGTATGGTTCGCAATGCAAACGAAAGCCCAACGGGAAATCCTCTGGAAATCAACCGTCATTTCTGCGCAGTTGCTCAAAAAAACAAGGAAATTGTTCTTAACTGGCGTGAAGCACAGCTCAAGAAATTAGGAAAATAATTATTTAAGTGGCTGCAGGTATTAGAAGGCCTCAACCACTTTTTTAGGATTAATCTATGCACGACATTCACACACACATTGGACAATTCTACCAGACAAAGTATGACTTTCATAATATTTTCATGGCTTTGAAAAACAACGGAATTACTGAAACTACTTTTGCCTATCTGACACCGCTGTTTACAGATTCTGCTCCTGCCATTGACTTTTACTATGAAATGACGCAGGAAACAAAAGATGCCCTGGATTTTGCAAAGAAAATCGATTTAAAAGTAAATCCCCTTTACTGGATTGATCCTATGGTACTGTTTGGCGGTATTACGCTGGAATCAATTTTGAATGATTTGGATTATAAAGGTCTTGTTGTTCACCCGTTCTTAAATGACTGGAATCCAGCAGATAAAAAAAGAGCAGATCTTCTGACAAAGGTATTTGAGTTTGCAAAGGAAAATAATCATGAACTATATTTCCACACAGGCTGCTCTCCGACCGACAATCCTTTGAATTTTGAAAAGTGGTTTGTTGAATATCCGCAAGTAAAAGTCCATCTTGCTCACTGTAAAGACCCAGAACCGATAATTCAACTTTTTTCAAAATATACTAATCTCGTTGGCGATACAGCATTTTGCCCTGATGATTCTTACAAAGAAATTTGTGATGCAGGATTTAAAGACAGAATGTTTTTTGGTACAGATTTTCCTATTACCCATTGGTATGAGCATTGTGGTGAAGAAAAGTTTTCTTTGGATGAAAAAGCTTTGACAGAAAGTTATGGTAGAACATTAAAATCCTATGATTGTATTTTTATGCGTTAGGGATTGTAGGGGCAGCGAAGCTGTTCCGTAGCGTAGCAAAGGAATGAAGCGAATAGCGGAACCCCGAAAAGCCCGATCTGCCGAAAGGGGGGGGGAACGCCCAGACGAATTCGACAAGAACCTTGAAACTTACATTAAAGTTCCATCTGATGTTGTTCCATTCGAACAGCACCCAGGGACTTACAAGCCGCGTGAAGCGGCGACGTACAATAAATTCCTTACAAAGAGCGACCAACGGGAGCTATGAAATGTGCTGAAATCACAGACAAAGTAATTGAAGCTATTGAATCTGGAAAATATGATCACATCCGTTTGAACTATCCTAACGGGGATATGGTTGGACACACTGGTGTATTCAACGCTGTTTGCTGTTCTATGGAAGGTATGGATTTGCAGCTTGGTCGTCTTAAGGCTGCAATTGAAAAAGCAGGTGGTATTTTGTGTTTGACTGCTGACCATGGAAACAGTGATGATATGTACGAACACAAAAAAGACGGTAGCGTTGCAATGGGTGCCGACGGCGAGCCAAAACCAAAAACATCCCACTCTTTGAACCCAGTTCCAGGTATTATCTACGACCCTGAATACAAAGGGGAATATGAGCTTGAACTCAACAGCGGTTTGGGAATTTCTAGTTGGCCAAGCACACTTATGCAGCTCATGGGATTTGTTCCACCAAGTGAT
>NWBO01000167.1 GCA_002633275.1 Bacteroidales bacterium Phil12
CCAGTTTATTGTTGATTCAGTTTTATCTGAGTCTTCAAAATCAGGAATAGCTATAGCTTCTTCGTTATCACGAATGAGTCTTCTTACAGAAATGTATGATTCACTGTCGGTTCTGATATTCCCAAACAAATTGATAGCATCAACATTCTGTTCCAACCATTTCTGCATTTCGTTGGGAAGCTTTTCTTCGTCATTAAGTAAAGATTGCTCTGCAAATACTTGGGTTTCTGAATCAAAATCAGAAATCTTGAAATACTCATCAAACCCTCTATACTGGTTAGTCTTAATCATTGTCAAAGCCTCGCTAAGACTCTCTTCTTTACCTATTGCAAGATTGTAATAATCAGGCTCATCATTAAGTGAATAGTCAAGACAGAAGCGGAGTTGTTCTATTGTGAGATGTTTATCTTTTATCTCGTCATAGATTTCTTTGCAAGAAACGTTCTCCTTCTTGTCTCCATAAAATTGTTCCTTAAACCACTCTGTATCATTATCTGAAGGAAGACAATCCAGGAATGAATCAATATGTTCATTCTCTTCTTGATAATCACCATTTAAGGCATACAGACTATACTCATGATCATAAGCAATGAAAACACTATCCTTTATTGTCTCTGGAAGTCCTTCATTATTATGTCTGATACAATTAAATATGATTTTTCTAAATTCATTCTCTTCAGTATCACGTGACACAGCAAATTTAATAATCTGCCAACGAATATCAGAATCTGTAATCTTATGGTCGATAGATATTATAGACAACGAATTGATATAATGTTCCACAACAGCAGAGTTACAATTTCTGATAAGGGGAAATATTAGATTCTTATCTGAAATCTTATCTACAACAGAATTTGCAAAGTCGTCACGAGTGATATTGAAAGCATTTGTATCTGATGGAATAAGAGTTTGTACCTTTTGAGGTATATAGTAAAATCCAATCTCTAACAAAGCATTTCTCAAATCCGTGTCAAGGTCATTAGTATAGTTTTTCCCACCATTAAGGGCCTGAACTCTAAAGCTATTATCATTACCTATAACCCTGTATTTAAGCAAGAATCCATCAGATGATATCTTCGACAAAATAGCCAATGTATCAAAGTCTATAAACTGATTAGGGTCAATCAAATCGTAGACATATAAGGTATTCATCATGAATGGTGCAGAACTCAACACCTTTTCGTACTTATATGGCACAAAATTATAATCAGAATATGAAGCTTGAAGTTTTTCATATTCTGCTTCAGATAACTTATCGAAGTTTTCTACATTCTTACATGATTCATCTGTGGGTTTACCATCCTTGTCAAGATATAATCTAAGTAATGAACCTGCAACAGATGTTCCACCAGCCTTGTAAGCATTCTGTATATCTCTTAGATATGCATCTGTGTTGTCGCCCCAGCCATCTTCTTGCTTTATATCATCGAAATGATTTACGATCCAATTCCATAGTGCAGTATTGTCGCCTTGTTTGTCAATAAGCCAATCTCGCTGTTTAATACATTCAGGTATGCTACCTTTGATGCGGAAATTGTCAAACAAAATAGTCCCGTCCAAACGCTCTTCAAACAGTTCAGAGAATGGCAAATAATCACTACGCCAATTCTGAAGAACAGTGATTTCATTTATAATTTCATCTTCGTAATCAGATTCATTTTCAGCAATCATACAGAGCGTTTGACATACTGCATCTCTGCCCATAGAAGTTTCTCTCAATTCTGCAAGATTTGCTTTTATCTTACCGAAAAGATTTGAATAATCATCTTCATCATATTCCTCACACATAGGTTCTACTATATACTCTTGACCTACAAATATTGGTTGTGTCGTCTGAGCCATATAGTAAACATTGATATCGGACTTCAATTCCCCCCATGAATATAAATTATTCTCATTTGAACGGAATAATTGTATTGTTTCAATATCTGAGATACAATCAAGACAATTGGTATGGAATAGTCTATATTCCTCCTTAGACATACACTTTATCCATGCGGACAATTTTTCCATGTCTGCCATTTGAAGCATCTCAGCAAAACGTAAAACACGAACCTTTTTATCAAAGTGGAAAGAATATTTTTTTCTGCTTTCATTGTCAATCCAATGTAAATCAGTTATACCAATATCTTTCAATAAAACATTCGTTTCCTTTTCTTCCTCACATACTTGTTCAAAAGGTACGTAAGTACCCTCAGATGTATAAGCATATTCATTCAAGAATGGACGAATAACATCATAGAATGCTTTACGGATCTTCTGTTCATCTTCAGAGTTATCTTCTGGGCGTGACGATATCAAGGACTGATAGATATAATCAAACTTTTCTCTATTTGTAACCAAAAGCGACTTCAATTCATCAACCAAATGTGTATAGGCAAGACGCAATTGATCACAAGTTTTTTCTGTATCGCTTATACGCTGACGGCTATCATCTACCTCTAAAATCTGGCTGTCCAAAATAAAACCAAATCGATATTTTGTTTGCAGAATAGGCAATCCCTTAAAGAAGTTAACCACATTTTTTTCAGCGAATATTGGATTGAAAGCAAAGTGATAATGGAATTTATTCCCTTCTTCTACAAAATCAACAAATAACGAACTAACAGGATGCTGCTCTACGTCCTTACCCATCACATATATATGTTTAAGTGATTTGCCTACATTACGCTCTTGATCTGCTGTAATAGAAGCAAAACCACCTAAACGTGCACGAACATTCTCAAGGTTGTTTTCTTCAATGATCGCATCATACTTACCCTTTCCTAAGGGTATAATTAAAGCCGTTCCCCTAGTCAAGAACGATTTATTTCTTGGTGGATCAACTAATTCATTGAATGCCTTAATTGCTCTTTGAGCTTCTTCATTGCTAAATCTTTCTAAATCTTGACCTGGTGCTATTGGATAATAGCTCATAAGAATTTTGGCAAACAATATATGGTTCTCAACATCGTCTGCTTGAGCAGGAATCCACTCATCATCGTTAATAAGCCAAGCATCCAACTGGGACATATTGTGCCAACTAACAAGATATGGTCCTTTTTTGTTATTAATGATGGCATCTTTAAGAAGCTCTTCTGTATTGACGTTATGATTTATATCTGCCAAAAGTGTATAAAGCAACTTGGAACCTTGACCATATTTGCCCAATTTGTCATCATCGTTTAACTTCAAGGATTTACCTTTTGCCAAAAAATTATATAACTGACCATCTCTAGGCTCTTCGCCTTCAGGAAGATCAAAAATATTGAGGTCTGTAAAGAACGGTTCTCCGTTATTTAGTACTATCAAGAACTCTTCATTAGCATAGAAGAATAAAGAATCTGCACTTGCATCATATGCATTCTGCACAAATTCATAGAACAACTGTTCTTTTGCATTATTTGCAAAACTGGCTGCACCTGTTATGAGAGCATCGACTTTTTGTCCCTGCCCACTCATCATATTCAAAAAGTATTCTTTATTCGAACCTACTAGTTCAAGGGTTTCATTACCTTTTGAAATTGATTTTATATATTGTCTGAGGTCTCTTACTTTCATAATTCCTCTACTTTATTTGATGTAAGGGATGATTTGAATGATAAATGTTTTGTTGAGTTCTTCTTGGCCTGGAGTATTGGGATATCTACCTTGACCACCAAAACCCGAACCAGAAATAAACACTTCTCCATTCATTTCTTGAATGGATTTAATTATCCCATTTTGATTCCAAAGATTATATAAGCTCAATGCACGTTCATAGCTACGAATTTCCATTGTGTGCCATACAGATCTATCCGCTGCTTCATTTGCTTCCTTGGAACCTTTGTTCAAATGTCTGGCTGCTCGTCCTTCTATTATGATTTTGAAAGAGATGTTTACAGACTCTTTAAATTTGGACAAAATTTTGTTAACCAACTCTTTTCCCGCTTCTATAAAAATTTCTTCTTTATCAGCCGGGATATTTGCCAAATTAGGTTCAAACATTATATCTGATTTACACTCAAATCTTTGATATTGCTCATTATAATGGAAATACTCACTTACCAATGACTTTTGTGCTTCGTTGAACTCTCGAATCATTCTTGATTGTTCAATGGTGACTTTTATACTACCACCATCACCACCAATAGCCCCTGTCACCTTAATGTAGCCATACCATGCAACAAGACTGGTTATGATAAACACAACCAGAAACCCTGACATTAAATCTGTATAATTCTGCCAGAAATTATGCTCGTCACCTTCGTTTTTAAAATTCAACTTACTCATTTGTTGGCGATTCTATTAAGTTGACTTTCAAGTTTCTGAAGAGTCTCAATTGTTGTGCTGATTTCATTGATGTGAGAAATCAGGTTCTCTATACGTTCTTGTCTTTCTTCCATTACAGCAATGACTTCATCCACCTTTTCATTTGTGTGGACAACATGCTTCATGCTATCATTAATGGTCGAAAGCATATTTTCTTGACTCTCATTCATCCTATGAGCATTATTTACGGCATCAATATATGCTTGAGCTGCACTCTCATAGTTGCCCTTAATATTTCGAACATGATCACTGATGTATGCATAACTCTTTTCTAATGCTTCTACATTTGTGACAATTGCTGAACTGAGGGCATTAACTTCATCAGTAACAGTCTTCTGCAAGTCCGTTACGAATGTAGAAAGAGAATTGCGTAATTCAGCACTTACTTCACGATTCATAGATGTACTGCTTTGAAGCATTTTTTGATTTACTTCAGCATAAGCATCCTTCAAATCAACCATCTGTTGCAAGCTGTTTGTACTTTGTTCCTGAATCTTTTCATATTCAGCATTAAATTGTGCATTCATCTTTTCAGCGAAATCTGAGTTCTGACTAGCCAATTTTTCTGACAAAGCATTATAGTTTTCAACGATAGAAGTCAATTTTTCATCCTGGCTAGAACGTAAATTAGCCAATGCAGAAGTCATTTGAGTACAGAGTGATGTGATTTGTACTGTCACATTGTTAGATACAGACTGTAACTCTGTATTGGTCCCTGCAATCATTTGCTGGACATTAGTCTTTTGCTCTTCAAGCAGACCTGTAGAGAGTGAAGACATTTTATCTGTCAAAGCCTCAAGAGTATCTGCACATTTCTTGAACTGTTCTTCACCAAAGTCCTTAATATTCTGTTCAATCCGGCCATTCATCTCAGTAAAGATATCATCCATTCTCTTTACAAAGTCATTAATAAATTGCTCAAGAATCTTACTTTGCTGGCTAATAGTAGTATTGAGTCGTTCATTATATTCTTCATTTTTGGCACTTTGTTCTACAAGTTGCTGTGAAATCCTTGATAGAGATTTATTTGTTGTAGTTGACAACAGGGTAAGATTATACAAACACTCTTCAGGTGTTTGTAGGTTAATTTTCTTTTCCAATTTCCGGTCTTCATATGAATACCATATCTTACATCCAGCTGTTGCGATAAACGCAGAAATAAGACCTGCGATAGAAGATGTAAAGGCAGGTACCAAATTTCGAATTATGGTATCTATTTCAAGTGAGTCCTGGTTGATGTCGCCTAATGAATTACAGATAGCCACGAATGTTCCCAAGAGACCTAATGAAGTAAATAAGCCTGGTAAGCTATTCAGTAATTGTCTGGATCTATTCTTATAGTATATCAATCCAAAAATTACAGTTATCACAACGCTTGCAATAAACACACCCTTACCTGTCAGCATTACGGCAAGTGGTTCTGTTAAGCATTTGAATTCAATTTCACTCATGACTTCTATTATTGTTTCAATTTGTTATTCTTTACTAATTATTATACTGCAAATGTAATCTATTTTAAGGAGAACAATACGAAAACGAAGAATAATTTGCATAAAAAGCAAATTATTTGTTGAATTTTCGATGATTATTTTATAATTTCATCTATTTTTGCATTAATAAAACTGAAAAAACATGGATAATAAAGACATTAACAGAATTAAAGTTGTACTTGTAGAAAAGAAGCGGACTGGAAAATGGTTAGCTGAAGCTTTAGACAAAGATCCAGCAACAGTTTCCAAGTGGTGTACCAATACAGCACAACCTTCACTTGAAACGTTAAGGCAAATAGCCAAATGTCTTGAAGTTGATGTAAAAGACTTACTCAACTCACAGAATGAATAGATTACCCGCATATCCTATAGTTTTAATTCTAATGCAAAAGTACTCATATAATTGCGAGTTCGGAATACATGGCCGATAGATGGACTAAAATGGATGTGCGTATATAAAATGAACCAATTACTTTTGCAAGTTATGGCAGACCAATTCAACAATGAACAGGCAAACCTCAGTGAAGTAGTGCTTGGTGAGAATGAAATTATATGCTCTCTTACTAACAGAGTTGTCAAGGCAACAGACAAGGAGCTAACTCTTCAGTCAATGATTAACATGATGACTGAAGAATATGACTTTGCCCCTTCTGATATGGAGAGAGACTTCAAAGTTAAGTATGAAGATGTAGATGAGGGTAAGACAAAGAATCAAAAGGTAGATTTGGCTATCTTTGAGGAAGGACGTGCTCACGATGTGGCTAATTTAGTTAGAGTCATTATCGTAGCCAAAGATGCAAAGGTAAAGCCAGAAGATAAGAAGAATGGTGTATCAGCATCCCTTGAAGGCATACTATGCTTCACAGATTGTCAATTTGGCTGCTGGACAAATGGAGAAGACTTACAATATCAGTACTCTTCTGAAGATGCATTTGGTCAGACAACTATTGAATCTATCTCAGACTTTCCTGCTAATGGTCAAACCTTGGAAGACCTCGAAGCACAAGGTGAACGTGCAATGCCTCGTAAGCCGGCAAATGAATCTTTGGTAAAGACCTTCAAACGCTGCCATGACTATATCTACGGAAATGAGGGTATGAAGAAGACTGCCTTCTGGGAACTTCTTAATCTCATTTTCTGTAAACTTTATGATGAAAAACGTAGATTCTCTGATGCTAAGGCTGGAATAAGCTATCGTCGTCGCTTCTGGGTTGGTGTTAAAGAGCAAAACACAGAAGAAGGAAGAAAGGCTGTAGCAGAACGAATCAAGGGTATATTCGAAGACCTTAAGGAAAGCAGCGTATTCAAGGATGTATTTGATGGCAATGAACAAATTATGCTTTCTGATAGAGGTTTGGCATACGTTGCCAGTGAATTGGCAAAATACTCATTCCTCGATGCTACTGTAGATGTAAAGGGTACAGCTTACGAAACCATTGTAAGTAATACTCTTAAGCAAGAGGCTGGTCAGTTCTTCACACCAAGAAACATCATCAAGTGTATGGTTGAAATTCTCGACCCAGATGAGAATTGCCGTGTTCTTGACCCAGCATGTGGTTCTGGTGGATTCTTGGTTATGGTTCTTGATCATGTAAGACATAAAATCGCCAGAAGAATGTATGGCGATTTGGATGATTTGCATCTTGAAGCCAAGCTAAACTCACCTGAGGTTGATGACTGTGTACGTGAGTATGCAGAGAAGATGATATTTGGTTTCGACTTTGACCCAGACCTCAAGAAAGCAGCACGTATGAACATGGTGATGGCTGGTGATGGTCATTCAAACATATACAATATCAACTCGCTTGATTATCCTTATGGTGCTAAACCAGATATACCATTAATTGCAGAAGCAGTGAACAAGAGTATCAAGCAGAGCGCTGATAAAGATTTCAAGTTTACTACAGCAGAAAATAATGCTCAAGGTAAGTTCGATATGATTTTCACTAACCCACCTTTCGGAGCCAAGGTTGAGGTAGATATTGAAATTGCCAAGCGATATGAGTTGAATAGCAAGGCTCCTGAAGTTCTCTTCATCGAAGCCTGCTGCAACTTCTTAAAGCCTGGTGGTAAGATGGCAATCGTTCTTCCTGATGGTATCTTGGGCAATCCTAATACAGAAGAAGTACGTCTGTGGATTCTCAAGCATTTCAAACTGATTGCTAGTGTTGACCTACCAGTAGAAACCTTCTTACCTCAAGTTGGTGTACAGGCATCACTGCTTTTCCTCCAAAAGAAAACAGATGAAGAAATGTTGATTCCTATTGAGAGTGAGGATTATGATGTATTTATGGCAATCGTTGAACAAGTGGGCAAAGATCGTAGAGGTGTTCCTGTCTATGAAAGAGACGAAGACGGGGCTGAAATCTTATTCCCTCATGTAAAACGATGGTTGGCATATAATGAGTTCGGACGTGAGGTAGTTCGCTCACGCAACGAACGTATAAAGAGATTAGCTGATGACCTACCAAAGGTTACAGAAGAATATAGAAAATTTAGGTTTGATAAATTATGAAATGTCGAGTTATAAATAGCCAAGAAGTCCTTTTAAGCAAAAGGTTTGACGGAAGCTATCATAATGCAGAAGTAAATATATACTCTTCTGTTATTGAAAGACATTCTTCGTTCAAGCTTAAAGACTATTGCACTGAAATATTCACTTCTGGCAGAAATAAACGTGTATATACAACAAAGGAATTTGGTTATCCATTTCTAAGCAATTCAGACGTAGTTGCAGCAGCCCCTCTAGCGTCATGTAAATACAGTTCTAAAAAATACGGTTTTGATGAGAAAGCTATTCTTAGAAAGGGAATGATTCTTACAGGAAGAGTTGGCGCGATAGGTCAAACCGCTTTTGTTCCAGGGTATTTAGAGGCATATAATGCAATGGGATCTGATAATATCATACGTATCTGTGTTAAGCCTGAAGAACGTAATGGATTCATTTATGCTTATCTTGCATCAAAGATAGGCAACTTATCGTTTTGGAAGCACGCTACAGGAGGCGTACAGCCATTTATAACGGATGCAATGGTTGGAGAATTACCAATACCAGATTTCCCTGAAGCTTTCCAAAAGGAAGTTGATGATTTGATTCAAGAATCAGCTCGCCTAAGAGAAGAAGCAACAGAAGCACTTGAAGATGCATCGAAATTATTAAAACATTACGCTTCGTTATCAGATTTAACAGAAGCAGATTATGATTATTATGGTCCTCGTTCATATGAACGGCAAGTTTCATGTTTTGTAAAGAGTCGTAAGGATATTGATTCTACAACAATAAACGCATTTAATCATTCTGAAAGAATAAAAAATACAAAGGATAAGATTACATGTCTCACAAGACCATTAAAAGATTTAATTATTAATGGTGATGTATTCTCCACAGGTTCGTTTCCTAGGATAGAAGTAAAAGAAGATAAAGGCATCATGCTTATCAACCAGTCTGACATATTTGATACAATTATCAGAGGAAAGCACATTTCTAAACGCAATGTAAAGTTATCGAATCTTGTAGAATATGGAGAGGTATTAATTGCTGGCGTAGGTACATTAGGAGAAAATGAAACTTTCTGCAGGTGCATATATGCTAATGAAGATTTGGTTAATCAACTTGTATCTGGTGAATTTATCAGAATGAAAACTATAGAAGAAATACCTTCGGGTTATCTTTATACATGGCTATCATCTGATTATGGATTTAGATTCATAAGAAATCTTCAAACAGGTACGAAATTATGTCGTCCTATTCCTCGATTACTTTTAGAAATACCTGTGCCTATTATAGAGTCTAATAAGATGAAAGAAATTCATGATATAGTAACCGATGCTCATACCAAAAGATACAAAGCAAATTGCTTAGTTAAACAGGCTATAGGAATGATTGAGAATGAAATTGAACATTGGAATAAGTAATTTAATGTAGATAAAGCCGTATATGGATAAAGTTCTAAGTACTATATATCTCAAAGTGAAATCAGAGACGCAAACTCTGACAAAGAGTGCTATTGCTCAAATTTTAGTTAAGATTATATACTCAAGTGAAAAACGAATGTCACTTAAGGATATAATAGCTTCATATAAGGCATTTACAAACCGTAAATGTGTAGATGAGCAAATAATCACAGAGCTTATTGAAAACCTTTGTAAAAACTCTGAGATACAAATTAGTTCAAAGAACGAGTATTATTTATCACCTTCAAGACGAAAACAGATATGCAAATGTTGTGAGGATTCTGCTAATCGGACTAACGCAATTCTTGCACGATATTTCTTTGAAGTACACACAGAAAAAGAAGTAATAAGACAATGGTTTCAAGATGTAACGCTTCACTTCTTTCAGTTCTTTTCTGACGAATGGATTTCAGACTTATTGAAAACCAAAGATGCTGTAATTCATAGTAAGGACAGCATAAAAGATATGGTTGAAAGAAGAACAAGAAATATTAAGGGTGTTGACAAAAAAGATTATGAAATTCTTCCTAAACTATTCTTTAAGTTTCTTGGCTCTAAAGATTCTGATGTAACAGCCTATCTATGGGAATATGGCACGTCTGCATTTTCCGCA
This sequence comes from Bacteroidales bacterium Phil12, assembly GCA_002633275.1. Classification (GTDB taxonomy): domain Bacteria; phylum Bacteroidota; class Bacteroidia; order Bacteroidales; family P3; genus Scybalousia_A. The sequence goes on from NWBO01000167.1 coordinate 10,348, forward strand.
AAATTGATAAGTAACACAACAGGAATAGATGCACTTACTTTAGATGTGTTCAAAGGCTCGAAATGTCTATTGGATACCAACATTCTTATGTTCATTAAGTTAGATGCGAGTAAATTTCATAATGCACTAATTTCTCTAGAAAATACTTTCAGTACTCTGAGAATTAAGTTAGGAGTTTTATACATTACTAAGCAAGAATTCCAGCACAAAATTGAACATCAAAGATGTTTAACACTCAATAATCTTGAAAAGTTTGGATTAGATTTGACATCTAATGCCAATGATGATTTTACTCAAAGTGCTATAGCTCTACATTGTAGAACTAGTGAAGATTTCGTTAGATACTTTGATTGTTTACGAGAACTTCCAGAACATCTAAACGAGACTCTAAAGATAGCTGAAATTGATGATAGCAAGACATTATTAGAAGCGATAGAAAAGGCTCAAAAATCAGAGCATAAAATAGCAGAGTTAAACAACGTTTATAAATCCGCAACAGGACGTGATAAAAGGACTTCTGCGCTAACGCATGATGTTGGTTTAATTGCAGGAGCTGAATTCTTAAGAAACGATGACAAATGGTTTATTTTATCGGAAGAGATTTCAGTAAATAACTATTCAAAAAATAAACCAACTGTAAGTGGATTACCATTAGCCTTAAGGGTTGAAACACTGATTAACGTCTTAGCTCTTAATAATGGTGGAGACTCTTTTGATGCAGATGATTATATGCCTTTATTTGCGTCAATAATCCAGAACGGTTTTCAGCCTCTGAAAGACACTTTTGTTCAGGAGGATCTATACGCAATATATGAAATGAATCAGCAAATTGCGTTACTCCCTGAAGAACAAAAGAAAGTGATTGTACAAGAAATCAATTCTAAGAGACTTAAAGGAGAATCTGAAGATAAATTGAAAGTAGAACTTGAAAGAGCAATAACAAGAGGTAAGCTACAAGTTCATGATGACTTAAATGAAGCTAAAGAGCAACTTTCAGCATCAAAGAAAGAAACACAAAGACAAAAAAATAGAGGAGACGCCACATATAAGGTGTTACGTAAAACTATAGAAACTCAAGTAATTTCTAAATACAGAAAACGTTTTTGGGGAAGAATTGCTTTATTTATTGGTGGGATAATATCCATAGGTGTCATGTTTTTCTTAATCTATTCCTGGATAAAGAATAATTTCGAGGACACTAACAGCCAATCTATTGCTTTTCTAATTAGCATTGTTACAAGCCTTGCTATTGAATTAGCCTTGGGTTTCTTTGGATTTTTCAACGTTAAAGGAATATTCAAAAACAAGAAAAAATATATAAGAGAGCAAACTGAAATTGAATTAAATAAAGCTCTAGAAAATGATGAATTAAATTAGAACATACTTCTATGTCACAAGTAAAGAGAGAAACTATAGAATGTCCAAACTGCCACCGCAAAGGTGAATTTGAGATTTGGGACAGTGTAAATGTGGATTTGGATCCAGAACTCAGAGAAAAGATTTTCAATGAGGAACTATTCATGTATCACTGCCCTCATTGTGAGCATGTGACAGGCATTCCTTTGGACACTCTTTACCATGACATGAAGAATCAATTCATGTTGTTCTTCAGTTTCTTCAAAGAAGACGATTTCGATTATAAACTTATGGATATGGAAGTACCAAAGTCTATGATGAAAGGTGACTATACGTTCCGTATGGTTTTCGGCTTGATGCAACTCAAGGAGAAAATTGTCATTCTTGAACATGGTCTAAATGATGTTGCCATTGAACGTCAAAAGTATATGATTAGCCATGTCATAATGCCTGAGATAGCTCAAAATGGATATGAACTTTACTTTGCAAAGGTTGATGAACCAAGCGAAGGATTTGAACATGGTGCTATCTACTACTTTTATGAGGACAAAGAAACTGAAGAGCTAATGACTGTACGCTTTGCCATGGACAACTACTATGAGCATTGCCTTGCTTGTGAAATTGACCCAAGAATGAAGGTCGAAGGATGTGCTTGTGTAGATCGAGATTGGATGGCTCAACAATTTAAAAAGAATAATGTATGAGCGAGGAAAAGAAAACATATAATGGCAGAGTCCAGTTCTGGGAACATGGATATGTTGGAGTAAAAGACTATGACGATAATGTTGTAATCTCTCCTTCCTTGCAATACGAGGAGATTCGTGAAAGAGAAGGTGAAGAAGTTGCCATAGTACTTAAAGGTGGCAAATGGGCTTTAACAAATCTAGATGGTGTAGCAATTTGTCCATTCATATATGACCGCATATCGTATATAGGAGCACATCTTTACAAAGCAGGTATCTATGTATCTGAAGATTATCTTAACACAAGAGTCGAATATGCAGATACAAGAATGACATATGCAATTCTTGATGCGAATGGTAATATCTTATGCGATAGAAACAAAGGGTACAACTACATTTCTGAGGTGCATGAAGGTGAAGCTACAGCTGCCATCAATGGCCGTTGTGGCATCATTGATTTACATGGTAATGTACTAATGGATTTCCAACACAAGTATATCCAACCAATGGGCGAAGGTCATTACCTAGTTTCGTATCACAATGAAGATGATAATTATTACGCTACCATTATCAACAGAAAAGGCGATATCCTAATTTCCTCAAGCATGCAATATCGTAGCATTTATGCTTTTCACAACAATGTTGCAGTTGCTCACCAAAATGGGAAGTGGGGATTGATTGATGACAATGGAAACCATATTGGCGAATTTAACTATTCGTTTGTTGAAGAATGGGGCGAAGGATATTACAAGGCAGAACAAGGTGCCCAAAAGAACATACTCCGTCCAGATGGCTCTGTTGTGCTTGAACAATGGTATAACGATGTGTTCAAGGTACAACATGGCTTTTTCATTTTTGGCAACACCATCCGTAAGTCCAAGACCAACCCTAAAACAAGATACATACAAGGTGTCGCTCATGTATCAGGCATCATTGTGTTCCCAATGATATTTGAAAGAACTCAATGGTGTGAAGATGGTCTAGGCATATATGCAGAGATAGATGAAAAGCCATATATACTTACATTAGACGGAAGTATTTATGACCCAGCTCATTCACATTTGCCTCTGAGAAAGAAGATCAATTGGCCAGACCTTTTTGAAAAATTCGCAAACTGGACATTGCCAGGTCTTCAGTTCTACTACAGAGATACTGATGCTCGTGTAATAATAGAAACTACTTATCATGTAGGAGATGTCTTGCGTGCCGGATTCCTATTGGACGCAACAACCCAATTATGGAAACCAGCTCACAGGACTCGTTTTATAATAGCAAGTGCACATGCTGCACATTTCTTTGAAATTGAGGATTTGGTAAAAGCTAATCCTAATGTAAAGGAATGGAATTTATGTACTTTCCCCTTCAATAGCTACTTCAAGGTGATGGATGTTTACGAGAAGGATGGATATAGACAAGTCTTTCTCTTGCATATTCCACCAGCTGCTGCACTCTTCCTTGGACGAGATGAAACGGCAATCAACTTCATCAATGAAGCAACAGGTCAAGAAGGTTCACTTATTGAAATGGCACGAAAGAGTCTTGACGGAAAACTAAAGATGGATATTCACCCACGCTCTTTAGATCAAGACTTTGTAAATCGTATGCACCATCCGATAGGTTTAGACCCAGACTTCTGGCCAGTGTCACCATATCCTATGGAAGAACCAGTCGATGGAGAACTAGCTTTCATCTGCAATATTGTACATAAGTTATCCGACGACAAGGATATAAAGGATTTTATAGTTGAAGAGGATAACTTCCCATTTACAGGAATCGTAGGCAGAGTATGTGAGGATTGCATCTATGCCAAAGGCATCTGTGGTAATGGTGAAGGTTGTGGACGTTTGTTCATCAATTCGTTCAGAAACAGATACCTCAAGGGTAATTGCGAATATCACAAAACAGATCTTTACGAACCATCTCGTTACGAAGAATTAGAAAGCTTCAGAAAGAAGAAAGAAAAAGAGACAAAGGAGAAAACAGCAGACACTTTTGCTGTTGGATTGCTGAATGATTTCATTAAGGAAAAACTTGATGGAAATATAGACAATCTTCGCACTTATGATTTGTCTAAACTCAGAGATGATTCTAAATATGGTGACTGTTCTATAGAAAGAGCTCCTATTGTGAGAGCGATTATGGCGTTGGCATTTGCTGACACGTGGCCTAATCTATCTGTCAATGCAATAGAAAAGTATGAATATTGGTGCAGTCCTATAAATCACTATCAAAGATTGTTTGGTGCAAATATACTTGACCAATACTTTAAGGGGTTACAGAACTTCTCCCCTACTGTAGAGCAACATGAAAGAGCTTTGAATGTGGCTCATCTCATATATTCAATCGGTAATATGTGGGTACTTCCTAACAAGGCTTCATTCAGCAGTTATCTGGATGATTCAAAATACAAAGGATATGTGGATAAATTCCTTAAATCAATGTATGATGTCTTTGTTGGAGTATCCAAAGTAGACCTTAATATGAAAGGAATACTCTTCAAGAACCGTAAGATGATGACTGAATATGAAGGTTTGAATGGCTGGAGAAAGTTCATAAAAATGATGATGTTGGAGGACTATACGAATGGTGCGATGGAACCAAAACCAATCTTCAATCAGGTGTGGTGCTCAATGAAAGGTATAACGAGAGAAGATTATTTTGAAGCATTCGATAAATACTGTTCATTCTGCGAGGAAGCTATTCCCAAAAGAAGTGAACAGATTATAGAGAAATTAAAAGAAATCCTGAATTAAAATTAAACCTATATATATGGCTAAGATTAAATGTCCACTTCACGACGATGGTCCGGTAAATGCAGGTGAACAGCGTTTACTTGATTATTTAAGCTTAAAGCTGCCAGAAAACTATTACATTGTCCCGAATGTAAATTTACCCATTTCAGGACCGAACAATGTGATGAAATATTGGGAGTACGATTGTATCGTAATAGCTCCTCATGCCATATTCCACATAGAGAATAAGGATTGGGGTGGTAATCTTGAAGGTGATGATTTTGCTTGGTTCCGTAGTGGACAAGAGGTGGCAAACCCTCATAAAACTGCCGGACTTAAGACACGTATATTGGCATCAAAGATTAAGAATGCTCATCCAGATTGGAGATTCGGCCAAATATTTACTTTAATTACCTTAAGTAACCCACAACAGTCTAAGTTTGGTTTAGATCCACAGTGTGAATGTTACAAGCAAACATATACACTTGGAAATGAATTGATAGACTTCTTGACTAACTATGACATGTTAGGCAGAAGACAATATCAAATTTCAGATGTTCAGGAGAAGGTTGCAGACTATTTAACAGGTCAATCAGTTGCTGGCATAAGAGCTGCACGCACAGAGCTATTCAATTATAAGATTATTGAAAAGCTACAAGAAACCGAAGAGTTTACAGAATTCTTGTGCGAGCCAAAACTGATTGCAACAGCAAAATATAAGATTCGTGAATATCCATTGGATGTTGCTGGCAAGAGTCCAACCGAACTTAACAAGCTCAGACTTCAGGTTCAGAATGCCGCTATCGCTCAACAGAAGATTGGTATTTCTCCATATATCGTTCAAACAGACTGTCGTTTGAACGAAGAGCAAACGTACTATTATGAGATTAGTAGATATCAAGATGAAAGTACGCTCCGTTCTAAACTGCGATTAAAGACATTCAAGCAGACTGATAAGATAAACATTATCCTTGATGTTGCTAAAGCCTTAAAAGAGGCCCACAAAGAAAGTGTTTACCATAGAGATGTATGCCCAGAGAACATCTACGTGTACGAAGGAGGCAAGGCTGCACTTGCCAACTTTGGTATGGCGTGGTTCATTGAACATACAGATCTAAGTTTTACAGTTAACAGAAATTCCGATAATACTTCACCATATACAGCTCCTGAAGTTATTGATGGAGATGTTTGTTCAAGCAGTGATATATTCTCACTTGGTGTCATTTTCTATGAGTTAATGACTGGCAAACTCCCATTCGATAGTGCAATGACATTTACTCTTGGCATGAGTGGCAAACTCCCTGAAGATTCATTGCCTTGCAAGGTAGCTAAGGATTTGCCAAAGTGGATGGACGAAGTCGTCAAGAAGACTATTGTTGGAGAATTGGACGAGCGATGGGATTCTGTAGATGATGTTATCAACTTCATTACCACTGAACTTGAGAAAGAACAGGCGGCTTATCATACTATTTCTCATTTGTCAAGTACTCCAGACTCTGAACAGACTTTATATCTCAAGGATATGAAGCCGGGAATGAAAGTGTCACCAAGTATGACGCTTCATGACATATTGGGCCGTGGTGGTTTTGGTCGTGTCTTTAAGGTTTGGCACGATATGCAGAAACAGTACCTTGCCATTAAGATATTTGAGAAAGACGCTTCCATAGATAACGCATTAAATGAGTTCAATGCTCTAAAAGAATTGTCTCATCCCAATATTGTTGAGTTCAAACACAACGATAGAACTATGCCTGGTGGCTTATTCTATACATTGATGGAACTGCTTGAGGGAGACAATCTGCATAACTATATAAGTGGAGATTTGCGTTTGCCTATAGATGAGATATACAAAATGACAACGCAGATATTGAGTGCTCTTGTATATATGCAAAAGAAGGATCCACCAGTATACCATAGAGATATTAAGCCAAGCAACATTATGTGGCATAAACGCCAGTTGTACAAGCTTATAGACTTTAATATCTCCACTACAACTGATGATCATTCATTTGGAGGCACTTTGCCATATATGGCTCCTGACTTGGTTGTTTCAGGAAATAAGATTGATTGGGACTGTTCTGCCGATACATTTGCATTGGGTGTAACACTGTACCAACTGTTGACACATGCTTATCCATGGCCAGGTTCTCAGCTACGTCCAAACATACATATGGAGCCTACTCCTATCCAACAGTACAATGAAAAGTTGACGGATGAGTTTGCGGAATTTGTAATGAAGTCCATCATTACAGATAAGACAAAGCGTTTCGGAACAGCTAAAGAAATGTTAGCCGCACTTGAGAAGATAGGATTAGACGGAATACTTAAGGATACAACAAAGGTTATTATTCTTGATGACCCAAACAATATTGATAATCCTGTTGACTATATCAATTCGCTGTACAGTCAAAGCCGTCATGGAAACAGAGGTACCCGTGCTGGTTCTCATTCCCATGTATTCGACGCTTTGACCTATACAGAGACGAAGTTAGATAAGGAACTACTTTCGGATATCAGACAACTCAAGTATAAACTTATTATCATTACTGGTAATGCTGGTGATGGTAAAACTGCCTTTATTCATCGAATTGAGAATATCGGTGAGAACAAGGTCACGTTCGAATCTAACAATGGTTCATCATTTGATATTTCAGGCGTAAAATTCCAAACCAATTACGATGGTTCTCAGGATGAAGATGAAAAGGCAAACGATGATGTTTTGACAGATTTCCTTAGTCCGTTCTTTGGCCTTGAGAATTACAATAATGCAACAGAAGGACGTGTTATTGCAATCAACGAAGGCCGATTGGTTGACTTCTTGACAACACGACCAGAATTGCGTAAACTTCAGGATAATATTGAAGAGTATTTCTACAAAGAGGGACATACAGAACTGATGCCTGGATTGCTTGTTATCAATCTTAATCTCCGTTCTGTTACGGCTAGAGGTGATAATAACAGTCCAAGTTTGTTGGCTCAGCAAGTTAAGAAACTTACAAGACCCGAACTGTGGACTAAATGTGAAGGATGTCCGATTGCAGACAGATGTTTCATCAAATATAACGTAGATACATTCCAAGATTCCAGTGCTGGAGAAGAGGTTATCAATCGTCTAGAATGGTTGATCCGCACTATCATATACAAACGTGAACTTCATATTACGATGAGAGACTTGCGTTCTATGATAGCTTGGATGCTCACAAGGGATTACTCATGTAACGAAGTAAAGCAATTGGTTGAGTACGTACAGTCTGAGAATATATCTGAATTCTTATGGCAGTACTATTACTTTAACCTTACTGCACCAGAAATCTGGCCAGCAAAAGAGTCGTTTAATCTGCCATCTCTTGAGTCTTCTGATAGATTGATTAAGATGCTTAGAGAAACTGATGTTGCTGGTGTCGCCCTCCCTGCGTTTGATAGAGACTTATATTATACCACTAAAAAGCCAGAATCATACCTTATTTTCAGTGATAGAAAACGTTCGCTCCTCAAAGATTTCAATGAGGCGAATGTGATTATCCCTGCTTATGAAATAAAGGGTGAAGACATTAGAATGCAAGTGACTACTCGTCATAAATCATACATCCGTCACCAGTATTTCGAAGGTATGTTTGAGTTTAAGCGTAGATTGCCATATCGTTTTGCTAGCGAGTTTGAAGAGAAACTAAGAAACGAGAGTAACCTTGAAGAAACCATGCAGGAGTTAGCAATTGCTATCTCAGCAAGTGAAGGATGTACCAACAAACAACTTGTAGATGGATATCTGTTATTGTCCAGCTCGAATGTTGCTGACCCGATATCGAAAAGCTATAGAAGATTCTCATTAGATGAATTTAAGTTATTTGTAAACAAGACAGATCACCTTACCAAATACATAGAATACGAGAGTGATAGCCTCATATTCCGTCATAAGACCGATAAATTCATTCAATTGACAGTAAGTTTGGATTTGTTCGAGATGTTGCGTTATATACACCAAGGTTATAGTCCTTCTATTAATGACTTACGAGGTCGTTTCATTGAGTTGCAAATATTTAAGAACCTGCTCGAAGCAAAAACTTACACAGAAGTTCTTGTAACCAAGAATAATCGTAAATTCACGATTATTCGTATTGATGAGAATAAGCGAATTGTTATTGAACCACTTAAATTAACAGAATAAAGGTATGATACTCAAATTAAAAAAAGAAGCTGGTATACCTGCGTTCTTTAATAAAGATATACTTTTCATTGACTTTAAGACAGTCAAGTTGGACCGTGTTCTAACCAATCTATTCATAAAGATGTATGCAGATGGCTACTCTGTAACATCGGCATTCAAAAAGGAGTTTACAATGAATTCTCTGAAACAGATTTTAGCTGAATTGGAGAAGCAGAATGAAGTAATTGGTGCCACTGATAACCCCGAAGGTGTAGAAGATTGGTTACGTAGTTCATTATTGGAATTTGCCAATAGAGGAAATGTCATCAAGGAGCACGTTTCTTCACTTAAGCCTTTGCATCTATTGAGTTTCAGAGTACTTAATAGCAAATATTGTCGTGATTATCGTACATCAGACCAATTATATTTGATGCTCAGACATAATCCTGAAATCATGGAAGGATTAAGTAAATTCCTTAGCAAAGGCTTTGACAAGCATTCTGGTGAATTGGTTATTGGCGAAGAACTGGATGTTGACACTACAGGTATATTGCGTATTACACGTCCGCTTAAGGAACGAAAAAATCTTAATCGTGAGGTGGTTGAAATTCCTAAGCCATTCCTTGTGAAACAGGCGGAGTTGTTCAATGACGACATTAAAAGACTTCTTCTTTACAAGAATAAGATTCCAAGAACTGTATTCATAGACTATCTGAGAATACTTTGTGGATTCCATTTGGCGATATATACAATGAAGGTTGTATATCTTCTTCCAAAGATGGTGGAAGCTGGTACTCGTGATATAAATGACGACTGGTCAATGGTTGTTGATTTAACAGAGAACTTGGATAGCCCTGTCTCATACTATGCTTGTAAGGACATTGAACGTATTGAGAATGCTGTAAACAAGTACATCCGTTCTACATTCATGCTTCATGCAGTACAGCAATACAAGAGATGTAACATCGATGAAGCTTTGAGAGTATTGAAAGAGGAGAACAATAATTCTGATGCATACTATAGAGTAAAACTGGAGGTTATAGAAAATACATTACCAGGAAAGGATGAGAAGGAATTTGATAAATTGGATTTTGCTGAGATGCTTTCTCTTTTCCCTGAGGAGGATTACTTCAATAAACTGATTCATATATATGAGAAGTCTATTGTAGCAAATCGTGTATACAAATATTTCCCAGCGTTTATTGACTGCGTGTCAATGAAAAATTCGCCTTCGATGTTGCTTGCTGACAGTAGAAGTCGCAGACATCCTCGTAGAGGTGTACTCGGTTCTAAATTGTTGGAAACATTAGTACAGTTGCTTGTATTGAGACAGAAGGAAGATGGAAGTTATGAAACTCATTCTTTGTCTATAGAAGATTTGGCTTCAGAAATTAGTAACAGATATGGTCTGATCATTAATGGCGTACATGAAAAACGATTTGCCGATGCTGATGTGGAAATGAATGCCGCATTCAAGGTAAACATGGATGCCTTCAAGAATAAGCTCAGACAGATCGGTTTCTACACAGATATGAGTGATGCTTGCATTTTACAGAAAATCAGACCACGTTATAAATTGGATGAATAATGGAAAACATTAAATCTTTATATTTCGAGCAGTTCCTGCAACATGTGATTGAGAGTTATCGCAAAACAATTATGCAGGCAAAGCCGGGACACTGTATGAAAATTACAGGTCTTGCGATGAAAGAACTACGATCTTTATTGCCATTACTTCGGACAATAAACGATGTGGTTAAAGTCTTCATTCTTTCAGAGACGGAGAAGGGTGATGAGTATATCCATGCAACAAAGTTGATTGAGTTACGCAACAACCCGAACTATGCTGTACTCATTTTAGTTCCTTCTAATAGTAGAACGTCAGCTGAAGATTCATATGGTGATGCAACATTCCAGAATCTCTCAACGATTGATTTGCAAGCATCTTTCTTGTACAAGTTGATTGAGGATATTCCGAATGATAAAGCATATTTATGGAAGCAGATTTTTGAGTTACTCAAAGAGGTGCGTCTTTCATATACGACTTTGATCAACTACATATTGTATTTGGAACTGAACCACTATTCAGATGAAAGCTGGGGAAATGGTTTGTATATTTTCGGTTTATTGCCCGATAGAGAACTAATTAAAGAGGATGCTTCTATCAGACGAAGATTCCTTATCAATCTTGAGAAGGTGTCTGCTGTTATTTCTGATTTTACGATGACAGCTGCTGATAGAGTAATTAGTCTTCCTATCGAAAAGAATACTATTCAAAAGGACCTAATGGACTTTCTTTTAAGAGAAATCTCATTAGAGGATAAGTATGCTCTATTTGAGTGTATACACAACGATCATCCAGAGTTTAACTATGCCTCTATACCATGGATAATATCGGATAGTGGCCCAGTTAAGATTGAAGTTAACCTAGTTTCTGAAAAGGAAGCCAAAAAAGGAATCGTTAAAGACAATGAAGGTAATTGGGTTCTTAATACCATTAAAGATAAAAAGAGCAAGATACCATTTACCACAACAACAGACCCTTCTCCTAAGGACAATCCAAGCATATATGCTTTTGAGATTGCTCTCATAAACATTGAAGATTTCTCAGAAGTTGGAGTTATCAAGAAGGCTCTTGTTGGAACAAATAAAAAAGCTCATAGAAAGCTATCTGTAAACATCCAATCAGAAATGTTTGATGAAGGTGTTTACATGTTGCGTGTACGTGCTCTAGATGAGAATGGAATATTGTTGGACTCGAAGAAAGAGTTCAAAGAAGAAAGAGTTCAAGCAGCATGGCTGGATGCGAAAGAAAAAGACCCTAATCTTCAGATAGAGCAATACCGTTTGGAAAACCATGTTGCCTACTGTAATGAAAGTGAAGCCTTTACAATTACTGAAGATGACGATGATACAACAGACACCGCACCAGATAAACGAGCAAAAGTGAACAGTTTTACACAAGCAGTAATTCATTATCGCTCTGTACATTTGGCGAAGAATGAGTCTTTAGACTTTGACATTAGCACAGATAGAAATAAATGGGAAGAAGGAACATTAAACAATACATATCAGTTTGATTTTGGAGCTGCTTATGCTTATCAAATTCAGTTGCCCAAGAAACTTATTCAGTTGGAACAGGTATTCTTGAACAAAGGCAATCGTTTAGGATATGCAGAAGCTTTGCTTAGTGCAAATCCTACTGATACTAAATTGTTAAACCCTCGTGATACTGCTATCGAAAGTCCTAATTTCGTAGTAGCATCTAATCTTGCGATTTCTGAAGAGTTATTGTTATTACGTCAGAATCTATTCAATGTTATTAAGGAATCAGCATTGGGTGATACCGGTTTAACATGCACATTGGATTTTTCAAGCAATATCAAACTGGTCAAAGACTATCTCTTTGAATATGATAATTGGTTGAGAGCATTACTGGAAAGTGAACTGGACGAGAATGATGTATTGACCATTCAGAATTTGGATACAGTTCTGTTGACAGTTGAGATGCCTGATGGCAACACTACCAATATCAGACTTATTACACCATTACATCCATTACGCCTTTCGTGGATGATGAACCAGTACGAGCTTTACAAGGATTGGGAAGAAAAGACTGAAGCCAATCCTAAATATCGTAAAGCATGGTACAGAAAATTAGACAAACTTTTCCAAGGTCAGCTTCCTATGGATATAGCTCCTCTGGTGTTGTGTGAAAATTCAATGGCAGAAGCATATCAATACATAGGTGAACTTACCTTTGGTTGGGGTGTGTATGCTCAACCTCACTTTGAAGATGAGGAAGCATTCACTTCTAGTTATCGTCAATTGAAGTCATATGCAGCCATGTTGCTTAATATCACTAAGGATAAACGTATTGACAGCGATGTGAATTTGGAGTTAGTGACCCGACATCTAATCAACTATGGACTTTCTCATCCATATACTGATAAATTGGTTATTAATTTGTTCAATGCTGGTGATGCGTCAGTGTTTGCAAAGGCACTTACACTATTGGAGAAACATGGTATTGGAAATAATCTGACCTATGAAGTAAGATTATTTACAGACAATAATATGTTGCAGTCGGGAGAAGCTTTAAAAGAATTGCTCGATCCTGAAGCGTCTGTCGTTGCCACAGAAGCAGAAATCTTTGCTCAAGCTTCTTCGAATAGATTGTTCCCTAAGTTAAGATTCTCACTGAATAGAATAAGTGATTTCATTAACAACCACAATAAGTACCAGGCACACATATCGTTCCTTGTAAATCCATTTGCTGTTCATACAGAATTAGTGCGTCCTGATGAGTTGAATCGTTCATTCCACTTAAACGGAACTATCTGTAGAAACCTTGTCAGAGCAAGTGAAGAAGGTAAGTCATTTGTGTGGAATAGATATTATTCAAACAAGACATTACCAAATCCTGTGTCTGAAGCTGCGAATATTGAGGTTAGCATCTTTGCCAGACTACAAGAAGTTATTGGTAGAATGTTGTCATCTACATTGGAAGAATCGGTTCCAGCCACAACGTTAAGGCTCAAGGATAACGACATGATGTTATTGTCATTTATTCACGATACTAGTGACTGGGTAGTAACTTTTGACAAAAATATGGGACCAGAGTTTTACGACCTTCCATGTGTAGGTGAAAATGATGTTCCTTACCTTCTAGACTACATTCCGAATGACGAAGCAACAGGTATATCATCATATCTTACTACAAAGCCAACCAGTGAGATAGGTGCAATCATGATACCGTTGTTCAAAGAGTATGGAATAGATATTGAGAATAAAAAGAATTACAATAAGATCCTTGAAGATGTACGTTCTGTGAGCAGTTCACTGATTATGCAAGCTAATACTACATCCAGAAAGGGCTTTGAGGTTATTGGAACTACTTTGACCAAACGTTTCCTTGATAAAAAGGGAATAATGAAAGAGTCCTTCCTAATACCGATTGACCTTCACAAGGATTTATTTGCTGACGAGGATGCTCTAAATAAAGAGCGTGCCGATAATTTGGTTGCAAAAATCGATGTCAAGAACAAGGAAATTCTATTTAGCGTAGTTGAAATCAAATGTAGAAATGCATACTATAACGAAGATGAACTGCATGAGAAAATCGTACGTCAGATAGAAAATACTATAATTGCATTAAGACGCCATTTTGAAATTGCAGTTGATGGTCATGACCGTCTCGATAGAGAATTAAAGACACTAGAGTTTAAGTCATTCCTTGAGTTCTATATTCGTCGCTCAATGAGATATGGTCAGCTTGATCCTATTGTTGCACATGAATATTTATTATTCTTGAGCAAACTTTCAGAGGGTTATACTATTAGGTTCAAGCAATTAGGTGTAATTTTCAATTTCCTACAGACAGAAAGACAGAAAAAGGATTTCTATGGAGATGCTGTGATTTATACTATGGGACAAACTGTTATTGAGGATATTCTCGACGAGAATGCAACTCTCAATACACAGAAACTCGAAAATATGGATCACGATGAGTTTGCAAACTTCTTTGAGCCTACTTTGAATCTCTTTGGAAAACCACACGTAAAGAGTGAGCTACTTCAGGACGAAGTTATCCAAAATGAAGACAACGACTCTCATGATGAAGAAATAGAACAGGTTCAAGAAACAGATGATAATGAAGTCATAGAAATCCCTTCAGTTTCATTTGAAAATTCTCAAAATTCAGACGCAGAACAACCAGCATCCGATAATGACGAAAATTCAAATGAAGCATCTGTGGTAGAAATTGAGATCGAAGAGCCTGAAGAATCCAATGCTCAAGAGGTTGATGTAGATCCTAATTATGAAGAGCCAAAATGTGATGTTACCATAGGTAAAAATAGTGATTCATTACAGTTTGGTATTTTGGGTAAAGCACTAAGCAATAATAGAAAGATTGCTATTGACCTAAACGAGTGTAATACTATCAGTTTATTTGGAGTACAAGGTGCAGGTAAGAGTTATACTATCGGTTCTATCACAGAAATGGTAGTTAAGCAGTTCTCTAAAGTCAACCTACTTCCAGCTCCTATGGCTAGCATCATTTTCCATTATAGTGATAGTATGGACTATGCACCGGAGTTCACATCTATGGTTTATCCAAATGACGATGCTGGTCAGTTAGCAAAACTCAAAGCAGAATATGGAGCAGAGGCATCATCGGTAAATGATGTCGTACTTCTTGCACCAGCAAGCCAAGTTGAAATTCGCAAGAGTGAGTACCCAAGTATAGATGTCCATCCTATTGGTTTCGATTCATCTGAGTTGGCCGTTAGAGATTGGATGTTCTTATTAGGTGCTATGGGTAATGACTCTACATATATTAAGGAGCTTAAACAAATCATGAAAGCTTGCAGATATGATATGTCATTGGTCAATATTCGCAAAGGCGTTGCTGAGAGCTCACATATGTCTTCTTCTCAAAGGTCATTAGCTGAGCAGAAATTAGATTTTGCTAGTGAGTATATTACAGATGGCAATAAGTTGCAACAATATTTACGACCTGGACGTTTGATTATAGTCGATCTTCGAGACGAGTTCATTGAGAAGGATGAAGCTCTAGGTTTATTTGTTGTTATGCTCAACGTATTCTCAAGTGTAATGAAAGTTGATGGTCGAGCTTTCAATAAATTCATTGTATTCGATGAAGCACATAAATACATGAATAACAGGGAACTTGTCGGTTCAATTACCACAGCCATCAGAGAGATGCGTCACAAAGGCGTTTCTGTTATGATTGCAAGCCAAGATCCAATGAGTTTGCCAACTGAGATTATTGAGTTGAGTTCTATTGTTGTTATGCATAGATTTAGCTCTCCTGCATGGGTTAAACATGTTCAGAAGGCTATTACGCCTTTACAGACATTGACACCAACGGAGATGGCTTCATTAGGTTCTGGAGAAGCTTATATTTGGGCAAACAAAGCAACTGACAAGGCCATAACTCAACGACCTATAAAAATCAGTATTAGACCTCGTGTTACAAAACATGGTGGTGATACAATACAAGCGATTAAGTAATGATAATATACGAATATAGCAATAAAGGATGCAGAGTAGAGAACCAAGACTATATCAGTCATGGTTCCCTACCTGATGATGGATATGTTTGCATTCTAACAGATGGTATGGGCGGATATTCTGCCGGAGATGAAGCAGCAAAAACAGTAGCAGAATCAATTCGGGCATATATACAAAACAATTATACCCAAACAAATATACCAAATATCATCAATGAAGCTATTACTTATTCTAACGACGAACTAATGTTAAAGCGTTTGAGTATTGGAGCCCAAAGAATGGGCTGTGTGCTAGCATTATTGGTTGTTACTAAAGAATATGCGTATATAGATTGGTTGGGTGATAGCAGAGTCTATATGTTTAGAAACGGTAAAGAAGTTTACAGAACAGAGGACCATTCTATGATAAATGAAATGGCTAGGTCCAATACCATTACAGCGGATAATATTAGAAAGTATTCATCTGTTGTCACAAGATCTATCATGGGAGAAGATAACCTTAAGTTAGAATCTATCGTAAAGATTAAAATCAAGCCCAATGATGTTTTTATCTTATGTTCAGACGGTGTACATAGACAATTAAATATTGAAAAACTTATTGGCTATACTGATGGTCTGAAAGAGGATTACGACATTAAATCAAGTGATATGAGTGATAATTATTCGTTTATCAAATTGGTAATTTAATATGGTTTTCAGTGAAGATATAAGCAATAAGGCTGGTCTGTTACTTGACAGAGCAGGTGATTTTGAATCACTGTCATCAAATGTTTATAAGGAAACTGGACGTACAATAGGCATTACAACTTTAAAACGCCTATTTAATTATATTCAAGATGATAGAAAAGCCAGTGAATATACCCTAAATACAATTGCAATCTATTTAGGTTTTGATAATTGGGAAACCTATCTAAAAGCAAAAAATATAGATAGTGAATGGGGGGCTGTTCAGATTTTATTTATCCTCAAGAACTTGATTTAGATGATATTGTTGAAATTAAATATTTGAATAGAATAATAGAGTTTAGGGTTGTGGAATTTGAAGAAAGCAAAGCTATGAAAGTTTCTAAAGCCATAAATAGTAGCCTCTTAATTGGAGATGTTGTATTTGTTCATCATCTTAAAGTCGGGGAAAAACTTATAGCAGATAAAGTATATCGTAATGGCCTGATAGGTAATTATAAGAAAAATGGTGAACTATCATCTGTAGAAGTTAACCCATAATTATGAAGAAGACTCCCCAATTTGAGGAGTCTTCTTCTATTTCATAATGGGACTCTGCACAAGAAATTCAAGTATGGCATTCCGATTATATTGACCTTACAAGTCAGCATTGTTTTATACTTACTTTAAGTAGTTAAGTCTATATCACTCCCGCGAATGATATTAGGCTTTTTTATTAGAGTAGGATTTCAGAAGTAACATACTCAAGATGACCTGCGAAAATATCATCAACAGAGAGCTGATTGAGAACTGATGATATATTTGTTACTATCAGTTTTTACTTTTGACTACTTTGTGAATTTACGAGATCCTTGATTACGGTTGTTTGATTGTTACCTCAATTTGCATGGCTTCACTGAGATTTGGCACAACTTCGGACGGTATTTAAATTAATAGCTCCACAAATGGTTATTCTGTATTTCTTTTTAGCTCTATTCCTGCTTTTTCTAATAAGTACTGATGCTGCTCTTTCACAGCCCGATACATCGAATAATAAGCAAAGGCTTCTTCTCTATGCTTCATGCTACTAACCGACGCTGCAACAGCCCACGTAACAATAATAACAATAAAGGCTACAACATATCGAAGTTTTATATGACGCCCACGTATAAACATCCTATTGATATTGGGTGGAATAACCGTTACTGGAATTTTCAACTCATTGATTTTGGAAAATATTTCATCCTGCCGTTTTAATATGCAGTCGGTATTTGCTTCAATAGTCATACGATTAAGATTATAATCACAAACGTGCCGATAAAGATATTCAAGAAATTTAGACTTCTGCTTGAATAATTCAATGAGTTTCGGGAACCATAGCGAAAACGGCAATGTGTCCGATTGTTGTTTCCAGACATGTTGCTTTACCACAGAAAAGGCTTCGTTCCAGCAAGTACAGAAACTTTTGGCGACTCCATTATAAATGGTCTTT
Source organism: Bacteroidales bacterium Phil12 (assembly GCA_002633275.1). Taxonomy (GTDB): domain Bacteria; phylum Bacteroidota; class Bacteroidia; order Bacteroidales; family P3; genus Scybalousia_A. The sequence goes on from NWBO01000167.1 coordinate 28,455, forward strand.
TCGTCAAAGTTCACTTTTACAGATTGATCTAGTTTGGGAACTGTAGTATTCTGTTTTTCAATACATTCTTTTAGCTCGTTGATACTTTGGCGCAAATTTGCAAGATTTGCAGCTACTACATCTTCTTTCATTATCTTCTACGTTTTGAGGGTTTATAAAAAGGTTCGTTTCTTTGGTTATCTTTGTCGTCTCGCCATCCTTGTTCATTACTTGTTCCTCCACCTCCACCGGAGGTTATGGCTTGATGAGGTTGAATAATCAGTTCCGATGCCACATTGCCCAACGTAACGCAAAGGTTGTTAAAGCTCAAATCACGGTCAAGTTTAGAACCGGCTATACTATACTCATTTTGACAGAATGATATGCCACGAATTTTATCAGAGTTATCTGTACGATTAAAGCGCATATCTATACCCTGACCTTTGAGAATGCCAAGAAAATCATTCCATGAACAAGATACAGCCAGTGCATCAAGAGTTGCAGAACGTAGATTATACTTCCGTAATTGATAAGGGCGCAAACGACTCTTGTTTCTGGCTTTGCTATTTTTAGGAGCAAAGTACAGTCCATATTCTTTCGTCAAAGCCCGGCATACTTTAGTATTACGTATTCTTTCATTGCTGTCAGAGATAAGATTGCCATCATTGTCTATCCGATTGAACACCAAATGACAATGAGGATGTTTCGTGTCGTGATGTCGGGCTATGATATATTGCGTATTACGAATCCCCATTTGCTCCATCCATTTCTTGGCAATCTCAACCATAAGCGCATCTCCTTCTTCGTTATCGGGAAAACGGCTAATGTCTTGCGAAGAGAAAGCAAGTGATACGTGCTTCACCGGACTTTTTACTTTCGGGCGCATGGACGCTTGTATCTGAAAAGAATCGGCTATGGTTTTATTGCTGATGGCACAGACACCTTCGTGTGCTAAAAGTGTGGCACACTTCTTCTTGTTCTTTTGGTCATTGGCGTAATTCACTATTCCTCCAAAATCTGCTCTTGTTTTAATCTTTGCTATCATGGCTATTGTTCTTTACTTGGTTGATAATTCTACTGACTTCTGATATGATTGAAAAGCATTGTTGTTTGACTGCTTCCAAACCATAAGTGTGCATCTGATGGGCAATCTGATTGACATTGTTGGCGATGCTGGAAAGGTCGCGAATTGCCGATGCCATTTCCGGACTGATGCGCTGACAGACCTGACAATCCATTGCCGCCTGATGGCAAAATTCATTGACAGACAATCCTGCTTGTTCCGCTTTGGATTGGATATAAATGTAGTCGTTCTCGGTAAACATTACCCGAAAACATTTGGTACGTTTCTGATAGTTCGCCAACTTAGGGCGACCACCAAGTTTCTTCTCCTTCATATTTATCTTAACTTTCAATGTTCATGAATTGATTTTTTGAGAGTGGCAGTTTATCCGCTTGCCGCATAGGTTTTAGTGGCACTAAAACACAAACTTGCCACTCAAAAAATCTTCCTATATTTCCCCTGCTCTATTCGGCATAGCTTACCATCTTTGATAAAGGCTTCTATCCACTTGTTTGCAGTACTTCCATTTTCACCCAAAGATGAAACCTGTACATCATAATCCTTCTTCGTGAAAGTATCGGGTAACATATTATAAAGGGTATTCCTTCGTGCATAAACGCCAGTTTCTTGCGAAGCGGAATTGAATCGTTTGGACTGATTTCCTGACAAATTCTGATAAATGAATACGGCATGATAAAGTAAGGTTTCGCAAATATTCATGGCTGTAGAATAGTCATACTCATGGCAGACCAGTTGCTCTGTCTTGTCATGTGAGGAAGAATTGCGATGTACATTCTCCAAATGCCGGACAGCTGTCAGCACCATCATTATACGATAAGCAATCAGTCCCATCCGTCTGACTACTCCTTGCATCTTGTTATCCACTTCGTCACAACACTCTTCATTCACACGACTGAGGTATTCTATAAAGTGTTCCTGTAAATCGGAGGGAAGGGAGAATGAATAATTTCCCTGTCGTACAAATTCCTCATGCAGATGGCAGAATTTATCTCCCAATAGTTTGAACTTGGCATTTTTGGATTGGGAAATGTCGCTTGTGGCAAACACATTTCTTATACCTCGCTTGAAGCGAATGATATAGAAACAAAAGCGACTCATCAATCCGTTTTCCGCATCAGGTATCAATCTTCTTACTTGTTCGGGAGTTCCAGCCAAAGCTACTGACACTCTTGGATTAGCTACTTCACAATACTCCCTATCCTTGCGACGGCTCAAACTTACCAACTCATGATGAAATGCCTTTCGCAACACATCGGAATAATTACCATAGTCCGACTTCAATGTTTGGCTTAACGTGTCGCCCTCCGATTCAAACAACAGTCCGATTCCGTCATTATCTCCCAGTATCTTCAAGAAAGAGCTTGCGCTGCTATTGGCAGGAATGACAAGCATACGCATGGGCGGCTCGGCTGGCATAGTCATTCCACTATCTTTCTTACCTTTGATATAAGCATTCATCGCTTCTTTATATTCCTGTTCCAATCGTTTTGAGAGTTCATGCAAATTGCGGTTAATGGGTACTACCAGTTCTCTGCATAGGGTTAACGCCCCCTTTCCCATACCTGCATCTGCCACAACAAACAGATAAAGATTCGGAAAAACAATGCGCTCATCGTACACACCACAAACATTATGAAAGCATACCGACAAACACACAATAGTTCCTATCAATATCGTATCACGGTCATCCACCGAAATGGAATTGTTGACAATCTCATGTAGAAAAGGAGGAAGATGCTCAAACACACATTCAGGAAATGCAGGAAGTTCTTCCTCTGACTTTATCCATTTGCCCGTTTTACCATTTTGGATATTTGGCAAAATGGATAAATGTTCTTTGTTGGATGGAGCCAATGAGATTCCGGCTTGATTTGCCAAATGGAAGAAAGAACGGATAGTAATACCTTGCCCTTTGGATTGCAGACAATGCGTATATTGTTTGTCTGTTTCTTCCCTTTGATAGGTAGGGTAAAACCTGCTGATGCGATGATAATACTCCCGTCCGTTCTCTCCCAATCCGTCCACAAGCGCGAAACCCAACTCCATCCAATCTTTATAATTGGGTGCTATATCAATGCCACGTTGTTCTATCACCCGAACACCACTTTCCACATCGTCTTTAACCTTATTATATATAGGAGCAACATCAGGCGTATGTGTTTGCAGTATTTCAGAAGGGACATTCTCCCAATCTTGGGCGGAAAATATTTTCTTCGACATCATCTTTGTATTTAGGGTTAATATATGCTTGTGGGTCGTATGGCAGGAAGCAAGAACGAGCCACATCACTGCCGGACATATCCACTGATGGCAAACCTGTTGCTTTGATACAGTTGGTGACAGCCTTGAAGTACCGGGAATGTTCCCATCCTTTCAAGTCAACAGGTATTATCCACTTCAATCCATTACCGGATGGGCTGACAAATAACAGTTCCGTATCGAAATACTCATGATTGAGTAATTGCTGTTTTAGCTCCACGATATTCTCCACATGGTCGAAATCCAAACACATCAATCCTGAATGCATAATCAGTTCCTTTTCATTCCGTTTGTGGAATAATCCCGAAAAAGTACAATAGTCGAAATGGGTGGCTTTGTATCTTTTAGCTTCTGGAGAAGATAGCATCAAACGCAGGGCTTCGGTTTGTGGTTGGGCATAATGCCCGATGATATAACGATACACATCCACAATGCCTACCGCCCTTATCGGTTCAATGTTTTGAATGGGCTTGCGAAAGAACGAAAAGCAATAATCTGTTGTTCCCATCATCTGATAATCTTTTTAGATTCGACAAATCGTCTGGCTTCTTCCATTAAGTCATCTTGGGTCTTGTGCGATTTGTTCTTCAACCAATCGTCAATCTCCGATTGTAGGAAAGCCAAAGCTTTATTTATTTTATGTACGGGAATCTGTTTGGTAGATACCCATCCATAAACTGTCTGTTTGGCTGGATGTGATGGCAGATAAGCACAAAGCTCGTCTATATCCATCCACTTGGGTGAATTACTTGCCTGCTTATGTTGCAAGGCATTTACTTTGGATTGTAGTACTTCTACGGACTCAATCAGGTAGGACAACGCATTTGGCATTTCCTCCAATGAATTTACTTTATAAGCCATTTTTTCTTCGTATTAAAGTTGATGCCGCAAAAGTATAGGGATGTTTATGAGTGCTAAATAGGTGCTTGAAAGCCACCAATTAGCCACTTATTTGCCACCGATAGATTTAGTTTTCATTAACACAATGATTTACTGAAAGAGATAATAAAATAGGGATAAACCACTATTAGGACTAATACCCTCTTCACAGAGAACATCTATACAACAAAATCCCCCTCAAAAAGCCGATGCTTCATGAGGGGAATACGGTGGTAAGTGTGTCGTTGATATTATATAAGTCGTTGTTGCTCAATGGTGGAAGTTTCCACTACCAGCTATAAGTCCAAATTTTCTATATGTAGCGTATTGGCGGCTTTCTCTTTTTGTTCGTTTACGATATGCGTATAAATCTGCGTGGTTTTGACATTTGTATGTCCCATTAAAGACTTGATAGTGTATATGTCAACACCATTTTCCAACAATAGCGAAGCGTAGCTATGCCTTCCGCAATGGAAGGTGATATGTTTCTTGATGCCGGATGCTTCTATCCAAGCTTTCAAAGGACGGGAAATCCAAGAGGCATCTGTCAATCCCTCAAAAACGAGTGCTTCATCATTACTTGGACGTTTACCACATAATTGAAGGGCTTGTTGAATGACAGGCTTATAATCGGGTCGTTTTGTTTTTTGCTGAATCACGACCGCTTGCCATGTACCTTTGCTTGTCTGTTGAATCTGCTGCCATTTCAATGCCTGAATATCGCTATGTCGCAATCCTGTAAGGATAGAAAACAAGAACGCACGTTTCAAAACATCATCTTTGCAAGGAGTATCAACCAACATTTGCACTTCATTCATGGTAAGTGCAACACGAGGTGTCTCTATGTTTGTTATTCCTTTTACTTTTGCGCTGATGTCAACCGTCAGATATTCATCAACGAACGCCTGCTTCAATCCGGCTTTGAGGATGGAGAAATAGGTGGATGCCGTATTCTGTGAGATAGTTCCTTTCTTATTACCTCCCATCGGGGCACGTAACAGGAACATCTTGATGTCTTCAAGTAGTTTTACGGAAATCGTCTTAAACGGAATCGGGTTGCCTTGCGAATAGATTTTCAATAATTCTCCCACACGGGTCCAGTTGACTATGATTGAATTAGAGCTATTGGGATGCCGTTTGCTGATGATGCTATTGAAGTACTTGATAAAGTCCTGTTCGCTTCGTTCATTTTGTGCCGCGATTTCGTTTTCCTTATCAGTGTAGAGGACTGCACTGTCATATTCGTGTTGGCGTAACTTACGCACATTGTCGGCATAGATACAAGCCTCTTGGTCTATCGTTGAACGGCATTGGATGATTCCATTCAAATCACGCTTAGGCTTATAGTTGAATGTTCCATCCGGCAAGATACGTGCAATGGACGACTTGTCCCAAACAGGTGTGGATATAGTCCGGTTAATAGATTCCACCACACGGCTTGCCCGTTTAGAACCTCTCTTGTAAACCGGGTACGACTCTATAATCAGATACCACTCTTCTTTGTAATTCGACCTTCTGAGCTTGACGGTCACTTTGGTATTAGGTAATGCTTTCTTCATAACGACTTATATAATTTATCAATTTCAGATTTGGGAACATAAACATAATTACCAATTTGGCGTGTAGGAATAGAATGACGGCGTATGTGCTTAAAGACACTGCTGTCATTGATATGGAACTTTTTGGCAATCTCTCCGATAGTGTAACAGTCTTTGGGTTCAAAGGACAATGCTTCCTTTTTTCTCTTTCTACTGCCAGCCTTTGTTTTGAAGTGTTCATCCATATACTGCCGACTAAGGCGTGTCAGACGCTGACCAAAATTGTATGATGGTATCAAGCCCTGCCGTATCATACGATAAAGTACATCTTTACTAATGCCGTAAATCAGCACAGACTCTTTAACTGTCAGATACCCCTTGTTGGATGGTATTCGCCTGACTAATGCTTGACGTATCGCCTCTTTCTCCTTTGCGATTTGCCTTTTCTTGTACGCCCTTTTGGAACAAGTTGGACAACAATACTTTGACATCAATGTGGGAGGAGTAAAGATTTTACCGCACTCCTCGCAACTTCTTTGAATAGTATAATTTCCTCTTGGCATATTCTTCTCGTTTTAAATGGTTTATATCAATTTAAGTTGTACCTTATCACCAAATAAGACGTGTCGCAAACATGTCGCAAATAAGAGATAAAAAAGCCCATAGAAAACGCATAGCAACCATGAACCCTATAAACGCAAAAAGCGTGCAACTCATTGAGCTGCACGCTTTTGCTTATTGTTTGTTATCTGTTTCCTTATCGGAATCATTTGACTTCCTCAAAATCAGCATCCTGCACATTATCGCCATGCTTTGTATTATCCTGAGCACCGCCTTGTTGACCTGCATTCATATCAGGACCAGCCTGTGCACCACCCTGAGCACCGCTC
>NWBO01000168.1:0-1839 GCA_002633275.1 Bacteroidales bacterium Phil12
GTATTCGTCGTATGAGTATTTCAGTACGACGTTGTATTTGTCCTCGTCGTATGGCAAGGAGAATTTTCCTTCACCGTGAGCTACCCAGATACCCAGTTTGCTTCCACTCAGTGAGCCGAGCATTACGCTGCGGTTGGTGGGGACAGTAACACCGAGGAATCTGGATTCAAACTTGTGTGAGTCGTTATGAAGCATCTTGCCGTTTTTCTTGTGCTCGGGATTGATAAGATTAAGTTCCATCATGAGCTGGCAGCCGTTGCAGACACCCAGTGAAAGCGTATCCTCGCGTGCATAATATTTGTCGAGCGCTTCTTTTGCTTTCGGATTGAAGAGGAAAGCACCGGCCCAACCCTTGGCAGAACCGAGGACGTCGGAGTTGGAGAAACCACCGCAGTAAACAATCATGTTTACATCTTCCAACGTTTCGCGACCGCTGATAAGGTCGGTCATGGTAACGTCCTTCACATCGAAGCCTGCCAGATAGAGTGAGTAGGCCATTTCGCGTTCGCCGTTGGTTCCTTTTTCACGGATGATGGCGGCGCGGATACCGGAAGGTGTGCGGCGGTCCGGGTCGATGCCGTATTGTGAGAACTTGCCTTTGAAGTCCGGCATGAAGGCGAATTCCACCGGTTGCATCTTGTAGTTCTCGAAACGCTTCTTGGCACAGCCGTTCATGGACTGCTTACGGTCAAGGAGATAAGAAGTAGAGTACCATACATCACGCATATAGTCTATGCCAAACTGATAAGTAGCATCGCCTTTTGATACAAGAATATGGCGTTCGTCTGTCGGTTTGCCGAGCTTCACGTAACCTACGCCTGCATCTTCCAGGATTTGTTTCACTGCTTCCTTATGCTTGTCGCTCACCTGGATAACGATACCCGGGTTCTCTGCAAACAAAATCTTGATAAGGTCTTGCTCCTTGATTTTATCCAAGTTGATTTCCATACCGCCTTCCACATTGGCAAAGCACATTTCAAGCAGTGTAGTGATAAGACCACCGGCAGAAATATCATGTCCGGCAAGAATCAGTCCCTTGTTGACCAGCTCCTGCACGGCAAGGAAAGCATCGCGGAAGTATTCGGCATCTTGCACGCTGGGAACTTCGTCACCTACCTTGCCCAGGGTCTGAGCAAAGGCGGAACCGCCGAGTTTCAGGTTGTCGAAACTGAAGTCTATATGATAAATGGTAGTCTTTTCATTGTTAACCAGCACCGGAGATACGACTTTCTTGACGTCGGAAACTTCTCCACCGGCAGAAACAATTACCGTGCCCGGAGAAATAACTTTGCTGCCGTCGGGGTATTTCTGTGTCATGGAAAGAGAGTCTTTACCAGTCGGTACATTGATTTGCAGGGAACAGCAGAAGTCACTCAATGCCTTTACTGCCGTGTACAGACGGGCATCTTCACCTTCTTGCGAACGGCAAGGCCACATCCAGTTGGCAGAAAGGGAAACGCTGTCCAGACCTTCGGCAAGCGGTGCCCAAACCAAGTTGGTCAATGCTTCGCTGACGGAAAGAACGGAGCCGGCTGCCGGGTCGGCAAGTGCCGCCTGGGGAGCATGGCCCAGAGAGGTTGCGATACCCTTTTCGCCGCGATAGTCTAAAGCTACCACACCACAATCGCTCAGAGGCAACTGCAATTCACCCTGGCACTGTTGGCGGGCAATCTTGCCTGTTACAGAACGGTCCACCTTGTTTGTTAACCAGTCTTTACAAGCCACAGCTTCCAGTTGGAGCACATTGGTGAGGTATTCGTGTAGTTGGGAAACTTCGTATTGGGGCATTTCGTAGTGACGTTCCACGGTCTTGTCCACCATATAGGTCTTGGGGGAAGA
>NWBO01000168.1:1942-3045 GCA_002633275.1 Bacteroidales bacterium Phil12
CGTTCGGCTACCTTGCGTACATGTTCGATGGCCTCTTCCTGAATCAGCAAGCCCATGCGTTCCTGGCTTTCGTTGGCAATGATTTCCTTGGCAGACAGAGTCGTGTCACCGATGGGCAACTTGCTCATGTCAATTAAACCGCCGCATTCCTCTACCAATTCGGACAGACAGTTTACATGTCCGGCAGAGCCGTGGTCGTGGATGGAAACCACCGGATTGGTCTCTTCCTCACAAAGTGCGCGTACCACGTTGTAGGCGCGTTTCTGCATTTCGGCGTTGGCGCGTTGCACGGCATTCAGCTCGATGCCACTGCTGTAGCGTCCGGTATCTACGGAAGATACGGAGCCGCCGCCCAAACCGATGCGATAATTGTCTCCACCGATGACAACCACTTTGTTGCCGGCTTCCGGTGTACCTTTCAAACAGTCACGCTGGGTACCGTAGCCTACGCCTCCGGCAAGCATAATCACTTTGTCGTAACCATAGACTTCATCTTTTTCCTTATGTTCGAAAGTGAGCACGGAACCGCAGATTAGCGGTTGGCCGAATTTGTTCCCGAAATCACTGGCACCATTGGAGGCTTTGATTAGTATTTGTTCGGGAGTTTGATACAGCCATTTGCGTACCGGCAGAATCTCTTCCCAGGGACGTCCTTCTTCCGTACGGGGGTAGGAGGTCATGTAAACGGCTGTTCCGGCAATCGGCCAAGAGCCCTTACCGCCGCCCATACGGTCGCGAATCTCACCGCCCGTACCGGTAGACGCACCGTTGAACGGTTCTACTGTTGTGGGAAAGTTATGTGTTTCCGCTTTCAGGGAGATGACACTCTTGATGTCCTTTACTTGGAAATAGTCGGGCTTGGAGTGGTCTGCCGGAGCAAACTGTTCGATAACCGGACCTTCGGCAAAGGCCACATTGTCTTTGTAGGCAGAGATAATCTTGTTGGGATTCTCTTGTGTGGTCTTCTTTATCATTTGGAAGAGTGAAGATTCCTGTTCCACTCCATCGATGATGAATGTTCCGCCGAAGATTTTGTGACGGCAGTGCTCGGAGTTGATTTGCGCGAAGCCGAATACTTCGGAGTCTGTCAGAGGGCGCCCGAG
>NWBO01000168.1:3083-5155 GCA_002633275.1 Bacteroidales bacterium Phil12
TCATTGTATGCCTCCAGGTCTTCGATGTGTACAATCGGTTCCGGCTGCCGGTTGGTTGTAAATACATTCTGGTCCAGCCCCTTGTACATACGTTGCAGCATCGGGTCGTGGTCTGCGTTCTCATCTTTTACGGGGAAGTACTCTTCGATGCGTATGATGCCGTCCAGCCCCATATTCTGGGTGATTTCTACGGCGTTTGTACTCCAAGGAGTAATCATCTCACGGCGCGGGCCGACGAAATGTCCTTTCAGGTTGTCTTCACTTTCGGGGGTGGCTTCTCCAAAAAGCCAGCAGAGTTTGTCGCTGTCTGCCTGGGTAAGTTCGTGGTCACATTCTACGGCAATCACGCTCTTGGATGGTGTTCTGAAAAAAAGAATCATACTTTTATTTAAGAGTTTACGATTTGGTTGCAAAGATATACAAAATCGTTGGTGGGGAGAAAGAAATGGAAATAAAAAAACATCAGCCGATTAAGGAAACTCAATCGGCTGATGTTTATATATGAGGATTTTGGATAAATCGGATGAATAAGTCCGGTTAATTCAAATCAATTACTTTGTCATGCGGTTTCTTGGTGTACCAGTCTTTGTTACCATTTCCTCCACCTTTAACCCAACCTTTAAAGCTTGGGTATGCGTCAATAATATCAATGCCTTCAGCCGGATGTGCCATTAGTTCAGGAATGGCGAAGCCCCAAACCAGATTCTTTTTAGAATTAAACTCTGTATTGGAATCCTGCGGACTCATATCGGTAGGATTGAAACCTCTGAAGTGTATCTCGTTGTTGTTGTCGGGATTTTGAATGAAGAAGTCGAAATACTGAGGAAGAGCCACTGCCAGCCACATATAGCTCATGGCTATATTGGACTCTTTAAAGTTATTCTTCTCTACTTTACAGCTTACTACCGGCATATCCTTGTTTATCTTATCGGGATTAGTGTTGTAGAAACCACCTTGACGAAGTTTCTCTGTACCGTTGATTACAAAAATCACATCTTGGTCATCACTGCGATTTTCTAATAGTTCCAAAGTAATGCCTTCGTGGGTTGTTCCGCTATAATCTATATCCGCGCCCTTAAGGTTCTTCATCGGGAAGCCTTTTAAGCGAATGGCAGGACGATAGGATAATGCACCTCCTATGGCGCGTATCTGGAACTTCATGATAAATCCGTCATTATAAGAACCTTTTTTACCTACTGTGTAGAATGCGTCAATGTTATAGCCGATGACGAAATCGTTGAAGTCATAATCTCCTGTTGCAGGATAGAGGTCTTCGAAAAGGATGGTTCCCATACGGGTTCCGCTGGGGTAGTAATGATGGGTTATTGCCTGTTCGTCGGTATATACTTCCGTTCCTTCGGGCAGAACAATATCTCGGTGTCCCCGTGTCGTTGTCTCATCCGTACTGATTTTTAATGTATTCATTCCATTTGCCGTAGGATATTGTACATAGATATCAGTCAGATAAGTGGGAATATCCAATGAAACTTCTTTTGTCTCATTGGCAGTCAGCGGAAAGTTCTTGACCAATAATTTCTCATCGGTACAGCTTTCATCGGTGTAGAAACTTACAGCCGTATTTACGGGTGAAGTGACAGTATAAGTCTTGCTTTGGGTAGTTTTCCAGTCAAAGTCGGCGGGAACATTCAAGTCCTTTGTACTTTCGGCTTTCTGAGAGTTGAAAACTTCTTTCTCACAAGAAGAAAACATTGCGGTTGCACATAGTGCGAATACCGGTAATAAGTGGCGTTTCTTCATTTTTGTTTTTATTGTTTGATGTTCTGTTTATTAATCGGTACAAAAGTAATAATTATAATATGTATATGCAATTAAAAGTTGATTTATTTAATCTTATATTTGAATATTTTGTTTTTATCTATAAGATATAGCTTAATATATATCTTGCGTAAATTGTTGTATAATAGATTGATATGTGTGTATGTAGGACGTCTTTTAAGTCTTTTGTGTAATCCGATGCAAAATATACAAGTTTTCTATAGCGAACGTGGTTTATAATGGCAGATTATGTTTATATAATCCTTTTCAGTCGAAAAAACGTTAACTCTATTCGC
>NWBO01000169.1 GCA_002633275.1 Bacteroidales bacterium Phil12
CAGATTTTGACCCGAAACAGGCGCCGAAGGGATGGGATTATGAGAAACAGGGAAAACCGGATATCCTGTTCTGGCGATACGCGGGAGAAGAAGCGGCGCAGGCGGCGAAACCAACGGATGTAGAAAGCTTGTGGAAGAGTAACTACGAGGTAGCGGAGGAATGGCGTGACACGGAGATCAGGAAGGCGGAGGAGGAGAACGCGAACAAGACGGTAGAGGAAGAAAAACAACCGGTAAACGAACATATGGTTGACAAGAATGGTATAATGAAAGAGGAAACGAATGAAAATGTTCAATCCGAAAAACGTTTGGTACCAGCAACAGAAGAAATACGTCAGGTTTTAGAAGATGCAGGACTTAATCAAGAAAAAATTGACGAGGTCATTGCATTGCCAAAAGGGCAGAAACCAGCACCCAATTCATATCTAGCGCAGAATTATATAGACAAACATTTGCGACAATTTACGGAGGGAGGTATAGTAAAGATTATTTCGACAGAACCAAAAGGGACAGTGGGACACAAAGGTGGTATCTTTGTATTGTCTGAGGTGGAGCTAACGAAGATTATAAAGGAGGCGGATGGTGATATAGCGAAGATTGAAAAGGCGTTAGGATTTGATCAAGGTAGCCTAGGAACCGATCCTGTTGTAGTAAAGTTTCTATCACCAACTGGTCTGCGAATGCCAGATGGTAATGAACTTGGAGCAAACCGAGATTACTGGATACCGGGAGGTTTTACAAGTGGCGGTATTAAGGAAGCCGTAATAGATATGGCTCCTGAAGGTACATATACATTCTATCATATTTTTGATTAAAGGAGTTAATATGGATAAGATACTAGAATCAGAAGGAATTATATTACTAAAATCGGGTGAGTATTATTATCTACAATATGACGGGGGAGAACTCATGGTACAAATAAAGAGGTTACCCATCACAGAAAGTGAAGCCAAAACGGTGATAAAAAATCCAGAATTAGCATATGATATTATTATTAAACATCATAATAAAGGCGAATATGGATTGAATATTTAAGCACTTGAAATACATTTTTTTAAATACAGCCATGCCATCACATAAGGACATGGCTGTATTTTATATTATAAGAGGAAGATAATGAAACATTATTATATTGGGAGTTGTCTAATTTGTGGACAGGGGATGTTGGAGAGTGTCAAGGAAGATAATTCAAATAATCTATGTGTAGAATGCGAGGCTGAATGGAACAGTTCAGAAGACGCTTTAAATGAACATAATTGTATTATGAGCATTTATCGAACAGATGAGGAAGGGCGTATTTTCCGTGTAAGGGTTGAGGAATTGCATCTGACAGAACGTACCGAACGATTACCGCATGATCCACGAACATTTGATAAATTAGAAGACGACGATGCAGGACACTTGATAGGCGATCGGTTCGGAGGGTCACCGAAGTTAGATAATCTGGTATCACAGGCGCAGAAAGTCAACAGAAGTGAATATAAGGTAATAGAGAACATATGGGCAAAAGCGTTGAAAGAAGGAAAAAAGGTATCGATTAATATCGAGGTGCATTATGCGGACGGAGGTACAAGGCCGACTGGTTTTACAGTGCAATATGCTATTGATGGAAAATGGAAAAAACAAACGATAGAAAATAAAATTGAGAGGAAAAGGAAATGAGTAAAATATTTGAAGATGAATTCATGGAATTACAGTCAGGCTTGATCGCGTTGTGCTTAGAAGCCCTTGATGGAATAAAGGCAGAAAAGATTTTCGCGTATGCTTCAATGGAAAAGTATGTAACCTCATTTGACGCTTTCTTTGAAATCAAAGGGCAAATTAAAGAAAAACATGAAATTGCGCTGTCTGATGATATTCAACTGGCTTTATTAGACGAGGGAATGGCGGATCTTATGAAAATACGGAAGGTGTGCGAAAAATACAAAAGACCATGTCCCACTGAAATGAAAATGTGCTACGACGTTACAACAGGAAAATATCAGGCAGATTATAAATATGACCCGGTCTGCGGGGCAGAAACGGGTATATGCAGTGATGACATATTTGACGCATGGGTCAATGAAATGAAACAAGACGAGCAAAACAGTAAGTGGAGAAAGTGGTTTGGGCGAGGATAAAACAGTATCCCAAACAGCAAATTAACGAAGAGCTATGCTCCTGTTGGGAGCATAGCTCTTTTTTATTCTTTTGGAGGAAGCGGGAGTGAAAGCGCGTGGAAGGCGGCGGATCGAGGAAGCCAGACACAGTATCTGAGCGAAGACGGAAGAACCGGCGTTTCGATCGGGAGGAAAGACGGAGAGATCGGGTCGTGGTTTAGCGAGAGAGGGAA
>NWBO01000170.1 GCA_002633275.1 Bacteroidales bacterium Phil12
GGAATGAGTTCGGCCTTCTATTATCTTTTTGCAGCTATTGTCTTTCTAATCCCTACATCGCTCGTTGCAGCAGAGTTGGCGGCGATGTTTCAGGATAAGCAGGGTGGTGTGTTCCGGTGGGTAGGCGAAGCCTACGGCAAAAAACTGGGATTCCTCGCCATTTGGGTACAATGGATCGAAAGTACGATCTGGTATCCGACAGTGTTAACGTTTGGTGCCGTATCTATCGCTTTCATCGGGATGAATGACGTACATGACATGTCACTGGCAAACAATAAGTATTATACGCTCGTCGTAGTGCTTATCATCTACTGGCTGGCTACTTTCATTTCCCTGAAAGGTATGAGCTGGGTAGGTAAGGTTGCTAAAATCGGTGGTATGGTCGGTACAATTATCCCGGCTGCCCTGTTGATTATCTTGGGAATCATTTATCTGGCAAGCGGCGGACATTCCAATATGGATTTCAACAGCAGCTTCTTCCCCGACTTTACCAACTTTGATAATGTTGTTCTTGCTGCCAGTATCTTCTTGTTTTATGCCGGTATGGAAATGGGTGGTATCCACGTAAAAGACGTAGAGAACCCTTCCAAAAACTATCCGAAAGCCGTATTCATCGGTGCACTTATCACAGTGTTGATCTTCGTTTTGGGTACTTTTGCATTAGGTGTGATTATCCCTGCAAAAGATATCAACCTGACTCAAAGTCTACTCGTCGGCTTCGACAACTATTTCAGATATATTCATGCTTCCTGGTTGTCACCAATCATTGCTGTCGCTCTTGCATTTGGTGTACTGGCAGGTGTATTAACATGGGTTGCCGGTCCGTCAAAAGGTATATTTGCCGTAGGTAAAGCGGGGTATATGCCTCCGTTCTTCCAGAAAACAAACAAACTGGGTGTACAGAAGAATATCCTGTTCGTACAAGGTATCGCTGTAACTGTATTAAGTCTGTTGTTCGTCGTTATGCCGTCCGTACAGAGCTTCTATCAGATTCTGTCACAGCTGACAGTTATTCTTTATCTGATTATGTACTTGTTGATGTTCTCCGGAGCTATCGCATTGCGTTATAAGATGAAGAAACTCAACCGTCCGTTCCGTATCGGTAAGTCAGGTAACGGTTTGATGTGGTTTGTTGGCGGTCTTGGTTTCTGCGGATCATTGCTTGCCTTTATCCTCAGCTTCATCCCGCCCAGCCAGATCTCTACAGGTAGCAACACTGTTTGGTTCTCCGTACTGATTATCGGTGCCATTATCGTTGTTATTGCTCCGTTTATTATCTATGCTTCCAAGAAACCGTCTTGGGTAGATCCAAACTCCAATTTCGAACCGTTCCACTGGGAAGTTCAGGCTCAACCTGCCACTGTCAATGTCAGTGCAAGTAACGCTAATGCTGCCCGTCCTACCGCAACTTCTGCACATACAGGAGGAGCAACCGGGGCAAGTACAGCTAAGCCTGGTGCAACCGTTTCTAATGCAGCAGCTCCTGATGCGGCATCCTCTGGTGCCACCGCTTCCGGTGCTACTCCATCAAGCAGCAGTTCTGCTACATCCGGCGGAAATTCTACTTCCGGCAAAGCATCTCCGGGAACCGGAGACAAAGATAAGGATGCACCTAAGTCGTAAAGAATAAGTGTTCATCCTGTTCACAAAAAAGTAAGAGGCTATTCAAACAGCTTTGAACTTATAAAATTACCCTCACTACAGTGAAGTGCTCCTCTTTAGTCGGTTATAAAACCTTTGGGATGCACTTCACGGTTGTAGTGAGGGGAATTTATTTTAGAGATTTTTGCAGGCCCTCTTATTTAGAAGTATGCCAATCATCATTTAATAGATACAATACCTAGCGATTGAAGATTACTTTATTGCCTGTGACTTTATTAGTTCCGGTTTTATCACCCGTGGCAACACAAAGCTGAAAGTAGATCCCCGGTTAATTTCCGAATCAAGTTCAAGATTTCCACCCAGATTTTGGATGATCGTTTGCGAAAGAGTCAGTCCAAGTCCTGTCCCCTGCATTTCACGATCAAGTTTTATGAAACGTGAGAATATTTTTTTCTGTTCCTCTTTCGGTATGCCAATGCCTGTATCGGACACAACAAAGCAAACCTCTTCCGTTCCTTTCAGGCTGCAACCCAAACAAATTTCACCCGATTCGGTGAATTTCATTGCATTATGTAACAGGTTAGACAATACCTGAATGATACGTTCCCGTTCCGAATACATCATTATAGGTTGTATGTGTGCCTCACAAACCAATTCCACCGACGAGTTATTCAATTTCGTCTTAAAAATTCCCTCCAACTCTCTTAGTAAATCATTGGCATCAAACTCCGTATAAACAAAATCTAC
>NWBO01000171.1:0-488 GCA_002633275.1 Bacteroidales bacterium Phil12
TACCCTATGCCAAGACTGAATTCAAGGGAAAAATGCCGTGCCAACTGCCGTGCATATCCATAAGTCACTCCCGCAGCTCCGTAATACTTACCTTGATAGCCGTCGCCACGTAACTGAAAATCATATATCCCGCCTTCAGCATAAAGTCCGATAAAATGTCCGGTCAATCGGTCGCGTTTCTGACGGTTTCCCAGCCAACAACGTCCTTCCATCCCTCCCGAAAGAAGCTGATAGCAGAAATCATGTTTGCTATTCAGCCACCACGGACATTTATATTCAGTATTCAAAGACCACCTCTTGCCTATCGGAATTTCCACTTCTATATTTGGCGCCAATGCCAAATCATATAACAGATTATTCTTCACTGCAAGTACAGTTTGGCTTTTCACCGGCCCTTCTGCCTCCGATATATCGACCTCACAGGCCTGTTTTTTTTCACTTTCTCCCACAGGCTTATCAGGTTGATCTTTCGGAAGCGCCTCTTCCTG
>NWBO01000171.1:608-2228 GCA_002633275.1 Bacteroidales bacterium Phil12
GGAAAGATATTGTGAACAATGTATCGGTAAGCAATTCCCCGATTCAATTTCCGCAACAGTTGCTTCCGTTTATTGACATCATTCTTATGATAATCAATCAATATCAGCACTTCTTCCCGATCTGGCAAGTTGGAGTCGGATGCCACCAACTTACGAAACTCCGACCAATCCTCTCCCTCTGAAAAAAAATGAATCTTATCAACACTAACATCCGAATTATACCGTTGTAAGAATTCCTTTATCGAATCATTTCTCCGAGCAGCCAAACTTCTATTATAAGATTCATCACCATCAGGAGAAACAAAAGTTTCCACATTCAGCGCTGTTATATATTTCGTATTCAAATTTCCGAGAAGCAAAGAATCTAAAAATGTAATTACCTGATTATTATTTTTATAACTAACATCCACTTTCGCTTCATTCGCATCAAAATATATCACCACCCGCCGGATTGTATCATTCGCAACAGCGAAAAATGGAATCGAAGCATATCCACTTTCTGGAAGGCTTAATAAAGCCATAAGAATAGTCAATATATAGATACCATGTTTCATTGTCGTTCGTTTCTGATGACAAATATAGAAGTTAGAAAACAAACCGAATCATACTTTTAGAACAAAAATCAAGACATGAAAGATTCTGTGAAACGATTGAAACGATTTTGCAAGTTTTGAGAGTTTAAGGTCAATAATAAACAGAAAAAATGTCCTTGGTAACTCATCTGCGTGATAACACCGTACTTCTGTTCCGCCTGCAAACAGTTCACATTCATAGGAAGTTCTGACAAGCGGCTTTTCCACATACACATGGATACCAAGCTTCATCGCCTCTATACAAATCGGAAAATAACTATGATCGGGAGTCGCCAGGAATTTTCTACGAGATATTTTATCCCCACCCAAAAATTTCATTAAAGAAATCATGTATCAAAGTAGGTTTATGAATAGATCACATTTCTATAAGGAGTTTACAAAGCGGATGGGAGTGGTACTTAAAGACTACCGTTTTGCATAATAAAAATTAGATATAGATTGCATCTTCCTCTATATGATTGCGAAATAAACTACGCATAATTGCGGTTAAAGACACGACATCCACTTTTGCATTAAAACGCTCTTCTAATGACTCTTTTATTCCCATTCGAGTAAAATAATCCGGATCTTGAAGCTTTACACAAATATCAATATCACTATCCTCTTTCTGCTCACCACGAGCCACAGAACCAAAAAGTCCCAACTTTTCAATTCCATATCTCTCCCCAAATTCTTCCTTAAAATTCCGGAGAATAGCGATTATTTCATCTTTTGTTTTCAATTGACACTATTGTTATAATGCAAATATTAAAATTTATATTGGAATTAGCAAGTTCTTAATCATATTTTGTAGTATCACTAATTAAAAAAAGATGCACAGGTCATCGAATTTTCATCGATCCCCTGTACACCTACTACTCTAAATTCTACTTCAAAACATAAATAGCCTAATTATGCTGCCGAATCCATTATTACCAACCATGTTAGTTTTATCCATCAAAAGTACAGAACATAATTACGTAAATAGTTCAGAAGTGCCCAGAACGCCATCATCATTGCCAATACAAACAAAACGACAAGACCGATC
>NWBO01000172.1 GCA_002633275.1 Bacteroidales bacterium Phil12
TGGTGTGATAATGGAGATTTGCTGGCAATATGGTTTTCTGCAAATGAAGAGAATGGGAGAGGGATGGTAGTACTCGGTTCCCGCTTGCGTGCCGGGCATACTGATTGGGATGTGGCTTCTTTATTCTTTAAAGTTCCGGATCGGAATATGACAGGAAGCGCTTTGCTCAATGACGGGAAAGGAAAATTGTATCATATCAATGGAGTGGAAGCATCGGGAGACTGGCAGAATCTCGCAATGGTACTACGTACCAGCACAGATAACGGTGCTTCATGGAGCACTCCTAAACTGATAGCTCCCGAACATACCAAACGTCATCAGGTAATAGCTGGTACGATTCGCACACGTGAGGGATGGCTGGTTCAAGCCTGTGATGCGGGTCCCGGCAGTCATGACGGGGCAGCTGTTCAAATCAGTAAAGATGGAGGAAAAACATGGTGCGATCCTTGGGATGGCGCTCCTTTGCCGGATTTCAAAGAAGGAGGAACGGGAAGTACAATCGCAGGTATCCATGCGGGAATTGTACAATTAGGGAACGGAAGTTTGATGGCTATGGGGCGTGGTAATAGCATACGGAATAAAGAAGGAAAGCTCCGAATGCCAATGAGCATATCAGATGATATGGGAAAGACCTGGAAATATGTAGCAAGCGAACTCCCTCCTATTGACGGAGGTCAGCGTCTTGTTTTAATGAGACTGAATGAAGGACCTTTGCTATTGGTTTCTTTCACAGACCATCCGCAACGTACGCCTTTGGAAGAACGTGGTCTGGAATTTAAGGATAAAAATGGAAATGTGAAGAAAGGATATGGCATGTATGCGGCTCTTTCCTACGATGAGGGAAAAACATGGCCGGTAAGAAAACTACTGACGGACGGTGAATATCGCTTTTTAAACGGTGGAGCATGGACGGGATATTTCGAAATGGATGAAAATCATGCTGAACCACGTGGCTATCTTGCAGGAACACAAACTCCTGATAATGTGGTTCATATCCTTAGTAGCCGATTGCATTACCGCTTCAATTTGGCATGGCTCGAAAAATAAAATAAAAAAAAGTTTGTTTTTGCTGTCCTTTTCCAATTACTTCAGTTGTATTATAAGTGTAATTACAATTAAAAGATAAGATTTTGAAAGAAAATATGGAAAATATGAGTCCGGAATCATTGCTCCGTAAAGCACAAGCATTGGGAGATGATATTAAAGAAATGGAATCCATTGATGTATTGGGTGCCTATTATCAAGCACAAGCCAAAATAAAAACTAATAGAAGAAAGAACATGTATAATCAACTGATGCGTTATGCAGCATTTCTGACTATACCTTTATTTCTCTCTTCTCTGGTTTTGGGATATTTATATTTTAGTGGAACAGAAACCGACGAAAAATATGCAGAGGTGGTAACTGCTACCGGTTCTGTCATACGTTATGAACTTCCGGATCATTCTGTAGTATGGCTGAATGCAGGTAGTACATTGCGTTATCCTACCACTTTCAAGAAAGACAACCGGTTGGTAGAACTGAAGGGTGAGGCATATTTCGAAGTGCAGGCAGACAAAGATCGTCCTTTCTATGTAAATACTCCGAATGGCTTGAGCGTATATGTTTATGGTACCAAATTTAATGTAGCTGCTTATGAGGATGATAATTATATAGAAACAGTATTGGAAAAGGGTAAGGTAAATGTGATAACCCCCGATCAGGAAACAATCGTATTGGCTCCTGGAGAACAGTTGCTTTACGACAAACAGAGTCAAAAGTCGAAAAAAAATAAAGTGGATGTCTATGGAAAGATAGCTTGGAAAGATGGAAAACTAATTTTCAGAAATGCTTCATTAGAAGAAATCCTGAAGCGTCTGGAACGACATTTCAATGTAGAAATTCAGTTTAACAATAGGTCTGGAAAAGAATATAAGTACCGGGCTACTTTCCGGACTGAAACTCTGTCGCAGATATTGGATTATCTGGCCAGGTCTGCCGATTTAAAATGGAAAATTGAAGAACCGCAACAACAGGCAGATGATACATTATCAAAGACTAAAATTAGAGTAGATTTATATTAGAGTAGTAACCCTTAAAATAAAAGCCCATGGAATAACACAAGAGAATAAAAGAAAGGAAGAAAGCTGCTACCAACAGCTGTCTTCCTCCGAATTTTCCAGATTCACGGTACAAGGTCTCGCAAACACTAGCCGGAATCAAACCATAGTTCATTTAGTAATAAACTTTAGTTAGCCACAAATGTATGAAAAAAAATCATTCATTTACAGCATTATGTCCTAAATATGCTTTAAATCTAAAACTTCCTTTAGTTATGAGGATTAGTCTAGCACTACTTTTCGCAGTAGTATTACAACTTTCTGCCGAAGATGGCTATGCCCAGCGAACGCGGGTTGCCATTTCAATGAACAATGTATCTGTAGAACAGGTACTGAATAAAATAGAGGAGACGTCCGACTATGTTTTCCTTTATAATGATAAAACAATTCAGAAGAACCGTATTGTTTCTGTGAGAAACAATTCAGGTAAGATACTGGATATTCTTGATGAGGTGTTTAAAGGAACCAACATTACTTATACAGTGGTTGATAAGCAGATTATCTTGTCTACCAATAAATTGAATGTAACAGAGCAAGATCCGACTATCCAGGTAAAAGGTACAGTGAAAGATACAAAAGGAGAACCTTTGATCGGAGTGAATGTGAAAGTAAAAGGGACAACTACCGGTGCTATTACAGATTTCGACGGAAACTTTCAGATTCAAGCTAAAAAGGGAGCGGTATTGGAGATCTCTTATATTGGATATGCTTCTCAAGAGGTGAAGGTTGCAGATAATAAATCGCTTTCCATTGTGATGACGGAAGATACAAAAGTCTTGAATGAGGTTGTTGTAACGGCTTTGGGCATTAAACGCGAAACTAAGTCTTTGACATACAATGTGCAGCAGATTGGCGGCGACGAAGTGGCAAAGGCGAAAGATATGAATGTGATGAGCAGTCTTGCCGGTAAGGTGGCGGGTGTGAATATCAATGCAAGTTCATCCGGTATTGGAGGCGGTGCCCGTGTGGTAATGCGTGGTACGAAGTCTATATCAGGTAATAACAACGCTCTATATGTAGTAGATGGAGTTCCTTTGGCTAATATATCAGGTGAACAACCCGACGATCAGTATACGGGTGCCGGACAATCCGGTGACGGATTGGCTAACTTCAACGCTGATGATATAGAATCAATTTCAGTACTTAGCGGATCGGCCGCCGCTGCACTATACGGTTCGGCTGCTGCCAATGGTGTGGTACTTATCACAACGAAGAAAGGAGCTGTAGATAAAACCAGATTGACTTACAGTAATAATTCAACTTTCTATTCACCATTCCGATTGCCGGAATTCCAGAATACGTATGGTTCGGAAACTGGAGAGTGGTATAGTTGGGCATCTAAATTGTCATCTCCTACCGATTATGAAGTTAAAGATTTTTTTCAGACAGGTTACAATGTAGCGAACACTGTAAGTCTGACTACAGGGACACAAAAAAATCAAACCTATGTATCCGTAGGTGCTGTGAATGCCCGGGGTATCATTCAGAATAATGACTTGGACAGATATAATTTCTCTGTTCGTAACACGACCTCTATGCTGAATGATAAACTGACGATGGATTTAAGTTTTATGTATTCTAATGTAAAGGAACAGAATATGTTGTCGCAAGGAGAGTATGCCAATCCATTGGTTCCCGTTTATTTATTTCCGCGCGGTGATGATTTCTCGAAATATCAGTATTATGAACGATATGATGTAGACCGTAA
>NWBO01000173.1 GCA_002633275.1 Bacteroidales bacterium Phil12
AAGCAAAAAATCTTGAAGACGCATATACAAAATTAGTAAATGAAACAGGTCGTGCAAAATGATAAATAAAATACTCATAAAAAAAGACGTCTATTCTTATCTTATCAGTCCGTATTTTTACATCAGTTCGCTTGTTTTATTATTTACCTGCTGCATTCAGTTTTTTATTTTCCAGCGTTTTTTTGTATCAGGTTACGGAACATCAGATTTGTCAGTTTTCTTTTCTACGATTCCTTATACATTCAGCCTTATAATTCCTGTTTTAATCCTTCAGATTTCAAATCCAGAATGTGAAAATAATTTTCCGTTCAGGTCAGTTACAGTAATACTTTCAAAACTTGTGTCGGCGCTGATAATTATCACCATAATGCTTGTTCCGCTCTCAATAATTCCTGTATGCGTAAATTTCTTTGGCAGCGTTGATGTAAATCAAGTAATATGCAGTTTCTTTGGCATTATCCTGTATGGAATTCTTGCAATAAGCATCTGTCTTTTGTGTAGCGAAATAATAAATTCAAAAGCCGCTTACATTGTAATTACAGTCGTCACAATGCTTTTGATAAATTCACTTCATCAAATTCCTGTTTTTATAAAATGCAGTCAGTTTTTTACATCGCTTTTTAACGAACTGAGCTTTACATGGCACTTTGATTCGTTCAGCAAGGGAATAATCGATACCCGGGACGTGTTTTTTTACCTTATTACTTCATCATTACTTATTGTCTTGACATTTTTTTATGCTGAATCAAAAAAAGGCCGTAAATTTTTTTCAGGAAAATCTGTCAGTACAGCTAATAAAGCTGTTTCGTTTTTTACTGTCTTGATTTTCGTGTTTTTATATACAGACAATTCGCGCATTTACAAAAGATTTGATTTTACAAAAGACAGACAGTTTTCCATTTCCGCACATACAAAAAAAATCCTTGATTCTGCAGATGAACCTGTGCGCATAACTTATTACCGTTCAAAAGAGTTAATTCCACGTTATCCGGAAGTAAAAGATGTATACGATTACCTTAAAATATGTGCAAGCGAAAACAAAAACATTTTCCTGACTCTCGCAGATGCAGACAAAAAAGAAAATCAGGACATTCTGACAAACCTCAATGTTGCACCGCAACAGATACAGAGCGTAAATAACAACAAGATTGAATACATAAAAGTCTATTCTGCAGTCGTAATAGAATACCTTGGCAAAAAAGAAGTTCTGCCTTTTGTTCTGTCTACGGCATCTTTAGAATTTGAACTTGCACTGAGGTTTGAATCTTTGATAAAAAATAAAAATCATTCCGTGTATATTCTCTGCGGAAACGAATACAATTCAAACGACTACAGTTACATGCAGCTTCTGTTCAACTCTTCAAATATCCAGTGCTATCCGATTGAAAAAGAATCGCTTGTTTATATTCAGGATCAGCTTGAACTTGAAATTCCGCTCATCATTTTCGGAACAGAAGGTCTCTCTTTTGACCAGTCTGCTGTAATTGAAAAATTCATCTTAAAAGGCGGAAAAGTCCTTCTTGCAACTTCACAATATTCCGTAAACATAAATGGTGACTGGAGCATAACAAAAAACGAAAACGACACATTCATTCCGGTTTTAGAAAAATGGGGAATAAAATTTGAAGATAAAATTGTCAATGACTTGTCTAATGTCAGAATAAGCTTTTATTCAACAGACAACAATACTTCACTCAACGACAGCACTCAATATGAATACATAAATTATCCGCAATGGGTTTCAGTCCTGCCACAAAAAAACACTCCGAACGGAATTACACTTTTTTGGGCAAGTCCTATTACTCAAAACAAAAGCTTAATTCCTCTCTGCAACTCTTCTTCAATGTCTTGGACTGTAAGCGAATTTTCAAAAACAGTGCAGGAACAGACAGGACTTCTTTACGTAACGAATCCTTTTGAAGTTGAAAAAGCACCTATTTCCGACCCTCTTTTTAAAAAAGAGCAGTCTGTACTTGCTGCAAAACTTCAGGATAAAATTACAGGGCTTTACAATTTTGAAACAAACGAAAATCCAAACGTCATAATATTGCCTGACCAATATTTTGCACTCAACATCCTTCTTGAACTTTCAGGCGGTCAAATGAGCGATTTCAGAAACATTGATTTTATTTTATCAATGATTCTTGAGTTAAATAAAGAAGATGAACTTTTAAAAATCCAGTACGGCGG
>NWBO01000174.1 GCA_002633275.1 Bacteroidales bacterium Phil12
GGAATTGGACTTCCTTAGTGAGGGGGACTACCAGGCAACGATCTATACCGATGCGGAGGATGTGGAGCGGAATCCAAACAATCTGGACAGACTGGTGCGGAAAGTTACAAGGAAGGATATCATTGAACTGAATCTGGCAAGGGATGGAGGAGCGCTATTACATATTACAAAATTATAAAAAATCATGATACGAATACATGTATTATTACTTGCAAGCCTCCTTTCTATATGGGGGCTTACAAGTTGTGAAAATTCGGATACAGATAAAGTAAATAGTTATAATTTAGAAGTTAACCTTTCTCAAAATGAAATTACTGCGATTAATGGTATAATATCTATCAAAGTATCAATAAAAGAATTCGATCAACTAGCTTATTTAGTAATAAATAAAATTAACGATACTAATAATATTTCTGAGAAATATATAAAATCAAATTTATCACCAGAATATATATTTGAATATATTATAAAAAAGGATGATTCTTCTACATTTTATTTTGAATTTATTGCAGTAGATAATAATAATCAGTCATCAGAAATTTCCAAATTGATAGTCAATAAAGGTATCGTCAATTATTCTAGAGAATTAAAATTTTCAAATTTAAAATGTGTATCCCGTATTACTGGTGCTGAAATAAATGGCACAAACGGATTACCTATTGTAGAATTTGAAGTAAATAATCGTACTAATGAATTATACAATGTAGGTGGTACAGATTTAGGTATTGTTTGGGAATTACAACCCGGACATTATGGATTTTTTTTCGGCGATACATTCGGTAGTGACTTTTATCCAAATTTTGTAAATCCAGGACCCAATGGGAGTAACTGGAGAAGTAATGTTTTGCTTTTCTCTGACGATCAAGATCTTTCTGATGGGCTCACCATTAATGGTGCTGCTATGGATGAAAGTGGTAAAAATGCTCGTGAAATATGTTATGGAGGTAAAGATGGAAGTGGTAATGGAGATTGGACTTCTATTCCCACAGCAGCCATTCGTGCCAATGGCATAGATTATGTTCATTACATGAATATTCGTAATTGGGCAGGATGGATAACTAACTTTTCAAGTCTTTACAAATCTTCAGACAATGGAATTACTTGGACACGTTGCCAAAATGTAAAATTTGGTTCAACAAGTAATTTTGGTCAAGTAAGCTATTTCAAAAAAGACGGATATATTTATATGGTGGGTACAATTACTGGACGTGACAATAAGCCTCATCTTGCTCGTTTTTTAGAAGAAAATATTGAAAATCAAACAGAATACGAATTTTGGAATGGAAGTGGATGGATTAAAGGAAATGAAACTGCAGCCACTCCATTATTCAATGATATATCTGGAGAACTTTCCATCGCTTATCATCCAGAATTTAAAAAATGGATATTGCTCTATTTCAATAGTACACGCTATGATATCTCATTCCGAACAGCAGATCATATTATAGGGGAATGGAGTAAACCACAAAAACTAGTCGATGGCTGGCAATATTCACAATTGTATGGTTCTTATATTCACCCCATATCACTCAAAGGAAATATACTTTATTTCATTATGTCTATGTGGCTACCATATAATACTTATTTAATGTCTGCTGAACTCAAATGTAATCCATAAAAAGAATTTTGCTAAATCACATTAATAATGGGGCTGTGTCGTGAGACACAACCCCATTTATCTTGTATTTATTTCTTTCCTGCCCAATAAACTCCCCCCAATATCAGCACCGCCCCCATCAAAGCAACTATAGTAAGCTGTTCGCCAAGCAGAAAAGCAGAACCTACCAGAGTGAAGAGAGGATTCAGATAAATATAGTTGGAAGCTCTTATCGTTCCCAGCTGTTTTAATACTACGTTCCAGACTACAAAACAAATCAA